>JAUBST010000014.1:22415-166618 GCA_036702215.1 Microcoleus sp. F6_B6
AGTACGGTGGGTATGGTTTGGTTGCCGAAATTCACTGTAGCAGGAGTCGTTTGACCTGCTGCCAGAATTACTGGGGGTGGGTTGGGAGTAGTTTGTTGACTTCCAGCCGGTACAACTTCCCGAACGTTGTAAGTGCCTGCAGGCAAGTTGGGGAAAGTGAAACTGCCGTCAGCGCCGGTAGTTGCGGAAGTTTCGCCGACACCGAGGATGCCGTCACCGTTGGTGTCTAGGAAAACAGTCACTCCAGCGACGCCAAGTTCTCCGGCGGCTTGAGTGCCGTTGCCGTCAGTGTCGTTGAATTTGATGCCGGTGATGGTACTCAGGGGCACGACAACGGGAACAGGCTGTGCGGAAAATTCCGAAGTGTTGCCAGCGGCGTCTGTTGCTGTGGCAGTGATTAATTGCCCTGCGGTGACTGCTGCTGGGAAAGTTTGATTGAAAGCAGCGTTGCCCGTGGCGTCCGTCGTTACCTGGATAGAAGCGATGAAGGTTTGGCCTTGGGTGCCGGGGGGATTGTTGGCGAAAAATTGGAGGGTGAAGTTGGTATTGGGGGTGCTGTTGTAAGTTCCCGCGACAGTGACGCTGCCAGCGCTGGCGGTAGCGGTGGTTAGTACGGGGGTGTTTTGGAGGTTGTTTGCACCGGTGTCGGCGTCGCCCGCATCGTTGGCGGTGATGCCGTCGTTGCCGAGGTCGATGCCGATGCCAACGTTGGCGAAGATCGAGTTGTTTTGGATGCTGTTACCGGTACCGGAGGCAACAGCTACGCCGATATTGCCGTTGTTGGCGATGATATTTCCTTCACCTGCTGCTGTACCGCCGATCGCATTATTAGTTGCAGCAGCGGTAATCTGTACTCCGATCGAGCTATTGCCTAACGGGCTAGTACCGTTGGCTGCAACGCCGATGAAATTGCCGCGCAAAGTGTTGCCTGTTGCAGAGGCGCCTGCAATCTGGACGCCTAAACCTGCGTTGGGACTGCTGTTGCCGGAAATGATATTGCCAGCGCCTGCGACACTACCGCCGATCGTATTGCTGGGTGCATTGTCTACAACTACACCAATCGTGTTTGGCAAGGCAGCAGTGCCTGCGGAGTTGGTGCCGATGTAGTTGCCGAGTACCGAGTTGAGAGTGGCATTGGCGTTGAGAATTTGGACGCCGAAACCGTCATTGCCGGAAATGATGTTGCGATCGCCCGCTGCAGTCCCGCCGATCGTGTTGCTGGCAGCATCCTGTATCAGCACGCCAGTCAAGGTGTTGCCCAAGTCTGCAGTGCCGTTGACATCCGTGCCGATGAAGTTGCCCGCGACTCTGTTGCCTGTGGCAGCGTTGCTGGTAGCAGGGGTGTTTTGAATGAGTACACCGAAAGCATTATTGCCGGAAATGATGTTGCGCGCACCTGCGGTATTTCCGCCGATCGTGTTGTTGGGCGCATTCTGAATAGCCACCCCAAAACCGACGTTGCCCAAGTCTGCGGTACCGTTGATGTCGGTGCCGATGAAGTTGCCCAGCACAGTGTTGCCTGTGGCTGTGGCACCATCGATAAATACGCCAGCGCTGCCATTGCCAGAAATCAAGTTGCGATCGGCTACTGTCGTTCCGCCAATAATATTGTTAGAACCACCCGATATTTGCACGCCCGTCAAGGTATTGGGTAACGCAGCAGTACCAGCAGCGTTGGTGCCGATGATGTTGCCCACCACTCGGTTGCCTGTGCCACCTGCGGCATTGATCAACACGCCAAAAGCATTGTTGCCAGAAATGATGTTGCGATCGCCCGCAGCAGTCCCGCCGATCGTGTTGCCCGCTGCATTGTCAACTACTACGCCACTACCACCGTTGCCCAAGTCTGCGGTACCGTTGGCATCGGTGCCGATGTAGTTGCCGAGTACAGAGTTGCCTGTGGCGGTATTGCCTAAAATGAAGATTCCCGAACCCTGAAAGCGATTGATTGCCAGTCCCCGAATCGTGCTGCCACTGCCGGTGATGAGTATGCCGTTGGTTGTACCTCCAGCATTGGTTCCATCGAGTTGGATCAGCGGGGTGCCGGCGAATCCTGGCTGAGAGGTGCCGTCGATCGTTACGGCCTGGGTAATTATTGGCAAAGAAGTCAGGGGCGCGATCGTCTGAACGCCGGCAGCGGGAATGTTGAAGTTAATAATATCCGCCCCAGCAAGGGCATTTGCTTGAGCAATTGCATCTCGCAGCGAACCCGGCCCAGCGTCAGCGGTATTAGTAACAGTAAACGTCGCCAAGGTGTGCGCGTAATTTGCCATTACCTCCGGCTCGATCGCCAATCCTGTTTTAATTGCTCCCGTAGCGTATTCAAGTACCCAGTTTCCGCCTTTTTGGGCGCTCCCGGTAATATCAACAGAAGCGGCAATATTAGCTTTTGTTAACTTGCTCAGCTTTTGTACAAACGCTTCTCCTTTTTTACCTGCTGCTACGTTGCAACCGTAAAGCAGAATTTCAAATCGATTTTTAATTGAGCTGACAGATGACGAAAACCACTGTTTCAAACTGTCGCGATATGTTGCTAAATTGTCGGAATTCAGGATAGTTTGCCCTAGCTGCAAACTTCCAGATTCCCCGTGAGAAATAATGTGAACGCTTTCTATACCTTTGCGGCTTTGCAGTGCTTCGGCAATTTGTTCGATGCCGTCCCGCGTGCGATCGACTAAAATTACCTCCATCCCCGCTTTAACACCAACCGCCAGACTTAGCCAATCTTCAACTGCTGAATCTACGAAGACTATGTGTAGGTTTTTCATAATTACTGTTGCTCCATGCACCTAAGTAGGTTTTCAAAATGTTGTTTCCGTGCGATGATAGTCGCTACTTCAATCCACCACAAATACGGCTACCACAAAACCTGCCTTTAACTCAGTACAAGTTGTACAGACAAAGCTTTACGATTATCTATTTTTGTGATTCTTGTAAATCTGTTGGAGCTGGAAAGTTGCTCGATCGCACTTTTTCATTCTCAACTTAAAAAAACCAGACCCCAGGTACAGCTAGCTTGTTCCCGATTACGGAAATTTTTCAAAAAACGCCAGTATAATTTACACAACTTAATGTTCGGTTTTTTACTAAGTACACTTTTGTGAAAAAAGAATCCAACCCTACGCAACTTCCAAACCCAGAGAGTGGTAGTTATCCAGCCATTCTTCAATCTCAAATCTCCAGTCTCGAATCTCAAACCGCAGGGCTGGGATTTTGGCAAATTCAGCGTGTCCCTCATAACATATAGGAATAGTCGCCTTCATGGCATCATAGAAACTTGTCCCTCACATAATTGAAATCGATGACCGGTCAAAACTCCTCCGTTTCCCCCGTCACTTGGCAAGAAGACCGAGTTCTGCTAATTGACCAAAACCGATTGCCGAAAGAATACGGTGTAGTCGAAATTAGTTGCTACGAAGATATGGCTGAGGCGATTAAAACTATGATAGTCCGAGGTGCTCCGGCGATCGGGGTAGCAGCAGCTTACGGGATGTATTTGGGGGCGCGAGAAATCGAAACGGGCGATCGCGCCGAGTTTTTAACTAAACTAGAACAAGTTGGGGAGTTATTGGGTTCCACTCGTCCCACAGCGGTTAATTTGTTTTGGGCAATATCGCGAATGCTCAAAACAGCAAATCAAACTAGCGGTTCCGTGGAACAAGTGCAGAAAACTTTGTTAGAAATGGCCAAAACCATTCAAGCAGAAGACTTGCAAACTTGTAAAGATATCGGCGACAAAGGTTTAGAAGTTCTGCCAGCTACACCCGAAAAATTGAACTTACTAACTCACTGCAATGCAGGTGCGTTGGCAACAGCAGGCTACGGAACTGCTTTAGGTGTATTTCGTTCTGCTTGGCGAGAAGGAAGACTCGGAAGAGTTTTTGCAGATGAAACTCGCCCACGTCTCCAAGGTGCAAAACTGACCACTTGGGAATGCGTGCAAGAAGGAATTCCGGTCACATTAATAGCAGACAATATGGCCGCTCACTGCATGAAACTCGGCATGATTCACGCAGTAGTTGTCGGTGCAGACAGAATCGCTGCTAATGGCGACGCTGCCAATAAAATTGGCACTTACAGTTTAGCAATTGTTGCCAAAGCTCACAACGTTCCTTTCTTTGTCGCTGCGCCTCTATCTACAATTGATTTTGAACTTTCCGACGGCAGCCAAATCCCCATTGAAGAACGCGATCCAGTTGAACTGTATCAAGTTGGAACTACGCGAATTTGTCCTGTGGGAGTCGAATTTTACAATCCCGCTTTTGACGTAACTCCAGCGGAATTGATCTCAGGAATTATTACAGAACACGGCACGGTTGCTCCTGGGGCATTGAAACAGTTTCAGGCAAAACAATTAGTTTAATTATATGTTGCTCAACTGCTCATTCCACCTGGCATCTGTGAAATTAAGCAGGATTTATAGCAGCAACTGGCAGCTCAAAGTTGCGATCGCAGCTTTAACTCTGCCAGTTGTTTTGAGTCCAGTCTCGGAAGCTCAAGTCTCACCAACGCTTAAACCTAAAGAATCACAAGCGAAAAATTTTGTGGGTTCGATGAATAAAGCCCAGCAAGTTTACTATGCTGAAAAAGCAGGCTTTACAAGTTCTGTTTCCAATCTATTGGTTTATATGGGTCTCCAAATTAAACCAGCCGCAGCCAATTACAGCTACTCGATCGGCATGATGAAAAAAGGTGCTGTATTTAACTACGGAGTATCGAAACAAGCTAATCTCAAAAGTTTTGTGGGTGGAGTATTTTTGGTAGGAAACAAAACCCAAACTATTTTGTGTATAAATGCAGCTCCGGGTAAGACTAAACCAGCTAATCCAACTAATACCAAAGGGGTTTTAGCCTGCGGTGCTAATACAGCCAAAGTTACTCAATAAATTATGTCTAATTTACTGGGTAATTTAGCAGATAATTGGATAATAAGCGCAGATTTAGCTAAGCAATTACTGTCAGGAGGAGCTACTCTGCTCGATGCTCGCGCACCTATTTTAAAGTGGTTTTGCCGTCTCCCACCAGCTATTCCCGTAACTTGGCAGGAATTTTCGCAATCGGATTTTCCCCACAAGGGAAAAATTATCGAAAATAACACAGTTTTAACTCAAAAACTGCAAGCAATTGGTATTTGTCAAGACAAACCTGTCATAGTCGTTGCCGATTCGGTGAAAGGGTGGGGCGAAGACGGGCGAATTGTCTGGATGTTGCGGACTTTGGGACACGAAAAAGCCGTTTTTGTCAATGGAGGATATCGGGCTTTAATCAAAGCTGGAATTAATCGAGTAAAAGCTGCAAACAATCCACCGAGAACTGGAGATTTTGTAATATCTCGCCTCTCGAATTGGGAAATTCAGCGGGATGAATTGAAAGCTATTTTGGGAGATGAGAATTTAGCAGTTATTGACGCCAGAGAGCCGCGAGAATATGCAGGTAAAACGCCTTACGGAGAACAGCGGGGCGGCCACATTCCCGGTGCGGTTCACCTCTACTACAAACAGTTGATGGACAAACAGGGACAACTGCTCAGTAGCGGGGAAATTGTCGCTATTTTGCAGCAAAAAGGAGTTTCGCAGTCAACTCAAATTGTGAGTTATTGTAGTGGGGGAATTCGCTCTGCATGGTTGACTTGTGTCTTGACAAATGTGGGATTTTGTGCTAAGAATTATGCAGGTTCAATGTGGGAATGGTCGGCGTCGCCTGCTGATAGCTATCCTTTGTCAGTAATCTTTTCACGGGCGGGCTAGTCGTAGGGTATGTCAGTCGTAGGGTGCGTCAGAACAGAGTCTCTCAATTACCGATAAAAGAAACCTAGCTGACGCACCTTACTAAGCCAATTAGTCGTAGGGTGCGTCAGAAGAGAGTCTCTCAATTACCGATAAAAGAAACCTAGCTGACGCACCTTACTAAGGCAATTAGTCGTAGGGTGCGTCAGAAGAGAGTCTCTCAATTATCAACAAAAGAACCCTAGCTGACGCACCCTACTGAAGCCAAAACCCCAATGATTCAAATGGGAATTTAACCTTGACAAACGGGCGGGTTTCAGGTTGAGAATCTCAACCTACTTGTTCGATATACTGAGCGAGATCGTCGCGCAGGCGGCTGAGTTCGGCTTCGGTGGTCACGCGCACGCGATCGTCCCTAACGGTAATCAGCACTTTCGCAGCAAAAGGAGTTGGCCAGATATTCGGGTTGCAGAAAACTTCCAAAAATACATCTCCTGCATACCGATATTCCATCGGTTTTTGGGGAGAAGCTTTAGCGCCAGCGGTTTTGGCGGCTACAGCTTTCAAGCTTTCCATCAAAGCTGCAATTTCGCTTTGCAATTCCCGCGCGGCTTGCGGCGAAAAGCTAAACGAGACAGAACCTTCGACTAAATTCAGTGTCAGCGGAGAAAGAGACATGGGCAATGAAATTTAACATACAATTGTTAATGATAAAAGATATAGTAACCCAAAAGAAGTACATTCCAGCTCAATTGGACTGCGAGAATGCTATTAATTAAAATTTGTCTCAAGAAGCGAGGCTAAATTAATGAATATAAATCTTGTCGGAAGCTAGATTCCGCAATACTTTTAACCTTTTATGACTTGATAAGCTTTAAACTAGAAACCAGAAAAGTTGACGGGATATCGAGGAGATTTTATGGTTGCCGATAACCGTTCCGAAGTCCGCAAGGTTTTAATAATTACCTTATTGCTAAATTTGCTGGTGATGGCAATTAAAGCAGCCGTGGGATGGCTGACTGGTTCCCTCAGTTTGCTGGCAGATGCTTTGCACAGCGTCACGGACAGCGCTAACAATATTTTAGGATTGGTAACTAATCATTATGCCAATCCGCAGCCCGATCGCGATCATCCCTACGGACACCAAAAATTTGATGCTCTCGGAGCTCTGGGAATTGCTGCTTTTCTGGGAATTGCCTGTTTTGAAATTCTCAGCGGTGCTGTCGAAAGGTTGCTCAAAGGTGGCACAGTTGTCAAAATATCGCCAAATGAACTGTGGATATTGCTGCTCGTACTGGGGATTAATATTTTTGTCACTTTTTACGAGCGCAGAGTTGGCCAACGTCTCGGTAGCGCGATTTTAGTGGCTGACGCGCAGCACACGATGAGCGATGTTTGGGTCACAATTATGGTAATTGCTGGGTTGATTGGAGTTTGGCAAGGGCAGGTTTGGAATATACCTCAATTGCAATCTCTGGACGTGTTTTTGTCTTTTCCTGTGGCTGTTTTGGTCTTTACCAGCGGTTGGAAAGTTTTAAGGGAAAATCTACCTTGGTTGGTGGATGAAATGGCGATCGCACCGGAAGTTATTCACGCGATCGCAATGGATGTGCCCGGCGTTGTTAACTGTCACTCGATCGCCTCCCGCGGCCTGATCGGGCGTCAAGTGTTTATTGAAATGCACGCGATCGTCGATGCTGTTGATGTAGAAACAGCTCACCGGATTACAGAAGAAGTAGAAGCCCGTTTGGAAGAACGTTTCAGCCCTGTACGCATCTTAATTCACGTTGAGCCACCAGCTTACGAGTCCGACCAAATTAGCTACGATTCTGAAGAAAAGGAAGAAGGAAAGAGGAAGCAGGAAGGAGGAAAAATGTAGGCTGTATCTCCAGCAAACAGCAGGTTGAGGGATGAAGGAGGAAGGCGGTTTTTGCGATCGCAATTCCTCCAATTTTTTAAATGCTATCAAGGGAATTAAAGCGATCGCACTTAATTTAGTGCTAGTTTTCCACAGCAACAGGGGGGTTTTCCACAGAAATCAGCAAGTTTTCCACAATAGTTTTGATAATTATCGGGCAAGAGACTATTGGTACAAGTTGCCAGTTTTTTGGATTTCTACTGCCATTTTCTGTCGCAAGTCCCAAGGTAGCAGAATTTCGACTTCTGAACCTAAAGCGCGCAACCACCTCAGCGGGTAGTAGTCTGTGTCTCGGTAAGAGACTTGGTAGTAAGCATCGTCGGTTGGGCGAGACTGGAGGATTTGTAAAAGTGCCGATCGATGTTCTGGGTTGGGAGTATATTGTTTGATTAATGTGGCGGCGCGATCGTACTCTATGGCTTTACAGGTATGGTGAATGCTGATTCCCTGCATATAACTTTGATGAAAAGTGCGATCGAACCGCAATACCATCAGTGCAGTTTCTTTATAAAAATCGCAGCCCCAAGCTTCCTTTAACATATCGTTAACTGTGTTGGGAGTTGGCAGGTTATTTTCCTGATATTTCTCCTTGAGTAATTGGGGAACCCGAGCATCTTGCCAATCCAAGGATTCTAGACGTTTTGAAATTATGCGATCGAGCCGATATTTGTACCAATTAATTTCACCCCTCGGGGTGCTGCCGTAGGCACACAAATATTTAGCTCGATCCATAAAGTAAATGCAAACAGGATAAACAACGCACTCTTTAATCTGATTTTGATGAGCGCTGCGATAAGTTAGCAGCAAAGGAGCGATGTTGCCCGACTCCCAAATTTCCTGCAATTCACTCTGAAATTGATCTACAGCATCTTCGAGGATACTGGATTCTGGCACTAAATAATCAACATACAAAAAAACGCGATGATTATTTTCATCTCCTGCTGCTAAAACTTGTTCTGCCAACAAAGGCAAACTCGGATCGAGAAAACTAAACATATCCAGATAAATCTGTGCTTTAAAACTCAAATTGCTCTGCGTATTAGAGTCTTTCGATCTATCGAACATTGACGGTATTGTTTCTACTCGGCGATAACTCTTACTTCTGCCAGGAGTATCAGTGACTCGTTGCAGCCAATTCCGACTCACCAGCAAATCGAAATCATTTTGCAGAGATTTGCGAACTTGAGCAAATAACTTTTCTGCCAATACCTCGTCTAAATCGAGTTCGGAAATTGCAATCTGTTTTTGTAAAGAGTGCCGCCACTCGTTTACAGACACGTCCTCTTTAATCAACCACTGTTTCGTTGTTTTGTTGCAAGCAAAATTTTGCTCTGGATAGTTGGCAATATCTTCTTGCTTTTCATCTTTGTAATTCTCGCCAAAGAAAGCTGCGCGCCAATCAGCATAGGTAAAAGAATTGGCAAGGGCATTATATCCTTCGTCGCTGTAAAGCCAACTTAACAAAACCCATAACCTGATGGCGCGGGTCAGATTTTGCATTTGGTCGATCGAGCCGTTGGCTAACTGCTGTAAAATTTTGGGGTTGGGGGGATTGCGAAAGGTTGCGCTCACTGTCGTTTGGTGAATTTATGTTGTTTTTTATAGCTTAAGGGCGATCGGAAGGGGGTGTTTCCGATAGTATGCAATAATCCGGGAGATCGAGTGGGAAGAGCTGATGACTACTTACAAGATTGAACTTCACGGTGAAGTGTTAAAAATTGGATTTGGAGAAACTGCTCAAAACGACCAAATTGTGCGAGATGCAGCGGCTCGTTTGGCAGAAATGAGCGATTCTGGGGAATTGTCGGGAGGGCGGCTAATTAAAATTAATGGGCCGGCATCTGTACCTGTAGCTTGTGTTTTGGTTCACAAAGTTTCTCATCTTTACGGTGCAGTTGGAGTTTTCGATCCCAAATTGGGAAAATATGTAATTGCTATTACTCACAATCCTGAGTATAATTTGGGTGACTTAGTTGATTGATAGTTCGCTAGGTAATTGAGGAAGTTTTAGATATGACATCACACGAAGTTGCTCTCCAAGTTATCCAGCAAGCTATCTGCAGTTTAGCAGATTGGGCTGAGGCGAAATTACCCGAGTACTGTCAACTTTCAAAAGAGCCAATGGTGACTGAAACCGTTGATAAAGCGAAAGAATTATTGTCACGTAAAAAACTATTTTTATGGAAAAATACAGACATCAGTTACTTGGAATTGCTATTTGATGCTGTCAAATTGTCAGAGGGTAACGAACGAAATCAGCAACACTATTGTCCGCCAAAGGCGCTCGAAGCTAGCGATGATTCTTACCCGCCTATTCCTTATCCGCTGAAAGCACCTCCCGATTTAGAAGCGTATAAGACAATTGTCAGAGCAGAGTTAGAAAATCTTGGAAAACAAGACTGGGAAAACTTATCGCTGCTAACTATGATGTTAGAGAAGTATGGTTCTTGTCTCAGTTTTGGCGAGCGGAATATTGCTTTGATAGATATGGTGCGATCGACTGCGGCTGTTGTTTGTGCTTTAGTAGATGACCCCGAAGCGCAAGATATCAGTTTAATTGCTGGCGACTTATCTGGAATTCAAAAGTTTATTTACACCATTGCTTCTGACGGTGCGCTGAAATCTCTCCGCGCTCGAAGTTTTTATCTGGAATTAGTCACTGAAGAAATTGTTCAGCAGCTTTTGGAAGAGTTAAATTTACCCCGTACTAATGTTATTTATTCGGGTGGCGGTAATTTATACTTATTAGCGGCTGCTACTCAAGACACAAAACTTGTTTTAAACAGAGTCCACAGAGAATTCAACAAATGGTTGCTAGGAAACTTTCAGGGCAAAGTCTTTTTGGCTCTTGACTACATCACATTTCCAGTTAAAGATGTCAGTCAAAAAGACTTTGCTAAGCACTGGTCAACAGTTACGAAAAAACTGACTCCCCAGAAATCTCGGAAGTTTGCTGAGGAGATAAACTATTTTATTCGCCCGCGTCGTAGCTATGACAAGTGCCAAGTTTGTCATCGAGATGATGTGAAGAAGTTAGAAAACTTAAATACCGAGCGACCTGATTCGGTACTGGCTTGTTCAACTTGTCGCCGGATGTTTCGCTTGGGTGGTAAACTATTCAAAGTTGAGGCTATTGTGCGACAAGAAAAAAAGCACCCACCTCAGCAAAAAGTCTCAAGTGCTTTTAGGATTTCATTTCCTAAAGCTTACTATTACCTTCTACCTGAGCGGGGACAGATAAATGAAGTTAAGGGGGAGAAAAATGTTTTCTTTATCAACAATTGGAATCTTCAAGAATATCGAGATGCTGAAACTCAAAATATAGTGCCGTTACTTTTAGGAAATTATGGTCAGCTCAGCCAAGAAGAATCGGGTTTCATCCGAGCCGGTGAAATGGCAGAGAAAGCTAAGGGGATTTCTAGAGTTGGCTATTTGCGGATGGATGTAGATAGACTGGGGAGAATTTTTGCTGAGGGTTTGGCTGAAAATCAAACCTTGCCCAGATTGGCTGGACTTTCTCGCCAAATGAGTTACTTCTTTAAAGTCTATCTCAACAGTTTAGCAGAAAACCGTCTAGCTAATCTCCCCGATATGGTTCTTGTTTTAAACAAAGAAGTACGACAGAATTTATTGTTTATTTATGCAGGAGGTGATGATTTATTTGTCAGCGGTGCATGGAATGAAATAGTTGATTTTGCTTTTGATGTATATCAAAGTTTTCGCGCTTATACAGGGAATAACCCAGATATTACTTTGTCCGGTGGCCTTAGTATCGAAAAAGAAAAGTTTCCACTATATCAAGCTGCAAAGTTAGCAGAAAAAGCTGAGGATGCTGCTAAAGATAAGGGTCGCGACAGTTTCGGATTATTTGATAACAAAGTGTTCAAGTGGAGCCAGTGGTTGGGAGCAAGAGATATTAAACTAGCAGATATCGCAGAGATTGACTCTAAAACCCAAGAATATTTGGGGACAGAGGGAACGCTGAGTTTATTTGGTGTCTTGCCTTTTGTCGAAAAGTTCCTAGATCAATTGGAGGAAAGTGACTCTCGCAGTTTTGTACGGAATCTTTTACTTACCTCTCAAATGCAAGAGCAAAGGATTGAGGAGATACAAACTAAAAGGAGAAAAGTTGATTATGAAAATGAGGAGCAAGATATTCAATATTATTTGCACCTACCTCAAATAGCTTACACCATAGCGCGATTGCCTGAAGAGGTTCGGAAAAGTGATGAATTTAAACCTGTACGAAAATCTCTGATGAGTCCGTACAATGCACCTTATTTCGGAGCGATCGCAACTTGGATTGAACTACTTAACCGCGCTAAAAACGATGACAAACTCACCTAATAGACCCATCGCCAGAGAGGAACAGAGATCGCTTCAGGGGCAACAAACTCATTTGACTGCTGACCAACAAATGATCCAAACTATCCGCAGTTTAAAGGATGGACAGTTGCGAAATTACGAAATTCGCCAACTGGTTAATGAGGCAAAGTTACTAGGCGAATATCTCAAGGAGCAAGAGTTAAAAACTAACCAAATTCGCAAGTTTTTGGATGCTGTTAAGCGTCTGAAAGTCAAACTTGCTCAAGAAGATAAAAAAGACAGTTTTTCTGTCATTGAGGATGAGCTGTTTCTACTAAAGCCAAAGTTAGCTTATGCTGCGGTTCGCCAACAAGATCGTCGCGGCAATCCTGTTAAGCCACTGAGCGACGTGATGTCAGAAGCGATCGACAAAGTTAAAGATTCACCAGATTTCTATCGCCTGGTTCAATTAATTGAATCTATCATTGCTTACCATAAAGCTGCCGGAGGAAAAGATAATTAATCATGCTGCAACACAAACAACTACTCGGTAAATTTCGCCTGGAAAGCACCTTGCTATTAGAGACAGGGCTGCACATTGGTGGTGGTGGAGAAAAACTCGACATCGGCGGTCTAGATAAAGCCGTCGTCCGTGACCCTATTACCCAGTTTCCATACCTT
Source organism: Microcoleus sp. F6_B6 (assembly GCA_036702215.1). GTDB lineage: Bacteria > Cyanobacteriota > Cyanobacteriia > Cyanobacteriales > Microcoleaceae > Microcoleus. The sequence goes on from JAUBST010000014.1 coordinate 35,046, forward strand.
CCCGGTTCTTCAATTAAAGGCAAATTGCGCTCTATTTTGGAGCGGTTTCACAATAAACCTTTGAATCGAGCTGGAGGGAGCAATACTTATCGTTATGAAAGCGACGATCTGGTGGATGGATACAGTGAAATTAACCAACAGCCGATTTGTTATCAAGGTGCCCTGACTTGTCCTATTAGTCGGTTGTTTGGCTCTACTGGCGGCTCTAATTTTTGGGTTGAAACTTCACGGGCACAAGCCGAAGGTTTGGAGCGAGTAGAAAGCAACGGTAGTTTTGTTACTCGCCCTATAAATGGTGTGGTACACAGCCTGGTGAAAAAAGGTCGCAATTCTCCGGCACGGTTAATTGTACGCGATTGTCATCTCATTGATGAATCGGCCGAGAAACTTAAGCGGGTAGACACCGGACTTTACATGACTGAGTGGAAATTTGAGAACGGTATCGATCGCGTAACTGCTGCTGCCAATCCCCGCCAAGTCGAACGAGTTCCCAGAGGTGCAAAATTCAAGTTTGAGTTAGTTTATACTGTGGAAGCTGATGGCGATCGCGCGGATAATGTCACTCAAGCTATAGAGGATTTGCAGAATATCGCGATCGGGCTTTCCCTCCTCGAAGATGATGCTTTGGGTGGACACGGATCGCGGGGTTACGGCCAAGTCCGGTTTGAAAACTTCAAGTGTTTCTGGCGCGACTTGGAGCAATATCGGCAGATAACAGAAGATGGTATTGACTTTCGAGAGCCCATCCTTGAAACAGAGGATACATCTGCACTCCTCAAAAACTTTGGCACGTTGAGCCGTGGCATCCAACAAAAGAATTTGCCAGGAGAAACAAAATGAGCGTCTGGAAACTTGTGCGACTGCAATTTTTGGGGACTGCACACTTTGGAGAATTAGGTATTGGGATTGAGGAAACTAGCGAACGAGTGCGATCGGATACGCTATTTAGTGCGTTGATTGCGGTGTATGCTCGAATGTTTGGATCTCAGGCAGTTTCCGAATTGTTGCAACAGTTTTGCGATCGGGAAAACCAGCCACCCTTTTGCATCAGTTCTACTTTTATATATCAGCAAATAGGAGATAACATCACCTACTATTTGCCTAAACCGCTCCGATTTCCCTGCAATTACCCCGATGACGATTTGAATTTTTTTAAGACTTACAAGAAGAAACTCAATTACTTGCCTTTGGAAATTTGGCAGCGCTGGTATCAGGGCGAGGGGTTTGCAGATAGCGACGAACTCGGTACTTATACTAATGAGGGCAAAAGTCAGGGCAAATTAAATCAAGCGAGAGCATTTGCTTACGGAACCTGTTACAAAAAAAGACCACTTCCCAAAGTTGCAATAGACAGAGTAACTAGAGCAACAAACTTTTATCACACAGGCATCGTACAATTTCAACAAGATAGCCAAAGCCATTCAGGCTTATATTTTCTCATCCATTTTCCCTCCGTCAATAAAACGTTGGAACATCAGCTACAAGCTGTCTTGAAGTGGCTGGGAGATGAAGGTTTAGGTGGCGAACGTTCTAGCGGAACCGGACAGTTTAAAGCTAAGTGGGATTCCTTATCTCCGACTTGGCAACAAGTCGTAGATTTTAAGGACAACAGTTACTACACTCTTTTGAGTTTGTTTTGGACACATGACGAACACAAACTGAACGAGGCGATCGCAGATGAAAAGGCAAGTTATGAAATTATAGAAAGAGGCGGTTGGGTATCCTCTTCTCCTTCTGGGTATCAGTTACGTCGCAAGTCAATTAGAATGTTTGCTGAAGGGTCGGTTTTTTCTTCTGAACCGATCGGCAAACTAGCTGATGTAACCCCGTTAGGATTTACGAATCATCCAATTTATCGCAGCGGCATTAGTTTGAGTCTTCCTATCAAAGTCAAGAGTGAATAAATATCATGACTGCTACTTCTCACCTTGCCATCAAAAAACCTGAAGCTTCAGAATCAAAGCGGATTCAGCTAACAAGTCCTATTTTACATATCGGCTCAGAAGTCTCGCGCTTGAATCCTTTTGAATATGTCCAGACATCTAAAAGGGTTTATCTCCCAGATCGGGAAGCTTTAGCAAAAGTGCTGTATCAAGGGGGCCGATTGGACGATTATATTCGTACTATTGAAGAGCGCAAAAATATTACTAAATTGCTTGAAGATGTCTTGGGCGATCAATGGTGGAATGCTACAGGTGAAGATGGCGATCGCATTTTTCCTGAAATTGCTGTCAGTCATAAATGGACTGAAAATCCGGTGACAGATTTGCGTCCGATGATTCGCAACGGCATGGGACAATTGTATATTCCCGGTTCGTCGATTAAAGGGGCAATTAGAACTGCGATCGCCTACCACCTCCTCAAACATGAAAACAAATATCAACTCCCAGAATCTGCCAGCCTTAGTATCATAGAAATCCAATTACGAGAAAAATTTGGTAGAGGGGAAATCGCAAATAAACACAAACAAAAATCTTTAGATGATGAATTATTCATGGAGAGTTTATTCACTGATTTTGCTCTATCATATCAAGGGCGATCGGTTAAAAGCAAAATTGGGCCTAACACGGACTTCATGCGAGCCATTAAAGTTACCGATTCTCAGCCTTTGCTAGAATTCCAAAAAGTCACTAAGCAAGGAAAAAATGTATTTTTTAACTTACCTATAGTTGCTGAAGTCATTGTCTCCAGCCGCTTCCCAGATTATAAAGCCAAATATCGCGCTTCCATTTATGCCGAAATGGTTCGCAACGTGCAGACTGAATTCACCCTGAGTCTGGATACGGAAATGCTGCAATGGTTCACTCATAGCGAAGGGATGAAAATACCGTTTAAAAATCTGGATGAACTGCTGAAAATTTGTCGAGATTTCGCTCAAGAGCAATGGGATGCTGAACATGATTATTGGGAGGATATCAAAAATAATCTCTCTCAAGGTAAAGACTTAAATTTCAGCTATATTCAGGAACTATACGAACCGACTGAGTGCCCTTATAGCTTAAGAGTTGGTTGGGCAAGCGGAATGTTGGGAACAACAATTGCTCTCTGTTTAGACGAGCGCCTGACAGCAGAAATCCGCGATACTTGCGGAATCAAAGCACCGGGTTTTGAAGCACCAAAATCGCGGCGGACTGTTGTAAGTGCTAGTGGCGATATCAAATACGTACCTGGATGGGTAAAGTTTAAGCCATGCTAATTCGTTCTACCTGGACATTAAGTGTATCAGATGCTGCTGTTTTGCCGCGCGCTTACCATTTAGAATTGGTGAAGGAGTTGCATCGGCGATTAGGATTAGAAGTCGGGAGTGAGGCTGTACCTTCTGTAAGTTTTTCAGGAATTCAGGGTTTCTACCAAGTTTCAAAAGATTTTCAGACGTTTACACCAGATGAGTTTTATACCTTGTCTTTGTCTGGCTTGCAGGAAAATGCTGCAAAAGCGATCGCCTCCCTGAATCTCTCACCATCTCTCGAATTTCTCGGTGCTAAATTTGAGATAATTAATCGAGAAGATGAAATCACCAGCTATGAACAACTTTACACGGAACTTGTAGCCAATGAACCAGAACCCGTCCGCCGCTTCGACCTTAAATTTACAACTCCGACTGCTTTCGCACAAGGTTCTAAGCACTTAGCTTTACCCGTTCCCAATCAGATGTTTCGCAATTGGTTAGAAAGGTGGAATCACTTTGCTCCTGTTTATTTGGGGAGTGAGGAATTAATCGCTTATTTGAGTCAGGCTGTTTTATTAAAACACCACAAGATTCAAACGCGATCGCACCAGTTGCCGAGAGGATATATAAACGGGTTTGTGGGCAAAGTAACGCTGCAAATTCCTTACCGCACTGATTCCTTGCTGGCTAATGTAGCGAATTTACTGATTCAATACAGTCAGTATGCAGGTACGGGAATTAAAACCCGTCTTGGAATGGGTCATACAAGTATCAATTTAGATAATAGAGGAAATTACCCATGAGCCAAACTAAAATTGTCACATTTTTAGGAAAATATAGAATTCAAACTACCTATCTATATAAGGATGTGCCTTATGATGGTGAAGTTTTTGCACAAGCATTGCGCAAATTCTGTGAATACGACACCATGTTGGTTTGTGTAACAAAAGAAGCAGAAACAAATACTTGGCCTGTACTGGAAGCATTAAACGATGAACGCATCAAACCAATTCCTATCTCGACGGGAAGAACTACTGAAGAAATGTGGGAAACTTTTAAAATCATTACTCAAAATGTTGATGAAGGCGATAGCGTAATTTTTGATATTACTCACGGACTCCGTTCTTTACCATTTCTAGTATTTTTATTTGCCGCTTATTTGAAGGCTGCTAAAAACGTTACCATCGAAGCTATTTACTACGGTGCCTTAGAGTTAGGTAACAGCAAGGAAGGTATACCTGCACCAGTAATTGATTTATCAGAGTTTGTATCAATGATTGATTGGCTTACAGCCACTAATCAATTTGTCAAAATAGGAGACGGGCAAGCACTAGCTATTTTACTTAAAAGTGCCATCCCATCGAGTATTGAACTGCGCGACATTCCATCTACTAGATCAATTAAAGACCATCTTAAAAAATCGGCTGAAGCAATTCAGAATATCTCTCTAGCTTTAAGTGTAACTCGACCAATTGAGACAATGCGATCGGCTACTGAGTTAGAAGAAATTCTCAAAAAAGCTGCCCCAAGTTTTGCCGATCGAGCTAAACCCTTTTCACTTTTATCAGATAAGGTAGTTCAACAGTACGGACAATTTGCTCTCGAAAATCCTAAAGATGAAGCAGCATTGAGCCAGAATCTGCGGCTACAATTGCAGATGGTTCAATGGTACATTGACCGAGATCAATTAGTACAAGCGGTCACTTTAGCACGTGAGTGGTTGGTTTCTATCTTAGCGCTGCGATTTGGTGAACCCATGTTCGATTATTCAAGAGGTCGCAAGTATGTAGAAGCTGCTCTAAATAATGCAGTTGAACAGAATAGACCTCATCCTCGCCCTCCTCTTGATAGCCGTTGCAATGAAAAGTTTGCAGCTTTGCCACAAGCAGATGAACTTGCTAGTGTCTGGAGTCAAATGGCAGAGTTGCGTAATGATATTGCTCATTGTGGCATGAATAATCAACCTCAAACTGCTGGTAGTATTAAGAAAAAAGTTCTATCACTATCTCCTAAATTTAAGAAAATTAGTGAGGAACTATTGCCAGATAAATAGACGGGAGAAGAAATTTTTGTCAAGGCTATCGCTCTTTTTACTAAAACCTATCGCCCTTTCCCATACTAAAATCAGCTCCATAAAATACGCAACCTAAATCTGGTAAGCGCTCATGCCTTTGGGCGCTTACCAAACCATCTGTTCAGTTCTCAAAGAATTTCAAATTACCTACACGGAATCTCATTTTATAGTACAAACTTTACAAGGGTGACTTGATTCCGATTTGTGGTATGTTTTGGTGGCGAGGGGATTTTTTAGGACAATGTTCGATATGAAACGTTTAAAATTAAAATCAATGCTGGCGGCGGCGATCGCGATCGCCCTTTGTTTAATTGCGATCGCCAGTTACGCCCAAGCCAACAAGACTTTAACACTGGCGACTTCCCCAGACTACCCGCCCTATGAATTTAAAGATACGGCTGTTAGCGGCAACGAAATCATCGGTTTTGACATCGACATTGCCAAATATATTACTAAAAAATTAGGCTACGAACTGAAAGTAATTGGCATGGATTTTAACGGCTTAATTCCCGCTTTGCAGGCGGGCAGAGCCGATTTTGTGATGGCGGGAATGACTCCCACAGCAGAAAGGAAAAAAAATGTTGATTTTTCTGACCTTTACTACGAAGCTCAAAATACAATTGTCGCCAATAAAGGCAGCAATTTGACCAAAGCTGAAGATTTAGCGGGGAAAAAAGTAGGCGTTCAACTCGGAAGCATTCAGCAGGAAGCTGTGAAAAAAATGGTCGGGGTGCAACTGGCTCCTCTGAATAGGATTCCTGATATCATTCAAGAAATTAAATCCAACCGCATCGCCGCAGGAGTCATCGAGGATACTGTCGCTACGGGTTATGCCGCAGCTAACCCCGACTTGGAATTTAACACAATTCCCAATACTGAAGCAAGCGGTTCGGCGATCGCCTTTCCGAAAGGTTCGAGATTAGTTCCAGAATTCAACCGAGTCCTCCAACAAATGAAGGCCAGCGGTCAAATTAAGGAACTAGCTACTAAGTGGTTCTCTCGACAGATTCCCCAAGAATCCGCTCGAGCAAATCAGCCTGCGGTAGCGCCCAAGTTCGGGTTAGATTTTGGCAAAATCTTGCCTAGTTTGCCTTATATTTTGTCCGGGATTGGGGTAACGCTAACTTTTACCTTGCTGTCCGCATTTCTCGGATTTATCTGGGGAATCGTCCTGTCTCTGTTTAAGATTTCTAGCATTAAACCGCTGTTCTGGTTTGCCACTGCTTACACCTCAATTTTTCGCGGAACGCCGCTAATTTTGCAGTTGACTTTAGTTTATTTTGCAACGCCGCAGCTTACGGGCTATAATATATCGGCGCTGCAAGCTGGCGTGATTACTTTTTTCCTCAATTCTGGGGCTTATATTTCCGAAACGATCCGCGCGGGAATTCAAGCCGTAGATAAAGGTCAAAAAGAAGCCGCAGAATCCCTTGGCGTTCCCTACAAACTGATGATGGGCGATATTATCTTGCCGCAAGCGTTGAAAAACATTTTGCCTGCATTGGTGAATGAAAGTATTGCTTTGCTGAAGGATTCAGCTTTAGTTTCAGTAATTGGCGTAGAAGACTTGCTGCGCCGCGCTACAATTGTGGGAGCAGAAAAGTATATTTACTTTGAACCTTTGATATTTGTCGGCGCAATTTATTATTTGATGGTGCTTAGTTTAACTTGGGGGGCCAATGTACTCGAACGCAGACTCCAAACTAGCAGTTAAGGTCGATCGCCTGTATAAATCTTTTGGCAATCTTAAGGTTTTGCGCGAGATAACTACTGAGATTCACAAAGGAGAAGTGATTGCCATTATCGGCCCTTCGGGGTGCGGCAAGTCTACTTTTTTGCGGTGTTTGAATTTACTGGAAATTCCGACTTCGGGACACATATACATTGACGGGGTGGATATTACTGCGCCGAAGGCAGATATTCTGAAAATGCGGCAGAAAGTGGGGATGGTTTTTCAGCATTTCCACTTGTTCCCGCACATGACTGTGCTGCAAAATGTGACCTATGCGCCTGTAAAGGTGAAGCAGGTGGCTAAGGATGAGGCGCGTCTGAAGGGTTTAGAATTGCTGGAAAAAGTCGGTTTGTCAGATAAGGCGGATGTTTATCCTTCTAAGCTTTCGGGAGGACAAAAACAGCGGGTGGCGATCGCCCGCTGTTTGGCTATGGAACCGGAAATTTTGTTGATGGACGAACCGACTTCTGCACTCGATCCCGAAATGGTTAAAGAAGTGTTGGAGGTGATGAAAGCTTTGACAAAAACGGGAATTACAATGGCAATTGTCACTCACGAGATGGGTTTTGCGCGGGAAGTCGCCCACCGGATTTTGTTTCTGGATGGCGGGAAGGTGGCGGAAGATGTGCCGCCGCAGGAGTTTTTTAGCAACCCTCAGTGCGATCGGGCGAAGCAATTTTTGGAAAAAATGCTTTAATCTGATATCGCATCCTCAATCAAACATCTTTTGTTGTTCGATCGCACATAAGCTGTTTAGCATTTAAACTGCGTATTTCCGAACCTGAAACCCAATACTTGCTTACACAGCCTCTGAGATTTAAATGGTGAACAGCTTAATCTCGCATTTTCAGCCACCCACCCTACAATCACGAGAATATTTAGTTTTAAATTCACCTTTTTTTACTGTGCCGATCGCGCTGGCGATCGAGCTTTGCCAAAACAGCACCGGAAACATCCGCCAAAATGCTAATTATCCGATACAAAGCCATCGCACTCAGAATTATACCCGTAGAAAAGCGATCGGACAGCAGGGCGATCGCCGTTGCTTCAAATACTCCCATTCCCCCCGGTGCTCCCGGTACGACTAAACCGACAACAAACGCAAAACAAAAAGCACCTAACAAGTTGGGAATATTGCTAAACTCCACCGGAGTTAAAGCCATTACCGTTAGCAAAAAACCGCAGCCCCGCAATCCGATAAAACACATTTGTCCGATTAACGGCACTAAAGGATAGCGTTTAATTGGCAAATAAATTTGGCGGGGTGACTTGACATTCGATGTTTTTTTAGCTAGATTAGAGGTAGACTCTACACGAAAATTCAGTCGATCGCCCGCCACCTCCCCAGCCTTGGAATTTTCTCCATTGTTCTTGGATAACTTCAACCGCTCTACGAATAGGACGATCGGATTTAAAATGCGGGGATGAATCGCCGTTAAAATAGCAGCACAACCGACAATCCGCAAAAACCAATTGAATTTGTCAAAACAAATCAACCCAATCAAAAAGCCCGCAGCCGCCATCAGCAGCGGTTCCAGCAATACGCTGAGAGTAGCAGCTTTCGGAAAAATGCCGGCATTTTTGGCATCCAATATTCGACCCCAAAAATGCCAAATATTCCCAGGCAAATACTTGGCAATATTAGTTTTGAGAAAAACTTGAATCGCCCAGGCTGCAGTTACAGGTTGGCGGAATTCCCGCAAAATCAACATCCACACCCAGCCGACAAAAATTAGAGAAAATAAAGTGACGCCGAGGGCGATCGCCAGCAACGGAAAACTTTCGGGTCGAATTTGGATATTCGCGACTTCTCGCCAGTGAGTTAAAAAAGCTTTGGCAATAAATAAAAACGTCCCGCCCAAAATCACATAGCGCAAATAAGGCTTTAAATGCGACTTCGCGATGTTGAAAAATTTTTGAATTCGATGCAACTGTTGTTTTCCCATTTTCCGATCCCGATTTTGAATTTGGGATTAAGTTATACTGTTTTAGATTTTATGTTTTAGAGGGACTCAGGCGGAATTGTGGTTAATTTACACGGCATTATATGACCGAATAAATCTGTTTGACCTGAGATGTTGCACCCTTGTCAAGAACGGGATCTTCGGCCCGCGAAGCGAAGAATGAGTTTTCTCGCTTCACAGGCCGGAAAGCCTGTTCCTAAACAAGTAATTGAGAATGGTGCAATATCTCAGTTTAACCTAACCTATACAGGCCTCTACAGACTGTGCGTAATGCCCGCCTTACAGACTATTTAGGGAGTTTTTAACCACAAACTTAAATTTAAAATCTAAAATTTAGATCGATATACCTCGCTAGGAGTACATTTCTATGCCCGGCCCGAGCCCAGACGGTCTTTACTATCTTTTAGATGATAGCCCCAACAGTTTCGCCTTGACTCCGGGCTTTTTGACTCCTTATCCTAACGGACTTTTTGCCCTCGGCGGCAACGATTTTATTGTCGGTTCGTCGGATGCCGAAATAATTAGCGGTGATAACGGCAACGATCGCATTCTCGGCGGTGGCAATTCCGATACGCTGTTCGGTGGTGCCGACAACGATTTGCTAAACGGTGGTGCCGGCAGCGACATCCTGTTTGGCGATGCCGACAGCGATACCTTGCAGGGAGGTAAGGGAGATGACGCCCTCAACGGCGGCGACGGCAGCGACGTTTTAGTGGGCGATGGGGGTAAAGATACGCTGACAGGGGGTTTGGGCCCAGATACCTTTGTCCTCCGCAGCGACTCCGCAGTCTCCGATCCGGCTGCTGCAGACGTGATTACTGACTTTAACAGTTTTGTGGATTCGATCGGACTGACTGACAATCTTACCGAAGCTGACTTGATTCTCGAAGAAATATCGATCGCCCCCGGTATTTCCAATACATTAATTAAAATTCGCCAATCCAATGCTATTTTAGGCTTGGTAGCTAACGCATCTCCACAAGACCTCGCCGATACATTCATCTCTGCAACTACCGTATTGGGCAACCAACTCGATCGAGCTCGCGATTTAGGCGTTTTGGGTAGCACTCTCACGATCGCCGACTCGGTTAGCAACGCCCGGCCAGACGGTCTTTACCGCTTTACTTTGCCTGCCGCTAGCGACTTTAAATTAACCGTCAGCGGTTTGACTGCGGATGTTGACGTGGCTGTGATTAAAGATATTAACGGCGACAATTCTATTGACTTTACCGATATTATTGCTTCTTCTCAACAACCTGATTTATCGCCGGAAGCGATCGACCTCAACGCTTTGGCTGCAGGAACTTACTTTGTCCGAGTTTATCAATACCAAGGCAGTACAAATTTCTCCCTAAATCTGTCTGCAACCCCGGCAACTGTTTTTACTAACAATGCGAGCAACTTGCAGGGTTTTGACTCTCGTTTTGGGTTCGGTTTGGTGAATGCAGCAGCGGCAGTTGCTAAAGCTCAAGGTACTGCAACTTTTCCTGATGTTCCCGACTTGGGCGGCGAGGAGTGGGGCAGAGATTTAATTAAAGCTCCAGAAGTTTGGGCCCAGGGCTTGACTGGAGACGGAATTGTGGTGGCAGTTATCGACAGCGGAGTTGACTACAATCACCCGGATTTGACGGGGAATATTTGGAGCAATGCGGGGGAAACCGGTGTTGATGCGATCGGTCGCAATAAAGCTAGCAACGGGGTGGATGATGATGGCAACGGCTTTGTTGACGATTTCCGAGGATGGGATTTTGTCAACAACGATAATGACCCGATGGACGATAACAATCACGGCACTCACATCTCGGGTTTAGTTGCTGCCAAAAAAGATGGAGTTGGGATTACTGGCACGGCTCCGACTGCGAAGATTATGCCTTTGAAAATACTCGATCGGACCGGAGTGGGCAAAATTAGGGATGAAATTAATGCGATTAATTATGCGGTGGCAAATGGAGCAAAGATCATAAATGTGAGTTTGGGCGGCCAACAGTTGAATACTCAAGAATTGGATGCGATTCGAGCGGCTGAAGCTCAAGGCGCGATCGTGATTTCGGCGGCGGGAAATGATGCTCGTTCACAAGTAGATTATCCGGCTCGGTTTGCCAATGAGGTAGGAATTGCTGTCGGTGCTGTTACCCGAAATGGCTTGTTTGCGGATTATTCTAACCGGGCAGGTGCGGAGACTATTAATTATTTTGTTGCTCCGGGCGGCGACGGTGGTAGGGCAGATTCTGGTGATGTTTATTCAACCGTGCCGCTTTCTGTACCGGGGATTCCCTATCGATATTTTTCCGGTACTTCTATGGGAGTGCCACAAGTATCCGGCGTGGTAGCTTTGATGTTGCAGGCGAATCCGAGTCTGACTCCTGCTGATATTAAGAGGATTCTTGCGGAAACTGCGAATCGAGCGGTTTGAATTAATTGATAATAGGAATTGGTAATTGGGAATTGGTAATAGGCTTGACATACTGTTACCAGATTTTGTAGGGGGGTTCACCAACAATATCGAATTGCTACTAACAATCTACATAAACCCGCCCCGACACAACTAACAATCTACATCAACATTGATTTGTATTGAATGCGAAAAATGTACAAGGGGTTTACCGTGGGATAGGGGCGGGTTTTATAGATTGTTAATTAACCTAAATATTGTTGGTGAAACCCGCCCCTACAAGCAAAATTAAAAATTAGCGGCGTAAGTTAAGTCAAATTGGCGGCACAGGGTGATGCAGCAGTAGCTTGGTCGATCGAATACTAACTCGTAATTCATCTGGCCGTCTATTTTGGTGATCGGCTGCTTTAATGGGACGCCCTGAATGTCGTATTGGCGGCGTTCTAAGGCACTCCAGTCGATAATTTTGGAGTCGATTTGGTTCTGCAACTCAGTGGCGATCAGATATAGGTGCATCTTGTCTTGAACTTTCCCCGTCAGGGGAATTTTTATTAACACTGACTGGGTGACGAGGGGTTTTTGGTCGTTGGGAGGCTTCTGGGTGTGGCAGCTTTTGAATTCAATATCGTAAGGTTCTAACTTGAATTTCTCTCCACTGGCGATCGCAGATGAATGCAAATCTTTCAGGCACTTTTCTAAGTGAGGAATCAGCCCTAAGTCTGGATCGCACAGCAGTTTACGAATGTTGGAGATTTCAGGGACTGTCATTTGAGATTTTTGATGTTGTTTTTTGATTCTTAACTTTTAGCTTACCACGAAAAACAAACCTATTGAACTATACTTGCGACATACTTTCAAAAATGTCGTTTATCGCCCGGATGTGCCAGCGAACAAGACATTTATTTTTTGGCAGCCAACAGGTGTTTTTGACCTTAATATTTTAGATTATTTCTTGGTAATTTTCCACAGATTAAGCTCGACATTAGTGTCAGCCGGATCTATTTGATAGTTTTGTTGCTCAATTGCCGATCGCAAAGTAGAGGACGGTCTGTATAAAAACAACTCACTGAAACCGCCGGGAATTTGCGGGGGTTGGGGTTTTTTCTTTGCCAATTCTCGATTTTTATAGCAAGAAGTGTAACAGCGGGGTTCTATTAGCAGTTTGACTTTTGGTTCTAGGTAATAACTTAAAGGCATGATATGTGCGATATTGGCATCGCTAATCATGAGGGGATTGCTCGATTTATTGACAGTCCCAGCTACTTCCAAGGCACGCAACCAACCGCTGCCTTTATTCCACCAAATGTCTGCTTGAGAACTAACTCCACCGGATATGATACCTGCGGCAAAAACTGCAACTATAACTATTTTCCACAGTTTTTGCTGTTTGAAGTTTGCCAAATTGCTGCTAATTTTCGCAGACAGCAGGTAAGCCACTGCTAGCTGAATTCCTACATAACAAGGAACTAAATATCGCGGATTTGCCGATCGCCTTCCACCCTTGATTAGATCGGGGACTGCTAAAAACAAAGCTGTTGTTGCAATTAATAACAATACAATCAACCACACTCGCTTTGGTGTTTGTCGGCACAGAAAATAAAGGGCATAGCCGGCTAAAGCTAAAATCATTATGCCAACGGGAATTAGCAATGCTAATTGTGCGGCGTTGGCAGTTCCATCAATGCCTATATCAAAAAATGCTATGCTGACGGAACCAACCCACCTGCTAACTAATCTTAAGAAATTTGTCTGTTCTGCCCAGGCTGTTGTGCTTCTAACTTGATTGAAGTTTTCTACAGTATTTACCAGGGAAGGCATGAAGCCGATCAATGCGATTAAAGATGCGACATAATAGGAAATGAATGTTTTCACATCGCGCCAGTTGGCAATAACTGCGACGTAGATTGCGTGGGCGGCAGCGACGCAGACAAATAACAAGTGGGTGTACAATCCCAGTGTTGCTGTGCCTGCATAAAGCGCCCAGGAAAGAACGAGGGCGACAGCATTTTGATTTTCGCCAGGGCGCATTGCTCGCAGCAAGGCTGCAGTGGATAAAATAGTAGTTAATGTCCACAAACTGTACTGTCTTGCTTCTTGGGCAAATATGATGTGGTAGGGAGAAATTGCGAAAATTGCGATCGCCATCCACGCTACGGCTGAAGATTCAAATAACTCCCAAGCCAGCCAATAAATTGCGGGAAATACTAGGAGGCTGATCGCGGCGGCCAAACTTCTCATTGCTGCAACGGAACTGCCGAACCATTGCGCCCAATATCGCGCTAGTACGTAATACAGCGGCGGGTGTTGGGGGTCTTCTGTTGCTAAAGAATTCAGGGTATCCCTTAAAGTTTTTTCGGAATTTATCTGCTGATATTTTTGTAAATCCGCAGGCGAGGTTATTTTCTGGTACGAAATTTCTTTGATTATTTCGGCTTCGGTGTAGCCAGAAACTCTCAAAGAAGTATATGTTTCGTCGATCCAGTAAAATTTGCGATCGAGATTGGCGAACCGAAAGAAAATGCCGATGACTAATACGGCGATAATTAAAAATCGCAGCCACTTTTCAAGTGCAGGGTTGTGAGAATTTAGCCGATCGCGATTTTTCGTAGATTCCATTTTATAACTAGCTAATCTGGCACAAATTTTTTCTGTTACCCCACCCGTAAGGTGCGCGCTAGGCGCACCCTACCAACTTAACAGCCAGAGAGAGGACTTCAGTCCTCACTACGAACAAAGGAATGATTAATCATCCACTCCTTCAATCGGCGCAAAACCCTGCCGCTGAATATTTTCGGTTATGGTGCGGGGTTCGAGGAATTGCAGCAAATAATCCGGGCCGCCAGCTTTAGAACCAACTCCCGAAAGTTTGAATCCTCCGAAGGGTTGCCGCGATACCACAGCGCCGGTAATTCCGCGATTGATGTACAGGTTTCCGACTTCAAAATCGGATGAGGCTCGATCGATATGCGAAGGCGTGCGAGAATACAATCCGCCGGTTAAAGCAAAATTCGTGCCGTTAGCAATAACAATCGCTTCGCTGAAATTTTTTGCCCGAATCACCGACAAAACTGGGCCGAAAATTTCTTCTTGGGCGAGAGTTGCTGTTGGCGATACTTCCGTAACAATGACTGGGCCGACAAAATAACCGGTTTCCGGTGCCGGCATTTCTAAAGCTATCTTAGCTTCAGCGCGACCTTTTTCGATGTATTCGCGGATGCGCGAATGGGCATTTGCATCGATCACGGGGCCGACTTGAGTGCCGGGATTTTCTGCTGGGCCGACATTGAGCGATCGCGTCGCTTCTACCAATCTTGCCACAAAATTATCGTACACCGATTCGATCGCAATTACTCGCGAACAAGCGGAACATTTTTGGCCGCTGTATCCAAATGCCGAATAAACTACGCCTGCGACTGCTTGGTCTAAATCCGCACTTTCATCCACAATAATTGCATTCTTGCCGCCCATTTCAGCAATTACTCGTTTCAAGTGTTTTTGCCCCGGCTGCAAAATCGCAGCATCGGCATAAATCTGACAGCCCACTTCCTGAGAACCGGTGAAAGTAATCATGTGAACGTCAGGATGTTTCACCATGTAAGCACCGACTGTTGAACCTTTGCAAGGCACGTATTGAAATACGCCTTTGGGGATTCCGGCTTCCAGCAAAATTTCTGTGATTTTTGCTGCAATTACTGAGGAAACTTCCGCAGGTTTGAGCAAAGTACAATTTCCCGCAACTAGGGATGCAACTGTCATGCCCACGGGAATTGCCAGGGGGAAATTCCAAGGCGAAATGATTAAAGAAATGCCGCGCGGCTGATAGGTGTAGCGGTTGGTTTCTCCGGCTACGTCGTAATTTTTTCCTTGTTCCAACCGTTCCATTTCGTCGGCATAGTAGCGGCAAAAATCAATAGCTTCGGAGACTTCGGCATCGCATTCTCTGACAGGTTTGCCGACTTCAAAAACCATCCAAGCTGACAGTTCGTGCCGCCGCTGTTCCATCAATTCTGCTGCTTTGCGGAGGACGCCGGCGCGCTGGCGGACGGGGGTTTTTCGCCAACCGGTGAAGGCTGATTTTGCTGCTTCAAGGGCTTGTTTGGCCTGTTCTTCGGAAAGCAATCCGATGGTACCGACTACTTCTGCGGGATTGGAAGGGTTGAGGGAATTGACTGTTGTTTCAGTATTTTGATACTCGCCATTGATTAGGGGTAAATAGGTTTTACCTAAGTTGGCGCGCACTGATTTGATGGCTGTTTCTGCTTGTTGCCGCAATTTGGTATTGGCGTAGTCGGTATCGGCAACGTTGGGAAATACTTTGCTGTAAACTAGCTGGTCATTTCCGTTAGCAACTGGTGCGGCTAACAATTGTTCGATCGGCATTTCTTCGGAACTTTGCCGGATGAAAGAACTGTTGGCGGTATTTTCCAGCAAACGGCGGATTAAATAAGCCATTCCCGGCAGCAAATCGCCGTAGGGACAGTAGACTCGGACGCGATAACCCCGATCGACTAAAAGCTTAGCCAATCTGTCGCCCATCCCGTACAGTACCTGCATTTCAAAGCGGCGGCGCGGGATGTTGAGAGTCTCGGCAATGGCGATCGCCCTCGCTTGCGATCGCACGTTATGACTGCCAATAGCTGCATACAAATATTCGTGATTTTCTAGCAGCAACTGCGTCATCTGCTCGAAATTTGCGTCTGTAGCAACTTTGTCATTGTAGACCGGCTGCGGCCAATCTTTCTGCATCGCTTTGATAGTTTCCTGATCCCAGTAAGCGCCTTTTACCAGCCGCACTGTCACCGGATTTCCGCGTTTTTTTGCCCAGGCAATCAGGTTTCGCAAATCTTGGGCGCTGTCGCGCAAATATGCTTGCAATGTAATTCCAATATCGGTGCGACTGCGAAACTCTTCCTCTAACAATAAGTCTTTGAGAATGCTCAAAGTTAAACTCTTGTAAGCATACTGTTCCATATCGAAATGAACTGCCGCGCCCAATTCCTTCGCGCGGCGCAGTAACAGGCGAATTCTCTCGCTTACTTTCTCCTCGCTACCTTTAGCATCCAACGGGTCAAACTGAGAATAAAAAGCCGTTAACTTTACCGATACTTGCACTCGCGGCAGAGTTTCGCCGTCAGCTTTGTCAATTGCATCTACCTGCGACCAATTCTTCGCTGCATTGGCGAGTTCCTCCATCAATTCCAAATAGCGGTTAAGATAAATTTGCGCCTCAGCTTCAGTAATGACAGCTTCCCCCAAAAGGTCAACTGTAAAACCCATTTTATCTTTGCGAAGTCGCTCTAAGGTTTTAATTACCTGCTTGATATTTTCCCCAGAAATATACTTGTGCGCCAATGTTTCCACAGCAGGCGCAACCGTCGTCGCGGCCAATTGACCCGGAATCGAATCAGCGTTAGTAAAATTGAGTAATTTTTTCAAAGCTTCGGGCAATTCTACCTCTTCGGCGGTCAGGTATTCTTGCAAGTGGCGGGCAATTTCCGGCCTGCTGCGGAGGGCGGGCAAACAGTCGATGAATCGAAACAACTGCACCCGCAGTCCGGGGCTAGCCATCGCCCAATCCATCAGTTTGTCGTCCCAGCGCATTTGGTCTTGGAGTTGACCGAAAAAAGAGCGCTTTTTGTCTTGAGTTGCTTTCAGGATTTCTTTGGCAATTTCTTGGGTTTTTGCTTCGTAGATGTTTTCAGATACTTGTGCGATCATTGGTAATAAGTAATTTGTAATTAGCAACAGGGGGCTGATGTATTTTGTAACTACCCCCCGATACAATTATAGTTGCTATTTGACTTCAATTTTAACTTGGTAGTTTGCTTGGCGATCGCCGGAAATTTCAATAGTATAATCGCCGCTGCTGGTTAGTTGACCTTCCCACTGACTGGTACTATTTGCAGTACCTAGTTTTTCACCGTTTGGAGCAATTATTGCTGCGCTAAATTGACCTTCTTGAACATTTATTGTCATGGTTTGGCCGCTATTGCACTCCAATAAGTAGCGCCTGGATATGTTGGCTCGCAAACTATTGCTCAGAGTAGTTCCCGTAGCACCGGCTTGAAAGTAAACTCGCTCGGTTACAGGGGTTTCAACCGCAGCGGGAGTTGGAGAAGGAGAAGGCAAGGGCGACGGCGAGGGCGAAGCTTGTTGCGGAACGCCAGACACAGAGGGTATTTGAGTGGGACGGGGCGACGGAGGGAATGTGGGGGGCCGTCCATTTCCAGGGGCTGGGGGAAGTCCGGGCCGGCGGTTGACGGGCGCTGTTGCGACAGGGGGAGGGCTTTCGGGGAGGGGTACGTCAGCGGGTAGTTTGATTTGAAGGTTCGCTCTTTCCTGATACATTCTCCACGCCAGCAAACTGCCGAGACTCAGTACGGAACCGACTAACATTCCGCTGAGAAAAACTGCTAAGATTTGCCACGAGCGAGCTGGTTTGGGATCGGGGTTGGCAGTTGGAATTGTTGGAGGCGGATAACTGGTAATTTGAGTTGTTTCCGGCGTACTGTCGGCGGCAACTGGAATTGTTTCGGCTGCGTCGATTGGCGCTGAAATATCTTCGGGCGCGGCAATTTCTGCGGGAGTTTCTGTCGGTGCGGAAGTTGAATCGGCACTAGCCATTTCAGTGCGATCGAGCTCATCGCTGGTAGGAGAAATTGTTTCTGGTTGCTGAGTCAAAATTTGATTTTTTTCCTGATCGTCGCTCATGGGGCTAAATTTATTTTAGAAAGACCGCTTTTATACATTTTACGTTACTGGTGCGATCGCCTGCACAGCACCCATACGGCACGGCTATTGACAAAATGCCGTCCGTGTCGATAGAGAAATCTGTCGGCAGGGGCGATCGCAATTTACCAACTTTTTAAATCTCTGTTACTTATTGAGATGGACGATTGACTCTAACCAGCTTTCCTCTCAATGTTTCAACATTAGAAATAGCCTCCGAAATTCGTGTAGCCATCCTGTGTCTGTCCTGTTGGTCGTCTTTACAGACAATGATACCAGCATGATTAGGTTGTGAAGCGTGCAGTCGAATAAAATCGATTCGATTGAGTGTTAAAACTGCCCGTTCCTTTGCGACAGCAAAAGCCAGGACATCTTCATCAGGAATGCCCAGATTTGCATTACTCGCTTCTTGTACAGTAAGCACATCGTGACCTAGAGCGCGAAGTAATTCAACTACTACCCGAGGGAATTGTTCATCTGCATACAAACCTGCCATGATATTAGTCGATATTGTTCAAATTAATTACTGCTTCAATCTCGTCAGGAAATGCTTCAGCATAAGCCCAGGCATTTTTCAAGTCGCTAGCACTAAGATGGGGATAATCTTCTAAAAGTTGAGCATCAGTTGCACCTAATCGACGAGACTCTACCAATCCCCAAACAGAAATTCTAGTCCCGGCAATCCTGGCATTACCGCCGACTACACCGGGAGTTTTTTCAATTCCCTGCCAGGTGTTGGCTAAACTTTGAGCTAATATCTGTATTGCTTGAGCTTTCTCCGGCGGAGTCAGGGAAAGCAGTTGCGGTTCTAATTCTTTTAGTGTCATAGTTAATCAGGGGTTTGACTGCTGGGAATGTCATATGTATATTATAGCGATCGAGCTTTTTACTGGTAAAAATAAACCACCCGACAAGAAAATGGTACTTTTGTGGAACAGGCCGGAAAGCCTGTTGATAAAAATGGTACTTTTGTGGAACAGGCCGGAAAGCCTGTTGATAAAAATGGTGCAAGATATTATTTGTCGCGATCCTCTCTAATTAAAGCGGTACTATCTAGTATCATCCCCATATTCGCCGGACGAGACTCGCGACGAATGCTGATTTCTGCCAATAGTTCTGTTACAGACTTTTTACCTTTTCCTGAGAGGGGTTTTGTCTCTGTTGACAACTCGGCTTCTAAAATGGCGATCGCAAACGCGCTAATCGAGCAGTTTTGAGCATCGGCTAACTCTTGCACCCTCGCGTACAATTCCTCTGATATATTTTCTATTTGCAGGGTAGCCATCTGTTAAACTCCTAGCATAGTTTTGCTAAATATTAGCATAGGGAGGCGGGTTTAGAAGGTATATTGAGATTTACTGTTGGGTGGGGGCGGGTTTACGAGATTGTTCGTTACAGGCGAGTATTGTTGGTGAACCAGCCCCTACAAATTCCTGATTCACGATTCCCGATTCCCGATTCCCCATTCCCGATTCCCAATTAGTAATTATTAGGCAAAGACTGCCAAAAAGGCCGCTCTTCTGGCTTCCTCACAGTATTCGTCGCCGACTGCACGTTTCCTTTCAATTCTTGATAATACCTGTCATCCAGAAAACTAACGCTGACGCCAGCAGGAAGCAGCAGTTGGCGCAATCTTTCTTGAGTGTAATCTACACCGTCAATCATTGGCCCGCGCGGATTTGAAACTAACAACTTGCCGTTAACTGGCACCGAATTGACCATATTCGGCCACCAAGCATAACCGCTGTAGCCAAACATCACCGGAACTTGAACAATTTGGTCGTCTCGGAGTAAAAACTCTCTTTTCAACTTCTCTACAATCGGATTAAGTTTCTGATTTTGCAAGTAGAGATTGTGTTGAATTAAAGCGCGATTTTGCAAGGCTGCGCTGACTGTTGTTTGAGTGCTCAAACCGCGATTGATCGTAACATCGCCGTAACCTCTTGCCTCCAATTCTTCCAACAGCTTAACTCCGGCTTCGGGACTGGCGATCGCCATTACATATTGTCCGGGAGTTTGAGCGGGAATAAAATTGATAATTTCATCGACTTGGCGAGTCAAAAGCCAAGAAGTATCAATATCCACTGGCGGCCCTTGAATTCTCTGAGCTTGAATAAAATCAAGTACCTCTGGATTAAAACTAGCATTTCCCGAATTCCCGTAATAAACTCGACCCATTGGGTGTCCGGGAATCGGCGGTGTCACCTGCAAATTTCCGTATCCGTCAGACCACTGAGTTACAGGGTCTAAAGAACGAGGATTGCCAATTTTAACTACTTTCAAATCCCGGTCTTGAGTTGATTTAACAGGCGAGTTTATATCTTGCTCGCTATTGCTTTTGAGGGCTACATTAAACTGGCGTATTTCAGATTTTTCGGGGAGTTGAACGTATCCGTTTTTCTGGGTATCTTGCATCCAAGTGCGATCGCCCTGGAGAATTTTCACTTGAGCGCCCGTGGGTTCTACTGCTTCTTTTAATTGCGAGATAAATTCGCTGTTTACCGAGCCTCTGTCGCTGACCTGAATTTCGGTTACTGGTGCTGTATTTGGCGGTATCATCCAAGGACTAACGCCCATTTGGATTGTTGTGGAAGCGATTTCTTGACCGTTGTTTATGGCAGTCGCTTTGAGATTTACAGTCCCGTTCCAATTGCGATCGGCAAATTGTTTTGCTTCCACACCTAAAACAATATCCGTGCTGAAAACTAGAGGTTGAGCGCCGGATATATCTACAGGTTTCCAGCCGCCGCCAGTCTTCTGAAAAACGCTGATGTGAGGGCTAGCAATGCTGTCGGCAGTGATAAATAATTGAGAGGTTTTGAAGTTTTCAGACAGTGTTAAGTTAACTTGAGAAAGCATCGCTGCACGGCGGGGAGCGTTAACTTTGGTTTGTTTCCAAGTCGGTATCTTGCCGCGATCGTTATTGCGATCGTTAAATAAAATTAGCGCGCCCCTGGACAAAGACCATTGTTCTTTTCCCGCTTCGTCTTGCTCGTTAATTTGGCCATCTCTGTTGGTATCTCCCGCAAAGAAAAAGTTCGGCGGCGACGCGGCGGGTGTAAGTGGGGCGGGAGTTGGTGTTGCAGTTGATTCAGGAGTTGGTTGAGGAGTTGCTTGCTGATTTCTCTCTAACTCTTGTCTTTCAAGTTCTTTTCTGGCTAATTCTTGCCTTTCAAGTTCTTGCCTTTCAAGTTCTTTTCTGGCTAACTCTTGCCTTTCAAATTCTTGTCTTTCAAGTTCTTTTCTGGCTAACTCTTGTCTTTCAAGTTCTTTTCTGGCTAACTCTTGCCTTTCAAGTTCTTGCCTTTCAAGTTCTTTCCTGGCTAACTCTTGCCTTTCAAGTTCTTGTCTTTCCAGTTCTTTTCTGGCTAACTCTTGCCTTTCAAGTTCTTTTCTGGCTAACTCTTGCCTTTCAAATTCTTGCCTTTCAAGTTCTTTTCTCGCTCGTTCTTTTTTCTCTTGCTCTTTTCTCTCTATTTCTCGACGAGCAAATTCTTTTTTCTCTTGCTCTTTGCGGGCTCGCTCTCTTATCTCTGCTTCCTCGGCTCTAATTTTCTCAACAGAACGCGCAACTTGCATTTCATAGGTTGCGACACTGAGGTTTCCTTGATATTCGATGGTTTTGTCGATCGCCCCATCGGCCAAAAAAGAATCGTGAGGAATGAGTCGCAGCGTATTGATAGCCAACTGCCACAGCCGCTGGGACTGTTCCCAAGTAGCAGAAGAAGGATTAGAAGTGCGTCCAATTTCGACTGCTTGGGCGGCTAATTTAGCAGCATCGTCCCAATTATATTTAGCTCTTTCTTCTATTTGAATCTGACTTTGAACGTTTTGGAGTTGCTGCGTCAGAGTTTGGGATTGCTGGCGGTGGATTGCTGATTTCCAAAGTTCTGCCGGAAACGGGGCGCTGTCGGAAGTTTTGGCAAGGTTATCTAATTGTACTTTGAGGCGATCGCGCAATTTGTATAGTTCCGAAAGGGATTGCGGAGTTTCGCCGTCTGGCTGTCGCCCAGAGAGTGCGAGTTGGTAGTTTAGGGAAGGTTGAGCCACTGTTGTGGGGACTGCAACCCAAATAATACCGATGACGACACCGAAACCATTGATAATGGCGATCGCAATATATCGAACCCAGCGCATATAGTTTATCCTCAGACACGCCAATAATTTTACCTAATCTTGGGAGCAATGGCGGATTTAATTGTAAGATTTTAGGATGGGTTTGAGCGCTCGGCTTTTTTTCATGTCGAAGGGCGGTTAACTCGAATCAATTTACCGTTCAAAGTATCGATCGCAGAAATAGCCTCATTAATTCGGGTCGCCTGTCTTTCCCAGTTGCTATCTTGAGTACAAATGATAATACCAGCATGGTTGGGTTGTGAGCGATGCAGTCGAATGAAATCCCCTCGATTGAGAGTCAAAACTGCTCGCTCATTACTCACTGCAAAAGCCAATACATCCTCATCAGGAATTCCTAATCCTGCGTTTCCGGCTTCTTGAACTGTTAAAACATCGTGACCTAAAGGTCGAAGAAACTCAACTACTGGCAACGGATACTGTTCGTCTGCATAAAGTCGCGCCATGTTTTAGGCTTCCTCATTTTCTTTGATTGCTGTTTCAATTTCTTCTGGGTAAGCATCAGCATAAGCCCAAGCATTGACTAAATCAGCAGCAGTCAAATGGGGATAGCACTTAAAAAGTTCCGCATCGCTGCATCCGAGACGGCGATAACCCACCAGTACCCAAACTTGTATGCGAGTATTGCCGACACAAGCATCGCCTCCGCACACACCAGGAGTTTTTTTAATGCCTAGAGAACCGTTGGTTAAAGTTTGAGTTAGGATGCTGATTAGTTTAGCTTTATCAGCGAGATTTAAGGTTAAGACTTGACTTTCTAATTCTTGTATAGTCATAAGTGCGATCGCTCGGATTTGATATTAGTTAGATTATAGCAAATTCGCGCCATGTTTTAGGCTTCCTCATTTCTAGCGATCGCAGCTTGAATTTCCTCTGGGTGTGCCTCAGCATAAGCCCAAGCATTCGCCAAATCCGCTGCATTCAAATGAGGAAAGTCTTGCAAAATCCGCACATCACTTGCACCCAGAATGCGATAATTTACCATCGACCAAATAGGTATGCGAGTTTTGGCAATTCTCGCATCGCCACCGCACACGCCCGGAGTTTTTTCTATTCCTTGCCAAGTATTGCTTAAACTTTCGACCAATAGCTGTATTGCCTGACTTTTTTCACTGGGAGTTAAGGCAAGTAGTTTTTTTTCTAATTCTTTCAGTGTCATTGTTTGCTATCTAATTGAAATTGAATAACATCCAGGTTAGAGTACACCGCAGTGTCCTGTACCTACAAACAATTCGGGTAGGGATACGGCACTGCCGTATCCTGACAAATACCTGCAATTAACCAACAGAATTTGAATGCAATCTATTAGCTAGATTATAGCGCTTGACTCAGCGCGATCGCCCGTTTTGTTACCACATCTCGGCAATACTGATTCCTTACCCGTAGCTGCGACTTGAAAAAAATGGTACGATCGTATTAATGTGCGATCGAGAAAATCATACACCGCTATTGTAGAAATTCTTCGCAGGAATTACGCACTCAGACCAAAGAAACCGGGTTTTTCGCGGAATCGGTCGCTGTGTACGAAGTATTTTCGCAAAAAACCTGGTTTCTGCCTTCCCACGAGTTAGTCCTATATTTATTTAGTCGCTTTCTCCATAAATGGAGGTAAAAATCGTGAAATCGCGCTGTTATTTCCTAATTTTTATCCTTATTGGATTATCCTTAACAAGCTGCGAACAGCCGAAGTCATTTCAAGAAGTCGATCGCACATTTAAAAAGAGTAATGCGATCGAACAACACAATTTTAACTTGCAAGCGGGCGATCGCACGATCGATCGAACTAACAACATCCAAGTAAGTCCCAATAGCGGGAAGTTCGATCGAACTACCAACTCACCGGAAGAAAGTGCGATCGTATTAGGGATATTCGGGTTTCAGTTGATATGTTATTTGTTAGTTTGGAAGTTTCGCGGGAGGGAAGAAGCTAACAAGATGCTGAGAAAAATCAGAAGAAGAGTGAAGTGAGGATAGATACTTGCTAAACCTCATTTTTTCTTAGTGCGGTTGCGTTTTCTCGATTCAGCAGCCGTATTTTTTGCTTTTTTTTGTTTTTCTTTACTTGCCTTAGATTCATTGACACCACTACCACTTATCGGTTTGCTGGAAAATCCCGATGTATCGGAGTTTTTAGCTGCAATTAGAGGAGCAATGCTAGCATTATATATCTCCTGAAATTGTGTTAGACCTTCCCCGGTACTCATATCAAACCCTGCTTGATGACCGAGAGTCACAAAGGATTTGGCAAATCCAAATTTAGAGGAATCTTCCATAATCTCCTTAAATTCCGGCTCGATCTCCCGCAGGTATTTGATAATTGAAGTGGCATTTCGCAGTTTAAATTCTCGCTTCAGAAATTGCCAGAACGCCAATAATTCCGGGATAGCACTTTCACCTTCTTCCGGCGAAAGCAAACTCACTTTCCTGGGAAACAACTCTTCGACTACAGTTGCCACATCTTCCACTTTCATGCTAGGCAGCGTAAAACCTTCATAGCCGAAACCGTAATAAATGAACTGCGAGATCCAAAATCCAACGTCTGGATAAGTTTTACAGTATTCTTCTCCTTCGGGAGAATTGACAAACAGCTCGATTAGCGTGTCCTGATAATCTTCCAGGAGCGGTTCTGCTTCGTCATAATCTAGGCCATTTAGTTGGCGGATGTTAAAAGGTTGATCTGACATAGTTGAAAAGTTTTTAATTTAATTGACTTTAGCTCTAAGGTTAGTACAATTTTTGCAGTTCTCTTAATTCTTTAGGATTTCATTATATTTAAAAAATCTCCGATCGCAGGTATATTTGACTAGCACCGATCGCCCGTGACTATTTAAACCAAGCTAGCATAGCAAAGGGCGATCGACCCTCAGTTTCCTGCTACAAAATATTCTCATAATAACAGCGTGTCACGCAAGTACATAGGAAAAATCACGCAGGAATCCAAGACAACAGGATAGGGAGTCAGCCTGCTAGCTGCATACTCTGTTCTCATTAAGTTCCTCTTCTTGGCTCAACTCAGCTAATTCTCTCAAAATCTCGCGACGTTTCACAGTGCGCTGCTTTTTATATGCCATTAAATCAGCTAAAAAAATCCGCCGATCCGAGCCTACCTTCACATACTTAATTGCCCCTTCTGCCAACAATTTTAGCAGAAAGGGTTGCGATACATTCAACAAAATAGCAGCTTCTTCAACGGTCATATCTTGTTCGACAGGCACTAAAGACACGGCTCGACCAGCAGCCATTAAATGTGCAGCTTGACGCAATAATTGATAGAGCGATTCAGGAAGTGCGATCGCTTCCCCGCCAACTTCCACAAGTTTTACTTTTAATCTCTCAGAATCACCATTTTCTATCTCGTTCTCTAGCACTTTATCCAACAATTTAATAACTTCTGTTTCTTCCTCTGTGGGAAAAACCGGGTCGAGTAGTATTTTTTGTCGGTTCATGGGTATGCTTCATGAATTGGTTTAATGCTACTATGATAGCAACTCTAGCTTGTAGCCAATGTGCTACACTCAGTATACGCTCAAGACTCACAGGGAAAATAATAAACTATTATGCAATTAGAAGATTACTTTGAATTCTCAACACCAGAAGATATCCGCATCAAAGGAACCCGCGTCGGTATCGAACACATTCTCTACGAATACATCTACCGCAACCAAACTCCAGAAGCCATAGCTCAAAAATTTCATACAGTGACTATGGCTCAAGTTTACGCTACGATTTTGTACTATCTGGAAAATCAAAAAACTGTAGGTAAATATGTAGGAGATTGGTTAGAATTTTGCCTGAAAGCTGAAGCTGAGTACGATCGCAATCCATCACCTTTTGTCTTAAAAATGCGTCAGCTTAAAGAGCAAAATAAGAAATCTAAACAATTAGATTAGATCGAATTTATGAGTGATGTTTATTTAATGCTATTATAAGATAAACTAAAAGTTGTAATAAATCGCCTTTTGTTACCATGCAACCCGATAACAGTGAGAGCAGTGAATCTACCAGCGAGCCGCCACGCAAAAGATGCGAATATAGTGGAGAATTCTTGTCTCCCGATCCTACGAGTAACTTTAAAATTTGTGCTTATAAATGCAAGGGTTACGCAGCTTTAGCAACATTCCCTTGGCCCAAAGATCGCCCCTGTCCTCAATCTTTTGACGAAAACTTTCCAGGGCCGTAAAAGTTCACATAAAAAACGGAGAACTAAAATGTCAGACTTAGAAAAAGGTCTAGCCGCTTTTAATAACGAAGATTATACCCAAGCATTTACCTTGTTAAAACCACTAGCAGAACAAGGAAATGCCGAAGCGCAGTGCATCATTGCCAGTATGTACCATTTAGGATTAGGTCGAGAAAAGATGATATTAGAAGCAATTAAATGGTACATCAAATCCGCCGAGCAAGGCTATGGTGTTGCCTCAAACAACTTAGCAGGAATTTATCTTTGCGGTGCTGATGGTGTAGCAGCCGATCGCACCTCAGCAGAAAAATGGTTTCAAAAAGCCAGAGAACAAGGCTTTTCACACACACCAATCTCCAGCGATTACTTGAACCAAGCTATCATCGCATAAAACGATCGCGCCCAAAACAAACTCACAACCAAATCAAAACAAAAAACCCGGTTTATCCAAAAAACCGGGTTTAATTATCTGCGTTAATCCGCGTTAATCCGCCTTAATCTGCGGTTGCAAAATCCTACAACTGCTTCACCTCAGAAACCAATTTGGCAACCACATCCTTCGCGCTACCAAACAACATCATCGTCTTATCCTTGTAAAACAACTCGTTATCAACACCAGAAAAACCAGCATTCATCCCGCGCTTAATCACGATCGTATGCTTGGCCTTATCAACCTCCAAAATCGGCATCCCGTAAATCGGACTCGCCGTATCGTGACGCGCCGCCGGATTCACCACATCATTCGCCCCGATTACCAAAGCAACATCAGTTTCGTCAAACTGCGGATTGATGTCGTCCATATCGTACAACTGCGGATAAGGCACGTTTGCTTCCGCCAACAGCACATTCATGTGCCCCGGCATCCGCCCAGCCACCGGGTGAATCGCGTATTTCACGTCAACACCCATTTTTTCCAAACCGTCGGCTAACTCGCGTACCGAATGCTGCGCTTGCGCTACAGCCATCCCGTAACCGGGAATAATTACCACCGATCGCGCATAACCCAACATCATCGCACTTTCTTCGAGATTGATGCTGCGAACAGTTTTGTCGATCGCACCAGCAGCCCCAGCAGCACCCGCAGCACTACCGCCACCGCTACCAAAGGCGCTAAACAGCACGCTAGAAAGCGATCGATTCATCGCCTTGCACATGATTTGCGTCAAAATAATCCCCGACGCGCCCACCAATGCACCGGCGATAATCAGCATATTGTTCATCAAAATGAACCCAGCCACACTCGCCGCAATCCCCGAATAAGAGTTAAGCAGCGACACCACCACGGGCATATCGCCGCCCCCAATCGGCAGCACAAACATGATCCCCAGAATATTGGAAATCGCCACCAAACCGAGGAATACCGGCACATTTTCGGGATTTGTCAGCATATAACCGCTGCCGGCTAAAAGTGCGATCGCCAGCATGGCATTAAACGGCTGTTGCAGCGGAAACGTGAAAGGCGCACCCGGCAGCAATTCTTGCAGTTTCGCAAACGCCACAAGGCTACCAGTGAAGGTAATTCCGCCAATGAGCACACCCAAAAGGATCGTGATTGTCGCGTCTGGCGTCGGCGATTCCGGGATGCTGAGATAGCGCCAGAATTCCCCCACAGCAACGAGTGCAGAAGCCGCGCCCCCGAAACCGTTAAGCAAACCCACCATCTGCGGCATATCCGTCATCGCGACGGTTTTTGCCATAATTGTTCCCAAAATGGAACCGACGATAATTCCGACAGCAATCAATTCGTAGCTGACTACTTGCTTTTCCAGCAAAGTGCCGACGATCGCAATCAACATCCCGATCGCAGCTAACACATTCCCTTGACGGGCGGTTGCAGGGGAACCCAACTGTTTCAAACCGACAATAAACAAAGATGCGGCAACTAAATAAGCTAGTTGAATGCCGCTGGGCAGAAAATCGCTCACGCTTTAACCTCTTTTTTCTTGAACATTTGCAGCATTCGATCGGTTACTAAGAAACCGCCGACTACGTTAATTGTGGCCAGGGCGATCGCGATCGTCCCCAAAATCGAAGTAACAGTCACATTGCCTTGGCCTGAAATCAGAATTGCGCCTAAAACCGCAATTCCCGAAATCGCATTCGATCCCGACATCAAAGGTGTGTGCAGCGTCGGCGGGACTTTATTAATTACTTCAAATCCCACAAACGACGCTAGAGTAAACACCACTAAACCTGCAATCAATCCTTCTGCCATAACAATTGGTAATTGGTAATTGGAAATTGGTGTGAAATTAACGCTAAAGTCCTTTATATCTCTCGTTTGTTGCCGAGTCTCGATCCCCCTAAATCCCCCTTCTTAAGGGGGACTTTGAATACTTCTTGTTCCCCCCTTAAGAAGGGGGGCTAGGGGGGATCTGGCCCTAGTCACCAAACAAAAAAAGCCTTTTCTGGAGATATTTAATCAGTTCTTCAGTCCTCATAGCGAGGACTTAAGCTTTGAGGCAGGGGTTTCAACCCTTGCCGGACTTTGCCTCATAACGACAGAATCTAACTGACTGCTGAAGCCTCAGCCGTCAAAGCATCGCGAACTCGCTGATTGCTAATTTCGCCATCGCGGGCGACGCAAGCACCAGCAATGATATCGTCTTCAAAATTCAAATTGAGCTCCTTATCTTTCAGCATCAACTGAAGTAAAGCCGAGATATTCTTCGAGTAAGTTTCGCTAGCGTGTATCGGCATCGACGAGGGCAAATTAATCGGGCCGATGACATTAACGCCGTTCCATTCAACATCTTTTCCTGCTTCAGAGCATTCGCAATTGCCGCCTTGTTCGGCCGCGAGGTCAACAATTACCGATCCGGGCTTCATTTGAGAAACCATTTCTCTAGTAACTAAAATAGGTGCTTTTCTGCCGGGAACTTGAGCAGTTGTAATCACTGCATCGGAAGCGCTGACGTGTTGGGTGAGCACTTGGCGGCTGTATTCTTTAGCCGCTTCCGATAATTCTTTTGCATAGCCCCCTGCTGCTACTGTTTCTTCCTTGAATTCGACATCAAGAAATTTAGCGCCCAAGCTTTGCACTTGTTCTTTTGTTTCCGGGCGGATGTCAAATGCTTCCACGACAGCGCCCAAACGGCGCGCAGTGGCGATCGCCTGCAAGCCAGCAACGCCCGCACCCATTACCAATACTTTCGCGGGGCGAATCGTACCCGCCGCCGTTGTCAGCATCGGAAAATACTTCGGCAAAGCAGCGGCTGCGATCAGTACGGCTTTGTAACCGGCGACGTTAGCCTGAGATGACAGCGCATCCATGCTTTGAGCTCGGCTGGTGCGCGGGATCATTTCCATGCTGAATGCCGTTACTTTGCGATCGGCTAAACGCTGCACTAAAGCCGGATCTCCCAGAGGATTCAAAAATCCGATGAAAACGCCTCCTTCCCGGAGTTGATGAACTTCTGATTCTTGCAGGGCCCCGATTTTCACGACGACATCGGCTTCGCCCCACAGCCTAGCGGTATCGGCGACAACCTGAGCTCCCGCTTCTTCGTAAGCAAGATCCGAGAAAAAGGATTTTGCCCCCGCACCGGCTTCCACCCAAACTTCGACGCCTTGTTTTACCAATCTGGCCACAGCGTCGGGTACTAAAGCCACCCGGCGTTCCCCTGCTTCTATTTCTTTTGCGATCGCTAATTTCATACACTCTCCTTGATTTAAGCTTTCCCAGGACGGTTGAAACCGCGCCTACACAGACATGGCATTTGAAACCTCGTCTACACGAGACTTTACCTGCCTCGGCAAGTTTCTTGAAGTGCGATTTTTAATCGCCCGATGCCTTGCTTTACATGGGAGTCGCCGTTGCCCTAAAGTTCTCTCGTTGATACTAAAGCCGATCGCCCAAATACGAGCCGTATCTTTAACTTATCTTATACATTCAAATTCGCTAAATAGTTAAGTTTGCAGCGGATTATGATATGATATTCTGTCGGCTAGTTCTGTAGTTTGAATGTCAGTTATCAGTATTACGCAAAATTACGCAAAAAATAATTGACGATCGAGCAATTTGTTCAGAGGTTCCCAGATTCAGCGTTTGGCAGACTTAGGATGGAGGCACAGAAAAGCCTCGGGTTCTAACCAGCCCCCAGATTCATTCTCAAAGCAGACGGGAGTAAATCTAAAATCTCAAATCTAAAATCTCAAATCTCAAATCGGCTCGCCCTCATCAAATTGCTGAGAGATTCGATATATTGTAGGCACGATCGCAACTTTCGGGCGAGCAATATTCAAGGTTCATCAAGAGTTTAATTAGAGGAGTTGTTATGCGACGATTATTTTCAGCACTAGCGGTTACAGGTTGCTTGGTGGCTGGGTTGCCCGCCATCAGTTTAGCCCAGTCCATGCCGGGATTCACGATTTTCGGCGGCCCCGATCGCGCCAACCAATTAAGCTATCGCTTGGATTACGGTACAGCCGGGATGAGCGGCGATAGATATCGGCTGCGAATTCCTTCCAAAAAAGTAAGTTTGGCGATCGCCCAACTCAACATATCCTATCCAGACTACTACAAAGGCGAATTCGACCAAAAAGACATTAAAGTGCGCGTCAAAGACAAAACAATCCCATTGCAAGAAGTAATTTGGGACAAAGAAAATCGTTTCATAGAAATTTATCCCGCAGAACCAATTGCCGCAGGCAACAATGTTGAGGTTGTACTCTCCAACGTCAGAAACCCATCTCCCGGCGGAATGTACCATTTCAACGTCCGCATCCGCACGCCCGGTGACGTTCCCTTGCTGCGTTACCTCGGTACTTGGCTGTTGAGCATTAGTTGAGGGAAGAGTTCGGGTTTGAGTTCGGGGAAATAATTTTTCGTCAGTCAAGCGATCGCAACAGTTAAATTTTTCTGTTGCGATCGTTTTCTTGCGTAGAAAAATTTAACAATACTCAAATCCGGGTTTTCTGGAGTTGTAAAATAGAACCTCCGGCTCATATCGCAATTCTCAATGATTCGTAATAATGATTCTAGGGGCAGTCCCCCGATGGTTGCCCTTCGCTAATTAGGGGTAGGTACAGGGGCGCTACCCCTAAAAAATGTTTACCAATCAAATAGGATTGCTCTAGCCCTACTGTCGCATGAATCTACTAGCAAAAATCAAAACAATAAAACTTCCTCCAGCGCTGCGATCGAGAAATTATCGCCTGTTTTTTGCAGGACAAGGCATCTCCCTAATTGGCAATTGGATGACGCAAGTCGCTACTGTTTGGCTTGTCTACAATTTGAGCGATTCACCTTGGATGCTCGGCGTGGTGGGATTTACAAGTCAAATCCCCACATTAATTTTACTGCCTTTTGCAGGAGTTTTAATCGATCGCTGGAACCGCCACCGAGTCATAATTGCCACTCAAATATTAGCAATGGTTCAATCCTTAGCGCTAGCATTTTTAGCGCTAACAGGAGTCGTTAACATTTGGCAGATCCTGGTACTGAGTTTCTTTCAAGGCGCAATTAATGCCTTTGACGCACCCGCACGGCAAGCTTTTGTGCCCGAACTCGTGGAAAAGAAAGAAGATTTAGCAAATGCGATCGCCATTAATGCTTCGATGTTCAACGCAGCCAGACTAATCGGCCCAGCAATGGCAGGTTTGCTGATAGCGACAGTCGGCCCAAGTTATTGTTTTCTCATTGACGGACTCAGCTACGTTGCTGTAATTGCAGGCTTATTAGCGATGCAGATCAAAGCCCGTAATATTCCCGCAACTAATACCAAACCCTTACAAAGATTAAAAGAAGGATTCGTTTATGCCTTCGGGTTTCCCCCGATTCGAGCAATTTTACTGCTATTAGCATTAGTCAGTTTTGCCGGAATGTCGCACACAGTTTTAGTCCCAATTTTTGCCACCAAAATCCTGCACGGCGACGCCCAAACTCTCGGATTTTTGATGGCTGCTTCCGGAGTCGGAGCCTTTACGGGAGCGATTTATTTGATTTCGCGCAAAAGTGTAGTTGGCCTCGGCAAATGGATTGCAATTTCACCCGCAATTATGGGATTCGGGTTGATAGGTTTTGCTTTGTCCCACTTCTTGTGGCTGTCATTAATCATGATGTTGTTCGTTGGCTTTGGTTTCATTTTGCAATTTGCAGGAGGAAACACATTTTTGCAAACAATCGTTGAAGACGACAAACGCGGAAGAGTGATGAGCATATACACCATGTCATTTTTTGGGGTGACACCGTTTGGGAATTTAGTTGCTGGCGGATTGGCAAATTATATCGGCGCTCCCAATACAGTGATCATTGGAGGTATAATTTGTATTTTAGGCTCGATAATTTTTACCAAACAGTTGCCAGCTTTAAAAAACTTAGTCCGGCCACTGTATCAAAAAATGGGTTTAATTTCGCACTAGCGATTTAGCGGAAAAGCACAAATGCCAACATTAAACAACCTTCCCAAAGCTAATATCTGACAAAAATTTCAAAGGTGGTACCCGCCACGTGATTTATCCGTGGAATCAATCGAAAGCATCTCAAATCTAAAATCCTTGCATCCCCCAAATTTATCCGTGGGGTCGCCTCCAAAATCCAAAATCCAAAATCCAAAATCTAAAATCTAAAATCGAATGACTGTAACTCTAGCAATCCTCAACTATTTGTAAACTTCTCTCTTCTCTTTCTCTGCGCCCTCTGCGCCCTCTGCGGTTAAAAAAATCCAAATTAATTACGCAACCAGAGGTTAAACCAATGGCAAATACAAGTGCAATTCCACAGCAGAGCGATCGCGTTCCCTTAAAAACCTGGATCGGCGTCATGGGAACAATTCTCGGCGCTTTCATGGCAGTTTTGGACATCCAAATCACCAACGCATCTCTCAGAGATATTCAAGCAGCTTTAGGCGCAACTTTAGAAGAAGGTTCTTGGATTTCCACAGCCTATCTAGTCGCAGAAATTGTAGTAATTCCGATTACGGGTTGGCTGTCGCAGGTGTTTTCAGTCCGTCGCTACATTTTGGTAAATGCCGCTTTCTTTGTATTCTTTTCCATGTGCTGCGCTTGGGCGTGGAATTTGAATTCAATGATTGTATTTCGGGCTTTGCAGGGGTTGTCAGGCGGCATTTTAATTCCGATGTCTTTTACATTTTTGCTGACGAATTTGCCGCCCAAAAAGCAGCCAGTTGGCATGGCGATGTTTGCAATGACAGCTACTTTTGCACCGTCCATCGGGCCGACATTGGGAGGTTGGCTGACGGAGAATTACGGCTGGCAATATGTCTTTTATTTGAATTTAATTCCAGGGCTGCTGCTGCTAGCTGCAGTGTGGTACGCCGTCGCCCCCGCGCCGATGCAACTCGAACTGCTAAAAGGGGGCGACTGGTGGGGAATTCTCTCAATGGCGATCGGCTTGGGTTCCCTGCAAGTCGTCTTAGAAGAAGGCAGCCGCAAGGACTGGTTTAGTTCTGATATTATTGTGCGTTTAAGCATAATTGCTGCAATATTTCTCAGCGCTTTTTTCTGGATTGAACTAACTCGCAAACGACCGTTTATTAACTTGCGCTTGCTGACTCGCCGCAATTTCGGTTTAGCTAGTATTGTGAATATTTCCTTGGGGGTGGGATTGTACGGTTCGGTGTACATTTTGCCCCTGTATTTAGGTCAGATTCAGCAGTACAATGCCATGCAAATTGGCGAGGTGATTATGTGGGCTGGCGTGCCGCAGTTATTCATCGTCCCAATGGTGCCGAAATTGATGCAGCGAATCGATATGCGGGTGATGATTGGTATCGGCGTGAGTTTGTTTGCGGTGAGTTGTTTTATGAATGCCAGCATGACTCACGAGACGGGTATCGATCAGTTGCGTTGGTCGCAATTAGTCCGGGCATTGGGACAGCCTTTAATTATGGTGCCGCTGTCAACTATTGCCACTGCTGGTATGGAGAAACACGAGGCTGGTTCGGCTTCTGGTTTGTTTAATATGATGCGAAATATGGGAGGTTCGATGGGGATTGCGGCGCTAGCAACTTTGGTGACGCAGCGCGAGCAATTTCACTCGAATCGATTGGGGGAATCTGTTTCTTTGTACGATCCGGAAACGCAGGAGCGAATTAATCAAATGACTCAGTATTTTGTGAGTCGCGGTGCTGATTTAAGCGTGGCAAAAGACCAGGCAATTAAGGCAATTGATAATATTGTCCGCCGTGAAGCTTATGTAATGGCTTTTAATGATTGTTTTTACTTTGTGGGAATTGCTTTGCTGTTAAGCGGGATTGCTATTTTGGGTTTTAAAAAGGTGAAAGCGGGTGCGGGTGGTGGGGGAGCTCATTGATTCTGTAGGGCGCGGAGTGCGCTGCATCTTTGCGGCGGGCCGGATGCCCAACCCACAATAATTTTAAGAGTTTTCAAAATGCAAACTAAATGTTTTTTAGCTTGTTCACCATTCTTGTTGGGCTTCTGCTTCTGCTTGGATTAAATTTTGCCGCAGTTGCCCCCAATTTATTTGATGGGAGGGCAAATCTTCGATGAGCTTTCCGCGCTGTAAATGCAGAATTCGCGTGCTAAATTGCTCGGCTAATTCTAATTGATGGTTTACCATTATAATTGTGGTTTGGCCGTTTGTTAGCTGTATCAATACTTGCAAAAGGTGGGCGGCTTTTCCTGCGTCTAGGGCGGATGTGGGCTCGTCTAAAAGCAAGATTTTTGGTTGCAGGATGATGCCGCGGGCGATCGCCACGAGCTGTTTTTGGCCTGTGGAAAGCTGCAATTCGGTGCGATCGAGCCATTCTTGGGGTATGTGCAGTTGTTCGATCGCGCCGCTAATTCTCTCAGCAATGTTTGATGCAGTCACCCCCCGCAGTTTCAAAGGATAAGCCAATGCTTCTCGCACCGACATTCCCAAAAGCTTGGATTCTTGCAGGATGAGGGTGATTTGTTTGCGGAGTTCGATCGCAGGTATTTGGCGATATTCTGTATTTTCCAAATAAATCGAGCCGCTGGTGGGACTGCTGAGCCGGTTTAGCAACCGCAACAGCGTTGTTTTGCCGGCACCTGAAGGGCCAACAATTGCCAGGCGAGATCCCTTGTGTACCTGAAACGAGATATTGTCCAATAAGTAGCTTGAGGCGATCGGTGTTTTCAAGCTTACACCGTCAATTCGCAGTTGAGGATTTGTTTCTGTATTATTTTCCGAATAATTAGGCATTTAATTAATTAAAAATATGGCTTTTGTGGAACGGGCATCTTGCCCGTTCTTGAGGCAGGCAAGATGCCCGCCCACAATCCAACTCAAACTCAAACTTTTACAGCTTTTTCTAAAGGAAAACCCAGCTTGTCGCGCTGTTCCAAATAAAGCTGAGCAACTCGCCGCGCCAAATTGCGAATTTTGGTGATATAGCGGGTTCTTTCCGTTACCGAAATCACACCTCTAGCATCGAGCAAATTGAAAGTGTGAGAACATTTTAACACATAATCAAGACTAGGCAAAACCAATCCTTTTTTTGTCAATTGTTCGGCTTCTTGCTCGTACAATCCAAATAGAGTAAACAGCAATTCGGGATTGGAAGCTTCAAAGTTATAAGTACACTGTTCTATTTCTCCTTGCAGGTGAACGTCGCCGTAAGTGATGCCATCTTTCCACTGAATTTTCGTCATGGCATCGACTTCTTGGAGATACATTGCGAGGCGTTCTAGCCCGTAGGTAATTTCAATGGAGACGGGGCGACAGTCAATGCTGCCACACTGTTGAAAGTAGGTAAATTGGGTGATTTCCATGCCGTCGAGCCAGACTTCCCAGCCGACGCCCCAAGCTCCGAGGGTGGGCGATTCCCAGTTGTCTTCTACGAAACGAATGTCGTGGTCTTCTGGGCTAATTCCTAATGCTCTGAGGGAGTCTAAATAGATGTCTTGGATGTTGGGAGGAGAGGGTTTAATTAAAACTTGATATTGATAGTAATGTTGGAAGCGGTTGGGATTTTCGCCGTAGCGTCCGTCGGTGGGGCGGCGACAGGGTTCGATGTAGGCGACTGACCAAGGTTCGGGGCCGATTGCTCTGAGAAAGGTGTGGGGATTCATGGTTCCTGCACCTTTTTCTGTGTCGTAGGATTGGGCGATCAGGCATCCTCGATCGCTCCAGAATTTGTTTAAGGTGGCAATGACTGATTGAAAATTCACTGGTTTAAATATGGTTAGCGAGTATCTAAGCTTATTTAACCATATATTTGCAGGGTGATATACCGAATTTTTTTCCAAATTTAGCTGAAGAAACAGAAAGCCTATTTCCGGTAGTTGTGTTATGTTAATCTTTAGGGAACTCTACAGATAGACCGCAAAATTTCGCTCGGTACAGATAATTAGATAAAAAGATGACTGAACTATTTAATCAAGGCTATGCGTTGCTCGTTGGTGTTGGGGAGTGTGCTTATCAGCCCTTGTCTCTGCCTGTGACGGTTAAAGATACCCAAGCAATCAAGGCGGCGCTGATCGATCCTGAGTTATGCGCCTATCCTAATGATCGGGAGCATATCCGGGTGCTGAATAATGAGGAGGCTACCCGCGATCGGATTTTAGATGGCTTGAAGTGGTTGAAAGAGAAGGCAGAAATAGAACCAAAGGCTACTATATTTGTATACTATTCAGGTCATGGCTGGTTCAAGAAGGATGACAATAGCTTTTATCTGATACAACATGACGTGAAAATTCGGAAACTAGAGGATACTGCGCTATCAGGGAAAGCCTTTACAGAAGTATTACGAGAAATTCAGGCCCAACGCCTGCTCGTTGTTATTGATAGCTGTCATGCAGCAGGAATGGCAACGTCTAAAGAGCCAGAGGAAGCTGATGCGGAATTGTTGGATGAGTTTGATGATTTTCAGCGCGTTGCACCATCTAAGGGGTTATTTTTTGCCTTAACACAAGGAAAGGGAAGAGTTGTATTTACTTCGTCTGAAGGCGATCAAAAGTCATGGATTAAAAAAGATAAATCCATGAGTATTTATACATTTCATTTTTTGGAAGCATTACAAGGTGCAGCAAATAAACCGGGGGATAGAGAGGTAACAGTTTCTAATTTGATGAATCATTTGGGTCAGACAGTACCAAAAACAGCTCAGAACTTATATCGTGCCGAACAAACGCCTCATTTTGATTTTGACACAGGTGATTTTGCGATCGCAAAATTACGAGGGGGTAAGGGGTTGCCGGATCGGGGATGGGATGAGGTGAAGTCCGAAGCACAGGCAAAGATTGGTAAAATTGCTGAAGTAGTTATGGAGAATATACAGGGTAAGAATGTTGTTGGTAAGATTGAAGGAACCAATATTCAGGTAGGCGATCGCATAAAATAAAGTAATCAAATTGACTTTTAGTAGTGATGAATAATCAGGATAAAATTGAAGCGATTATAGGCAGGATTATTGCTGAAGGTAAGCATACTGATGCTGACTTGAGTCAACTTCGTGAGTTGTTTAGTGCTAGCGATAGCGAGAGTTTGATACAATTTGGTAAGAATATCGTTGGCAAGATTTATGGGCAAGATATTCACACTGGCGATCGCATTTACCAAGGTGCTGATCCTGAAGCAATCAGACAAGAGTTGCGCTCGGTTCTGCAAGAGTTGCGTTTGGTTCTGCAAGAAAAGCAAAAAGCCGATGCTGAAGCTATCAGAGAAGAGTTGCGTTTGTTTCTGGAACAGTTGCGTTTGGTTCTGCAAAAGCCAATAGGGGAACGTCCCCAGCCTGAAGAGCAGTTACTGGAACTGGTGAAAGAAAAAATTGAGGAACGTCTGGAAGAATTACCGGACAAGCGAATCAACCTGGACAAGGAATGGAAGCAAGACCAAGTACAACACCCTGAGGGTGTAGATATTAAGAAGCGGTATCAAGGAAAAATACCTGAAGATTTGAAAATTTTTGACATATTTAAAAAGGCAAAAAAGCAACTTCTAATTTTAGGTGAACCAGGATCGGGAAAAACAACGACAATGCTTGTGCTAGCAGAAGCATTGCTTGATCAGGCCAAGAAGCAAAGCGATGCTCCCATTCCGGTTTTACTGAAACTTTCATCTTGGAAAAAAGAGCAACTAACCATGTTTGCTTGGTTGGTGAAAGCGTTGATGAAAGAGTATCGTTGCGGAATTAATCAAGAAGACTTGGGAGAATTATTAATTAAACATAAGCTTTTGTTAATGCTAGATTGCCTCGATGAATTAGAAGAAAATAATCGAATTAATTGCATAAAAGCAATTAATGATCTATTAAAAACAGGCGAATATGTTGCTGAAAATAAACTGTGGTCTCCTGTTCGCTTAGTAATATGCAGTCGCAGTCAGGAATACGAAACTTTAAAATTTCAGCTAGAACTAAGGAGAGCAATTTGCTTACAAGCTCTCAGCCCTGCACAAATTCAAGAATATTTAAAAGACAGGCAACTCGAAGAAGTTTGGCAAACTATACAAGACCAAGAGATAGTACGAGATGTACTGAAACGACCACTTTTTCTTAAAATAGTATGTGATGCTATGCAAGAAATATATATTGATAAATTGAAAAATTTCACTTCTTTGGAATATCGTCAACCATATTTATCAATATTTTTTTATATACAATCGTGTTTGCTACACGAAAAGAAGGACCAACAAGAAAAGAAGGACTTGGAACCAAAAACAACTCTACGCTTGCTTATATGGCTTGCTAAGCAATTACAAGTCCACAGTAAACAAGAATTTTTTATTGAAAAAATGCAGCCTTCTTGGCTACCTCCTGGAACTAGGAAGTGGTATGTTTTGCTTGTTGCACTAAGCATATTTTTAATTTTATTAATCCCCCGCATAGGATTCATTTATTATACTAAGAGGAATCTCGATATTTCAGATAGTGTTTTATATATAATTGTGAGTGGGGTTATTGCAGTAGTAGCTAGTTTACCCCACCAAATAAAGGTATTTGAAAAAAACCTAGTAAATGCTACATTTGGCAATTACCCAAACTTAAGTTGGTTCTGGAGAAGACAAGAAAATATTCCCAATCAAGGAATTTTGAATTCAGCCATCAATGCAGTTTGCATAGTGGGAGGTATTGCTATCATTTTTCCTGCTGTTCTTTCTATTCATTTAATTCAAACACCTGACTTGTTTATCTCACAAGTTATATACTATTTATTAAGGTTTATTCTATGGATTGGATTAATATTTGCCCTTTTTAATGGGTGTTTAACGACATGTATTCAGCATTTCATCCTACGTTTTATTCTTCGTTGTAAGGGGCATCCGTGGAACTATGCCGAATTTCTCGACAATGCTGTAAAACTAAAATTGCTCCGGCGAGTCGGTGGTCGCTATGAGTTTATTCACTCCCCATTAAGGGAGTGCTTTGCTATACTCCACGATATAGAGATTGCCCCAAATACTGAGGAAACCGATTGTGCCAGTTGAGGGTGCAGAATGTGGGTAATATAGGTAGACAGCAATGTAAAATATTCATTATAATAAAAACTACCAGGTGTGCTGTTTTTATAACGTAGATTAAGCGAAAAGTGAGGTAAAGATGAAACTTAAGCAGTATTTAGGCGCACTTTTGATGGCAGGCTCTGTGTTAGCTTTCTCCTTTCCAGCAGAGGCTATGTCTGGGAAACAGATTCCACGGCCTTTTAAAGGAGCCATTTCACTTGTTAAAAGTATAGGGAAACCTATCATTAAGCCTTTTGTAGATGACAGAGCAATTGATTTGCTTCCCCCAGACACGACAAAGCAAATAACTGACTATATCCATAAGAACCCGACTAAGTTATCACAATTAGTAAGTCATTCTGCTGTAGAACCAACACCACGAACGGAAATGGAAGAGGAGGCATCCCAAGATATACCCACATACGTCAAATCCGTAATCTTAGCAGGGGGAACCATAACTGTTGTTAAGGAAGCCAAGGAAGCATATGTGTATCTAATCTCTCCTACCGGTAAATCTGCACTCATTTCGCGAGGAAAGGAATTTGCCTGCGACTTCCTGCTAGATGATCCAGTATATGTTGCGGTTACTGTCCTGCAACCCAATGCCTGTCCTGCAACAAAAGAGACTATATTCATAAGGAAGCGACTAGGTTATCAAAAGTAGTAAGTCATTTGGCTGTAGAACCAACCCATTTTGCTCGGAAAGTCAATTCGTTAATCTATCTACAACCAGCAATAATTGGAAATTGTCTATCTCGATCGAAGGTAGACATTTTTTTATGAATACAAATTCTTAAAATCAAAATAATTTCCATCCTCGCATGACCGCTCAAGCAAATAATTATAGAAATTAGCGATCTCCTTTGCGAAAAAATTCAAAAAGGCGATCGGTTCGTCATAGTTCTCTCTTGGCATGGTATACTACCCATCTTCGATTCGCATCGACAACTCATGAAAACAGACACCATTTTCTACAGCCTGTTTCAGGAATTTCCCCGCTTCTTCTTTGAACTGATCGATCGCCCTCCAGACGAAGCCGCCACCTATGAATTCACCTCCCGCGAAATCAAACAACTCGCATTCCGCATCGACGGGTTATTTCTCCCCAAAACCGAAGAACCTGAAAAACCATTTTACTTAGCTGAAGTTCAGTTTCAACCCGATGCCGACTTGTACTACCGCATCTTTGGCGAACTCTTTCTCTATCTGCGACAATACAAACCCCTCAATCCTTGGCGCGTGGTTGTCATCTATCCCAATCGCCGCATCGAACACGAACAGATGCTGCAATTTCAGGAACTCTTAACCAGTCAGCGCGTCCAACGGATTTACCTCGATGAATTGCCAGAAGCCGCAGATCGATCGCTCGGAGTGAAAGTTGTTAAACTGGTAATCGAGCCAGCAGAGACAGCAGCAGAACAAGCACGGCAGTCGATCGCAATGGCCCGACAACAGTTGTCCGATCCAACCGTTCTACGCGATTTAATTAACCTCATCGAAACAATTATCGTCTACAAACTCCCCCTGAAAAGCCGCGAGGAAATTGCCGCCATGTTGAATTTAAGCGAACTCAGACAAACTCGATTTTACCAGGAAGTCAAGCAAGAAGGCTTAGAAGAAGGACTCGAACAAGGACTCGAACAAGGACTCGAACAAGGTGAACGCCAAGCGAAGTTAGAAGCCATTCGTCGGATGCTAGCGTTTGGAATGAATTTAGAGACGATCGCGCAATTATTAGATTTGTCTCTCGAATTTGTTCGCCAAACAATTAACAAAATCCAACGGGAATCGATGTCACTCCCCGAACAAAAGATCGACACATTTATCGAACTATTAACTCAGCAGCGAGATCTCTTCGGGGCCGAACAATTAACCGAACTAGCCCAGCTAATTGAACCCTTATCCGATGAGAGCGGTGTCCTTTCAGAAGCGATTTCATCCTGGGCTGAAAATTACCCTTCAATTCAGGAAGCTCAAGCCCAACTCCTCGAACCGCTACCGCCGGCTAAGCCATCAGAAAAAGCAGCAGTCACCCGAGAAAGTAGCGAATCTCAACTTGGCGATCGCCTCAACAAACAAGCTCTGAAAAATGCCATTTTATTGTAGCGCGCTCTGCCATATTTCTACTGGCAAATAAACAGAGGCAGATATTGCTGTCTGGCGTCAGGTGTTGAGTGGAAGCGATCGCCAAATTGCCGCTAAAAAACAGAACAGTCAGAACCCCGACTTCTTGAATAAGTCGGGGTTCTGACAGTGAAAAAGTTGAGATTACTTTCTAGTTTAGTCTGCAGGAGCCAGGGAAACTAACAGAGTGATGTTGTCAACGCCGATGACATAAACTGTGTCTCCAGGTGTTAAGGTGATTTGGCGATCGCACCGTGCGGGCCACCAGCTACCTTGGAAGCGGACGCGACCTGTTTGATTCGGGTAAATCGATTCATCGACGACAGCTTCTTCGTTGAAGTAGTTAAAATTCGTGTTGATGTAGTTATCCATTAAGATATTGTTTCCTGTGCTGTAGGTGTGAACAGAAAAAATAGAACCGAAAGCTTTTACTACGTTAAACATTTTGTTGACTCCTTTTGTGTTAAAATATATCGAAGTTTAATCGGCTATTGATGCTATTTGAAAGGTTGCATTTCCTGGTTGTTGATGCTCTGATTTAGTCTGCAGGAGCGAGGGAAACTAACAGAGTGATGTTGTCAACGCCGATGACATAAACCGTGTCTCCAGGTGTGAGGGTGATTTGGCGATCGCACCGTGCGGGCCACCAGCTACCTTGAAAGCGGACGCGACCTGTTTGATTCGGGTAAATCGATTCATCGACGACAGCTTCTTCGTTGAAGTAGTTAAAATTCGTGTTGACGTAATTTCTGATTAGCATATTGTTAGCTGTGCTGTATCCTTGGGTGGAGAAAATCGATCCGAAAGCTTTTACTACGTTGAACATGATATTTACTCCTGTTGTGTTAAAATATATGGATGTGTAATTGTCTGTTTATGCTATTTGAAAGGCTGCATTTGCTCGCTTGAGATTGATTGATTGCCCTAATATTTCATTCTTCTTACCTTCGTCGTTCTATCGGGATAAAAGGCAAAGAATTTTTGAAAGGTTGAGGGGGTTTGAGAAGCGGTTGCGGGGAATCAAAATCCAGTAATTCCGAGGTATTGAATTAAGGATTTCATAGTTTAGCAGTTGGTGGGATTTGCCTGACGGGTAGATGTTGTTAGCTACATTAGAGATTGGCTGATTCCGCATTACTGCTGCTGTGAAGATGTTTTATTTTTGGGTTTTATGTTTTGATTGGGTTGTGACTCACTTGCTTTACACTTACTAATTTGCCAGGAGTCCAATATCTTTGGTGCGATCGCCAGTCCACTTTCCGAGTCTGGTACTGGCACAGGACACTGGTAAAGCCGCAAGCAACGATTTTGCAAAGGTTTTTGCCTACATATAACGCTTGTAGCTGTGCCAATTTAGCCAACTGGACTACCGCGAACGGTGAATTATGAACTTACGCAGTCTCGATCGCCCAATCCGGAATATCCATAAATATCTAGTCCGTGATTTACGCACCAAACCCCTAAAAACCTGGTTTCTGACACCCTGTGCGGCATTAGGGGCCCGTAAGCGGATCTGTGATACAAGCAAGTAAAGTTGGGCACTAACCCGCCCTCCCCATGCGATGTTGATTTGTACCTACCTATTTAGGCATAGAAAATAGGCGATCGAGACTGACGCAGATATCACGAGGCGGTAGGAGTTTTTGATCGATAGAGGTCGATCGCGGCCTGTAATCGCAATTATCGAACAGGTGGAACTTAAAATCCATTCATAAATTCAGAATCTTAAATTCATAAAAGTCATAATTATAGACAACCTGCTTGATACTTCATAATTGTTACAGGAATTTTGAATAAAGTTTTAGCTAATTGAGATAAACCGAACTTGAATTTAAGCGACTGCGGCAATTCTTGTACGGAAACTTCTACGAAGCCAAAGCGAGTGTAAAATGATGCGAGTCGCTTTCCCAAACATTCTAAATATAGCGGTTCTGTTGCTTGTTGAATTAAATATTTTGTGAGGTAAGTTCCCAAACCTCGATCGCGCCAATCTTTCGCTACCACCAAACTGCCCAATTCTTGCGCGCCCGCAAAGTTCCGCAAC
Organism: Microcoleus sp. F6_B6; assembly: GCA_036702215.1. Taxonomy (GTDB): domain Bacteria; phylum Cyanobacteriota; class Cyanobacteriia; order Cyanobacteriales; family Microcoleaceae; genus Microcoleus. The sequence goes on from JAUBST010000014.1 coordinate 78,975, forward strand.
TGTCCGCAAGCTGCCAATTTCCCACCGCATTCGATGACCCAGAATTGCTCCCAGCGCAACTGAGTTGGATCGAGTTTGGCGCTCCACACTAACATTCTAATTGATTTGATGTCTCGAGCACAGGCCGGGCGGATGGCGCATTCAGACGGTAAAGAAAAAGAACTTTCATTCATGATGATTCCTGTTTGCTGTCTCGTTTGGCTTGGGCTTTCAACATCCTTTCTTTTAACCGTGCATTTCTCTCGGCAATTTCGGGATTTCCCTCATACCAAGGCGGAACATCCTCATAATCGGGAATTCCATCATCTATCAGATAGCGCGCGTTGGGCTGCTTGGGATAACCTGCAGCCAAGCCTCCAGTACAGATAACAAACAAGGCTGTATTTTCAGCAGCTTTTAATGCTCTCTTTGCTGCGGGAGAAACTCTCACAATATCGCCGCCCTCAAGTGTCAATAGTTCCCCATCTACAACCATCAGGCCTTTGCCTTCAACTACAATATAAACTTCTTCTTGTTCTGCGTGGCTGTGAGTAAATGTGTAGCCCTCGCCAGCCGGCAAGCGAATCAAACCTAAAGCTACTCCTTGCAGATTTAGCTGTCGCCAAGGGTTGGTGAGTTGGGGCAAATTCTTAAAGTCAAAGTGAGCTTTACTGAATTTATTGTTACTTTCATAATCTAGTTCCATATTGTGTATTCAAGTTGAAGTGCTGTAATGGGAAATTATAACAGCTAATCGCTTCAAAATGCGAAAGACTTCGTAAAAGTCATTAGCGCGATCGATTACGAACTCATAAGATAAAGCGTACTGCGAAGTGTCTTGTTTAATCAATTTGATAAATCTGAAGTTGCTGCCATTTGTCAGAAGCCCAAAAGTTGGTCTGTCTGGATTGGGGTTGCTCAACATATAACAAAGTAACTGGGGAAGTCCAGCTTCAAGGGAGTATTGCGCTCGTTTGGCTTCGATCGCAACAACCCAAAAAGATTCAATTAAAAGCAGAATATCAATGCTTCCCCTGACAAGTATATTTTCATCCAGGGTGACAAGTTCCACCGATTTTTCTGCCTCTATATGAAAGGGATTCAAGTATAAATCTGCTAAAAATAGCAAGGGAGCCAGTACCACCATTTTTACGGTATCTTCTATCATGGGGTAGTCGGCACTGTTAGCATAGCCAGCCTTTACTTTATCAAGATATCGCTTTTCTTCATCAGTAATTTCTGGTAAATCGTCAATCCAATCTCGAAAAAATTGCTCGTTTTCTGCAAGTTGCAAGTTAAATTTTGTTTTGATCTCACGCAGGGTCAGTGTTTTTGCTTGAAGTGATTGTGTCATAGTTTTATGTAGCAATTTGCTAGTTGTAACTTATTGTAACATATCAATTGTCGATCGCCTCCAACAAAACCTCCGCGCCAAACCTTACCGGATCGGTACAAGGCAATCCCGTTTCTGCTTCAACTTCAGCTATTGCTAACAGCGCATCTGCCTCATTTAAGTGATGAGTGTTGAGGGCGATCGCGCTCACTTTTCCCCCTGCAAAAGCACCGGCAGCAGCAGCAACCATTTCGTACAATTCAACCACTTTTGATAACTTGGGAATCGATACGTGCGGGTGATGGCGAATGTTAGTTTGTCCGGCTCGGTGCGCTAAAATTAAGTGAGTTGGCTGCGAACCCCGCAACAGCGGCAGAGTCGCCGTCGAACCCGGATGCAATAGCGAACCTTGCCCTTCTACGTGCAGAATATCGCATTCAGAACCCAATTCGATCGCCATTTGTTCGACAGCACCCGCAGCGAAATCAACTCGCACTGCATCCAAAGGAATGCCTTCATTTCCGATCATTAAACCCGTTTGTCCGGTTGCCAAAAATTTGGAACGCAAACCCCGCCGCAAGCAAGTGCGGTTGAGTTCCAAACTGGTTGACATTTTGCCGACGCTCATATCTGTGCCGACGGTTAACACGCGGCGGCAGCTTAATTTAGCGGCGGCGGCAGAGGCGATCGCACCGACAGATTTCGGTTCCTGACGCACGTCCCAAATCCATTGATTTTCGGTTAACGGAACTGTTATCAAAGGTGCAAGTTTCGCGTGCAAACCGTTGACAACTGACAAACCTGCTGCTACTGCTTGATTAATTTCTGGCAGCCATTCCGGGGGCAAAATACCGCCGGAAGGAGCGATACCAATTAGCAGAATATCCGGCGCAAATTGCAGTGCTTCTGCAACGGAAGCAACTATCGGTACTTGTTGAGGAATGCCCGTTAATTCAGGTAAAGATTGTCCGGCACATTGGCGGTCTATTACTGCTACAATTTGTGCTTCGCTGTAGCGCAAAAAGGCTAAACCTGTTTTGCCGGAAGGGCCAATAATTCCTTCGTGGAGCAGGATTGCAACTTTACCATTTTTGATCGGATAGTTTTTAGTCATTGATTCACTTTTGAGACGGGCGATTTTAGATTTTAGCTTCAATCTAAAATCTAAAATCTAAAATCTAAAATCGGTTGGGTGTTAGCTCTGATTGGGGTTCAGGGTAAGATCGTTCGGATCTTCTCCCAATTCTCGCAATCGGGCTTCTAGTCGCGAGGCTCGCTGGCGTTCCTGTTCGGCTTGCTGTTGAGCTGCTTCGGCTTGCTGTTGAGCTGCTTCGGCTTGCTGTTGAGCTGCTTCGGCTTGTTGTTGAGCGGCTTCCTCCGGCAACAAAACTAAATTGCCAGATTCATCGAAAAAACGCACCCAAGTCGCTGTTTCTCGATCGACAATTCCTTCCCATGTACCCAACCAAAAACCTAACGTTTCGCACCACAGCCAGCCCCGCTCGTCGGGCACTAACGGCTGATAGCGCAGGGTGGCATCTAAACGCCATCCTTGCAAAGAATTCGGCTCGAAAGGATCGAAAACAAAGTAATCAGGAGTTCTAAAAACCTGCTCGTAAATATCCTTTTTTTTGCCTGTATCCTGATTTGCAGTTGACGGCGACAGCAGTTCCACAATGACATCCGGGTAACGTCCGTTTTCTTCCCAAACTACCCAGCCTTGTCGGGAAGTATTGCTGTCCACACCCAACACAGCGAAAAAATCCGGGCCTCGGAAATCCTGATTGCGAATCTGTTTAGCGCTGTAATAAATAAACATATTGCCACCGACAAAAAAATCGTTCCGGTGAGCTAAACCTAGTTCTACGGAACGGATTAAAACGTTCATAGCTATACGGTGGCGGTTGCTTTCCATTTCTGCACCATCATCAAAAATTAAATCAGTCGGCGGCTTGTGTTCTTCAAAGAAAAGTTTGGCTTCTCTATTAATTTGCTCTCCTATTGATTCTACTGGTATCATACTATCTCCCGATGTATTTTGAGCGATACTTCTATTCTACAATGTCAATTCGCCGCACTCCCAATCCCGATCGCCCGTTTGGCAGCAAACAGCCATTTTCAACGATCGCACCGGTGAAAGGATCGTCTAATAAATTTAAGTGACTGTCCAAATCCAAATAGTCAGCTAGTGGGGAAAGTTGTGCTGCTGCTGTATTTGCGATCGCGCTATCTGAATAGCAGCCGAACATTACTTGCAAATTGCAGGCTTTTGCTGCGTGAATCATCCGCATTGCTTCGGTCAATCCGCCTGACTTCATCATTTTGATATTGATGCCGTGGACGCAGCGCGCTAACTTTGGTATATCGGAACTATGAAAGCAACTTTCATCAGCAAAAATTGGCAAGGGGGATTGACGGTACAGTTCTGAGAATTCATCCATATCGGCGAGGGGTGAAAGGGGCTGTTCGACATAATTTATTTTGTACTTTTCCAGCCAGTGACACATTTCTGCTGCATCTTTTAAACTCCAACCGCCGTTAGCATCTACACTGATTTGAATGTTAGCTGGTGCTTCATCTAGCACTGCTATTAACATAGCTTTGTCAGCTTCGATTCCTGCGGGATTTCCTAATTTAACCTTAACGGCGCGGTATTTGAGGCTTCCTGGATCGGTCTCATCTTTACCAAACCAATCGCGCACTCTTTCTCTCGCACTCCTCGGCGAATTAATGCCGATTGTGACGGAGGTAGGGACAATGCGCGATCGATCTAATCCCCACATTTTCCACAATGGCAAGCCTGCTTTTTTGCCCAGCCAGTCGTGCATTGCCATGTCGATGCCGGCGCGGGCGGCTGAGGGTAAGTTGACCTCGGTTAATACTTGTTCGATTTTTTGGCGATCGAACGGAGTAAACTTTTCTAGCAGCGGTGCAACTTCCTGCAATGCAGCTAGCAGAATTTCGTTAGTTTGGGGCCGAGAACCTGTGGAAAATGGCGAAGCTTCTCCCCAACCTTCGATGCCTTCGTATGCTAATTTTACCCATAAATTCGTACTTTGGGCTGTTGTACCGCGGCTGATGGTAAGGGCAAACCGCTTGCGAACAGTGAAGGTTTCAATTTGAACGTGCATTGTTAGCGATTGGTAATTTTTTGTAGATAAAAATACCAGATGGCGGATTGCGCCGCTATTGCCATTTTTAACTTTTTACTTTATAGTTTGATTTTGCTTGTTCTAGTTTACCAAAAACTTGATGAAATTCATTATTTCTGTTTCGCCGAAGAGAGTTGCCTACTCTCTCAGCATTTGGGTGCTCTTCTTTGCTGTTGCTGGTTGCATCGTACAAGTTCTGCGCTACGGTTTTAACTATCAACAACGCTGGATTAGTTTGTTTAACTTAGACAGAGAAATAAATTATCCTTCGTGGTACTCGTCATTTACTTTGCTGTTTTGCGCGATTTTGCTAGGTATTATTGCTAGTGCTAAGAAGAAGCAGGGCGATCGGTATTTTGGACACTGGAAAGCGCTGGCGTTCATGTTTGTATTTTTTGCTTTAGATGAAATTTTGAGTCTGCACGAAATATTAATTATTAACGACTTGCGAAAGGCACTGCATTTAGGGGGTTTTTTTTACTTCATATGGGTAATTCCGGGGTCGATTTTTGTTGCGGTTACTGGGCTGGCTTATCTGAAGTTTCTCCGGCACCTACCCCGGAAAACAAGGGACTTTTTCTTACTAGCAGGCAGTATATATGTCGGTGGAGCACTTGGCATGGAAATGGTTTGCGGCTATTATGCAGATGCGGTTGGTCAGCGAAACTTGATCTACGGTTTGATGGCTTCTGTTGAGGAAATTTTGGAAATGGTAGGGGCGATCGTATTTATCTACGCCCTGCTGTCTTACATCGGTTCCTATCTTGAAACTATTGATTTGCGGTTGAAGATAGTGGATAATCCAGAGAGGTAAAGCTGACGATAAACCAAGATTATTAACGAAATTAAAATCGCAGACCTTATGGCTATCTACTTCTACACCACTGGCAGCGAATACGGCTGTTTTTCTAATTTTTCCAGTCATGGATTCGAGTTAGACGGAGAATACTGGCCAACTAGCGAGCATTATTTTCAAGCGCAGAAGTTTCCGAATACACCTCACTGCGGGCAAATTCGCCAAGCAAAAACGCCGAAAGATGCAGCAAAAATGGGGCGCGATCGCTCTCGTCCCCTCCGCAAAGATTGGGAACAAGTAAAAGATGATATCATGAGAAAAGCCGTACTCCGCAAATTTGAAAGTCATGCCGAAATTAGAGAAATTTTACTCGCTACTGGCGATGAGGAAATAGTCGAAAATTCCCCTGTTGATTACTATTGGGGTTGCGGGAAAGATGGCAGCGGCAAAAATATGTTGGGCCAGATTTTAATGGAAGTAAGGGAAGTATTGCGAAAACGCACGCCAGAGTCACAAATAATTTAAATTTCCCATCATAAAGCAGGACTTGTTTAATAGTAAGCCCTGCAAAGCTCTAAGCGAGCATTTTTCCAATTTTATTAAACACGCTGACTCAAAAATCCGCCTGACCAACTGTCGAATTTTGTGCCAATCTCCTCAGGCTGTTCTGGTAGAGGGTTTAGCCTCTCCGAGAAGACTGCAAAGCAGGGGAAACGGTAAAAACCCTGCACCACTTTTTGATTTCAACCGCTACTGTCAATCCGAATTAACTTTTATCGTCGCAAGTACAGCATTTGTCGGCCAATCGCCTCCCGGACACCGTTCTCCTTAGCTTGGCGATTCACAGGTCAAACAGCAAAACTCCTGTTCTGGTTAAAGTTTGTTTTTTTATTGATGCTGTATCTTTCTATTGTGTTGGATTTGGGGAAAGTGTTAGCTATTGTACAGAATTCTTTACATTTGTGATTTATTTGGATATAATCGCGCCACTCTGCCGCATTTGCTGTTGAACTCGGTTAAATTCTTTCTGTTCTTGGCTTAGCAAAGTATTGTCGATCGGCGATCGCATATCCCACTGCAATTCGGACAATAACAACAAACAGCCGGCCATAATTGTGCCTGTGGTTAGATATTGCCAAGGTGCAACAAAAGTTAATAGAGGGATGCTAAATAAATGAGTTAGTCCGATCAAGAGAAAAGTGCGCGATCGCAAACCGAGTCCCGTACAAAAATAGCCGATCGCGCTCAACCCCAACCACAAATCGCAAAGGTGCAGCAACAAACCTCCCCAACCGACAAAAATACTGCAATCGGTCAGCACCAAACCAGTTATCATCAAAATCGCCCAAGAGTAAAGAATCCAGCTAACTCGCTCGACTCTTACCCAAAACAAAGTCAAAACAGCCATTCCCGCAGTGCCAATTAGAGTCAAAGTTGACCACAGAATCGCCTGAAAGCTCCAACTGATCGGGACAAACTGAGCCGTAAAAAAAATCCCCCCTGTCACCAAACCCCAAAGCAGAAAAGTTTGGTCGATGCGGGTATAAAGTCCTGAGAAAAGAGTAATATTTCCAATTTGCCAGCGGAGTTGCAACAGGCCTTCGCGGTCTTGTACGTCGAGATGTTCCTGTTTGCAGCGGATTAGCGGTTCGGAGGCGTTGAAAAAGGTCATCCAGAGTTGGGGAAAGTATGAAGTTTTGTGTATTGTAACAAGTCTTAAGGAATATTTTTCAGATTTTTTCTTGTTCCCAGGCAGAGCGTGGGGACGCAGATTTAGAGGCTCTGCCTCCTGTTTTCCTCAGCAACCGAAGAGGCAGAAGGCTGCGTTAAGCTTTGGACTAACGCAGCCTTGAGATTTGAGTTCAAGCAAGTCTCCAATTCTTATCTTTTGGAGAATAAATGAAGGCAACATTTACAAGAATTGAGCCGTCTTTTGTACCTGTAGAGTAAATTTGCCACGTACCTGTGGGAACCTGCCGCAGATACGGTTTATTTTTCCTTAACCGATCGTAGATTGAGCTTTTTGAGCGTTGTACTAATTCGGAGGCACGTTCAACTGTGCAGCCCATTTCCACCGAAACTGCGATCGGCTGGGTGAACAGATTGAGCTGTTCGCTGTTATAATTAGTCATGAGAAATCCTCGGTCTATATAGACCATAAACAACATCAGAGTGCTACTGGTTGCAGCCAGTGGCTCCCAAAAACTGATAAGCGATCGAAAGCGTCTCTAGTAACAGCTAGGGGCGCTTGTTTGCTTGTTAAGGGCAGTCTAACACTGCTTTAAAAAATATACAACAAAAATAACGTACTTTTTTTCAAATTATGGTAAATTAGACGTATAAACGTTGAAAGCTTTGTATAACAAGCATTTAATGGAAAAAGACTCGACCAGAATTTCTCGTTCCCAGTTACTATCCAGGGGGTTGACAGTATGAAAGGTACACTTGTCTCTCGCTTCACGCCCAGTCTGATGAAGCACGAAGATTTAGAGGAGATGTTTGTGCAGCGTCACGATTTGGCAAACGAGCTAGTCGAGTCAATCCGGTTGAGAATCCTCAAGCCGATCGAGCAGCATCACCTATTGATTGGGATGCGAGGTATTGGGAAGACGTACTTAGTCTCGCTAATGTATCACCGCGTTTCCAAAATGGAGGATTTGCGGGAAAAAGTGCTGATTGCTTGGTTGCGGGAGGAAGAGTGGGGCGTCACGTCGTTTCTCGATTTGCTCCTGCGAATTTTGCGATCGCTCCAATCAGAATATCCGGCTGAATACAAGGCTGAATTGTTCGATCGGGTAGAATCGCTTTACGGTGAATCGCCCGATAGCGCTCAACAGACAGCAGCAGAATTGCTGAAAGATTTTGCGAGCGATCGCACTCTGCTTTTACTTGTAGAAAATCTGGATGACTTGTTTGAAGGGTTGGGCGACAGCGGGCAGCAGCAATTCCGAGACTATTTAGAAACTTATCATTTCTGTACGATTTTCGCGACATCTCAGCATTTATTCAAAGGAATCGACCGAAAAAAAGCGCCATTCTACAACTTTTTCAATCTCCATTATTTAGAAAAGCTAAATTTAGAGCAAGTTGTCTGCTTATTGAAAAATATCGCTAAATTAGAGAACAACAAAGAACTAGAGTTATTCATAGAAACGCCAAAGGGACGTTCTCGAATTGAAGCAATCCATCACTTGGCTGGCGGCAACCACCGCGTTTATATGATTTTTGCGGAATTTCTGAGTCGCGACTCGCTGGATCGACTGGTGAAACCGTTTTTGCAAACCCTGGATGAATTGACACCCTACTATCAGGCGCGGATGGCGTGGCTTTCGCCGCAGCAAAGAAAGATAGTTGAATTTTTGTGCGATCGGCGCGGGGCTGTCATGGTTAAAGAGATTGCCCAACGCTGTTTTATGACGCATCAGACAGCATCCAGCCAACTTAAACAACTGTCGGGAATGGGTTATGTGACGAGCGAATCGATCGGGCGGGAGTCGTATTATGAAATTCGAGAAGTGCTGATGCGCTTTTGCATGGATGTGAAGAAGCATCGCGGCGAGCCGATTAGTTTAATTGTGGATTTTTTGCGGTTGTGGTACACGCAAGAAGAGTTAAAACAGCGATTGGAGCGTTTGGGAGTAGGATTTAGTGCGATCGCGAAAGAGCTAGTCGATCGTAGCTATGAAAAAAGTCTGTTGAATTATCAGCTAAGTCGGGAAACACTACCGCCTAATGCTGTCGTCGAGCGAGAATATTTGCTGCGCGCGCTTGGGCCAAGGGAAACAGATGATTGTGAAGACTCTCGCGTGGCAGCTTGCGTGCAGGAAATTGAAAATTGCAAAGAGAAGAAAGACTATGTTTCGGCTTTGAATCTAGCAAATAAACTGGTTGCAATTCGCGGTAAGGCACGGGATTGGTTAGAAAAAGGACAATGCTTGCAAAATCTCGAACGCTATGATGAAGCATTAGAATCCTTTGATAGGGCGCTCGAACTGAACGACAATGATAAGTTAGCTTGGCGTATACGAGGTGGTTTACTCAACAACCTCAAACGCTACGATGGAGCTTTAGCATCTTTTGATCGAGCGATTGCACTAGACGACAATGATAGGTTGGCTTGGGTTTTACGAGGCAATGTGCTTTACGACCTCAAACGCCCTCAAGAAGCTTTAGCATCTTTGGACAAGGCGATAGAACTTGGTGCCAATTATCAGCCTGTTTGGGCTTTACGAGGATATGTACTCCACAACCTCGAACGCTATGAAGAAGCTTTAGCATCTTTCGATAAGGCGATAGAACTTGGTGCCAATTATCACCATATTTGGGTTTTACGAGGCAATGTACTCAACAACCTCGAACGCTATGAAGAAGCTTTAGCATCTTTCAATAAGGCGATAGGACTTGGTGCTAATTATCAGTCTGTTTGGGCTTTACGAGGATATGTACTCAACAACCTCAAACGCTATGAAGAAGCTTTAGCATCCTTTGATAGGGCGCTCGAACTTGGGGCTAATTATTTGTGGGCTTGGGTGATACAAGGCGATGTACTCAACAACCTCAAACGCTACGATGAAGCTTTAGTATCCTTCGATAGGGCGCTCGAACTTGACGACAATAATCAGCATATTTGGGTGATACAAGGCGATGTACTCAACAACCTCAAACGCTACGATGAAGCTTTAGTATCCTTAGATCGGGCGCTCAAACTTGATGCCAATTATCAGTTGGCTTGGGTTAACCGAGGCATTGTACTCGACAACCTCAAACGCTACAATGAAGCTTTAGTATCCTTAGCTCGGGCGCTGGAACTTGATGCCAATTATTTCGGGGCTTGGGCTAACCGAGGCGATGTGTTCAACAACCTCGGACGCTATGAAGAAGCATTAGCATCTTTCGATCGGGCGATCGAACTTGGTGATAAATCTTCATATGCCTTCTTCAAGCGCGCTATTGCTATTCTCGGACTAAATCGTTGGGATGAAGGTATCGCCGCCTTAGACGACGCCTTCCAACGCCTCGAACCAGACAATGAAGCTCATGCAGAGGATGCCAATTTAATTATCAGCAACCTATTCGCCAGCACGCACGATGCAGCGATATGGAAAACTCGCATCACCAGCCTGATTGCAGTTTACAAAAAATACGAATATCTCTCAGTCTTAGGACAGGGAATTGTGCGAAACATCCCCGCGCTAATATCAGAAATGGTAAGCGACAAAGCCGCACGCACTTGGTTAGAATTGTGGCAAGAACTAACCAGCAACTACGAACAATTCCAAATTCCCCTGCGCCTGCTAAATGCGGCAGTCCGCTATAAAGAAACAAAGGGCGACAGACGAGTTTTGCTAGAACTTCCCATAGAAGAACGCAATTTATTAGAACCGTTGGTGTCAACCAAACCAGAATAAGCTGAAAACTAAAATTTAGAGTAAAATGAAAACTGATGATACTAGCAAAGGACTCATCCCCATGACCGCAACAATTCCCACAAAAACCTCAGCAGAAATCATCTACCCGGACAGCGACGGCAAACCCATGTCAGACAACACTAAACAGTTTGAACTAATTGTCACCATTCAAGGTGGAATAGATGCCTTATACAAAGACAACGAAAATGTCTTTGTAGCAGGTGATTTGCTGTGGTATCCCGTCGAAGGCGATAACAAAACTCGCCAAGCACCTGATACGATGGTAGTGTTTGGCAGACCGAAAGGTTACAGAGGTTCCTACCAACAGTGGCTTGAAGATAATATCGCCCCGCAAGTTGTCTTTGAAATCCTATCGCCGGGAAATCGAATCGGAGCGCTGTTTAAGCTGTTTAATTTCTACCAGGATTATGGAGTAGAAGAATATTATGTCTACAGCCCAGAGGATAATGAATTAATTGGTTGGCTGCGTTCTGAGGGAAAACTCAACTATATTGAATTAATGGATGGTTGGGTGAGTCCGCGTTTGCAGATCCGTTTTCAAACTGCATCGGGAGACTTGGAAATTTATCGGCCTGATGGACAGAAGTTTTTGTCTTATGTGGAGTTGTCAAGACAACAGGAATCAGCACAGCGACAAATGGAACAAGAACGGCAAGATAAAGAGTTAGCACAGCAAAAAGCCGATCGCCTATCCGAGAAATTGCGAGAAATGGGCATCAATCCCGACGAAATTTGAACAAAAAAGACCGGGCGGTTAAAACCGGATTATTTTCTTCCATCCACAGAGGCGGACATCGTTTGTATAAGCGCGATTTCAATTGCCGTCTTATCTTTGTTTGTATAGATGCGATTTCAATCGCCGTGATTTCTATTTTTTATTTTCAATCCTCAGACAACCTATAATAACTTGACATATCAGAAACAAACTATGCAAAATCCCCGCCAAATAGCCTTTCTCGCACTCCGCGAAGTCCACCGTCGCGGTGCATTCGCAGATGCCGCACTCGATCGCGCTTTCGGCAATTCTCAACTCAACGACCTCGACCGGCGTTTAGTAACAGAATTAGTTTACGGTAGCGTCAGGAGAATGCGATCTATCGACTTCATCATCGACAAACTAGCAACAAAAAAATCCTCCCAACAACCTCCCGAACTCCGCACCATCTTACATTTAGGCTTATATCAACTCGAATATCTCAACCAGATTCCCCCCTCCGCCGCCGTCAACACTACCGTTCAACTAGCAAAAGAAAACGGCTTTTCAGGACTCAGCAGTTTTGTCAACGGTTTGTTGCGCCAATACATCCGTTTAACAGATAACGACTTAAACCCATTAACAGTTACGAATTATAAATCAACTGTCGAACGACTAGGAATTCTGCACAGCTTCCCCGAATGGCTGGTAAAATTGTGGATCGAACAAATAGGCGAAACCGAAACCGAACAACTCTGTGAATGGTTCAACCAATCCCCCACAATTGACCTGAGAATCAATCCCTTAAAAAGCTCGATCGCCCAAATCGAAGCTGCCTTCCAAACCCACAACATCTCAACTAGCAGAATCCCACACTTGCCGCAAGCATTAAGACTAAATGGCAGCATCGGCGCAATTCAAAACCTCCCCGGATACAGCGAAGGTTGGTGGACAATCCAAGACAGCAGCGCTCAATTAGTCACCCATTTACTAGGGCCCCAGCCAGGGGAAACTATCATCGACGCCTGCGCCGCGCCGGGGGGAAAAACCACCCACAGCGCCGAATTAATGCAAGATACAGGCACTATTTATGCCTGCGACAAAACCGCCAGCCGACTCAAAAAACTTAAAGAAAATGCCGACAGACTCCAGATGAAATCCATTAAAATTCATACCGGAGACAGCCGCCATTTCCCAGAGTTTGTTAACCTCGCAGACAGAGTTTTACTAGACGCACCTTGTTCCGGCCTCGGAACCCTCCACCGCCGCGCCGACGCCCGCTGGCATCACACACCCGAAAACATTCAACAACAATCTCAACTGCAATCGGAATTGTTAGCAAATGCAGCGACATTTGTCAAGTCCGGTGGCGTATTAGTTTATGCAACTTGCACAATTCATCCCTTGGAAAATGAAACAGTTATTCGATCGTTCTTAGACAGCAATCCTCACTGGCAAATAGAACCGCCAACAATTGATTTACCCGTACAGCCATCACCCGAAGGATGGGTGAAAGTGTGGCCGCACAGACATCACATGGACGGCTTTTTTATGGTGAGGCTAAAGCATTTGAAAAATCAGTAAACTCCTTACTCCAAACCGATAGCTTAATATCCCGGTTCTTGATAAGCAGGCTCTTGATAAGCAGGTTCTTGATAAGCAGGCTCTTGATAAGCAGGTTCTTGCGGTGGGTAATACTTCGGTTCAGGATTAGGATTGTACGGTACGATCGCACCATCCTCATTCACAATCATCCCCCGAATAATCCTATTAGGCTGAACCGGTTTGGCCTTAATACTGCCTTTGCGGCCCTCCAACTTCGGCAACTTCGGAAAGTTCTCTACCGGCATTCCCTTAACAGCTTGACTCATAAAATCGCGCCAATTGTAAGCCGCCGTACCGCTAGTTCCCCAGGTGGGATAATTGTCATCATTTCCCAGCCAAACCCCAGTCACAACTTGTGGAATGTAACCAATAAACCACAAATCCCTGACATTTTCCGAAGTACCAGTTTTGCCTGCTACAGCGCGATCGTTTAAAGCAGCCGGCCCCCCCGTACCGTCTTGGACAACACCCTCCAACATCCAAGTAGTAATCGCAGCACTATCCTTATCCAAAACCCGCTTCGGTTTAAAATTAGCCTGATAAATCACATCTCCCCGCTGATTGATCACCCGCTTAATTCCGTGGGCTTCAATAAAATTACCTTGCGCGGCTAAAGTACCGTAAGCATTGGTTAACTCCAGCAAATTCACCTCCGAAGAACCCAAAGCCAGGGAATAAATCGGACTCAATTTCGACTTAATTCCCATATCGTGGGCTACTTTGATCGCCGGTTCAAAGCCCACATCCATCAACACCTTCACAGCTACGACATTCACCGAACGCGTCAAAGCATCCGAGATCGATCGCCAACCGCTAAATTTTTTGCCATAATTATTCGGTTGATAGCCGTCGATAATAATTGGTTCATCTTCGTAACCGTCATAGGGAGAAAAACCAGCCGCCATCGCCGCGGCATACACCAACCCTTTAAACGTCGATCCGGGCTGCCGCAAAGCCTGCGTAGCGCGATTAAATTCACTTTCCTTAAAATTTCCACCTCCTACCAGGGCCTTAACTTCCCCAGTCTTAGTGTCCATAGAAACTAAAGCGGCCTGTTCAAAACCCTGACGGCGGCCGTCAACTTCGATCGCATCTTTAACCACCTGTTCCGCTATTTTCTGCCACTTCAAATCCACCGTCGTTTCGACAGTCAAACCGCCAGCTTCCAAAGCATCCTTAGAAACATAGCGCGGCAATTCCTTCCGAATGTAACTAGCAAAATAAGGCGCGACTACTTTAAATCGCTTCGGCGGACTTGGTTTAACCGCCATAGGTTCCGCCATCGCCTCCTTCGCCTGAGCCTCTGTAATTACCTTTGCTTCCTGCATTTGTTGCAGCACAAGATTGCGGCGTTTCTTAGCAATATCGGGATTAACCAAAGGCGAATATTCGCTCGGTGCCGGCGGCAAACCCGCCAAAGTTGCCATCTCTGCCAAAGTTAATTTATCTACTGTTTTGCTAAAGAAAACCAAAGCTGCATCTGCCACTCCGTAGGCATCCGAACCCAAATAAACCAGATTTAAATATCTTTCTAAAACTTGGTCTTTACTCAACTCCCGCTCTATTTTCTGAGCTAAAAGAGCTTCCCGAACCTTCCGCCTAATACTTCTTTCCTGATTGAGAAAAACAACGCGAGCCAATTGTTGCGTAATTGTACTGCCGCCCTGCACTAAATCTCTTTCTATCAAATTAGAAACAACAGAGCGCACAATACCTTGATAATCCACCCCGCGATGTTTGTAAAAACGGCGGTCTTCTATGGCAATAAAAGCTTTAACCAACAGTTCGGGAATTTCTTCAAGTTTCAGTTTATCTCTAGTTGCAGGCCCGGACTGCAACAAAATCGTATTATCTGCCGCCTTAATTGTCAGCGTTCCGTCGCGGTTAAAGGCGGACAAATCGTTAACATCGGGCAAGCCTTTGTCTAAGGTGTACAAAATCCACAAACAGTAGATTAAAGCGCCCCCGCCTATACTGGCCACACCTAAACTTATCCAAAATCTAGGGGGGCGGGATATCAGTTTTTTAATTTTTTCCTGCGGTGGGCTAATTTCCTGCTGTTCCGTATGTCTCTGCTGTTTGGTGTTGGGCGATTCGCTATTTTCCGGCAATTCGCTACTATCCGATTTTTGGGGTAATTTAGTCCCCAGCAAACTTAATCCCGGCCCCAACAATTCTTTTCCCTTGGTTTGCAAGCTGGTAACTTGAGGTTCAATTTCCAACCAAGCAATTAAGCGCTTCAACCCTTCCCAATCGCGCTTGACTATTGGATATCGAGCGTATTCTGGCTCTAAATATTCTGACTCTAAATATTCTGACTCTAAATATTCTGACTCTAAATATTCTGACTCTTCTAGAGGTGCAGCATCTTCTGATACCACATACTCCGATCGCTCATCCCTTGTCCGTGTATAAAATTCCGCCTCCGATTCCGGCGAATTGAGCTGATTGACCTTCGCAGCCTTCGGCAGTTCTCGATCGGAATTACCGCTTATTGCGTTAGTGACTTTGCTCAATGTATCTTTGATATTTGAGAAAAATTCTGCCACGTTCAGACCTTCAAACCTCATCAAGTCCGATTAAAAATTAAAAATTCAAAAAGCTAGTCTTTTTTAATTCTTAATTTTTAATTTTACATTTTTTCTTGAATAACACGCTGCATTGAATTATATTTTTTGAATTAAAAAAAATTAATTCACCGCTCAAAATTCAAAACTTTTCTTAACGCTGCAGAGTTTGTTTTTTTTGAGAAGTGAATTAGATTTTTTTATTCAAAATTTTTTAACTCAAACCTCAAAACTCTGCTTAACTCGCATGACCCAGCGCCAAGGCTGCTACCAGCATACCCAAAACCAGGAAAGGCTGAGCACTTGCCTGATATTTAACATCATTTTCCAGGGGATTACGCAAAAAGTACATATCCTGAAAAGTAATTTGGGGAATTATCAGCAGCAGGAGAATTACCGCGTAAAGGTTTTGGTGGATGCTAATCAGGTAGCATGCAATCCCAGCTTGAAATATGTCGATCGTCAACACGCAAATCCAAGCTGCGGTGTCGATGCCAAACATCACTGGCAAAGATTTTAACCCTAATTGCCGATCGCCTTCGACACTTTTGAAATCGTTGACGATCGCAATTCCCAGCCCTGCCAAACTGTAAAACAGTGTCAAAATCATAATGGTCGGATCTAGTGTACCAAACAAAGCTTGACCAGCCCACCAAGGCAGGGCAATGTAACTAGCACCCAGGGCATAATTTCCCAACCAGCCATTCTGCTTGAGTTTCAGCGGTGGCGCAGAGTAGATGTAAGCTAGAAACACGCCGACGAGAGTCAAAACAGTCATTGTGGGGAATTCATGACCCGCCCACAAGTCTAGAGCATAAGCCACCGCAAAGCCTGCGGCTAATAATACCAAAATTTGCGTTACTACTTGGGGAATCGAGATCATCCCGGAGGGAATCGGACGGTAGGGCTCGTTAATCGCGTCGATCTCGCGATCGTAAAAATCGTTCAAAGTTTGAGTGTACCCGGTCAGCAACGGCCCTGACATCAACATACAAGCTGCTGCAATTAAGAAATTCTCTAGGTTCCAAACATAATTTCCAGAAGACGCCGCCCCGCACACCACGCCCCAAATTAAGGGAATCCAGGTAATCGGTTTCATCAGTTGCAGGCGAATTTTCCAGATGGATGTTTCCCCGCTAGCGGCCCCTTTCATGCCCAACATTTGCCGAGTTTTGGCAGTGCGGTTTTCGGTAGCAGCACTTTCCGGTGCGGCTTCTGGGGAGATTTGGGATGGAGGAGAGTCAGACATAAGTTTGATGTTAGCGGTACTGCTAGGATTGTGTCGTTCTGGGTTTCAATAATAATTCTGATACGATACCACTGATATTTAAGGCATCGTCTTGAAAACTTGCCCTGGCTTGGAATTGATGCTAGGGGGCAATACCGATTTTACCAGGGCATCTTAATATCATTATGATGTAAATGTCAAGAGTCGAGACTTGTTTTAATAATTTCGCTGGACCCGCCTGCTGAGGGGAATTTTTGCCAGCAGTTGCATTTAATGTCAATTACCAGGAGGCGATCGAGTTTTTTGCCCTGCCACCCTTGAATCATCTCATCTGGCCCAAAGCGGCGGCAGAAACTCAATATGTCTTCTACAGGACTTACGCAACGGGCACAATTAGTCAGGTGTCCCGGAACCGGAAACCCTCGATCGTCAATTCTTAACTTCGTCTGACGCAGCCTACAATTCGATTGGAGTGTGACACGCTTGCCTGATATCGTTCCCGGTTGCACTCATATAGCCTTTCTCAAAAAGATGAGGTATCATTGATAGATTATATAACCACTTAAAGTAAGAGGGCTCGCATCCCAACTACGTACCCCATCTTTCGCTCGATCCGCTATACATGATATAGAGGAAACGGCAGTGAGTAATATTAATTCCGATGCTACCGGATTTGAGATTAGTCATATTCTATGTCTGC
The DNA here is from genome assembly GCA_036702215.1 of Microcoleus sp. F6_B6. GTDB lineage: Bacteria > Cyanobacteriota > Cyanobacteriia > Cyanobacteriales > Microcoleaceae > Microcoleus. The sequence continues at coordinate 96,458 of JAUBST010000014.1, forward strand.
AATCAGATTTTCCCAGCGGATGTTTAAATAGTTGCAACCCCCCAACTTTTCCACAGTGGTTTCCATCCATCTCAGGTAATTTGTATCATACAATTTTTGTCCGTCAACTTCTAATTTTGTTGTCATAATATTTTTTAGTTGGGCGGGGGCGGGTTTACGAGATGATTGGTTTTAGGCAATTATTGTTGGTCAAACCCGCCCCTACAAGGTTCGATCGCATATTATTGTTTTTTTTCTTTGGACTTACTTAACAACTGTAAATTAACAAATATGGCGGTAAGAATCAAAAGGCAGTCCCGTCCGCCGCTTGACTTCCACAACTGATTTGTAAGCGCCTTTTCTCTGCCTTTCTCTAACTATTTTTTCGGCAACAGCCCGATCTAAACCGCTGGCGACTAACTCTTCGGGCGAAAGAATATTTAACCGTTTCCAAGTAAACTGCAATTCTTTTTGATAGTTGTAGCTGAAGCAAATCATCGGGGCGATGCGTCTGACGTGACTTTCGGGAACTCCGGCTATTTCCGATAATTCTTCGGCGTGGGTAAAAATGTAGCCTTCGTTTTGCAAAGATTCAATATCGTTAGCGTAGACGATCGGCAAACCCAAGATTCTCACCATATCGTCTTTGGTACACTCGTTAATATCTATTTTGCCGCGCACGTTTGCCAGTTCTTCGGCATTCGTTGCAGTTGCCGGAACCAGTAAACCTCTGGGTGCGGTTTTGATGAGATAGCGCTTTTTCAAACTAAAAGCAGTAACAATTTGAGCGATCCAAACGATCGTACCCAAATTAGCTGAAGAAGATACCGCGAGTGCTGCTAAAGTAATGCCAACACCCCATCCCATCCAACTGCGAATATTTGACTTTTGGCCTGCATAGGCGATCGCCAATCCGCCGAAGTAGGGAATAAAAGCATACCACACCCAATTTGGAGTTTGACGCAGCCAGTATAAATCTTGAGACACTTTAATTTTATCCTTAAATAGTTGCGATCTCACACTTACTTATTTCACTCCCACTCTTTTAAGAGCGGGCTTTCTTCTTCCTTCTTCATTCTTCCTTCTTCCTTCTATCCTTTACATCCGTTACATAATCCGTTGCCGAACTTCCTTTTTGCTTCTTCCTTCCATCCATCCGTTACATCCGTTACATCCGTTACACAATCCGTTGCCGAACTTCCTTCTTCCTTCTTACAATTCTCGCAGCAGTTTTTGGCGTTTTTCTTCATATTCTTCTGCGGTAATTGCACCCATCTCGTAAAGTTTTTTCAATTCGCCGATCGCCCCAGTTACATCTTTTGCCGATCTGAGGGCATAGCCAGACGGCAAAGTTCCGCCATTGTACTGTACCTGAAAAGCTTGTTCCGACATTAGCAGCAGACCGATAAAATCGAAAAATGCGATCACTGAGGGAATTAATGTCCAAGAAAATAGCAAGTATAATACCCCTGCTAAGTTGTTGCCCAAATAAAATTTGTGAACTCCGAAACCTCCTACAAAGAAAGCTAAGACAACGGCTACGGTTTTATCTTTTACCATTTTTCCATTTCCCCAGTTGTTTATTTTAACTTCCGCGATCGACCTTTAACGATCGAGCTAAGTAATCTTACTAATTTTTACTCATTTATTTGGGTTTTTGCGAAACTTAGACATCGCAAAATACAGCAAAACTATACCGGCTTGAGCCTGTAGAATGACCGAGTAGCCTCTCAAGAAATAATTGAGTTCGCTGCCTGAATTGAGAGAAAATATTAAAATGCCTAGGGCTGCGTAGGGTGCAAAACGCATCCAACTCGGCGTTCCCTCTAACTTGCGGCTGTTGAAATTGCTCATTGGGGCGACCATCCACAAAAACCGGACAAGGTATTACTTCTATGTTAAAACAAGTTTTTCCGTTTAACTTCAATATTGGCGACCAAATTTAATATCAGGTGCGCCCCGCGCACCTGCCGAACGCGCCATTTCTCAAAACTGTGAAAAAAGCAAGGTTAATTCACAATTATTAACAACCGCCCGAATTAACTCGCGCCGCCGCCCAAAAGAAACAGACTCAGGAGAGTACCGCTGTTCCAAAGACTGTGGAGAAGCATGGGAGCGAGGAGATTGCGCGATCGCGTGTACACAAACCCCAAAACCGCACCCAAAGTCGCCAAAGGCAGAATCTCAGAAACACTCAAGTGAGCCACCGCAAACAAGAAAGCAGAAGCTGCGATCGCCCCCCAAACAGGCAAATAGCGAGTCAGAGAAGGCAGCAGAAAGCCCCGAAACACGATTTCCTCAAAAACCGGAGCGGCGATCGCTGCCGTGCCGAAAAACACCGCCAAAGCCACGTTGTCCCTACCTTCGAGGACGATCGGCAAAATCGGATTGCTGCCACCTTGTCCCTGCCACAATTGCTGATTGATCAGCGACACCAAAACTACCAAAGGCAAAGCCACAAAATAGCCGCCAAATCCCCACAAAAACCAATTTCCCCGCAAATTAATCCGAAACCAACCTTCCGGCAAAGGCAAAAAAGACTTGACCGAAAAATACAGTACCGACAGCCCCCCAGCCGACAGCAACAGATAAGTAGCAAAGATATAAAAAGCCTTATCGCGCGGGTCAAAAGTAGCAGGATTGAGCTTTAAAACAGCCAGAGAAACCGGCAGCAACAAATAGGGAATCAAGATTTGCCCGACAAAGAAAAAGCCGACCACCAGCACCTGCCAAACAATCTCGCCGTCCCAAGGCACATCCCAAGTCAAGCTCGCATTTCGCGCCAACAGCGGCCCGGAATCTTCTGTATCTAACTGCTTCCGCTGCAACAACCACTGCACGGTCAAACCAACCAGCAAAACCGTGCCAATACAAAGTGCGATCGCCGGAACGCCAACCACAATTGCCAACTTTTCTACAGCTTGCTCGGCCGTTGCTTGCTCTGCTGCTTGCAGCGCCACCAGCTCTTTAGAACGTTCTTGCAGCTTGTAAAGTTGAGCGAGAGCGCGATAGCGAAACCAGCCATCCAAAGACTTTTGAATGCGCGGCTCGGCATCCGGCAGCAGTTGAGCCGGATTGCTCCAAATTCCCGTTAAAACTCGAGCAGTTACCGCCGAAGCACCGTCATCAATTTTAGTTTGGTAGCGCTCAACTAAATTTTTCCAAGTTTGCAGAGCCGCCTCAGTTTTACCGCTGCTTGCCTGCAAAATTCCCAGGCGCAAGTCAAGTTCGTTTAGCAGCACTGACTGTTGCTTTATCGACTCTGACAAAGCCTTGTTTTGAGCCAAATTCACAGTAGTATTATCAGACTTGGAGGCAATGGCAGACTGAATTCCTTTAAATTGTGATTGAGTTGTTTCGAGAGTTTTGCGAGTCGAGTCTCGCGCTGCTTGATATTGCGTCAAAGCCGTATTTAAAGGATCGGCACCGACAATATTGTTGCGCGCCGAACTTAAATTAGCACTCTGATTATTTTCTCCTTGCCACTCGGAGGCGTGAAGCAGCAAATTTGTCTGGTAGAGTTCCAGCCGACTTTGAATTTGCGGCTGGTTCCAACTAGCAACCAAAGATAAACCGACCAGGGCGATCGCGATCGCCGTTAAAATACCTAAAATAACCCGCTTCAGTGTCATTCCTGCTTTTCCGTCCCGCGCGAATCCGTGGCTAAATCTTTTCCGTATTTAATCATAGGTCGTTGCAGACGAGAGTATCCCGACAACTGGTAAAATTTCACTGGCTCATCTTTTTGACTCGCCTCAACAAGACTTGCGCCACAAATCCTCGACCCGCCATGTATGGCTAAGGTGCCCACTGTGCGCCCGCAGCGGGGTAGCAGGCTAAATCTAAAATCTAAAATCTAAAATCTAAAATCGAATGACTCGCATTATCTTAGTCCGTCACGGCAAAAGCACATACAATCAAGAACGCCGCATCCAAGGCCGCCTCGATAAATCAATTTTGACAGAAGCAGGCCGCAGCGCCGCCCTGCAAGTAGGCGACACACTCAGCAGTATCGCCTTTGATGCCGCCTATACCAGTCCCCTGCAACGAGCCAAAGAAACAGCGGAAATCATCCTGTCGCGCTTGACAAATCCGCCACAACTCCACCCAACTGATAATTTGATGGAAATCGATTTGCCTCTGTGGGAAGGAATGCTGCGCCAAGATGCGATCGACAAATTCCCCGAAGCATATCAGCAGTGGCAAAGACAGCCAGACAAATTTTCCATGAAACTGCCATCTGCAGACGGAGACATCGAACACTTTCCCGTATTGGCAATTTTTGCTAACGCCCGTCATTTTTGGCAAGAACTTTTATCGCGCCACCAGGACGGGACAATTCTAGTAGTAGGTCACAACGGAATCAACCGCGCTCTCATCGCCACCGCGTCGGAAATCACCCCGGATTACTATCAATCAATTCAACAGTCAAATTGCGGAATTAGCGTCATTAACTTTGGAACTTCCGCTGTTACCAACGACGAACTCCGAGAACAAAAAAAGAAAGTTGCAGTTCAATTAGAATCGGTCAATTTAACTTCCCATACCGGGGAAATTTTTCCCAAACCGAGGGACGGGCACCAAGGCCCGCGCTTGTTGCTGGTGCGTCACGGCGAAACAGACTGGAATAAAGCAGGTAAATTTCAAGGGCAAATAGACGTGCCTCTCAACGATAACGGCCGCGAACAGTCCCGGCGGGCGGCAGAATTTCTCAAGGATGTAAAATTAGATTTTGCCATCAGCAGTTCCATGCTGCGCCCTAAAGAAACTGCGGAAATTATTCTCCAACATCACGGCGGTTTGCAACTGGAACTGCGCGACGAGTTGAGGGAAATCAGCCACGGACTTTGGGAAGGAAAATTTGAATCAGAAATCGAACAATCCTATCCCGGTTTGCTAGAAGAATGGAAAACATCTCCTGAAAAAGTGCAAATGCCCGAAGGAGAGAATTTGCAGCAAGTTTGGCAGAGAGCGATCGCATCTTGGCGAGAAATCGTACAATCTGTTTCTGGTACTGGAATTGTCGTTGCTCACGATGCCATTAACAAAGCAATTCTCTGCCACCTATTCGGTTTGGAACCCGAACATTTCTGGAAGTTCAAACAAGGAAACGGAGCCGTTAGCGTGATTGATTATCCCCACGGCCCCGATGGTTTGCCAGTATTGCAGGCGATGAATGTCACAACTCATTTGAGCGGCGGCGTTTTTGACAAAACAGCCGCTGGAGCACTGTAATCGGTAAATTTATCAGCCAAGTGTAGCAGAGGAAATCCCCTCTGCAACACTTCGCCCGCCTAACAAATGTCTGAATTTTGATAGCAACCATCAAGCCTTCTTAATTACTGAAACCCTTGCTTTTATTACTTATTCCTTTTTGCCTCTTCCTTCGTGTCCTACCCTTCGGGAACGGCTTCGCCGAACGCGTCTTCGCGGTTCGTACTTCCCTCTTCCCAACATCCGTTACATCCGTTACATCCGTTACAAAATCCGTTGCCGAACTTCCTTCTGTTATATGAGCCGCGAACTGCTACAAAATGTACGAGTGCTAGATCCAGTTTCAGGGAGCGATCGCATCGCTGATATTCTGATTGCTGAAGGTAATATCAAAGCAGTTGAGGAAAAAATAGCTGAGTTTCCCGCTGACACGGAAGTGCGGGATTGCCGGGGACTGATTTTGGGGCCGGGGTTAACTGATATCTACAGCCACAGCGGAGAACCGGGTTTTGAGGATCGGGAAACGCTGGAATCCTTGATGCAGGCTGCGGCGGCTGGGGGTTTTACGCGAGTGGCGATTTTGCCGGATACCTCGCCGCCTGTTGACAATTTGGCCGGTTTAGCATTGTTGCAGCAACATATCCGCAATTTGTCGCCCGGGCCCCGCTTGTATTTTTGGGGAGCGCTGACAGCGGGCGTTAAAGGGCAGCAGATGGCCGAGTTGGGCGAGCTGGCCTCCTCTGCGGTGGTGGGTTTTGCGGACGGTTTGCCGCTGTCTAATCCGGCTCTGGTGAGGCGTTTGCTTGAGTATATCCAGCCTTTGGGCAAGTCGGTGGCTTTGTGGCCGTGCGATCGAACTTTGGCAGGAAATGGCGCGGTAAGGGAGGGTGCGGTGTCGGTGCGCTTGGGTTTACCGGGAATTCCGGCGAGTGCGGAAACTTCGGCTTTGGCTGCAATCCTGGAGTTGGTGGCATCGGCGGGCACTCCGGTTCACATTATGCGCGTTTCTACGGCGCGCAGTGTGGAATTGATTCGAGATGCGAAGGCGCGGGGTTTGTCGGTGACTGCGAGTGTGACTTGGATGCACTTGCTGTTGAATGTCGGGGCAATTTCAGGAAACTCTCAAGATTCCGGCGGGAAAAATACTCTGACTGCTTCGTTGGCCTACGATCCGAATTTACACCTAGAACCGCCGTTGGGCAATCTCAGCGACCAATTAGCGCTGATTCAAGCTGTGAAAGATGGCGTAATTGATGCGATCGCGATCGACCACAACCCGCATACTTATGAGGAGAAAACTGTGGCTTTTGCTGATAGTCCGCCCGGGGCGATCGGCTTGGAATTAGCTTTGCCTTTACTGTGGCACGGGCTGGTAGAAACTGGCGAATTTTCGGCTTTAGAACTGTGGCGAGTTTTGAGTACCGGGCCGGCCGTTTGTCTCGGACAAACCCCCGCCACGGTTGCACCGGAAGTCTCTGCTGAGCTGATTTTGTTCGACCCGCAAATGAGTTGGACTGTTGACGGGCAAAGTCTGAAGTCGCGATCGGCAAATACGCCTTGGTTGGGACAGCAATTAGCGGGAAAAGTTGTGCAAAGCTGGATTTATTGACCATTGGAGCGTTTAACGAACCGCGAAGTCGCGAAGGGCGCGAAGCAAGAGAAAGAAGATTAAGAAGACGATCGGTAATTTGGTACGTGGAAGCTTTGGATAAGGTAGGGTAAATATATGATTTCTGTTGTTCCTTCGTGGAATTCCCCACCGCTAGACTTGACATTGGATTTGGGCGAAATTCATGTTTGGCGTGTCTCTCTGGCTCAAACAGAATCTTGCTTGCAGAGTTTACAACAGACTCTCTCTACCGACGAGCGGACAAAAGCCGATCGTTTTCACTTTCCCAAAGGTCGATCGCAATTTATTGTGAGTCGTGGCGCACTCAGAGCGATTCTGAGTCGCTATCTTAACATAAATTCTCGCATTTTGCGCTTTGACTACAATCCCTACGGCAAACCCTCTCTCATCGCCGCCCAAGGTGGAAATACCCTGCGTTTCAATTTGTCTCACTCAGGAAACATGGCTCTAATTGCGATTACCAAAAATCGAGATATTGGTGTCGATATTGAAGGCATAAATCCCAGCCTTTCTTGCCTGGAAATTGCTGAAAAGTTTTTTTCACCCTTAGAACACTCTGTGTTGCTTTCGCTCCCAGAACATCTCCAACCCAGAGCTTTTTTCACCTGCTGGACTCGCAAAGAAGCCTATATCAAAGCAGTCGGCAAAGGACTTTCTATTCCCCTAAATCTGTTTGATGTCAGTCTCGCACCAGGAGAACCTGCCGCGCTGTTAAATGTTGAAGAAAACCCCGAAGAAGCATCGAGATGGTCTTTAATAGAATTAATTCCGAGTTCAGATATGGTGGCGGCTGTTGCGGTTGCAGGAGATTGCTCGCAACTTCATTGTTGGGAGTGGACGGGGGAGTTTTGATTTATACTGAGATGTTGCACCATTCTCAATCAGCTTTTTCTGAACAGGCTTTCCGGCCTGTTCCACAAAGAGTGAATTTTCTCGCTTCACAGGCCGGAAAGCCTGTTGCTGACAATGGTGCAAGATGTGAGTTTATACCGATCGCCAATGGTAAAAGATAACGGCAACAATCGCTGGAATAGCTCTACTGGTTGCACCTCCAAGCTATTGTATTCCGCACCCTACACATACAAATAAGGACACAACATGGTTGTGTCCCTACGTTTATTCGACGCCAACTTGCCACCGTACCACTGATTTAAAAATTTAACCAAATCGATAGCCGAACCCGCGTACCGTAATGATATATTCCGGTTGAGCCGGATCTATTTCCAACTTTTCGCGCAGCCAGCGGATGTGCACGTCAACTGTTTTGCTGTCTCCAATAAAATCTTGACCCCAAATTTTTTCCAGCAACTGATCGCGAGACCAAACTCGCCGGGGATTACTCATAAATAGTTCTAGTAAGCGAAACTGTTTAGGAGAAAATTTCACTTCCAGATTACGAACCAACACGCGGCACTCTTCAGGATACAGAGTTATGCTCTTATATTGCAGCATCATCGGTTGTCGCAACTGACCGAGGCGCTGGCGCCGCATCAGCGCCCGACACCTAGCGATAAACTCCCGCATTCCAAAAGGCTTGGTCAGATAATCATCCGATCCGGCCTCTAGGTAAAAAGCGCAATTGTTGGCACTTCCTCTAGCACCGATAATCAAAATAGGGACGGGATTTCCTTGATGCCGTAACATTCGACACAGATCCAAACCGTTAATAGAATCCATGATTAACAGGTTGAAGGCAAATTCACCGTGGTATGGCGAAGAAGCCTGTACAGAAGGCAGGGCGTTGCGCCCGTCGCTAGTAACCACCACTTCGTAGCCCTGTTCTTTAAGGGCTAAAGCTAGCATTTCCCGCAACAGATCTTCACCTTCCAATAACAAGATACGGCCGGCTTGTCCAACAGCCAACCTTGAAGGACTTTCGCTTAATTCAGCAGAAGACATAAATATCAGTGGGAGTGATGTTTGTATGTGGCTAGCGCGAGGTACCTTCTTCAGTAGCTGAGGTAGTCTCGCGCTGCGATCGCTTGTACGATCGCCATTTGTTCGATGCTTAGAATCTTTCGCAAGCCCATCCCACAGACACGCGCTCGACCTTTGCTACTTGCTCGTGTAAAGAATACAGCCGTAAAGCAGTTGCGGGAACGGCGCTGTCTGCCTGCGTCCAGGCCGCAGAAGTCTGGTCATTTTTCGGGGTCGGTGTTAATTTCATAAAACATTGCCCGCTGTTAATTGACCACGTAACACCCAATCTAGAGGGATATGCTTGTTATACTACTCTTAAAAGGTTATTAAAAGGTAAAGTTTGGGTAATCAATTGGTTAAATTATTAAGGTTAAGTAATATAACTGTAAAGTTGCGATCGCACTTGAGAGCTTTTTTTAAGAATACAATAATAAGTTGGTCCAAATTCCTTTTTCTTCCCGTGCCGGCTACGATCGGCGATAGCAAGTAAAAATTCTGTAGACTGCCTATCATGTTGCTGCATTTGAGTACCTGGTCTGAGGTAGAAGCTTATCTCGAAAGCTCGCGAGGCATAATTATCCCGATCGGCTCCACCGAACAGCACGGGCCCACCGGCTTGATCGGAACTGACGCCATTGCTGCCAAGGCGATCGCCTGCGGTGTCGGCGAAGCTGCCAATGCCTTAATCGGCCCGACAATTAATGTAGGGATGGCCTTGCACCACACCAGCTTTCCCGGCACAATCAGCCTCCGACCCCAGACCCTTATACTGGTAATCAGGGATTATATCACATCTTTGGCAAAAGCGGGATTTGAGAAATATTTCTTCATTAACGGTCACGGTGGCAACATTGCGACAATGAAAGCAGCATTTTCCGAGACATACGCCCACTTGTCAGATTTAAATTTACCAAATGCCGATCGAATCCAGTGTCAAATCGGCAACTGGTTCATGTGCGGCTCAGTCTACAAACTAGCAAAAGAATTGTACGGAAACCAAGAAGGCTCCCACGCCACCCCCAGCGAAATCGCCTTAACCCAGTACCTTTATCCAGAAGCAATCAAGCAAGCTCCGCTTTCGGAAGAAGTCGCTTCCGGGCACAAAATTTACGGTGCTGCTGATTTCCGCCGCCGATTTCCTGACGGGAGAATGGGTTCAAATCCGGGCTTAGCAACCCCCGAACAAGGTCAGCAGTTTTACGAATTAGCAGTCAAAGAATTGACTAATAATTATTTGGAGTTTTTAAGTTCCGATTAAACTTTTTTCTTCTCCTTACCCCGAAACTCTTGGTAACGAGTAAAACTCTCAAACTATTCTATATTTTACGGTGATGAGTGAGTCAATCGATTTTAGATTTTAGATTTTAGATTTTAGATTGACCCCACGGATAAATGCGGGGGCTTGAGGATTTTCGATTTGCGATTTTGGATTGATTCCACGGATAAATCACGTGGTGGGTACCACCTTTGAAATTCTTGGTCAGCGACACGATATTTCATCTGTTTGAGAAATGCTATATCTCCCGATTAACCACCGGGAGAATATCAAAACTATTCCAAAATCCAAGGAGTTAAACAAGGCGTCCAAGCACTCAATTCTTCTTCCTTGAACCAAAGGCTAATTTCCGAGCGGGCAGTCTCGACAGCATCAGAACCGTGGATGAGATTACGGCCGACATTGACGGCAAAATCGCCCCGAATTGTCGCAGGTTCTGCATTCAGAGGATTTGTGGCACCAATGATTTTTCTCGCCGATGCCACAACGCCGTCGCCTTCCCACACCATCGCCACTACAGGGCCTGAAGTGATAAAGTTTACCAATCCAGCAAAGAAGGGTTTTTCTTTGTGAACATCATAATGTTGTTCCGCTAGTTCGCGACTCGCCGTCATTAGCTTCATACCAACTAGCTTAAAGCCCTTGGCTTCAAAACGACCGATAATTTCGCCGACGAGTCCGCGCTGTACGCCGTCGGGCTTAATCGCTAAAAAAGTCCGTTCCAAGATTAACTCCTATAATTGCGTTAACTGATCCAAAAGATAGAGTAACTCAGAACGCACCTAAAGGCAATTCTGAGAATAGGAAATTGTCATTTTGAGGCTTATGGCAGCAGGAAGAAGGAATAAGGAATAAGAAGAGGGAAGAGAAAAGAGGGAATCAGCAATAAAAGCAAGGGTTAAAGAAACCGGGTTTATTATAAAATTTTTTGTTTAGCAGCGATTAATCTCCAAAGAAACCTGGTTTCGAGACTCCTATGCGTCTAAGCTGTGGAGCATTTAAACCACTAACGAGGCCGCTCCGGGTGCGTCAGCTATAACACTGACTATACATGGAAAACGCTTTAAAACTGACGCACCATACAATACCATTTTAAATGCTCCACAGCTTAGGACTCATTTGCAGGGAGCATCCCGATTTTGCAAGCAGCACTTTTTAGGATTTCGAGCAGAATGGTCATTTGCCTGTATTAAGTTAATCAGCCTTTAAATTATCGGTCTATAAATTATCAAACTCTTGTGGGGTGGCTTTGACTAACGCCCGAAATATACAATTTAAATGTAGAAAATTTTATCTCTAGTGAACAAGATGCTCGAACTTCTGGCACAATATGATACAAGTCAATCGATTGCGCGATTTTAGATTTTAGATTTTAGATTAAAGAATTGAAGCCTTGACAAGGCCCAAAAACGGATACGCTGCCACCTACAACAGTCGTGGAAAGAGCAAAATTTTTGGTCCTAGTTCAAGCTCCCAGATTTATCTGTGGGGTAAATATAAAATATAAAATATAAAATATAACATCTAAAATCTAAAATCTAAAATCTAAAATCTAAAATCGACTAACTTGCACGAGATAAATTCGGGGGCTGGCTTATCGGATACAGGTTTTTTATTTTTCCACGGATGAATCCGCTGGCTTGTATCCTAGATGCTTGATTGTCACAATTTGCTGTGACTGCAAACACTCTTACCTATGATCTCAAATACAAATATGTATGATAATAAACACAATTATTTGGGCTATAAAATATAGATAATTAACAGAGGTATGACGATTATCTTAATAGCAATCATTTAGGAGAAAAAAGTATGGAGTCCATTGTAGCATTCATTGAAACCAAAAAGCAAGAGTTTGCAAAAATGCCATTATTTGACTTTCTAGCCAACAAACAGATTCACGCGAATCAACGACTAATTTTTGCACCTGTACTCGCTCCTTTGGCTGTGGGACTGAGCGATTTAAATAAATATGTATTGCGAGACTCTTCTAGTAATAGCAAAGTTCAGGAACTAATTAATAAATATACTTATCAAAAAAACTATTACTGGCACGACTATCTAGAATACCTAGAGGAACTGGGCTTAAACCAATTAATAAGTAACGGCGACTTCAGACTGCTTTGGGGTGAAGAAACTAAAAAAACTCGATCGCTGTGTTCAGCGATCGAACGGTACGCTTGGAAAGCTTCTCCCATTGAGAAACTGGTGTTAGTGGAAGTCCTCGAAGGAACGGCAAAACTTTTTTTTGAGGCGGCGCTAGCAGTAGTAATGGAATTACAGCACATTAATCAAAAAGAATATGTTGATTTTGAAGTAAATTATGGGGGTTTAGAAAATTATCACCTTTTAAACATGCCAGAGATATTGCAATTTTTAGCAGAGAGCAAACTTACGAATGCGGAATGCCAAGCAGCTTTAGAATTAGCACAAAATGTATTTGAACTGTTTACAGAAGCGATGAACGAGCTGTTCCAACACAGCCAAACAAATTCTTGCAATACGGTGGTGCAAGTCTCCTCAATTTCTGCGTTCGCTCATTGCGCGATCGAGTGTCTCGATATGTATAGCCTTTCTCAAAAAGATGAGGTATGATTGACAGATTATATAACCACTTAAACGTATAGGGCCCTTTCGGCCCAACAACGTCCGCGAATATGAGAGCTCGAAACGCTATAGCAGTTTAAACAATCACTAAATTATCTCGGTGTACCGCCGTTTCTACACCCGCATAGCCTAAAATCTCAGCAATTTTATCGGACTTGCAGCCCTGGATTTGTCTCAATTCTACACTGCTATAATTCACAAGTCCTCTAGCAATTTGCTTGCCGGTTGCGTCGCACAACTGCACGGAATCATCAGCTTGAAATTGTCCTTCTACTTGAGCAATACCCGCAGCTAAAAGCGATTTTCCGCCGTGGGAAATTGCCTTGACAGCACCCGCATCTAAATATAGTTTTCCTGCTGGAATTAGCACGTTAGCTATCCAGTGTTTGCGAGCGTTTACAGGGCGCGGTTGAGGCTCGAATTGAGTGCCGATCGACTCTCCGTTGAGTATTTTCTCGATATTACCAGGAAAGCAGCCGTCAGTGATGACTGTACGCACTCCCGATGCAGTTGCTATTCTGGCGGCTTCAATTTTTGTCACCATCCCGCCGGTTCCCCAACCGCTGCGGGAATCTCCTGTTTGCACCTGAAATTCTGTGAGCTGTGCCATACTTTGGACTAGGGCGATCGGCTGCGCGTCGGGATTGCTGCGCGGATCTGCCGAATACAGCCGATCGACATCTGTGAGCACAAACAACCAATCTGCTTCTACCAAACTCGCTACCAGCGCCGAAAGCGTGTCGTTATCGCCAAATTTGAGCTCGTCTACGGCTACTGTATCGTTTTCATTGACGATCGGAATCACGCCCAATCTAAGCAGTTGCCCAAATGTATTGCAAGCGTTAACATAACCGTTACGCTGCACTAAATCGCCCCTAGTGAGCAATACTTGAGCGATCGGCTGTTGCAGAGTAGTAAACAAGTCATCGTACACCCGCATCAGCCGCCCTTGGCCCACAGCCGCCACAGCCTGTTTCATAGCAATGTTTCGCGGGCGTTCCGTCAAGCCCAAGCGCGCGCAGCCAACCCCAACCGCACCCGAAGAAACCAAAACTACTCGATGGCCTTGCTGCCGTAAATTAGCTAAAATTTCGACTAATGCAGCAATAGTTGAAAGAGCTAAGTTTCCCGTAGTCGATCGAGTCAGCGTCGAAGTTCCTATTTTAACAACAATAGTTTTAGTCATTGGTTTGTTGACTGTTGACTGTTGACTGTTGACTGTTGACTGTTGACTTTTGTCTGTTGACTGTTGACTTTTGTCTGTTGCCATTAGTTACCAATTCCCAATTCCTAATTACCAATTCCCAATGCCCCATGCCCCATGCCCGATGCCCAATGCCCCATGCCCAATTCCCTATGCCCTATTTAATCTTTAATTTTCAGAGAAGCCCCCAAAGCTTGAGAAACCCAAACTTCAAAAGAGCGCACCGGATACTTCCGAAGCGCATAGCCAGCATCAACCATTGGTTCCACTAAAATAGTGAACATACCCAAACGATTGCCAGCCAAAACATCAGTAAAAAGTCGATCGCCCACCATAGCCACCTGTTCCACCGGCAAATTCATCGCCGTCACTGCTGTTCGCAACTTGCGGCGCGACGGTTTAGCAGCACCCGTAATGTAAGGTAGATTCAAAGACTCAGCAATTCGACCGATCCGATTTTGACTTAAATTATTGCTTGCCAACCATAGCGATACCACGGGTTTAATTTCTTGCACCCACAAGCTGAGTTCAGGAGAAGCATTCATTGCCGTAATCGGAACAAGAGTTTCGTCCACATCCAACACTAATCCTTTAATCTGATATTTCTCCAGAATATCAGCCGTTAACTTCATGACTGAATCGCCTAGAACTAAGTCAGGCTGTAGTAGTTTACCCCAAGTCATAATGATTTTAGATTTTAGATTTTAGATTTTAGATTGAGAAATAAGAAATTGGGAGTTAAAGATTCAAAAAGTAAAAAATCAAAAGTGAATAATTATGGCTTTTCCTTTGTGACTTTTGACTTTTTATATCATGTCCGATCGAGTGACCGCGATTAAAAGGGCGGGTTTTTGAGATTATCAATTATGGGCAGATATTTTTCGTGAACCCGCCCCTACCGCATTAGGGGTAATCGACCGGACATAATATTACTTTTTTATTAATCATTACCAATCTATGGATTCGATCGCAACTGCTGGTCTACTTTAGCAATCGCAGCATCGTGTTCCGCCTGCGTGCGGCTAAAAATGTGAGTGCCGTCGTATCTAGCCATAAAATACAGGTATTCTGTATTTTCCGGAGTCAGAGTCGCTTCCAGACTTGCGATGCCCGGAGATGCGATCGGAGTTGGGGGCAGCCCTACATTGATATAAGTATTGTAAGGAGAAGGCGTTTCCACCTGCTTGAAAGTCAAAGGCTTCTCCTTAGTTTGCCTAATGCCGAGGGCGTATTCCACCGTCGGGTCAGAGCCCAAGGGCATACCCTTATTCAGACGGTTGTTGAATACCCCAGAAATACGATTGCGCTCGTCCGCCACCACGGCCTCTTTTTCCACAATACTCGCCAGCGTCACCCACTCTTTCAAATCCAGCTTAGTATTCTTCTGATTTTTTTGATATATCGGCAAAGCCAACTGCTCGAAACGACCGAGCATTTGCTTGATGACAGCTTCCGGGCTAATTGCATCGCCGTCTAGCTGATAAGTATCCGGGTACAAAAACCCTTCCAAGTGAGGCAATCCGCTAGGTAGCCAAGGGTATTGAGCGTAGGGAACTTGACTCGCGACCGCCATAAACTCCTTAGCCGGGAAAAAACCTTGCGCTTCAAAATAAGCGCTCATTTGTTGCAGCGACCACCCTTCTGGAATCGTGAAACTCTGCTGTACGACTTCGCCCTTCCAAATTTTGTCAGCAACTGCACTCAGAGGCTGAGTAGGCGACAGTTGGTAAGTTCCCGCTTGAAAACCTCCCTCGCGGTTTTGCAGAGTCAGCCAGCGGGCCCACATATTCCATGCCGAGCTCGATCGAATCAACCCTGCAGCCTCTAAATCCCGCCCGATTTTTTGACTGGGAGTACCATCCGGGATTTGGATCAAAACAGCAGCATCCTCTGGCGGGGAAGTTGACGATTCAGCTATTTTAGGCGGCGCGGAAGCCCAGCTCCACCAAGCCCAGCCCTGCCAAGCGCAAACTCCCCAAATGGCCGGCAGCAACGCCAGATAAAACAACCATTTAGATACTTGCGGATTACCTTTTCGGCTCTCGCGCGCGCTGCCTTTTGTCGTTTGTTCTTTATTCATAGTCCGTTGTCTTTGATAAGCGACGGTTAACTAGCGACTAATGACTGATGACCTGCGATTGATGACCGAAAAGTTACGAATACAAGCCCTTTAAAAGACCCAATTCACGCGGCCCAATTCAAAAGCCCGATCGCGAAGGCAGAAGTGGCCATCTCGAAAAAGTTCGATCGGGCGAGCAGTTTACTTTTTTATAAAATAGTAAAACATTCTGCTTTCTGCCGTCAGGTCTTCTGCCTGCAATTAATATTTAATCAAGCTCGTCAAAGAACTGGTCTTCCAGCATAGGCAACATCGGTTCCAGCCTTTGGAACTCTTCTTCAGAGAGCAATTCTGGTTTGCCGTCATCATTCATTCTAGCCAAGATAAAGAACGGGTCTAGAGGCGTATAAATC
This sequence comes from Microcoleus sp. F6_B6, assembly GCA_036702215.1. Lineage (GTDB taxonomy): Bacteria > Cyanobacteriota > Cyanobacteriia > Cyanobacteriales > Microcoleaceae > Microcoleus. The sequence goes on from JAUBST010000014.1 coordinate 112,760, forward strand.
GCATATTCCTGTTCTTCGTGGTAGAAACTGGTCAGCCACATCAGTTCCTCAAACTCCGACTCCTCATCGGGATCGTCGGCATCGGACGCCAAATCTTCGTCGGGAAATTCCGGCAATTCGCCAACGACAGTCAGCGTCACCGCCGTGCGCCGGAGTGTCAAATTCTGCTCTTGCAGGACAACTTTAGCGGTATCAAAAATTTTGTCAATTTCGGTCTCGTCTTCTACAGGAATTGCTGCTTCGTCGGTATCGTCTCCCTGCCAGGTAAAAATTTCTACGGGTGAGTCAATCGGAAGCAGCAAAGCGTATTCTTGACCTTCTAGGTTCATAGAATATTCTATGTTGCAAGTCAGCGATCGCCCAACTTCATCCGTCAAGGTGACGGACTCTTGGTTGGAATTGCCATTCTCTTTTTTGCGGTATGGGGATGAGGACATCGCGTGTATCTTTGTTTTCCGTCAATAATTCAGTAACGTTGGCTTGACAATTGGGAATTTTCGTGGCGATATTCTGGCTAAGTGGGCGATCGCCAGTCCACAAGCTTAAACCGCGAGACTCGCGGCCTTTTCCACAGGCGAGGAGTGCAGCGTTTAAATCTCAGTCGAGTCAGCAAGCGACACTGAGGACAAATCACGATTTTGTGCTTCTTCAGTACCGAGGGTACAGCAGAATTTTCTCCAGTTTGTCAAGGGTTACAGGTGTGCGTAGCAAACTTGCACAACCAGGATATCACGCCTCTGTTACAAGCTATCAAGGATTGGGAAGGGCGGAGATATTTTGCCTCCGTTGGTCTAGCCACTGCTGCAAAATCAGGGCCGCTGCTTTGCGATCGATCGCACCCTTATTTTGCGACGGCGAAATCCCTTGTGTTTTCATCAATTCCTCTGCCTCAACCGAAGTCAGGCGCTCGTCCGCGTATTCTAGGGGGAGCTCTAAGGCTCTGGCGATGCGATTGGCGTATTTCTGCACCTGTCGGGCTTGGGCGCCCAATTCTCCGTTCAGGGAGTAGGGCAAGCCTGCAACCAAAATTTGCACTCTCCGCTCTCGGACGAGCTCTCTGAGATAAGCTACGTCTCGATCGAAGGACGATCGTACCAGTGTTGTAATGCCCGTAGCTATTAAACCCGTGCCGTCACACCCGGCGATGCCGACTCGTTTGAGGCCGATATCTAATCCCAGTGCTGAAATCCATAATTTATCGTTGGACATTCAATTTTAGATTTTAGATTTTAGATTTTAGATTTTAGATTTACTGTTTTTTTGCGGAAATAATCTTATTTAACGAACCGCGAAGACGCGAAGGACGCGAAGGAAGAAGTGAAGAAAGTAAGAAGAAAATAGGTAAGCTGTCGCGCATTTAAATTATATATTCAGGGCGGGCGGGACGCTAGGGCTTCTACTCCCCACAAGACTTTGATTTTTTTGACATACAATTTAAAGGCTGAACAGCTTAATCTTAAGTTGATATCAATCAAAAGCAGAAGGGATATTTTGGGATTGGGGAAGAAAAAAGGAATTTTTTGGATGATTAATTCTATTTTTTTCGCCCTTCTACCTTTTACCTTCTGCTTTTAACTATTAAGTATTAACTTTTCTCTTGGGAGCCTTCGTCTAGAGGCAACTCCGGCAATTTGAGAGGCAAAATGCTGCTGCTATCTGTTGCCGATGATTCGGAGTTTTGGAAGTTCAAGGGGTTAACTTGATTCGTTTGGCTGTTTCCCGAGTCAGCCAACAGGGGTTTAATCTCACAGGACGGGGGCCCTGCTGCTGCTTCCCCTGCCATCGGGCCGAGCCAGGACATACGGCCCGGTACTGGTTTGCGAGTTGGCTGGAAGCTTTGCAGCATTTCTGATAGCTGGAGTCCTTCGAGAGAGACCAACTTGGACTCGCGCAATTTGTGCCACACCGATCGAGACATCAGCAAACTGTGTTCCACGCGCACTGCTCCAAATTGCTCTAAATAAGCTTCCCGTTCGGGCTGATAGTCAGCGGAAGCCAGTTGCAGGCTTTGAACCGGGAAATCTTGAACGAGGCGCGCCATCTGGGACAGCAGTTCTGGGTAAAGCCAAGTGTAGGCCGGGTGTACAGTCAACTGGGCGACGTGCGGTTGGTGGCCGTTGCGGGATAGCTGCACCTGAAAATAGCCGATCGCGGCTTTGCGCTGCGGTTCAAACACGTAAGCGCTGACTACCTCTGTTTTTGCCAGCCACTGTCTGACACCTTCAACTAAAGCGCCGAAAAAACTGGTTTTGAAATCTTGAATGTGGCGGTCGAATACTTGGCGCACCAGGGGCGGCATAGACGCGGTATCCAGTTGGTAGAGCAACTGAGCGTCGGCGTTGCTCACAGGCAGCAGGTTGGGCAAATCTGGCGTCGAGGAAGCCATTTCTTGCAGGCGTTCTGGGGCGATCGTCCAGTAGGTCATCTGGGCCAAAGGCTGAAACCCGTTCTGCCGATACAAAGCCAGGGAAGTTTTGTCGCCGACATTCACCTCCAGCAGCCACGTCCGCGCCTCCCAGACTGCTTCAAAGCAGTACCGCAGCAGCATGGAACCAATTCCTTTGCTGCGGGCTTCCGGGTCTACTCCGATGCGATCGATCCGCCAAGTGCTGCGGGTGCGGTTGAAAGGAGAAATCTGAATTATGCCCTTAACGCTCCCCTCTTCTTCGGCAACGTGGGCCCGGAACAGGTACTGACAAGGGTTGGGAAACCAGCTAAAAATCTTTAGCAGTCCGTACCAGCGGCGAATCTGCTGCAACTTTCTACCTAGTACCGCGTCGCAGCTTCCGCCCTTGCTGTTTTCTGGCTCTTGGGCTGTTTCCGCGCACAGTTGTTCCATCACCTCGATGTCGCGATACTGAAACGGGCGAATCACAACCTGGTTTTGGTTTTGGGAGGGAAATGAAGTCATTCGATTTTAGATTTTAGATTTTAGATTTTGGATTGACTTGCGCTCTTATAAATTCGGGGGATGCAAGGATTTTCGATTTTTGATTTTGGATTGATTCCACGGATCGATCGCGTGGCGGGTACCACCTTTGAAATTCTTGGTCATAGCACGAAAGTGGGGAATGGAAATTTTAAAATAAAAATTCAGAAAGGGGAAGAGTTAGGGAAGTTTTGAGTTTTGAATGGGTAAATTTTGAGTTCAAAACTTATAACTTTTGATTCTTCTCCCTTTCTCGATCGATCGAAAATTAAAAATTTCAAATCATCTTTTTGAATTTTTAATTTTCAGTTTTCAACTCAAGATTTTTGTGGCAGAGGTCGAATTAAAACGACCGGTGTTCGCTCGTCAGCATTCCCGGCGGGGTTGCTTCGCAAGGCTTGCTCTAAAAATGTTACCGATAAATCGGAGGTCGCTGCTAATATCTTAACTGCTTTCAAGTCATTAGCGTCTACGATCGCCGCCGCAAGTCCGGTTTCTCGTTGAATTTCTTCTACAACTTGCTGGGGATTGTCTGGGCCGAGGACAATAAATTGGTCGAAGGGAGGCAAAGTCCCGGTAACGTCGTCGATCAGCCTGGCTTGTTCCCCTGCAAGTTGGTAAAAGACTCCCGGTTTGCCAAATATTTTAGCCGCAGCGCCGATCGCAAATGCTGCAACTACGCGCCAAGGGCCGACTACATCAACTAACGTCTGCATTCCGCAAGCCGTGGCCAAACTCGATGTGGGCAAGAAAAACAAGCACACTCGCTTTGCCGCCCATCCTGGTTTGACTTCGCTGGGATGGCGGTAGCGTCCCTGCATCAAAGCTAGGGGAGTTTCTGCCAAGGCGACAATATCGCCTTTCTGGGCGCGCGGCAGCACGTACCGCTTGACAATTTCGACGGGATTGTCCAGTTCCGCCAGTATGTGAGTGCGAATCGGCAAGACTTCTGCAACTCCGACATTTCTGGCGGTGGGTACGGTGTCCGAGTTGGGAAATTGCAGGGGAACTACTACGTTACGGACTTTGGGGATGCGGCCGCCCGGGCCGTAGGTGACGAAGTGTACTTGCACCCAAGCTGACTGCAATTTGGTTAAATCTTGCCCTTGAATGTCTACAGAAACTTTAATTTTCGTGTTTTTTTGGGCTTTAACAATATAGCCGAACCAGTAATCGTCTGCTCTGGCTGCTGCGTCTTTGTGGCAAGGAATCACCTTTGTCTGGGAAGTAACGCCATCTAAACTTCCGTCTGACAGCAGTTTCACCTGTGCCCGCACTTCCGGCAACATCACCTCGAAACGCTGTGTCAGGTTGCGGAACTCCATTTCCCCGACTAAAAGATAGCGGTTGGGTTCCGAGATGGCTAAGTGCCATTCTCCGGCTGTCAGTTCTAGTTTATTTGGACTCCCAGTCCGGCGATAGTTCAACTCTAGGCCCAATCCGCCCAATGCTAGCAGCGAACCGGCTGCTGCGATTCCTGTTGCTAAAGTCTCAATCACTCAAATCACCGCCAATAATATTTTGTGTTTACTGTAGTCGATATCGGGTACTTCGATCGCCGATCCGGTAGTAATTGGATTGTGTTCAGTTTGTTGGGGCGATCGAACTTATGCCCAATTACACGTAAGTGCGATCGCGCGTCTGCGGTGGCGGGGTTGGAGAGTGGGATTGGCGATCGAAATAGATTTTTCGGATAACTTGCACGGGATGGCGGGCAATTCGGGTAGAGTTTATGACTACCCGAACAGGTATGATCGCGGTTTTTATTCCAATCTTGTTCTCAATTCATCAGCCGATAACTGAGGCAATTGTTCTACAAACAATGTCAATTCATCGACAGGAAATGCTAGTAAATTGGTAACGGCGGTAGGCAGAATATCCCCCAATTCATTTTGGCGAGTTATCAGAACATTTTCTGCTAATAACCTGACCGCTTGTTTTTTTCCTGCTTCATCGACTGTTAGCATGGATATTGCCAGCAACAGCATCGTAAATTCCGCAGCGGGTAACTTTGATATTGGAGATAAGAAAGCAGTCATTTTTGAGTTAATTTCTCCAAATCTAACTTGCAGAAAATTTTCTAAAATTAAACGCTGTTGTGCTTGTCTTCCTTGTTCAATTCCTTGTTCAATTCCTTGTTCAATTCCTTGTTGTTGTGCGGCTTCTAACTGTTCTCTAAAAAGTGATGGGATCGCCATAATTAACTCCCGCTCTTCTGGCTGTAACTCTTGTTGGGTATCGGTTACTAAGTTAGATTGTAACTGATACAATAATTCTAGCGCGATAATCCGTAACGGATCGTCGGTTGCTAAAGAGCTCAACTCGCCGATCGCCCTTTGCTGCACTTTCCCTTTCCCTAAAATCCTCAACCACATGGTTTCTGGAGTTTCGGGCAATTGGTGAATCACCACAATTGCCGATTTCAGATGCCTGGGCAAAAAATAAATGCCCTCTATCCAATGCTCGGGCTTGGGTATCGCGCCAAAACCCTCCAGCAGTGCTTTCGATGCTGTCGGTGTCAAAATCCACAGTGTCGGCAACTTAGCATCATCATAGCGAGTATTTTCTCTTCTGGCTTGCCGCTCCAATTCACCTCGCAAATCCCATAACTTACTCATACAGCTAATGACTTCGCCGACAGTTACTGGATTGCGAAACGGTTCAAAAATTGCCGCCGTCTCAGCCATTTTTCCCAACAACCCTAAAGTTGCTGAGTATTCAGGAATTACAGTCATTGGAATGAAATAAACATCGATTTCTCGGACTTCGGCAGTAACATCATGCCCGATATTCACCGTCCCGATGGGAGACAGCAGTTCTGTTAACAAGTCTTTGGCAAAGCGATCGTGAATAAATCGCGTCATAAAAATTGCTGGTCATATTTTGTGATTAAATTTTATCATGTTATCGTCGGATATTTAAGATATTTTATCTAACAACCAGCAGACAAACATAAAAAAATAAAACTCAGATACCCGGCTTCTTAAAGGAGTCGGGTATCTAACAGATATCGCATTTTACGTTCAATTAGAATGCAGCCGGCCATCAATACGCAATTTGCAAAGTCACAGAAGCTTCAATCTCCTGTTCCCCTCCCACCACAGGGGTTGCAGCGTCAGCAGCAGCAGCGCGAGCATTAGCCAATTGCCGGTACATAGGAGGCGGCGCGATCGCACCGTTGACTTGAATGCCCAGAATCTCTCCCCGCTTGAGGTTGAGGGCGCTCAAGACTGCATCCGCTTGCGATTGAGCATCTTGAGTTGCTTTGCGGAGTGCTTGTTTTCGAGCTTGTTCGATCGCACTGTCGGCGGCCACAAAGCTCACACCTTGAATTCGCGTTGCTCCCGCTTGCACTGCATCGTCGAGCAAAGTGCCAGCAGATTCAGTATTAAGGCGAAAACTGACGGTATTCGTAGCAATATACCCTGTTAGGCGCTGCTGGTTGTTTTCGTAGCTGTAAGTCGGGCTGAGGGTGATGCCGGTCGTTTCGAGTTTTTCCACTTGGCGCGATCGCAGCAATGCTACCACAGCGGACGATCGCCTCGCCGCTTCCTGCTGCACCTCGGCCGCCGTTTTCCCCTGCACCTCAACCCCCAAAGCAACTTGAGTTTGGGTTGTCGGAATTGCTTCGACACCCCGCCCAGTGACACTCAGCGTTCTCATCCGCTGTTCTTGAGCTACAGCAGGATCTAATCTCACAAAACTGACGAGAGTTAAGGTTAAACACAACGCTGTTACCAGGCTGCGGAAATTAATGCGATCGCGACGTTGCAAATTTGAATTCATAAACTTGATTCTCCTCACATACAACAGATGCTATACTTTACCTTCCCACTGAAATTGCTAAATATCCGGCTTGTTACATTTTTAGCAACTAAAAAAGTATTAGTCATCAGTCATCAGTCATCAGTCATTAGTCATGATATGCAATCGTTAAAACAAGCTGCTCGCCGACTCAAAAAAGAGACTTACGCGGTTTATTTAGCCAGTACAGACCAGAGAGTACCTTGGTACGCCAGAATTTTAGCAGGTCTTACGGTTGCCTACGCTTTTAGCCCGATCGACTTAATTCCTGACTTCATACCGATTCTCGGTTATTTGGACGATTTGATAATTGTACCTTTGGGAATTTGGCTGGTACTGAAGGTGATTCCGCCACAGGTTTTAGCCGAGTGTCGGGAAAAAGCAGCCGCAGAAATAGAGCGAGGAAAACCGATAAATCGGGCTGCTGCTGTTGTGATTATTGCCATTTGGATTGGCTTGGGAATATTAGCTGCAATGTGGCTGAAAAAAATATTTAAAACTTAAAAAAAATTATCTATCTAGTTATTGTGTCGGGTACGCAATTCGCAACTTACCTTAAACAACTCGCTTGACCCAAAAATATTTAAAGTTTAAAAAATCACCATTCTAGTTATAATATAGGGTGCGCCTTGCGCGCCTTACCTTAAAAAAACTCGCAGTATCGCATACCAAGTATTATTTACCCCTTAAAAAATTAAACTAACTTTCTAGCTATGACTCAAACCACTGATTTCCTCAGCCACCTCAACCCATCTCAGCGCCAAGCAGTCGCCCATTATAACGGGCCGCTGTTAGTAGTAGCGGGCGCTGGTTCCGGCAAAACCCGAGCTCTAACTTACCGAGTTGCTAATTTAGTTCGCACGCATCGAGTCAATCCTGAAAATATTCTGGCGGTGACATTTACAAATAAAGCTGCCAGGGAGATGAAAGAAAGAATTGAGAAATTGCTGGCAACTCAGCAAGCTGAAGCGGAATATGGCAAACCTTTGGTAGACTTAGCCCCGGATGTGCAGACGAAATTGCGATCGCAAATTTACCAGAGAATTACCAAACACATTTGGATGGGGACTTTTCACTCTTTGTGCGGCCGCATTCTCCGCTACGATATTGAAAAATACCAAGACGAAAACGGCCGCCAGTGGAAGAAAAACTTTTCGATTTTTGACGAGTCAGATGCTCAAAGTCTTGTAAAACAAATCGTCACCAAAACCCTGAACCTCGACGACAAGAAATTTGACCCGCGAAAAGTCCGGTATGTCATCAGCAATGCTAAAAATAAAGGTTTGTCGCCTCAAGAATACCAAGCAGCAGAACCGGATTATCGAGGTCGCGTGATTGCCGATGTTTACAGTCGCTACCAAGACGCTTTAGCAGCTAACAATGCCCTAGATTTTGACGATTTAATCCTCGTTCCCGTTAAACTTTTGAGCCAAAACGAGCAAGTGTTAAGTTACTGGCATAAAAAGTTTTGCCATATTTTAGTTGACGAATACCAAGATACCAACCGCACTCAATACGATTTGATTCGGATGTTGGTGACAAATAACGCCGACCCGAAAAGCTTCGATAAATGGCAAAACCGCTCGATTTTTGTCGTGGGCGATGTCGATCAATCAATTTACAGCTTTCGGATGGCAGATTATACCATATTGCTGGAATTTCAAGAGGATTTTGGAGATGGTTTGTCCGACGATAAAACTCGGACAATGGTAAAATTAGAGGAAAATTATCGATCGCGCGAAAACATCCTGCAAGTAGCCAACCACTTGATCGAAAACAATACCGAACGGATCGAAAAAATTCTGCGCCCGACTCGCGAACCGGGAGCTCCGATTGTTGTCTGGCGCGCCGACAACGAATTAGAAGAAGCGGAATTTGTAGCAGGTCAAATTCATTCCTTGAAGCGCCAAAACTCCGAATACGAAAAGGGCAGTAACTTTGCGATTCTCTACCGCACAAACGCTCAATCTAGATCCTTTGAAGAAGCGTTAATGCGTTTAGACATTCCTTACAATATTGTCGGCGGTCTCAAGTTTTACGATCGCAAAGAAATCAAAGATATCCTAGCATACCTGCGGGCGCTAGCCAATCCCGACGATAGCGTCAGCCTCAAACGCATCATCAATACACCCCGTCGCGGCATTGGGGATACCACATTTTCCAAAATCGAAGACGCTGCAACTCAGTTAGGCATTCCGTTGTGGGAAATCCTCAGCGATGAATCTTCTGTCAATACTCTCGCAGGGCGATCGGCAAAAGCTATTATTAAGTTTGCCGCAATGATTGGTCGCTGGCAATCGCAAGTTGAAACCCTGCCGGCTTCGCAAATTGTCCAAGGAATTATCCAAGATTCAGGCTACATTGAAGATTTGAAAAATCAAGGAACCGACGAAGCCACAAACCGCATAGAAAACGTCATAGAATTGTACAATGCAGTGCTGCAATTTGAAGAACAAAACGAAGAACCGACGCTGACATCATTTTTAGCAAAAGCATCTTTAGCATCAGATTTAGATGACTTGCAAGAAGAAGATTCCCGCGTGTCGCTGATGACGCTGCACTCCGCCAAAGGATTAGAATTTCCCGTAGTATTTCTAGTCGGAATGGAACAGGGTTTATTTCCCAATTTCCGCAGTTTGGACGACCCGAAAGCAATCGAAGAAGAACGCCGTTTGTGCTACGTCGGCATCACTCGCGCCCAGGAATTGCTATTTCTCACCCACACTCGCGAACGCCGCCTCTGGGGAGGTTTCCGGGAACACTGCACCCCTTCGCTATTCTTAGGGGAATTGCCGCCACATTTGCTGGCTGGAAGTGCGAAGAAAACTAAAGCCGGGAAAACGGCTGCATCTAAAGGAAAAACTAACAATTCAGCAGCAAATTCCGGCAGTTCTCAAGCGGGAAACAACGTACAATCGGTGGATTGGCAAACCGGCGATAAAGTTTTTCATCATGCTTTTGGAGTTGGAGAAATTACCCACGTTTTAGGGGCGGGCGACAAAACTAATCTGGCCATTAAATTTTCAGGTTTGGGCAGAAAAATCATCGATCCCAGAACAGCTAAGTTGCAGCGAGTGTAATAGAAAAGCAGAAATAAAAACAACATCAGATTTTATGCCTTACAGTCAATTTACGACCATCGGCAAGGTTAAAGAATCCTTCAATCTTACAGTAGTGGAAGGAATCAGATTTCTGCCGGAAATCGAGCCGATCGCACCCGCAACAGCCTTGCAGACCATGCTGGAGACAAATTTGCCTTGGGCGATCGCCACTAGCACAGAAAAAGCCCGTTCTGAAGCTATTATTAACCCTGTATTGCTGGAAGTTCGCAGGATTCTGAACCAACAAATCAGCGTGTTTTCGGGTGAAGAATTTAATGTCGATGCTGCTGTTGGACTTACAGGAGTTTGCGATTTTCTCATCAGCCGTTCCCCGGAACAATTAGACATTGAGGCCCCGGTAATTGTGATGGTAGAAGCTAAAAAAGGAGATTTGAAAGTAGGTTTGGGTCAATGTATTGCTGAAATGGTGGCGGCCCAGAGGTTTAATGAAGCGAAAGGGATCTCGATATCAGCCATCTACGGCAGCGTTTCCAGCGGCACAGCTTGGCGGTTTCTCAAGCTGGAAGGGCAAATAGTGACGATCGATCTTACCGACTATCCGCTACCTCCGGTAGATAAAATATTGGGATTTTTAGTCTGGATGGTGCGCCAAAATTAGCATATATCAAATCCGGGTTGAAAACTCCGGATCGGAGTCGGCGGTTAAAACCCCTACTAAACAAACGAAGCCCAGGAGAGGGGGACACAAAAGAAATGATTCAAGACTCTTCCGCAGGGAATCGCCCCTCGATCGATCTTATCTCACATTTTGCACCTTCTCAAGAACAGGCTTTCCGGCCTGTGAAGCGAGAAAATTCACTCTTTGTGGAACACGCCGGAAAGCCTGTTCATAAAAGACTTATTAACAATGATGCAACATCTCATATCTTATTCGACTACTTGAGATTCCACACGCCTGTATTTACCCGCCAAACGTTCTCGACGCTGGCGGCGGTTGTCAGCTTCAAATATGGCGATTAATTCATCCATGTTTAGAGTCAAAGCGTCAAGCTGTTGGCAGACTTCACGCATCTTTTCAACGTGTCGTTTTCTGGTTTCAGCGTCGGGGATTCTAGGTTGTTGATTCATGGCAAATTCCAATCCATTTTGATTTCTCGGATAGTTGCTTCTGAGGCATCGACAGCCGCCTCTGTTTGTTCTATCGTTCTATACAGAAAGTTTAACGTATCCGCAGTCGCAGCGGGTTGAGATTCTGCCACCTGCTGCAAAAGCCTGTACAAACGATTGTAAGGGTTTCTCAACCTTTCCTTAACATTATCCAGGGATTCTAGTTCGGGGAGTGTCGCTTCTGTCTCGCCAAACTGCTGCATTAAAATGTATTCTGTGGCGGTTGTTTCGTTGAGGATTTCCACTAGCCGCCGCTGCAATGTGAAAATTGTGTTCAGGATGTCATCAGGTAGCTTTGCCATTGTCCTTAATTTTTAGGGATAACAACTTAACACAATATATCAGAATGTTTGCTTCCTCTCATTTTAGTTTGAATCTACTGCGATATCAGTCCAAATTTACCACTTTTAAATTTGCGTTCCATGCTTCGCTAACAACGCACTTCCATAAGCAGCCGCAGTATGAATAGGCGTTACTAGAGGCACTTTTAAATAACGCTTTCTAATCGCACTCCAAACCTGATTTTTTGCCCCGCCGCCAGCAGTATAAACCTTTGTCAAAGGAGTTGCACCTAATTCTTGCAATAATTGATATCCCCGCGCTTCAATCCGCGCTATGCTTTCTAGCAAACCGTGCAGAAATTCCACTGAATCCGTTGGACGCGGTTCGAGTCTCGGCGGTAAATTCGGGTCATTAATCGGAAAGCGATCGCCCTTTTTCAACAATGGGTAATAATCCAGCAAACTCTCTTGTGCTGGATCGATTTGTGTGCTATAATTATCCAACTCAACATCACTAAAAAAGTGCCGCAGCACCGCACCTCCGGTATTAGAAGCACCTCCAACTAACCACAAATCGCCTAATTTATGACTGTAAATCCCGTATCTAGAATCATCGACGCGGGTATGACTTAACAGTTTGACGGCTAGTGTAGAACCGAGAGAAGTTACTGCTTCCCCTGGTAAATTGACACCGCTTGCTAAAAATGCGGCAATGCTATCGGTTGTGCCGGCACAAACCATACAATCGCGGGGAAAACCGAAGCGATCGCCCACTCGATCTCTCACTTCCCCCACGGGCGAGCCCGGTGCGACAACTTGCGGCAATTCAGGCGTTGCAGCGCCCGCAATTCCCTGTGTCAGCCAATTCGGATAGCACAAAGTATCAACATCGAAACCGAGTTTCAAAGCATTGTGATAGTCGCTAATTCCCAATTTTCCGTGCAGCAGAAATGCCAGCCAGTCAGCTTGATGCAGGAAAACTGTAGGGGCGGTTTCCTCTCGAAAGTCTTGCAACCACAGAAGTTTTGCCAGACTGGATGTAGCGCTCAATACTGTGTGGTTATCCGGCGCGATCGCCCGCAACCTCTGAGTCACCGCTGCACCGCGCGCATCATTGTATAAAATGGGTTCGCATACTGGTATACCGTCGGTATTGCACAGCATGACAGTGGAAGATGTGCCGTCAAGGGCGATCGCCCTTACCTGACGGCGGATTGCTGGGGGAATTTGCTCAATTACAGCCCACAGCGCATTTTGCCACATTGAGGGCAATTCAGGCTGTTGTGCGTTGGCAAAAGTATATTCTGTCTCACAATGTATTGCACCCTGGGAGTCGATGACAGTCGATCGGGCGCCAGTCGTGCCGAAATCTATTCCCAAATAAAGATTCATTTATAGCAGTTGACAGTTGTTGTAGGGTGTGTCAGCAAGAAACCGGGTTTCTGAGATTATCGTGCTTCTACATAGTCACAAAGCGTAGTTGGTTGGGGAATCGGTAAACCTTCCTCTCGCAATCCTTCTAAGTGAAATTCGATCGCTTCTTTAATTTGCTGCTGTACTTCCGCAAGGGTAGCGCCTGTGGCTGCACATCCGGGCAAATCTGGTGGATATGCTGAATAATTATTGGGTGTTTTTTCGATCGCAATGGCATAACGCATCATTTTATCTCGAATTTAGGGTAGATCCTCTTTGAGGAGTTGAGCTTTGACATCCTCTAGGCTAATGCCTTTTCCTTGTCGAAATTGCTGGCGAGATTTCCTGACTTTTTCTTTAAATACGGGATGATTTTCTAAGTCGTAATCAAAGGCATCATCTTCATCGGAAAAACCTCGCAATACGCCAATTGGTTTTCCTTCTTTCAAGATGATGATGTCTTCTACTTCTGCCAGCTCGATGTATTTTGAGACATCTGTTTGTAAGTCGATCAAAGTAACTGTTTTCATTATCTATTCCTCCGTTGATTCTGTAGTTTTTCCTTCACATAACAGCCATTGGGCCGCTTGTGATTTAGGAACAATTGCGATAATTTCTACAATATTCTCCCGAACGTCATAGAAAATACGAATTTCATCTACCCGCAGCCGATATTGCGGTTTATCCATCTCCCGCAAGCGTTTAATTCTGCTTTTACTTTCTTGGGTAAGGTTGTGTAGGAGATGGGTTTCAATGGCATCGATTACTTTGCTGCGATCGATAGATAGGAGAATTTTTATGTCTGCTAAAGATTCAGTTGAAAATTCTATTTCATAGGGCATATCTAAGCTGTATATATTTTAATAGGATTGGTGCCTTACTGTTCGCTAATTAACCCTATATTCGTAAAAAAGGTTCGAGAATAAATACTTGACAAATGACTGAAATCGCTATAGATTACAGCTTACAGCTCTTGATGCGAAAGAAGAGAGAACCAGACAACCAACCCCAACCACCCCAACACCCCAACAACCCAACCCAATCCTTCTCCCCCCCACGCAAACACACGCGCACACGACGGGAGGTGCCCCCGTGGTGCTTCCAGATTAAAGGTTAAATCATCGTACTCCAACCAACCTTTCCTCCCCTTTCTCCTCTTTCTCCAACCGACACGATCGCCTAGCTTGCATTCAGTGTCACAATCAACTTTACCGCCTATTTCTAACCAGATTTTTTTCTGGACGCTAAAGCCAAAGTGACCCTGACTGTATTTTACCCACAATTTGTCGATCGTCCGCAAATCATCGCCAGGAAAATTCTCGATCGAGTTCGTATCGAACCAACCTTCCTTCTCCCGTCTAGCAGCTTTTAACATCACCTTGAATGTTTCCCGATCCGCATCTTTCCACTCTTCTGTGGCCAACAAATCCCGGAGACGAGTATAGTCAACTCCCCGCGCCGATTTCAGGGAGTCTGGTGGCGAAGGAGGTACTTTAGCTGATGATGGAGGCGATCGAGTACCAAGATCCTGCAAAATTTCAGTAGCAGATTGATAACGTTTTTTAATAGCAGGTTGTATCATTTTATCTAAAATATGACCCAGTTCCGAACTGACAGATGTTTTTAAGTGTTCTCGCCACACCCACTCAAACTCGCTATCATCGAATAAATCAATCGGCTCAACCTGAGTTAACAGACACAGACAAGTCACACCCAGACTATAAATATCACTCGCATGAATAGCTTTGCCGTTGGCTTGTTCTGGTGCCGTATATCCCGCCGTTCCGATTCTCGTTCCCGTTACCGCTAGATCAGTTTGTGTCGCATATTTCGCGGCTCCAAAGTCAACTAAAACCAGTTGCCTATCTTGCCGAAGAATAATATTTTCTGGCTTGATATCCCGGTGAATTACTTGGCGGGAATGAATGAACTCGAATACTGGCAATAAATTATTAAGCAAGTCGCGAATCTGCGTTTCGCTAAAATATCCCTTAGATTCTAGTGCTTCGGCTAAATTTTCACCGTCGATGAATTCTTGGACTAAATACTGCCGTCCATCTTGACTAAAATATGCTAATAAGTCGGGAATTTGAGAATGTTTACCCAACTGTTCTAGGCGTACTGCTTCCAGCTCAAATAACTCAGCAGCTTTCTGGATACTAGAAGTGCCTTGAACTTGGGGGTAGAATTGTTTAATAACACAGGGAGGTTTAGATGGTTTATACTCGTCAACGGCTAAAAAAGTGCGCCCAAATCCTCCTTGTCCAATAATTTTTTGGGCTCCGTAGCGATCGCCCAATAGCAGTTTATTCCCACATTTTTGACAAAATTTTGTATAGCCAGACGGGTTTTGGAATAGGCAATCAGGGTTTAGGCACTGGCTCATAAAATATGCTTAGAGATTACAGATTAAAGCTCTCGATGCGATGCCAGCGGACATGGTGTTAAATGTGGAACAGCAGATCCAGGTAAGGGCACGGCATTGCCCATTAGTGTCAACTCAACCCCCATTCAAAGTATAGATAACTCGCCCTAGTGCTGTTACCCATATTAATGGCTCTTCATGGGTGTAATGCCTGATTATTCGCTTCAGCAGTAGTGGCTGCATCAATCCCTGCATTTGGGAGCGCTTTGACTGAGGAGGGAGAATATCCCGATCTCAATATAAACAAATTTTGCTTAAGAGTAACTCCCCTTGTTTCTGCGAGCAGCTAAGGCTAATTCAAAGCCTGCCTTGAGTTGGTCAGCTTGGTCCGGGGCATGGGATGCTTCTCCTCCTTGCCTTGCTTTGAATAGTAACGGTGTGGCGATCGCCATCCGTTCCTCTTCATAGTCCGTAAGAGCTTTAGCAACAGAAGGAGTATCCTGCAAGTTCAGCCCGCTGAGTTTTTTTGTTAAAGAAACAGCATCCTCAAAGGCCATAGTAGTCCCTAATCCTAAGGACGGTCGCATCGGGTGAGCGGCATCCCCTAATAAGGTGATTCTCTCTCTATCCCCCCATTGGGCTACTGGTTCCCGATCGCACACGCCTGTTTCCACAATGGTGGTAGGGTCAGTTGCTCGAATAACCTTCTCAACAAAGGGAGTCCATCGGTCAAAAACTTGGAGAACCACAGCTAAAACATCGGTACTCTTCTCTGTAGTCGGATGGAGTGCAGTCCCTGTCCAAGCCAGTACCTCTGGTCCTGCATCCATAATCCAAAAATTTTTCTGGTCTCCCACCACCAGTTGAAAACCAGCCCCTTCTGCAAAGGGTTCAGCGAGGGGGGCGAGGATTTGACGGGGCAAGATTCCTCGCCAAGTCATGGTTCCAGTGTACAGAGGCGCACCATCTCCCACGGTAATAGCGCGAACCCCGGAGTAATACCCGTCGGCACCAATTAACAGTCGTGCGCCAACATCGGGCTGATTCTCAAAGTGCAAACGTAAGGGAACCTGGGACGGATCGGCGACCTTAGTGAAGTTGACAAACTTATGGTTGAGGTGAAGGGATACGGTAGGTGGCAGTGTGTTGTACAAGGAGTTTTGTAGGTTATGCCACGCTAGCCAAGTGAAGGGAGTACCCGCCAAGGGCGATTCATCAGAAAACAGAACCTCGCCATTGGGTCTCATCAGCAGTTGTCGCTGTGGGTTGGCACCTAAGGCACGAACTTGGGTAGCGAGATCGGGATTGATGAGAGCCAATGCCTTATACCCGGCTTCTGCCAACCCTAGGGCAGCGCCGATGGGACGTAAAGCTCTAGCTCGTTCAAACACAGCTACCGAAAAACCTAAATTGGCTAGCCCGTGGGCTGCACACAGTCCGCCGGGTCCTGCACCAATAATGGCGATATCGAAAGTTGGGGTTTCAGTCATGAATTGTGTTGACAGATTTCGGACTTGTGTGTAGGGGTAGCCTTAAGAAGGGGGGGACAGGAGTCTGCTCTCGCGTCCCTCTTCTTAAGGATGCGAGGGGGATTGGGACTCGGCGATCGACCAGAGATACAATTGTTTTCAGGCGATTGTTTACACCTATGGGCAATGCCGTGTCCCTAGTTTCAGCCCTTAAACTTTTGTCCCGCACTCAGGACAAAAGTTATTGGTCGAAACATTCTTCGCGCCGCAACTGGGACAATAAACCAACTCTGCTGATTGCAACTTGCTACGATCGGGCAAACCAACCATTTGAGCGTTGCTCTTACCTGGAACTACCATCGGATAGCAATTTTCGTCCCTCGTCACCTTCACGTTCATCAGCACCGGGCCCTCATGAGCGAGCATTTGCCCGATCGCATCTTTGAGTTCCTCCGGCCGCGAAACCTGCATCCCCTTCACCCCGTAAGCTTCAGCCAGCATCACAAAATCCGGCATCCCTACAGTCATGTTCGACGACGAATAACGCTCGCCGTAGAACGCCTGCTGCCACTGCCGCACCATTCCCTGCCAGCCGTTATTTACAATCACAATCTTGACATTAATGCCGTATTGTGCTAAAGTTCCCAGTTCTTGAATATTCATTTGCACGCTAGCATCGCCAGCAATACAAATCACTTGCTCGTCGGGTAGCGCCATTTTCGCGCCCATCGCCGCCGGCACCCCGTAACCCATCGTGCCCAAACCAGCGCTCGAAATCCAGCGGCGCGGCCCGTTGTTCAAGAATTGAGCCGACCACATTTGATGTTGACCGACATCCGTCGTGTAGTAAGCATCCGGCGCTTGAGTACCCAACTCGGAAATCACTTCTTGCGGAGACAAAATGTCTGGGTAATGAGGCACAACTAACGGATAGTCCTGTTTCCACCGATCGATCCTGTGCAGCCATTCTGCAGTCTGTCCGGCTTTCCCCGAAACTCCAGTCTCCCGACAGCGGCGCAGCAAATCGATCAAAACTTGGCGGACATCTCCGACAATCGGCACGTCAGGGCCGCGAGTTTTTCCCACTTCCGCCGGGTCGATATCGATGTGAATCACCTTAGCGCGCGCGGCAAACTCGTCTAATTTGCCCGTCACGCGATCGTCAAACCTCGCCCCGACAGCAATCAGCAAATCGCACTCGGTAACGGCAAAATTAGCGTAAGCAGTGCCGTGCATCCCCAGCATTTTTACCGACAAAGGATGGTTTTCGTCAAAGGAACCTTTGCCCATCAGCGTTGTCGTGACCGGCAATTGGAAAAGTTCGGCGAGTTCCTTAATTTCCTCGTGGGCCCCCGCCGCGATCGCTCCGCCGCCCACATACAGCAAAGGACGCTTTGCTTCCTTCAGCAAATAGATTGCTTGATTAATTTGCCGGGGATTTCCCTTCACCGTCGGCCGGTAGCCCGGAATTCTCACCGATCCCGGTTCCACGGGCAGATAGTCAAATTCTTCTAAACCCACATCCTTGGGTACATCAATCAACACCGGCCCCGGACGCCCTGTACTGGCGATGTGGAAAGCTTCAGCCACAGTTCGCGCCATATCTCTCGGGTCGCGCACTACATAAGAATGCTTGACAATTGGCAGGGTAATGCCGTAGATATCTGTTTCCTGAAACGCATCAGTGCCGATCGCCGCACGGGGTACCTGCCCAGTAATAATTACCATCGGGATCGAATCCATGTGGGCCGTCGCAATCCCCGTCACTAAATTAGTTGCGCCGGGCCCGGAAGTTGCGAAACAAACCCCAACTTGTCCGGTAGCGCGGGCGTACCCGTCGGCCGCGTGAGCCGCGCCTTGCTCGTGGCGCACCAGAATGTGTTTGATAGCGCCGGTTTCTTCAGCGCGGTAGAGTTCGTCGTAAAGTGGCAGAATTGCGCCGCCGGGATAACCAAAAATATGCTTGACGCCGTGGCGGATCAAGCTGTCAATCAGAGCAAATCCACCAGTTGCACGCTTGATGGTCACTTTAGTTTTTAGTTGCACAGAATTTCCTTCCTTAAACTAATTATGATTTTTAATGAAAGCTTTTATACTACTTTAATCTCAATTAATGAAACTATGAAAATTTAACTGGTGAGATTTTACTAAAGATTTCGCGATCGCAGAGGGTTCGCCCGATCGAGAAATTGTGGAACAGCAGAGGAAGAAAAGAAACAGAGGAAATCGCGGCTTCTATGCCGGTTTACCGCTATATGACGCTTGTACAGCATTCGTCATGCGGCATTCGACAAGAAAAACAATCGTTTGAGCAATTAAGAACGTCCTAATCATCAGGGCGGTTGCTATGTTATGGATCGATCGTGAAAAGAAAGCCATTTTCCTTCTTACCATTGGTGTCAACACTCGCCTAAAACCCTTGATAAATCTTGTTTGTACGCGAGTCTCGATCCCGCTCCCATTCCCGTTCTTAAGGGAAACTAAAGAGAATGCTCCGGTTCGCCCCCAACTCTCAGGATATCTGGACAATAATCGTCAATCGATTTTAGATTTTAGATTTTAGATTTTAGCATTGACTCCACGGATCGAGTCGGGGCTCCTTTATCGGATACAGGTTTTTTCTTTCTGGACGGATGAATCCGGCGGCTTGTATCCTCGATGCTTTCGGTCAAACAGTAGAGCGGTACTGCATTTGACCTTAAGTTGACACCAATCCCGTGTTTTATCTTCCTTCTTCCTTCTTCCTTCTTCGTTCTTCCTTGCATCCGTTACATCCGTTACATCCGTTACATCCGTTACATCCGTTACACAATCCGTTGCCGAACTTCCCTGTTCCTTCTTGGCAAAGTTTACAGAACATCCTGCAAGACTTTGCGAGTATGTTTCCAAGCTGCCATGCCCATCACCGAGACCAAAAAGCCCAAACTCAGCAACACGATCCGCAAGCCGACATCATCCGAGCCGACTGCTTTGCTGACAGCATCAGTCAGCGGGCCGGTAATCGCTAAAGGCAGGCTCAGAGCAATATTAATCGCATTGTTTTCCAATCCAAAGACTTTGCCCCGCATAGATTCTGGAGTTTTTTCTTGAATCAGAGCCTGCATCGGCCCGTTAATTAAGGAAGCACCAAAACCGAACAGAGCACTCAATCCGAATCCCACCCACAACTGTCGGGTAAAGGCAAACATTGCTAATACAAAACCCATCATCAAGAAACCGATTAAAGGCAGAGGTTTGTGGTGCATTCGATGACCCCAGTGTCCCAAAAAGGCGGCGCCGAAGACCATTCCAATTCCCGCAGCAGCCAGCAAAAAGCCAAATTGAGTTTCTTTGAGACCTATTTTGCCTGAAAGCGCGATCGCCAGCACCTGAAGCGCCGCAAACACGGAATACAAAATTGTCAACTGCACCATCGCGTTGCTGACAAGGTGATTGTGTTTCAAATAGCGCAAACCTTCTTTGAGGTCTTGCCAAGGATGGACGTTTTTGCCACTGCTGCCGGCATGACTTTCTTTGATCCGCATGGCAGAGATCAAAGCTGCAGATATCAGGTACAACCCGCCCAGCAAAAACTCTTGAGAATCGGCTCCGAAGCTGTGTTTTACCCAACTAAACAGCGGTTCGCCGATCGTCATCCCGACAATAATCCCGCCCATTGTGGACGAGGCGAACAGCGCATTTGCCGACATCAGTCCCTCTCGCCCCACTGCCAGGGGGATTGCAGCCTGCTCTGCCGGAGCAAAAAATTGCGTTACGGTAGAGATCAAAAACGTCATCGTCAACAAAACCACAAAAGCTTTGGGCAAAAACGGCAAAGCTACAATCAACGCGGCTCGAATCACGTTGCAGGCAATCAGCATTTGCTTTTTGGAAAACCGATCTACCACGATACCGGCTGCCGAACCAAAGACGATCGCCGGCACCGTGTAGGCGATCATCACCGCTGACAGCATAGAATTTTCCGAATGTTGCCAAGAAACAGGCCAGGGGCGGTAGTCTCCTGTTTTCAGCAGAATAATCAGCAATACGTAAAATATTTTATCCGCCACTTGGGCCAATAACTGGCCAGTCCACAAGGCGAGGAAGGGGCGATTTTTCAATAGGGCATAAAGCCCGCTGCGGTCAGGGGGAGGGCTGGCTGGGTGCATAGGAATAGTTTAACTGACCGCCTCTGGCAATTATAGTTTTCAGCAATACGTGCAAATCTGACATAGCAAAGCGGAAACTCGGAAAACTCCTGTCTCCTAGGTTCTTTTTCTGTTTTAGCAGATCGGCTGCAGACTGCTGCTGCAGTCTTCTTAACTCTACCGCGATCGGCCCGAGCCCTCAACCCGCGCCCCCGAAAAATCCGAGAATATTGTTAAAGGTTGGCGTGCATTTCATCGCGGCGAGTACAAGATAGGGTAATATACTTGACAAAATACTTGCTGTTGGCCGTGGTATTAAAAGATGTCACGCCGATTAAGTAATATAACGAAGGTACTAACTGTTAGGAGTGAGAAACTTGAAAAAGGTTGAAGCTATTATTCGCCCCTTTAAACTAGACGAAGTGAAAATCGCACTCGTCAATGCTGGTATTGTGGGGATGACTGTTTCTGAAGTTAGAGGTTTTGGCCGTCAGAAGGGTATGACAGAACGCTATCGCGGTTCTGAGTACACTGTTGAGTTCTTGCAAAAGCTCAAGGTCGAGATTGTTGTGGAAAACGATCAGGTTGACATGGTGGTTGATAAAATTATCGCGGCTTCCCGCACGGGCGAGATTGGCGACGGCAAGATTTTCATCTCTCCTGTAGAACAAATTATTCGGATTCGGACTGGGGAAAAGAACTTGGAGGCAATCTAAGATACTGGGGCATTGGGCATTGGGCAAACAGGACATCGGGCATTGGTAATTGGTAATTGCCAACAAAAAAACCTATTTCCTGTTTAGTTTTGATACCTAAGTGTCAATATCCAATGCCACAGTGACCCGATGTTTTAGCTTTTTTCTTGATTATGAGTTGACAAGGTTCGTCATTTGTGGTATTAGAGCCTGGAAGGCTCGACCGCGGTGAGAGTGCGATCGCTTGATATCCGGTGTCATTTCGGCAAAAGTCTGTTGCTGTGCGGGTACGTAGAAAATGGGGTCATATCCGAAACCTCCGGTACCGCGAGGAGTTTGCAGGATTTCGCCGCGGCAAATTCCTTCTACTTGCAGGGCAATTGTACCGTCGGGACGGGCGATCGCGATCGCGCAAACAAATTGTGCTTCCCGGTTTTGTTCGCTTCCCAATTCTTTGAGGAGTCGAGAGATTCTGTCAGCATCGGTTTTCCCGTAGCGCGCGGAATAAATGCCGGGTTGACCGTCGAGTGCATCTACCATTAAACCCGAATCATCCGCGATCGACCATTGGCCGGTTGCTTTTGCCACTTCAGACGCCTTCAAGCAAGCATTAGCCATAAAAGTTTCGCCTGTTTCCTCGATTTCCAACTCTTCCGGTTTTAGCTGCAATTCCCATCCCAAATCCTGAAGATAAACTTGCATTTCCTTGAGTTTGCCCGGATTGCCCGTAGCTACAACTAGCAATTTGCGATCGGTCATTCGATTTTAGATTTTAGATTTTAGATTTGAGATTTACTTGCGCGAGATAAATTCGGGGGCTTGAAGATTTGAGATTTGAGATTTTGGATTGATTCCACGGATAAATCACGTGGCGGGTACCACCTTTGAAATTCTTGGTCATTATTTCTCTTAAAACTTACGGCTCCATATTAACAAACATATTGGGAAAAGGGTTGCAACAAAATTCCCAAAATCTTATCAACATCTTGAATATAGTATTCAATCGGATCGATATAAACAGTAGTTTCCTCCAAAATCAAGAATTTCCAGTTAGTTCCCGTTGTCACCGCGCCGTAAATGCGATCGACCTCAGTGTCTTGGTTTTGATTGAAACATTGAGCCGCTACCATTGCAGCCGCGCATTGACCCAAACCGCCAATAATATCTTCCTTTTTTGCCTCAAAAATTGTTATAACCGGAGCACTGATGAACAATTGTTCTGGAGAACCGCTAATAATATAATCGCAAAATCCTTGCAAGCCTCTTTCTGGATCGACAGTAAAATCCTTACCGGAAAAAAGAGAAACTCGTTTGTTTAACAATCGCCGGGCTTCTGCTAATATCGGGGCAATCAAAAATTCCGATCGAGCTTTTTCTGTGGAAATAAAAGTTGCTAGAGGTACATAATCAATCAGGATTGTTGTTAAAATTTCTGAGGGTGAAACTGGTTTGGTCTCGGTAAATAAATTGCGGCTTTCATCTAAGGTTAATCCAAAATCTTTTTTGACTCTCGCAAGGCTAAAATCGCTGTATGCCATCTTCTTTTATCCTAAAATTAACCTGATATAGCAATAGTATTTCATTGGTGAGTAAAATTTTTTTACGAACTGCGAAGACGCGAAGGAAGAGAAGACAAGAGAAAGAACTCACAATTTAGGGGAGGATTGCTATGGCAATACTATTTTATTTATGAAGAACCTTTTTTTACGGCAGAGGACGCAGAGGACACGGAGAAAGAGAGATTTGATATCAAGTCATCCGCGTTTATCTGCGTCGATCTGCGGTTGAAAAGTCCGATTAATTATGCGCCCAATTTTTCGCCCAGTTTAAGTTTTGCATAACTTCTTTCAATGTCGCGGCTTCTGAATACAGCCGCAACACCGGTTCGGTTCCGCTAAACCGAATTAACAGCCAACTTCCGTCGGCTAAACGGAATTTATATCCGTCAACTTTGTTGCAATCTACCACTGCTTTGCCGGCGATTTCTGTTAAGGGTTGATTTTGCAGCAGCGACAGCAAACGCGACCTTTCTTCCATGTTTGCTAGGTGCAAGTCGATTCTGTCATAAGCTGAAGTAAAGCTGGTTTCTTGTTGCAGTCGGCTGTAAATTTCGCTTAAGTCTTCCCCGGATTTGACAACTGCTTCTAACAAGTACAGCGCTGACAGCAAAGCATCTCGTTCGGGTATGTGCGTACCGTAGCCAATTCCTCCCGATTCTTCGCCGCCGACTAAGACTTGGGTGGTTAACATTCGATCGGCTATATACTTGTAACCGATCGGCGTTTCAAATAACGGCAAGTCGTACAGCTTGGCAATTTTGGGAATTATGTCTGAACCGCTGACTGTTTTGATGACTTCTCCTGTCAAGCCGCGCCGTGAAGCTAAATGTTCGATTAATATGGGAATTAGGATTTGCGAACTGAGAAAGTTGCCGCTAGAGTCAACGGCTGCAATTCGATCGCTATCTCCGTCAAATACAAATCCAATTGACAAACCAGAACTTTTTCGCTGGTGAGTTCGCATCACGCGGAATAACTGCGACAGGTAGCGGGGCAAAGGTTCGGGTGCACCGCCGCCGAACAGCGGATCTCGATCGCTGTTGACTTCGTGTACTGTTTCTTCTAAAATTTGAGCTAGTCCTCCGGCGGCGGCCCCGTGCATTACATCTACAAATACTGTAATTTTGCCGCTGGCGATCGCTTCTTTAATCGCCTCAATATCTACCATTTCCCGCAAGGTTTTGCAGTAAGCCGGCCAAGGATTGAAATTCTCTAATTTGCCGGGATTTGCTGAAAGTGCCGCCGGATTTTCTAGTTTTTCTTCTATCTGTTGAGTAACTTCCGGCGAAACTGAACCGCCAAATCCGCCCTTGACTTTTAACCCTAAATATGCACCGGGATTGTGGCTGGCGGTCAGGACGATCGCACCCAAAGCATTTAATTGTTTGGCCGCTAAACTGAAAGCTGGAGTGGGGGCGTAGGATTCGCTCAGCAGCACGTCAAATCCTGCGTTTTGAACGGCAACAGCCGCTGTGAAGGCAAATTCTTCAGCCAAAAATCGGCGGTCGTGACCGACAATGACGGTACCGCTGCTGCCATCGCTGCCGCCGGTTTGTGCGAGAACTTGTGCCGCTAGGGGAGCGACTAACGCTACGCGATCGAATGTAAAATCGTCAGCAATGATGCCGCGCCAGCCATCTGTTCCGAATTTAATGGGATTCATTTAGTCACAAGTCATGAGTCACCCGTCTATTTTATGGGTTTATCAGTCGATCGTCATCCGATTTTAGATTTTAGATTTTAGATTTTAGATTGTGGAATTGCTTCCACAGCTTTTACTCTGGCTGTTGACAATCAAGCATTTAGGATACCCGCCACGTGATTCATTCCGAAAGCAGACTCAGGACTGGGAAATAAAAAACCTGTATCCGATGAAACTTGCCGAACGTATTTATCTCGCGCAAGTCAATGCTTCAATTCTTGAATCTAAAATCTAAAATCTAAAATCTAAAATCTAAAATCGGATGACTGTTAGCTGCCATTAGCCTTGCTTGATAGATTGTGTTGGGTTGAGGGACGCAACCCAACCTACTAATTACTGTTAACTACCAACTGCCAACTGCCAACTGTCAACTGTCAACTGACTAAAAGAATGCCGGTTGGTGGCGGATCAAATTCAGGAATTCTTCGCGAGTTTTCTGTTCCTCTTGAAACACGCCCAACATGGCACTCGTAACCGTCCAAGCACCGGGTTTTTGCACGCCCCGCATCGTCATGCACATATGGCTGGCTTCCATTACTACGGCCACTCCCTTCGGTTCCAATATTGTCTGAACTGCTTCGGCAATTTGGCGCGTCAAACGTTCTTGCACCTGCAACCGGCGGCTGTACATCTCGGAAATTCGGGCTAATTTGCTCAATCCCACTACTTTTTGGTTGGGAATGTAAGCAATGTGAACTCGACCCATAAACGGCAGCATATGGTGTTCGCACATACTGAAGACGCTGATGTCTCGCACGAGTACCATTTCGTTGTGACCTTCGTCAAAGATAGCGCCGTTGAGGAGTTCTTCGAGGGATTGACTGTAACCGCTGGTGAGAAACCGCATTGCTTCTGCTACCCGCTTCGGGGTTTTGAGCAATCCTTCGCGTTCGGGATCTTCTCCTACTCCCAGCAGCATTGTGCGAACGGCGGCCATCATTTCTTCCTGGCCTACTTCTGAGGGTTTGGGTACGCTGGATTCTTGACCGTTCGAGGAATTGCGATCGGGTCGAGTTGGGATGCGCGGGGTGTTGTTGTCTGGGGTTTGTAACAGTTTCGTGCTGTCAGTCGAGATTGAGTTAGAGCCATTGGAATCGGCGGAAGATGCAATTGTCATAACAAGTTGGTGTGAGGGTGAATCGATTTTCGATTTTAGATTTTAGATTTTCGATTGGGGGATATAGCTAGAGATTCAAAGATTGTTGAATTCGAGAAAAATCCAGCAGTCTGAAATCTCCAGTTCACAAAACTCCTGCGTTGGACATGAGTGTGATTTCTTCAATTACTGCACTCGCTGGCAACTGAACTGCGTGCAGAATTGATTGGGCGACGATTTCTGGGGTTAACATGGCGGTGCGATCGAAGTCGGCGTCCACGGTGTCTGTGTCCCACATGGGAGTATTGACAGAACCCGGACAGATTGCTGTTACGCGAATTCCGCGAGCCCGTTCTTCGGCGGCTAAGGTTTTAGACAAAGCCATGAGACCGAATTTACTGACGCAGTAGGCTCCCCAGTTGGGGAAGGTTTGGTTGCCGGCGATCGAGGAAACGTTGATGATGATTCCCGATCCGCGATCGCGCATTGACGGCAAAACTCCTAGAATGCACTGCCAAACGCTAGTAAGATTGAGGTCTAGAACGCTCTGCCAGTCGGCTAGGGACGTTTCCGTCAAGGAGCCGGTGTAGCCCATACCCGCGCTGTTGACCAGGATATCTACGGGGCCGAATTGAGCTGCGATCGCGCTGATGCTGCTTTGCACTTGCTCGAGTTTTGCCAAGTCTAAGGGATAAGCTTCTGCTTTTACTCCGAATTCTCGGGCTGCTGCGGCAACGGCTTCTAAGTTTTCCGACTCTCGGCTAACTAAGGCCAAATTTATGCCCTCGGCGGCGAACGCTAAAGCCGTCGCTTTGCCAATACCGCTGCTGGCTCCGGTAATCAGAGCCTGCTTTGTTGTGGGATGGTTCATTCACTGTCCTAATACTTTCGCTCGGCAACTCCCTCAAGCGTTGCAGCCTTCTTCGGCAAATTAGACAACTGTCTGCTGCGGGAGATCCCAGTTAATTATGAGATCGACATTAAGAACTGTTAAGCCGGTGTCACTTGAGAAATTATAACACTGCTGATAGAGCGGCAGAATAAAGAGCTGTGAGTTATGAGTTTAAAGTAAGAGATTTTTAAACTCATAACTCACAGCTCTGAATCGATCGGCTCAAGCCGAAATTTCAGTGAATACACCGATATGCCGAAACTTTTGATACCGGAGTTCGCGCCGCTGCTGACCAGTAAGCTGTCTTAGTTCTGCTAAGTTTTCTAACAAAGCTTGTTTGAGTATGGACGCAGCTTTGAGGGGATTCGAGTGAGCGCCGCCGATCGGCTCTGGTACTATTTGATCGAGAACGCCGAGGTTTTTCAAATCCCAGGAGGTGATTTTCAGGGCTTCTGCGGCTAAGTTAGCTTTAGCAGAGTCTTTCCAGAGAATGGCCGCACAAGCTTCGGGGGTGGCGACGGTGTAGACGGAATGTTCCAGCATCAACAGCCGCTCGCCGACACCGATGCCCAAAGCGCCGCCGGAACCGCCTTCGCCGATGACGGTGCAAATAATGGGAACGTCGAGGCGAAACATTTCTCGGAGGTTGCAGGCGATCGCCTCTCCCTGTCCTAGCTGTTCTGCTTCTAAGCCCGCCCAAGCCCCCGGAGTGTCGATAAAGGTGAAAATTGGCATTCCGAAGCGATCGGCGTGTTCCATCAACCGCAGGGCTTTGCGGTAGCCGCCGGGAGCAGCCATGCCGAAGTTGCGGGCGATATTGTCTTTAGTGTCGCGCCCTTTTTGATGGCCGATGATGACGGTGGGACGCCCGTCTATGCGGGCAATTCCGCCGACGAGGGCCGGATCGTCTGTGCCGCGCCGATCGCCGTGAAGCTCGATCCACTCGTCGCTAATTGCCTGAATGTAATCGAGGGTGCTGGGACGGCGCGGGTGACGGGCGAGTTGCAGCCGCTGCATGGGGGACAAGCTGCTGAAGATTTCTTGTCGCAGTTGGGCCGAACGCGCTTCGAGTTTGCGAATTTCGTCGGTGACATCGACGCTGTTTTCTTCGGCGAGTTCGCGAATCTGGTGAATTCGGCTTTCTAGTTCGGCCAGGGGCTTTTCAAAATCTAAGAGTAAGGGTTTACGGTCTGGGTTTGGCACGCGGATAATTTCTATAAGGTTTTGTCAGGTTTTGTCGATCGACTCTTTTCCGATCCTACCCTGTCAGGGGATGCTGAAAAAGAGGGAAAAATGGGAAGTTTTGAATTTTAAATTGTGATGTGCTTCGTACCGTGCTTAAAAACCAGGGGTTCCAGCTTCGTTTGACTTTTTAATATAATAGGTTAAAGCGCATACCCTGGGTCTTCCGTACTTAGCGTGTAATTTATCTAAAATTAATTGCCTAAGTTTTTACACAGCAAGGATTTCCGGTCTTACTTTAGTTGATTTAGAGCCATTTTTTCGTTCGATTTATACCTAGCTTGGGTTTTAACTACTTAAACTAATAGTTGGGCGCACTAAGTACGGAAGAACCCATACCCTCTCTCTTACTTCCCCCCAACTATCAACAGTCAACAGTCAACAGTCAACTGTCAACTGTCAACTGTCAACTGTTAACATCAAAATGACATTAATAAAGGTCGGAAACCGTGTTTGACAGAAATAAGACCGATTTGCTCCATCTTCTCCACAGTAATTTGATTCCGTCCCCAAGAAAAATTGGTATACAATTTTTCAAACTCCAGCAGCATTGATTCAGCAAAACAGGCAAACAACTGTCTGCCCGGCACATCCATATTGACAATCTTCATAATTTTCCACTCAATATCGAGGGAATGCTCCACAATGCCGCCATTGAGTACGTAAATTTCTGGATGCTGAACCTGAGTTGCCAAATTTTTTGGATAGCCACCGTCAATCAATAAACAGGGTTGCTTCAATGTCTTAGGGTCAATTTCTACTCCCTTTGGCATACTGGCTACCCAGACAACTATATCCGCTTGGGGCAGGGCTTCTTCCAAATCCATAATTTTGCCTCGCCCCAATTCCGATTGCAAATCTTGCAATCGTTCTTTGTCGCGGGCAATCAGCAACAATTCTGCTACATTTGTTTTAACATTCAGCCAGCGACACACCGCACTGCCAATATCGCCAGTAGCACCGCAAACGGCTACAGTGGCTTTTGAAAGTTCAATCCCTAATTTTGGGGCTGCTTCTTCTACTTGGCGGCAGAGGATGTAAGCCGTGTGAGTGTTGCCGGTTGTGAAGCGTTCAAACTCCAACTTGAGATTGCGAATTTGCTTAATTTGCTGCAAGTTGAAAGTCTCAAAAATGATCGAAGAAAAGCCGCCTAAAGCAGTGATGTTAATCCCGTTTTTTTGAGCGTGTGCCATCGCATTAAGGATTTTGCGAGTGGCTGCTTTAATCCGGCGAGTGGCTAGCATTTCTGGCAGAAAACAGGACTCGACATAGCGGCCTTCTATTTTTTGTCCAGTGATGCTTGTTACCGTGATATGATCAACTATTTGGGGCGGTGCGCTGCACCAAAAATCGAGACCTTGATCGCCATATTCTGGATAGCCCAGCTCGTTAGCTACTGATTGGGCGTGTTCTAAGCTGGTTAAGTGACCGATTAGACCAAACATTAAGTTGTCAAATGAAGGAAGATTGAAGATTGAAGATTGAAAATGGAAGAGGGAAGAGGGAAGATGGGAAGATTAAAAATGTGTATTTTAAAATGAGGTATCCCATTTTTAATTTTTAATTTTTAATTTTTTTCCCATTCCTTATGTCCGAATTAACTAGGCTGCTAAGCCTTGTGCTGACATCCGCATGATATCGCGGTTGTTAAAGCCTATGTTGCCTAGAGCTTCGCCGTAGGCAATCATAAAGTCTTCGATTAAAGCGTCTTTTTCCATTCCCAAGACCCGGGCATCGTCTGCGACAGCGTTTAGCAGCTTCCAGATGATGGGCAGGTTTTGGCGGTTGGCGGCTTCTAGTTCGGCTTTGGATTCCTCAAAGTGAGCTTGCAGCCAGACTTCCCCAAAGTTGAGGTGGCTGTATTCTTCTTTGACTACGCCTTCGGTGATTTTGCGGGCAAAGTCATCGGCGACGGGGATGTAGATGTTGTAAGCTGCGATCGCAAAACACTCGATAATTAGTGATTGAATCAACAAGCAAGTTACAATCTGACCTTGGGCCGCGGCCGTCTGGAAGTTTTTGTGCAATTCCGAAAAGAACTGCTTGGCAAATGCCATGTCGGGCGTGACTTTAAGATTCCGGCCACAAGCTTGGAAGCCTTTCATGTGGCGGTTCTCCATCTTGGACAAGCCAACTAACTCTGCTTTTTTGTCAGCCAACAGTTCGGCCAGTGTCAGGTAATTGTCGTGAGCTTCTTGTTCGCCTTCAATCACAATGGCGTTGATGCGACTGTAAGCATCTTTGTAAGTTTCGGTTTGAAAGTCAATTGTTGGGCTGGCCTCAAGCTGGGGCATAGATATGTAGTCTCCTTATACAAGCTTGTGGGATGTTTGGAAACCCCTTTAAAATTAGGGGTCAGTGACAGTGCACTTTACCTTTTTTGAACGCACCCCATCTAAATCAGAGATTATAGCTGAGGGTTCTTTCGACAAAGAACTTTTCTTTGACGTTCCGGGAAAAACTGGCGTCCGAGCGCGTGTTTGGCAGACTTTTGCCG
Source organism: Microcoleus sp. F6_B6 (assembly GCA_036702215.1). GTDB lineage: Bacteria > Cyanobacteriota > Cyanobacteriia > Cyanobacteriales > Microcoleaceae > Microcoleus. Next base: position 143,060 of record JAUBST010000014.1, read on the forward strand.
TCGAACGCTCCAGAAAGACTATCGCTAGAATGCTATCTATTTACTAATTACTTGAATTAGTCGTTAGTAGATCTTTTGCCCGGAAATAGATGATAGAAATACGGTCTATGTCTCCCCCTTTCTGGGTTTTAGGGTTTTATAGTACCAAATCTATCTATAACATTATATCCTAATCACAACTTCCTCCCTAGGTACTCCTTCTTTCCCTCTACGACTATGATGTTGTTGTATGGGAATCTGGGAGGCGATCGGGTTGGAGAACCTCACAGGCTTATTATTTTAGGTTAATTCAGAAATTTATGGGTAAATCCTTTGACAGGTCTCAAGCGCTGGAACTGCTGAGTTTTATTTTGTTGCTGGCGGGTGCTGCGCTGGTGCTGCTGCCGCTGGCTGCTGTATTTTTGGTTTCCTTATCACCATCTGGTGTCGGTGTCAAGGCCACAGGCCTGACTTTGGCGAACTATCAAGAGGCTTGGCGGCGGGGCAATTTTTTGTTGGCATTCCTTAATTCTACTCTAGTGGCGATCGCAGTAACTGCTTTTCAGGTTGTGACTTCTGCTTTGGCCGGTTACGCCTTGGCCAGGCTGAAGTTTCGCGGGCGACAGGCGATTGTGTTGGGGGTTTTGGCGACGCTGGTAATTCCGTTTCAACTTTTGGTGATTCCGATTTTCTTGGTTTTGAAGTGGGGCCACCTGCTGAATACTTACGGGGCGCTGATTTTGCCGACGGCGGCTAACGGTTTTGGGATTTTTATTCTGCGCCAGTATTTTATGACTGTTCCGGTGGAGTTGGAGGAGGCGGCAATGCTGGACGGGGCTAACCGCTGGCAGGTTTTGTGGCAGGTGATGTTGCCTTTGGCCCGCCCTGCTTTGGTGACGCTGTTTTTGTTTACGTTTATCGGGGAGTGGAACGATTTGTTTAAGCCGCTGGTGTTTACCACCCGGCCCGAGTTGCGGACTGTGCAGTTGGTTTTGGCCGAGTTTCAGGAACAGTTTACTAGCAGTTGGCAGTTGTTGATGGCGGCGGTGGTGATTGGGAGTGTGCCGGTGGTGTTGCTGTTTTTGGCCGGTCAGCGGCAGTTTATTCGGGGGATTGCGGCGACGGGGATTAAGAATTGAGTTGGAAATGCTTCGCAATAAAGTTTGTAGTCAGATGTTGAACCATTCTCGCTTAACAGGCTTTCCGGCCTGTTCCACAAGAATATTTAGTATTTGTGGAACAGACCGGAAAGCCTGTTGCTGACATTGGTAAAAAATGTGAATTTGTAGTCACTCGGCGATGGAAATCGCTACTATACAAACGAAGTTAAATTTAACTAGACTAAGATATAAAGGGGATATTAAAGCTGTATTATGTGAATCTATGCAGAAGCTCGGTTTGTTTTTATTTATCGTATCTTTTGTACCGTGGTTAGTAGTCTTATTTATTGTACCCTTCCTGCCGCTGGACATTACGCAAAAAACTACTTTATCTGTAGTTTTGGCTGTTGGGGCAGAAGTTTGTTTTTGGCTGAGTGTGGTTATATTGGGAAAAGAAGTAGTTACAAAATATCGGCGTTATTTGAATCCCCGCTATCTTTGGAAAAAAATCAGAAATTTTCACCGCCGATGAACAGGAATACACGCCGATAATAAGCCGGGAGGTTGGCATTTATCCGCAGTCAAGGTTGAGCTATTCGCTGAAAATTTGCAAGCGAACAGAGCGTTCTCCGTCTCCGAAATCCACTTCAATCTTTTCTCCCGAAAGAGTGTCCAAGCATCCCAAAAGCAAGCGCAAATTGGGTGTGCTTGCTCCTGTATCCACGTACAATCTATCTGCTAAACTGCCTAAACGCTTCCAAATTGTGTAGAGTTTGACTACTGTTTGTTCTAGCTGTGCGGCTTGTTTTACAACGTCGGCGGTGGTTCCCAAACAGCCGACTCGCAAAGATTCTTCTAAGGCCATTTCCATGTCTAAATGAGACTGATTGAGAGCTTGCACTTGGGCGGCTGCGTCGAGATATTTTGATAAGTTTTTGGCGTCGGAAGTTAGCTGTTTGACAGTATCTACGTCGGGATTTTCTGCTACTTCTTTTTGAATTTCGCTTTGGTGAGATGGGGAGAGTTTCTCCATTTCTTTGACTAAAGGAGCGAGGTAGCGGGAAGGTAGAGAACCGGTAGATGCTTTTTCTTTGACTTCTTCTGGCAATAAATCTGAATTCATTGCCATCCATTCGTCGGAGAGTTGTTTGACTTCGCGGCGCGTGATGCGATCGCCATTTGCTGCGGCATCTGTTACCATTTGCTGGACTTCGGGAGATGCTTTGGCGGTTTCTACAAAGGCTCTTTTGCTGAAGTTTCTAATGGAATCTGGGTCTAAATCTCCTTGCTCGATCAGGGTATCTGCACTGTTAGCTAATTCTATTAGAGAATAGGCTTGACTTTTGCCAATTTCTCTTTCTTTGAGCCAGTTCAAAAACCCTGTACCGCGTCCTTCGCCGCCTTTTTTTTCTCTGTCTCTAACTGTTCGGAGAATGCGTCCCCGCCAAATGTCGGTTTGCAAGTCGAAGCGATCGCACACTTTCCAGGCATTGTCAACCTGATTTTCAAAATCAAAGTCTGGTATGTGTTCGTCTTCTGGGTCTGGCAATTGGAAATTGATATCGGTAAAGCCGTTGAGGGCTTCTGCAAGTTCTGCGGGATTTAGGGGGACTTCAGCCATTAGGAAAAATTTGTGTAGTGCAACAGCCGGTTGAATTGGTAACTTGCACGGGTTGACAGTTGAGACGCTACCTGTAGTAGTAAGTGGGGCAATGCTTACCCTACTAATAGAGTTTTCGTGCAAGTCATATTATTATTGCACGATGGAGGGCGATCGGGCGATCGCTACCTGCACAAAAAATCTTCTCCGAGAGTGGCCCCACAGCGTCGCCACAATACAAAAGTGGGTGGCACAGATAGTCGCGTATTTTGAAGAAAGAGCCACTAACTGAATAGTTAAAGGAACTAATTACCAACTACAACGGCGATACTTTATCGCGTTCAATCTCCTCGCCGGCAGTTGTTTTGCCGTTCAAAATTGTGCCGTCATCGGGGTGATTGTCTAGCCGATCGCGTTTCTTAAAGCGATCGCGAGCCGAGACAACCACCACATACAGAACCGGCACTATAAACAAACTCAAGACAGTAGAAACAACCATCCCGCCCGCGATCGCATTTCCTAGCGATCGGCGGCTGGCTGCACCCGCACCTTCTGGGTTAACCAGAGGAGCAATACCCAAAATGAAAGCCAGAGAAGTCATCAAAATCGGTCGCAAACGCTCTTGAGAAGCCTCAACAGCCGCCTTAGCAATTGAATATCCCTGCTCCCGCAACTGGTTTGCAAACTCCACGATTAAAATCGCATTTTTACTAGCCAATCCAATCAACATCACCAAACCAATCTGGCAGTAAACATCATTAGCCAAACCGCGCACCGACTGAGCTAAAAGAGCACCTAAAATCGCCAGAGGTACCGATAGCAAAATAATGAAAGGATCGACATAATTTTCGTACTGTGCAGCCAACACCAAAAACACAAAAATCAGCCCCAAACCGAAAATAATCGGTGCTTGACCCCCCGACTCAATTTCTTCTAAAGAACTCCCCGACCATTCATAGCCAAAACCCGAAGGCAAAACTTCAGCCGACACCTTTTCCATCGATTTTAGCGCCTGTCCAGAACTCGCTCCCGGAGCCGGAGTGCCAGTAATTTCAATTGACCGATACAAATTGTAGTGGTTAACAGTTTGTGCTCCGACCACCGGAGTAATCTTCACCAAATTGCTCAAAGGAATCATTTCATTCTTTCCAGAACGCACATACAATTTCCCAATATCTTCAGGGTTATCGCGAAACTGTTTGTCCGCCTGAACATACACCCGATAATTGCGCTGCTGCAGGTTAAAATCGTTCACATACTGAGCGCCCAGAGCCGTTTGTAGCGTACTGAAAACATCATTGATGGGAATATCTAGAGCCTTAGCTCGATTGCGGTCAACCTCCACAATTAACTGAGGCGTATTCGCAGCAAACGTACTAAATACTGCTTGCAATCCCGGTGTCTGATTGGCCTGCTTCAAAATCCCGCCCATAGTCTGGACTAAGGCATCTAAACCGCTGTTGCCTTTGCGGTCTTGCAATTGAAATTGGAAGCCTCCAAATTGACCTAAACCCTGAATAGCTGGCGGATTCACCGGGAAAATTCTAGCTTCTGGAATCGCCCCAAATCTACCCCGCAACTTACCAATAATCGCTTGTACAGTTTGATCTTCTCCGTGACGTTCTTCCCAGGATTTAAGTGTAGTAAATATAATGCCTTGATTAGAAGTGCTACCGCTAAAACCAAATCCACCCACGGAAAAAGTCCCGACAACTTCAGGAAGTTTGAGGATTTCTGCTTCTACTTGGTCCATTACTTTCTGAGTGTATTGCAGCGAAACACCTTGAGGCCCTTGAATAATTGTCAGAAAATAGCCCTGGTCTTCTTCCGGGATAAATGCTGTGGGTACTGATAAATAAAGCCAAGCAGTTACTCCCAGAGAACCGATAAACACGAGGGTGACAATAGTCTTAATTCCAGTTAGAAATATTAAGGATTGCCGGTATTGCCGCTGTACCCAATTAAGAACTCCATTAAACCGATCGAAAACCCAACCCAGCGGGCCTCCAAACGTCTGACCTCGACGCAGTAGTATAGCTGCAAGTGAAGGCGTCAGAGTAATAGCCATAAAGGTAGAAAGCAAGACTGAAAAAGCAATAGTCAGCGCAAATTGTTTATAAAGCGCTCCCGTAGTTCCGGGGAAAAATGCCACTGGCACGAACACTGCCATCAACACTAAAGAAGTTGCAATTACAGCGCTAAAAAGCTCCCGCATCGACTCAAAAGCTGCTTGGCGGGCGTTCATACCTTGCCGGATCAGGCGGTCAATATTTTCTACTACAATGATAGCGTCGTCCACCACTAATCCAGTCGCTAATGTCAGACCAAACAGAGATAAACTGTTAATCGTAAATCCGAAAACTTTGATAAAGGCAAACGTCCCTATCAAAGAAATCGGAATTGTGATGGTAGGAATAATAGTTGTGCGCCAGTCTTGCAAGAAAACAAAAATCACTATCACCACTAGCAAGACTGCTTCAAATAATGTCTTGACTACTTCTGCCATCGACTCTTCTACAAACAAAGTCGTGTCCAGCGCTACTCTATGTACCAACCCCGGAGGGAAAGCAACCGCTAGTTTTTCCATTTCTGTTTTGACGGCATGGGCAACATTCAAAGCATTACTTCCAGGCAGTTGGTAAATCCCTAAACCTACTGCATCATTGCCTCGAAATCGCAGAAATGAGCTGTAATTCTCTGCCCCTAGTTCTGCTCTCCCCACATCTTTTAATTTAACTAAAGTTCCATTTGTCTCTGTTTTGAGGACGAGTTCTTCAAATTCTGCTGGTTCTTTGAGGCGACTTTCTGCACGCAAGTCAATTTGATACATTTGTCCCTGTGGGGCAGGTTCTTGACCAACTCTCCCAGCACCAACTTGCAAGTTTTGTTCGTTGAGAGCGCTCGTTACATCTTGCATTGTGAGACGGCGCGCTGCTAATTTATTGGGGTCTATCCATAAACGCATTGCATAGCGTCTTTCCCCAAAAATTCGCACGTCGCCCACACCTTTTACTCTTTTTAAGGCATCTGCTAAATATAGGTCAGCGTAGTTGCTTAAAAATATGGTGTCGTATTCTTTATTCTCTGTAAATAAACCGATCGCTAATAGGAGACTTGTAGACTGTTTTGTAATTGTGACTCCTGTGCGTTGTACGGCATCTGGTAGTTGTGGCTGAGCAACTGCAACTCGATTTTGAATATCAACGGCGGCAATGTCTTTGTTGCGCGATGAATCAAAGGTAGCTGTAATGGTGCTGGTGCCATCGTTACTACTACTGGAAGTTAGATATTTTAGTCCTTCAACGCCGTTGATTTGCCTTTCTAGGATGTTCGTAACTGCATTTTCGACAATTTCAGCACTCGCCCCGCTATAGTTGGCTGTGACGTTGATTTGGGTGGGGCTGATGTCAGGGAAGCGCTCGATAGGCAGGCTGGGAATGCTGATTGCGCCTACCAAAACAATAATTAAGGCGCAGACGCTAGCAAAGACTGGTCGTTTAATAAAGAAATCTGCAAACATTATTTGGGTAATGGGTAGTTGTTAGTTGATAATTTCTAATTCCTAATTGCTAATTGCACTTGAGTCAAAAATTCAAATTACCCGTTTTTAATAGCTGAGCAATTAAGTAATTTAAGATCGGGCACGTAGTTGCGCTTTAGCGCTCTTAATTCACCTATTAAGAGCGCCCAAGCAGGTAAGTAGTTGCGCTTTAGCGCTCTTAATTCACCTGTTAAGAGCGCCCAAGCGCAACTACATACCTTATTTTTTGCTTTCTACTGGTAATTTTTCCCCGGTTCCTTTCCCTTCTTCTTGAGCCATAATGGGAGCCCCGTCTGTCAGGTTAAGGATGCCTGCGGTAACAATTTTTTCGCCGGCTTTCAAACCTTCGATAACTTGATAATTATTCCCCTCAATGGCTCCCAATTTCACGGACTTTTGCCGCGCTACTAAAGGTGGCATCCCTGGTTTGGGCTGTTCTGGCTTTTGAGCTGTGAAAACAAAAGTTTCCCCACCTAAGCGAGTGACTGCTGTGACTGGAACTAAAATTCCGGGTTTCTGTTTCCAGATGACTTTAGCTTTGACAAACTGGAGATTAAGCAGTTCGCCGGTGGGGTTGGGAAATGTGGCTTTAGCTAAAATTGTTTGGGAATTGGCGCTGACGTTCGGGGAGATAAAACTGATTTGACCTTGGGCGATCGCCTTACCTTGAGCGTCGAGCATTTGTACTGGCAGCCCTAAGCGTAATTGAGGCATCCGTTCCAAAGGAATTGACAACCGCAAGTCTAGCAATTGGTTCTCAGTCAGGGTGGCAATGGCGTTACCTTTTTGCAAGTTATCACCTACTTTCACTGGTATGTCGCCGATGACTCCCGCGAAGGGCGCGATGACAGCAGTTTCTTGCAGTTGTACTTGAAAGCCGCGCACTTGAGCGGCGGCCTCGGCAACTTGCGCTTCAGCTTGATCGAGCTGTTCTTGGCGAGTACCGTTGGCTAACTCGGCTAATCTGCTCTTGGCTTGTGCGACTTCTGCTTCGGCTTTGGCTATTTCCTCTGGGCGCGAACCGTTTTGCAGTTGCCGCAAAGCTTGCCGCTGCTGTTGCAAAGCTGCTGTCCGGCGCTCGATCTCGGCTTGTCTGTTTTTTTGCCGCTGCTCGAACCGCCTTTGAGCTTCTCGGAGGTTGGCTTTGGCAGTGGCTGCTTTTTGGGTGTATTCCTCAAGGGTGTTGGCGGATTCTGCGCCTTCTTGCGCCAATGCCTGATATCTGGCAAGCTGCTGGGTGGCTAACTTTGCTTCGGCTGTGCTTGCTTCTATTTGCGCTCTGGCTTGGGCGATGTCTTCTAAGAGGCTACCTGTTTGGGCGTCGGCGAGGTCGGCTTCAGCTTGGGAAACGCGGGCTTGGGCTTGACCAATTTCTTCTGGCCGAGAGCCCGATCGCAGTTGGGCTAGGTTGGCTTGGGCTTGGGCGACTTGGGCTTGAGCTTGGGCGATTTCTTCGGGCCTGGTTCCTGCTTGCAATTCTGCTAAGTGGGATTGAGCGCGAATCAGGTTGGCTTGGGATTGCCTCAAATCAGCTTGGGCGCTGTCGCTTTTCATGCGGGCGATGACTTGCCCTTGGTTTATGAAGTCCCCGGATTTGACAAAAATCTCCGTGACTAGCCCTTCTGCTTCGGGTTTGATTTCTACCGAACGCTTGGCTTCTAAGCTGCTGACAAATTCCGAGGCATCTTGGACTGAACTGGTTTGTACGGCTGCCAGCTTGACTGGTATGCCTTGGGGTTGGGCTGCTGCTGCCGGTTGCTGTGCGCGATTGTGACCCGATTGCCACGAGTACCAGCCGAAACCTGCTGCGCCTGCGGCGATCGCGAGCGCGGCAATTAGGGGCCAGCGCGATCGCGGTTTACCAGGCTCGGGGCGATCGGCAACAGGCGGAAAATCATCCGGTCGATCGCTGTCTGCATCTGCATCGGTTGGGTGCAGTTCCGGTGTGGCAGATTTTTGCTCTTCAGCTTCAACCACGGATTCTGGGGATTTAGAATAACTCATTGGCAGCACCACTTAGATTTTTTTTTAACGTCTGACTGACTGAGACTTTGGCGGAATCTTTCATCCCCGGGCTTCCCCTGAAACAAGGGGGAACAAGGACAAGCGCTTTAAAACAGGATGGAATCTGGAAAGTCTCTTCTTAATGGGGTTGGGGTATGTGAAGCGCTTTAGTCTGCAGGTGATGGCAGTTAGCCAAGCTAGGGAGGGATTATTTTTAGGAAAGTTGTTTTTTATCTTTCAAAAGTTACGCTATCCAGGGCAGATTACACATCCTTCTTGTGACTCACCTGAGTGGGTGAGTTGGAAGGATTTTCCCTGGGATTCGCCGGATTCAGCGGAGGTTGGGGAGTCACGCACTCGGGCGATCGCGCTTCTTTCCTTAGCTAGTTGCTCGGTTAACCACTCTATCTCTGACGCCAGCACTGACTTGCAGCGATCGCCAGAGGCAAATTGATAGTCGTCGGTTAGTGGATATTCGCTCTTGAGGCTTTCGATGTAGTCTTGCCGGGTGTAACAGGCTCGCAAGCGGTGTTCCAATAGCTTCAGCCTTTCGGCAGGTTCTAAGTTTCCAAAAAAGAAAAACTTGATTTGGAACCGGGAACCGCTGTTAACCCAGCTTTCTTGAGGGTGTTCGAGCATTTTTTCCCTCCAGAGTTCGCGCCCTTTGGCGGTAATTCCGTAGATTTTGCGCGGACAGCCCGCATCTCCGGCTTCTTCGGCTATTACCGAAATCTCCCCTCGCTCTTCCAAGCGCTTCAGCAGCGGGTAAATCGCTCCGTAGTTGACGCTGATGCAACTGCTCATAAACAGCTCCAGTTGTTGCTTTAGCCGATAGCCGTGCAGGGGTTGCAACTGTAGCAGCCCAAGGGCTGATAATTCAAGCATTTATATCAATTTGATATTATAGTCTGGATTATATAACTATATCTGACTCAAGGGCGATCTGGTCAATAGCTAATTTGAAAGAAAATTTAAATCTCAACGCACATTTAAGTCTTTTTGTCAATGCCCTTAAGATATATTTTTAAGGTTCGAGAAAGGGCGATCGCTTTGTATTATAGAACACATTTGAGATAGAAAAAGAGTGCTGATTTACCTCAATTTCGGTCAGAGGAACGGTAGCATCTCACTTTTGACACCAACCAGTGAGATGCTGCCTAGTCTTTGATGTCTCCGAAGTGCTTTAATAGACTCTGCTCAATAGCTGCGATTTCTGTCGCATATCTCTTTTGAGTAAAAGCACCAGAACTTTTCTTGGCATGGGTTGGTTGAATTTTAAAACCCTGAGAAATTTTAGTATTCCTTGAGAACTTTTCGGAGCACCTAACAGTTTTTTTCTAGATCGCAGTTAGAAATTATTTGTCAAGTATAAATTATCCTAAATCCAGATATTTTTACTGGCAAGTCATCCTACTAAAACTTAATTGTTTTAGTACAATTCATACCAGACGAGTTCCTCTGAAACTGACACATCTAAAGTGATTTATCTTTAGCCTCAAACCCAAACTTAACGCCCGGTAATTACTTGAAATAGCCACCCAAAAAGCATCACGCTTAAGAAAATCACGCCTCCGACAATTAACATCAAACCCAACAGCAAAGCAGCCACAAATAGCCAATCGGCTTTTTTGCCTTGTTCGGGGGAACCTAAATGAGCATCCAGCAATTCTATATTTTTGACATTAGCTTTCCAAGCAACATCCAACAAGTCTCCGGCCACAGGTACAGTACCGGCAACTGTATCAAATACGATATTAGCTGCCATTTGTACTAAAGTCTCTTGAGGCACTCCCATTTGAGCGGATTTGAAGACAACATAGCCTGCAAAAATTGAACTGATTAAATCGCCGCCGCCCGGTATCAGTCCCAATATCGGATCGAGTCCGACGCGGTATTTTGTGCCGGGAATTGGAATTGAATTGTCTAGTAAATGGCTGATCCGGCGGAGTCGGCGCAAGGATGCTACATGAGATGGGCTGGGAGTATTTGGGGAGGAATTTTGTATAGGAGAACGTGACATTTAATTACTCTCGGTTGCGCTATTACTGCTAGTTTATGATATTTATTAAAGCATATTCTAGTTTTGTCTCTATGCCTCAAGCAAGATTTTTATTCAGTTGACAGTTGACAGTTGACAGTTGACAGTTGACCGCACGCGGGGCGACCTCTACCTGGAAGTCCGAGGATTGGAGTAATGAATAGTCTTCTTTAAATTTCTCCCGATCGGGCTTGGGGCTTTAAACCAATTCTTTCTGGTAATTTTAGTCGATCGGCTTTTGTTTGTTTTTGAATGAACAGAAACCCGGTTTCTGTTCAAAACCGGGTTTCTTGCTTCTAGCTACGGGCTTTTAGTTGAGCCTTCTATTTGCCTTCTGTGAAGTCGGCGTCAATCACGTCGTCGCCGCCGCCAGTGGGGCCGCCGTCTCCGTAGCCGCCGGGGCCGCCAGGACCGCCAGGGCCGTCAGTCGGGCCGCCTGCTTGCTGGTACAGGTTGCTGCTGACAGCGTAGAATGCTTGCTGCAACTCTGTGGTTAGGGTTTTGATCCGATCGTCATCTTCACTGGCGATCGCATCGCGCAAGTCTTTGATCGACCCTTCAACCTTAGTCTTGTCAGCAGCAGGAACCTTGTCTCCAAGTTCTGCCAACTGCTTCTCAATTTGATAGGCCAAAGAGTCGGCTTGGTTTTTGCGATCGATCTTTTCGCGACGTTCCTTGTCAGCAGAAGCATTCGATTCGGCTTCCTTCACCATGCGCTCGACTTCATTGCTGGGCAAAGTAGAAGCACCAGTAATGCTAATCGATTGCTCCTTACCAGTACCTTTATCCTTAGCAGCTACATTCAAAATACCGTTAGCATCGATATCGAAAGTAACTTCAATTTGAGGTACGCCACGGGGGGCTGGAGGAACTCCATCTAAGCGGAAGGTTCCCAAATCCTTGTTATCATTCGCCATTTCCCGTTCGCCTTGCAAAACGTGAATTTCCACGTTTGTTTGGCCGTCTACAGCAGTCGAGAAAGTTTCCGACTTCTTGGTAGGAATAGTGGTGTTGCGGGGAATGATTTTGGTCATCACGCCGCCCAAGGTTTCGACGCCGAGAGACAGCGGAGTAACGTCGAGCAACAGGATGTCTTTGACTTCGCCGGAGAGTACGCCGGCTTGAATTGCCGCACCGACTGCGACCACTTCGTCCGGGTTTACAGTTTGGTTGGGGTCTTTGCCAAGGAGTTTTTTGACCAGTTCTTGCACCGCAGGAATCCGGGTAGAACCACCAACTAAGACGACTTCATTAATTGCAGATTTGTCTAATTTGGCGTCGCGGATCGCATTTTCTACGGGGATGCGAGAGCGATCGATCAAATCCGAACAGAGTTCTTCAAACTTGCCCCGCGTCAAAGTCGTGTCCAAGTGTTTTGGCCCGTCTTGAGTCGCGGTAATAAACGGCAGGTTGATTTCTGCTTGCGTAACGCTCGAAAGCTCAATCTTGGCTTTTTCAGCAGCTTCCGTCAGGCGTTGCAGTGCTTGTTTGTCTTTGCGGAGGTCAATTCCTTCTGCTCTTTGGAATTCGTTAGCGATGTAATCGACGATTTTTTTGTCGAAGTCGTCACCGCCGAGGTGAGTGTCTCCAGAAGTTGCTAGCACTTCAAATACGCCGTCGCCTACTTCGAGAATAGATACGTCGAATGTACCGCCACCTAAGTCAAATACGAGGATGGTTTCGTTGCTCTTTTTATCTAATCCGTAAGCTAAAGCTGCTGCTGTAGGTTCGTTAATAATCCGCAGCACTTCTATACCGGCAATTTTTCCCGCGTCTTTCGTAGCTTGGCGCTGGGAGTCGTTGAAGTAAGCGGGAACAGTAATTACCGCTTGGGTGACAGTTTCGCCGAGGTATTTGCTGGCGTCTTCTACCAGTTTGCGGAGAACTTGTGCAGAAATTTCTTCTGGGGCAAATTGCTTGCCGCGGGCGGGACAGTCCAGTTTGAGGCTGTTGCCGACTTTGAGGACTTTGTAGGAAACTTCAGTGGTTTCATGGGCTACTTCATCAACCCGACGCCCGATAAACCGTTTTACTGAGTAAAAGGTGTTTTCGGCGTTCATCACGGCTTGACGCTTGGCGATTTGTCCGACAAGTTGATCGCCATTTTTAGCATATGCTACTACAGAAGGTGTGGTGCGACCCCCTTCGGCGTTGGCTATGACGGTGGGTTTGCCGCCTTCCATAACTGCGACGCAGGAGTTTGTCGTACCTAAGTCAATTCCAACTACTTTTCCCATAGGGGTGTTCCGGCTCCAATCTCTACAAAATTTTGGTTTTCTATCTGTGTGATAGTCTGGTTATTCAGGACTGCGATTTCACCTGGGGAGGTGTACGGATAGTGAGTCCTGCTTTAATACAGTCTTCGATAGGGTGCTTATCTCTATACTGCGGGCGGTTAGACCGGGGGATGAAGGCGTGTTTACCGAACCTGTTGAGGGACGGTTGCATTCACGAGCCTTGCACCGCTACAGTTGTTGACTGCTTTTCTTTACTCTTCCTAATGTACGGGGTTCGATCGATTCGGGTATTGTGGCAAACCGTATAGGTTGTGTTGTATTTGCCGTCTTTGTTGTATAAATTTTGTTTGGTTGGTAGGGGCGATCGATCTTGTGGCGGCAAAATAGAAGTAAAAATTCTCAATTAGAATCATGTTAAGTAGCGGTTGGATCGGAAGGCTTCACATTTGCTGCTTGTTTAATTGTGTTCATCAGCATAAAAAGTGAAAGGGCAGTTTCCTGGCATTCTAAAAAACCAAACTTCTGGTAAAACTCTTTTGCCTTCTCGTCTATGGCATCAACTCTGACACTGTAGACTCCTACTATTCTGGATACATCTATTGCTCTAGCAAGAGCGTGAAGTAATAGTTGTTTGCCAAGTCCTCTACCCTGCATTGAGCGATCGACTGCAAGTTTAGCAATCAGTATAGCTGGAATCGGATATCTCGGCAGCCTCTGGCGCAGGTCTGCTGGTAAGTCTTCGCGTTCAACTACACCTGCACAGCAAGAATAATAGCCAATTATCTGACTGCCTCCAGACGAAAAAGCCACAAAAGTTTTGGCAATCCCATCTCGATCGTTTTTTTGAGCGTATTGTTTGAAGTACCGATCTAATTCGGGATTTCCAGAATTAAATGGCTCTTTTTTAAGGCTGCTTGTACTGCGCTCTATTCTATCGATCGGAGCAATAATGAAGTCCACAATGTATTATTTGTTTGAGTTGCCATAGTCTTGAAATAATTTAATCAGAGCTTCATTTGGAGGAGGTGGGTCTAACATCATGTCTAGCAAAAAATCCCAGTCGCGCTCGGACAGCTTCAAAACTGGGTTGCCAAGGGCTGCTGGGCCGTTGATAGTAGCATCGGCTTCGGCAATAAATTCGTCGAGGACAAATAGGTAAGCCCACCAAGAGAGTCTGGTTTCGGTACTGGTTTCGGTTTTGACGAGCGATCGCATTTTGCTATTCCTCCCGCTACTAAGATTGCTTGGCTGTGGTTATTTTAACTAAAAAGTAGAGTGATATTAAGTAGCAGCAGGATTGGATGTAGACCGCTACCAATTTGCTGCTTGTTTAATTGTACTCATCAGAATAAACAGTGAAAAAGGAGTATCTTGGTACTCCAAGAAACCGCACCTTTTGTAAAATTCTTTAGCTTGTTCGTCAATAGCATCTACCCTGACAGCATAAATTCCCATATTTTGGGATAAATGCAGTGCATTCTCGAAGGCATGGCGCAGTAACCGCTTCCCCAAGCCTCTACCTTGCATTGAGTAATCGACTGCAAGCTTCCCAAGCAGCATAGCAGGAGGGGGATAGTTGGGGAGATTTTCTCGCAGATTAGCTGGTAGCTGGGTGCGATCGAGTAAATTAGCGCTGCAAGCATAATAGCCTGCTATTGTGTAGTTATCTTCACTTGTTAAAGCTACAAAAGTTCTAGCAGTACCGAGCCGATCGTTCTGCTTTGCATATCGTTTGAGATAAGCATCTAATTCTGTATTTCCCGAATTAAATGGGTCTTTTCTAAGACTGCTCGTACTTCGGTTTATATCTTCTAGACGGCTAATAGTCCAATTCACTCGCTTGACTGTTTTGTTTAATAATCTGCAAATAATGCGAGCAAGCCTTCAGACGGTGCTGGCGGGTTTTCCATGACTGACAGTAAAAAGGCTCGATCGCGATCGGACAGTGCTGGAGGTGTATTATTGTAAGCTGCTGGGCCGTTGATAGTGGCATCGGCTTCGGCAATGAATTCGTCGAGGACAAATAGGTAAGCCCACCAAGAGAGTCTGGTTTCGGTACTGGTTTCGGTTTTGACGAGCGATCGCATTTTGCTATTCCTCTCGCTACTAAGATTGCTTGGCTGCTAATATTTTAACTCAAAAAGCCCAGCACGTGGTAGGGTGCGTCAGAGCCAAAAAACCTTGTGCAATCCCAATAATCAATGCCTGACGCACCCTACCACTTTAGTTTCTATTTTTTACCGATCAGCAGAGCTGCCGGAAAGTAACTCAGAGCTTCACCAATTGCCAAAGTACCGTTACTTTCTACCGCCTGATTTGTAATCGCATCTTTCCAAACCGAGGGCATTTGCTCGGACAATTTCAAGTTAGTATCTTTCCAGACTTGTTTGCCGATCGGCATTTCTTCCGGTTTGACAATTCCCGTCAAAAACCGGGGAGCAATGACAATAACGGTAGTCTCTCCAAAGCTTCTGGCAAAGGCAACCACATTATCTTTAAACGTGCCAACTGCTTGCAGGGGCAGATAATCGCCTGATTGAAAAACTTCCAAGTATTTTTTTCTTGCTTCTAGCGCTCTTGCCGTCAAAAACAACTTAATTCTCGCGTCTTCTCGCGTCGCAATCAAATCTTCCACCAGTTGCAAAATATCTGTCTGAGCTTGCTCTTTAATTTCCCGCAAAACCTCGATTCTGCGATCGAAATCAACGGGACGGCGGTTATCGGGATCGACGTGGCTTAAATCCCAGAATTCCGTCCCTTGATAAATGTCGGGAACGCCCGGAGCCGCGATTTTCAGCAGCGTTTGAGATAAAGAATTGAAAATTCCGTAATTAGCTACTTTTTTCCAGAAAGGTGTAAATTTGTTGAGAAACTGATTTTGTTCCGAAGGTTCGAGAACGCTATCGACAAAGGTCATAAAACCAGCTTCGTAGTCGTTATCCGGTCTCAGCCAAGCCGTATAAACTTTGGCTTCGCGGACAGCTTTAATGACATAATCTTTTAGGCGATCGACATAATCAGTGTTTTCAATTCCCTCAAAGGGAAAACTGCCGAGCAGAGTTTGGTACAGGAAGTATTCGTCATTAGTATCTGGAACCATTCGATTCACAAAGTTGACTTTCTTAGAAGAGTTTACCTCTCTCCAAGACCTGACTTGCTGTTCCCATTCATCGGGAATTTCTGACAAAACGTTTATTCTGGCTCGCACATCTTCACCGCGTTTGGTATCGTGGGTAGCTGTCGCATTCATTTTGTGCGGCCAAGCGGTTTGCTGTTGTTTGTTGAACTCGTGAAAATCTCCCAGCGACACGCCGAACTGACTGGGATTTCCTCCTACTTCGTTGAGGGATAAAAGCCGATAGTAGACGTATAAAAGTGTGTCTTCCACGCCTTTTGCCATTAATGGGCCTGTCAACTGCTGGAGTTTCATGACAAAGTGCCGGCGCTGCTCTTTTTGTTCTGTTGTTAGGGTTTCTTCTTCTTCCAGCAACAGCAGCGTTTCGATAAATTTAAGTTCTTTGATGAGTCGCGGTACTACTTCTTTGGCATGGGCGATCGCATATTTTACGTAAGTGCGATCGGACTCTCTCAAACCGTCTTGATTGATGTAAGTCCGGTAGACTGGAAAAATCGTCAAAACAGCCGCCAATGCTTTTTCCAAACCGGGACGAGTAAAGTCATTTCCCTGTCTCGATTGACCGGAGATATTCTTCAAAAGTTGAGCCAGATTGTCTACATCTCCAGCCAGATTTTTCTCAACAATCAGTCCTTTTTTATCTAAAAATAACTGTTCGTAGGGAACGTTCAACCGAGTAAATCTCTGATATATTTCGCTAAATTGCTGTTCGCGATCGCACCGACAAAAAACACCGTTTACGTAATTCAAAAAGTCGTAGCCGCTAGTTCCCTCAATCGGCCAATATGACGGCAAATCTTCTTCGTGTTCCAGAATTTTTTCAACAGTAATATAAGTGTCTCCGACTTTCTCCCGGAGCCGTTTCAAATATTCTGTGGGGTCATACAGTCCGTCGATGTGGTCGATTCTCAATCCGGTAAACTTTCCCTCATCAACCATGTCGAATATCAGAGCATGGTTTTTGTGAAAAACTTTAATCTCTTCAACTTTTACCGAAATCAGTTCGTTGACTGTAAAAAACCTTCGGTAGTTAATTTCCTCTGCCCCCACTTTCCAGAAAGCCAGACGGTAAAACTGCTCGGAAAGCAAATCGTCTAGCAAATTAAAGCTTTCTGGATTTCCCTTTTCTCCGCTAAACACTTTGATATTTTCATCGATGAATTCCTGTACAAGGGGATTTTGATTGTAGAGTTCCCACAGCAGTCCTTTTACAAAAGCTATCTGATCGTATCTGGTTTTACCTTTAGTTTCTGAAGGTGTATTTTTAATTAAATAAAGAATTCCTAAAAACTTGATAAAATCTGGATGGCGTCTGCCTAATTCTCTGGCTAAATGCCCCAAATTATGACTGATAAATTTAGCATAAGATTCAATTCTTACTGGCAATTGTAAGCTATAATAATTGATAGTCAGCCCAATTTCGCTGTATTTGAGTTGAATCTCGCCATTTTCCAGACACTCTCCATAAAAGTTGCCCAGCAGCGGAGCCAGCACTCGACCCCTGAGATGTTCGTAAGCGTGATTCCATTCAATATCGAAGTAATCAAAATAGTCGGAATCTGGCCCGTGTTCCAATACGTCTAACAGCAGCAAATTTTGAGTGTCGTAAGCCATGTGGTTCGGGACAATATCTTGCAGCCATCCCATGTTCCGTTTCTTGATTTCGTATGTGAGGCCTTCAAAATTTTCTGAGGTTCCCAAATCGGGATTGAGCTGATTTGAGTCAACGACATCGTATCCGTGAGAGCTGCCTTTTCTGGCTTTAAATATTGGTGAAGCGTAAAGGTCGGTAATTCCTAAATCTTCCAGATAGCTAAGGATTTGTTTGGCGGATTCAAAGTTAAAACCTGCATGAAATTGAATCCGATAAGTTGTTGTGGGAATTCTCATTATGTTAATTTTACTCCGGGTTTTTTAGGGTTTTCTCTTTTAATATATGAGGCAGAGCCTCCTTTTTTAACTGCTACAGTCCTCGACGAAAATGTCGCAGTCAAATTAACTTGTAAGGTGCGTCAGACGAAGTTAGAGAGCTCATCATTGAGGCCTTGGGATCTGACGCACCCTACTAATAGTACCAGTTGCGTAAGTCCTATACTATAATTCGTAGATTGCGAAACTCTGCGGTTTAACGGTCAATTTTTGCTCTGCATTTATTTTTTCAGGCAAGCTAGAACCTGAACCCATCCATTTTTCATCAGCAGAGTCTAAAATTTTGTGACCGTTGCCTTGGGGAAGTGCAGCCGTAAAATCTACCTCTTGCCCGTTGAAGTTTAGAATGCAGAATATCTGGCTGTCATCTGTCCAGCGACGTAGAAATAAGATTTTTTCCGCTTCAATGCTGGACACTTCGAGATTGTTTTTGTCGAGTTTTTTAAGGGCCGGTATTGTCCGTCGCAGTTGAATCAGATGTTGGTGCCATTCCCAGAGGATTTTGTGTTTGCCTTCTGTTTGTTTTTCCCAGTTTAACTTGCATTTATCGAAACTCTCAGGGCTCTGGGGGTCTTGAAACTCGCCTCGGCCTTCAAAGATTTTAAATTCTTGTTGTTTGTCTTTGCGGATAGCTTCAATTAAGTTAGCATCTGAGTGGGATACAAAGTACAGAAACGGGGCTTCTTCTCCGTATTCTTCTCCCATAAAAAAGAAAGGAATGTAGGGAGAAATCAAGACTGTGCCGGCGGCGAGTTTCAATCCTTCAAAGTCAACTATTTTCGAGAGTCGGTCTCCCAAAATCCGGTTGCCGATTTGATCGTGAGTTTGGGCAAACACCACAAATTTATGACCGGGTTCATCCTTGACAGAACTGCCGTGTTTCCGTTTTCTGTGGGGGGCGTACTGGCCGGAGTAAACAAAGCTTTCTTTGAAGGCTTTTTCTAAGTGTTCGCACTTGCCGAAATCTTGGTAGTATCTGTCGTTTTCTCCGGTGAGCAAGGCGTGGAGTGCGTGGTGGAAATCATCGCACCATTGGGCATCCAGTCCGAAGCCACCGAGTTCTTTGGGACGTACAGTGCGGACATCATTTAAGTCACTTTCGGCTATTAAGTAAAGTTGCCGTCCTAGTTCTTGGGAAATATCGGCTGTGGCATCGGATAGTTCTTGTAAAAAAGGTCTTGCACCTACTTCAAATATTGCTTGAATGGCATCTAATCTCAGGGCATCGATGTGATAGTCTCGAAACCAGTAGAGGGCGTTTTCAATAAAGTAGTTGCGTACCCCGTCGCTGTAGGCATCGTCGAAGTTGAGGGGATCTCCCCAAATCGAGCCGTATTTTGATGTAAAGTAGGGGCCGAAGTCCCTGAGATAATTTCCTTCGGGGCCGAGGTGGTTGTAAACTACATCGAGAATTACTGAAATACCGTGTTCGTGGCAGGCGTTGACGAGTGTTTTGAAGCCTTCGGGGCCGCCGTAGGAGTTTTGAACTGCGTAGGGATATACGCCGTCATATCCCCAGTTTCGCTCGCCGGGGAATTGGGCTACTGGCATTATTTCTATGGCGTTGATTCCCAATTCTTTAAGTTGTTTTAGCTGGGGAATTATTGCTTCAAATGTTCCGGCTTGGGTGAAGGTGCCGACGTGCAGTTCGTAAATAATCATTTCGGCTAGCGGCACGCCTTGCCAATTTGTGTCAGTCCAAGTAAAGTTATTTTCATCTATTACTTGCGACGGAGCGTGTACGCCTTGGGGTTGATATTTTGAAGCTGGGTCTGGTCGGTCGGTTTTTCCTTCTATTTGGTAAGTGTAAAGGGTTCCTGGTTCGATATCTGTAGCTGTGGTTTGCCAATAACCTTCTGCAGATTGTTGCAGTGGTATCAGGCGTTTGTTTGGGGAAACAATTTGGACTGCGATTTGTTTGAGGGTGGGCGCCCAAACGGTAAATTCACATTGGTTGTTGCCGAGGTAATTTGCTCCTATCTTCACTTTTAGTTGTTCTCCTTATAAAATAGGTTGGTGGTTCGATCGCCCGACGCGCTATCAAATGCTTGGCCCTTAACGTTCAGCGCCTGTTTAGAAGGTAATATTACTTAATATAACAAACAACTAACTTTAGACAGAGCCATCAAAGGCTAGAATTGTGTATAAGGCAAAAGTAGCTGTTGGTTATGTCTAAATTAGAGCATGAATCTGCACGGGCGATCGCCAAATTAGCGGCTTACAAGGGTTAATATTTCTTGTTTATATAAGACATTAAATATACCTAAAGATAGATATAAAATTAGCGTCACTGTGTATTTATGACTATTGCTTTTGGACGGGAAATCTGCTGCAATCTCGACTCGGCGGAGTCTCGCGAGTGGTTGGTCACAAACGGGATCGGCGGTTACGCTAGCGGGACGATCGCGAATCTCCTCACGCGCCGCTATCACGGCCTGCTGGTAGCTGCCCTCAAACCCCCGCTGGGACGCACTTTGATGCTCGCCAAGCTGGACGAGACGGCTGTGTATCGCGATCGCGCCTATCCGCTTTATACAAACCGCTGGGCCGACGCGACGATGGAACCTCACGGCTACAACTACATCGAAAGCTTTCACCTCGAAGGCACGACGCCTGTTTGGAGGTTTGCTCTCGGCGACGCTATCCTGGAAAAGCGGATTTGGATGCAGCAAGGTGCTAACACAACATATATTCAATACCGCCTCCACCGCGCCTCACAACCGATCGCCCTCGCTGTCAAAGCCCTAGTCAACTACCGCGACTACCACCACACGACCAGCGCCGGCGACTGGCAGATGAGCCTAGAACCCTTGGAACGCGGGGTTTGCGTGACTGCATTTCCCAAGGCTGCGCCCCTGTACCTGCTCGCAGATGCCGCACCAGAAGCCAAATTTCGATTCTCTGCGCCCTTATACAATTGGCATTACGGATTGGATCTAGCAGCCGAAAAGCGCCGCGGATTGGATTGCTGCGAGGATCACTTGCACGCGGCGACTTTTCACATGACGATCGCACCGGGAAGTTCTCTGACATTGATAGCGAGCACCGAGAAAAATACCGAACTCAACGGCGCTACAGCTTTAGAAGTGCGCCGCACTTATGACCGACAATTGCTGCAAAACTGGTCAAAAGTGAGCGAATCTCCCGACTGGATTAATCAGTTAGTGCTAGCCGCCGACCAATTTATCGTCAGCCGCCCGCTACCGGATGAACCCGAAGGCAAAACGATCATCGCCGGATATCCCTGGTTCAGCGACTGGGGGCGCGATACGACGATCGCCCTGCCCGGTCTCACAATCTGTACCGGGCGATGGGAAATTGCGCGATCGATCTTGCGGACATTTGCGCGGTATGTCGATCGGGGAATGCTGCCGAACCGCTTCCCGGATGCGGGCGGCGCACCGGAATACAACACCGCAGACGCGACGCTGTGGTACTTTGAGGCAATTCGCGCTTATATCGATGCCACGGGCGACGACGAACTTTTGACAGAACTCTGGCCGGCGTTATGTGAGATTGTTGACTGGCACCTGCGGGGAACTCGGTATAACATCCGCGTCGATCCCGATGACGGTTTAATCTACGCGGGCGAGAAGGGAGTGCAACTGACTTGGATGGACGCGAAAATCGGGGATTGGGTGGTGACGCCCCGGATTGGCAAGCCGATCGAACTCAGCGCGCTTTGGTACAATGCTGTACAAGCAATGGCAAGTTTTGCTCGAAAACTGGGCAAGCCTCACAATGAATACCAGCAATTGGGCGATCGAACGGCCGCCGGATTCCCTCGCTTCTGGAACGCCTCAACCGGTTACTGTTACGACGTTCTCGACGGCCCCGACGGACACGATAGTTCCCTGCGGCCCAACCAGATATTCGCCGTATCCTTGCCCCTATTAACTGGGTATCCGCCTCCGAACTCTTTATCAGCAAGGGGACTGCGGGCAAAGGGAACCCACCGCTATACACCGTTACTGACACCCATCCAGCAGCGCGGGGTCGTGGACGCCTGCGCCCAGCAGCTTCTGACTTCTGTCGGCCTCCGCAGCCTCTCGCCGGAACACCCGCAGTACCGCGGCGCATACGGAGGCGACCAATTGCAGCGCGACAGCGCCTACCACCAGGGCACAGCTTGGGGCTGGCTGATTGGCCCGTTTGTCTTGGCGCACTTGCACGTATACAAAAATCCAGCACAAGCGATCGAATTCCTCGATCAGATGGCACATCATATAAGAGCCGGCGGGGTTGGCAGTCTGGGCGAAATTTTTGAGGGCGACGCCCCCCACTCGCCGCGGGGCTGCACGGCTCAAGCTTGGACTGTGGCTGAGGTGCTGCGGGCTTGGTTGGCAATTAATACTGTGGGTGTTTAAATGGGGAATGTTATCTTTGGTGGAAAAAGAGATTTATGGCATTATTATTAGCTGGCGATATTGGCGGAACAAAGACGATTTTACGCTTGGTGGAAAGGACTGTTAACGGTGAAATGAACGCTCTTTACGAGTTCCGCTATCCCAGCGGGGAGTTCCCCGATTTAGTACCGATAGTGCAGCAGTTTTTGACGGAAGCTGCTACGAAATTGGATTTTGCGCCATTGCCTGAAAAAGCTTGTTTTGCGATCGCAGGGCCGGTGGTTAACAACACTGCAAAACTGACTAATTTGCCTTGGATGCTAGAAGCGAAGCGTCTGGAACAAGACTTAGGAATATCCCGCGTCAGTTTAATTAATGATTTTGTTGCGGTTGGCTACGGCGTTTGGGGTTTGGACGATCGAGATTTGCACACTTTGCAAGTAGGAAAACCCCGCGAATACGATCCAATTGCTGTGATTGGTGCCGGGACTGGTTTGGGAAATTGTTTTGCAATTCCCGATGCAAATGGCATCAGGGTTTTTTCTTCGGAAGGGGGACACGGTGACTTTGCTCCTCGCTCGGAGTTGGAGTTTGAATTGCTAAAATATTTGTTAGCCAAACACGACATTCAAAGAATATCGATCGAACGTGTGGTTTCGGGACAAGGGATTGTTTCAATTTACCAGTTTTTGCGGGACAGAAAGTTTGCTCCTGAATCGCCGGAGGTAGGGGAAGTTATCAAAAAATGGGAGTCAGAAATCGGTAAAAGCGAGAAGAGTGTCGATCCGGGGGCGACAATTGCACAGGCGGCACTCAAAAAGTGCGATCGGCTTTCGGAACAAACAATGCAAATGTTTGTAGAAGCCTACGGTGCGGTGGCCGGAAATATGGCTGTATCACTTTTACCTTACGGCGGTTTGTACGTAGCCGGCGGCATCGCTGCTAAAATTTTGCCGCTGATTCTAGAAGGGGGTTTTATGCGAGCTTTTACCCACAAAGGCCGGATGGATTCGCTGTTAGAAATGATGCCTGTTCGTCTTGTTTTGAATCCCAATGTAGGGTTAATTGGAGCCGCAGTTTGTGCGGCCGGTCTTTAGGAGATTTCAAATATTTGGGGCGGGCTAGAAGCCCACCCCACAATAATTTTTGTGGCACAGGCATCTTGCCTGTGACTGAAGCTCGGGCGGGCAAGAATGCCCACCCCACAAGAAATTCAGAAAAAGCTAAACTTCATACATCCCACATTCGGCACCCGCAACAGTTACAGATCGAGAAAAAGGGGATTTAGTAGTACAAGTGAACTAAAGTAGAAACAGAGAAAAGAGACTTAATCATAATTAATGGCATTAAGCTACGGAAGTGGGTAGGGGAGGTAAGAAAACAACATTCATAGTAAAAAAATTAATCGATCGCCACAGGATAAATGGGAAAATTGCCTGATTTGGTTCAAGTTGTGGAGAACTCTGTGGTGGTGTTAATGAATAACGAGATCGAGATTCAAAATATAGATCATTTAGGGATAGTAGCAGGCATCATAGACTCATAGACTCAATAGCATTAGTAGAAATAATCGTATCGGCTCAATAAGTAGGGGTAGCAGAGGAAAAAAAAGTAAGCAGAATGCACAAAGTGTCATAAAATAGGACACA
>JAUBST010000015.1:0-108269 GCA_036702215.1 Microcoleus sp. F6_B6
GCGCTCGTTTGAGGGCAAACACAAAACTTCCTCTCAATGATTAACTATGGAGAATTTTAGCAAACTATTTGGCACTTAAGTCTTGCTCTTGTGAAAGGGGAGAGAAGGAGAGGGGGCGAGAGAGTGGGAGATGGGGAGAGTTGGAGATGGGAAAAAATCTTCCTTCTTCCTTCTTCCTTCTTTCTTCTTCCTTCTTCCTTCTTTTCACCCTGAGCGAAGCCGAAGGGCCTTCTTCCCTCTTCCTTCGTTAAAACTCAAAAACAGGCCAGTCCGGTTGCCGGAGGTAGGTGGCCATGTCCTCAAACTTCCGCAGTTCCACTCGGTTTACGGACAGTTCTTGCGGCGTGTCCAGCCATTGCTCGTTCAACTCTGACAGCAAAGCACACAGGCGATCGCGGTCAAGGTTCGGCCCGGTGTCCCCAAAATAAGCCAGAGTAATGTGGGCCGTAAAATGATATTGCTGTTCAATTCCCAAAGCCATTAAATCGGGATTTTGATAGATCGATCGGCGAAACTCCAGAATTTGCTTGTAAGAGTTTTCGTCCGTCGGTGCCAAACAAACACCCACAGCTCTAGTCATCACCATCAACCCCAGCACTATCCATCGAATGGGAGTGCCGCCCGCCAAGGGTTTGCAGGCGGCAAAACGATCGGCCATGCGCGAGCGCAGTTGCTCCTCAAATTCGGGATTTTTATCAGAGGCATCTCGAAAAGCGCTGTCCCAAATCAAATCGGCTACGGTTAAATGGAAGGTATCAGGAGGCAGTGCCACGATCGCACCCTCCGCTGTTTCCTGCAATAGCCTTTGTTGGATCGAGTGCAAATTACTGTAAAATGCAGCATTTTCTGCATCTTCCCCCGCAGGGGGCGTAATCACTGAATAACCTGGAAAAGGTACAGGAGCTCTCCGGCCTGCTTCGTCGGGCTTAAATTTTGGAGATTCCTGAATGTGTTCCACCTGGGACTTGTAGGAGTCCAGCAGCGTCATTCGCGCCACCCGATTTACGTAAGCTTGATAAGTATCATCCAATCTTGATTTCCTCGCGGTGACATACTCCCACACCAAATTTTATATTATGGCGCGGGCTTCCAACAGCCCTATTCAGGATATGTTGGACAAGCCTCGCGTGCAACTGTGATTTTTTTGGCTGCTGAGCGTTCTTTATGCAAATTTACCTGTTTTGGGGGGAAGACGACTTTGCGATGGCCCAGGCTGTGACAAGTTTGCGCCAAACAGTCCTCGACCCCAACTGGGCTAGTTTTAACTATGACAAGATTATTGCCGATCGGCCCGACGCTGTGGTCGAAGGACTCGATCGAGCATTAACGCCGCCTTTCGGTACCGGCAGCCGTTTTGTCTGGCTGGCAAATACGACTGTAACGCAGCAGTGCTCTCCAGAACTGTTAGCGCAATTGGAACGAACGCTGCCAGTGATTCCGCCTACCACCGTGTTGCTGCTGACATCCGTCAAAAAACCCGACAGCCGGCTCAAGTCTACCAAGTTACTTTCCCAGTCCGCCCAAGTCCGCGAATTTTCGCCGATTCCGCCTTGGAATGACAAAGAATTAGCCCAGCGCGTGCGCCAAGTCGCCGCCGAAATGAACGTCAAATTGACAGCCACAGCGATCGAACTTTTGGCAGAATCCATCGGCAGCGATACCCGCGGGCTATACAGCGAACTCGAAAAATTGCTGCTGTTTGCGGGCAACCGCAGCCAACCTCTGAACCCGGAAGAAGTTGCCGCACTGGTACACTGTCACGCCCAGAATACCTTCCAGCTAGCCGATGCGATTCGCGAGGGCAATACCTCCGCCGCTTTGGATTTACTGGCAGGCTTAACTGGCCGCAGCGAGCCTGGTTTGAGGATTGTGGCTGGCTTGACCGGTAAGTTTCGGACTTGGCTGTGGGTAAAGGCGATGATCCAAGCGGGCGATCGCGATGATAAAATTGCTCGATCTCTAGATCTGGGCAATCCGAAACGAGTATACTATTTTCGTCAAGAAGTCAAGAACGCCAGCTTAGAAAAACTGCAAAAAAGTTTGCCCTTGCTGCTAGACTTAGAAGCTTCTTTAAAGCGGGGGCGAGAAGAAATCTCAACCTTGCAAACCAAAGTTATAGAACTTTCTAGCTTGTTTCGCTGATGCGGGACAGGGCACAGGATCGGCCCCTTACTGTAAATTTTTACAACAAATTTATTTCTTCGGCTATGTGCTTGATGCCCGATCGCGGGGCAAAAAGTCAATAGGTACTAGAAATATTTTCAGAATGCCAAAGTAGAAGTTAATGTGGTAAATAAATATTGTCAGCCGAATGCCGATCGGTTAATATTATTTGCCGGCTCTCCACCCCCCCCAAAAAAAGAGCGCTACCCATGACACAACAGAACCCGCGGGAACTGCTCAAGCAAGGCGATCCAAAAGCGATCGCATCTAGCATCAACCGTACACTCAAACCCAAAGGCATCAACGCCGATGTGACGCGCGACAACGGCTGCCTCCACATAATTCTGGAGGCAGACAAAGTACCGGATCAAATGGTATTGGTCGATTTCATCCGCACCGGCATGACGAAGCTGGGACTTGAATCAATTCACACTGTAAAGGTTTACGGGCGTCGAACAGGTGACGGTGAGCCTGTGTGGGAAGATGAAATCGATCTGATGCCTGCCGATTCAATGCCTTACTCCTTGGATAGTAGAATGCCTGACGACTCTGTAGGTTTAGATGATGTCGAGCCCGAAGGCGAAGACTATTATCAAGAAGGAGAATTCGATCGAGATGACGACGAGGAAGACGAAGACGAAGACGAAGAGCAAGCCCCGCCTCCGAAAAAACAATTTCCCAAATGGATAATACCTGTGGGTATCTTAGTACCTCTGGCGGCGATCGCAGGGCTTTTCTTTACTAACACTTTCCCCTTCGGCGGCTCCAACCCAGAACCAATAGCCCCCGAAGCTGCTTCCCCCTCCCCCCAACCCGCATCTCCCCCTTCTAAAGTCGCTGCATCCTCTCCAGCCGCATCTCCGGACACCCCACAGGCAGCCTCCCCTGCACCAAAACCCGCTCCCACTGCTGCTGCGCCAGCAAGCCCAGCTTCTCCTGCACCAAAAGCCGCCGCGCCCAAGCCTGACTCTTGGAGGGAAGCCGTTAACACAGCTCAGAAAGCAGCAATTTCGGCCCAAACGGCTCAGTCTCAAAATGAGTGGATCGCAGTAGCAAGCGAGTGGCAGCAAGCGGTTAAGCTCATGAGAGCCGTACCGTCAACCAGCCCGAACTATCAAAAGGCTCAGCAAAAAGCGGCAGAGTATCAGGCTAATCTGATTGTTGCCAACCGCAGGGCGGCAGCAGCGCCTTAAGAGTTTTGATTTGAATACTGGATGCGCTAAAAGTCAAAAGTCAAAAGCCAAAAGTCAAAAGTCAAAAAACTTGTTTTTACTGAAAGCTTTCTTACTTTTGACTTTTTTCAATTTTATTAAAATTTCATTTAACTTTACCTATTGCTTTAACTCCAAAAGCTGTAATTCTTTTTCATTCAATCCTTTTTAAGCCCATTCTATTTTCATTTTAATTTCAAATCCCGTAGCATCGCCAGCCGTAAAATCCAATCAACAGTCAACAATCGCCCGACAGCCGGAATTGATATAATTCATCTGCGTTAACCTGTGTCGATCTGCCAACTCTCAGCTTCATGGTAGCAACTTTTTGGAAAACGCCTATTAACATTCATTTATTTACCTTGATTTTTTTATGCCGACCTACTTAGATTTATATACAGCGAGCGGGATGCTCGCACTCCTTCCTGTAAAAACAAAATTTACTCAACAAACACAGCAACAACTCGGTTTCTTGGATCAACCGGGTTGCTAAACACAGAGCTTGGTTTAAATCTGATCTTCCCCTTGATTAAAACGCTGAATTCCTTGATTTTCCTCTACGCGCACAATAGAATCTTTGGGAATATTGAGGATGCCTGTAAACGAATTTTGGCTTACTTTCAAAGCTTCTTCCTTATTTTTGTGTTCTGCAAGTTCGCGCTGTAAATTGTCAATAGTCTGTTGAAAGCGAGTGGCTTGTCTGAGCATTTCTTGTTCGGAAAAGTCCAGCAATTGCATCAGATTTGCAACTTGATCTTCCAGTAATTGGGTTTCGTAAATATTGTTATTTGTAACAAACGCTGTAGGATTTTCTGAATACTCAAAAACACTTTGTTGGTCGGGCACGGACAATGCTGTTTTGACGCTAAGTGCTAAATCTTTAAACATTTCAGCCCTGCTGAGAGGAATTTTAACTTTCAGGAACATCACTACCGCAAACAAACTTCCTGACTGCATAAGTCCCCCAAATCCCAAGACAGACTTGACTTTGTAGGGGATAATTAAAGAATTTTGCTCGGGAATAAAGCGGCTGCCTTTTGCCTGTGATACGTGAAAAATATTTAATACTGCGGGCTCTAATTGCAGAAACCTTTCTCGCTCAATTCCAAGGAATGTAGGAATGTCTAAACCAAACTGCCGGATTATTTCCGAAATCGCCGGCATTTGAGCCACTAACTTTGTACTAACTAATGGAATAGCTGTATTTTCTGCTGCTGTGTGCCGAGAATTCCACTGCGGTTCTGTGCCTGCGGCTGCTAGCAGAGTCCAACATTTCATGTCGGGGGCGGGGGAATTGCCTTTCATCAAGCGGCGCGCGGATTGTTGCAATGAGTCTTCTAATTCCCCGTAGGGATGAGTTTTGAACAAACGCACTAAGGCACAGGTATTTTCTCCAGTTTGCGAATCGCAAAAATGTCGGTAAATATAGTTAACAATCTTCTGGCTGCTGGCTTCCATACTAGCAGTATTTCTACCTAACTGGCGCAGGACTAAGCTGCATTTCGCCATGTCTTGCGGGGTAAATAAGGTAATATCGTACATTAAAAAATGCTCTCCAAGAGCTCAAACACTCTGGTTCATTTATCGTTAAGGTCGCTAAGCCATCCGGAATCCTACTGAGAGTTTTGAACAAAGTGTCAGTTAAAATATATATAACATTTGCCCGCCCAATGCAGCGGTTGCATGGCAGGAGACAGAAATTAAGATTAAAGAAAAAAATCTATCCCCTAGGGTAGGCCGCAAGGACAAAAAAGCCGATGTATAATTTATGGAACGATTTTTTACGACAACTCTCCCAAAGGTATTAAAGAAACCGGGTTTTTCACCGGATATGCCTCGCGTTTTACATGGCATTTTCGTAGATCAAAGTCTGTTTCTGCGTAAGCCATCTTCACAGAAACCCAAGAAACTCAAGCTGCAATTTTTGTGGCGGGCGATCGCACGCCGACCGAGCACAAATTGGTACAATTTCGTCAGTCTGCGACGCAGAAACCGGGTTTTTTTCCAGAGAAAAAACCCGGTTTTTGGGGTATTGGCAAGTAGATGCTGTGTTCACAACTTTTAACCACCCCAAACAACTCTACTCAGCAGGTGGAGACTTTGCTTGCAGGGCATCTTTAGCAGACAATCCCTGATCTTGAACGCCAAAATACCACAAACTAGCAGCAGCTTCGGCGCGAGTCACGGATTTCTTCGGCTGAAACAGAGTAGTAAAACCGAAAACGCGGCGAATATTCGCCAAATCTCCATTGTTAAAATCAGCTAAAACGGCCCGCGACGCCTGGGAATCAATCTTAGAAGCATCTTGAAAACCCCACTTTTCTTTCACTCCGTCAATGTTAGCTGTCGGCAAAACTTGACGACTATCTAAAGGCACTTTCCAAAGAATCATTGTTTCGCGAGTTAAAGGTGCATCCGGGCGAAATTTCACATCTTTAGTTTCTCCAGAAAGCGAACTCGGAATTACACCGGCTTCTGCTAAACCTTGAATTGCTGAAAAATCCGGGTCTGTTTTGGGTACGTCTGAAAAGGCTGGTTCGCTAGAGTCTACTGCTAATCTAATTTGTTTGGCTTGACGGCTAGCATAAATCTGATTGTTAGCTGCTACTAACCAGCGGGCGTATTCGCGGCGAGTGATAATTTTGTTGGGTTTGGGCAAAATGCTGCCAGTTTCTAAATTAGCACTTTCGGCCGATCGCACTTTCAGCACTTCCAACTGAGTTAAATCAGCCACATACTGCTGCAACTGTTGAGGAATTTGGCTTTCTTGTTCGCTAACTTTTGCTGCTTTTGGCGAGGCGGATGGCGTTGGAGTAGTTCCCTCTGAATTAGATGGAGTTGGTGAAGCGGTTGGAGATGGGCTAGATTCGGAATTATTAGGTTGGGGACTGGCGGCTATTTCGGGGCTTTCTTTGCTGTATTCGATCGCAAATTCTGTAGAACCCCCTACTTTCTGAGTAGGAGAAAGCGACACTGTTACCCGTAAATTATCTCGGGTTGCTACCAAAGAACCTTGCCCCTCGGCGGTGGGGCGGCTGACTATTTCCCAGTTGCGGCGCCCAAACTCTGTAGAGTAAAAGTTCTGAACTGAATTAACAGGATCTGTGCTTTCCCAGCGCAGCCGCACATTTTTTTGGGACGGATCGGTTTGCCCGCCAACTGCGATTAACTCAGCATTAGGATAGAGTGGAATCTCTGTCGGGAAATCGGGAGGAAGTTTGGCGGTAGAGTTTGTCTCAATTGCTGTCGCTGGCGGCGCAGAAGAGAAAACCACGGGATTTTGTTTTAATTTCGGATCGGCGGCTAATGATTCTTCAAGTGCCTTGCTGTTGGGGCTGTTTGCACAACCTGTGACAGCAGCCAGCAGACACACTGCCAGCCAAGTATTTACAGTAGCGAGTATATTGGTTTTAGTGGTTTTAGTGATTTTAGATCGTCCTTGAGAGTTGCCTCGCCGTTGAGTAAATATAATATTCAGCATAAATCCCCCCTTTGCGGATATATTTCTAGGCTAGCGCAGATCGATCGGGGAAATATATTTCTTACGCAAATGAAATTTCTGTATTTACTTCTAGTTACTGCTACATTACTTGTCGGGCCTGTCAAGTTTGCCCGTCCCGCTGCATCTCAACCAGCCCTGCTGCGGACAGCCATTCCGACGCCAGAGTGGCAGCCATTTTGCTCGGCGATGGGTCAGTTTGCGATCGATATGCCGGCAAATCCCAAAATTAATTCCGAAATTTTTTCAAATCAAATTATTGCTCATACATACCGATCGAACTTAAAAAACCAAGAAACTTATTTGCTTCAATACTTCGATCTAGATTTTCGCCTGAGAAACAATAATATCAATAATATCAGAATTACTTTAAATAATGCCGTTGATGTTTTTGTCGTGGCAGCGAATGCTAAAGTCTTGCAAGTGCGGGATATTTCCCTCGGAGGCTATCCGGGAAAAGAATTTGATTTTCAGCCGCTTTCCCCCACTGAACCTGTAGGTGTAGGTCAAGTTTTTTTGGTGGAAACGCGCGTTTACGGGCTGGTTGCCACTACCCCAGAACCAGAAAATGCTCAAAAATTTTTCGACTCTTTTCGTTTGTTTTGAAGCAGGAATTTTTACAATGAGTAGTGTTGGAAATTTAACGGGTTTAATGAATGGATGTTGAGGGAAGAAGTCCCCGGTTCGAGGCTTGAGAGAAAAAATAGTTGGGAGTGGCGATGGAATTTCTTAATAAAACTTACGCTTTTCAACTGGGTGTCTGGGAAAATAGTGACCCGGACAACGAAAAATTTCGGCATCAACCGAGTTTCTGAGGAATAATTCGGTCAGAAGTCATTAAGTGAAATGTGACTTAATACCTTATTTTGTTTTTTGTACTCTATCTAACGGCATAGATAAATTTTACACCCGTGGAGCGATGTGGATACTTCTTCAAATTTATATCATTCGAGATAAGGATTTTTAAATCGCAGAAAGCACAAACAAAGATTCTGTCTTGCTGCATCTGGCTCACATCTGACTCCACCAAGTTAGGGAAGTCAGGCTCATCGAAAGCTTACCCGGAGGGTATTAACATATTATGAACAAACTAACACCCATTATCCTCAGCGGCATCCTATTATTTGGAGCTGCTGCTTGCAGCGAGGGGGCTAAAACTAGCGCTGATGCTCCTAGTTCTACCACAGAAAATACCACCAGCCCGCCCCCAGCCGAGACAGTTCAAAAAACTCAGGGTGACGCAACTAGCGACGTTCGCAAAGCACAAGCAAATTCTGATATCAGGGCCAGAGAACAGCGCAACAATGTGACGGGCGGCGATGCAATAAGAGCCGATGGCGACCTCCAAAGTGAAGTGCGCTCGAAGTTAGAAGTAAACATCACTAAAGGTCAGCTAACTGTTGACGCCAAAGAGGGGGTTGTCACTGTAGGTGGCACAGTTCCCAATCAAACCGATCTAGCTAAAATTGAGCCGCTAGCTAAAGAGATTAAGGGTGTCAAAGATGTGAATGTTACGGCTGTTGTCGCCCCTGCTGCACCCGCATCGCCTAGCAGCAATCAATAAATTAGCCGGAAGAAGTCCGAGGGAAAGATGTAGTTATCTAGGATAAAAGTCTGAGGGAAGAGGGTAAAGTTTTGCATTGTAAGATTGCTTGCGGAGCAGAAGATTACAAGGCTTAGGTGGGTCTCTAGAGAGATCGGGGTTTTAAGTGAAGTTTAAATTTAATTTTAAATTCACCAATTCAAAACTCTCGCAATACCTGCAACTTCCCCTTCCCAATTTCAGATTTTATATCCCGGAGAATTAGTCGAAAACTAACCTGAAGAGAGAGCGGGAAGTTATTCCCAGCGACCGATGAAAATTGTTGGGAAAAAATGACTAAATGTGATTGATGGCAGAACATAAATTCTGTAGTTGTGTAAAAGCAGTATATTTGGCAGGAGAAATAAAATGGCTTTAGGTCAACACAAGAGAGCTGTAGGAGCATTTTCTAATTACCGAGATACGGAACTAGCCCTGCTGGAACTGCAAAGTAGCGGGTTTCCGATGAATAAAGTTTCGGTAGTTGGCGAAAATCTCGATCGCAGCGATATTGCCGGCGCTAGCGCTGGTAAGGGTACCGACGAGAAAGTGGGCGGCGGCGCAAAAGCAGGCGCGACAGCAGGAGCCGTGACGGGCGGTTTGATTGGGTTGCTCGGAAGCATTGGAGCGCTAGCGATTCCGGGAGTTGGCCCGGTGATGGCGGGGGGCGCGATCGCAACTCTGCTGGCAGATACTGTAGTCGGAGGCGCGATTGGGGCTGCAGCAGGCGGTTTGGTCGGCGGTTTGGTCGGTTTGGGAGTTCCCGAAGCAAAAGCTAAAGTTTATAACGATCGCGTCTCGCGCGGAGAATATTTGGTATTCGTAGAAGGAACAGATGCCGAACTTGCCACAGCCGAAGGAATTTTGAGCGTGCGGGGCATTCAGGATTGGGGTATTTACGATGTGCCAGCAGACACCGGCCGCAGAGCTTCAGATCGCCACAAGCGCGCCGTGGGAGTATTTTCAACCCGACGCGAGACTGAACACGCACTGGGAGAACTGAGAACTGCCGGTTTCGACATGAATCGGGTTTCGGTCATCGCTAAGGATGCTGACTCTAAAGGCGACATCGCAGGCATTGACGTGCACGACAGCACGGACAACAAGGCCGATGAAGGGGCTACCAAAGGCGCCCTCACAGGTGGCACTTTGGGCGGTTTGACAGGCTTGTTGGTAGGTCTGGGCCTAGTGGCAATTCCGGGAATCGGGCCGATTATGCTGGCAGGAGCATCAGCTACGGCGATTGCCACTACACTCGCCGGTACGGCTTTGGGTGCAGCAGCGGGCAGCTTAATCGGAGCTTTAGTCGGTATGGGAATTCCCGAAGAGCAAGCTAAAGTATACAACGATCGCGTGGCAAGGGGAGATTACTTGGTACTGGTTGACGGCAGCGAAGCAGAAGTCGCTAGAGCTGAAACCATTCTGAGCCGCGGAGGCATTCAGGATTGGAACACCTACGACTATACTCCCAGCGTCGATAGCGCTCGGGCTGATTACGGCGCACCTGGCACTCCAGGGGTTGATACTACGCCTGGTATTTACGATCCCAATCAGGGCGTTACCGGCCGCTCTCTGATTTAATACTTCAGATTTGGTTTGGGTATTGTTGATACTTCCTGCCGGGTAGTTGCACTCGCGCACTCGCATTCTGGAAAGCGATCCAACCAACACCGGCCTGCTAGAAGTTTTACGCTTCGTAGGTAAAATTATCCCCAAAGTCGGCTTTTGCTCTGAAAGCCGGCTTTTGTTTTGGACACTTAAAAAAGCCACCTGTCAAAAGTTTAATTTTGATTGGGGGCCCGGGCCGTGAGCTGGGGTTTGGGCCGGAGGATCGATCGGCTCCCTGAATTTTTACACCAGGAATCCGCAGCGGTTTTTTAGTCTGTAACACTCACTACTGCTCGATTTTAAACCCCGCAGTATTATCAAATTTGATGACCTAAATTACCACAGATATTGCCCAGTTAGTCAAAGAGCGACTATCTTTAATTATGGGTGGTTAATTTCACCAACTTATACAGGTGAAGTAACCAGTCCCGCGCGCCCAGAAATGCCTGCGGTGGCCGGCAAATATTAGAATAATAATATTGCCGGAGCCTTCGGGCAAGAGTTAGGCTGGTCATTAAGTTGGCTGTAGCAACCCAATTGCCGTTGGCAAGACCTGCTACAGGAATACAGTTTTTCTGGGAATGCCTCAGCGAAACATTTGAGAAGCCCAGGAACAGCTTTTATGTCCGGGAGCGCGTCTGGTGTCGGGTGTTCTGTTAATTAGAACCGCAAGCGCTCATGGATCGAGTAAACATTAACAGCAAGCACAGCAGCGCGGGAGCACAATGGCTCGCGGCTCATTTTTTCGCGAAATCTCAGGCTCGCCGCAGCGTATTGTTTGCTTTGCCTGCGACTCGCTCAGCACTCCGAGGGAAAGATCCTTCCTGTGGGATTTCACGCTGTGGGCAGCACAGTGGGGGGAGGTGAAACTAGCTGAGCTGACCGGGCTCTGCTTTCATGGGCGATCGAAGATAGAAGGCACTTATTTAGAAGGCATTTGGGGTTGAAGCTCCGATATCTTGTTTCTTGATTGCACTAATAAATTCGATCGCCTGTACCAGCAATGTTTCCGGTCAGAATGCGGCGCGGATGCCGCCAGCAATACCCCAAATATTCGATCGACCTTGACAAGATCGATCGACAACTTCTCGGTATTTTGGTAAAGGGTTAGCAGTTAATAGTTAGTGATTAGCAGTTAGTATAAATACAACTAACCATTAACAACTAACATCAACTGCCAACTAATTACTAGCAAAATAATAGTTACAGGGCTTACACGTGGCGAGAAACTCGGTTGCTTCATCAATGCCGCGCTTAAAACACCCAGATTCTTTACGAGAAACCGGGTTTTTCGTGAGTTCTAACTAGGTGAGCGCAGTGATGTAGGAATCAGCCAGTTTTGACAATTGTTAATGTGGCAGTATTGGTTGAAAAAACATACTGCCAAACACGATAGTACAAATTTTCAGACAACATTGAACATCGAGAAATTAAGGAAACTCACTCATTTTTTTTATGACTTTCACTGAGCTTTTAAGTGCCGATGAACTTTTAACTAGACATAGAAACGGGGAACGAGATTTTCGAGGGGCTAACCTCATGGCGGCTCATTTGAGTGAAGCTAATCTCAGTCGAACAAATTTGAGCAGCGCTAATTTCAAAGGTGCCAACTTAATTAGAAGCAAACTGATTGGAGCTAATTTAAACGCCACCGACTTGAGCGGGGCTAATTTGTCTAAGGCGAAATTAATTGAAGCTAACCTGGGGAATTCTAGTTTAACTGGAACTGTGGCGATCGCAGCAGATTTTAGCGGAGCAAACCTCAGCGGAGCAATCTTCTCTGAGGCTGACTTGAGCAAAGCTGTGATGACGGGAGCGAGTTTAGTGGGAGCTTGTTTGCTAAGCGGCTCAAAACTAACGGAGGCTAGTTTGAGCGGGGCAACGCTGAGCCGAGCAATTATGAGCGGGGTTGACTTAAGCAGAGCAAATCTGACTAGAGCTATTCTCAGCGAGGTAGATTTGACCGGAGCGAACCTGAGCGGGGCAACTTTAACTCGGGCTTATCTCAATCGCGGAAATCTCAGCGGCGTCAATTTAGTTGGGGCTTGTTTGAGCGAAGCAAGTCTGCGGGAGGCTTCTCTTTGCGCTGCTAATTTGAGCGGTGCCCACTTGAGCGGTGTTGACTTGCAATCGGCCAATCTAAATGGCTCTAATTTGAGCGGTGCCGACTTGCAGGGAGCTAATTTGAGTAAAGCTAATTTAAATGGTTTGATCCTGCACAATGCTGATTTGAGGGCTGCGAATTTGAACAAAGCTTCTTTGCGGGGAGCTAACTTGAGCGGTGCGAATTTGGCAGGTGCGAGCTTGCTGGAAGCGGATTTGCGGGGGGCGAATTTGAGTCACGCCAATTTGTCGGGAGCGGGTTTGCTGCTGAGTTCTCTGACAGGGGCGAATTTGACAGGAGCTAATTTGTCGGAGGCTAATTTGATTGGGGCGAGCTTGAATGTTGATAATTTGAATGAAGCAGCTTTGGGCGGGGCGATTTTGCCGAATGGAGCTACTCACAGCCGGGATTGATGGGTTGATTAAGAGAAAATAGTTTTGAGTTTTAAGTTAAAGAATCTTTAATTTAAAACTCAAAACTTTTAACAATAAAGAATTCTGGATTCAAGAGCCATAATTCTGTTGCGGGGGGCGGGTTTATCTAGATTGTTGGTGGAAGTTAGATATTGTTGCTAAAACCCGCCCCTACGGGTTTATCGATCGCGCGGTAGCTGATGTCAGTAGAGTTTAGCTGGGATTATTCAAAGATTTTTGCACCGATTCCAACCACTCTCGGACTGTTTGATTTTCGGATTGCGGGTCGTAGTAACACCCTAATTCATCCTCGATGAATGCTTCTAAATCGGCTGGGGCGATCGGCATTTCTAGCAGTTTGCTGAGTTCTTGCGATGCAGCTTCAACACTTGCGGGCGGTTCGCTGTTGCGGTAGTTGTTCACTACATCGCTGGAAGTGTCAGCTTCTAGCGGCCAGTCTTGGTGAAAGTAGGAACTGAAAAATTGGGTTAAATGAGGAAATCGATCGATCATTGGGGATAGGCTGTGAGAATAAAGTATCCGGGAGGTAATTTGGCGCTGCGCTGGAGGACGATTCTCAGGCGAGATGTTGAAGTTGCTTTGGATGCGCGGCGACGCAGAGTCATGCCAATTATTCTGTTGGCATTGTAGTCGATCGTATAACGATTGCCTCGACTTTTTACCCAGGAGTCGATCGCACTTTGATTTCTGTTCATTGCTTCTGCAATAGCCGCTTCGGCGACGGAACGGTCAGTAAAAGAAGATGCGGCAGAAATTCTCGTTTCGCTTGCGAGTCGCTGTGCTAGTTGTGGTTCTGTTTTACCAACGTGTCTCTCTAAAGTGTGTCCTCCTGCTGCTTCGTGAGAGTCTAATCCGCCGCCCGGTATGTTGGGTACAAAAGCTACGGTGGTTTGTGGTATTGTTGAGCCTTCCGGTGCAACAACCGTGGCGTAAACACCAGGTATAGCCGATTGGAATAATATAATTGTGGAGGCGATCGCACACAGGATACCTAAAAACTTTTTTAGGCGATCGAGTTGATTTTTCATTGCTGTTAAATCTCTTCGTTATATTTAGTATAGATGCTGGCTTTTTTGTCTCTTTCCTAATTTATCATTCCTAAGTTAGAAATTACGCGCAGCATTTAAATATAAGGGGTGCAGTGCGCGCCCTACGATTATTCATAGTAGTTCGTGATGTCTGCGGTTTACAAAGCTTCACTCACTATGAGAAAATGTTAATAATTCTTTGAAAAAATCACTAATGATTGATGATACATTAATTGATTATCTTTAGTCTTGGACGCACGGGTGGTCAGAAAGCGGGTTTTTTGCGAAATACTTCGTTACGCCCGCAGAAACGGCCAAAAACCCGGTTTCTTGGGTTTTGATGCGTAAGTCCCGATCTTTAAAAAATTGAAAAAATGCAAGTAGTTATCCTAGCAGGTGGTCTCGGTACTCGTCTGAGAGAAGAAACAGAGTTTCGTCCCAAACCCTTAGTTGAGGTGGGGGGGCATCCGATTATTTGGCACATCATGAAAATCTATGCACACTACGGTTTCCAAAACTTTATTGTGTGCTTGGGCTATCGCGGCAACATGATTAAAGAATATTTCCTCAATTATGAAGCCATGAACAATGACTTTACTATCTGTCTGGGACGCCAAAATACCATCACTTATCACGAGGAACATCTCGAACAAGATTTTAAAGTGACACTGGCTGAAACTGGCGCGGCAAGCATGACAGGAGGGCGGGTAAAACGGATCGAAAAATATATCGATCGCGATAATTTCATGGTGACATACGGCGATGGAGTTGCTGATGTCAATATTGACGCCTTGATGGATTTTCACAAGTCTCACGGTAAGCTGGCAACAGTCACTACATTTCGCCCGATTTCTCGCTTTGGGATTTTGGAGGTAGACAGCGACAGCCGCGTAGTACAATTTACTGAAAAACCTCAAATCGACGGCTGGATCAGTGTTGGATATATGATATTTAACCGCCGGGTATTTGAGTATTTGGGGGGAGATGATTGTATTTTAGAGCAGGAGCCGATGCAGCGTTTGGCTGCAGAGGGACAGTTGATGGCTTACCGTCATGAGGGCTTCTTCTTTGCGATGGATACTTTTCGAGAATACAAGTATTTAAACGAACTTTGGGATGAAGGGAAGGCTCCTTGGAAAGTGTGGTAAAAAGTTAATTGTTGCATTCTCAACAAGCCTTTTCTGAACGGGCTCTCCGGCCCGATCCACAATAGATATAATTTATTTGTTTGTTGTGGAACAGGCATCTTGTTTGTTCTTGATAAGGGTGCACAATGCGAGGAAATAAGTAGGGACACGGCAGTGCCGTGTCCCTACCTATTCTATAAAATAATTCTAAAAAATGGATTCCCAAGCTATTCTCAACAGCACAGAAACTTACTTACAAAAGTGCGTTTCACCCCACGCGGAAATTATCGACAGCGACTCGGAAGCCCTGAAAACAGCAGTTGCGGGATTGGAAGATCGATCGCTATTAGCGTTGCGAGTTCCCCAAAAATGGGGCGGCGCCGAAATTGCACCGGAGATTTTTTACCAATATCAGGAATTGACGGCTCGATATTCCGGCGCTTTGTCTTTCCTGCAAACTCAGCACCACAGCGCAACTGCGATGCTTGCCAACAGCGACAATGAAATGCTAAAAAGCAGATACTTGCGGGCGATCGCCCAAAAAGAGTTACGCTTGGGTATTGGGTTTTCGCATTTGAGGCGATCGGGCAATCCGGCAGTCACCGCAACTCCCACAAAAGCGGGCTACTTACTGTCAGGAAAAGTTCCCTGGGTAACAGGTTTTGGCTTGTTTCAAAAGTTTATTGTAGCGGCGGTACTTCCTGACGATCGCGCTGTTTTCGGTTTAGTGCCTTTTGCCAATATTGAACGCGAATCGGGTAAAATAGCGTTCAGCGAAATCATGCAGTTAATCGCCCTGAGTTCGACTAATACTGTGACAGCAACTCTCGATAATTGGTTGCTGCATGAATCGGAAATAATTTCAGTTAAACCTGTCGGCTGGATTTCGGAAAACGATAGCAAAAACATACTGAATTTTGTTCCGGGTACTTTTGGCTGTATTCGAGCGGGATTGGATGTAATTGCAGCAGCGGCGGCTGCTAAGAATTCACCTTTTATAACGGCGGCTTGCCAAAAACTAGAGCAAAAGCTCGATCGGCTAAAAGAGAATTTCCCACAATCTCAACATAGCTCGAAAGCAGAACAATTAGCGCTGCGAGCTCAAGCCATTGACTTAGCGGTGCGTTGCGGGCACGCGGCGGTTGCAGTTTCTAGCGGTGCTGCTAACGGTATTGTGCACCCGGCCGGGAGAGTTTATCGAGAAGCTTTGGTGTATACTGTTTCCGGGCAAACAAAGGATGTGATGGAATCAACGCTCGATCGACTAATCCAATTTTAGATTTTAGATTTTAGATTTTAGATTTTAGATTTTAGAATATCTAAAAATTAACTGTG
Organism: Microcoleus sp. F6_B6; assembly: GCA_036702215.1. Lineage (GTDB taxonomy): Bacteria > Cyanobacteriota > Cyanobacteriia > Cyanobacteriales > Microcoleaceae > Microcoleus. The sequence continues at coordinate 16,092 of JAUBST010000015.1, forward strand.
TTTAATAAATAATATATCTATTTTACCTAATGATATCAAATCGCTTCGGCTCCGAATCATCCATCCCTCTCTTCTCTAACTCTGCGCCCTCTGCGCCCTCTGCGGTTAAATACTTCAAAAACAATCGCCAACGATATGACAAACCAATTAAACTTAAATAATCTCAAAACGATCGCCTACAGCCAAATTGTAGACTTAAGCCATGCAATTCACCCCAATATTCCCATCTGGCCGGGAGATCCGGCTGCAGAATTTGAAACTGTCTCTCAAATAGAAAAAAACGGCTATTTCCTGCGAAAATTCTCAATGGGAGAACACAGCGGCACTCATATCAACGCACCCAACAGCTTTTATGCAGGAGGCGCCAGCATTGATAATTATTCCCCGCAATCCCTCGTTGTGCCGGCAATTGCGATCGACATCCGCGAGCAAAGTCTTGCCAATCCCGACTACACTTTAACAATTGATTATATATTGACTTGGGAACGGCAGCACAAACTTATAGAACCGGGAAGTCTAGTTTTATTGTATACTGGCTGGCAAGAAAAATGGGATGACCATCGAGCATTTTTCAACCGAGACGATCGCGGAATTTGCCACTTTCCCGGATTTGGCAAAGCAGCAACTCAATTTTTGCTAGAAGAACGCTATATCGCGGGAATTGGAACCGACACTCACGGAGTAGATACCGGGCAAGATGAAAGTTTTGCGGTTAACAAACTGGTATTGGAAAAGCAGCGAATAGTGCTGGAAAATCTGGCAAATCTAGACTTGTTACCTGCGGCTGACATCACTTTAGTTATCGGAATCTTGCGTCTTTTGGGAGGTTCCGGTTCGCCAGTTTCGGTGTTAGCTTTTGTGGCTTGAGGCGGTAAAACTTACATCTTGTACTCTTTTCAAGAACGGGCTTTCCGGCCCGTGAAGCGAGAACATTGAGTTTTGTGGAACAGGCCGGAAAGCCTGTTCCTAAACAGGTAATTGAGAATGGTGCAATATCTCAGGTAAAATGAGATTGAGAGAAGTCGAGTAAAAACAATAAGATTAATGACAGAACTGCCCAAGGATCTCAACGACGCGATCGCCCAATCCCGCATTGCCACCGCCGCTGCCCTCTCGGACGGCAAAACTCTACTGCAAGTCGAATTAGTATTTCCAGAAATCGCCCTGCAAGCACAGTCTATAACCCAACAATTCCTCCCAGAATTTGAGGAAATTTATCCCGGAGTAAAAGTCTTTTTTCCCGACACAGGTGCGGCAGCCCTCGCGCGCCGCGACTGGGGAGAAACACCGTTTAAAGTCACTGATTTGGGCAGCAGTCGCACTCCTGTTGAAGATAAAATAGCACCGGAAGATCGACTTTTCCTCGCGATCAATCCAGCAGCCGTAGAAGTGCCCCAAGTCGAACAACTTTACATAGCTGCGGCCGGTCGCCCAGTAATTCTACTCAACCCGCGCCTCGAAGATGTTGCCACCATAGGTATAGGCTATGCGGGCCGCCAATTGCGCGATCGATTCCTCAGCAAAATTGAATCCTGCTACTACATCAGACCCCTAGACACTGCTGCTTTATTCCGCTGCTACCCCCAACCGTGGCAAGTGTGGCTGGAAACCAACGACGAATACAAACTAATTTCTGAAACCGCCCAAAAACCTGTCGGAGACGATTTAGAGCGGATTTTAGCCGCTTCTCTCCCAAGTGCCGATCCTGACTCCACCACACCTGCAAAACCCCTAAAAAAGAAAGGTTTTTTGGCAGAACTCCAGACATTCCTCAAAGCTTTGACTCAGTGACCGTCGTTAAAGCTCGATCGTATTTTAGGGTGTGTCAGCTAGGATTATTTTCGACTTAATCCGTCGCCTAATCGCTGATGCACCGTAAAGCGTGAAATACAGCGGTTCTCAAGCGTGGTGAGATATGCCCTATGCCCTATGCCCTATGCCCTATGCCCTATGCCCGATGCCCGATGCCCTATGCCCGATGCCCTATGCCCGATAGTACCTCATATGAGAGCTCGAAAGGCTATAACTCAAAGCTTTGCCTCAGTAACAGCAGTTGCAGAAGCACAATGAACAGCTTGCCTGTGTTTTTATCAGTAGCTACGCAAACAGAAACTGGCGAGCTTTACACGACATTTATACAAAGCAGTATAATGGGTGACACCCCTTCACCGTGAAAGAGGGGAGGCAAATAGCAGCAAAATCAGATGCTATAAGCTAGAGATGGGGGTTTTGAGTCAGGGAAGCGGATAAACACAATGGAGCGCCGGCGCATTGTTATCGGGGACGTACACGGGCATTACGACGGGTTAATGACCCTGCTAGAGGCACTTGCCCCCAGCTCGAACGATCGCGTCTATTTTTTGGGAGACTTAATCGATCGCGGCCCCAAAAGCGCTCAGGTATTAGATTTTGTGCAGCAAAGCCCCTACCAAACTCTGCTGGGCAACCACGAACAACTGATGCTGGAGGCTTTGTCGGGGACGCCGATGGATATGCGAGCGTGGCAATCTTGGCTCTACAGTGGCGGCGATGCGACAGTAGCCAGCTACAGAGATACAGGGATGATGCCGTACAAACACTTAGAGTGGCTGCGATCGCTCCCCACGCACCTGGACTTAGGGGATATCTGGCTGGTTCACGCCGGCGTTGACCCCCATCTGTCGGTCGATGAACAGTCGATCGAACAACTGTGTTGGATTCGCAGGGAATTTCACACCATGTCGAAACCCTATTTTCCCAATAAATTAATTATCACCGGTCACACGATCACGTTTACCTTTCATGGGGTCAGACCGGGCGAATTAGTCAGGGGCGAAGGGTGGTTGGATATTGACACGGGTGCTTATCATCCCAAAAGCGGCTGGCTGACAGGATTTGACCTCAGTTACCGCAGAGTTTATCAAGTAAATGTATTTAACCATCAAGTCCGAATTTTGCCGTTTGACGAAGTTGTCAGGCAATTGAAGCCGCAGCCGATTGCACCCCCTGAACCTGCGATCGATTCTGTTGTTCAATAGCGCAGTGTTAAATCAATTTGTAGTTTTAGGGTGCGTCAGTTTAAGTTCGATCTATTTAATCGAAATTAACCTGTTTCTGACCTACGCTAGTAATATCATGTCCGGTGGAGCGACCGCGATTTTTGTAGGGGCGGGTTAACCAACAATACCTGCCAATAATTGATAATCTCAAAAACCCGCCCAGACCGGGCTATTATGGTTAATCCATCGGACATGATATAACTGGATTTGTTTTTTTACGAACCGCGAAGGCGCAAAGATCGCGAAGAAAGAAAAGAGAAGATAAGACAAGAGAGCGCCTGACTGATTTAAAATTTCTACGAACCTAAAAGCCTGCGGATTTCTAGCCTGTAATCCTCATTATTCAAACCTTCACCGCTAGCAAGACCTGGATCTATAGCCTGCGAAATAGCAGCAATACGATCGCCAGTTGCCGGGTGAGTGCTTAAAATGCTCGGAGGAGAAGGCTTGTCGAGCAACTTTTTCATAAAATCTACCATCCCAGATTGAGCGTAGCCCGCTCGCCCCATAGTTTGCAATCCCAACTGATCGGCTTCATACTCAGCTTGCCGACTGTGGGGGCGCCGCAAAGCCAATTCCACCCCTATTTGAACTGCCTGAGATCGATCGAGCCCTGTCGCCGAAGCTACACCTGAAGCGATGGCCATTTGACGCATTTGTTTAATCGCGTGGCGAGCATTAATGTGAGCGATTTCGTGGGCGATTACACTTGCCAATTCTGCCTCATTGTCCGCCGCTGCCATCAAGCCTTTATTCACATAAACAAAACCGCCCATAGTTGCAAAAGCATTAATCGTGTCGTCGTCAATGACTTGAAAAGTATAAGGAATATTCGGGCGGGTGCTTTCTTGAGCGAGTCGTTGACCGATGCGGTTGATATATTCTGTAGTGTCCCGATCGCGGTCAATCTTAAACTCGCTGTTGGTTAACTGCTGATTAATTTGTTGGCCAATAGCCACCTCTTGGCGATCGGACATATTCGACAATTGAATCACTTGAATGCCTCGAAAAATCAGTTCAGGCAAAGAAAATGCTTGAGTCGGTTCCGGGGAACCCACCCAGATACCGGCAGCCACCATTAGGGACAAAAACAGATAAATCCCCCGGCCGCAAGTACGCCGGCAAGTCAACCAAAAACTTTTTAACATGAGTGATACGTGCCAGAAGTTAGATAAAATTGTAAGAAAAACTCGAAACGTCACTAAATAGGCAGACGTAATTTGAGGCTGCTTAGTTGCTATTCTAGCTTTTTGTCAATTTTTAACCGCGCCACCCGCTTCTGGGCGATCGAGCCAAGGTCAATCAACCGCCGTCATTGGATTTTAGATTTTAGATTTTAGATTTTGGATTGACCCCACGGATAAATCACGTGGCGGGTACCACCTTTGAAATTCTCGGTCAACTACCTTCTGGGTTAAGTGCCCAACTCATGCGGATTTTGGGCGATCGTTGTGGTAATATCTTTTAGCTTCAGGACTTACGCATCAATAAAGTATGTCATTGCCAGCGGTAGCTCAGCAATAGCAGCATCTGTTTTTCATCGATGTCTGCGTAAGTCCTGAGCTTGTAAACATACTCCTGTCGCTATCAGTATAATAGGCGATTTATGAAAATTTTGGATTCTCAAGGCCGGCTGTTCGGCAAACTCAGCATTCTAGACGTAGCTGCCGCTCTGATCGTACTGCTAGTTGCAGTCGGAATCTTCTTCTTTCCCGGCACTTCTGGCGGTTCCGTCGCCCAAGTCGGCACCAGTGTCAAACCTGTAGAAATTGATGCAATTGCGATCGGTCTCAAAGGAACAAACGTTCAAGAGTTGTTCAAAACAGGTGATAAAATCAATGTGGTGATCCGCAATCAACCCTCCGGTCAGATTACCATCAAATCGGTCAAAACTCTCACCAGAACCCTAGCAGTTCCTCAGCCCAACGGCACTCTGAAAGCTCTCCCCGATCCCAGAGAAGAAGAAGCTTTCAGCAAAAATATGATGTTTACCTTAGAGGGAAAAGGTCAACTTACTGAAAATGGCCCGGTTTTAGGCAATACGAAAGTCAAAATTGGCACTACGCTAGAGCTTGAAGGCAACAAGTACATTTTCAACGCCAGTGTCATCGACGTGCGAGTGAAAGAATAATTAGTAGTCAGTTGACAGTTGACAGTTGTCTGTTGTCATTGGTGTCAAATTCAGACTAAAATTCATGAGAAATCTCGCTTCTAGCAGAGTCTAGATCCCCCCTAGTTCCCCTTAAGAAAGGGGGGGACAAGGTTATTGTCAAAGTCAACCCCTACTCCCCTTATTAAGGGGGATTTAGGGGGCTCTAGACTTAGATATAAACGAGAGATAAAGCGGTCTTTAGGATTAAGTTGACATCTATGGGTAGTGGGGAATTAATCTTCCTTCTTCCCTCGAACCTGGAACCTCTATCCGTGACATCCGTTACATCGATTACAAAATCCGTTGCCGAACTTCTTCACCCTTCCGAAAGCAATTTTAAATATTGCCGAATTAAGCCAATTGTGACAGCGGGAATTTCTAACTGCGGAGTCAAACCTACGTTTTCCAGAGGTTGAAAAACTTTGATTGCTTCGGGGTTGAGGTTTGCCAACCGCTGGCCGATATCGGGTCCGGTAAACTGCGATTTTTCTCCCCAAATAATCGCTGTGGGCGTTGTTAGCTGAGTGATGTACAGCGACAAATCAAAGCACAAATCTCCCCGCACAAAAGACAGGGCTGCATATTCTGCATTTGGTTCCAAAGCAGATTGGAGGTAAGCATCAACAATTTCTTGGTAAACGCGACGCGAATCGGCAAATTGGCGTTGTTCTAGGAAGCTGCGGATACCGCCGTCTGTGGCGATTCCGGTACTGTAGAGCAAGCGATCTAAAATCGGCGTGTTGACTAGCTTAGCGAAGAAACTGGTGCCGTAGTCTTGTCCGAAGTCCGACAAACCGCTGGGTATGGTCAAAATTAGGGATTTGAAGAGATCCGGCCGTGCGATCGCAGCTCGAATCGCGATCGCCCCTGTCAGCGAAGAAGCAATCACCTCTGTCGGACTGCCGCAAGTTTTTTCAAGAAATTCGATCGACGTTGTGATATAATCTTCAACCTGATAATTTCTTGCCGGATGTTCCGATCGCCCCCAACCGATTAAATCCGGTGCTAAAATTCGATATTCTGCCGCAAATGCCGGATAAACTTTCGACCATTCGTAGGCACTCGACCCGCCGCCAAAACCGTGAAAAAATACTAAGTTCGGTCGAGCTTCCGAAGTTGAGGTCGGCAACCCCATCCAAGGCATTTTTTCAGCAGTGTAGTAGACCATTCTGCCGAGAGAAGTAACTATCGATCGCTGACCGAAGCCGAGGGGTACAAGCATAAACTAACCTCAATCGCTGTATATTTTAGATTCTTTTGGGCCGCCCCGTCTTTGTTTAAAAAACTTGCAAAGCTGGTGGCGTTTTTGTAAAGATTGAGTAATGATTTAAATCTATTTTAGTACAGGTCAAGCGTGAAACTACAGACAGCAAGTAACTTTTGCGATTTGGGCAGTTCCGCTTTGTAGTTATCCTTACAGTTGCAAACTACCGCCGATCGGAGATAATAGCAAAATGATGGGTAAGACCCCTCAACAAAATAGAGTCTGTTCGCCAAGCCGGAAAGCAGACGATCGCAAAGGAGGAGTATTAGAACTCGCTTTCAGGCATGAGCCAGGTTGGCAGACGCTCGCCAATCACAAATCATCAATCACGATATTTTGCGGAGCAGTGGCTTTTGAGGTCGAAAGTCTTTGTTAGAGGGCGGGCGATGGGGTTTCGATTCCTAATTGCAGGTTTGGCAATCACGGGCCTCGCCGTTATCAATTCCAAAACACAAGAAACAACTAATCTCAGGGAGTTTCAGGGAGGTCTACTAATGCAACTGCTCAGAAAAAGGGATCGCGAGGGTTTTATGGTTGATGCGAAAAGTCTTCAATCTGACGGGTTGGCAGAATTTGACACAGCCTGTCCAAGCATGGATTTAAACGGCAAAAAGTCTTTTGTCGCCACTCCAGAACGCTCCGGCGCAGCAACAGAAGCGCGATCGCGCGCCACGGTACCTGCGATCGTCCGCGTAGCTTTAGAAGACTTGAAATGTTTTGAAGTAGTAGAACACCAGTTTGCACATTGGGGGGTGACTTTTAGCAATGCCGTCGCCATCCAACCTTCAAACCCAGCATTTTTCACGGGTTCTGGGGCAACAGTGTTAATGGGAGCGCCCAAAAGCGGACTGATAGAAGTAGTTTTTAAGTATCCAGTTCGCTGGGTGTCAGGACTTGTAACCAGTTCGCGACGAACTGTTTTATCTGCTTGTGACATTGACGGCAACCCAATGGTTCAGGATGAAATGCCGGCGCCCAACCTGGTCGGGTCTAATTCTCCGATCTCCCCTAGGGCTCCCCTGCGTGTAAAAGCTCCGAATATTCATCGAATTAGTTTTTACGCTTTTGACGGTCAGCTAATAGTCGATGACTTGATGTTTGGATTTTAAAGCCATGCCATAAGTAGCGTCCCAAGTCTGCAAACCTTCGAGAAGGGCATTGCGGACTACAGCTTCTGGTTCCCGACTCAGCATCAGGCGAAAGCACTCGGCAGCGCGGGAACGGGCGACCGAACTTTTGACAGATATCACAGGCCCAAACCCACCCTGATTCACCAAATCAGTCATTTGGCGCACTGCAATCAAACGCTTCACGGGGTCAGCATCAGTCAAATCCGCCAAGATGCGATCGATCGCCACTTCATCTTTTGCGGTCCCTTGACTCAACCCTTGCCGCAGCAACAGCCAGAGAATCGCGATCGTACCCAAATTCTGCAAAATTAGGCTCAAAGCCATCCAGTGGTTGCTTGAATCCGCCCAAATCGCCAAACTCATGTAAGCGCCCAAGGTAGCAATGCCACCGGCGCCGACGGCTAAAACGAACCGGCGGTTCGGCCCGTCCCAAAATTCCTCGCCTTTTGCTCGCAGCAATTGCCAATCCCACGCCTGCCCTCGGTAAACCAGCATCATTGCTGCTATCCCCAGACCTGTGGAAAACAGTAACTGGCTGTTCCACCAGCCCCAAACTGCTGCCAGGGTGACAACTGCCAGCCAACCTTTCGATCGAGTCAAACTCTCTAGCAGCCCCTTGAGAAACGCAGTAGAAACCACAGGCGATCGGGCCCGATCGCTCTTGCCACCTGCCCTCCGGCGCATTGTTTCGGCAGTCCGACCTGTGGCTGTTGGGGTTCCCGGCGGGCGATCGTCCGAACTCAATTTCCTCAAAGCTTGGCCATCCGTCATTTCTACAGACAGGTCGCTCAAGGGGAGATTACCGAGTTCCAAAGTGCGATCGGACACTTTCACAGGCGATCTATTCAGCTTGGTTGTAGTTTTTTTAACTTGATTCATACTGACTTTTTTGCAAAATAACTTAAATTTATCCAGGCTTTTTTAGCACTGATTTAGATTCTCGGCAAATAAGACTCTATAGCCTTTCTCAAAAAGATGAGGTATGAATGACAGTTTGTATAACCACTTAAAACGTAGAGGGCCGGGGCCCAACTACGTCCGCGAATCTTTCTGAGAACCGCCATAAGTTTCTATGATACCGGAAATTCAACCCCGTTGCGGTACTCGCCACGGGGTTGAATTCCGAGAAATCCTTACCAAAAATAGAGCTATTGAAGATTGCCGAGAAAATCACGAAAGGTTAACGGCGAATTTTTCTGCATCACTCTTGAGACAGAACGGCGATCGGAGTTGGCATGATGGCAAAAAACCGATGTTTTTTAATTTCCATAGTAGAATTTTGAGCGATTCAATTCGTCCGCCAAGAAATGCACGACGAAAATTTAGCATTTTGCCCGCAGGGCCGGACTCTCGCTGCTACCCCGGTGTCAGATGAGGCTGGGTTCAGCATGACCGCTAGCGGGACGAACCGCAGCCTCTGGGCGGGCCAAAAATTTAGACAGTATTGGTTGATAATTAATAGCAGAAGCATTCCTAAACTGCTAAGATTTTTGAATTAATGGGAGTTGAGCAAGCCCGTCACGGGGGTTCAAACCGGTACAGCAGCAAGGCAAACAACCGACCGCGCGATCGTGTTCGGCAAGTGCGGAGGCTGGAAAAACAACGGCTTTTGACCAAAATCAGACAGAACTGCTGCCCCAAAGTGTGTCTGCGGAGGTTAGGCTAGTGAAGAGAGGAAAAGAAGAGTTACGATCGAGACTTCATTAGTCTACCTTGTAATTTATTGCTCAGTTGTCAAGCCCAACAGTTTTGCATTCTCGCGATGAGCGAGACTATTGGCACTTCCCACAAGTGGGGAACTCGACCGTCAAAGAACTTGGGTTTGATGGTAAAGCCCTTAGTGATATGTAAACACCTTACCGATAACTCGCCGGAACAATCTTGCAAGAAAACCCATGTCTAGTATGCACAACCAATTCACGGTTCACTTCTGGGGCGTTAGAGGTAGCATAGCGTCTCCCGGGGCAGAAACAGTACGTTACGGGGGCAACACGCCCTGTGTAGAAATGCGAGTGGGTGAGAGTCGCCTAATTTTCGATGGCGGTACTGGATTGCGGGTTTTGGGACAAACTCTCCTGTCCCAGATGCCCGTAAAAGCTCATATGTTTTTTACTCACTCTCACTGGGATCACATTCAAGGATTCCCATTTTTTGTCCCAGCTTTTATTCCTGGGAACTGCTTTCATATCTATGGGGCTATTGCTCCTAATAAGGCTACTATCCAGCAGCGCCTCCACGACCAGATGCTGCACCCCAATTTTCCGGTACCCCTGCAAATTATGGGGGCAGACCTGAAATTTAACGATATAGAAGTGGGCAAACCGCTGGAACTCGGAGACATTAAGGTGGAAACTGCTTTGCTCAACCATCCCGGGGAAGCTATAGGCTACCGCGTAAACTGGCGGGGGTATTCGGCTGCTTACGTGACTGATACCGAACATTTTCCCGATCGTTTAGACGAAAATGTGGTGTATTTGGCTCAGGATGCTGAAGTGCTGATCTACGACGCTACTTATACCGATGAGGAATATTATGCGGAGAAGAGCAGCAAGGTCGGCTGGGGACATTCGACTTGGCAGGAAGCGGTGAAGGTGGCAAAGGCTGCTAATGTCAAAAAGTTGGTGATTTTTCACCACGACCCGCTGCACAATGACGAGTTTTTAGACAGGGTGGGAGAACAAGTGGCTCAAAGATTCCCGAATAGTTTGATGGCCCGGGAAGGTTTGTCGTTACAATTGCTGCCTCCTGATAACGATAACGATTTGTCTGAAGCGTCGGTGCAAGCGCCTCATGTGCCTGTCTGAGGGATGTGAGATTGCCAGATGGTTCTGAAATATCGATCGGTGAAATCTGAAATTTAAGCGAGGTCTGACAATCAAGCATCCAGGATACCCGCCACGTGATTCATCCGTGGGAAAATAAAAAACCTGTATCCGATAAAAGAGCCGAACGTATTTATCCCGCGCAAGTCAAGGCTTCAATCGAAAATCGCGCAATCGAAAATCGCGCAATCGATTGACCTGACTCAAAGACTGATACAAGCCCCGACTCCTGTCGTGGAAAACCAAAAAGTTTAGACCAAAGTTCAAGCTTCCAGATTTATCTGTGGAGTCAAATCTAAAATCTAAAATCTAAAATCTAAAATCGACTGGCGATCGCAATCTGGCTAAGTATGTCAAAATTTTAAGCGTGTGGGTAACTTCTTCTTGTACCGCTGCTCTGACTCCAACTTCTGTTGCCTTGGGAAACTTTGACGGTTTGCACCTAGGGCATCGACAAGTCGTGCAGCCAATTTTAAATAGATCGCCCGGGCAAAATTCTGCGACGGTTTTTGCCTCGGGAGCAAACTTGCGTTCAAACGCTGGCACAGATAAAAATTGGGAAAGCGAACCTCCGGCGACCTGCTACAACGACTCAGCAGCACCGCCCGATCGAGCCGGCAGCGGCCGTAATTATGATGGTTTGATAGGCCCCAGGGCAGATGGCAACAGCCTCTCTGGTGGCGATTCTGATGGGGTCGATCGACTTTACAGCACTGTGGTGACATTCGATCCGCACCCGCAAGAATTCTTTACGGGTCAACCGAAAAAACTGCTGACGCCTCTGGCAGAAAAGGTAGAATTGCTCGCAGCAATGGGCGTCGAGCAACTTGTGCTGCTGCCGTTCGATCGAGAATTGGCGGCTTTGACGGCTATTGAGTTTGTCGAGGAAATTGTGGTGCGACAACTAAAAGCGAGTCGAATAAGTGTGGGGGTTGATTTTCGGTTTGGACGGGGACGCGCTGGGACGGCAGCCGATCTAAAGTCGATCGCCTCTGGTTACGGTATTGATGTTGGTCTTGTACCCCTGCACAATTGCGGTGAGGGCGATCGGATCAGCAGTTCTGCAATCCGCGAAGGTCTGGCATCCGGCGACCTCACAAGAGCGAATCAGTTGCTGGGGCGACCTTACAGTTTAGTCGGGACTGTGGTTGGCGGACAGCGGCTGGGCAGGACGATCGGATTTCCTACTGCTAATATCGAACTGCCCCCGGAAAAATTTTTGCCGCGTTTTGGCGTGTACGCGGTGCGAGTCTCGGTGAAGCATGGATGGGAAAAGATGAAAGAGGAAAGTTCTTCCTATCAGTGGGAAAATCCCAAATCTCTAATCCCCGGCACAGCATCAAATTTATCTTTTGTCAATGGGGTGATGAATGTTGGCTGTCGCCCGACGGTAGACGGGCTGCAACCCACTGTGGAAGTTCACCTGTTAGATTGGTCTGGGGATTTGTACGGTAAAACCTTGAGCGCGAGTTTGGTAGAGTTTTTGCGGCCCGAACAAAAATTCGCTTCTCTGGATGCTCTCAAAACTCAAATTCAGGCAGATTGCGATATTGCTAGAAACGTATTATAGCCTAGGGCATAGGGCATAGGGCATAGGGCATAGGGCATAGGGCATAGGGCATAGGACTCGTCCCCATACCTCACCACGCTTGAGAACCGCTATAGCTGCTAAAGTCTAATAATTATGCGATCGAGAACACGCGATCGGTTTAAAAAATGGTGCAAGATGAGTCAGACTAAATTCTAGTTGTACAAATACGAAGTCCGGAAGGCAAAGAGTCAAGAATTTGGCAATCTTGATATCTTTTCCGCAATTAGCAATTAGCAATTAGCAATCAGGGATATGAGACAACATATTGAGCGGCTCAAGCAAAATCTAGGCAAAACTATGGTCGGCAAAGCGGATGCTATTCGCTTGGTGCTGGTAGCCGTGCTTTCGGGCGGACACGCGCTGCTGGAAGACGTGCCGGGTGTGGGAAAAACGCTGCTGGCGAAGTCTTTGGCGCGATCGATCGATGGGAAGTTTCAGCGGATTCAGTGTACTCCCGATTTGTTACCGACGGATATCACGGGTACTAATATTTGGAATCCGCGCAGCGGAGAGTTTGAGTTTTTGCCCGGACCAGTTTTTGCTAATGTTTTGCTTGCCGATGAAATCAATCGGGCGACGCCGCGAACTCAGTCAGCTTTGCTGGAAGTGATGGAAGAAAAGCAGGTGACAGTAGATGGAGTGTCTCGGAATGTTCCCGCGCCGTTTTTTGTGATTGCGACTCAGAACCCGATCGAATATCAAGGCACTTTTCCGCTGCCGGAAGCGCAGATGGATCGGTTTACTTTGTCTTTGACTTTGGGCTATCCCGCTGCATTGGAAGAGTTGCAAATGTTGGAACGGCTTTCTGATAGTTTTGCTGTTGAAGATTTGCAGCCCTGTATTTCTTTGGAAGAAGTGCAGGAATTGCGCCGTTTGTGCGCTGCTGTGAAGGTGGAAGGCTCTTTGAAACAGTATATTGTAGATTTGGTGCGATCGACGCGGGAAGATGAGGAGATTACTCTGGGGGTGAGTCCCCGGGGTGCGGTGGCTTTGCACCGGGCGTCCCAAGCTTTGGCGTTTATGGAGGGCCGGGATTATGGGACTCCTGATGATGTGAAATATTTAGCGCCCCACGTACTTTCTCACCGGTTGATTCCGGCAGGCGGAAGGAGGGCTAAGGCAATTGTTGACAAGTTGTTGCGGTCTGTTCCTATTCCTTAAAAAGTTTGTAAGTAGGTTGCTTTAATTAAAGGAACAGGCAAGATGCCTGTTCCACAAACAATTACAGCTTAATTAAAGGAACAGGCAAGATGCCTGTTCCACAAAGAATTACAGCTTAATTAAAGGAACAGGCAAGATGCCTGTTCCACAAACAATAAAGAATTACAGCTTAATTAAAGAAACAGGCAAGATGCCTGTTCCACAAACAATTACAGCTTAATTAAAGGAACAGGCAAGATGCCTGTTCCACAAACAATTAATTTTCCTGTGTGGTGTAGGGGTTGGGCATCCTGCCCGCCCTTGAAAGACTTATTAATCATGGTGCAAAATGTCAGTTAATCAATAGGTTTTGCACCATTCTCAAGCACTCTCAAACAGCGCCACTAATTTCTTTGCCTCTAAATCAACATTGTGTTGTTGAGCAACCCGTTCTGCTCCTGTTTTCCCCATTTGTTCTAGCTTTTCTAAAGGTGCTTCCAATACCGCGCGCATCGCTACGGCTAATGCTTCTGCGGAACCGGGAGGAACTAGCCAACCGCAAACACCGGGTTCTACGAGCTCCGGGATGCCAGCAACATAAGTGCTAATTACGGGCCGGTGGAGAGCGAGGGCTTCCATAATTACGACGGGCAAACCTTCAGCAAAACTCGGCAATACCATTGCGCGAGAAGCTAAAATCTCTTGCTGAACTCGATCGCCGCTGGCCCAGCCGGTAATTTCTATATGATTTTGCAGGCCGAGTTGCAGAATCTGCTGTTCAATGTCCGATCGCAGGGGCCCGTCTCCTACGAGTACCAACTTAAACTCTAGGCCTTGAACTGCTAGCAATTTAGCCGCTTCTAGCAATAACAAATGACCTTTTTGTTCGCTGAGGCGGCCAATGCAAGCTAAGCGGGGTGCTGCGGGTATGGGGACGTAGGGTGCAGCTAAAAATGCAGCATCTACGCCGCAGTGTATGACGTGAATTTTTGACCAAAAAGTGCGATCGCACCACCGAAAAAGCTGACTTTTACCGAAGGAACTAACTGCTGCTACAAAGGTCGATCGCTTAATTTTTTCATCTAAGGAAAGAAGTGTGGCTTTATCAAATTCTTCAGGGCCGTGAACGGTAAAACTGTAAGTCGGGCCGCCCAGCACCCGGCACAGCATAGCGACTGTTGTCGAATTTGTCCCGAAGTGAGCGTGAACGTGGGCTGTACCGGATTCTGCAAACCAATTTAAAAGAATGCAAGCTTCTGCTAAATAAGCTAGATGCAGCAAAATCCCCCGTTCCGAGTGCCAGCCAACTTTGAACATTAACCGCACAGCTTCGAGGAATCGAATTGGTCTAGTTGCGGCAGCGCGGAGCAAACCCCACGCTAACCCCTGTACGCCAACTCCTAAGATTACTTTAGTCAATTCTTGCTCTAGTTTGTCGGCTTCATCAACGAGTTCTGACTCGCAGGATCGGATCGAAAAACGCGCGACTTTCATGCCGCACTTTTCAACGGCTATGACTTCTCTGCGGACAAAGCTGTGGCTGACTTTGGGGTATTGGTTGACTAGATAAGCGATGTTCATGAACGGGGAGAAGATATTATAGTAAAGCTTTAGTTCAGTTTAGCCTTTAGTCGATCGAAGTCAAGTGATTTTCTGTAAACGAGCGCTTATTGTTGTCAATCATGACTGCAACTCATCTGAATTGCTCAGTAATTCGCACTGTTGAAATACATAATTTATGGCAGCAAAAAATTTGTCTAAATCGTCTATTAAATAAGATTTTTGGTTGAGAGTAAAAACATTTGTTTTGAGTTTGCCAAACTGCCATAGTTTGCCGTTGGAAACAATGCCGAATACATCTTGTTCGGGTTTGTCATTAAGCCGTTGAGCTGCGATCGCTTCGGCTAAACATTGCGCCCATCCAGCCTCAAAATTATCTTGTTTGGCTTCTATAATTACAAAATAAGGTCGATCGAATACCAATTTACCTAAAGGAGATTTTTGAGCTAAAATATATTCAGGAAATCCGTTAAGATTAGCATCGCAGTTTAAGGCTTGGTGGCTCCACAAAATGAAGTTTTTGCGATATTGCTTCCAAACTTCTTTTAAAATCGGCACAATGATGTATTCACAAATAGCGTATTCAGAGTTGTTGACGACATTATCTTGCCTGACAATTTCTAAATCTTCTCGAAAGTAGTCAGGAATATTAAATGCAGTTTCAACAATAAAATTTGCTTCAATATAACTGATTGTAAATTCTTTGAGAACGGCAGCGATCGTTTTATAAGCACTGAAAGGCATATCGAGATCCCCAACAAATGTTTCAGCTTAATTATAGCGGGCTAAATTAAAGCCACCTACTTGGTCAGGTGGCTGGGAAAAAATGCAAGATTACGAATTGGCTAAGCAAAGTTGTTGCCGAAGTTCTGGGGGAATCGCTTCAAAATGCTCTAACAGAAAATTCATCAAGGCGAGGTGACGCAAGTCGTGCAGTTGGGGATGGCGGTGCCTGCCTCCCCTGGTAAACCAGCGACGCACAGTAGAAAGCTCACGACAGCAAATGAGAGCTAGAGTTTCTTGCGGGACATCCCATTTTGCGTAGAATTGCTGCGGAGTCATCGCCAGTTGACAGTCAGCGTAAAGCTGAATGATTCGTTTTTCTCGATCGGTAATCGGGCGAGGCGTCAAAGAATGGTGTATCATAGAGGTGATTTTTTAATTTTGAATCAGCCAGTGCCCAATTTGCGGCGCTGGCTTTTGTTTTTGGGGGCTTTGTTTTTTGGCGCGATCGCACTTGACAATCGCCTAACTAAGCCTTACTCTAACAATATACAACTTAAAATTGTAAAATGTCAATATTAATCTGTGTTTTTAGATTCTGCCCTAAAGCTGAAACCAGCTACTTCGGCGACTAAATTCAGATGTTTTAGCGTGGAACGAGCTGGTGACTGTCCGTTCTCCCATTTACTTACAGTCCTCTGGTCAACCCCCAACCGTTCTGCAAATTCTGCTTGTGTCAACCCCATATGGAGACGCAATGCGTTGATGAGTTCGCCATTCCACTGCACCCGATCGCCCGCCTGCGGAACCTGAATTTTCTGGATTAACTTGCGAAATGTTACCCGTTGTGCGTCGAAATCGACTGTTTCCACCCGATATCCTGCCTCCATCCAAGCGGTAGCTTGCAGAGCGCCCTTTTTGCGGTTGCTCCACCAAGCTTGTTGACGGAGGGCGGAAGGGGGGAGTGCGCCGTTTAGCAATGCCTCTATTTCGGCGAAGTTGAGGGTTACTTCGTCGAGATGGCGATTTTCGCGCAGATAATCTAAGAGCGACTGGTACTTGCTGCCCTCCTTCATGCGGTGTTTTGTGAGGTTTTCAGATATAGAATGCCACAAATCGGGTGAAGGGCAAAATAGCAGCGCGCGATCGCTTTTTTATTTAGGCGCTCGCTTGCGACAGAGGAATCGGAGCAAAAAGAGCTGGTTGGCGATCGTTTCGCGGAATGAGAGCAATTTGGACATCATAGCCTAACTCATTGGCATATTCCGCCAGAGTTTTCAACTCTATGCGATCGCGCGTTCCCTCAATTTGAGATATCCTTCCAGGGCTTTTTTGCACTTCGCGAGCCATTTCTCTAACTGTCAATCCGCGAGAGTTGCGAATTTTTTGCAGCAATTCTCCCAAACTATCTAAAATGAGAAAATATTCTAATTTTTGTTGTAATTCCTCTGCCGTAGTAGGTTTGAGAGTTTCAGGAGGATTGACATCTACCATTGCTTCTGGTTCGGCTAGGAGTGCCGCCAATAAATCGCTTGCTTTGCCATCAATTTTTGTCATATTTTTTACCTCAGTTAGTTTATACTAACACTTGTATGCCATTGCGCGCTGCTTGAATAACTTCGGCTGTCCAATTTAGGAATGCAGCACTAGCAGCATCTTCTGTTTTGCACTCAGCGCGACAGAGAGCAAATTCTGTGTGAGAAATTTGGAAAAAATAAACTCGTGCGCCACCTTCTTCTGCCCGAGATTTGAGTTCGTAAATCGGCCCTCCTAAATGCTTTTTGTATCTGCAATTCATACCGTTGGCTTGTAAATCCGAAATCATTTCGATCGCTTTTTTCAAGCAGCTATGCTTGCTGAGTTTCGCCAACTCCAGCAAGTCTGTCAGAATTTGGGGTCGTATTCCTGGTGGATCGTTGGGATGGATGGTGTTGTAAGTTTTATAGGACATTGGTTTAGTCTAAGCTAAACGCTTTGTTTAGTCAAGGCTAAACAAATGTGTCGTGAAAATGCAAGATTACGAATTGGGCAAGCAAAGTTGTTGCCGAAGTTCCGGGGGAATAGCTTCATCATGCTCTCAGAGAAAATTCATCAAAGCCAAGTGACGCAAGTCTTGCGGTTGGGGATGGCGGTGGTTGCTTCCTCTGGTAAACCAGCGACGGACGGTAGAGATCGATCGACAGCAAATTAGGGAGATCCTGCGAGATCCTTTGGTGCTGAGTTCCCCAAATCGCACATTCTTCCTAAGCTGACGCGATCGCCCTTGACCGAATGGAGGATTGGGAAAGGGCGATCGCGCGTCTGAAAAAGTGTGGGAAGCAATTAGGTCGATCGATTAAAGTCCCCTTGCGGGGAAGAGGTGAAAACTGAATCAACTGTTCAATCACCATACTAGAGGCGTGTTTCCATCCCCTTGCGGGGAAAAGTTTGTTAAAGTCTTGGAAAAACTTAAACCTTCTAGTCTTTTAAAGAATAGCTGTCATTTTGATAAAAGTCAAGTCATCTTTCTTCCAAAGAAAGAGCAGGATTATTATCTCCTCTACTCTTTCTTTGGCTTCAAGATACTGCACCAGTAGCAGTTAATCAAACTGAGCAAGAACAATCTCCTGGTCAGGGAAATTAGCTACTAATTTTAGACTTCCACCAAGAGCTTGGATGTAGCGAGAGAGGGTAGAGACTTGAATATCTTCTGGCTTATCCAACTCAGAAAAAGCAGACTCAAAAGTGCTGAGGTCTTTTTCCAGCTCCTCATCTGTACAACCCAACAACTTTCGCTGTTCCAAAAGAGTAAGATGGATCAAAGCAAGTTGAGTGCGTATTTTGTTTCTTGCTCTTCGCTCTGGTGTCATCCGATTTCGCAATTCACTAAAAGGCTTTGTCTTCATATCAATCCTTCATTTTCAAGCTCTTTTAACAGTTCGTCGTAGAGCTTATCTGCTTTGGGTACATTCTCTTCATACCAGCGGTCATTACCCTTTTTGTTACCGCCTAAAAGGAGTATTGCAATCCTGCGAGGATCGAACGCATACAAGATTCGATAAGGCTCTCCTTGATGTTGTACTCGAAGTTCTCGTATATGTTGGTGACGAGATCCATTGATACGTGAGCTCCGGGGAAAGGGAAGATTCGGCCCTCTTTCTTCGAGCAACTCTACCGAGCTATCAATAGAATCTTGCGTTTGTGCATCAAGTGTTTCGTACCACTGCTCGAACTCGTCGGTGTACTCTACTTCGTATGCCATGTTGTCCTTGCCTGTTACAAAATACGTTCTAGTAGGTGCTGATTGAACAGTTGATTCAGTTGTTCTAGCCTCAGCTAGAGCTATTGATGTAGGCAAGTCCGGATCTTTGAGCCTGTACATAGGTCGATCGCTCCAAAAAAAATATCAAAGTTTACAAGGCTCACAGTTTCAACTGTGAGCCTCACTTTTTATATTACACTATATTACACTCAGAACACGCTCGGTATCGGCAAATATTGTTTCTAGCCCGCACACTTGACTTTCTTGGGACTCCCATCTTCCTTAATGTCTAAAATTTCCACCTTAACCGTTTGTCCTTCCGAAAGAGATTGTGCTTTTTTCGGTTCTTTTTCAGTTAGCCTGATAGTTCCCAGAATTTCATATGTCACCCTGTTCCCTTTTACAGCAGTAACTTTGGCTTCGACAATTTGACCCACTGCAAAATTATGACTGCCGATCGCCTTAGCAATTTCAACTTGTCTCGCTGACTCTACAACTGGGGCCACAACTTCTCCAATCGGCCCCGCTTCTTTGTAGTAACGCATCAAACGAGATGCCCAACCTAAAATTTGCAGCAAAGTGCTAGCATCCCCTTGAAATCCTTTGAGACAATCGCTACAAGCTTTGTCGATGCTGCGGTAATAATCTGTGGTTTTGCCACTGTGTCCGATTTGTCTGCCATTACCGACTAGGGTTTTAAGATACTTGAAAAACCTGGAATTGGCATCAGATCGATCTTGATTAACTGCATTGCGGAGATAGGCGATCGCCTTTCCCAATTCATTTACATCGGTTTGTTCTTTAACTAGAGTTTGAGCGATCGCGTGGGCAATTTTCCACTGGTTTTCGGTCAAAGATTCTGTCACTAATTCAGTATTTGACATCTTTAATACATTCCTGTTGGAGGTTCCCGATCGGTCGGATATTTCCACACTTCAGCTAGTTGTTGCAGTTGAGTTGCTTGCACTAAGCTAGAATGAGCAGCTTGAATATTTTTTTGCATAAATTGTTCCAATTTTGTGCCAGTCATGCTGTCGGATTCTGGAGGATTGTAGGACGAATAGCGATCGCGCAGATCTCCCTTGTTCTGCAACACCCTTGCTGCTGTTACCTCCACAGTCATCGTGCCCATGCCGATCGGCTTCCCGCCGCCTACCTTGAGGGCGATCGGATATTTTGGATCTTGCCCCAACACAATCAAAAGCGTTCCTAACTCTGCTGCTGTTAAGTTTTTGAATTGTATCTGTGTTTTGAAAGTATACTCTTTAGCCGCTTGCTGAACGGTAATTCCTTGATTTTGACCTTTGTCGATCGCCCGAATTGTGTGATAGTAAAACTTGCGCCCTGCTACGTTGCCTCTTGCGTCAAAATATGCTCGTCTTCGATCGGGACGGGGACTATATAAAGATGGCATAAATCCCGTAGCAAAGCCCGTATTTTCGCATTTAGCATCGCTGAATTCAATTAGCCCTTGCCAATCTAAGGCACCGAATACTTGACTTGCCGGACAGAGTTCTTGTTTATTTTTACATGGCAAGCGTTCTGGCGGAATTTTATCTCTGTATCTTGATGTAATTACTGCTAAAGTGCTGTTAGTAATGGCTTCGTATGCTGACCGGATGCAGCCTTTGAGAGAACTACCTTGAATTGATAACTTTTGGTCAATATTTTGAACCATTGTTTTGATTAAAGGGACGCGGCTGCCTATGTCGCTACCCATGACAACTACGCCTGTAGAGACGTGCAAAGTAGTCTGAACTTTCAAAGTTACAAACAAAGTTCCGTGCAGGCGATCGCCTAAATATTGGTGATGTCCGGCCGGAGGATTTTTGGGCGGTCGTTCCTTGGGGAAACTAATTAATTCATAAGGTTTAGGTTCTCCAGTTTCAGCGGGATTATTAGAAACCGGACTACTTGGCGGCGGTGTAGAACGTCGGGGCTTGGGTGGCAGATTTGTAGTCATGTTAACTCCTGACTGTGAGGGCGACAAAATGAACGGTAGCAGTTCTTTTTTCTTGAAAGTATCGCTGACCTATGCTAATATTGTTAGAGACAATCTTTTCATTCTTTTCTCCTTTATAGACAAAACTTTTAGGGAATTTGGGTTCGTCAAGGCTGTGAAAATAAGCAGTGCGATCGCAAATTTGCCACTCGCAATCTTTATCGATCGGCTCAAATCCTTCTAAATCGGCTTCAACTCGACTCAGCACTAACGCTTGATATGCACTTCCCTGCTTTTTCCAGCGCAATTCGCGATCGGCATTAAACATTTGCCCTTCAAAACCGGGGAAAAACTCATCGGGCAATTTCCTGCAAATGCCGCTGACTGCGTGGGGCGATCGCACAAAATAATAACTTTCCTCAGTTGCTAATTTGTCTAGCAAATTCTTAAGTTCTGCTGATGATGAAACTTGTTTAAAACCAACATATCCTGTCATGCTGCGGCACCTGTTAAAAGCTTACTCCAAGCACAAACTGCACATTTAAATAAATTGGGTACACCAGTCTCACCGTCGCCTTGCCATTTTAGCTGCACTCCAAAACCTAAATCCATCGGTTCAGCAGCAATAGGGGTTTGTTCGCGATCGGGTTTAGAAAAGCCATAATTTGCGGCTTCTTCAGTGTCTAAAAATTCTCCTGCACCCAGCAAAAAAGCGTGTCCCCATCGACCTGGTTTGACTATTTGTTGAATTTGGCGATTATCTTGATCTAATTGACAGCCGGGATATTGAACTACGGCTTCGTTATATTTGACTGTCACCGTCCCCAAACCCCGAGATTTGGCAAAACCGATTCCAAACCAGCCATCATTTAAGTCTCGCAAAACTAAGCCAATTAAGCCTAATTGTGGTAAGGAAAAGTTTTTGAGATGTATTTTAGTGCGAAATTCTCCGGCGGTGCAGACTTGGTAGTTAAAGGGCCCGACAGCTACGGAACCGAAAACGCGATCGATCGCGACTCCATTGCGTTCTTGAATTTTGAGCTGTTTCTTATCAATTGGGTGAGCATCTTGGATTCTAACTCTGCTAGCAATTGAAGTGTTGCCGAAAATGCGATCGGTAAAAGAAGAGAACTTGTAAATATCGCTGGATGATTTATTTTTCAAGTAATCATAGTTGTCATTCAATGGATCGTTAGCCCAGAGAACTTTCGGATCGTTAGGATTACTATCTCTTCCTAGGGTTCTGACAATTCTCTCAGCATGAGCGCGAATAGCACCTTTTAAACTGCTTCCCGGTAGATAAATTGACTTTCCCCCTGCGTGGTAAGTCTCGACAAATTCCATGTCCGGTTTAGTTGGATCTGCTCCTTCTTTACCGGATTTAATCAGAATCGGCCCGTCAGGAATAAGAGTTAAGTCAATGGTACAGTGGTTGACAAATCGTTTGTGCATAGTTGAGTAGGTCAAAAGAAAGTTTAAATTTAAGCCGCTACTAACTCATTTAGCTGAACTTCGCATTGTTGGAAAACATAGTTAACGGCAGCAAAGAGTGGATCTAGCTCTTCTATTAAATAGCGGTTAATATTCTTGGTGAAAACCGTTTCTTCTAGTTTGCCAAACTCCCAATCCTTGCCGTTGGAAACAATCCCAAAAATTCTTACCTGAAGTTCATTATTAAGTCGCTGTGCTGCAAACATTTCAGCTAGGCACTGCGCCCAACCTTCATCGAACTTGTCTTGTTTTGCCTCAACTAATAGAAAATATGGCTTGCCAAACACAAATTTTCCTAAAGGGGAACGTTTAGTCAAAATATATTCAGGAAAACCACAGAGATTCTGGTCATAAGTAAGAGACTTATGGCTCCATAAAACAAACTTAGTATAATAAGATTTCCAGACTTCTTTGATAACTGGATAGATCAAATTTTCACACACAGCAAACTCTGAATTGTCCACAACTGCTTCTCGCATCATAAATGTTAAGTCTTCCCGAAAATAGTCAGGGATACTAAACTCTGTTTCTCCCATGAAATTAGCTTCTGTGTAAGTAATCTGAAACTCTTGGAGAACTTCACCGATATCTTTGTAATTACTGAAGCCCATCTTTACCTCCTGCGTGCAGTATTTAGTTTTACTTTTGAGCTATTTGAGATGGAGATGA
The DNA here is from genome assembly GCA_036702215.1 of Microcoleus sp. F6_B6. Classification (GTDB taxonomy): domain Bacteria; phylum Cyanobacteriota; class Cyanobacteriia; order Cyanobacteriales; family Microcoleaceae; genus Microcoleus. The sequence continues at coordinate 38,855 of JAUBST010000015.1, forward strand.
TTGAGAAATGTTATTGTTCAGTCGATCGATCAGCTTTTGTACCCACTCATCTTTATAATCAGCCGCATCTTCATAAGCCGTTTCATTTCCCATCACTAACTTTTTTAAGTATTCTAACAAAAATTCGGGATGGTCTTCGACATCAATCCAGCGCATCTTATCAATTTCTAGTTTAACCACACCTAAGCCGCGCGATCGCCCTCCTCCAAGAGGTATTTGTTCTGTTTCAAATTGATGCAAACCTATTATTAATAAACCCAATTCCCAATCGCGAGCATTTTCAACTACTGCTTTAAAATCAAATGGAGTTGCTGCGGGGACAACTTGGTAGTCGTAGAGTTTGCCATCTGCGGCGGTTTCTGTGTCTCTGTCAATGGCTACTCCATCTCGTTCTTGATATTGTCCGAACCACGCATCGGGTTGTACGGTTAAGTCGCGAACTTGGAATTTGCTGGCTATCCAGGGAGAACCAAAGAGATGAGAAACTAAATCTGTATGCTTGAGAATTTCATCAGTTAGAGCTTGGTCATCTGAGAAATTTTGTTTAATTTGCTTCATTTCCTGAGCGGTAATTGACCATTCATTCTCAATGGCTGGATTGGCTACTAATTTGGGATCGCTCCCCACAATTCCTCGCAGGAAGCTTTCGAGGCGCGATCGCAGCGCACCTTTAAAACTCGAACCGGGAATCAAAGGTCTACCCAAAGCATCTTTGATTACGGGTAAATCAGAGCCGATCGGTTCGGTCGATCGACCTTTACTAATGCGTAATGCTGTTACGGTGGTCAGTGTTCCTGTGATTTCCAGTCGATTTTTGAAAATGTCAAACATTTGATTTTACCTGCCTCTAATTCCTTCACTTCTTTCAACATGGTTGTGAGTTCCGTAATATCGAAGAGATAAGCTACTTTTCTCTAATACTTTGCAGCTAACTCGCAAGCCTAACGTAGCTCGAAAATGATCGATACTTGTATTTGTGTACCTTTCAAATTGTAACCCCCCATCCTTTTTCAATTCCCCCACCCCATCTTTACCTTTAGCGAGTAAATAAGCTACTTTAGCTAAAGTCTCCTGTAATTTTGCCCTATTTTGTAAGTCAGTTTGATTTGTGTAATCATCTTTAAAGCTACCCGCATACTCTAATTTGGGAAATTTGAGTAATTCTCCTGACATAATTTCCTCCTTACATTGATTCCAAATCAGTTGACCCCAAATTGATAAAGTCATTTCATTTCCATCAACTAAAACCCAATCTTGGGGAAGTTTTTTAGCTTCTTCCCAAGATGTGTGTATTTCCCCAACATCCATCATAGCTAATTGTACTTTGTAAGGCTCTACTTTCTCTACATCAACCTTTACAGGAAGCTTGGGAATTTTAATGACTTCATTCGAGCCCTCGAATACGTAAATAATTTCATCAGCATCAAACATTCCGATTGTGTTGAAATAGCCTTGCAAAGCTTTGAATCCACCGACGAGATTAAAGCAAATGTCGTATCGGCAATCTTTATATTTTTTAATATTTTCTCGCATGAAAGGAAACAATTTTGCCATCCCTTCGACAAAAATATCGCTGCTAGCAGTAGAAAGTCCCGGCTGAGCATGGGTACTTATATTAGTTAATCCCTTGCTCTTTAAAAAAGACTCAACTACTTCAGCCGAAACTCTACCTTGTGCAGTGTCGGTAGTAACTAATAAGTGAGTATCTGGTATGCCCTGTTCATCAGATATACCCTGCTCTATTTGCTCATTGTACAAACCATAGATACCATTTAGTTCTGCGCTAGCTTTTCGGATTTTATCGGTATCATTACTATAGAGTTCTTGTTCTGCTCTTTCCTTCAATTCTGAAATAATTTGTTTAATTCTTGGATCATCTTGGATTTCATTATCGGTATAGTTTGCTGTTTGCTGTAGTCTTTCATAGTAATTGTCATCTATCTCTGGATCGATCTGGTTAGTTAACACGCTAGTACCAACAGTGGAAATTACGAGTCTAGCCATAATTTTGTACTCCTAAGTAATTGCAAGTAGATGACTAATCTTGACCTTTATTTTTGTACACTAGATAGCGAGCGCCATAGCCTAAATAGCGACGGGTAAGCTCTATCCAAATCTGATAAAAAAAATCTTCAGCTTTGGCATTTCTGGCAATATCCTGAGCAGTAGCTTTGATATTTCTGTCAATGTCATGAATAATTCTTTGAGCTAAAGAGTTTGGCCCTCTACCCCACTTTTTATCGCGACCTACTTGATAAAGTAAAAAGTTTTTGATAACTTGCGTGCTTTCAGTTGTGTCAGCAACTCTTACTAAATTACGAAATTGTGATTCTTCTAAGTCATTGTAAGAACTTGTATCTTCTAAGGCAGTTTGAATGTCCGTGACTAACTTATCTTCAGCTTGGCGAATTCCTTTTTGAATTTTGAGTTGTTTTTGTGGATCTAGTGATTCGCTCATACGGCATTCTCCCGAAATACAAGGTGAAACTGATTGCAAATTTGAATTTGTCCGAAACCTTCGCAAGTTCGATCGCCCACTCCCCTTACTTCCAATTCTCCCAACACATTATCCCATATCTCCCGTTGAGTTGTACTGAACAAATAAACCGAGCCTTTGTTGGTTATTAACTCTACATCTTTCATCAATCCCCAAGCCGCATTCCAGCCGGAAAGATAATCGTAACTGCTGTAAGCTGCTTCCAGTTTCAATGATGGATCTTCAACTTGGGTAAATTGCTGCAACATCTTTTCGGATATTACAGTGGTGCGCCGCCAGTTTTCGGTGAGGATGGCGTCAGATTGCAAGTCGAGGGTGAAATATGTGCGATCGCCCGATAACTCCTTTAACGGAACGCCAAAAACTCCCCATTTCTGCCAACGGTCTTGTATGGAATTGGTAAATTTAGTTAGTTTTTGCTCTACAGCTATTTTAGCACTAACAGGCTGTTTGGTGGTAATTTCAACTTTTCCTAATCCTCTGGAAGTCGAACCGCCCAAGCGAAAGTTTTGATGACGCTGCTGAATAAAATCCCGCAAAGATTCTGCTAAATCCTCCTCCACTAAAATCGCACCTCGATAGTAAACAGGATTTTGTTTTTTCTCCTGAGATTCATTCAAAACTTCCAGACTGTAAAGTATTTCTTCCTCCGATGTAGACCTGCGACGATTAATCCCAACTCGCGTTAACAGGCGTTTGTTAGCACTTAGACTGTGATACTTTTTATTAAATTTACAGTAAAAACTAATGCCAGCAGGATCGACTCTCCCTCCGTCTTTCGGGCAATTCGGATCGTAGGGATATCCATAGCCTTCAGCACAAAAGCGATCGATTAAAGTGTCAAAAACACCATTTTTTTCTGGATCTTTATCTTTGCGTTTGAAACCAGGCTTATTTTTAGAACTGAGTGCAGTTGCAGGTAAAACTCCATTTTCTTCAAATCTATCTTTAGAGATGAGCTTGCCATTAATTATCAGTGCCGGATAAGCATTTTGAAAAATTGCTGGATTTTCGCTCAAGAATAAAGCTTGAAAATCGCCGCCATTATCGGTCAAATCGGTCGATCGCCCGTTCGATAGATCCAAAATCTGAGCAGCCACAGCACCCCGAATCACCGTACCGGGGATATAGTCTACAGCTTCGCTAATCGAACCGCCCGGTTTCTGACGGGCGATCGCCAAAGGAGACAAAACCTTAATTTCCAGTTCAATTCGCTGCATTTTCCCCTCCCTTCGCTAGAAAATCCCAATCTGCTTGAGTCCCTTCAAATTTCGGTAAATTTTCCCAACTCAGCCATCCCAAACCAGCCGATTTACTTCCACCTAATGCGTGAATATGTTTGAAACCCGCCAAAATCAAAGGTTTGGCGTAGCTGGGAAAATCTGGTAAGAGATGAATTTGACCTTCAAACCTCAGTGAAACATGAGGTGGAGAAGTCTCTAACAAATAAAGTTTGTTTTCTTCAGCGGTGCGGCGGCGGCGATTTATTGTCACTCCCGGACGTATAAATTCTGCTAAATTTTCCGCGTCTTCGGTACAAATTAAATCGTCAAACATCACCCGCGATGGCAAAACTGGATCTCCAAAAATTTGACTAATTAAACAGTGATAAGTCTCATTATATCCTGAAACTTCGTATTCGCTGCGTCTAAAATTATTCGGTGCATTGTCTCTGCGGATTACCATTTTTCCAGGACTAGGAGACTCGGAAATCTCCCAACCCAAACCTCTAGCAATTTTCTCGCATTCGTGGCGGAGGCGACCTTTGATTTGAGATCCCGGAATTAACAAATTTCCTTCTGCATTGCGGACAATTGGCTTATCTGCAAGGGAACCGGAAGAACCACCCGCGCCTATGCACAAAGCTGTATCAATTACTGCTGTAACTGTGTAAGTATTAATTAACCTGGATAAAGTCCTGAGAACAATCATGATTCAACCTCCGCATCGACCAAATCTTCGGGAATAAATTCGGAATCTTCTAATTCAATGAAATCGTAGATGTCTACAATTTCTCGCCAGATGGTTTCATAAACTCTTTCATCTAAATCGTACATCCAAGGTGCTACATTGCCTGAATTAGTTTTTGCTTTGCACCAAGCTTCTTCAAATTCTTGTCTTAATTCTTTCTTTCCCTGCTTGAGTCGGGTTAGGAAATAGCGGTAATTGAGGATTGTAGTTTGTTTTCCTCGCTCTAGAAAACTACGAATTTGGTAGAGTTGCGAGTTGGGAAATTCGGCTTTTTTCAAAGCTTTGACAGAATCAATTAGTCCGCCTATCTCGTGTAAAGTGTAAGGTGCAGCATACAACTTCAGTTTTGCTCCTCGATCTATCATTAAACCTTCATTGCGAAAGCTTTCAATATTGGATGAAATCATGGTGACAGATTTCATTACCAAGAAATCAATTGTACCTCCCAAATATCCAGCATCTTTCAATCTTTTGCCAGTTTTTTTTGCTGATTTGAGGAGCTGATTTGTCAAATTCTGTGCATAATAAATTGGGGTGTCCTCTGCTGTAATTAAGACTCCGGCTGACATACTCAACTGACATTCAGATAAAAGAGCGCGAGCGGGAGAATAGCGGTGATAAAAACAGCGTGGTGTCACTTGATAGCTTGAGGAATTAGACAGTAAGAGTAAGTTTTCAAATTCTTCGCCGATGGTTTTGGCGATCGCCAATGCTCGATCGGCTGGCACAATCAACATCACATCATCCCCACCAATAGTTAAAATTTCAAAGGGATGAATCCAAACTTCTTCTTTGTTCCTTCTGCCAGAGTCGGAATCCGGCTTATACTTGTGAGGTTTGAGATGTTTATTCAGAGCAACATACACAGACTTTTCAGTTGCCTCAAAAATATCGCGACTGAAACGCTGGTACTGTTCAGGATTTTCAATTTCTTTCTGAATGTAACCTCCCATGTTGTTACCATCAGCGTAGATATAAGCAACAAAACCTTTGACTAGGCTAGCATCACCAATTTCTCTAACCGATCGCGCTTCTTCTACCTCTGATGAACGTATCTCGCCGTAATAGTCGCTATATGTTTGATGGGTTTGGCGCAGCAAAAATCCCTCAAACTTATTCACCCAACTCTCAACTGCTCCCGGCTCCATATTTTCTGGAGTTGCAAAATCCCACTCCAGCCCTGAATCTACCCACCAAGTCGGCAATCTACCCGATGACGGTATTTCTTGTTTAGCAATTTGCCCGATTAATCGCTTGCGAGCTAAAGCTTCAGAAAACCAAGGATCGCCCGGAAGCCCTTTATTTTGATTGTTAGGATCGCTTTTAGCTTGGAAAACAGCCGATCGCCGATCGCTCTCATCTCTCCTCAAATAAGGATGCGTTTCAAACATCGGCGGATAGCGACGGCTGGGGCGATCTGCAAAATCATTTCCATTCCGTCGCTGATTGAATAAAGCTGCTAGCTTTCCCGCCAATTCATTAAATGTCTTGCGTTCCTGAAAAGCTTCCTCTGGAGATGTATCCACTTGTTTAAAGTAAGCTTCGAGCAATGGGTGTTCGGGATTTTCAAGATATTTTTCTTTCCAAAATGTTCGATCGTTAATTTCATCTGGCAATAGCCCAAACTGAATTTCCAGCGCCTTAAATTTAGCTCCAACTGCACAGGAATTGGCAGTTAACGTCTCGTGCGTGTAGCGTTTTTCAATAGCGTCAGCCAAATCATCTGTAAAAGCTGCCGGACAAAATGCTAAAATATTCCCGCCTGTGGAGTAGATAATTAACTTGGAAATCAGCGCTTTTGAAAGTTCAGGGAAATTTTCTGGTTTATCTAGCCATTTCTCTCTAACTTTCTGGCAGTAATCTTTAGCTTTTTGACACTGAGGATAACTTGGGTCATTTTCGCAACCAAAGAAAGCAGGTAAATCGACTAAGTTAATTCTGTCTAGCAAAGCTGATGCGCCGCGAATATCCGGTAGTTTTGCCGCTTCAAAAACATACTGCTTGATTTTGGTTGCACCGCCGTAAACTAAACCAATTTTAGATTCCCACAGTACGGGATATTTTTTTGTCAGTTCCGTTAGTTCTTCGAGAGTTTCAGGAAACTCAAGCTTTTCAAGTTCCCGAACCCGATCGACAATTTCCCTCACATCCTCCGGCACTTCCTCCCCAGAATTCAAAGCCCGTCGCATTTCCCGCAACACGCCGATCTCAAATTGAGGTTCGCGTCGATCGCCCCAAGCCAGACACCAAGCAATACCAGTCGCGATCGCACTCCAACAACTTTTCATATGCAAACCACTCCCAATCAGGTTTAACAGCCCCCAGATTGCCTCAATAATTGGTAATTATTCAACCTGCAATTCCATCTAATTTCCTATTGTCACCTAAATTTTCCCGAAAATCACCAGCCCGAAAAATAATCGCCCAAATCCCTAAAAAACCAGCAACTCTCGCAACTCTCACAACTCCCCCAACTCTCACCACCAACAATTTTTCTGAGGCGACTTGCTCTGCATCTACCCAAGATGACAGCAAATAAGGTAAAGTAAACGGCACAAGAGTCTAGAACTCTCCAACGACCGCAACTCGGCAAACCCGCCCCCGATCGGCAAAACTGGTCGGTACAAGCGGCATTAACCGCAAACCGTCAACCCATAACAACCGAGAAAAATGCAAACCTACTACTACGTTTTAGCCAGCCAACGCTTTTTGCTAGAAGAAGAAGCCCTAGATGAAGTGTTTAAAGAAAGAACTCGCAACTACAACGAACAAGAAAAACAAATAGACTTCTGGTTGGTCAAACAGCCCGCTTTCCTAGAAGCACCGACAATGGCAGAAGTTAAAGCAAAATGCCCTCAGCCAGCCGCCGCTATTATTTCTACCGATCCTGTCTTCATCACCTGGTTGAAACTGCGATTAGAATATGTACTGACAGGTGAATTTCAAGCACCATCACCAACTATTCCCGATGCCCTTGCATCCCTACAGACAGCATGAATAAACTGGCCGAAAATCCGACAAAACCACTCACAGAAATTAGAAGTCAATTGTACAAATTTATTTTGTCTCTCCCCCTATTTTCTGCTACTTCGATCGCCATTTTAGTCTTGACAATTTTATCGAGTTCTGTTAAAGCTCAGTCGAGCTGCAAACCGCCGCAGTCGGACGAATATCTACTGTTAATTGTCACCAGAACACCCGAACAGCAAGAAAGAGCAAAACGCTCTTTCCCCGGAAATACTAACAACACAGTTTGTCGGTACATCAATGACACGGTGACGCGAGTTGGCGGCTTTCGCGACTCGCAAATCGCCAGCGATTGGGTTAAATACATCGAAGATGTTGTCGGATTGCAAGCTTACGTAGTACGATCGCCCGCAGCGGCACTACCCCAAAATTTGCCAGTCTACAGCCCTCAGCCAGCACCAGGTTTTGAACCAATCACCAATTCTCCCAGCGGCAATCTTGCGTTCAATCCCCAACCCCTGGGCCCCGGTTATGCAGTGTTAGTAGATTACTTCAACCAACCGGAATTAGCCGCCCAAGTCAGGGAAGCATTAGGCACGCAAGTAGGCTTAGCTTCCTACGGCCAGCGTCCCTTTTTATTCGTCGCTTATACAAAGGATCAAAACGCCGCTACTGCTGCCGTAAAAACATTGAGCGATCGAGGTTTTTGGCCGATGTTAGTAGACAGCCGCCGAGTTACCGTAATTTCTCCCGCTGTTCGCTAAAAGATAAAACTTGGCAATTGAAATTGCTTCTTGTCAAACAAAGCCCGCCTAAGCGGACTAATAACAATTATTGTTGTTGTTGGGATTCTAGCGGGCGGCTTCCTAGCTGACTTTCTGCCCGCTTTTTTGCTTCCATTGCCGCTCCGTAATCGGGTTTGTAGCGAATTGCTTTGTCATAGGAGGCGATCGCATCTTCGTATCTTTTTACCGCCACAAGTGCATTGCCGCGGCTGTACCAGGCTTCCGAATAGTCAGGCTTGACATAGACGGCTTCATTGTAAGAGACTAGCGCATCTTCGTACCGCTTTAAATTGTACTGAGCATTGCCTCTATTGTACCATGCTTGATATTCTTTCTGGTTTAAATCTAAGGCTCGGTTATAACACTCAATTGCTTGTTCGTACTTGCGTAATTCGTGGTATGACCAACCTAAATTGTACCATGCTTGATAATAATCAGGTTTTAATTTGACAGCTTTTTCGTAAGCTTCTACCGCTGCTTCATGCCTCCGCATTTTCAGCAAAGCAATGCCTTGACTGTACCACGCTTGATAAAAACTTGGCTGAAACCGCACGGCTTTTTCGTAGGCTTCAAAAGCTTCTTGGTTTTTGTTTAATTCTAGGAATATATTGCCTAAATTGTACCAAGCTTCATAATTATCAAATTTGATTTCAAGTGCTTTTTGATAGGATTCTACGGCTCGATCGTACTGTTTTAATTTTTGGTAAGCTTGTCCCCGATTGTACCAAGAATGGTACAAATTGGACTGAAATTGTACAGCTTTTTCGTAGGATGCGATCGCCTCTTCGTACCGCTGCGAATCTAATAGAACATCGCCTCTGCCTTCCCAGGCTTCGGCATAGTCGGGCTGGATTTTCAAAGCGTTATCAAAAGATGCGATCGCCTCTTGAGACTGTTGCAACTTCTCCAAAGCATAACCGCGTCCCGTCCAAGCTTCCAAGTATTCCGGCTTTAATTCTATGGCTCGATCGTAAGCTGCCTGCGATTCTTGATATTTTTTCAATTCGTACAAAGTTTTAGCTTTTTCCTGCCAAACTTCCGCGTAGTCAGGTCTGAGAGTTATTGCTCGCTCGTAAGCTGCCAGAGCTTCTTCAAATCGGCTTAAATTGTAAAGAGTATTGCCTCGGTTGTACAGGTCAGTTGCATTTGCAGAATTAAAAGTATTTACACCATAAATTGATGCTATAACACTGATGCCAATTAAACTGGCGACCGACAATAATTTTAAATACAGTTTTTTTCGGGATTTGAGCTGCCCCTTCGCAGCCGCAACCGGAGGCAATACAGGAACTGTAGCGCTGACAGAATTTTTCAATTCTTTAATAGCTTGCAGCGTTTCGCCGGCACTAGAATAACGCTGCCGAAAATCGTACTTTACCATCTTATCTAAAATCTTGGCAAATTCAGGACTGACTGATGTCTTGTCCTGCCAAATAATTTCCTCTGTATCGGGGTTTCTTGGCATTTGATGAGGATTTATGCCCGTGAGGAACTGAATTGCGATCGCACCTGCGGCATAGATATCGCTGCTGAGTTTCGGGTTGCCGTGAGCTTGTTCGCTGGGCATATAACCGGGAGTACCGATGCTGACACTCAAGCTATTCTTGGGTTGATAATTGGTTAGTTGAGTAGTAATTTCTTTGACTGCGCCGAAGTCAATTAAAACTAATTTACCGTCTCTATCTCTGCGGAGGATATTGCTGGGATTGACATCGCGGTGAATCACATTTTGCTGGTGTACGAAATCTAAAATTTCGAGAATTTCCTCCAATATACAAATGACTGCATCTTCCTGCATGACTCCTGCCGTGCCTGGAGAACCCCCCCCTGCCCCCCCTTGGTAAGGGGGGGTTTGGGGGGGTATAATTTCTTGACTTAAATCGTGACCTTCTATAAATTCTTGAACTAGATAAAACTCTTGATTCTCTTCAAAAAAAGCAAAAAGTCGGGGAATGCGATCGTGATTTCCCAACTTGTACAAAACTTGTGCTTCGGTATCGAATAAACGTCTAGCTACCCGTAGAGTTTCCGGATCGGTTGCTTGAGGTTTAAGCTGTTTGACGACGCAGAGGTGGTTTCCTGGTAGCTGCTTATCTTCAGCTAAGTAAGTTTGAGCAAATCCGCCGCCTCCCAAGTGACGGATAATACTGTAGCGACTGCTGAGTGTGATTCCAAGCATGAGATTTACCTAATATTCCTAGTCTTTTGGAGAATTAGCTTCCAACCAAGCTGTTAAATCTTCGGCATTAGAAAAATCTAACATGGCTTCTGCAAGATTCTCTAATTTGTCGATCGGCAATCTGCTAATTTTGGTTTGACTGTCGGGGTCTAGTTGACCTAAACAGCGACTCAGCAAACGCATAATTAACTTTACTTGTCCTTGTTGCTGGCCTTTTTGTTTTGCTTCTTCTTGCCCTTCTTTTCGACCTTCTTTTAGGGCTTCCTCAACCAAAGTTTGCATATCTTGCACAAAAAACTCTTGCTTCTGTAACGTATCAGATTCCTGAAAATTTAAATTCCCCTCATTAGCAATTTCAAAAGCTCTCTGAATTTGCGGAACTTCACTCATTTGTGCTGGGATTTCCTCTAAAATACCACAATGTTTGAGAAAGTAAATCCACTTATCTTTAATCGTTGTCAGTTGCTCCAATTTCTTATTAAATTTTGGCAACTCCACAAAAATCAACTCAATCTGATTGTAGGGATAATCAAACAGGTGAGTTTTTTCTTTGAAAACAAATCGTGAAGTAACATCTTGACAATTCTCAAACATTTTAAAGTCCGCTATCATCAAAGAAATTATAGGTTGAAATCCCTTGTACAATTCTCCCATCATTAATTGAGTTCCATAAGTCTTTGCACTATTGTACAAAACTAGCTTAGCCAATGTCTGCACGTATAGAACTTGGATTTCAATAATTATAGACGTGCCGTTGTTAAGTTTTGCTAGAATATCTAAGTAGCTATCTTTGGCTCCGAGTATTTTGAGGACAACATAAGGGTCTACGATCTCTAAGCTTTCAATTATGGGTTGCCCTTCATAGAGCATAGCATTCAAAAAACTAATCAGAAGATCCGTATTTTTGGTGGAACCAAATATTTTATTGAAGGCAAATCTAATTTTGGGATTGATAAATCTCATGTTATTTTTCTTCCTCCAAATGCGTAAGGTGCACAGCGCGCACCTTACTTTGATTTTACTTTAAACGGCTTTCAAAATCTCATCATCGACTGAAAAATCTATCTCGGCTTTGTCCCGCCCCGAAACTACATAATCATTCTGGAATGAATCTTTCAATCCAGAAAGTAAGTCAAATTCCGGCTGCCAGTTAAGCTCGGTAACAGCTTTATTTATTGAAGCAAAAAAGTGCTGCAATCTCATCGGAAAAGCTTTCTTTTTGCCGAAGTCAAATTGTTTGGGATCGTAGTGTACAATCTTAATAGAATCGGGGGATTTGCCTGCCGCTTGAATGCAGGCGCGGGCTAAACCGTCAAAGGTGACAAATCGATCGCCCGAAACGTTGTAAATTTGCCCGATCGCCCTTTCGTTGCCCAAAACCGCCGCCATAGCCCTAGCCAAATCCTGACAGTGCCCCAACTGCGTGAAGTGCATTCCGTTACCGGGAATCGGAATCGGTCGATCGCGCGCAATGCGATCGAAAAACCAAGCCTCCAAATCGTTATAATTTTGCGGCCCGTAAATGTAAGTCGGGCGAATCGAAGTCCAAGGCAAACCGGACTCGGCCAAGTAATTTTCGGTTTCGCATTTACCCAAATGCCGGCTTTTAGGATCGGTAGCGTCCCCTTCAATATGAGGCATTTGATCCGACTTCAAATAAACCCCCGCAGAGCTCATGTAAACAAAGTGCTGCACCCGCCCTTTAAATATTTCAGCTAAAGGCTTTGTATCGCTGAGTTCGCGGCCGTTGTTGTCAAAAACGGCGTCAAACTCCTCCGTCGATAACTTTTCTTGCAATTGTTCGACATTTGTGCGATCGCCCTGAATCTGTTTCACGCCCGCAACCGGTACAGGCTTGTTGCCCCGGTTAAACAACACCACTTCATGCCCTTGTGCTGCTAAAATCTTAGTAAGATAAACCCCAATAAACCGAGTACCGCCCATCATTAAAATTCGCATTATTTTCGATGCTCCTTACAGTTAGTGTAAATATCTTACAATAAAGTTATGCCTTACGGAGAAACCGGGTTTTTTAAGAAAACACATATTAACAGCGATCGGCCATGGTACAAAAAACCGGAACGCTGGAGTTTTTGTGTGCAAGTCGTGAAGGTCAGTTTTGTGCTTTACTAAAGTGCGATCGCTGAAAATCAAAATATAGCAATCCCTAAGACGATTAACACTTTCTCAATTGCTAAAACCCTTGCTTTTCTTCCTTCTTCCTTCTGTTTACCCTAGCGCCAAGCTGAAGCGCATTTTTCCTTCTTCCTTCTTCCTTCTTCCTTCTTCCTTCCACTATACTTTTAATTTCCCTAAAATAGCCCTATGCAAGTTCCTAGGCTGCATCCAGAAACCATCGAAGAAGTTAAACAAAGAGCAGACATAGTAGATGTCATTTCCGGTCGCGTCGTGTTGCGGAAACGCGGTAAAGAATTCGTAGGTTTGTGTCCATTTCACGACGAAAAATCTCCCAGCTTTACTGTCAGTCCCGGCAAACAAATGTATTATTGTTTCGGCTGCGGTGCAGGCGGCAATGCTTTTAAGTTTCTCATGGAATTGGAGAAACGCCCTTTCAGCGAAGTAGTATTAGAATTAGCTAAAAATTATCAAGTCCCCGTCAAAACAGTCGAACCAGAACACCGACAAGAATTGCAGCGGCAAATTTCTCTGCGGGAACAACTCTATGAAATCTCAGCACTAACAGCCAACTTTTACGAACACGCTTTGCGACAAACCCAAGGAGAAGAACCCTTAGCATATCTCAAATCAGAACGCAAGCTAAGCGAAGAAACTATCCAACAATTTCAATTAGGTTATGCACCCCAAGGTTGGGAAGCACTTTACAGTTATTTAGTAGAACAGAAAAACTATCCGGCGCAATTAGTAGAACAAGCTGGATTAATTGTACCCCGAAAAAATGGCGGCAGCGGTTATTACGATCGCTTCCGCAATCGGATTATGATTCCCATTCGCGATACCCAAGGCAGAGTCATCGGTTTCGGCGGCAGAGCTCTCGGCGACGAACAGCCGAAATACCTCAATTCTCCCGAAACAGAACTGTTCGACAAAGGCAAAACTTTATTCGCCTTAGATACAGCCAAAACAGCCATTAGCAAAGCCGATCGCGCAGTGGTTGTAGAGGGGTACTTTGATGCGATCGCACTTCAGGCAGCCGGCATCTCCAACGCCGTCGCTTCCCTCGGCACAGCCCTAAGTTTAAACCAAGTACGCCAGTTATTGCGCTACACTGACTCCAAACAAATTATCCTCAACTTCGACGCCGACAAAGCAGGAACTCAAGCAGCAGAACGCGCGATTGGAGAAATAGAAAAACTCGCTTATCAAGGAGAAGTGCAACTGCGCGTTCTCAACATTCCCGACGGCAAAGATGCCGACGAATACCTCAAAACATACTCCCCAGAACAATATCGAGAATTGCTCGAAAATGCTCCGTTGTGGCTCGACTGGCAACTGCAACAAATGCTCGTAAATCAAGATTTGAAGCAAGCCGATACTTCCCAGCAAATTACCAAAAAGATTATTAATTTATTAACTAATATCACTGACGACAATCAGCTAGCACATTACCTGCAAAAGTGCGCCGAAATTCTCAGTAAAGGAGATTTTAGACTCACAAAAATGATTGCTGAAAACTTGCTCAATCAAGTAGTCAGCGATTGGGCAAAGCGGCAGAGTCAAGACGAATCTTTGACAATGCCCCTGTTAATTAGAAACAAGCTCAAGCCGAACAAACACTATAAAAAACAGCGTGCAAGCGGCGAAAACCCAAGCTCAAAATCAAGCTTATCTGCCGTAGCCCGAAGTCTTTTAGAAGAAGCAGAAGCGCAATTATTGCAGATTTACTTGCACTGTCCCGAATACCGCCAAGATGTCAGAGAAGCAATAGAAGCTAGAGACGTGCAGTTTAGCCTTTCTCACCACAGATTTTTGTGGCACCAGATTGTGAATGCAGAAAGATTGCACAAAATGTCTTTACAAGTAGCGCCTTCTGAGTTAATATTAAAATTGCAAGATAGCTTCATTGAATATCCCAATCAACTCAATCAAATCTCCCATTTATTTCACTTAAATGAGTTCTCTGAAAGAAACGTTTATCGCGCACCTCTAGTAATTAGATCTGCCCTCGCCTGTATCGAGCAAATTATCAGCATGAAACGGCGCCGGATTGCCCTCAATATGTGGCAAAAAGCCAAGACCGCTAGCAGCGGCGAAGAGGCTATAGAATATCACCAACAATTCTGCGCCGAACAAGAATGGCTCAAGGAATTAGAGCGGCTGCGTCAAGTTAATTTTTACGATTTAACATCCGTACCTTGGAGTGGGAATTTCTAGGAGTTAAGGACTTTACTCCTTACTATGAACCAAAATCAGCTACCAACGAAACAGCCAGAAGATGGAAATGGAAGCATACTTAGATGGGATATGCGATCGCCCTTAGCACCGTTGTTGTTCGAGGATGACGAGTGGTTAGATCCTTGGGAGTCTGGTGCGGTGGTTGTCCGGGTTTTGTCTGCCACTCCGGCGAAACGGAAAGCTTCAACAAAGCATACTTTGAAGAAGTTTTCCGTTCAAAGTTTTCGGACATTACTGACTAATTTATCGACGATCGCTAAAAATCGAGTGCAGCCAAAACTAGCGGGTGTTTCAATTAGTTTCGACCTGACGGCCCCAACTCCTTTACAGCAGAAAGCCTTCGATTTGCTGGGAGTTTCGCTGACATTCCAGTCATGTATCCGGCGGGGGCTAAAGCCCGATCGCCCTACTGATGGGGGCAATACTAGGAACTTTAAGAGGACGCGGGGGAAATTCCGTTTCAGGCACAGTTACCTTGAGGTAATCGGCGATAAACTCACCATACTTTTTCCTGATTTCGTCAGGCAGAAATTTGAATCCAAGAGTCTTCGATCGACATTCAGGAGAGCCGCAACAACATTCTGGAATGGCAATAGAAATATACTCCGTTGTCTCGTAGTCCCAGGTAAGTTCGCTGCCAGAAGGAATATCAACCAATGCCACGAAATCGTAGGCTCCGAATTGATTATTCCTCACCCCTGTATTTGGGCTACAAGAATGATTGATCAATACTCCCGGTTCATCTAATTCTATATGCAGGTCAAAATCCATCTGAAAAGAGTGAGTAGTTCTTTCTGGTAGAATCTCGACTGGGCGTCCAACCACCACAGTCTCACCTTTGCGGAAGCATCGGCTGGCAAAAACGCCTCTACCTTTCTCTGTTTGCTGAATGAAAATATCGAAACCCATTTTTCTCACTCTTAATACCAATTACAAATCTAATTCTAATTCCACGAGGTCAGCGCTCGGAAGCGACACTGGAATATTAATTGGCTCAGTATCCGAATCTGACAGCGCTGCGACAATTGACTCGTTAACCTGGATTTCGCCATGTTGCTCAGCATCCTGAGACTTGCTTTGACCAAAAACCATTGCCACCAGTACAAAAGCTGCGCCAATCAGACCGCGTACTCCCAGTTTCTCTCCCAACAGTAGAAACGAGAAAACCGCGCCAAAAATTGGCTCGAGCGTATACATTAGCGCCGTCTCATAAGCGTTAACCCATCGTTGAGCCACTACTTGGAGCACAATCGTGGCAGCAGTATCAAACAAACCCAGATATAACAGAACACCAAGGTTCGCGCTAATTGCTTCCTGTTGTGCAACCAGGTCTGGAGCTGCCCAAATTAAAGACACTATCGCTATCACCCAAAGCTGGATCGCGGCGAGTGGCAAAGTGGGGTGCCGCAACGTGATGGACTCAAGCTTCAGAATGTAAATTGAGTAGAGGAAGGCGTTGCCTAACATCAAGAAATCGCCGAGCACTAGCTGTTCGCTTTCCCAACACATCACTCCAACGCCAAAGATGGCAAGTCCTGCGGCGAGGAAAGTTTTTAGGAACACCTGCCGACCCATCAGTTGCCCCAGCAGAGGAACTAGGATGACATTGAAACTGGCAATGAATGCAGCATGATTGGCCGAGGTAGTCTCAAGGGCAAATGTTTGCAGGTTGAGAGTAGTAAAAATTACCAATCCCAACAATAGTCCATCCCGTAGCAGGGAAAGATTGAGGAAGCGTAAATAGGGGGTAAACGGCAACGCCGCTATTACGAAGCGAGTTGCAAATATTGCAGAAGGAGAAAGACTGCTGAGGGCTCCCTTGAGAACCGGATAGCTCGTACCCCAAATTAGGGTGACGAGAAGCAACACTGCTATACCCCAAGCATGGAGAGTGTTTGGTTCTCTTTGAGAACCACTGTTTAATTGTGTAGTCATTGAGCAGCCTAATCCATTAGCAATTGAACTAAATTCCCGTTAGTTAACCGTAAAGAGGTTGACTAGAGTAGGAAATATCTATATTGATTGTTTCGTCATCAGCGTAGGTAAAAATTAAGTTAGTTCGTTTGACTTCTTCGCAAAGAGGTACAACTCGATGAACAGCTTGGTTGGTTTTCATAAAGTAGCAATCTCCAACATGATGCCCAACCCGTTTGGCTAATGGTTTATCAAGATCGCTAATTTCCATGCTGTGAGGAACAAACTGCAGGCATCCTCCAGCCTCTTCTGGTGGGGTTTCAATAAAAATAGCGAAAGCAAAAGCATAGGTATCGAGATGTCCTCCATGAACATCCCCTACTTTGTCAAGTCTATGAATGACATGACGGTCGAAAGGATCGGGTACTAAGTAAACTTGAGTTCCCGCAATACCGCAGAGAAACTCAATGAGTTGAGAATCGCGGTACAAAGCAGTAATCATTGGTGAGTGTTCTGCAACGGTAATTCCCGAAACTGTGCTCAGATGTCTAGGAGTGTTTTGCTCGTGCTTCATGTTGAAATCTCTTCTTCGAGAATGCTGCTCAAATACTCTGAGAACCTCTGCCTTCAAAATGGCAAATGAATCATCATTGAAAAACAGCGGCAATTTTACATAACAGTTGAGAGCAAACTCTTCGTGCAATAAAGCTCCCGCTTCTCTGGTGAGAGTGGTATTGAACAAATTGGCAGTACCCTGATATACCATATGTCCTTTAAAATTTTAAACTTTTTTTGAGCAATCCTGTAGAACCCATTGCCCTACTGCCAGATACTTTACATGGAAATCACCCCGCACGCGGGGTAAGTTCCGTTTAATTAGCCTTTTAATAATCGCAAAAAAGAGTTTCGCGAGTATCTCTACCCGTCACCGGATTAGTACCTTTTGCCACTTGACAAAGTTTTTCTATCATATCGTCTCGCAGCAGTGTATCCGTAAAATCTGCACCGTCAATGATAGCTCCTTCGAGTCTGGTATTGTAAGCGAAAGCACCCTCAAGGATAGCATTAGTTAAATTTGCTTTCATCATGCGAGCTAAATCTAAAGTAGCACCCGTTAAATTAGCGCCTTCAAAATTTGCCTCTTCCATATTTGCCGCAAAAAATCTGACGCCGCGCAAATCTGCATTAGTAAAATTGCTGTTGCGAAGATTAGCTTTATCAAAACTGTCGTCCGTCAGAACTTTCCCGCTAAAATCAGCGCCGACTAGGATTTCTTTGTCGCGATCCAAAGCGAAAGCAGGTGCGGGATTAATGCCGATCGCCCCAGCGGCAATTACTGCTAAAATAACAAAACTCAGCAAGAAAGTATAAATATTTTTGCGATGTTGGCGAATTCGAGAAATCATCATACAAGTTCAAGCTAATGGGCAGTTGTGACAGTTCAGAATTGAATTCTACCAGAAAGCGCGTCAAGCGTAGCTATCCCGTAGGGAATCGCCCGTTAGCGAAGCCCTCGAAGAGGATCGCCGCAGCCGACTCCAATTCCCCCCAATCCCCCAACTCTCGGGATATCGGCACATTGGGAGAAAACTTAGTCGCCGAGTGGTTGCAGCAGCAAGGTTGGGAAATCTTGCACCGCCAGTGGCACTGCCGGTGGGGAGAGATTGACATCATCGCACTCGGAACAGATGAAGAAAGCGAAATCAACAGAGGTAACGAAAATTCCCCATACCCCATACCCCATTCCCAAACATTAGCATTTGTCGAGGTAAAAACTCGCAGCCGGGGAAATTGGGATGCTGGTGGAATGCTGGCTGTTAGCACAACAAAACAAGCCAAACTTTGGCAAACAGCCGAAATATTTTTAAGCACTCGTCCAGATTTAGCAAATAATTCTTGTCGCTTTGATGTCGCCTTAGTCAGATGCGAACCTTCACGACCAAACACTAAGCAAATATTACCACCATTAACAGCAGCGAACTCTCAATCCGCCGTTGCAGAAAACTACCGACTCACCCTGCAAGAATACATTCGATCGGCTTTTAGCAATTAAAAATATATAATTAAAACTTAGAAGATAAAATCACAAAGCAATGCCACTAGGTAATTTTTAATTGTTAATTTCCCCAGACAGCCGCGCATTTCTCTCTTCATCTTTAACGGACGTGAAAAAAACGTTAAATCTTCTCCCCCTTTCCCCTTCTCTCCCTCTCTCCGTCTGTCATAACACTTAATTTACATCAGTAGCAGTCTAGGCGAGAGTTTCCGGGCAATATCCCAGACCCTTGACAAACTGCTGGCGAAACGCTTCAATTTCCTTACGGTCAGGGCTGCCGTGACAAACCACTGCCACCTGGTAGCGGCGCATCACGCTCAGCGGCGACTGTCCGGTTTCCAAACTCCAAAGCGCCATTTGCAAGCGAATTTCAGGATCGTAAGGAATCCCGAGTTCGTTCATAAAAGCCCGAAAATCGCCGTGCATTTCGGGAGTTAAATATTGGCTCATTTTCACCTTTACCACCCAGCCGTCAATTTGGTGAATAACAGTGATAAATTGCAAGGGAAGATGGTGAGCCGTGCGTAGGTAATCCACGACTCTCAGAGTAAGGCTAGTATTGGCGATGTAGTAGAGGTATTCCATAACGATCCTTATGAGCAAAGCTGATGCTACACCTCTATCCTCGCGGGCTATACCCGCCACCACAAGGGGAAAAGCACCCGACTTTGGATGGGGGTTTTTACCCAATTTGTTACCCAGTTGACAGATCGATCGCACAGGAATTCACTCGATGACAGAGATGGACTGGTCTTTGGACGGCTACGACTACGAACTTCCGCCCTCGCGCATTGCCCAAAATCCCGTAGTGCCGAGGGACAGTTCTCGCTTGCTGGCTGTAGATTCTCCCAGCAGCCACCAACACCGGATTTTTAGGGATTTACCCGATTTGCTGCAACCGGGCGACTTGCTGGTACTGAACAACACCCGCGTGCTGCCAGCGAGGCTCTACGGGCACAAACCCAACGGTCCGGCTGTGGAGATATTGTTGATGGAAGAACGGCAGCACAACTGCTGGCTGGCTTTGGTTAAACCGGGGAAACGCTTAAAGTTGGGAGCAAAAATTGAGTTCGATCCCATCGCCCCTGCCTGTGAGGACTCGACCACAGATCCTTGCTGTTGCCTTCCCGATGCCGCGATGCCCGCCCATCGTCGTCGATTGACTGCAACAGTTATAGAGAGGGACGACGCAACAGGGGGACGGCTGTTGGAGTTTGACATCCCCACAGATGAGAATCTGGCGAAGTTTTTGGACGAATACGGCCACGTACCCCTGCCGCCCTACATCGAAAATTCACAAGCTTCAGCGGAACAGTACCAGACTGTTTATGCCGATCGGCTCGGGGCGGTGGCTGCCCCCACAGCAGGCCTGCACTTCACCGAAGAATTGTTCAGCCGCTTGGAACAGCGGGGAATAGAAAAAACTTTTGTTACCTTACACGTCGGAGTAGGGACGTTTCGCCCGGTGGAGGTGGCAGACGTGACGGCTCACCAAATGCACGGCGAATGGGTGGAAGTACCCCCCGCCACCGTCGAGAAAATCCGGGAAACTCAAGCCCGAGGCGGGCGGATTATTGCTGTGGGTACAACAGCAGTGCGAGCTTTAGAGGGAGCCGCCGCCGCGAGCGGCGACTTTTCTTTGCAACCTTTTTGCGGCCAGACAAATTTGTTTATCTACCCTGGCTACAAGTGGCGGGTTGTAGAGGGGATGATTACCAATTTTCACTTGCCCCGCTCTACTTTGATGATGATGGTAAGTGCGATGATTGGAAGGCCTCGGCTGTTGGATTTGTACCGAGAAGCGATCGAGCATCAGTACCGCTTTTATTCCTTTGGCGATGCCATGCTGATTTTACCAACAGCAAAAATTGATTGATCGATCGGGCATCGGGTTCGCCCCATGCCCGGTATTCCCTTTCTATTCTTCCTCCTCTTCTTCATTGCCGGGATACACGAAGCTGTTGGAACGCCCAGTCAAAACTGATTTGCCCAGAGAAAGAGCTTTCTGAGCTGCCACTGCAGCTTTGCGCTTCCATGTGGCCTTACGCATATTCTTCTTGGATTTGGAGGTTTTCTTCTTAGGGACTGCCATGACGCTAAATACTTTCTGCTTGCTTATATAGACAAACAAACATTCTAGCCGATTTTGCCCAATGCTTACTCGAAAAACGGCAACAAGTGCTCGGTCAGCAATGTCAAGTAGTAGGGTGCGTCAGCGATTAGCTTCTGGAAAAATAGACAAAATCTCCGAACTGACGCACTCGCATCAGCTAAAGTTCGTGAAAGTGGTAGATCACGACGCCAGTGACGGCATCGTTCTCGATACTCACATAACCGGTTTTGAGCATTGCCGTGAAAGCCTCTTCCACTTCGGCAAAAGTAGCGCCGGTTGCCATCACCCCTTGGGTAACAGATAATCTTCCGTTCTTGGTATAAGCTGCCTTCAGGAGTTTAACCCCTAACTGGTCGGGAGTTTGCTTGGGGTATGTCGCGGCGATCGCCCCGCTGCTGGGATATAGCGGTATACCTTCACGAGATACGCCGAGTTTGCCCCTGAGACTGGCATTGTGTTCGTCCACCATGTTCGGCAGCAGCAGCAAGTCAAACAATTGCCCAAACCCAAACAAACCAAAGGTAAACAGCCACAGCAAACCCGTACCGATCTTGCCGTTGTAGAGGCGGTGGAGTCCGAATGGGCCGAAAAAACAAGCTGCCCATAAAAGGTAACTAACACCTAAATTGCTCATTTTCTGACCGTCCTGCCTGATTATTCTAAGAATTGGAGTCCCTCTATACATTTTGTACTTTCTATCTGGTGTTTAAACAGCTTGACAGGGGAATTTATTTGTGCATTGTCCGAAGTTATTAGTTATTTACTACCAATTCCCCAATTACCTGTTTGCCCCATGCCCCATGCCCCATGCCCCATGCCCCATGCCCGATGCCCGATGCCCCATGCCCGATGCCCCATGCCCGATGCCCGATGCCCCATGCCCGATGCCCGATGCCCCATGCCCGATGCCCGATGCCCCATGCCCCATGCCCCATGCCCATGCCCAGTGAGTAATTTTGCGTAGCAATTCTTAACGCCAGCAACATATTTGCGCGGGCGAGAGCTTGGTAAACTGGAGGGCGTGGAAATTACAGCAGCTTAGACCTGGATTCCACACGGAGCGCCAAACCGATCGCGCCGCCAGCGCTGGCAGGACATACACGAGCGCGATCGCCCGCAGTACCGGACAATTGAAACAAGCGAGCAGTTATAAGCAGAAATCCAATAAACATATGGTAGATTCCCTCAAAAAACCCACTTTTGAAGAACTGCGGCCGGGAGTGAAAGCCCCAGCCAAAGAAACTATTCTCACGCCGAGATTTTACACAACAGATTTTGACGAGATGGCCAAAATGGACATCTCGGTAAATGAAGCCGAACTAGAAGCAATTATCCAAGAGTTCCGCGTTGACTACAACAAAAACCACTTCGTGCGGGATGAGGAGTTCGCTCAATCTTGGGATCACATTGACGGCGAAAAACGCCAGTTGTTCATTGAGTTTCTAGAACGTTCATGCACCGCTGAGTTTTCTGGATTCTTGCTTTACAAAGAATTGGGACGCAGGCTCAAAGACAAAAATCCAGTGCTCGCCGAGGGTTTCAACCTGATGTCGCGGGACGAAGCGCGCCACGCCGGATTCCTCAACAAAGCGCTGTCCGACTTTAATTTGTCGCTGGATTTGGGTTTCTTGACAAAGAGCCGCAGTTACACATTCTTTAAGCCGAAGTTTATTTTCTACGCGACTTACTTGTCTGAAAAGATCGGTTATTGGCGCTACATCACGATTTACCAGCACTTAAAAGCGCATCCTGAAGACCAGATTTATCCGATTTTCCGATTCTTTGAAAATTGGTGCCAGGATGAAAACCGCCACGGAGATTTCTTTGATGCGGTGATGAGAGCTCAGCCTCAGATGTTGAACGATTGGCGCGCTAAGCTTTGGTGCCGTTTCTTCTTGCTGTCGGTGTTCGCGACAATGTATCTCAATGATATCCAGCGCGCCGGTTTTTATCGATCGCTCGGACTTGATGCTCGCGAATACGACATTGAAGTCATCAAAAAGACCAACGAAACCGCAGGTCGCGTATTCCCCGTGATGCTGGACGTGAACAACCCAGAATTTTACGATCGGCTGGATATTTGCCTCAAGAACAATCAGAAGTTGACTGCAATTGTTGCTTCTAATACTCCGAAATTCTTGCAATTCTTCCAAAAATTGCCTTTGTATTTGTCGAACGGCTGGCAGTTGTTGAAGCTGTACTTCATGAAGACAATTGAATCACCTTCAGTTGAGGGTGCAGTCCGTTAAGTTTTGATTTTTCATCCTCTGTGACGGCGGTTCTGCGAGAAGCAGAGCCGCTTTTTTTATAATTGCTTCTTTCGGGGCCGGAGAATTAGTATTATGGAACCGCGAAGACGCGTTAGGCGAAGCCGCGCGTAAGCGCTAGGGCACGAAGAAGGAAGAAGGAAGAAGGAAGACAGTTGACAGTTGACAGTTGGCTGTTCTTCATGGCAAGCTCGATGCCCTTATAGGTTTTATCAGCAATTAATCCGACTTGATATCATAACTGTTTTCCCTAAAATTTACCGCCATTCCCCCTGAAGCGTAAAAGCCGCCCAATAATAAGGAGAACGCCACTCTTCCTGCTTCCACATTTCCAGTTGTGCGGCCCTCAATGCTGCCGCTGGCGTTAACCCTTTTTGCAGCATTCCCTGATAGAAACTCGACATTAGCGTAGCCGTTCCTTCATCGTCCACATTCCACAAACTCACCACCACTCGCTGAGCCCCTGCATACATAAATCCCCGTGTCAATCCTACCATCCCTTCGCCTTGAACGTTCTGCCCTAACCCGGTTTGACAGGCACTTAACACTACTAAATCTGCTGCTAATTTGAGATTGAAAATATCAGTAAGTCGCAGAAATCCGTTTAAGGGATTGCCCTTTTCATCTACCAGCGACAGGACGATTCCCGACAGTTCCGGGTGAGCGCTATTGGCGAAACCGTGAGTGGCAAAATGAATGATTTTATATTGGCTTAAATTGTGACTGGTTGCTGCGGCGCGGCTGGCTGCAAAATCCAAAGATTCGGTGCTAGAATTGGCAGGTACTAACGCTTGAATGATTTGAGCTTCTTGGCGAGTGAACTTTAAACGGCTCAACTGTATGTTATTGTCGCGGCTAGAGCGGCTTAAACCGAGATTTACTGATTCTATTGCTTGGGGATTGGCGCTATTAGACTGGGTTTTGACTCGTTCATCCTCAGCGCTAAAAACTGGATCGGCGATCGTTGCTAAAGTCCGAGTTGGGGGTTGTCTGTCATTGTAGTTTTGTCTTAAGATTCCCAAGGTGGAAGCAGAAGGCAGCAGCACGATTTCACGGTCTACTATTAAAGGCGGATTCCGATTTGTACCGGGTGTTTCGGGGATTGAGAGGGCGGCAAAGGGGAGGTAATTGAGAATGCCGTCGCCAACTATCAGCAGGCGTTTTTGAGCGAGTTGTGCTGCTACGGGCTGTAAAATAATTTGACTGAGCGTGTTGTTAGCTTCAGCAACTCGATCGGGAATGTTTCGGTAGCGCGGGTTAGTCACAGCATCGCGGAAATTCCGGGCGGCTTTTTCGATGTCGCCACGTTTGGGCAATTCATAACTGGCGATACTGGTTTTAGTCACAGCCCACAGATAGCTGCGCTCTTTCCCTAAAGAATACTGGAGTAAAATTGTATTCTCATCGAGGATTTGTTGTTGAATCTGGGCCAGGGTTAAAGGTTGCGGTTGGGTGAGGGCGGCGTACCGGGGACTGGTGGAGCGGATTTGGGCTTGAATGTCCTGATATTGTCCTAGTAAAGTTTGGCGTTTTTGGTCTAATTCAGCTTTTTTTTGGGGAGTATGATTGGGGCGGCTTATAGTTTCGATTTGCCGTGTTTCTAAGGCGTCGAGTTGCTGTTGTAAATTGCGTTCTTGCTGCAATAATTCTGGGGCGACACCTTGGCGAATATCGGCGTTTGCTTCTTGAAGAAGTTCCAATAAAGTGCGGGCGCGGGAGCGTTCGCTGGCTTCTAAGGCTTTAATATCATAACCCGAATTGGGTTGCGTTTTGTGCAGTTGCATTAACAGGTCAATGTAGAACTGGTAATAGTCATGCACGGTGGCAAAGTATGAGATGCGGAGCTCGTGGTTGGTAATTTGAGTGCGGAGGTTTTCGATGATTTTGATGGAGGTTTCAATGTCAGTGAGGGCTGCGATTAAATTGCCTCGATCGCCTTTGATATTAGCGATATTGTAGAGGGTGAGAGCTTCCCCAGGACGATCGCCCACAGCGCGAAACAGCGGCAGGGCTTGGTTGAAATATTCTTCTGCTTTCTGCTGTTTTCCCAATTCTGAGTAAGTAGTACCTGTATTGTTGAGGGTGAGGGCTTCTCCACGCCGATCGCCCGCTTTTCGTCTCAAATCGAGGGCTTGTTTGTAGTAGTCGAGGGCTGTTTGTTTTTCTCCCAAATCTGAATAGACTAAGCCAATATTGGTGAGGGTAGTTGCTTCTTTAGCCCGATCGCCCATAGCGCGGAATAAGGGAAGGGCTTGGTTGAAATACTCTTTTGCTTTCTGTTTTTCTCCCAAATCGCTGTAGGCTAAGCCGATGTTGTTGAGTGTGGTGGCTTCCGCAGTGCGATCGCCCAAAAATGTGTCGCTGTTTGCGGGTAGGTTCGAGATGTTGCTGAGGTTGATACTTGCTTCAGGGCGATCGCCCATTTCCCGAATTAGGGAAAGGACTTGGTTATAGTAGTCAATCGCTTGCTGTTTCTCTCCCAAAGCATAGTAGACGGCGCCGATATTGTTGAGGATGACGGCTTGTTTAGGGCGATCGGCTACAGTCTGATTCCAAGAAAGGGCTTGCTTGTAGTAGTTCAGGGCTTGCTGTCTGTCTCCTAATCTATTAGTAATGAAGCCCATTTGATGCAGCGTGTAAGCTTCCCTCTCCCGATTTCTAAGCATTTGATAAAGCGAACGCGCTGCATCAAACTTTTGCAAGGCTTCCTGGTAAGATGCTGCTGTTTCCTGAGCGAATAGTTGCCTAGCTTCCTGAACCAATCGCTCGGCTTCATCTGTTTTTTGATTTAATCGTTGTTTGTTTTTCTGAATTAAGCGATCGGCTTCCCCATCCGGGATTTGATTTATACTGATATCGAGGGTTGTCAGATTTACCAATCCCGCTAAAGGTTTGATATCTGCGATTTGATTTCTACTGAGGTCTAGGGCTGTCAGATTTGTCAATCCCCCTAAAGGTTTGACATCTGCGATTTGATTTGATGCCAGGAAAAGCAGTATCAGATTGGTCAATCCCGATAATGGTTTGACATCTGCGATTTTATTGCCACTTAAATAAAGAAAATTTAACTCAGTCATTCTCGATAAAGGTGTCACATCTACAATTTGATTAGATGCAAGCGACAGCCCTGTTAGATTAGTCAATCCCGCTAAAGGTTTTACATCTGCGATTTGATTGGCTTCTAGGAAAAGCTCTGTCAGATTAGTCAGTCCAGATAAGGGTTTTACGTCTGAAATTTGATTGAAATTGAGGACGAGAAATCTCAGATTACTCAGTCCCGATAAGGGTTGCACATCTGTTATTTGATTTAAACTGAGGTTGAGCTTTCTCAGATTGGTGAATTTTGATAATGGTTTGATATCGACTATTTGATTGCGAATTAGCGAAAGTTCTGTGAGATTAGTCAGGGTTTGTTGAGCGCGATCGCACTCTTGTGTTTTCGCTTTTGATAGCAACACCTCCACCGTATGTCTGGCTTCAGGGGTCAAATTCTCTTTGTTGGTACAGAAATCAGCAAAACTTTCAAATGTCTGGGGATTTGGCGCGGCGGCAGATCCCATCAGGATAGTCGCACCTACAGCTAAGCCCCAACGCCCCCAAGTCGAAAGTATGAGATTCATAAACACTCGCTCAAAAAATACCTGATTAGCTGCTATCATAATCTATCGCACATTGTGATGCGCGCTTTTCCTTCCGGCTTGCCAATTAGATGAGGAGCATTTGGTGAAACAATAGTCGCTACTGCTTATCGCTGAACTCTCCAAGCATTATTAGAAACCGGGTTTAAGAAACCGGGTGTTGCCAAAAAACCCGGTTCCTCATGAAAAATTCGGTTTCTCCACAAGTGCTATTTTACGTTACTCTCAACTCAGGAATTTAAAATTAGCGATCGCCCTCAAATTTAGTATCTATTATTTGCTGTTGTTTTATGAAAATCAAGAAAAAAGAATTTAACCGATCGAACGTTATTTTCTACCTAGGAATACTCGGCATTTTTCTCTTTTCCTTAACTCTCCGATTTTGGGAGCTAGAGCGATTTAACACTTTAGTATTTGACGAGGTTTATTACGCTAAATTTGCCAACGATTATCTCACAAAAACTCCTTTTTTCAACGCTCACCCGCCTCTGAGCCAGTACATAATTGCGATCGGCATTTGGATCGGCACTCACCTTCCCTTCGGAAAAACCGCCGTCAACAGTATGGCCGGTTCCCTGCTTTCCCCTTGGGATTACCGCTGGTTGAATGCTCTCACGGGTTCCTTTATTCCCCTAGTTGTGGGAGCCCTGGCTTATCAGCTAGTTCCGCGCCGCACCTTTGCTTTTCTTGCTGCTTTATTTATCGCCTGCGACGGTCTGTTTTTAGTTGAGTCTCGCTACGCGCTGAACAACATTTATCTGGTTTTGTTGGGAATTTTAGGTCAGTTATTTATTTTAAAATCCGTAGAAGCAGAAGGCAAAAAGCGCTGGCTTTGGCTTGTGCTAGGCGGAATAGGTTTCGGCGCATCTGCTGCTATTAAATGGAACGGGTTGTGGTTTCTTTTCGGTACTTATCTAATTTTAATCTGCGCTTGGGCAGTTCGTTTTATCCAGGGTAACAAAGCAGATGAAGAACAAAGCCGCGAGGTAAATTCGGCTCTAATTCCTCCCGAAAGTCCCGTACAAAAACTGACTCAACTCAATTTTATAGAAGTAGGTTTGAGTCTAGCTGTCATTCCTATTTTAGTTTACAGCATATCCTGGATTCCTCACCTGCATCTAAATCCCACTCCCAATTTCTGGCAGATGCAAACGGAAATTTTGACTTATCACCAACGCATTAAAAGCGGGCCTGCCGTGCATCCTTATTGTTCCGCGTGGTACGGTTGGCCTTTGATGCTGCGCCCGATAGTTTACTTCTTCAAAAAAGCTAGCAGCAATGGACAAGCCGATCCGGTTTTGCCGCCTTTACCTGAAAGTGCAACTGAGGTAATTTTTGACGTTCACGCGATGGGAAATCCCTTGCTTTGGTGGCTGTCAACCTTAGCTTTACTGCTAGCAATCGGAATTTTAGTTCACCGGATTTCGGTGTGGCTGCAAACGCGCAGCGAGGCTTCTGTTGACACGATAGAACAGCAGCCGCCGATTTTGTTTCCGCCGACTGCCCAAATGTGGCTGGCGTTATATTTAATAGTTAATTGGGCCGCTAATTTGCTGCCTTGGGTGAAGGTTAGCCGCTGCATATTTTTGTACCATTATATGGGCTGTTCTGTGTTTGCAGCTTTAGCACTTGCTTGGTGGGTTGACAGGTGGCTGCACAGCCCTCAAACTCGACTCCGAGGGATGGGAGTAACAATTATTTTTCTGGTTTTTGGTGCTTTTATTTTCTGGATGCCTATCTATTTGGGACTGCCTTTGTCGCAGTGGGAATGGAAAATTCGGATGTGGCTGCCGTCTTGGGTTTAAGTTAGAAATAATTCTTTTATTAACGGGCAAGATGCCCGTTCCACAAGAAAATTCTGTTTTGTGGAACAGGCATCTTGCCTGTTCCTAACGAAGGTGCAAGATGTAAGTTATATAGCAATTCTTGCAGGAGTCATAAAATTTTTACCCCACCCCAACCCTCCCCTTATCAAGGGGAGGGAGTAAGAAATTCACAAATGATTTAGGATTGCTATATCATGTCCGGTCGATTACCCTGATTCCTGTAGGGGCGGGTTCACCAATAATCTTTGCCCCTAACGGACAATCTCACAAACCCGCCCCGGCAATTGTATTATGGGCGATCGATCTGACATTATATTATAACATTTATAACAAAGGTGAGTTTGCAAAAGCGATCGTTATTTTTGATACAGTGCTCGATAAACTGGTTCGCCGCGTTTGAGAGTAGCAATTTCTCTTTCAGTAGCCACAGGCAGGGGATTTTCTGCTAGCCAGTTGTCGCCGTTTTGACGTTTAAAGCTAGGGTGAGATGAAAAGCGATCGCACATTTCCCTTTCTACTTCCTCAATATCTGACTGAATAAAAACTTCACCGCCAACTGCAAGATAAGTTGCCAATTCGTTGACTAATTCCTGCTGCACCACGCGCCGTTTGTGGTGCTTTTTCTTGAACCAGGGATCGGGAAACTGAATGCTAACTCGCTGCAAAATACCTGCTGGTAAAGTTTCTAAAATGGGTTTCATGGAACTATTAGCATTGCAAAACAAATAGTGCAAATTTGTCAAGCCTTTTTCGTCCCGCCAAAGATTCGCCTCCTCTACCAGAGGTTCCCGAATTTCTAAGCCGAGAAAGTTCCAGTCTGTTTGGATTTGCGCCATGTGCCACAAAAACCGTCCTCTACCGCAGCCGATATCTAAATGCAGCGGTAAATTTAAGTCGGCATAGATTTTAGTCCAATCCGGGGGACTTGCAGATGCTTGATATCTAATTGATAGGGGATTGACGTGTTCCCGCACTCTTACTCTTGCCAATTTTGCTGTCTCCTGAATGTAAGTTTTAACCGCTGATGAAGGCAGATTAACGTGGATTTACGCAGATAAATATTGATGTTTGCGATGTTGTTCAATACTTTTTTTTTAGTTAATGAGCAATTAAAATTTGTCCCTCAGCTATTTTTAATTGCTCATTATTGCATTAGGCTTCTGGTTCAAGGCCTGCTGCTCTTAATTGGGCAGCTAGTCGATCGACCCGCTGCCGTTCCCTTTCTACCATTTCTGCTCCCCACAATAACATCTCTCCGCTTTCATCCCACCACCGCAACCAATATCCGGTTCTTTCGGCCTTGGTTCCCTGCCAAACACCCAAAAATAACCCAACTCCTGCAATCCAATAACGGCCGTTTAAATCTGGTGGTTGTACTTCATACTTTCCTGCTGCACCCAACTGGTAGACTTCTAACACTCCAGCGGCAGGCTCAAAAAGTGCATAGATTGGAACTCGCAATACTTGTTCGTAAAAAAACCATTTTCCAGGCGGATAAGTTTGTTTACTAGAATATTCATCGTTGGGAGTAGCTGATAAAAATTCCATCACGATCGCCGGGACTTCCCCTTCTAAGTTGGGAGTGTAACTGCGACGAATTTCTTGACTAGAGAGCGGCTGGACGTTGCGGGCATAAAACCAATCTGGAGCTTTAATAACTAGCTTGCCGTTTAATGTAGCGCAAATTCCCATGTTTGGGGCAACTAATATTCCTGTTACAATTAGCCCTGCGATTTCTAAGCTTTCGCGCAAGGCGGCCGCGAGCAAGGGCTGGTCAATATTTTCCACAGGTTCCTCGTCTAAAATGAAGTCGTCTGGCAATTTTTCCCAGGTAATTTTTAAGTCGGCTGTACGGGCTGTCACGGTATTTTACCTCTTACGGAGACTACTGGAGTGCGGTTCGCAATACTTCGCGGTGAAAGAGCGATCGCCCTACTATAAATTTTATCCTGTCTGGCGATAAGGCGTCGCCGTTAGCATAGTGTTCGATCCAGGTTTTGCTGATTAAATAAGGATCTTCTGGCAATTCTGATAATAAGTATCCCGGCATTTCTAACTCTTCCATTAACTGGCTGACTTTCGGATCGTAGCTGAGGGCAAAACACCGGCATTCTTCGGATGCGGCCATAATTAAACTGTGGTAGCGCATCCCGATCGCCATTTCGACTCCCCGGAACACTCCTTTCAATTTTCTCGGATCGTCTAAACTGAGGATGCGGCTCCTTTTCGGCAGGGCTTCGTGCAAATGTTGGGCAATTTCTAAGTCGTGAGACGCTTGAAAAGGCAGCAGCAAAATTAAGGTGCGAGTTGCTTTTTGAAAGTCAACTAAAGCTTGAGTTAAGATTGACAAACGCGCGGGAGTTAGTGTAGAATGAGAACGCAAACAAACAGCAACTCTGGGCGCAGGTAAATCCCACAAACCGGACACGGGGGAATTCTCCAAAGCCCACACGGGATCGGGCGCTAAAGTAAAGGGAATTTGCCAATCTGCAAGTAGGGTAGCTGAGCCTTTATCCCGCACGCTGACTGCCGTGCATCCAGCAAAACAGCGCTGAGATAACTTGCGAGTGATTTCGCGCTTCAAAGGCCCAATTCCCTGGGCCCAAGCAACAGTTTTTAAGCCCATCTGTTGGGCTATTCCCATCAAACCGCCATAATAGAAAGGGCTAGCTATGCTAGTAGCGTCTTGGATTAAACTGCCGCCGCCCCAGATCAGGGCGTCGGATGTGCGGAGTGCTTCGAGCACTTGAAAGGCATTCATCCGATCGCGCGCAGCTACCCCGTACCGCTGATTTGTCTCGACAGGATTGCCAGACAGGACGATCGGCGTCACGCCATCTGGTAACATTTGCAGTAGCGATGCCAACAGCGCCTCGTCGCCGCCGTTGCCTTTACCGTAATAGCCGCACAAAATTGCTCGCATTTCTACTCTTTTCTTTGTTGGTGATGGAGGATCTAACTATTTTAGATTTTAGATTTTAGATTTTAGATTTTTTTGATATTTGAGATTTGATCCTACTACCAAAAAAATGCTACTGTCATCAAGCTTCAAGGCTTTACGTCATCAGTCAGCTCAAATCGCAAATCTAATAAAATCTCAAATCGCAAATCTAAAATTGTATGACCGGCCCAAAAACAGGTACAAGCCCCGACTTAAGTCGTGGATGCTCCTAAAATTTTAGACCAAAGCTCAAGCTCCAAGATTCATCTGTGGAGTCAATCTAAAATCTAAAATCTAAAATCTAAAATCGACTGACTCATCATACTTTATATGACAGTTGCGTAAGTCCCGATCGATAAATCTTTCATCTTCGTTCACAATACAAAAAATGCACGCTTTGTCAATTCCCACCTGGATTATTCACGTCTCTAGCGTCGTCGAGTGGATTGCCGCCATCTGGTTAATTTGGACTTACGGCGAAGTCACTCAAAACCGAGCTTGGTGGGCCCTTTCCGCCGCAATGCTGCCCGCTCTCGTCAGCGCCATGTGTGCCTGTACCTGGCACTATTTTGACAACTCCCCAGCCCTAGAATGGCTCGTTACTCTGCAAGCGGCGATGACTCTCATCGGCAATTTTACTTTGTGGGCTGCAGCTTGGTGGATTTGGCGATCGGCTCAACCAGAAAAAATTAAAGATTGAAAAAGAGGTAAATATTTTGAAAGAAATCACTATTTGGGTCAAATTAGCCGCGAGTTCGCTGTTGTTAACAGCGGGATTTTTGCTTCCCAGCAAAGCCAGCAACACTTCCTTGCAACTCGCCCAACAGCCTAACTGCAAAAGTCCTCAAACTACACAGGAGCAGAATGCGTGTTCCAGTCAAGAGTTTCAGGCAGCAGACAGAAAACTCAATCAAGTATATCAGGAACTTCAGCCAAAACTCAACAGCAAACAAAAGCAAAGATTGATAGTAGCACAGCGTAGTTGGCTCAAGTTTAGAGATGAATCTTGCAATTATGAAATGGGGCAGTTTGAAGGTGGAACTTTGGCTGCTTCTACCTACGGTTATTGCAGAGCGAGGGTGACACAAGAACGGGTTAAAGACTTGGAGCGTTATTTGCAACAAGCAAATTTGTAAAAGTTCGATCGCTATTTAGGGAGGTACACACTGCTAACCCTAGGATATGGAACTATGGTTTTTTTGCACTTACCTAGTTAGCGAGAGAATTAGTAGCAATTAAACCTGCCTCAATCAACAATCGATCGAGACTGTCAACCAGTCCATCAAGACAATGTAAAATTTGGCGATCGCCCGCCGGTAACGAAATAGAATTAGTTAGACTGTGAATTTGGCTTTCCAAATTTTCAGGCAATTTTGAGCACAAAGCTGTTGCCCTTTCTACCAGACGCTTTTCGCCCGGATGAGGGAGATAATTAACAGCAAAAACAATATCAAAATAACTGCCTAAAAAAGCGGCTGTTCGATGGATAATGCTTACTGAATCGCGGCGCAAAACAGCGGATTCTAGCTGGTGGCGAAATGAAAAAATCAGGTGGCGCAAAATCGGATAATTTTTGGCAATTATGGCTTGACGGAGTTGTTCTGGATAAGGTCGATCCACATTTGCTTGCAATTGCTCAAACCAACCGTCTCTGTCATACAATGATACTGAGGTGAGAATGTTCCACCAAAAACAGGTTGAATAACCTACTGATGCTTGATGTTTGACCAGGACGCGATCGAGTTCTTCTTCGATCCATTCGGGCTGGCGGTACATAATATCTATACCGCAGCCAGTGTTAATATCTATCCACTCGTCCCCCGGTTCCCAAAATTGATTGTTGATTGCGATGCGATCGGAAAATTTTCTCGCTATCGCCTCCCGTATGTCAACAGGAATTTCCTCTTTAACATATACGTAAAAATCAAAATCCGACGACTCATCCGTAACTGTAGTTGTTCGAGAACCTGCTAAAACGACTGCTACAACTTGAGGCAAACTGCTAAACTGCTCGCCAATAGTTTGAGCCAGTGGGGGAATTTCTTTGAGTTCGATTCGATAATTGTGCAGCATTTAATTACTTGCTTTTGAGCAGACAAAAGCTACAGCAAATTCTTAACTCTAGCACTAAACATTTTAGCGCATAACTTTTAATTTATAACTTAAAATTGATAATTTTTAACAAATCGGGCGCAGGCGAACTGATGCGCGATAGCATCAGCGCCCCAGCACGAATTAGCCCAAAAGAAGTAATATACAGTTTTGTTTTTTATTTTATCTTTCCCTACGCCGATGGTGTACAATCTAAAATCTAAAATCTAAAATCTAAAATCGCCATGTCTTTCGTTGGTTTGCACATTCACAGCGATTATAGCTTGCTAGATGGGGCGTCTCAGCTACAGCAGCTCGCAGAACGGGCGGTGGAATTGGGGATGCCCGCGATCGCCCTGACAGACCACGGGGTGATGTACGGGGCGATCGAGCTAATCAAAGTTTGCCGAAATAAAAATATCAAGCCGATTATTGGCAATGAAATGTATGTCGTCAACGGCGACATTGAAGTAAAAGTTCGAGGTAGAAGAAAATACCATCAAGTTGTTTTAGCTAAAAATACCCAAGGTTATAAAAACCTCGTCAAACTAACCACAATTTCCCATTTAAAGGGAATGCCTGAAAGAGGGATTTTTGCCAGACCTTGCATCAACAAAGAACTGCTAAAACAATACTCCGAAGGTTTAATTGTTACCAGTGCTTGTTTGGGCGGCGAAGTTCCCCAAATGATTCTGCAAAACAAGCTAGATGCTGCCCGTGAAGTAGCCACATGGTATAAAGAAGTATTTGGGGAAGATTACTATATAGAAATTCAAGACCACGGTTCCCCGGAAGACCGGATTGTTAATGTTGAAATCGTCAAAATTGCCCGCGAACTCAACATTAAAATAATTGCCACCAATGATTCTCACTATATTTCCTGCAACGACGTAGAAGCACACGATGCTTTGCTGTGCATTAACACCAACAAACTGATTGAAGAAGACAAGCGAATGCGCTACAGCGGCACTGAATATCTTAAGTCCGCAGAGGAGATGGCGCAACTGTTTCGAGACCATTTGGATGATGAAACAATCAAAGAGGCGATCGCAAATACCTTAGAAGTCGCAAATAAAGTATCGAGATACGAGCTCACAGGAGAAGCTCGGATTCCCACAATTCCAATTCCCCCAGAACATACAGCCGATACTTATGTAGAAGAAATATCCTGGCTGGGACTGTTAGAACGCCTCAAAGCCCGCACCAGAAATGAAATCCCCCCAGTCTACAAACAAAGGCTAGAATACGAACTGAAAATGCTTCAGCAGATGGGCTTTTCGGAATACTTTTTAGTAGTTTGGGACTACATAAAATATGCTAGAGACAACGATATTCCAGTAGGGCCAGGACGCGGTTCTGCCGCAGGTTCTCTAGTTGCCTACGTCCTCAAAATCACCAATATAGACCCCGTACACCACGGACTGCTATTCGAGCGATTTCTCAATCCCGAACGAAAATCTATGCCAGATATTGATAGCGATTTCTGCATAGAAAGGCGAGACGACATGATTAAATACGTTACTGAAAAATATGGTACCGACCGCGTAGCGCAAATTATTACTTTCAACAGAATGACCTCAAAAGCTGTCTTGAAAGATGTTGCCAGAGTGTTAGGTATTCCCTACAAAAAAGCAGACGAAATGGCCAAATTAATTCCCGTGTCTCGGGGAAAACCGGAAAAACTTAAAGTGATGATTTCCGATGAAACACCTGCACAGGAATTTAAAGATAACTATGAAAAGACAATTTGCATTAATGAAGAAACAGGGACAGAAGTCCCAGTTCGTCAGTGGATTGACATGGCAATTCGCATTGAAGGAACCAACAAAACCTATGGCGTTCACGCGGCAGGCGTGGTAATTTCTTCAGAGCCGTTGGATGAAATTGTACCGCTGCAAAAGAATAATGAAGGCGCTGTGATTACCCAATATTTCATGGAAGATTTGGAATTTTTGGGGCTGCTAAAAATGGACTTTTTGGGATTGAAAAATTTAACAACGCTCCAGAAAACTGTTGATTATATTCAGCAAACCCAAAATCTAATTGTCGAGCCAGAAATGCTACCTTCTGATATAGAGCGCCGAGCTCAAGAGACTTTTGGCAGAATCAAAAAGTTACCCGATGATGTAGATAAAACATATAGACTTTTAGAAAGAGGAGATTTAGAAGGTATTTTTCAGTTAGAATCATCTGGAATGCTGGATGTAGTGAAAAAACTCAAACCTTCCTGTCTGGATGATATTTCTTCTATTTTGGCACTTTACCGACCCGGGCCGCTGGATGCAGGTTTGATTCCTCAGTTTATTGACTGCAAACACGGTAAAACAGTTGAGTACGATCATCCGCTATTAGAACCGATTTTAAAAGAGACTTACGGAACGCTTTGTTTTCAAGAGCAAATTATGCGGATGGCTCAAGATTTGGCGGGCTATTCTTTGGGGCAAGCTGACTTGCTGCGGCGCGCAATGGGCAAGAAGAAAGCTGAGGAAATGCAGAAGCAAAAAGAAACGTTTATCGACGGCGCAACTAAGAATGGAGTCAGTCAAAGAATTGCTGAAAAGTTGTTCGCGCAGATGCTACAATTCGCGGAATATTGCTTGAGCTATGACACGAAGATATTGACGGTGGAATATGGGCCGATGCCTATTGGCAAAATCGTTGAGGAA
The DNA here is from genome assembly GCA_036702215.1 of Microcoleus sp. F6_B6. Classification (GTDB taxonomy): domain Bacteria; phylum Cyanobacteriota; class Cyanobacteriia; order Cyanobacteriales; family Microcoleaceae; genus Microcoleus. Next base: position 75,140 of record JAUBST010000015.1, read on the forward strand.
AAAATTGAATGTACTGTTTATAGTGTTGATAGCAACGGTTATATTTATACACAGTCAATTGCACAGTGGCATCGCCGGGGGCCGCAGGAGGTCTTTGAGTATTGCCTGGAAGATGGCTCAATAATTCGCGCCACAAAAGATCACAAGTTTATGACTGTTGGCGGTCAAATGCTGCCCATTGACGAAATCTTTGAACAAGGATTAGACTTAAAACAAATCAACTCTAGCTCAGATATATAAAATGTATCTCGACTACAGGCAGCTAAAATCGGAACACAAGGAACAAATCATTTCTGCTTTTAATCAGGGCATGGAGTGTCGAGACATTCCTAACTACCTTGGTGTGAGCGAGAGAGCAGTTTCAAGGGTTTTAAAAGAAGCGGATATCAATACTAAGCGGCGAAACCGCTATACTTTAAATGAGAGCTATTTTGATGTAATTGACTCTCAATCTAAAGCTTATTTATTAGGATTGATAGCTGCTGATGGCTGCGTTACTCAAACTAATTATGTAGCTTTTGAATCTATTGACAAAGAACTTACAGAAATGCTCAGCATAGAGCTACAATACTCTGGTGAGATTAGAATTGTTCAGCCTCAAAATTATGCTCCTCACTACCGAATAAATTTTTCTTCAGAAAAGCTGGCAAGGTGTTTACAGGGCTACGGCATCATAACAGGAAGAACTTTTTCGGAAGTTACCTATTTCCCTAACTTAAAATATTTAGGGTCTTATGTGTTAGGCTATTTTGACGGTGACGGTTGTGCTTATGCAAACAAAGGTAGAAGTGGCGGTTTAGTCTGCATTGTTGGTTCCTTTGAATTTGCCTGCGGACTAGCAATGCACTTAGGTATGGGTTCTGTACAAAAGCATCAATTAAAAAAAGTTTATTATTGGAGAATCTTTATTCGAAAAAATATACAAGCATTCTATGATTTTGTGTATCAGTATCCCCGATTGGGGTTGCAACGAAAGAAAAGTAAAATAGAGGCTATTCTCAGGAGTTACAAACATGGTTAAAATTATTAGTCGAAAATCACTAGGAACTCAAGAAGTCTATGACATAGGCGTTGAACGAGAACATAACTTTATCCTAGAAAATAGTTTGGTGGCATCTAACTGCTTTAATAAATCCCATTCAATGGCCTATGCCTATATCACGTATCAAACTGCATATTTAAAGGCGAATTATCCTCTAGAATACATGGCTGCACTGCTGACTGCTAACAGGGGCGATCAGGATAAAGTACAGAAATATATTGCCAATTGTCTCAAGCTGGGTATTGAGGTTGAGCCACCGGATATTAATAGTTCTGAACTTACTTTTACACCGCTGCCCAAACAGATGACTGGCTCTGCCAAAGATAAAATTTTGTTTGGAATTTCTGCTGTTAAAAATGTGGGAGAAGCGGCAATTGAAAATATTTTGGCGGCGCGGCAAGAAGGGGGTAAATTTAAATCGCTGGCTGATTTGTGCGATCGCGTAAATCTCCATTCTGTCAACCGCCGCGCTTTAGAAGCATTAATTCAATGCGGTGCTTTTGATAAAGTTGAAAAAAACCGCAAGCAATTAGTACAGAACCTCGAAGCCGTGATGAAATGGGCGCAAGAGCGCAAAAGAGATCGGGAAAGCGGGCAAGGCAATCTCTTTGATTTGTTAGGTGCGAATAGCTTTGGTAAGTCGGTCAATACCTATGAGTCAGCGCCAAAAGCTAAATTGGTAGAAGATTATGACCAACAGGAGAAATTGCGTTTAGAAAAAGAATTGCTTGGCTTTTATGTATCAGAACATCCGCTAAAGTTTCTCATGCAAGTAAACCCAGACCCCGATGTTGTGACTCTCGAACAGTTAGTAGAGAAAAAGGGGAAAGTATCAGTTATTGTCATGCTCAGCGCTATCAAAATGGTAGTGACTAAAAAAGGCGATGCGATGGCAATTTTGCAATTAGAAGATTTGACACATCAAATAAAAGCTGTGGTGTTCCCCAAGGCTTACGAACAAGTGAAACCTTACATTGTAGAGAATGCGATCTTACAGATTAGTGGCAAAATTGAGAAAGATGGCGAGGAAATTCAGATAATTGTAGACACTGCAAAGCCCGTTGAAACAGTACAGGTTGCAGAGGAAATCGAGAGGGCGGAACCGGAAATAAACAACCCTTGGCCGGCGGAACCAGTCAACATTGTACGATCGACAAAACCTGTGGAAGTTTTAGAAATGGTGATTTTCAAGCTTACACCGCAGCAAGTACAAGACGGGAAAAAACTCAATGACCTCAAAGCCCTTTTGGAAGAACTTTCCTATGGGGGAGAAGATGCTAGCGTTTCTGTGGGGGGAATTGTTGTCGGTGAATATTCCTGTCAACCGCTTCGCATTAACCGTAAATTGTGGGTGCAAGATGGCGAGGGAACTGTTAGCCGTCTCAAGTCGGCTGGATTTGATGTTTGGGTTTTTCCTCTCAACAATCGCCCCGATGCTGCCGTGTTTCGAGAAATGCGATCGCAACTTAACGTACATTCTTGGGCCAGTCGTTTACTTGACACTGACACCGATCGCCTTCACAAGTATCTCACTTATCTCGCCCAACTAAACAGACGCCCGCCAAACTAACACTTCGCCGCCATCCCCACCGGTGACTAAAGTTTGACCGTCAGGACTAAAAGCCACCGGATTGCACCCAGCAAGAGAGCACAAACATTCTCCTGTTTCCAGGTTCCAGAGTTTAACCGTACCGTCTCGACTGCCGCTAGCCATAGTTTCGCGATCGGGACTAATCGCCACCGAAATCACCGCATCAGAATGCCCCCTCAAAGTATTAATCAATTCCCCTGTATCGGCATTCCACAATTTAACAGTAGCGTCCGCACTTCCACTGACAATCATCTTGCCGTCTTGACTAAATGCGATCGCATAAACCCAATCTGAATGACCGACAAAAGTCCGTACACTCTCCCCAATACCTACCAGCCACATCTTGATAGTTTTGTCAGCACTGCCGCTGGCAAGCATCATACTTTGAGGGCGAAAACTAACAGATAAAACCTTGTCAGAATGTCCCGAAAGTTTTTGAACCAATGCTCCGTTGCGCTGGTTCCACAATTTAATACTCTGGTCGCCGCTAGCACTCGCGATCGCTCCAGAGTCGCAACTAAAAGCCACCGAGTACACGGGGCCGTACCGGTGACTGTACGGCGAACCAAAAGCGCTGTAAAACTCGCGAATCATCGCCTTTTTATCCAGCTTCCACTCAATAACTTTTCTGTCAAAACTGCCGCTAACCATCATTCTCCCGTCTGGGCTGATTGCCACAGCATCAACCGTTGCGGAATGGCCGAAAAAAGTATGGATGAATTCACCTGTTTGCAGGTCCCACAGCTTAATTGTTTTATCGTCGCTGGCGCTAGCGAGAATATTACCTTGAGGATTAATAACCACAGCATTAACCGGGGCTGAATGACCGTGGAGAATGCGATCGCACCGCCAGTTATTAGACGGCAATAATGTCGGATTGTTAGCGGATGGCGCAACATGAATCTTCTGGGGCGGCGCGGCAGAGACGGCGGTTGCTGTATTGGGCTGCGAGTTAGTTACTGGCGAATTAATAGCTATTTTTGTTGGCGAATTATAACTGATTTGAGAGCGGGGATATTGCCCAAAATTTACCAAGTCTTGCAACACTTCAGCAGCGGATTGATATCGATCTCTTACCGAATCTTTGAGCAATTTGTTCAAAATAGTTGCTAATTTTTGGCTGACTTTTATGCCTTTTTGCGCCAAGTGCGATCGCCAAATCCATTTGCATTCCAAAGCATCGAACAAATCCTTCAATACCGCCCCAGTTAGCAGGTGAATGCAGGTAACGCCCAAACTGTAAAGGTCGCTCGCCGGATACGCCTTGCCGCTGCGAATTTGTTCGATCGGCGCATAGCCAGCAGTTCCAGTTATCGTCCCAGTTTGCGCCTCAGAAAGGCCGGTAATGTGCTTAGCAACTCCAAAATCTACGAGCACAAACTGACCCCCCCTCGCCTTCCCCTGTACAGCAGGAGATTCAGCGACAATTAGCCCTTTCGTACCACCAGAAGATTGAGGTAAATTTGCCCCTCCTTTTCCTTTACCAGGAGTTGAGGTGCCATATCCCCCCGCCGCCCACAAGGTTTGGGGAGTTCTCCGCACAATATTTTCCGGCTTAATATCCCGATGAATCACCTGCTGCTCGTGAACAAACTGCAAAACAGGCAACAAATTGATCAACAATTCCCAAATCTGTTCCTCGCTAAAAGCTCCCCGCTGCTGCAACTCCTGAAACAAATTATTTCCCTCGATTAACTCTTCCACAAGATACAGACGTTTGGCTTGTTCAAAAGAAGCCAGCAAACTTGGAATCTGCGGGTGTTCTCCGAGTTCGTGCAGTCGGTGAGCTTCTTGTTTGAACAGTGCCGTTGCCTTTTCTAATTCTGCCTTTTCTTGAACTTGGGGGAAAAATTGTTTGATGGCGCAGGGAGTTTTCAACCTATCTTCATCGACAGCTAAAAAAGTTCTGCCAAATGTTCCTTCACCGATAGGTTGAATGGCGCGGTAACGCTCTTTCAGTAGCAATTTAGAGCCGCACGCCCGACAAAAATTGGTTGAGTCAGCATTCTGCGGCTTTTGGCAATGGGGATTGAGGCAATAGCTCATCTTTTTTCCGGCCTGGAGATTCCCACCAAAGCTAAACTTAGCAACATGGTAGTCTGTTTCAACTCACGCCCAGAGCACCATTCTCGATAATACCTGAGAAACTGGCTTTCTCAACCCAAAATCTCGGCTCTCAGGTTGATCCCGCGGCAAGAAACCAAGGTGAGGACACTAGAAGTGCTTGAGGTGAGTTTCCATATATTCTAATGCTTTCTTAAAATTTTGCTTTCTTGGCGGATCGCAAACTGGTATGTTAACAGTTAACAGTTAACTGCGGGTATTCGGGAGCATTGCTGCGGAGAGTAAATACCAAACTGAGACGATCCCGGCTATTCTCTCCCGTCTAAAAGACACCCTTGCTCCTCGCCGCCCTTCTGTGAGGATGCTTTGGCTTTAATCACCGCTTCTCTAAAGCCTAAAACTAATAAAATATTGGCAAGTGTTAAGAATACTTCCGCAGAACCGTGCAGCCAATCGACATTTGCTAGTGACTCGTTGTAGGCAACTTTTGCGTAAATTGCTGCGGGAATCGTCACCGCTACAAAAACGAGAGTCCCGTAAAATCCCATCAGAGCTAAACGGGGTGTTTTTCCCGATCGAGTCAAAAACCAGAGAAATCCCAAGTAGGGAAATAGAGACAGAACAAATAAAGTTTCTTTGGAAATCATTAGTAATTGGTGAGCGACCAGATACTATGATAAATTAAAAGCTCAAAAATTAGTGTGAATAATTTTTAACTTTTGATTTTGAGTTGTTAATATTTAATTAGACAGATGCACCCGTTTGTATCGAACCGCTATAGAATCACCCAATACCATAGCTCTTAATCCAAGCCGCTGCGGGTTGGCAGTATTCAAAACCCCTCACCCGCGCGGAGACAAAACCCGTAACTTTTCCCCTAACACCGTTTTGAGCATAACACATTTTTCACCGTGCCAGTCTGTTAATTTTCCATCACCCCAAAGCTACCCAGCAATTAGAATTAGAGACTGTTCCAAAGTTTTTTGTCTGCTAGGCATCAAGCAAGCATCGTTCAAAACCTCTAAATCCAAGCCGTTATTTCTATCTGCTGCCCTAATTTCCTTGAGTTTAGCATCAAAATCAAAACACGGCCCGCAATCCCAAACTTTGAGTTCCAACCGTCCGTTCAACACCCTAATTTCCAGTTGAACAGGAGTTTCTACTGGCAGATTTTTGTGAGCGTGGCGAACTGCATTAGTGAAACCTTCAGCCAACGCCAACTGAAACTTACACCAAACCTCATTGGGGAGCGATAAATCTTTCAACTGATCAAACCACAACAAAACTCGAGTTAAAGCATTGACATCTGTGTTGACTTGCAGGCTAATGCGTTTAACAAAAGTTTCATGCAGCTCTTCTTGCTGCTGTGTTTCAGTCTGCCAATCCCAGGTGTTTAATAAATTCATTAACCCATCTAAAACGCTAGCATTTTTTATATTTTGGGCTCGATTGCGACCTTCTACTTCGTAAGTTTTGCTCAGCGACAAACAGTTTCGACCGTCGAGAGTCCGGGTGTAACTGAGCTCGTCTGCAATCTGCCACATGAGTTTGATCCCCCTGCCGCCTTCTGCAAGTCGATCTATGCTGTTCGACATCTATTTTCCTCGTCTGAAAGTATTAGGTGTACCCTATTTTCGCACCCGCCGAGACATTTGGTATTTTTTTTATACTTGCTTGCTCGGTATTATTTCGGGGATCGCACAAAAATGCTATCTTTTTTAGAGAAGGCAGCGCATCAGCAATATGTCTTAAGAGTCTAAGCTAATTGGCTTATTTACCGATCGCCTGTACGGAGAACTCACGCCCTCTGCTGCTAAATCCAACTGCATCGATTACAAATACTTATCCGCTGTCGGAGTCGCTCACTTGCAGCAGCCGTCGCCAGCTCCAGCATCCCTGGCATTTAGCGCCTCGGGCGGTTCGCCGTTCGCTGCCAGGGAGCCTTGATGTGCGGGCTTTCATCCCCAACGCCTAAGTAATATTCGCGAGCGCTATCGAACCTTACACCGTCGAGCCGCGTCCATCCACTAGACTAGGACTTACGCAAACAACCCAGTTTCTGCTGAGAATATTGGGTTTGGCAGCGAGGAATTAACGAGGAAACCGGGTTTTTGGTCCCCCGCGCGTAAGTCCAGCAGACAAATCGGTGATGAAAGGCAGTTACAGGACTTACCCCGACTATGACCAAAATCAAACTGAAAATTTTGACTGCTGCGATAATGTTGCTCCCATTTTGCGCCGCACTTCCCTTGCAAGCTCAAAATCTGTCTCTAGTCAAGCGGCTGCTAGAAACCAGAGGATGTCCCGGATGCGACTTATTTGGCGCTTCCTTGAGCCGTGCAGATTTATTTGGCGCTTCCTTAAGCCGCGCCACTCTCAGCAGGGCAGACTTAGTTGATGCCGACTTGACTGCGGCTGACTTAATGGAAGCTAATTTAAACAACGCCAACATGAGAAACGCCTTTTTGGCAAACGCCGACATGAGCAGGGCAGACATGAGCAGGGCAGACATCAGGGGAGCCAACTTAGAAAATGCCAACCTCAGCGAGAGTTTTCTGCCAGACGCATCTCTCCAGTTGGCTAACTTAAAATGCAGTAATTTGAGCGCCGCTAAACTAACTCGAACCGACCTGAGAAATGCCGATTTAAGCGGTGCAAATCTCAGAGGTGCAGACCTCAAAGAAGCCGATTTAAGCGGTGCAAATCTTAGCGGTGCTGACCTTAGAGCGGCAGACTTGAGGGATGCGAGATTGAACAAAGCTAATCTCACAGATGCCAATCTCTGCGGCGCCCGGATGCCAAACCAAAAAACATCTCGGCGAGGCTGCGAAGTTAACAAAGAACAAGCGATAAGCACGAACAATTACTGCAATTATTGCTATGCCTTGAATGACTGGTGGCTGAATGTCTTAAGATTCTACTAAGCGGTATCATCGGGATAACTGCTCTGCTTTAGATATGTAGGGTTAGAAAAAAGTGCGATCGGGCGGTACAGATATCAAACTTAACCTGTTACCGCCAATAGCTTTTATCTAGTTTGAAGAACCTAAAAATTGGCTCAGTATTTGCAGATATTCTGCGCCCCCTATCTGTGCCACATTAGTGTGACCTCCATCAGGAACTATGTAAAGCTGTTTGGGTTCAGGTGCTGCATCAAACAGTTTTTTGCTCATTTGGGCTGGAACTACACTGTCAGCAGTGCCGTGAATAAACAGCACGGGCATTTGCAGACGATCGACTTTTGAAAGAGAATCAAACCGCTGTGTCAGCAAAAAATCGATCGGAAACATCCAAAACAAGCCTTTTTGGAAATTCACCATCGCCCGCGTCGAAGTAAAAGAGCCTTCTACAATTACCCCTGCCGCCTCCGGGTGACGCACGGCCAGATCGATCGCGATCGCCCCTCCCAAAGAATGACCGTAGATATAAATTTGATTCGGGTTAATCCCCCGCTGTTTCACCAAATAATCCCAAGCAAGTTGAGCATCCTCATAAACCTGAGATTCACTGGGAAAATCGCCCTGGCTTTTTCCATAACCGCGATAATCGATCGCAAATACCGACAAACCTAACCGATGAAATCGATGAGCGTGTTCGACATTTGCTCCCACATTTGAAGCATTGCCGTGCAGGTACAAAACTACCCCCCCTAACCCCCCCTTGTTAAAGGGGGCAACCGGAGCGACGGCCCGTGTCTCACTTTGCGGGGACGTTCCGACTCCTCTAGCTCCCCCCCTTGGCAAGGGGGGGCTGGGGGGGGTATCCGAGTCTCCGGTGTTAACAGAGGGAACAGCCTCCCCCTTTCTTGCTCCCCAGGGATTTTCCGAAGCAGGAATCCACCACCCGTGCACGCTGTCCACCGCGCCTTTTTTAGTTGGAATTGGCAGCCAGACATCTTGATATTTCAACTGAACATCATCTGGCGTAGTTTCGATCGCCCGCGCGGGAAAAAAGATAAACTTACCTTGGGCTACAAAGAGGAATACACAAGCAGCCGAATAAGCAACGGCCAAAACTATCCCAAAAGCTATTAGCGATTTAGACAAAAGGAATACTAGCAACTTGTTCATAGATAGAGCACGCGGGAAATTAGAGATCTCTCAAAAGCTAATGGCCAATGATTAATTCAGACAATTAGCCAAGATCGATTACTAACTTCCGCCGCCGTATTCCGCCGATTTTCAAAAATTAATGCAATTCGGGGTGGTGTAAGTGCCAATTCGTAGACTGTTCGTAAGCGTAAGCCACCTGAAACAACCGAGATTCTTGCAAAACATTACCAATCAGTTGTATACCCACGGGCAGTCCTTTATCATCAAATCCGCAGGGCAAATTCAAAGCTGGCAAACCAGCAAGGTTCACGGGAATAGTCATCAAATCTGACAAATACATACTCAGGGGGTCATTGAATTTTTCGCCTGCCTTAAATGCGGTAGTAGGGGCAGTGGGACAGACTAAAACGTCAACTTGAGAAAAAGCTTTTTCAAAGTCTTCTTTAATCAAAGTCCGAACTTTTTGAGCTTTTAGATAATAGGCATCGTAATATCCCGCCGACAATACGTAAGTGCCGATCGCAATCCGGCGTTTAACTTCCGCACCAAACCCTTGAGACCGAGTTTTGGCATACATATCCAAAAGATTATCGGGGTCGGGAGAGCGGAAACCGTACTTGACTCCATCATACCGCGCCAAATTTGCCGAAGCTTCTGAGGGAGCAATAATGTAGTAAGTGGGCAAACCGTAGCGGAACCGGGGACAAGAAATGACTTGAATTTCTGCGCCCAATTGTTGAAATTGCTCGATCGCCTTAGTAACGGCTTCTTTAACCCCCGAGTCCAACCCTACACCAAAAGTTTCTTTAATTACACCAATTCTAATCTGACCCTTCGGTCGCAAACTGGGTCTCAAAGCTTGGGCGTAGTCAGGAATTGGAACATTCAGACTCGTAGAATCTCTCTTGTCGTAACCGGCGATCGCCCCCAACAAAATCGCCGCATCCTCAACAGTCCGGCCAAACGGTCCGATTTGATCGAGAGAAGAAGCATAGGCCACCAAACCGTAGCGAGAAACCAATCCATAAGTCGGTTTCAGCCCCACCAAACCGCAAAAAGCAGCAGGTTGGCGGATCGAGCCCCCAGTATCCGAGCCCAAACTCACGACACATTCTTCGGCGGCTACCGCTGCTGCAGAACCGCCTGAAGACCCTCCGGGCACGCGCTCCAAGTCCCAAGGATTTGCGGTAACTTGATAGGCCGAAGTTTCTGTCGAGCTCCCCATTGCAAACTCGTCCATGTTCGCCTTGCCCACAATCACCGCACCGGCTGCTTGGAGTTTCGAGACGACGGTGGCATCGTAGGGAGGCACAAAATTCTCCAAAATTCGAGAGGCGCAGGTTGTGGGAACGCCCTCGGTACACATATTATCTTTAACGGCGATCGGGATGCCGGCCAACAGGCCAATTTGCTCTCCGGCTGCGATTTGGGCATCCACTTTATGGGCTTGCGCCAATGCGCTGTCTGCCGTCACGCACAGGAAGCTTTTCAACTTCGGCTCTACCTGGGTAATTCGGTCTAATGCTTCTTGAGTAATTTCCACAGCAGAGCGTTCTTTATTGACCAGTTGTCGGTGCAACTCGCGGATGGATGCCATGCTCGTACCTTTATTATTTCTACTTTGAGACAATACAGTTAATATAACTGGCAATTGTACCTGCTTACAGCCCGAAGGCAAAGTCCGCTATTTTTGTGGCGAAAGTTCGATCGCGCGATCGGTCATTTTATATACAATAGATTAAATTCCCAAAATCCCACCGGACACAAAATAGCGATCGAGTTTTTTACCTAATATTTTATATTTTTTTAAAAAAATCAGAAGGCAACTGTATCAGGACTGATGCAAAAAGTGGTTTGACGCGATATTTATATAAGTAAGGGGTAAGGTGTTCAATGCGGTTCCTACATAATTAGGTTCTGCCTCCAAGAATGTGCATCCAATATCACAATCATTAGTAAATCAGTCATTTCCTATTCTGCAATCTAAAAATTTTAATATTATAAACAGCTTTTTTTCGTCGCAATCCAGGATTTATTGTGCGAACAAACGGCATAAAAAATTAATTGATTCTAAATCAGGACTGCTTTTTTACGGGAATATTTAGACATTACTAAAAATATTAGTCTATAATTAATGACCAGTGTTTTTAGATACAATTAAATTTTAAAAGCATATTGGGAAACATCTGAAGCTGAATTTTGACTAGATTAATAGCGTCCCGGAAATAAAAAATGAACTGAAATATAAAATCATGATAATAAAATATTAGATTATGCCTGCACATCCCCTAATAATTAGGGTCAGATGATGAAAAGCACTTTTTTAGTTATAGCGGTTCTCAATCTGGGTGAGGTATGCCCGCACAGGCTGCGGAACCGGACGATCGACCGTGTACCTCAGGTTACGCTCGAAAGGCTATAAAAATGACTGAAAGTTATCAGTCATCCGAGAGAATTAATGCCGGCGGCGCGATCGAAGACAATAGTAATCGACCTTTTCCGCTCCGCGCCCATTGTGCCAGAGATCAAAAAGCCTGTCAGAAATCAGGGGTTCATAAAAAAACTCGAAACGCTCACCGCCACGCCGAGGTCTTTGGTTGCGCGCACCTGAAAAAAACAGCAGTCCTTCCTCAAGTGCGACTAGCTGCGTGCATCTGCGGTAAAAAAAGCTACTTATTTGCCCGAACGATCCCCAGGAAAATAATTTCATCCGGAATTATCCCCAAAACCCAAGATATATGGTAAGAAGTTCCCGATGCCCCGTTGGAGGAATGCCACCTAAAGCTCACTTAGAATCCCACCTGACGGCAGAGGAACTTAAAATTCGCTACCGGCAGGCACAAAACACCACAGAGTCGCGCCGCTGGCACTTGCTGCTGTTAGTTTCCCGAAATTGGACTATCAAACAAGCAGCCCAAGTCGTAGGCCTCAACTACGACTACGCCAAAGAAATTGTTCAGCGCTACAACCGAGAAGGGCCTAATTCTGTGAGAAATCGCAGCGGAGACCGCCAGCCCCCTCCTGCGAAATCCTTGCTGAATCCAGAACAGCAAGAAGAATTGCGACAAGCGCTGCAAGGATCTGCCCCCGACGGCGGAGACTGGACAGGCCCCAAAGTCGCTCGCTGGATTGCCGAAAAGATTGGTAGCGATCATGTCTGGCCCCAACGCGGCTGGGATTACCTCAAGCGGTTGGGTGCTGACTGGCGACGGCGGCGCAGAAAGTAGATAGTTCGCAATATTTAGAGGGGGTTGATTGCCTTCGTGCGATCGCTCCCTTTATTTTGGTTATTTTGCTGCGATCTAACTTTCCGATTTCACCTTGTAGATTGTAGATTTGTTCTGTAATCTAAAATCTAAAATCTAAAATCTACAATCTAAAATCGTTTGACTCCTGTAACAATAGCTGCTTATATTGAATTTGGTTGTGTTGAGGATGTTGAATATGCGAGAGTTCAAGGGTTTTTTGTCGATCGCCAACAAGATGGCTGCAGTAGTAGTCGGCATCGGACTGGTTCAGATGTTAACCATCGCAAGTTCATTCTCTCAATCATCTAACCCGCGTTCCCTGGACGAACTCTACAAAATTCGCGATCGGCTGATCGCCGAATTAGAACAACCCTCATCTCCCTCCCCAGAACCAACGATCCTCTCCGGCTTAGTTCCCTTCGCCGCAGCCAATCCTCAAGAACAACTGCTACAGCAGTTGCAAGCGGTGGAAGCTCAAATATTAGTAGAAAAGAGGGCTAACGACAACTTACAGCAAGCAGTGCGTTTAGCCAACAGAGCCTTAGAAACTAAACGGCAGCAAAATAAGTCGATCGAATCTTCCCAGCAAACTCAATTTTTCTGGCGTCAAGCCCTCAACAACTTGCAGGAAGTTCCTCAAAATTCATTTTTAGCTTCCCTCACTGCCTCAAAAACTCAAGAATACCGGGAAAATTTAACAGCAGCAACCTTTCAATTGCAGCAAGCAAAATCTGATTTTTTGGCTGCGCTTGCCCGGGAAAGCGGTTTGTCGGCTCAAGCTTCGATCGGCATTTGCAACCTTTCTAGAGAGTGCGTACACCTGCGGGGCGATGTGCCTCCTGTCAGTCCGGCCAGCTTAATTAAATTGCCGATTGCTGTCGCCCTGATGCAAAAAGTGGAAAAAGAGAAAATAAGTTTGAACAAGGAAGTATTTGTCAATAGAGGTAATTTTACCGAAGACTCATCGACGCAGATTTTGTCCCCTAAAAATTACCCGCTACAGCTACTGTTAGAAGAAATGATCGATCGCAGCAGCAATACCGCCACCAATCAACTAATCGATTATTTGGGTTCCGATTACATCAATCAATTCTTAGAAAATCGCGGCTACGAAGTCACCCGCGTCAACTTCAAATTAATGGGGGAAAGAATTATGCCCTCCAACCCCGGTTCCGGCCCTAACCGCTTGACTGCTAACGAACTCACCGAAATGATGGTGCAAATTTACAACGGCGAAACACCCGGTGCTAAACTGTTAATAGAAACTCTCAACCGCCAGTACGATCGCGCTCTGGGATTTGCCGCCTTGGAAGGAACGAAAGCTCAGTGGTTGGGGGAAAAAACAGGCCAAAATTCCTGGGTGCTCGGCACAACTTTAGCGATGAGCATTGACGGCGAGGCCTATGTGATGACTGTGATTGACAGCCGCAGCGGCGAGCTACAAATGCGCCAGTCTATTTCTAAAATAGCCGATTACATGGTCCGAAATCCCAGCTTTTAACTCAATTGGCTTATATCCCAACACCCTAACTGTACCCGGTTCGGTGTTGGGATATAAGCTAAACAAAAATAGAGAAAGAGTTGGCATATAGAGTTGATTTGAGTTAATATATAAACGGTTGCGACCCACTCACTCGGCTGTAATAACAAAACGGTCATAGTAGCAGTAATATGCTTACCGGGAAACTGCGAGAGAAAGGAGGAAAAGGCAGACCGCTGGTTAGTATGGTATGCCCTGCTGTAAAAAATAACCCATGTTTGTTGTACGAAAAGAGTTTTTGGTCTTAGGAAATAGGACTTCTGCGTGGGTTCCCTACGAGGGGATAAAGGGCGTAAAAGCCCAGAGATGCTGTGTAAGACTCCGATCGTCTTTGATGACGAATATTCAGCAATGAATATCCCCAATAGAGCGACAGCAAACGAGACACGAAGCCCGAATTATAACGGTACTCCGTTTATTTTGGGTATTTCACCCGCTGGAATATACAATTTATAGCGGGGGACAACGCACCGCCCAAACAGTTAATAAATGCCACATCAAAAACTCAGTGTTTCCGTCACAGGCAAAGGGTTTCCGATTCTCTGCTTGCACGGGCATCCAGGTTCCGGCGATTGTATGTCGGTTTTCACAGAACACCTATCAAAACGCTTCCAAACGATCGCCCCAGACTTGCGCGGGTACGGCAACAGCCGCACCTCGGTTCCCTTTGAAATGACCGACCACCTCCTCGATTTAGAAGCACTTTTAGACCGATTGGGAGTCGATCGGTGTTTGGCGATCGGATGGTCTTTGGGAGGGATTTTAGCCCTGGAATTAGCCATGAAATATCCCCAGCGAGTCACCGGTTTGATTCTACTTGCATCCGCAGCCAAACCGCGAGGAAGTCACCCTCCCATCTCTTGGCAAGATAACCTTTACACCGGTTTAGCCGGAATTATCAATTGGGCGATACCAGGCTGGCAGTGGAATATCGATACTTTTGCGAGGCGATCGCTCTTTCGCTACTTGATACAGCAGCATAACGCCACCCCTTACCGCTACTTAGCACAGGCAGGTACCCCCGCCTACCTCAAGACTTCCAACACGGCGACCAAGGCGTTAAATACCGCTCTGAGGGCTGGATACAACCGACTGCTCCACCTGGGCGACATTCAATGTCCCAGCTTGGTGCTCGCCGGAGAGGCCGATCGGCACATCACCTCAGAGTCGAGTTTAGAAACCGCCCGCCACCTCCACGATTGTCAGTGGCAGTGCTATCCAAATACAGCCCACTTGTTCCCTTGGGAAATTCCCGATCGGGTACTCGCAGACATCGATCGTTGGATTGAGAGTCACCCCGAAGCAGTTGGCTATTGCGAGTGTTGAATTTGGAGTTGTTGACATACTCCCCTGTTTCTACTGACCGCTTAAAACCGGCCACAGCCCTCCATCACCAAGCTTTCCCAAATCTTCTGCAACCGTCAAAGTAATTGGTTTGCAGCGTTGAATCGAAACACTAACACCTTCTGCCCCCTCATTTTCTATATCTTCTACATATCCTGCTTTTGCAGCTTCCGCCTCTCGAGCTGTTAAGAACGGACCAAAATAGTAAATGCACCGGGGCGCTGAAGTTTTAACTTCAACCCACCAAGCCAATCCAAAAAAGTTGAGCAAGCTAATCAAGAATTCTTTCATCTGCTTTTCTAATGTATTTGACGGTGTTTTCAGGTTGCTACGAACAGGCCTAGGCTTTTGTTATTTACACGTGGCTGACTGCTGCCAAGAATCGCTCCAAACCTATTTTAAAGATATCTAATATAGATTGGTGTCGAATTCCTGTTTGAACGTAGCGGCCTTGCCCCTTCTACTTTCGCCTGAACAAGTAACGACAGTCGATCGGCTATCCTTACTTGTTCCGGGTGTGGTGCTGCTCAATTCTGGGCAGCATTCACAATAAACTACTCTGTTGTGCTCTTTTTTTCAAGCATCTTTACGATCCGTGTACGTGAAACTTTTTGGGCCCGCGCTGGCGGTAAATTTCGTATAAAGCCATCCCCGTTGCTACCGAGACATTCAGGCTAGGAGTATGACCCCTTAAAGGAATTGAAACTAATCCGTCACATCCGCGCTGTATCAAAAGGCTCAAACCGTCAGCTTCACCGCCCACCACTAAAACAGTGGGCCCAGAGAACTTGACTGTCTCTATCGATTGACCGACGCCTGCTGCAGTGCCATAAATCCAGAATCCAGCCTCTTTCAGTTCTTCCAGCGCCCGGTTAAGATTGACAACCCTCGCCACGGGCAGGCTTTCCAATGCCCCTGCTGCCACTTTTCTCACTGCCGAGGTAATCCCAACAGCCCGCCGCTGCGGAATCACCATGCCCTGAACTCCCAATGCTTCTGCGGTGCGAACGATCGCCCCTAGATTGTGCGGGTCGTTGAGTCCTTCTGCTACCACAATTACTGGATCTTGGCAAGCCGACTTAGCCTTTGCGATCAGTTCGCTCAAATCCAGGTATTCGTAGGCTGATACTTGAGCGGCTACGCCTTGGTGGTTTGCTTTGCGCGTGATGTAGTCGAGGCGCAAATCGTCAACTTCGTCAATGATGCTGCCGTTAGCTTTGGCTTCACTTAGCAAGCTGTGAAAGCGGGGATCGTAGCGCAGGTGGGGAACAACCCAGATCCGGTTGAGGACTTGGTTTGTTTCTAAAGCTGCTTGCACCGCATGGCGGCCGTAAATCATGTCTGTGTCTGCGTCTGGTTGCACGACTGTATTTGAGGCACTGTCAACAGGGCGAGTGTCTCTGTCTTTGTCTCTGTCTCTGAAATGGTTGCCCCGGAATTCCTGCGGGCTGCTGTCTCTGTCTCTGTCTCTGAAATGGTTGCCCCGGAATTCCTGCGGGCTGCTGTCTCTGTCTCTGTCTCTGTCTCTGTCTCTGTCTCTGTCTCGGAAATTGTGGCGGGCCGACTGCGGGCTGCTGTCTCTGTCTCTGTCTCTGTCTCTGTCTCGGAAATTGTGGCGGGCCGGCTGCGGGCTGCTGTCTCTGTCTCTGTCTCGGAAATTGTGGCGGGCCGGCTGCGGGCTGCTATCTCTGTCTCTGTCTTGGTAATAATTGCCCCTCGATTCCTGCGGGCTGCTGTCTCTGTCTTGGAAATGATTATTTCTGCGAATTTCCGGTTGGCCGTCGGCATCAACTCTCCGTTTGAAAATTGCTCGCACTGGCATTTCTCGCGATTGCGGGGCGAGGGTCGATCGCTTTTGAGGCGCGTCTACTCCGCGAGTATGGGGACGGGGCTTGCGTTCAAAGCGGGCAGAGGATGGCTGTGAGTCTTGACGGCGGCCTTCGCTTTGGAATGGCTTGCTGTCGGAATTCGATCGCGAGGAGTTTGGTCTGGTAAATTTTCTCATTGGTTTATTGTAGTCAAAACGTTTTGGCTGAAGGCTAATCGATGGTAGACTTTAGAGGTGAGATTCTTGATTGAGGGAGCAATCTTTGGGCTTTGAGACTTTAGATATTCTAGGGAGGGAGCAAGGATTTTGCTGTATTCAAATTGCTAGTTAATAACTGATCGATCCTGTTTTGCCGATCGAGATATTGGCGGTTTTATGTTAGCCGTATCAGGATGGTTAATTAATCCCTCCCCATTCCCAACTCTTAACTGCTAATATCATGTCCGGTCGATTGACCGCGATTTTTGTAGGGGAGGGTTCGCCAACAATACCTGCCAATAAATGACCATCTCAAAAACCCGCCCCGACCGGGATATTATGGTGAATCCATCGGACATGATATAAATCATTTAAGTCTCAAGTTCTAAAAGTGCCAGAAGTTCGGTCAATCTTTCGGGATCGGTGAGATACAAATATCCCACCAAGGTTTCTAAGCTGCTGGCTTGTTGGTATACCTCTGGATCTGCTCGCTTAGAACGGCCCGCAGCAGCATTCCGGCCGCGCTTGACAATTGCTAGTTCTGTACTGTTCAAGTAAGGAGAGAGCGATCGCAAATGACGCGCTTGAGTTTCGGCTCGTACTTGCCCCACCACCAATTCGTGATAAGCTTGCAATTTTTTGGGTGGGACTAAGTAGGAACTGCGAACGTAGAGTTCGTACACTGCATCTCCCAAATATGCCCAGGCTGCGGGCGAAATTCTTTCTATTTCTGCTGGTGTAGCCCTCGCAGGATGCACTCGATTTAAACTGATATCAGTCAGACTCAGTTTGAGCCCGTCATCTGCGATCGGCGACATACTTTTTTAAATAAAACTTCCGCACAGCTTGGTTTTTCTAGTCATTTACTTATTTCGTCTTTCGTCACTTCCGCAATTATAGCTTTTACAGGAGTATTCGCTGTCGGATCGCGAAGCGAGATATATAAGCAAAGCTTGGCGATCCGATCGCACTCCTAAAAAAGGCTGTTTACCAAATCGGGATGCTCTCATTCTTATACCATTTTTCCGCGTGCTTGCCACACATATTTTACTGCCCGTTCACCCAAACTCTAAGGAGCGGGGAAATAGCCGCTGGCGCGTGTCGCAGCTTCTGAGAAAATCGGTATTGTTTTACCCGCACAAAAATAAAAATTTGCTATCCAGCGTTGAGAACCGGATAGCTAATTTAATTCACTTTGGCGTCAAGCATCCTTGACGTTTTTTACCGCCTCATCAACCGAAGGCTGCAAAGACAAAAATTTCTCTAAGCGAACCAGTTTAACAGTCTGAGTTACGCGGGGATTTGAGACAATTTGCAATGTCCCCTCCAAGGTTTGGGCTTTTTTGACAAGTTGCACAAGTGCGCCCAAGCCTGAACTATCCACAAAGTCTATCTGCGACAAGTCCAAAATTACGTGTTTTGGGCCCTCGTCAATACATTTGCTTATTACCTTCCGAAAAGTGGCCTCAGAAAAAGCGTCCAGCAGGCCAGTCAGGCGAAATAACTGATAGTTATTCTTGACTTCGCGAGTGCCTCTGAGGCTAACGGTCAGGGTCAATGACTCAGGAATGACACCCTCCTAGCTAGATATGGCTTAAAGTCGAGGCTTCATTATAGGAGTTTTTTGGTCTTTTGTCTACAGTTTTTTAGTTATTAGTCATTAGTCATTGGTCATTGGTCATTGGTTAGCTAACTGTTGACTGTTGACTGTTGACTGTTGACTGTTGACTGTTGACTGCTGACTAATGACTGCTGACTAATGACTGCTGACTTCTGACTACTTACTGCTGGCTACTTTTTGATTGTCTCGCATTGACTGCACGAATCGATCGAATAAATAGTCGGCGTCGTGCGGGCCGGGACTGGCTTCCGGGTGGTACTGGACTGAGAACAGCGGCAGGGTTTTGTGCTTCAATCCGGCTACGGTGCGATCGTTCAAATTGAGATGAGTAATTTCTACTTCGGGGACTAGGGAATCAGGGTCGATCGCAAAACCGTGATTTTGGCTAGTAATTTCTACTTGCTGAGTTAAACCCGCTGGATGATTCAATCCCCGATGGCCGAACTTGAGTTTAAAAGTTTCTGCACCCAAGGAAAGTCCCAAAATTTGGTGTCCCATGCAGATGCCGAATACGGGTTTGTCCGACTTTAACAAAGCTTTCGCAGTCGCGATCCCTTCCGTTACCGCCGCCGGATCTCCGGGGCCGTTGGACAGAAAAATGCCGTCCGGGTTGTGTTTGAGGATTTCCTCCGGCGACGTGTCAGCGGGGACAACAATGACCCGACACCCGTAACTCGCCAAACGCCGCAGGATGTTGCGCTTGATCCCAAAGTCTAGCGCTACCACCGTCCACATTTGGCCGTTAGCAGGTTTGACTTTAGGACTGAACTCCCAAACCGAGTCCGTGGCTTCAGACCACTCGTAAACCTTGCGAGTGGTGACTTCCCGAACCAGATTCAGCCCGTCCATGCTGGGGGCATCTTGCACTAGCTCCAAAAGCTCTGCCCGATCGAGAATCGCGGTCGAAATGCCGCCGTTGATCGCTCCCACCGTGCGAATTTTGCGAGTCAGGGCGCGGGTGTCGATCCCGTAAATTCCGGGGATATCGTACTGTTTCAGGTAGTCTTGCAGAGATTGCGAGCAGCGCCAGTTGCTGGGGCGGCTGCATACGTTGCGGGCGATCGCACCCCGAATTTGCGGGCCCGAAGATTCTTCGTCTTCAAGATTTACCCCGGTATTGCCCAATTCTGGATAAGTAAAAGTTACAATTTGACCGCAATAGCTGGGATCGGTCAATACTTCTTGATAGCCCGTCATTCCCGTATTAAATACTACCTCGCCAACGACGGTGGCGTCAGCGCCAAACGACCAGCCGCGGTAAGCAGTACCGTCAGCCAGGACTAGGAGAGCGGGTTGTGCTGTTGAAAGTGACATGGCATCCTTAATTAGTTTCGTTT
Organism: Microcoleus sp. F6_B6; assembly: GCA_036702215.1. GTDB lineage: Bacteria > Cyanobacteriota > Cyanobacteriia > Cyanobacteriales > Microcoleaceae > Microcoleus. The sequence goes on from JAUBST010000015.1 coordinate 95,005, forward strand.
GGTTTAATTCTTACCACTGCCAGGGATTTGATGCTAGTCGGCAATATACAGATATTATTTTAATTTGTGCAAGGGTTCGGCAAAGCAAGGCACTTAAGTCACACGCAATCAAAAAGCAGCAACAAGTGCAAATTCTCCATCTCCCCCCGCGCCAGCAATTTATCTGCCAGCAGCTTAGGAGGCGGGCGGAAATTCTATATCTATACCAAAAGGCAGTTGCCGCTGTTACGATCGAGCTACAGCGTTTAATCAAACTATGGTCAGCAAATCTCCCTTGCCTTTACTCTCAAACTCACAAAAGCCTCTACCCATCCCTCAAAACCTGCGCCAACCTTTACTGGTTTTAGCAGGGGTTATTTCTCTGAGCAGTTCAATTTTAGTAGGGAGTGTTGCCAACTCCTCGCCAGCCGTGGCTCAAGAAAGTGAGGGATGCTTCATGCGGAGCTCGTCAGGCCGAACCTTCAACCTCAGCCAATCAGTCTGCGGTTTTCTCCCCGAAGCATTGACTCCCACCACTTCGGCGGCGGCAAAGTCGGGAGTATTTCAGGCAAAAATCAAACGCCGAGCAGCTAATATCCCAGTCATAGAAGTCACGTTTAACGGCAAACAAAAGTTCGAGATGATGGTAGATTCTGGAGCTAGCGGCACAGTAATTACACCAGCAATGGCTAAAGCCTTGGGCGTTGTTCTACAGGGAACAGTGCAAGCACAAACTCCCAACGGAGTGGCTACTTTTCCCCTCGGTCGTTTGACTTCTATTGAAGCTGGGGGTCTGGCGGTTAACAATGTAGTTGTTGCCATCTCGCCATCCCTAGATATCGGACTGTTGGGTCACGACTTTTTTGGTAATAAAGATGTGACTATTAAGCAAGATGTGGTTGAATTTCGATCGCGCTCTTAACAAGAAGTCAGCAGTTAGTTGTTATTTGTTAGTTGTTATTTGTTATTGGTTATATCGAGTCCGGTTAATTACTTATAAATCCTCTACGGGCATCGGGCCTAAAAGCATCGGGCATGATGGGATAAAAGTATTATAACTATTCAACCGGACATGATATTACTCGTTATTTGTAGCAAGTGTTTTCCTAACAACTACCAACTGCTTTCGGGTCAACTAAGCTGTGTTGCATCTAGATTGCCTATGGTATTAGAGAGGGAGAGGGGGGAAGGGGAGAGGGTCCGAGGATTTGACGATTGTTCGATCGGGACTCGAAATATACAATTTAAATGCACAACAGCTTAACAACTAATATCATGTCCGAGCGATCGCGCATCATACATAGTCAGGGCAGGTTTTTGAGTCGGGGCGGGTTTTTGAGATAGTCGGTTTTTGGCGACTATCTCAAAAACCCGCCCCTACAGCAATCACGGTCAATCGATCGAATATGATTTGACACTCCCCGACCTGAAGGTGCGAGGATTCTTAATTCTGCGACATACCTTCAAGCGTTATGTCCTTGCGGCATTACTCAAACTGTTTAACCGTGGTATACCACCAATTAACAAGCCTAACTCACAACAACCCCAGCGGGTTTATCTCCAAAAGCGTACTAGGATACAAGCCTAGAGTTCGGGTATGCCCTACCCTACTTAACGATTCGAGCGTAGAAAAGTTGTGTTTGCTGGATTGAAACCTACATTTTCGGTTTCGGCTGTTTATAGTGTTTTCGCCACACTTTGTCCCCCAGTTTATGCGTAAAAGTGTGTCTCATGTCCTGTTTCACGATCGCAAAGGAGTTTAACCTTGACTATTGCAGTATACCACGGTAACAAGAAATCTTCGCTGATTTGCGAATGAATTGTAAAGATTAAAGCCGTCCTAGAAGGACGGGGTTTTAAACCCAATTTCTTGATAACAACTGTCAACTGCCAACTGTCAACTCTCAACTGTCAACTCTCAACTGTCAACTGTCAACTGCCAACGGTCAACTGTCAACTCCCAACTGCCAACTGCCAACGGTCAACTGTCAACTCCCAACTGACAACTGACTTCATTTCAAAAATTCAACTAACTGCTGCAACTTCACCCAAGATTCGCCGCTCAATAAAATGTCCTTCGCCAGAGAAACTCCTGCGGCGTGAGAACCCATAGGAATTGCACCTCCTACCTGAAAAGCCAAAGAGGCATTCAAAGCTACAACATCCATTTGTGCGGGCGTACCTTTCCCTTGCAAAACGTTCCGCAAAATCTCGGCGTTTTCCTCAACATTTCCGCCTTTTAACGAGCCGATCGCACTTGGTGTCAATCCTACCTTTTGGGGGTCTAAAGTAGTGAGTTCCACTTTGCCATCCGACAAAACCGCCAAATCAGTCAGATCACCCAAACCCGCCTCATCCAATTTTTCTCTGCCGTGAACGACTACAGCTAACTCAGTCCCCAACTCGCCCAAAGCTTGCGCCATAGTTGATACCAGACTAGGGTCGAACACCCCGATTACCTGCCCTGTAGGGCGCATAGGATTGACAAGGGGCCCTAAAAGGTTAAAAACAGTCCGCACCTTCAAAGTGCGTCGGAGCGACGCTACAGCCTTAAGTGCAGGATGCCACCCAGGCGCAAATAAAAAGGTGATGCCTACTTCGTCTACTGCGGCTCTTACCTTCGCGGGATCGGCGTTGAGGTTGACTCTGAGTGCTTCCAACACGTCAGCAGAACCCACTTTGCTCGATGCTGATCGATTTCCGTGTTTCGCGACTCGAACTTTGCCGGCGGCGGTCACAAAAGCTACAGCAGTGGAAATGTTAAACGTGGAAGCGCCGTCGCCACCGGTGCCGCAAGTATCAATTAATTTGAGATTGGAGATTGAGGATTTGGGATTGAAAACGCTCTCCGACTCGCCTGCAAGCGACTGAGAATGCAATACCTGAGCCATTCCTGCTAATTCTTGGGCAGAGATGCCTTTGGCTTGGATGGCGGCTAAAATTGCTCCTGAGAGGACGGGGGGAATAGCTTCTGCTAGCCATCCCTGCATCAAGTCGGCTGCTTGGGCGCGCGAGAGAGATTGTCTGTCTAATAGTTGTTGCAGGAGGAGTGGCCAGACAGAAGAATCCGCCGTTTGGGTTGAAGCAGGGGATAAATCTGGCGTTGCTAGGAGAGGAGAATCTGTCATTTATTAGTTTCGAGTCAAATTTAGCCCGATCGAGCTTTTCTGCCAAACCGAGAATCGATCGGCATTCTACCAGACTTGCCGACGAAATGAGAGCGCGCCCGGGCCCAGATTTTTGCCCAAATGCCAGCACCGCTACAGAATTTGTCCGCCCGCAGTCGCCGAATATGAATTTTTTGATACAACAATTACCCTCTTGTTATGCCAACTTTACAGATAAACCCCCGATCGTACAACTGCCAGCAGTCTGCTGTATTATCTATCAGCAAGAATACTTAACAGTAACTCTGAGCACCCAAAGACCCATAAAAGTTTCCGACAAAAGTTGTGGAGAGCAAAAAATTTTAGAAATTAGGGAGCCCCAGATTCATCTGTGGAGTCAATTCTTTAATCTCAAATCTCAAATCTCAAATCGACTTACAGCACGGACACCGAGCCTTTAGCTCGTGCAGGCGGGTTAGTTGCCTTGGGTAAGAGCCGAGCGAACTCTCACTCACAGCCTAAAAATAGACTCTTGCGGTTGTAGAACTCGCAGCCTTTTATTATAGTAACAATAGCCTTGCCGCTAAATTATTTCAGGGTATTCAACTGCTAATATATTCAGGGAGATTTCAACGAGCGGATTTGGCTCGGATACCTGCACCGCAGGCCGATCTATTTGCCAATGCGATCGTGACAGCCAGTCACGGCTCAAAGAAAGACCGGATCGACTAAACTTCCACCAGCAGCAACTAACAACTAACAGCCCTGTATGACTGATGAATAAACACATTCGTATCCGGCTGTACCACAGCATATTTTTGCCTGATTAACGGCTCGAATTTAACAGGCGGTAGACCAAAAATATTCAACTCAAATCCAAGAGCAGGGTATTCACAAGTGGCAAATCAAAAATTAGAAAATAAATCGATTGAATGCCTGAATGTCGCGGAGGCACTGCACCAAATGGAAGCAAAATATTACAGTATGTTTGAAAATGCTGTATCGGGTATTTTTCAAACAACCCAATCCGGTCGCTACATCAGCGCTAACCCAGCTTTGGCTCGCATCTACGGATATAATTCCGCAGCAGAATTGATGACCTGTCTGACTAATATCAGCGACCAGCTTTACGTCAATCCGGATCGGCGCGATCAGTTTATTTATGCTTTGCAAGAACATGGCGTAGTATCTGATTTTGAGTCAGAAATTTATCGCCGAGACGGCACAATAATTTGGATCGCTGAAAATGCGCGGGCTGTCTGCGATGAATCGGGGAAATTGCTCTACTACGAAGGTTTTGTAGAAGATATCACCCAGCGCAAGCAAGCAGAATCTGCACTTCGAGAAAGCGAAGAACGCCTGCGCTTAATAATTGAAGGCGTTAAGGATTATGCTATATTTATGTTAGACCCTGATGGGTATGTAGCTAGCTGGAATTCCGGTGCCGAACGCATTTTGGGATATATATCTCATGAAATAGTCGGCAATAATTCGGAGTGTTTTTTCACAAAAGAAGATATTGAACTCGGCAAGCACCAAGAAAAATTAATCCGGGCGGTGGCAGAAGGTCGATACGAAAATGAAGGTTGGCGGCTTCGCCAAGACGGATCGCGATTTTGGGCGAATATTATTGTTACTCCTTTGCGCGATGAAAGGGGAAAGTTGCAGGGCTTTTCTCAAGTAATGCAGGATATTACCGAGCAAAAGCGGGCGGCTGAGGAAAAGATGCAGTTGATTGCTTCTTTGCAGGCGTCGGAAAAAAAGTTTCGCACTTTGTACGAATCGACGACTGATGCGGTAATGCTGCTAGACGAAGAGGGTTTTTTGGATTGCAATCCGGCTACTTTAAAGTTATTTGGATGCAGCACTGAATCGGAGTTTTGCGGTAAGCATCCTTCGGACTTTAGCCCGCCGCAGCAACCTGACGGACAAGATTCTACGAGTCTGTCTCAAGAGCGAATTAATACGGCTTTGCGATCGGGAAGTTGCCGTTTTGACTGGCGGCACTGCCGTTTGGACGGTTCTGAGTTTCCGGCGGAAGTGCTGCTAACTTCTATGGATATCGGCGGCAAAATAGGGCTGCAAGCCGTGGTGCGCGATATCACTTATCGGGTGCAGGCTGAGGAAGCTCTGAAGCAGGCTAATGAGGTATTGGAATGCCGGGTTAAAAAGCGAACAATTCAGTTAGAAGAGGCTATTAAAAAGTTGAGATTGTCGGAAGAAAAGTTTTCTAAAGCTTTTCGATCGAGTCCCGATCCGATGATTATTACTACTTTTGCTGAGGGTCGTTTTATAGAAGTTAATGATAGTTTTTTGTCGATGACTGGTTACGATTTAGAAGAAACAACCTGGAATACAGTACCGGGGTTAAATATTTGGGTAAGGCCTGAAGACCGAGTTAATTTTAGGCAAAGGTTGCACGAACAAGGTGTTGTTCGCAATCAGGAATGCGAGTTTCGGATGAAGTCGGGATCGGTGGTGGTGTGTTTGCTGTCAGCGGAATTGATTAATTTGGACGGCGAACTCTGTATGCTGGCGGTGATGACGGATATTACCGATCGCAAACACGCTGAAGAAGCCCTACGGGAAAGCCAGCGGGCCTTGGCGACGCTGATGAGCAATTTGCCGGGAATGGCCTACCGTTTTCGCAACGATGCCGATCGCAGTATGGAGTTTGTCAGCGAAGGTTGCTATCAGTTAGCCGGCTATACTCCTGAAGAATTTATCGGCACTCGGGAAGTTTCTATCTCGGAATTGACTCACCCGGACGATCGCGATCATTTGTGGAATGCCGTGCAAGTTGCCTTGCAAGAAAATCGACCCTATCAGCTAAATTACCGAATTACTTCTAAAAATGGCGAATTAAAATGGGTGTGGGAGCAAGGTTTGGGAGTGTTTTCCGACTCTGGAGAATTGATAGCTTTGGAAGGATTAATTACTGATATTTCCGAGCAGAAACGCAGTGAAGAAGCTTTGCTGCGATCGCAAACAGAGTTGACCCAACAAAAACTTCAACTTGAAAATACTTTGCGCGAATTGCAGCAAACTCAAGCTCAATTGATTCACACTGAGAAAATGTCTACTCTCGGTCAAATGATAGCCGGTGTCGCTCACGAAATTAACAATCCCGTTAGCAGCGTCTGCGGCAATCTCGTTCACGTCGGCCACTACACCGAAGATTTGCTGAATTTGCTCGATATGTACCAGAAGCACAGCCCGCAGCCGCCGGCAGCAATTCAAAATAAAATTAAGGATATCGAATTAGACTTTCTGTTAGAAGATTTGCCGAAAGCAATGTCTTCGATGCAGGTTGGGGCCGATCGCATTCGGGAAATCGTGCGATCGCTCAGAAATTTCTCTCGCAAAGACGATTCTCAAATGAGCAAAGTTAACCTGCACGAAGGGATTGAAGGAACGTTGCTAATTCTGCAAAGCCGCCTGAAAGCCAGAGGTAACTATCCCGAAATTGCGGTAATTAAAGACTATGGCAATTTGCCTTTGGTTGAGTGTTATGCCGGGAAAATCAATCAGGTATTTATGAATTTGATCGGAAATGCGATCGACGCGATCGAGGAATACAACGAAGGGCGTTCAGTTGCCGAAGTCAAAACTAACCGCAGCAAGATTAAAATTAGGACAGAAGTCCAAAATTCCAATGCTGTAATTAGGATTTCTGACAACGGCCCCGGTATGCCAGAAGAAGTTTCCCAGCAGTTATTCGAGGCTTTTTTTACTACCAAACCCGCCGGCAAAGGCACCGGTTTGGGCCTGTCAATTTCCTACAAAGTTGTCCGAGAACACGGTGGCAAACTTAGTTGCGTGTCTGCACTAGGCCACGGAGCCGAGTTTATCATAGAATTGCCGATCGAACAAATTAGCGATCGTTGACCGACTGAACCGGCAATTAGATGATACTGAGCCAGACGCGACAGCAGGACTAAACTTAGTCAGGCAGAGGCGATCCATATTTTCTGAAAACGACATAGTGACGCAGTTTTTTGCTGCATAGAATAATAGACTTCTTGCAAAATAGTTTTGTGCTAATATGGAAAACTCAGCCAATTTTATAATCTAGCAAGTCCGGCAAGTTTAAGGAGATGCCAATCAACCCAATAATTCAAAGTTTGACCTAAGTTCGAGCAAACTTTTAAGGATAACACATATTTTTTTCAAGAGGTTTATTAAGTTATAAAAGGCTAGCTCGTGTGTGTCTTGCATCTTTCTCAATAAGGTTTGAGAAACCGGGTTCCTCTACGCAAAAAAATCCGGAGTTTCAGGTAAGGGCAGTTGCCAGAAAGTAGTTTCTGGATCTGGTGCAAGATGCGAGCAGACACAAAAAAAACAAAGTATGTCAACGAATGTTTTGAGCCTAAAATCTTCTTCCCTTCAGCCTTCTGCCCTCTGCCTTGCCTCAACAGTAAATATTAATGCCGACCTACTTAATTATGTCTGTGAAAATTGTCGATCGAACACTGACTTGAGCTTGCTGCGTAATAACCGTTGAATATGTAGATGCTTGCCCGGTTTCACCCGAGTCATGGTTCGGATAACCAGATTGTCAACATCAAAATTTTCTAGTCCTTCAATTCGCGTGGGTTCCAATACTTCTGGGCATTCACTCTGAAGCTGCCGTCCGGCCTCATTAATTAAGGCATACACTGCATCGATATCCAAACCTGGTAGAGCTGGAACATCTACCTTGGCATAGCTGTATCGCTTGGAGTAATTCACGATTGAGCCGATTTCTCCGTTGCGGATAATCTGTAACTGTCCGTCTGGATGACGAACATGAGTAGTACGGAGTTCGATGGCTTCAACTTCTCCCTCCAAAATCCGGTCTTCTTCCTTCCCTGCCTCGATGTAGTCGCCTACAAGATAGTAGTTTTCAAACAAAATGAAGAAGCCGCAGACAATATCGTTGATTAAGTTTTGCGCCCCAAACCCCACAGCTAAACCGATTATACCTGCTCCAGCCAGAATGGGACCTGGATTGATGCCGACTAAATTGAGAACAAGAATTCCTCCGACAAAATAAGTCAGATACTTTAAGATACTTTTGAAAAGGGGAATGATAGTAAGACGCCGCTGCCGCTGCAAATCGGTAAGATGATCGGTTTTGAGGACTAAATCTTCTAAGATGATATTAGTAAATTCAATAAATACCCCGCACAGGAAATAGAGTCCAATTATCTGGATGATTTGGCCTGAATAACTCGTAATCCAAGCGATGGAGTCGATGTCTTGAATAATTAGAGTTGCGATCGCAACATACAAAATGTATTCCAGCGCCTTCTTCAGTCCTGGCATTAAGTGTCGAAAGCGTTCGTAGTGACGCAATACATTTTCGCGGCTGGAGTAGCGCAGACTCAGAGCATCCAGCGTATCGATCAGCACAGACAGCACTTTGATGAGCAACTGCCCTAGAGAAACTGCCAGATAAGCTTTGAGCCCGACTCTGAGATACTTGGTGACTACAGCCGGTGCGTTCAGAAAATCGCTGCACAAAATCAAAGCCAGCAGCCAAGTTCCATTTGATACAACCTTTTTGAGCGAGTTGAAAAATACCTCAACGCTTTCGTCGTTGGCGGTGATCTGATCCGAGCCTTGAGCCAGCACGCTGACCCGATCGAGCACCTTTAGTAGAGAAGGTAAACTGAGCTTGACCAGCAATAGTAGGCTAATGCACTTCAACAAGGCGATCGCTAGTTGGTTCCAAATTTTGCGGGGAATGCTGCTGAGCAAACCCAGGTAAAAGGACAACAGACTTTTCCCCTGAAAAATCAGCGCCCCATTCACTCCTGCCACCAGCAAACACAGAGCGACGCAGGTCACGAGTAATATGACCGTGATATTTTGTCGCAGGTTCGTGACTTTTGGAGAGTGATTCCGAAACCGGCTTGACTCTAGCGCTTTCAAGCTAAAGCCAGCCAACCAGTTCAAAAACACGAACACAGCCACAAGCCCAGCAATGCCGAAAAGGGTAATTGCTATATCTACCACCATGGGTAGTTGATTAATTCTAAACATTTGACTTTTTCCTGCTCTCAACTATCTAGACTGGTAGGGAAGTACCCGACTCAGACAATTCCCTCACATGATTGGGTGAGATAAAAATTATAGAATGAAGGCATCCCACAACACAAAACTCCACAATTTGGCGAGGTTAAGTTGCAAGATTTTAATAGTTAGTGAAGGGTTAAAGCTGACGGGGTAACACAGGGAGCTACAAAGCAGACAGAATCAGGGACATAGCCCGTTGACCCCGTGCTAAAGCTTAGGCGATCGATCGAGTGCTTTGTGATAGTTGTAGGTGCGGAATGTAGGTTAAAAGAGCGATCGTCCCGCTCGCACTCGTTAGATCGCTGATTAACCGGACGCGATCTAACGAGTAATTCTGATTTCTGATAACTATTTTTGACAAGGACTAAAAGATTGTCGGTGAAAGACAGACACTCCGCAGCGTTCCAAAGCCAATTTATGTTTTGCTGTTCCATATCCTTTGTTATTTGTCAAGTCATATTCAGGATACTTAACAGCCATCCGCAGGATTAATTCATCGCGCCAAACCTTCGCCACAATACTAGCAGCAGCAATCTGAATCGATCGCGCATCACCCTTTACCACCGTCTCTTGCTCGATCGCCAAATTGGGAATTCTTTGATTCCCGTCAACCAAACACAAATCAGGAGTAACATTCAATTTCAAAATCGCCCGCTTCATCGCCAACAAAGAAGCCTGCAAAATATTGAGGCGATCGATCTCCCGCACCGAAGCCGCACCAATTTGACAGTCAACCGCCACAGCTCGGATTTTCACAGCTAACCGACTCCGGGCTGCGGCACTCAACTGCTTGCTGTCGCGCACCCCGCAACTTGCTAATTCATCGAGAACTTCGTCAGGCAAAATGCAGGCAGCAGCCACCACCGGCCCGAACAAAGCGCCTCGTCCGACTTCATCCACACCCGCAATTACTAGGGTGTTAGAGGGAGAGGGGGAAAGAGGAAGATGGAAAGATGGGAAGAGAGTAAAAATTTCTACTTCTTCCTTCTTCCCTCTTCCCTCTGACTTCTTCCTTCTTCCCTCTGACTTCATATCACTCATCCACAAGGGCTGACGAGCGGCGGCGGCGACGGCGGTTGATAGCAGGCTCCTCGGGTTCGCTGGGTTCGCTGGGTTCGCTGGGTTCGCTGGGTTCGCTGGATTCGATCGGCTCATAGGATTCGATCGGCTCATAGGATTCGATCGGCTCATTGAGTTCGATCGCCTCATGGGACTCGATCTGTTCATAGGATTCGCCCATCACATCGCTGGGTTCCTCCATCCGATCGAAATCATCAGTTTCGTCGATCGAACTCTCGCCATAAATTTGGGCCTCATCATCATCCTCAGAAAAAACAGGCTCAACTACCGACCTTTCTGGATAATAATCCCCTTCCTCAGCATTCTGTGGAGCCGTCGTCGCTTCAAATTCAAATTCGAGCTGCTCGAAAGGCGGCTTGTTCGGGGCCGCTCCGGGGAGAGTCACCGAAACGATCGCATTCTTAGGATTTTTCACGCTGCGATCGGTCAGCACCAAAGGAGAAACCCCCATCAGAGCATAAACATCCTGCTCCTCCGCCGTCATTTCCACCGTAATCACCTCCGGAGGCTCCACCATCGGCTTCATCAACTCCGACTTAGCCGGACGCACGCGATCGAAATCCTCGCGCCTGCCAACAGTCGCCATATTCACCAGCCCGAAGCCCTCCGACGCGGCCCGGATGCCGGGGGGTGCCAGATACTCAGAGCGCGTATCCGCGACGGGGGCGCTCGAAGTATTGGGCAGCCGCAACTTGCTGCGTACAGATTCCTCCTCCGCCGGGAGAGCAAAAGGCTCTTCGCCAATCCGGCGGCGGCGGCGGCGTCTAGTTCCGTTCCCCAAATCCTGATAGCTGGGATGGTTGAGCAAGTCCAAAGGCGAGGCGTTACTGCCAGTCTCAAAATCCAAACTTTCGCTTTGAGGTTCCCAAGCAGCCCGAGCGGGTTCGGGGGGGCGTTCTTCCCGCACCGGGGCAGGAGTTGCAGCCGCCACAGGTGTCAAGCTGCGGCGTTCCATTCCTTCGGGCAAATTCAACAAAACGCGGTTCGACGACGTAGCAACAGCGCGATCTGCCGATTCCCGCACCGCTGCGGCGAAGTCTTCTTCTCCGGGCAAGTGCACCAGATGACCCAACCCGCTGCAAGTAGGGCAAGTGTGGCCGAACAACTCGTAAATATTTTGACCTTGGCGCTTGCGGGTCAGTTCTACCAGTCCCAATTCCGACAGTTGAGCGATTTGGGGCCGAGCTTTGTCAGCTTTGAGAGCTTTATTGAAATGTTCCAGCACCTGCAACTGATCGCGGCGGGATTCCATGTCAATAAAGTCAACAATAATCACCCCGGCAATATTTCGCAACCGCAGTTGTCTGGCAATTTCCGTTGCTGCTTCGCAATTTGTCCAGAGTACCGTTTCCCGAGCCGTGGCCGATCGAGTAAACGAGCCAGAGTTGACATCGATCACCGTCAGCGCCTCAGTCGGCTCGATAATCACATAACCGCCCGAAGGCAAATCAACCCTCGGTCTGAGGGCTTCTCGAATCGCAGCGTTAACCCGGAAAAATTCTAAAATCGAGGCGCGCTCTCGGTGGTGGTCGATCAAAACTCCTGCAGGAAGTTTACCGCCGTTCCAGCTCATCAACTGCTGCTTCACCCGCTTAATTCCATTTTGCGAGTCCACCACAATCCGATTCACGTCACCGCTGAACATATCTCGCAGCACCCGCTGGATAAAATCGTCATCCCGGTTGAGCAGTGCCGGCGCCCGCGAGGTACCGCCTTCGAGTTGAACGGCTTCCCACTGTTTTTGGAGGACTTCCAAATCTTCCATGATGGCTTCTTCAGTCATCCCTTCAGCTTCGGTGCGTACCAGCAGCCCCATCCCCGCCGGTTTCACCAAAATAGCCAGAGCTCTGAGGCGGTTGCGCTCGGCTTCCGACTTGATCCGGCGTGACAGGTTGACTCCCCTACCGTAGGGCATCAGTACCAAATAGCGGCCCGGCAGGGTAATGTTGCCTGTTAACCGGGGGCCTTTGCTGCCCGTAGGTTCTTTCATTACCTGTACCACCACTTTCTGCTGGGGGGTCAGGAGTTCCGTAATAGCTCCTGCCGACCGTTTAAGGCGCAGCGGGCCGAGGTCTGTGACGTGCATGAACCCGTTACGTTCTGGATCGCCAATATTGACGAAAGCCGCATCTATCCCGGGGAGTACATTCTCGACAATTCCCAAGTAAATGTCGCTGACTTGGTGGCTGCCTGTGGCTACCACAAGTTCTTGGATTTGATCTTCTGAAAAGACGGCAGCAATGCGATGCTGCTCTGCTATAACTATCTGCTTTGTCATTCAATTTCCTCAAAAAACTGTCAGCAAGTTAGAGACACTTACGCACTCATAGTGCCTCTAACTTTCACTGTAATTAGTAGTAGCTTGAAGAGTTATTAGCTGTGAGTTGGTGCAGGCTGGAAGGAAAGTTAACTGTTGACCGTTCACTGTTAACTGTTAACTGTTAACTGTTACAGATAAAGTAGTTAAACCCGCCCGTACAGAGTTATGAGTTATGCTCAGCAGATAAATCTGAGAGATAGAAATAAGGAGGCTTTTATCGAGTTAGCAATATTGAGATTTGAGTTGAAAATTGCGAAATCAATACTCAAAATTCAACACTTACAACTCTTCCTTTGAACTCAGGGAATAAATTCATTGACACTCCCACCAATTTCTTAACACACAACTTAACACTACGAACTGATAACTCCGCTTGCGTGGTGGTTGAGGGCTGGTTTTGAGCGAAAGTAGGTAGGAGTGAAAGCGCCTAGACTTTTGTTTAATTCTTGCGCGATCGCACTCAACATACCCCAGCTTGGCATTCGACTGCAACCTCCGCCCCTGCCAACCCTAAAACCTCGTCAGTCGATTTTAGATTTTAGATTTTAGATTTTAGATTTACTCCACAGATAAATCTGGGACATTGAAATTTAGTCTAAAATCTAAAACTTTGGTTCTTTGCGAATTAAGTCGGGGGCTTATCTCCGTTTTTTGACGGGTCAGTCGATTTTAGATTTTAGATTTTAGATTTTAGATTTACTCCACAGATGAATCTGGGA
>JAUBST010000015.1:108279-134144 GCA_036702215.1 Microcoleus sp. F6_B6
CTCCGTTTTTTGACGGGTCAGTCGATTTTAGATTTTAGATTTTAGATTTTAGATTTACTCCACAGATGAATCTGGGACGTTGAACTAAAGTCTAAAATCTAAAATTTTTGATTCTCCCCGAATTAAGTCGGGGGCTTATCTCCGTTTTTTGACGGGTCAGTCGATTTTAGATTTTAGATTTTAGATTTTAGATTTACTCCACAGATGAATCTGGGAGCTGGAACTTTAATCTAAAATCTAAAATTTTTGGTTCTCCACGACTTAAGTCGGGGGCTTATTTCCGTTTTTTGACGGGTCAGTCGATTTTAGATTTTAGATTTTAGATTTTAGATTTACTCCACAGATGAATCTGGGAGCTGGAACTTTAATCTAAAATCTAAAATTTTTGGTTCTCCACGACTTAAGTCGGGGGCTTATCTCCGTTTTTTGACCCGTCAAAAACATCTATTGTTGAATACCCGCTCTGCGGTTTGAACCGTGAAATTTTTGAGTAAGCCGACCACCGACAACCAGTCGAGCGGCCGAAATTAATCGCTAAAGTTGGTTCATGCCTCGCTCCGGCAGGTTTGGCACTAGATTGAGCCCGTGAATGTACAACAAAAAGGCTTGAAGTCTTGAACAGAAGCAATTTGCACCCAGCCCGCGTTGCTGGTTGACTCTTAGCGGCGAGCGACTAAAGCGCTCGAGCCGCTAGGGCTTCCATAACAAGCAATTATAGCGTGAACGACACATCCCGATCGAGAGCCGAAGGTGAAATATGCCACCAGAGCTCCCCTATTTTAACCATAACCCAAGATTAGCTGACTGCGCTGAACTTGCAGAAGCTGAATTTGTTGCTGGCTGACTTGTTCGAGCATGAAAACAATATGTTCGGGCTTTAGCAAGTTACCGTCGCTGCGACAACTGCCGGTAAAGCGCAAGACGGCTCTACCTTCGGATTTATTACCAGAGGCAGAGGCAATGCTTTCAGGTTTGGAGTCTTCTACAAGTTCTAGTTTGTGCAGCCGATCGCGCAAATTGACATCCTGAGTCTTTCCCGACTTAGTAGTGTGCACCCGCCAAAAAGCCTCGGTTTCGACGATCGCCTTGACCCAAGCTTCCCAGTTGGCATCAGGAGCAGCGGAGACAGGAGCAGAATTTTCACGGTCTAATTCGCCATTTTCTGTCAGCGAGCCCCCTACAGCCACAGCAATCACGTACTCCGCTGCTTCTAGCAACTGACTGGCAGAAGGAGCCTTCAGATCGATCGACTCAACCTTGTAAATCGGAATATTTTCCGGCAGCTTAGCGGCCAACTTTTCCCGAAAACTCTCAATATCGATCGGCTCAGTCAGCTCAAAGTCGGCAATTTCCCCAGTGCTGGTAACGCCCAGAGGCAGAGCATTTGCCAGAGAAATCCGAGGGTTTGGGTGGAACCCGCCGGTAAACGAAATCGGCAAATCGGCTCTGCGGACTACTCGATCGAACAATCGGATCAAATCCAAATGACCGACCAAAGCCATATCGCCCACCTTCCCGAACCAAACCCGCAAACGCTGTTTCCGATCCGTATTCGGCACGAACTCCCCAGCAAACTCTGGAATTGGCAGTGCATCCACCACCACATTGTGTCCGAAGTCAGTGCCGCAAACCCCGCAGCGCGAACACCCTTCAAAGGAACAGTCGGGAACCGTCGCTGCTTCTAAAGCCTTTTGCAAGTCAATTTTCAGCCAGTTTTTGTCGATCCCCGTGTCTAAGTGATCCCAAGGCAATGCCCGATCGAGAGAGAGGGGGAGAGTGGAGGAGGGGGAGAGGGGGAGAGTGGAGGAGGGGGAGAGGGGGAGATCCGGAGAATTGGGAAAATCTTCCTTGATTTCTCTTCCTTCTTCCTTCTTCCCTCTTCCGACGGACATCGGACTGACATCCGTTACATCCGTTACATCTTGTACAGTGCTCGTTGCCGAACTTCCTTCTTCCTTCTCCTCTTCCTTATCAAAAAGATTCCACTCGCCGCTTTCGACTTGACGGTATTTCCAGGTAAGGCCCGACTCATCGATCGCCTGAGTCCAAGCTTTGTAAGCCCGATCCAAACTTTCCCACCACGCATCCATACCCGCGCCAAGTTCCCAAGCGCGGCGGACTACAGCGGCCAAACGCCGATCGCCCCGTCCTACAAAATCCTCCATTGCCGAAATCCGCACATCAGTGTAATTCACCTTGACGCCCCGCATCCCCCGAAACTCTTCCTTCAGGAGTTTTTGCTTGCGGGAAAACTCAGCAGTAGAAACCGAGTGCCACTGAAAAGGAGTGTGAGGCTTAGGCGTAAAATTAGAAATTGTCAAGTTAAAATTCAGTCCCCGCCGGCCATGCACCCTGCATTCCCGGTGCAGCCAGCGGACTGTTTCGGCGATGCCGAGAACATCGAAATCGGTTTCCCCGGGCAAACCGATCATAAAATACAGCTTGATTTTATCCCAGCCGCGATCGACCGCAGTTTTGACACCCCGAAGCAATTCTTCGTTGGTCAAACCTTTGTTAACGATGTCGCGCATCCGCTGAGTACCAGCTTCCGGGGCAAAAGTCAAACCGCCTTGTCGCGTACCGCCGAGAATGTCGGCAATATTATCGTCAAATCTGTCAACCCGCTGGCTGGGTAGAGACAGAGAGATGTTTTTATCTTTCAGGCGGTTTTTAATTTCCATCCCGACTGCTGGGAGTGCCAGATAGTCGGAACAACTGAGAGAAAGCAGGGAAAACTCGCTGTGCCCGGTGGCTTGCATCCCCTGTTCTATTGCCTCTACGACTTGCTGCGGTTCGACATCGCGCGCGGGGCGAGTCAGCATTCCCGGCTGACAGAAGCGACAGCCGCGAGTGCATCCCCGGCGGATTTCTACTGTCAGTCTGTCGTGTACTGTCTGGACGTAGGGAACCAGGCCGATCGAATAAGCTGGTATGGGAGTCGCGACGCGGCGCAGAATTCGTTCTGGAACTTGCGGGCGGTTGGGACGAACAGAACCGTCGGCCGCCATATCGTAGAATTGCGGGACGTAGACACCGGGAATTTGCGCTAAATCCAGCAGCAATGCTTCTCGGCTCAAATTATTAGTTTTGCCTTCTGCCAAAATCAAGCCAATTTCTGGCAGCAACTCTTCTCCATCTCCCAAAGCGATGAAGTCAAAAAAATCCGCGTAGGGTTCCGGGTTGGAAGTTGCCGTTTGCCCGCCAGCAAAAATCAGCGGCATTTGACCGTTTTGGTGATTTGTCGCTCTTTCTTGCCAAGTTAGGGGAATGCCGGCTAAATCCAGCATTTCCAGAATGTTTGTTGCTCCGAGTTCGTAGCTGAGGCTGAAGCCCAGAATATCAAATTCTGTGAGCGATCGCCTTGATTCTACGGCAAACAGGGGAGTTTTTGTCGTTAGCGCAGCCCTCGGAGAGGATCGCAGTTTTGCTGCCAAGTCGGCGGCGGGCAAATAAGCCCGATCGCACAACTGCCTCGGCAAAGCGTTCAAAATGTTGTAAAGGATGATGTGCCCCAGATTGGAAGCACCAACTTCATACACTTCTGGGTAAGTGAGAACCCAGCGCACAGACGCCGCGTCCCAAGGCTTGTGCGTAGCCCCCAATTCGTTTCCCAGATAACGAGCAGGCTGATTAATGTCTGCTGTAAGTAATTCTTCGACTTTTACTGCCACGGCTCGACTCGCTAAATATTTGCGACTCTTAAGCAGCCTACCTTAAAATCTGCCAACACGCCAACGACAGTCGCCTGTCTTTTCGGCCGTTTAACCGAATTGGCTGTGTTTTGTTGCCTGTTCTCGTCGGTGAGGAGGCTGTATCAGTGTTGTTTTACGCAGGAGTTTTCGGCATCAAAGCTATCGACATTTTCAAATATTTCAAAAACTCGATCGAGTTGGCTGAGTTCCAGAATCATCTTTATCCCGGGGGATACCGAGCAAATACTAAACCTGCGCCCCATTTTTTTCGCCTGCTTGAGGCCCGACACCAATGCCATTAAACCGGCACTGTCAATAAATTTTACTTCTGCCAAATCTACGAGTACCGCTACCACCCCGGGGGCTGAAATTGCTGTCATTAGTTGTACGCCGAATTCTCCGCAGGTGGCTGCATTCAGGTAGTCTAGGGGTCGAATCACCGTAATTGGTTTATGGGCAAGAAGTGTCTGCATATGTCAAACCTATGATTGCTACGTATTTTCAACTACTGCGCTGGACTGATGTAAGCCTAAACCTACTTGATTGCTCTGAGCCTAACTTAATCTAAGGCAAACTGACCAGTTGTTTTCAGTGATTTTACTGAATCTTTATTTATTAACTCTTTTTTATGAAATTTTGCCTAAGATTTGGGCAGAAAACGTAAACTACTATACTATTTTTTATTAATACCAGCAGGCGAAGTCTTGGTAACTCTAAAAATAGCGATCGACTTTGCTCTAGCTGTTAGATAAAACTGAACAAGGTAATTTAAATCACTTGCTAGTTCTGATCTAGATCACCTGTTTGCTCGACACTTCAGAGGAAAATTAAACAGTACGGAGTTCTCCGACTTACTATGCAAGCAACTCATGCTATTCGTCAACTTGTAGAAAAAGCCCTCTACATTAAGCAGTTGACGCCTGACATTGAAAACGAAATCAACTACGAGCTCACCCGTTTGGGGTACATCTCGGATATTGATTATGAGGCTTTAGAGTTATTAATGGATGAAATGGATGCCGGTCGGGTGCAATTGGTATCTAGCCGTCGATAGTGGGAACCGGGCGACCAGTCCACATCCAAGAACAAACAAATCCTTGCACGGCGGGCAATAGAGGAGTGTTAGAAAGCATTTGCTCCGGCCCAATATTTTTCTAGTGAAGCATCTCGCGGCTGAACTTGATATTGGAAGAAATAGTGTGAGGGGCGATCGTCCTGCACCTGCGATCGAAAGCTAAAAACTTTGACTTAAATGAAATTTATAACTTTTGGGGTATGACAAATTAGGTTAAGTGTCACTGAGAGTCTATCGATTTGAGATTGTAGATTGTAGATTTTAGATTTGAGATTTTAGAAGTTCGACTACTGATGACGATCGGGGCTTGGAACTTGTCTGCTGTTGCAGTCCTTTTAGAAACTGCTATCAGTATCAAAAACTACACACTGTGACATAAATTAAATTTATAACCTTTTGGGACTTGACAAATTAGCTCTCACTCTAATTCATGCTAAAAAAAGTTTTGCGGCAGGATTGGAACTAAGGGCAACTATCACAAATAAAGCTGAAAGTTTAATTATGTAGTGCCAGTTAGCCTTAGTCCTAAGAATTACTATCCGATCGCTCGAATGCAACAAAATAGATGTGCAGTTAAGCTGTGGAGCATTTAAACCATTAACGAGCTAGGTAAGGTGCGTCATTCGCGAACACTTACTATACATCGGAAACGCTTCTATACGCTGGGCACCCTACTATCTTCCTTTAAATGCCAAACAGCTTACGACATCCGTCATCCGTCCGTCAATCTAAAATCCTTCTAGCGCGCCGCTAAACTTGCCACCACCGCCACCAACTCAGCAGGCTCGATCGGCTTGGGCACGTAAATTTGAAAACCTTGCTGCAGTGCCCGTATCCGTTCCTCTACCCTACCAACTGCTGTGAACGCCAACGCCGGAATTTCCCTGTCCACCATCCGCGATCGCACTTGCTGCAGCAGAACCTCTCCATCAGGGGCCTGCATCTCGATATCGATCGCCAACACATCCGGATTCAGCCTTTCAATCGCCTCCAGGGCAGCCGTACCAGAGCTAGCAGTCTCCACCTGGGCCCCGCAATCTTCGAGCACTGTACAGGCAAAATCGAGGGAATCCGCGTCGGTATCGACCACCAACACCCGCAGTCCAGAAAGATTGCTGCTGACAAAAGACTCCTTTACAGGGGCTCGCGCCTTGCTTGGAGGAATCGCCAACTCCCCGAGTCCGGTCACAGAAAATCCGCCATCGCCAGGAAGCTGTTGAATTGGCAATCTCACTAAAAACCTCGAACCTTTTCCCTTCCCGGCCGATTCGGCTTGCACCGTCCCCCCGTGCATTTCCACAAAATGCCGCACTAGGGCCAAACCCAAACCCAATCCGTTGTACGATCGCCTTGTAGAGCTGTCAGCTTGGCTGAACCGCTCGAAAACGTGCGGCAAAAACTCTTCTGAAATCCCTTGTCCCGTGTCGCTGACCTCAATTTCGACACTAGCGGGCGACACATTTTTACCGCCAGCGGATTCCTCACGGGCAAAAGTCCTCTCCATCTTTCGCACTGCCACCCTCACCTGTCCGCCATCGGGAGTAAACTTAATCGCATTCGACAGCAAATTCCACGCTACCTGCTGCAAGCGACCGGAATCGGCAAAAATCCGCCCGGTAGTTGGGTCGAAATCCGTCACAATTTCAATATTTTTGGCGGCAATCGCGGGCGCGAGAGTATCGATCGCAGCCTCAACAGTCGAAATCACATCCACCCACCGCAAATTCAGCGACAGTTTCCCGGTAATAATCTGCGACACGTCCAGCAAATCCTCGATCAGAGTTGCCAGCGATCGTGTATTGCGGTCGATCGTTTCCAGAGCGCGAACAGTCGTTTTTTCGTCAAACTTGCGGTTTCGCAGCAGTTGCGCCCATCCCAGCATTGCATTCAGCGGCGTCCGCAATTCGTGAGACAAAGTTCCTAGAAACTCGTCTTTAATCCGGTTCGCCCGCGCCAATGCCTCGGCTCGATCGTGCAGTTCTCTTTCCAACTGCTTGCCAACCGTCACATCAAGAATAAAAGCCACAAATTCTTGCCGCTTTTGGGCCAGCAAAACATATCCGATCAACACCGGAATCCGGCTGCCGTCTTTCCTCCAGAATTCCTTTTCGTAGGGAGTGCAAGCCCCCGTTGCTTGTGCCTCTGCCATCCCCTTCTGGTCGAGAGACTGGTACTCCGGCGGCGTGAGTTCAATCGAGTTTAATTCCCCGCGCTGCAACTCTTCCCGCGTGTAACCAACTATCCGAAAAAATTCATCGTTGGCCTCGATGATACCGCCGTCAACATCCCCGAAGATAATTCCTATCAAGTTAGCTTCGGCTAGCATTCTCAGCTTTTCTTCGCTAGCTTGGAGTGCTGCTCCTGTTTGCTTGCGCTCGGTAACGTCTTGGATGTAACCTGACAAACCAGAATCGGAAGGATAAAAACGCATCTTCAACCACTTATTCCATAACGGTACAAATTCTTCATACTCGATTGTTACCTTTTCTGCTAATGCTTTGGCAGCCATTTTGTAAAAAGGTAAATCGACAGCGCAGGGAAATATATCCGCAATTTTTTTACCAATCAGTTCTGCTTTTGGTCTGCCTAACAGCTCAATAGCTTGGTGGTTCACATAGGTATATTTCCAATTTAAATCAACTGCGATAAAAGCATCGCTAATGCTTTCGAGAATATTAGTAATTTTATCTTTTGCCGATTGCAGCGCTTTAGCTGTTTCTTCTGCTTCCAACCTCGCTGCTTGTTCGCGGGACAAAGCTGCTGCGCGTTCTTGTTCTGCCTGTTTTAGATCGCTAATATCGATGTAAGAACCGATGTAACCTGCAAAAGTGCGATCGGGCCTGTACCGGGGTACGCCTGTACCCAAAACCCAGCGGTATTCCCCGTCATAGCGTCTCAGGCGGCATTCTAGCCGGTACTCGCTGCCAGCATCGAAGGCTTTTTGGTAAATATCCAGACATTCTGGCAAGTCATCTGGGTGTATGCTTTCCATCCAGCCCCTGCCCATTTCTTGCGCCAAAGTTCTACCGGTAAACTCCAGCCAAACTTTGTTAAAGTAATCGCCAAGTTGGTCGGTGTCCGACATCCAAATCATTACCGGCGCGGTATCCGCCATAATCCGAAATCGAGCTTCGCTTTCCTGCCGCTGTGCTTCGGCTTGCTTGCGCTCCTTCCGTTCTTGAACTTCCCGCAGGGCCCGCTGGATCGACGGTACCAGGCGTATCAAACGGCGTTTGAGAACATAATCAGTAGCGCCGCTTTTCAAAGTTTCGATCGCCACTTCCTCGCCCAAAGTAGCCGACACAAAAATAAACGGCACTCCCGGACAAGTAGTGCGGGCGATTTCCAGTGCCGCTATCCCGTTAAAACAAGGCAGCATATAATCCGCCAAAATAATGTCAAAACATTGTTTTTCCAGCGCCGTGGCAAAGTCTTCTCGAGTTTCCACACACACCAGAGAAAATTGGAGTCCGCCCTCCATTAGATATGCCTCAATCAGTTCGGCATCTAGGGGACTGTCTTCTACTAAGAGGATATTGAGCGTGTTCACAAAAAGTCCTTTTACTTAAATATTAATTATCAAATAGAAAATTTTAGCTGGCTGCGGCTGGTTAAGTGAAGCCCAAAAAAGTCTTGCGTTTTGAATCGCATAAAAAAATGTAAAAATCAATTTGTTTCATGAGTTGAGCATTCATATCTCAATCCTAACTTCTAATCAAGTCTATTGCTGCTTGCCGCAAGGTGAATCCCCGCTCGGACTTGATTGGCTAGTACGCTTGTTTTTCCTTGACTTTCGTCTGCTTTCAAGGAATCTGCACCGCTGGAGTCTTGGTTCTATGCAACAGTTTAGCCATACCCTGTTGAATAAATAGTTTCGCGCTTTTGGCTAGAAACAACTAGCTCTCTAGTAATTTATCGTGCTTGCTACTAACTACTGCTACCTCGTTTGGCAGATTATTTTTTTTGTAGTGATGCCCGAGTTAATTCTATATTGCTTTGCCGCTCCTCTCAAACTCAATTCGCTTGAATTGTGCCCTTATTTCCTGAATATCGATTAATCCTGTCAAAAAAAGTCAAAGTTGCTGGTTTGTCTGCTTTATTTTTTGCCGGAGTTGCCTACCGTGCAACAGTTGCAACCGAGCCTACAGTTGGCTTGTAGAGCGCTGTCCACCATCAAAAATTACTTTATTACACTAATAAAAGGTTGCTCTGCATCTGTCTAAAGATACACTTTTGCACAGACGCTGAACTCAACCTGCAAAGATTCCCCTGAATTCGGTAAAATGAAGTGCGACCCAGCCGAAAATCTGAGAAAGCTCGATCGACCAATTAATTGTTTATACAAATCACGGGAAATTTTATCGGGACTCGCTACACTTGCACTTCCAGGCTGCCTTTGACCGATCGGCTTATTGATTGAACCGACCCAAAGTGTTTTAAAATATACAATACGGCGATCTGCTGCACAGGCCGCATATATTAAAACCAAGCGCCAAGTTGCAATAATTCTTTAAAATAGAGGTACAGCACCCCCGATCCCTGACTCTTCCCCCTCAGAAAAGGTAGGGTTTAGCAGAATTGAAGACGATCGTCTGTGGTGACTTCCAGTAAAGCCCGTGCAGTTGCTTTAGTCTCAGCTTTATTCAGGTTATTGGCAACCAGTTACGAGGAGATTTGACCCGCCGTGCTCCAACGCATCAAACAAGACTTAAAAAACGACCTGATCGCAGGACTATTGGTAGTGATACCCTTAGCTACCACCATCTGGCTGACAATTACCGTCGCCAGTTGGGTGATCAATTTTCTCACCAAAATTCCCAAGCAGATCAACCCTTTTGACGGACTCCACCCGATTTTGGTGAATCTGCTAAATCTTTTAGTAGGTCTGGCTGTACCCCTGCTGAGTATCTTAGTCATCGGCTTAATGGCCCGCAACATTTTCGGCAAGTGGCTGCTAGACTTTGGCGAACGGCTGTTGCAGGCAATTCCCCTAGCCGGTTCGGTTTACAAAACCCTCAAACAACTGCTGGCAACCCTCCTCAAATCAAACGACAAATTTCGCCGCGTGGTGTTAGTGGAATATCCCCGGCGGGGAATCTGGACTTTAGCATTTGTGACCGGTACGATCGAGAGTAACGATATTCCACCTCACCTTTCCGGTGAAACCCCGATCGGCATTTTCATCCCCACCACTCCCAACCCCACTACCGGATGGTACGCTATAGTTCCCGAGGCAGATGTAGTTAATTTGTCAATGTCGATCGAAGATGCCTTTAAAGTCATCATCTCCGGCGGCATCGTCAACCCCAGCAACTCAGTTCCAGTAACCCCCGAAAACATCAAGGGCAAAACACTCGAACCCTTGGTATCCGAATCAAGATACCAGGCTGTCCCAGTCGAAGAAGACTAACCCAAGACATCTTTAGTGGCCCTTCAGTTGAAAGTTGACCGCAAGAGGGCGACCTCTACCTGGAAGTCCGAGGATTGGAGTAATGAATAGTCTTCTTTTAATTTCTCCCGATCGGGTTTCCGGCTTTAAACCAATTTTTTCTGGTAAGACCGTGTAAACTTTCCCCATAGCAGATAATATTTCGACAAAACCAGCCCAAACCGACAAAGCCTAGACTCAGAAAGCCGGTTTCGAGGATAAATCTTGGGTTTGATAGCGAAGTATCTGTAAACTACCCGCCGCTGGCGAGTCAGACTGCCGGTCTGGTAGAGCTTTTAGTCGAGTTTTCTGCTAAAGTTCAAGTCCGCGCGCGATCGAAAAACTTCCTAAATTCTCAATCTCTATCTAAAAATTATGAAAAAAGCCCGCGAAACAGCACGAGAACTCGCACTCCTCGGCATCAGCCAACTGCCGGCGAATCCAGAACTATTGGAAGCCAAGAAACTGCAAGATGTTCTCCTCGCCGCCATCCGCACCCTGACAGCAGAAGTTCAAGAAGCCCTAGAAACAGCAGCATCCGAAGTGCAGCGGAGTAGCGACAAACTGCTTGCCAGCGAAATCCGCGCCACCGATATACAAAGTGCTAGAACAATGGTGCGGGAAGCAGTCGAACTCACCCAAACCGCCATCAACCGTCTCGGTTCAGCAATGGAGTTTCCAGAACTGATCCAGCTAGCCAACCAGCAAGATGTCCGCACCTATGCTTTGCAAATCCTGACGAAAGTCAGCGCCAACCGCCCTCAAATTGATGAATTGCTCTCGGAAGCCCTTGTAGACTGGCAAATAGAACGGTTGCCCCGGATCGATCGAGATATCATGAGAATCGCGATCGCCGAAATGCTATATCTCGGCTTACCCGAACAAGTCAGCGTCAACGAAGCCGTTCAACTGGCAAAACGCTACAGCGGCGATGAAGGACATCGCTTCATCAACGGAGTCCTCCGCCGAGTAGTCGATAAAATCAACGCAGAAGTTGTTAGTCAGTAGTCCTCAGTCAGCAGTCCCCAGTCAGCAGTCATCGGTCATTAATGATTGGCAATCCGCAATCGGCTCTACACTAGGGACTGATGACTAATGACTAATAACTATTCTCTATTCCCCATTTACTTTTATGGTTTTTAATTGGTTTCGTCGCCAGTACAGCGAAAGCGAATCTTCCGAAAAAGATACACCCGAACAAACTCAAGATGAGTCGGCAAAATCCGCATCGGTCGATCCTCAAACAGATACAGCAGCAGATGCAAGTTCCCCCGCTGTAGCCGAAGATTATCTCAATTGGGCGAAAGCTGCTTACAAAAATATTCAAAAACAGCAAAAACCCGAAACAGAAGTTGCCGAAACAGCAGCGGCTGAAGTTCCAGCAGCCGAAACCGAAATCGCGACAGTTCCAGAAGTTGCAGAAGCGGCGGCTTTTGAAGCAGCGGAGACGATCGAACTCGAACCAACACCAACTGTTGCAGAAGTTCCAGAAGTTGCAGCACCAGCAACAGTTGAAGCTACCGAGGCGGTAGAAACCGATGCAGCTAACCCAGCAGAAAGTCCAGAAACTCTGCAACCAAAAGCCGGGGCGATCGACACTGCACCTATAGCTCAACAATTAGAAGTTACAGCAGAAAATATAGAAATTGCCGAACCTGCAACGCAGGTGGTAGAAACCGAATCACTCGCATCCGACGGCGAAGCAGCCGAAGCCCTGCCGTTTTGGGCCAGAGCTCAGGCCGATCGCATGGAACGCATCGAACGCCTCAAAGAAACCGCCCTGGAAGAACCAGAGGCTATTGCAGCCGCCGCCGAAAGAGCCGCAATTATCGAAGAAATTCCCGGTTTTGCCTTTGACGAAGGCTTCCTGTGGTCATCAGAAATCTTAGCGAGTCAAGGTCGCCGGCCAGACCAAGTATCCGTCGAGGAAATCACTTGGCTGCAAAAACTGCGCCAAGGCTTAGAAAGAACGCGCCGCAGTTTAATTAATCAACTAAAGGCGATCGTCGGTCAAGGCCCGCTCAATCAAGACGCGGTAGCTGAAATTGAGACTTTGCTGCTGCAAGCCGATGTCGGAGTCGCAGCCACCGACATCATTATCAGTCGCCTCCAAGAAAGACTCAAACAAGAAGTGCTGCCGCCAGAACAGGCTCTAGCCTACCTCAAAACCATCCTGCGCGATATTCTCGACGCTCCCTGTGCCGAAACCGCCGCAGGCAATCCCGCCTACAGCCTGACATTTGCCCCGGAAAAAGACACCTTCAACATCTGGTTGATTGTAGGAGTCAACGGTGCGGGCAAAACTACGACGATCGGCAAACTAGCGCACATTGCTCAAAAATCCGGCTACAAAACCCTAATTGCAGCCGCCGACACTTTCCGCGCCGCCGCCGTCGAACAGGTGAAAGTTTGGGGTTCCCGCAGCGGGGTCGAAATTATTGCCAACCCAGGGAAAAATACCGATCCGGCTGCTGTCGTGTTTGATGCGATCGCCGCCGCCACCGCCCGAGGCACAGAACTGCTGATCGTAGACACCGCAGGCCGCCTGCAAAACAAAAAAAATCTGATGGACGAATTAAGTAAAATCCGTCGCATAGTAGATAAGAAAGCCCCAGGCGCTACCGTAGAATCTCTACTGGTCTTGGATGCCACACTGGGTCAAAATGGTTTGCGACAGGCAGAAGTGTTCGCAGAATCGGCAAAATTAAGCGGAGTAGTATTGACAAAACTAGACGGTTCTGCTAAAGGTGGTGTTGCCCTAGCAGTAGTGCAGCAGCTCGGTCTGCCAATCCGGTTTATTGGAGTCGGGGAAAGCATCGAAGACTTGCGCCCGTTTTCTAGTTACGAATTTGTGGAAGCCCTACTCGATTTTAGATTTTAGATTTTAGATTTTAGATTGATGAGGTATCTGTGGTCGTCCCAATTTTAGGAGGCGGATACAGAGGTTCAAAATCTCAAATCCTTAACCTCAAACTAGCATCGCAGGACTTGCGCCGATCGCCACCGAGTGGCGAGTAAAAAACTAAATATCTAGAAACAATACCTTCGCCCTGTTCTTGCTTAGTTGGGATCAAAGCGCGATCGACACCCAACAAACGATTAAAAAATTGGCGATTTTAGATTTGAGATGCGAGCAAAAATCTGCATTTTTTTAATTTAAAATCTCAAATCTAAAATTGATGCTGTTGGGTAAAGTTCCCCTACTGGCCAACCTAGCTGCTCAACCCAAACTACTTGCTCGAAAAAAAACCGGGTTTTTTTCAAGTCGCGCGTAAGTCCTCAATCATTCCTCCTCGTTCTAAGATCGAAAATCACAAATCTAAAATGACTGCTGTGCCTTTGCCTCGCTCCTCACCTCAACCTGCTGACCGCCCTTCGGGTCGCAATTCTACCGACGCGACGCCAGTATTTGCCCTCAAAGAACTGGTGGCGCGCTTGCACCGATACCAGCACAACGTTCAAGATATGTTGGGTTCGCTGGGATTTGCCCTGCGAAGTTTTAACAATCTCAACCAATTTTTGGAGTTGGTGCCTTTGGTGGCGACTCGCGTTACCGATGCCGACGGGGGGGCTTTGGTGCTGTTCAAACCCAACGGTCAAGTCAGGTTCCAGCAGTTGCACTGTCAGGAAGGACGGCAGTGCCAAGATATGCGAAAAGCGCTCGAAATAGCCACCAGGCAAGCTACAGCAGGTGCGGGCGCTACTGCTGCATCGTTTTCGGAAACCTCTGGGCAAACTTCTAGTCTAGACCTGCAAGTCGGTCGTTATTTGGGCCCGGATGTTCATTTGTTTGGGGCGCCAATTTTAGTCAACAATTTGGAACGCGGACGGCTTTATGTTTTTAGCAGCGATCCGCAATATCTCTGGACTCCCAGCCGGCAAAAATTAGTTCGGTTGGTGGCGGATCAAACCGCCGTGGCTATTTGCAAAGACGAACTTACTGTTAAGTTGGGTGAAAAAGAACGCTTAGACAGAGAGTTAGAAATCGGGGCGGAAATTCAATTGCGGCTGCAACCCCGCAGTTGTCCGAAAATTCCCGGTGTTGACGTGGCCGCCCGCTGCCAAACTGCTAGTAGAGTCGGCGGAGATTATTACGATTTTATTCCCGCTGACTATGACCCGATCGGCAAGGAAAATGAGGGGGAACACCCCCCATCCCTAATTAAAAATCTCAAGTCCAAAATCGACAAGGGCCGCTGGAGCATTGTGATCGGCGACGTGATGGGCAAAGGAGTACCGGCTGGCCTGTTGATGACGATGACACGGGGTATGCTGCGGGCGGAGGTTTTGAACCGCCACTCGCCGTCGAGAATTTTGCAACATTTAAATCGGGTTATGCACGCGGATTTGGAAAATTCCCACCGTTTTGTGACTCTGTTTTATTCGGAGTACGACCCGAAAACTCGCGTTTTGTCTTACAGCAATGCCGCTCACCACCCGCCTTTGCTGTGGCAAGCTGCAACTAATTCGATTCTTCAACTCGATACTTTGGAGGGAATGTTAATTGGGCTGGATGCTGATTCGCACTACCAAGAAGCAAGCGTGCAATTGCAGCCAGGGGATACTATTATTTATTACACAGATGGATTTACCGATGCTGCTAATCAAAGGGGCGATCGGTTTGATGAGGATAACTTGACCTCGGCTTTTCAGTGGGCCTGTCAAAATTATCAGCAGTCTGAAGAAATTTTGGATTATTTGTTCGATCGCGTACACCAGTTTATCGGCATCGGCAATCGCAACGAAGATGACATGACACTGGTTGTACTGAGGGTAACACCTTTAGCAGGAGAAAATCACCATGATAGTTAATTTAATGCCGGAAATCACTGCTGGATTAACCAGTTCGATGAATTGGAACGATGTCGCTCACGTGTTAGTTTTGAAATCTCATTTGAGTTCGACGGTGATTTTGGGTCAAAGTTACGAAATTTTTACGAATTTCCAGAAAGCTTGGAACAATTTTGTTTCGACTGGTCAAATAGGAGCTTTTATTATAGGTATTTTTGTTGGCTGGTTCTTGAAAGGGATTTTTCGTTAGAGTTATTGTCGCAGAAGGTATCGGTAACGGATTTAAAAGGTTTGTAGCCAAAAAATCACTTCTTTACGTGCAGCCAAAGTTTCACAATTTTGTAGTCAAGACTTCAGTTTTTTGGGGTCAAAAGATGTATAAAAACTTTGCAGTCAGGACTTGAGT
The DNA here is from genome assembly GCA_036702215.1 of Microcoleus sp. F6_B6. Lineage (GTDB taxonomy): Bacteria > Cyanobacteriota > Cyanobacteriia > Cyanobacteriales > Microcoleaceae > Microcoleus. The sequence goes on from JAUBST010000015.1 coordinate 123,672, forward strand.
TTTTTCTTGCAGAATTTGGGAGGGAGGATTAAAGTCCTGACGGCAAACCGGAGGAAGGACTAAAGTCTTTGCTAAAAACCGGTTTTTATAGACTTCTGCAAGAGAGATATAATCTAGTTTTAGCTTGAGTAATGACAACACAACAAAAAACTTGGAGTCAAAGATTTGAATCGGCGCTGCACCCGGCGATCGCCCGATTTAATGCTAGTATTGGCTTCGATATTGAATTGATTGAGTACGACTTGACTGGTTCTGTCGCTCACGCTAAAATGCTGGCAAAAACGGGGATTATTTCCGCAGCAGAAGGCGAACAGTTAGTCAATGGTTTGGAACAGATCCGCCGCGAATACCGCCAAGGACTTTTTGTTCCGGGAGTTGATGCAGAAGACGTTCACTTCGCTGTAGAGAAGCGGCTGACGGATATCGTGGGGGATGCGGGGAAAAAGTTGCACACGGCCCGATCGCGCAACGATCAAGCCGGCACCGATACTCGCTTGTATTTGCGCGATCGCATCGGAGAAATTCGAGCGCAATTGCGGGAATTTCAAGGGGTTTTGCTCGATCTTGCCGATCGTCACGTGGAAACTTTAATTCCCGGTTACACGCACTTGCAGCGCGCTCAGCCGATCAGTTTGGCTCATTACCTGTTAGCTTATTTTGAAATGACCGATCGCGATTGGGAACGTCTCGGCGATATCTGCAAGCGGGTGAATGTTTCGCCTTTGGGTTGTGGCGCGCTGGCGGGGACGACTTTCCCGATCGACCGACAATATACGGCAGAACTATTGCATTTTGACAATGTTTATGCTAATAGCTTAGATGGAGTGAGCGATCGAGATTTTGCGATCGAATTTCTCGCTGCTGCCAGCTTGATTGTGGTACACCTGAGCCGCTTGTCAGAAGAAATGATTTTGTGGTCTTCTCACGAATTTGGATTTATTACGCTTAAAGATAGCTGCGCTACGGGTTCGAGCATCATGCCGCAGAAAAAAAATCCCGACGTGCCGGAGTTGGTGCGGGGCAAAGCGGGGCGGGTGTTCGGTAACTTGCAAGCCTTGCTCGTAGTAGTGAAGGGACTTCCTTTAGCCTACAACAAAGATTTACAAGAAGATAAAGAAGCTTTGTTCGATACCGTGATAACGGTACAGGGTTGCTTGGAAGCAATGACCATTTTGTTGCGCGAAGGAATCGAGTTTAATGGCGATCGCCTCGCCGCTGCTGTTGCGGAAGACTTTTCTAACGCTACAGACGTAGCCGACTACTTGGCCGCCAAAGGCGTTCCCTTCCGGGAAGCTTACAACCTTGTCGGCAAAGTCGTCAAAACTTGCCTTTCGGGGGGCAAACTCCTCAAAGATTTGACACTTGAGGAGTGGAAAGACTTGCACCCAGCCTTTGAGACAGACATTTACAGCGCGATCGCACCTCAGCAAGTGGTGGCGGCTCGCAATAGTTACGGGGGTACCGGGTTTGAACAAGTGAGAAAATCACTTATCGCTGCGCGCGATCGGATCGCCTAAACATCGTTGAATTATTCGACAAATTCCGGCTGGCTATCTCTACGAAAGAACGATCGTGTTTTCCACTCTGGTTCTAAGTTCGGCAGATAGCCTGACTCAATTAATCTTCAGCAGCAGCCATGTCTTTGTCCTGTCTGCCGCCGCTCATGGCGCCGTTGCCACCGCCGTTGCCACCGTCAAATCGCCTTCTCTTGTTGGAGAACATATCTTGATTTCTCCGCTTGCGAAACTTGCGAGCGTATGCTTGATTTCGTTGTGCCTTCTCTTTCTTGAGATTGCGGCGCTTAGCCATTCTGACCTCACTAATAAACATTGACAGTCCCCGGGCTTTCACGCACGGGGATTCTTCAGGTTGGCACTCTGTGCACTCTTGGTGACAGAGATTCTCGGTTCAGCGAAGTCACTTGCTTGCGACATGATTGCTCCAGCCGCATTATAGGTGTCTTCTCCCCAAGCGTTAATTCCGGTATGCCCTACCGTACTCGATCAGTTCTCTTTATGTAGTTAGGTTTTCTTCAAATTTAGCTTTCCTAAACCGCAACACCGTTAGGTGTGACTACGCACTCAACTAATCCAGTTAAGTTTTTACGTTGGCTAGTTATACTCAATTTTAGACCGATGACGATCATAGCACACCCGGTACAAGACCCAGAAAAAAGAACACGGGGATTAAAGTCCCTGGGAATCCAGGCCCGATGGGACGCAATGTTTTCGATTTTCCAGAAGATTTCTATAAACTATTGACAAAAATACAACAAATGACTGTAAATCCCGGTGACGTAGCTCCTGTCTTCAGCCTGCCCGACGCGCAAGGCAATGCCGTCAGCCTTGCAGATTTTCGAGGGCGGCGAGTTGTACTTTACTTTTACCCTCGGGACAATACCCCCGGCTGTACCAAAGAAGCTTGCGGCTTTCGCGACATTTACTCAAACTACGAGTCGCGCAATATTGCAGTCCTCGGCATCAGCACAGACGGGGCAGCGTCCCACGCCAAGTTTGCAGCTAAATATCAACTGCCTTTTCCCTTGCTGTGCGACTCAAACGCCGAAGTTGCTACCGCCTACGGCTGTTACGGACTAAAAAAGTTTATGGGAAAAGAATTTATGGGAATTACTCGATCGACTTTCGCGATCGACCCTGATGGTAGGATTGAAAAGGTTTATCGGAAAGTCAAACCAGAAACTCACGCAGCCGAGATATTAGCAGACTTGCCAGACCTCTCGCCTGAATGAAAAATTAAAAATTAAGACTTTTGATCTCCAAGCTAAGAAACCTGAAATTACTTTCCCCTAAATAAGCTTTTGAGTTTATGCGTCGATTGTGGCAAATTTTACAAACTGTGCTGGGGCTGATTTTTCGACATCCCGTCACTGGTACTGCGGTGATTCCCGTATTGCCTGACGGGCGAATTGTGTTAATTCGCCGCCGCGACAACGGTCGCTGGGCACTGCCGGGAGGTATGGTGGATTGGGGAGAGGATATTCCCACAACTGTGCGGCGGGAATTAGCAGAGGAAACAGGACTCGATTTAGTCAAAATTCGCCGCTTGGTAGGTGTTTATTCGGCGGCAGATCGAGATCCTCGCCTGCACTCGATTTGTATCGTGGTGGCAGCAGAGGTAGAGGGAAAGATGCAAGTTCAGGATACGCTTGAAGTCAGCGAGGTTGAGGCTTTTTTGCCCGCATCGCTGCCGGAAGGCGCGCTCAGCCACGATAACGACCAACATTTACAGGACTATTTTCAAGGTCTGACAACTTTGGCGTAAACCGGCGGGCCATCCAAATTTGAGAAAAGTCGGAAATTACCTCGCCGTCAAAAGTTGTCTGTTATGACTGTGGAATTAATTTGCACTGTTTTCCTACTTTTATTCACAAACTCTGAACATTAAATTAATCATCTTTTTTTTACTAAATATTTAACCGGATGTACTCACCGCTACGCAATTCTCGGGTCAAACTCTCTGTAGGGCAAATCTTCTGGCACGAAGTCGGTCAAGGCCCGAATTTAGTATTTTTGCACGGTTCTTGGCACGACAGCAGTCAGTGGCTGCAGACGATCGAACATTTGAGTTCCTACTACCAATGCTTCGCACCGGATTTGCTGGGGTTTGGGGACTCGGAACGCCCAAATCTTCATTATTCGATCGACCTGGAAGTAGAATGTCTCGCCCAATATCTCGATACTTTGAACGTGCGACAGGCTTATTTAATCGCTCACTCTCTGGGCGGCTGGGTGGCCACCAGCTTCGCTATCAAATATCCCGATCGAGTTCAGGGTTTGGTGTTGTTGGCCCCAGAAGGCGCCAAAGTTGGCAACCGGCGGGGGCGCTGGCAGACGGCTAGCTGGCTGATCGGGCAACCTCCGTTCGCTTTCTGGTTGCTGCGATCGATCTATCCAATTGCTAAGTTGCTGGGCAGCAAAAAAAAGATTGACGGACTGCTAAAGTTCAGACAGCAGTTGATGCAGTCCCCTGTTGCCGTGCAGTTGCTGTTCGGGCGGCGGCGGGCGGAAATTACAGCGGAATTAGTGGATGAGAATTTGCCTTTGCTGAAAGCGCCTCTTTTGCTGTTGCACGGTTCTGAAGATACTCCCGCAGCTTCGTCTCTGTGTCAATCCTATGCTGCTCTGGCTCCTAATGCCCAACTACAATTAGTCACTCCGGGGGCAAGCAATTTGCCGCAAGAAGTCCCGGAGGTTGTTGCTAGCTATATTCGCGAGTTTGCTAAGTGAATTGGGAATTGGGAATTGGGAATTGGGAATTGGTCATCGATAAAATGACAACTGACAACAGTCAATCGATATGAGATATGAGATTTGAGATTTGAGATTAAAGATTAAAGAATTGACTTGCGCGAGATAAATTCGAGGGCTCCTTTATCGGATACAGTCAACTGTCAACTGTCAACTGTCAACTGTCAACTGTCAACTGTCAACAGGCTAATTCCCCAAAAAATAGCCTCTGGTGCGTCAATTAAGCCTGCGGCTGTATCAGGAAAGGCTGCTGTGAGGTATTTTAAAAGCATAGTGCGATCGCCCCCCGCGACCGCAATTTTGCTATCAGGAAACAAACACCGCCAATCTTCAATAAAATCCCTAACTCCTGCCACCGTCGCATACACAACTCCGCTTTGAATTGCCCCAGGAGTGTCTGTCGCCCAGCGGTGCGGCAGATTTTGTGGTAAACTCATTAAGGGTAATGCAGAGGTTTTTTCACCTAGCGACGATAACTGCAAACCCAAACCCGGTAAGATTGCGCCCCCAACTAAATACCTATTGACATCAGCCCCAGTAAATGTTAAAGCTGTACCAGCATCTATAAGTAAAACTGGCCAACCCAATTGGTTGCCAGCGCCCAGTACAGCCAAAGCTCTGTCAATTCCCAGGGTAGGATAGAGTCCCCCGATCGGCAACTGGTCTAAAGTAATAATTCGGACATCAGGATAACTCTGCCAAATTGCTGTTTGCTGGGTAACTACGGAGGCAACAATTAGAGGCAGCGGCACTAAAGACAGTGTGTCAGGATTAGAAAAAGCGGAAGTAGCAGGAAGACAAAGGAGATTTTGAGAAGATATTTCCTCGATCGACCTCATTACTATTTGCACCAAATATTCTGCTTTTTCCTCGTCGGACAGCCGAGAAACATCATCGGCATTGAGATGCTCTGTATCCCATGTTTTTTCAAGGGTTTTGCCCGCAAATAATCCCCAGTGCAGCCGGGAATTGCCGATCGCCAAAGCTACTTTAATCTGGGCTTTACCTGTCAATCCAGAAGCCATGTTGTCGGTGCTTGCTGGCGAACGGAAATTGTCGGGAATTGAATTTTCCATGTCGAGCGAGCCGGCGCAAACATTGAACTAAAGATAGATTTTAGATTAATTTTGTTCGCTTAACCGGGCGGTTAACTCTATTTGACATCTGACCGAGTTTCATAGTACCAGCCAATTAGTATGGTGGGCTGCAGAGCGCATATTTGCTAAATATAAATATTTGTAAAGCAAATAATTGCTTTGCTCGGGCTGCATCCTTTATAATGTCTTAAGATGTTCCAAAAGTCCTGGTAGCTGCGATAGGGCTGTTGGCGGGGTAAGCACAGGTTTATAAAACCAGACTCAATCAAAATACTGTACAACTGCTGAGTAAATATGTCTTTAAAAATACAAGAACACGAAAACCCCTGGCACAGAGTAACTTCGCGGTTGCCTGAATCGGAAAATTGGAGGCAGGAAGAAAGTCTTTCGCTGCCGGAAGTAGACCAACAAAAAGCCCTAATCGTGCAGATGCAGCAGCAAGTTCAGTTATCAAACTTGCTGAACCAAATTAATAACGAAATTCGCAGTACACTTGATATAGAAGAAATTTTGACATCGGCCTGCAGATTGCTGGGGCAAGCGTTACAGTGCAGCCGCGCGAGCATTTTAGTCAAAGAATCAAAAACAGAAAAAATTTTAGTCACGCGCGGAGAGTACAACGCGGGGGACTATCCGATCCAACTGGGAATGAAAGTACCGATGACTGACAACCCGCATTTGGCTGCCGTCGTGTCTCAGCAAGACTCCCTAGCAGTGACGAAGTTTCTCGATTTTCCGGGATTGAACGAACAAACCCGAAAGATTGCCGAAGCTTTAGAGATTAAGTCAATGCTGGCAGTAGCTACTCGCTATCAAGGTGAAGTGAACGGCATAATTGGCTTGCATCAGTGCGATCGCGAACGGGAATGGACTGATTGGGAAAAGCAGCTTTTAGAAGGGGTAGGATCGCAATTGGCGATCGCGATCAATCAAGCCAAACTCTATAGCAAAACCAGGCGCCAAGCCGAACGAGAATCGCTGCTGCGGCTGATCGGCAACCAAATTCGCAGTACCCTGGATCTGGAAACTATCCTGGAAACAGCGGTGAGGGAAGTCCGCCAAATGTTGCAGTGCGATCGAGTAATTATCTATCAGTTTCAAGACAACTGGCAAGGAAAAGTTGTTGTTGAAAATATGACTGTTCCTTGGCCTTCAATTTTAGGAGATATGGGGGCTGATAAGTGTTTTCGGGGAGATTACGCCGATCTTTACCAGCAAGGGCGAGTCAAAGCAATTAATGATATTTTTAATGCTGGTTTAGAGCCTTGTCACGTCGATTTCTTAGATAGTTTGCAGGTAAAAGCTAATCTGATTGTGCCGATTGTTACATCAAGAACAGAAGAAAATACCCCCGACACAGCCGGAAGCTATAATCCTAAATTTCCCGGTAGGCTGTGGGGTTTGCTGATTGCTCACGAGTGCCGGGATACCCGCAATTGGCAGCGGCAAGAAATGGAGTTGCTATCCCAGATAGCCAACCAAATGGCGATCGCCATTCAGCAAGCAGAACTTTACAGCCAAGTTCAAGAGGCTGCGGTAAAATCTCAAGCTCAAACCCAGCAGTTGCAGGCTGCGTTAGCAGAATTGCGATCGGCACAGCAGCAATTGATTCAAAACGAAAAAATGTCAGGTTTGGGGCAAATGGTAGCGGGAATTGCTCACGAAATTAACAACGCCAACAATTTCATCCACGCTAACTTGTTTCACGCTCAAGAATATTTCAAAGTCTTGAACGAAGCTCTAGAACTGGCAGGTCATGCCTGCCCGGAAGCAGCGGCAGCACTTGTCAAAATCAATGAAGAACTAGAACTCGATTACATTCGAGAAGACTTTGGTAAACTGCTCAATTCAATGCGAGAAGGCAGCGGGAGAATTCGCTCGATCGTGATGACGCTGCGAAATTTTTCTCGTTTAGACCAAGCTGAATTAAAACCAGTAGATTTGAATGAAGGTTTAGAAAGCAGTTTCTTGATGCTGCAAAATAAGCTAAACACCCATATCAAAATAGACAAGCAATACGGCAGTTTGCCTCCCGTCCAATGTCATGCCAGTCAAATTAACCAAGTATTTTATAATTTGATTGACAATGCTTTAGATGCGCTCCAGTCAACGAGCAAACCGGGGGAATTAACTATCCGCAGTTGGCAAAGCGAGCCGGACTGGGTAACAATCTCTGTCCGCGACACGGGAACTGGCATTCCGGCAGAAATTCAAGACAAGATTTTTGACCCATTTTTTACTACTAAACCTGTGGGGAAAGGCACTGGTTTGGGACTTTCAGTGTGCTATCAGGTCATTGTTCAAGCTCACGGTGGCAAGCTCAGTTGCGTCAGTCAAGTTGGCGAAGGAACTGAGTTTATTGTAGAGTTGCCCCTGACAAATCAGAGGAGGGTAAGTGCATAATTCCTGCTTTAGCCAGGTTAACCCTGTTTTGTCACTCTGGCAGTAGTATAGAACCCATTTGACATCTTGAGGGCGATCGTCAGTCACATGACGGAGCACCAATAAACTTGGTTTTTTAGCGATGCCTGCTGCCAGCTTCGCTAACGCATTTTTAATAGAATCTGATTTAATATCACTTCGGGTTAAACCGTCCGTGACAGTTGACAGTTGACTGTAGAAGGAAGGCTCGAAAAGCTCAATAGTTGAGTGTTAACTGTTGACTCGATTTTATGATTCCGATGCAACTGGGAACGATTTAACTTACGCCCGAACCCTAATTTTCAGAAAGTCCCAACAGGGTTATGCGTATACATATAAAATCTTGAGTATTTTTACTCATCAAAGTCTCTCTTGATTAACTTTTGCTCGCTGAAGCAGTGAAAGCTGCCGCTTGGGGGAACGGAATCTGGGATTTAAGCTCTCCTCTACAGATGTGGAAAACCCGCTTTTTATAGGGCTGAAAAAAAGATCGCAATTTTTCCGGATAAAACTTATTGATGATGAAAGTTAAGTATCTCTATCTAAATAGGTGTAAGTAGGTGTAAGTATTTACACCAAACATTCGATCGGGGGCAATCATACCTTCAGATGCTTGTTGGGCAAGCATTTTTACTTGATTTACCTGCACTTATGAGGAAATTTTTCTTGTAGATATCATGTGCGATCGATTAACCATAATATCTCGGTCGGGGCGGGCTTCGCCGTGAGCGTCAGCCGAACGGTTTTTGAGATTGGAGATTGTGGGCAGGTATTGTTGGCTCACGGACCCCTACAAAAATCGCGGTCGCTCGACCGGACATGATATGACAAATCGCTACAAGAAAGCCCAACCTCTGGTTTTCAGTCAATTCTAATCCTTAATTACTCATTATCAAAGGAGAAGCTATGGCTACTTCGTTCAATGGTTCTTTGGGTACAACCACTAATTACAGCAGTGTCAGTGACCTAATTGCACAATGGCCTACTGCCGCCCAGAATCAAGGCATCCAACTGTCTGGGATAGCTTTTGATGGCTTTGAAACGAACTACACTACCCCTACTCCGATCGGCAACCTTACGTTAGCAACGAACGACTCTAAAAGCGGGTTGAGCTACGGCGCTGTCGCTGGTATTGGTGTCTACGGCTCTTATAGTGGTTGGTTTACCGACGCCACTAAAAGTCGGGCGGAAATTAACTATGACCCCAACACCAATAAATCTCAGGTGCTGAAGGTGAAATGGGCAGATAATAAAGATATCACTAGCGCCACGATCGGCCTGAGTGGATTATTTCCCAAATCAAGTTCTACTACAGCGGACGATCAAGGCGATGAAGTTGGTTCGCTGCAACTCTTTAAGGATGGGGCGCCGGTATCGGCCAGCAATTTTACGATCACTCGCCTCAGCGCTCCTGGCACTCCAAAACCGCTCGGTGTGTCTTCAGATGGAGTGACTTTCACTGGCGATCGTACCGATGGCAATTTCACATTCCAGATAGTAGGAGACTCTCTCACCGGCCTTACTTTTGACGAACTGCGGTTCTCCGCCACAGCCTACGCGAACCCCACCGCTGCCTACGCCGCTACCTCCTTCAAAAACGATAGTTCCGACTACCTAGTGCGGAGTATTCAATATCAAGGCGTTGATGTGACGCCAACGCCGACGCCCACTCCGACCCCGACGCCCACTCCGACCCCAACTCCGACATCTCCAAGTATCTTCCAGTTCACCCAACCAAATTACACGGTGGCTGAAGGCGGCGTGGTTACGATTAACGTTACTCGCACCGGCGGCACGGCGGCTGCATCGATTAACTACGCTACTCTCGACGGTTCGGCAAGTTCAACAGGCAGTGCACCCGATTACACTGGAACGGCGGCGGGGGTGTTGAATTTTGCTGCGGGGCAAACTACCGCTAGTTTCACAGTGACGGCTTTGACTGATTCGATTTTGGAATCGCCCGAAACGGTGAATTTGGTGCTCTTCGGTGGCAATGTCGGCAGTAATCCGTCAATTTTGACGATTAATGATGTGCCGCCGACTCCGGGGACAACTCCGACCCCAACTCCGACGTCTCCAAGTCTCTTCCAGTTCGCCCAACCAAATTACACGGTGGCTGAAGGCAGCCCGGCTACGATTAACGTTACTCGCACCGGTGGCACCGAGGCTGCAACCATTAGCTACCAGACTCTTGACGGTTCGGCAAGTTCAGCAGGCACTGCTGCAGATTACACTTCGGTGACGGGGGTGTTGAATTTTGCTGCGGGGCAAACTACCGCTAGTTTCACCGTGCCGACTTTGACTGATGCGATTTCGGAATCGGCGGAAACCGTGAATTTGGTGCTCTTCGGTGGCAATGTTAGTAATCCGTCAATTTTGACGATTAATGATGTGGTGTCAACAACTGTGGCGCCAACTCCGACTCCGACATCTCCAAGTCTCTTCCAGTTCGCCCAACCAAATTACACGGTGGCTGAAGGCAGCCCGGCTACGATTAACGTTACTCGCACCGGTGGCACCGAGGCTGCAACCATTAGCTACCAGACTCTTGACGGTTCGGCAAGTTCAGCAGGCACTGCTGCAGATTACACTTCGGTGACGGGGGTGTTGAATTTTGCTGCGGGGCAAACTACCGCTAGTTTCACCGTGCCGACTTTGACTGATGCGATTTCGGAATCGGCGGAAAC
>JAUBST010000015.1:134154-159174 GCA_036702215.1 Microcoleus sp. F6_B6
AATTTTGCTGCGGGGCAAACTACCGCTAGTTTCACCGTGCCGACTTTGACTGATGCGATTTCGGAATCGGCGGAAACGGTGAATTTGGTGCTCTTCGGTGGCAATGTCAGTAATCCGTCAATTTTGACGATTAATGATGTTGCGCCAACTCCGGGGACAACTCCGACGCCGACTCCAACTCCAGCAACATCAACAGCAACCCAGTTTGTTTTTAGTGCGGCTACTTTCACCACTCCGGAATCATCTGGCTTTGCTACGGTGACAGTCAATCGCATCGGCGACACTACGGCTGCCGGAACCATTAGCTACAGTACTCTTGACGGCAGCGCCCTATCAACTGGAGGAACTGCAGCTGATTATGCGTCTAATGCTGGTGTACTCACCTTTGGCCCTGGGGTAACTTCCACGACGTTCAACATCTTTGTCAATGCTGATACTGTGCCTGAAATGACTGAGACTGTTAACCTATTTCTCAATAACGGCCCCGTCGGCACTCCGTCAACAGCAAGACTAGACATTATTGACGGTAGCAGCAGTGCATCTGGCAATGTCTTCCAGTATAGTGCGTCTAATTACGGCTCGATCGGCACTCAGGGGGGCAACACAACGGTTACAGTTACCCGCTCAAGCGGCTTAGGTGCAGCATCGATTGATTATATTATTCTGGCGGGTACTCCAGGCGCCGGCCCTGCACCTGTATATGGTACCGACTACCTGCTTAACCCGGGCGGCCCCACTGGCGGCACGTTGTCCTTCGCCAACGGCCAACTCAGCCAAACCTTTACTATTCAAGACAACCCATTTAGTACCAATAATGGGATTGTGCGCTTAGGTCTTGCTAACCCCACTGCGGGCTACAGTTTCGGCAGTACAGCGGCAACAAGTATCACTCTCATCTAAGGCTGTTAGTAGGGCGAGGAATCCTTGCTCTACTAATATGTCCCGCAAGTAGTTAAATGTTTTTTATCAGTCTGATTCCTCACTACAGCTTTTTTCAAGAAAGCGAGGTACGCGGGTAAAATCTTCGCTGTGTGACAGTCGCTGGCACTGACAACTAATGGGATTCACCCACAGGGCAGATTGTGGGCGGTCTCGACCCGAATCCCATTGCTGGTGATAGTTTCGTTGCCTTCAACCCATTTGCTACTTCGGTCTGATAGAACCATTTCAAGGTCGTACTCTTAGATGCTGCGCGCGTTATTCGAGTACGACCTTGAACCCTTGTATATGGAAAGAATTAGATTCCAATTTGCCATTGGGTGGGGGTTTTTGAGATAGTCGGTTTTTGGCAATAATTTTTGATAAAACCTGCCCCTAGAATTATCGATTGGATATTATTGTTTTTTTGCGTTTACCTACTTAATCCTTAATTTGTTGATAAGCTTGCTGACACTCTTCAAAGGTTGAGGCGGAAGCTTCCCTATTCCCAAAATATAGTTGCTGATGTATTTTTATCAAAGTTTCGTAAGGCGCTGGCTGGGGTAATTGCTGGATTAATTGCAAATATTCGCCATCAGTGCGACTGGGTTGGTGAATCGCGGTTCCCGCATCATTTAACCGCTGCAACACCGCCATGTAAAGAAAGCGGCAAGCTTGGCGGTATTTCTCTTGCTGCTGCAACTTTTGCGATCGCAACAACCACTCTCCTACCGACAAATCTTTAATTGTTTGTTTCGCACTGCCATCTGTTGTTTGATTCGTCTTTTTAAAATTATGAATATAAAAACGTAACTGTTGCCAACTCTGCCAATTCGCCCAGACTGCGAGTAATGCCAAGATTAACCAAAAGGCTGCTTTAGCGATCGCCCACAAGATGGGGAAATCAAACCAAGATGGCAATTTCACATTCGGTATATTTTGGGCAGTTTTTAGTTCCCACCACTCCTCTACTCGCTGTTGCCACTGTTCTAATTGTCAACTCAAATGAGTTTTGTCAAGGGAACTTTCAGACATAGCTTTACATCAATGAGTAGGTTTTTGATTGCGGATTGGAAATTTTTTCTTCTATCATTATCCCCAAATCCCCGACTGATTAAAGAAATCGGAGATAAGATAGCCCGATCGCGTTTGACGTTTGATTGGGTTGACTGAAATGCCGAGTTATTGTCCCCAATCCAAATCGCCGCGCGATCGACAATAGCATTTGACTGATAGTCTTCTCAAGAGGCGATCGCCCGACCGATAAAACTCAGTTTATTTACCATACATATCGGTTTTTTGTCAACTCTTTATCGACCAAAAATTGATTTTATTGAATTTTCCTGCTTCCTCAAATCCGTTACATCCCCTACTGTGCAACGGAAGCCGAACTGCCTGATACCATAAATTTTGGGATACTTAACAGCCTCATAAGAAATTTTATAAAGATTTACAAAAAAAACGTGTCAGAATGAAGACAATAAGGTAATGGGTAAAAGACAAGGAGGCACTGATGGTAGCGCTGACTGAACGAGTCCAACGCAGATTGACGGTGGAAAAAGTCGAAATTGCCCCTGACACAACGGCAATTCGATGCCTGGATTGGGATAGAGACCGCTTTGACATCGAATTCGGACTGAAAAACGGTACAACATACAACTCATTCATCATTCGCGGTGAAAAAACAGCCCTCGTCGATACCTCGCACGAGAAGTTTCGCCAGCAGTACATGGAAACTCTGACGGGCGAAATTGACCCCAAAGAGATTGACTATCTAATTATCAGCCACACCGAACCCGACCACAGCGGTTTAGTCAAAGATGTGCTGGCGCTGGCACCCCAAGCGATTGTAGTGGGGGCGAAAGTAGCAATTCAATTTTTAGAAAACCTTGTACACCAGCCATTTGAGCGATTGGTAGTAAAAAACGGGGACAAACTAGATTTAGGAAACGACCACATTATCGAATTCGTATCGGCGCCTAACTTGCACTGGCCCGATACTATTTTCAGCTACGATAGCAAAACTCAAGTGCTGTTCACCTGCGATGCTTTCGGGATGCACTACTGTTCTGACAGCACCTTCGATGACGATTTAGCAGCAGTTGAGGAAGATTACCACTTTTATTATGAGTGTTTGATGGCTCCCAATGCTCGATCGGTACTCGCTGCGATGAAGCGGATGGCAGAATTGGGAGAAATTGGTACAATTGCCACCGGTCACGGGCCGCTGCTGCGACACAATGTGGTGGAACTTACCGGACGCTACAAAAAGTGGAGCCAAGCGCAAGCTAAGGCAGAAACCACTGTAGCGGTATTTTACACCTCCGACTACGGATTTAGCGATCGGCTCAGCCAAGCGATCGCCCACGGTATCACCAAAACCGGTGTCGCTGTGGAAATGATGGATTTGAGAATCGCCGACTTGCAAGAAGTTGCGGAACTTGTCGGTAATGCTGTCGGTATCGTAATTTGTTCCCCGCCGAGTAGCGGTACTGCTGCTGCGAATGCCGAAACTGCTATCAACACAATTTTAGTTGCAGCTAACAACAAACAATCTTTCGGTTTGTGCGAATCCGGCGGCGGTGATGACGTATCTATTTACCCACTGAGAAACAAGTTCAAAGAGTTGGGTTTAAAAGAAGCATTTCCCAACATTTTAATTAAAGAATCGCCGACAGAAGCGAGTTATCAACTTTGCGATGAAGCCGGCACCGACTTGGGACAGTGGCTGACGCGGGACAAGGCTGTCAAACAGATGAAATCCCTAGACAGCGACCTCGATAAAGCCTTGGGACGGATCAGCGGCGGACTGTACATCATAACTGCTCAAAAAGGCGAGGTTAGCGGTGCGATGCTGGCTTCTTGGGTAACGCAGGCAAGTTTTAAACCTCTGGGTTTAACAATAGCAGTTGCGAAGGATCGGGCGATCGAATCGATGATGCACGCGGGAGATAAATTTGTTCTCAACGTGCTCGAAGAAGGCAATTATCAAACCTTGATGAGGCACTTTTTAAAGCGTTTTGCCCCTGGTGCCGATCGATTTGCCGGAGTTAAAACTCAACCTGCTACCAACGGTTCTCCGATTTTGACAGATGCTTTGGCTTACATGGAGTGCGAAGTAGTCAGCCGGATGGAACTTTCGGACCATCATATCGTATATGCGATCGTCGATAGCGGCCGCGTCTCCAATCCCGATGCACTGCCGGCAGTTCACCACCGAAAAGTCGGAAATCACTATTAGGAAGTCAGTTGACGGTTGACTGTTGACTGTTGTCAGGTGCAAGAGGGAAATTCAACGAAATATCGATCGACTGTCTGAATCAACACACCCCAAACGTATTAGTAAGGTGCGTCAGCCGATGTTTTATTCGACTTCATCATCGACTATCTACTGACGCACCCTACAGTTACAGTCCTGGACGCAACTGGCTACGCAACAACTCTCAAAGTAGGGTGCGACTGACATCTTGCACCATTGTCAAGAACAGGCTTTTTGGCCTGTTCCACAATAAAATTTATCTCTTGTGGAACAGGCCGAAAAGCCTGTTCCTAAGCAAGTAATTGAGAATGGTGCAAGATATCAGGTGCAACCTAAGCACCTTACCAGGTTCTAAACGTAGCACCTTACCGGGCAAACCGTTGTCATTTAGACTCCATTTTAACTAGGGGAATTGCCAATGCCTGCCAATCTTTTAGAAGACCGAGATTACACAATTATTATTGCTAGAAGCGATGCCAGCAGAGACCCCCAGCATCCTTGGTACCAGGAGTGGGTAGAAGCACAGGCATCTCTGATCGACTTAGCAAAAAAATGTCAGGAATTTGACAGTGACGGCATCACCGTTTACGAAGCTTCTACTCCTATGTGGAAGTATAAAAATTCAAATGTTGCCCGGTTAGCTGAAATTTTGCAGCGACAAAATACGGAACCGGATTCAGCAAAGCCGGCGGTCATTAATTTGGAAGAAGCTGTGAAAGAAACTTTGAGCGATTATTTTGCCATTAAAACAAATAACCGAGGGAAGAAAGGAGCAATAATTGTTGCAGTCATAGATCAAAAACCAGAAAATACCGCTGCTGTGACCGAAATTCTTGTAAATGCGGCCAATACAATAGATAAAGATGAAGAAATTGGAGTCAGCTTTATCCAAATTGGGGATGATTTGAAAACCCGAGAATTTCTGACTGACCTGGATACCAATTTACAGGGTAGAGGTGCAAGGTTTGACATTGTAGATACCAAGTTTTGGCACGAAATCAAAAGAAGTTCTGTAGTTCAGTTTCTCATAGGTGCAATTAATGACTAACACTTTGACTCCTAGACTCGCATCGGATGCCAAACCCCGCGACGTGCAGTTTATCCCGATCGCACTCGATACTTTTATTGTGCGATCGCGCACTTGGGACAGACTCAAATTTGAAGTCGAGTATTCGCTGCAAAAAGGTACGACAGCCAATAGCTATATTATTCAAGCTGACAAAACTGCTTTGTTCGACCCGCCGGGAGAATCTTTTACTGAAAATTACCTGGAATTTTTGCAGCAACGGGTGGACTTGACCAAGCTGGATTACATAATTTTGGGGCATTTCAATGCTAACAGGTCAGTAACAATTAAAGCTCTGTTAGAATTAGCTCCTCAAGTAGCTTTGGTTTGCACGAATCCCGCCGCAATTAGTTTGCGAGCCGCTTTCCCCGACCGAGAATTAAACATTACGATCGTTCGGGGAGAAGAAACTCTCAATTTAGGAAAAGGTCACGCCTTAAAATTCATCGCGACTCCAACTCCCCGTTGGCCCGATCAACTTTGCACCTACGATCCGCACACTCGAATCGTGTTCACTGACAAACTATTTGGAGCTCACGTTTGCGGCGACCAAGTATTCGATGAAGGGTGGAGCGTTTACAGCGAAGACCGGCGCTATTATTACGATTCCCTGCACGCATCTCAGGCAAAACAAGTGCTGACCGCAATGGATAAATTCGCCGATTTACCAGCAGCATTTTATGCTCCCGGTCACGGCCCGATCGTCCGTTACGGTCTTAATGAACTGACCAATTTGTATCGGGAATGGAGCCAGCAACAAAATTCAAAAGACTTGACAGTTGCTTTGATTTATGCTTCGGCTTACGGAAATACGGCTACTTTAGCGCAGGCGATCGCCAAAGGAATTACGAGGGCGGGGGTTGCGGTGGAAAGTATCAACTGCGAATTTGCCGAACCGGGAGAAATTAAAGAGGCGATCGAAAAATGCGCGGGATTTATCATCGGAACTCCCACCCTAGCAGGACACGCTCCCACCCAAATTCAAACTGCTTTGGGAATTGTTTTATCTACCGCAAGTAAGAGCAAATTAGCGGGGGTTTTCGGTTCTTTTGGCTGGAGTGGAGAGGCGATCGACTTAGTGGAAAACAAGCTGAAAGATGCCGGCTATCGCATCGGATTTGAGCCGATTAGAGCAAAATTCAAGCCGACTGCTGCGACGATTCACGAGTGTACAGAAACGGGAACAGATTTTGCTCAAGCTTTGATTAAAGCGCAAAAATTGCGGGCACCGAAACCGCAGTTAGCAGCAGGGAGCGATCGTACCGAACAAGCAGTAGGGAGATTGGTTGGTTCGCTGTGCGTAGTCTCGGCGAAGCGGGAGGATGTCACCAGTGCGATGCTGGCTTCCTGGGTGTCGCAAGCAACTTTTAATCCCCCCGGTGTAACGATTGCGGTGGCGAAAGATCGATCGATCGAATCTTTGATGTACGCCGGAGATAAATTTGTGCTGAATATCTTAGCAGAAGGGCGACAGTTGCGGAAGTATTTCATGAAAAACTTTGCTCCGGGAGAAGACAGGTTTGCGGGAGTCGAAACAACGGAAGCTAGCAACGGCTGTCTCGTTTTGACTGATGCTCTAGCTTATCTGGAATGCCAAGTGATAAGTCGGATGGAATGCGGCGATCACTGGGTAGTTTATGCGGCGGTTGACAACGGTCATTTGCTGAAAAATGACGGCGTGACAGCGGTGCACTACCGGAAATCTGGGACTCATTATTAAGCTGCGGCTAGGACACGGCATTGCCGTGTCCCTACAAATACATCGAAGTTTTTATCTGCGTTAATCCGCGTTAATCTGCCCTCATCTGCGGCTTAAAAACAGATTTACTTGTCCTCAGCAGTCTTTTCCGGCCACAGATAAATAGCGCCAGAAATCAAAGTTAAAGCCACAGAAATCCAAAAAGCAATTAATGCGGGAAAATTCCACGCTTCAGACAGAGGAGCAATTAAAAGTGCGATCGCCACAATCTGACTTACCGTCTTCAACTTCCCCCAAATATTAGCTCCCGAAATCTTAGTTTTATTAACACGCCACCCCGCAATTGTCAACTCCCGACCTAAAATCAAAAACACTCCCCAAGCAGGTACTTTCCCCAACTCAATCAACACTAAAAGCGGCGCGAGAACCAATAACTTATCCACCAAAGGATCGAGAAACTTACCCAAATCGGTAATTTGATTTAACTTCCTAGCCAAATAGCCGTCCAGCCAATCAGTAGCTGCAGCTACCACAAAAATCCCGGTGCAAATCCAGCGGGTTTGCACGCTTGGGTCGTACAAACCGTAGAGCAGAAAAGGCACTCCCAGCAAGCGAGAAAAAGTAATCAAATTAGGCAAATTCATAATAGATAAGACTAAGGCAAACTGGAAAATGAAACAAAGGTATGTAGTTGCGCTTTAGCGCTCTTAGCTTAGGAAAGAGCGCTAAAGCGCAACTACATACATAAAATTTAACCCTATTTGTGACACTTGCCCTTAATCCTAATAGAAAGAAGCTCGGCAACGAAAGAGTGTAAAGGATTTAACGAATGTAACCTATCTCAGGAAAAAGTCAGAAGTCGCTCCTGCAATTCATTAACTGTCGATCCAGTTCTATGATATAATCCCGACCGTAAGATTGATTTTCTAATCCTTGTACCAGATTTTCTGGCAGGTCTCGGGCAATTTCACTGCTACAGGAACCAGCAGCTAAAGCAATAGTTGCTACTGTATCCACATCTCCCGAAAAGGCAATGCAAGCTTGGAGCAGTTTGCTCATACTATCATGGAGCATGACCGCAGTAATAGCTGCTCTCACACACACCAAACCTTTAGTGCTGACTTCTCCTTGCCAAGGTATCGACCACTCACCAGCTACGTGCTGTTCTAAAAAATTTCCCAAATTCTTCTTTGAACCTAGCTGATAAATAAAGTAATGAGACATCAAAGCGGCCGCTATAGCTGCTTTAATGCCATCAGGAGTGTTGTGAGTAATGGCAGCTTGAATGGTGGCATTTTCGATGACTTTTTCAACAGTAGGAAAAATGCCAATGGGGCCGGCTCGCATCGCAGATCCGCTTTTATCGCTAGCGGAGTGAATTTTTGCTAAGAATTCTTTGCCGTCTTGAACTTGTAGCAAAAAATTGTAAAATTTGCCAGCATAACCAAGTCGCCGATCGCGGTGAAAAGCTGCAACAAATTTGGTGGCTAAAAGTTCCGGCGTCCAAGGTTCTCGGCTGACGATCGCTTCAGCTATCGCTAAACTCATCTGCGTATCGTCTGTGTAGCATCCAGGCCCGATGTCGTGACGGGGATGTTTTATGTAACCGTTGAGATTGTTGTACAACTCGATCGTCTGCCGGTCAACAAATTCAAAACCCGCACCGTAAGCGTCACCAATCGCTAATTCTATTAACATATATTTAATCCCGCTGCCAACTATTTTCTCCTAAACTAAAATTTCAAATAAAAAAACAACCCAAAACAGCCTACCTATCTAACACGCACCATTTTTACTCAAGACAACCAAAATTGTTTTGCAAATCAGAGTGATGTCGTAGACAACAGACCACTTGCCCTGATAGTCGAGATCCATCTGCACAATATCGTTAAAGTCTTTAACTCCAGACCGTCCGTGGACTTGCCACTCCCCAGTCAGCCCGGGTTTGACATTTAAACGCTGCCAGTGCCTGTCCTCATAGGCAGCAACTTCATCGGGAGTTGGCGGTCGAGTTCCCACCAAACTCATGTCGCCTACTAACACATTCCAGAATTGAGGCAACTCGTCCAAACTCGTGCTCCGCAAGAAGCGACCGACGCGGGTAATTCGCGGGTCATTTTCATTCTTAAAAATGTGACCCTTGGCTTGGTTGCTAACTAAATGTTTGAGCTTTTCTGCACCGACAACCATCGATCGAAATTTCCACATTCTGAAATGTCGCCCTTTGAAGCTGCAGCGGACTTGACTGTACAGCAGCGGGCCCCGATCGTCCAACAGCATCGCCACTGCCACCGGCACCGCCACCACTGCTGCAATTGCCAGTCCCAGCAGCGATCCCAAAATATCGATCGACCGTTTTACCTTGCTAGTTACGGATCGGTGATGCAGTTGTTTTGATACAGAGACTTTGTAAGTAGATTCTTGAAAACATAACGACATCATTTCTGATAATAATGATTTCGACGAGGCACCCATCGGAAATTTCATATCATTTGTCTCAACTTTAACGATCTGTTACGTCCATTTTATTAGTCATCCCAAATCAGCAGAACCTGAAATGCTCAGCTTTGCACAATCTTTAAAAAGCAATCACACTTCTATAAAGTTTCTATGTGTTTTTTATAAAAACGTATAAATTTCATGTAAATTTACGTAATTTTACACAAAAAAGTTAGTCCTGGACGCAAAAAAACCAGGTTTCGACTAGGACTCTTCCCGAAAGACAGGGAGGATTCTACTGAGAAACCGGGTTTTTTGCCGTTTAGCGATAAATATCGGTGCGAACATCCCAAGCAAGTGTTAGCGGCTCTAACAATTTTTGCTGGCTGCTAGAGGCGAGTTTGCCTAAATATTCGCGAACAACAGAGGCGTGTTCCAGATTCAACCGATAACCCCGCGAAACATCTTCAAAGAAAAGCGGCTCGGCCAAAATTGCTTCCCAATCAGGATTTTGTCTCGACTCCTCGGCCAGCAGCATGAAATCTTCCTCCGCAGGCACAAGTCCCGCCGGCAAATTTCCTTCCAAAATCCCCAAAATCCGAGGTTCGCAGGTGCGGGTATTCACGCCCCGGCCCTCCAACAACTGCAAAATTTCCTGAAAGCTCAGAGTTTCCCCGCCCAAAACCTGCATTAATTCCCACAGCAGAAAAAAGTCGCTGTACTGCTGCTGCGACACATTCAAAATTTGAGGATAGAGAGCCAAACTCGCTAACCCGCAGGCAACTAGACCAATTTTTTGGGGGGAATTTGTAGTTTGAAATACAGAATTTAATGCAGAATTGTCAACCTCAAAAATATCTCGATCGCCCTGCAATTCCCGGTCTTGAACCACGATCGCATTCGGC
Organism: Microcoleus sp. F6_B6; assembly: GCA_036702215.1. Classification (GTDB taxonomy): domain Bacteria; phylum Cyanobacteriota; class Cyanobacteriia; order Cyanobacteriales; family Microcoleaceae; genus Microcoleus. The sequence continues at coordinate 144,441 of JAUBST010000015.1, forward strand.
AACTTCTGCCGCAACCAGCGGGCGATCGCAGGCCAAGCACCCATACCCCCCGCACAAATCGCCTGATTAATCCCCGCCGGCGACATTCCCGCGCGGCTGAGCAAAGCATTCAATTCGCGGTTCAACTGCTGCACAAAAGGCACTAAAACCAGACTTTCCAAATCTTTGCGCTTCACATCCCAATGCTGCTGGCCAATATCCAAAGCAAAACTTTTTTGATGTTGCAAAATAACTTTTATTTGCCCTGCCGCCTCTAACAATTGCAGGCCAAAAGCAGAACCTTGCAACCGCTGCTGCAATTGATAGCGACTCGGCAAATCTGGATGCCCCGGACGGGGCAAATCGATCGACATTCCCCAAGTTTCATTTTTAGCCAACAACTGACAGATAATATCCTGATCGAAAGCATCGCCGGCCGCATCAAAACTGCAGCAAGTAAAATCAGCACGAGTTAAATCTTGAAGATTTGACGGCAACTCAACTAAAGCTAATTCCACCGTCGCCGCCCCCGCATTCACAATCAAAGTTCCCCCGCTAAAAGACGAAGCATTCACAGTCAGCGGTGCAACTTCTTCACTTCCCTTAGCAGAATCCACGGCTGACGACTCCTCCAATTCTGTGGCATTTTGCACAGGAGTTACAGCAGCAAGCAAAGTGGCGATCGCATCTTCCACCACAAAAATTTGCGAACCAGAAGCCACCAGAGACGCGCCCAAAACCGCCTCCCGCAGATTAAACCGATAAGCATCCGACCAGCCCGCCGGAGTCCCCAAAATTACACCCTGCAAGTCTAAAAGCGCCGCATCGAGAGTTTCTGGCGTCAGTCCCGAAGCCCTACAAGTTAAATTGGAAACTGGCAATCCTGCAAAATTCGCCCTCGGTGCAGAATCCAAAACTTCCCCCGATCCGGCAAATTTTTGCCCCTGCTTCCTCGGATTCAAAGTAGCCAGCAGTGCCCGCACACCTTGCAGCGGCAAGGCGATCGAAAAAGCCTGCAAGGGCGACCGCTGCAACAGCGGTTCGTACATCCCAGCAGCCTCGCGCTGATAGGGAATGCCCACCTTTAAAGGCAATTTAAAATTTTCCAGTAAAAATTCTCCAGCAGGCAAAGCCTGGGGTCGGAATCCCACCGACTTAACTGTCACCTCTGACCCCGGGCTTCCTGGGGCTGTTTGGGCCAGCACCGCAGCCGAGGGAATCCGATAACTGGCGCCTGCTGTCCGAGCCTCAGCCTGCGATGTTTCCCAGTAAATCGGGTGCAACTGGCCGCTGGTGCGATCGAGCAAAGCCGCAGACAGGCCGCTGGAACCAAAATCAATGCCCAAATACCAGCTATAATCCCGGCGTTCTGGGGATGGGGCGATCGCACCTCCTGCAGAATGCCCGGCCGAGTCTTGCTGCTGTGTCCGGGCAAACTCGCTAAAATCGGTTTTCCCCTCAACAACTCCTGCTTTACTCTCTGTCGAAATTAGGTTTTTTTTTTGACTTTCTGCAGGACTCGATCGCAGTTCGCTAGTTTCGGGTGTTTCTGGAGGGGGAAAATCAGTCAAAGGTCGATCGGTCTCGGTCAAACTAGCCAAAATCTCGTCTAGCGTCAAATTCGAGTCGTCTTCCTCCGCAAACAAATCATCCTCAAGTTCGTCTTCCAAAACAAAGGGTTCGTTATCAGAGGAGAGTTCCAACACATCGGAGAACAAATCCTCCAGCGTGCCGAGTTCTTCCTCTGCCACCTCCGCAAAGGGATTTTGTCCACCGCCTTCGGGGGAACTCCCCGATAAGTCCAAGCTGTTAGCGGCTGAGAAATTCGATCGCCGGGATTGAGTATTTTCCAATCCCTCCAGATTGTAGAGGTCTGCCTCCAAAAGTTCCAGAGTATTGTTGTCCAAATTGAGAGATCGATCGATGTCATCTTCTAATGCCTCGACCGGCAGCAAATCCTCGTCCGGCGAAGCTTGGATGTAGACATCATCGATCCGCTGTAAGGATGAGTCTAACTCGCCAGTTTTAACGTCACCGGCACTCGGCACATGGGACTTGGCACTGGGGAGGTTTGGGCTAATTTCGGCAGGCGTTCTCAACGGCAAAGCTGCTGGCTGAGGGACTGTAGCGCCCAACTGCTCGCCTCGGTTTTGAGCCGTTTCTAGATTTTCTCGATCGTCCGTGTCAAGTTGCACCTCAGCGGTTGAGGCTGGTGTTTCTGACACTTCAGCTACTGTTGCCACTTGCGGTTCAAATAAACCGGCACTCTCTAAAGTTAGAGACTCTACAAAATTCCCCCTTACCAACTCAGAATCTTCCTCTACTAAAATCTCTTCCAAAGATTCGCCTTCATCCAGCAGATTCACAAACAAATCTTCGGTCATTTTTAGCGATTCAGCAGTTTCCTTGTCCGCCGCTGCTCTTTCTTCTACACCTTGACTTTTCGTCTCAATTACACTATTTTCTAAAGGAAAAGTTTCGACTTGTAATTCTACTTCAGGAACCGCTTCTCCCGCGAACAAACTTGCATACAAATCCTCAATATCTTCGCTTGTTTCTGTTAAGCTATTCTCCGCTTCATCGCCTGGTAAAGGAGTTGCCGATCGAGATTTTTCGGGTGCAGAACCGAACAAATTATCTTCCAACTCCGGGAGCAAAATGGGAGCTTGAATGCGATCGCGGTCGCGCCTCAACTGTTTGAATTGCGGAGAAATTTCTGTACCGGCGTAGGGAAATCTGTCTTCTTCTCCGAATTCGCCGGTGCGAATTTCCTGCACCGAGTCTCCAGTCAGAGTCTCTGCGGCTGAGTGCTCGATCGAAGTATTTGAAAGGGCGGGAGCGACATCAGATCGATCGGCTGCGGTTGGGGTGGCGGTTTCGAGATTATTTGCTAAATCGATCGGCTGTTGAACGTAGGAAGATGCTTCTCGCCCCAACTGTGCGGCCAAGTGGTTGACCAAAGCCGCGAACATCGCCTCGCTCTGCTGGCTCAAACCGTACATATTTTCGAGTTCTTGTCTCAAGGAAGCTTGATAGCTTTGCAGATTTGCTTGCAAAGCCTCGAACACGATAGCAATCCTAGAATCGAGACTCATCAGCAGACTGTCAGCATGAGATTGGAACAGTTGCATTTGCTCCAACCTCTGAGCCGGCGTCAGCAGCGGGTGTTCTTCTGAGGTTTGTCGGTTGAGTGTTGCGTCAACAGCCGATTGTTCGTCAGGCGCACTGCCCAAAGAGTATGGTGCTGCGCTGCTTTGCAATAACTGATTTTCTAGCGAACTTAGAATTTGGGAGAAATCGCTAGTCAAGGTTTCTTCCAAGCGGGCAGTCAGTACCTGCAAGAATTCAGCAATGATTTGCTGTTGGTTGGCTTGTTGCTGAGCTAGGGATTGCTGCTGCTGTCGTTTTGCTTCTAGCTGCTTGATTTCTTGAATTAGAGCTTGCTGCTCTTGCCGCAGAGCTTCTATGTCTTCTTGGAGCGGCCCTGTCAGGCTTGAACGCAGGTGGCTGATTTCTCCGGTTACGGCAAGCATGATTTGCTCTGCGGCTGAGGGGCGAGGGGCGGGCAGAGGCACTTTGGGCACTGGAACTGGTTCGGGGCGGACATTTGGGCGGGCGGGAGCCTTTGGGGCCGTTAGCTTTGAGTCTGAGGAAACCAGATAAGCGCGAATTCGCTCTAAAAGTTGGCGCTGGTGGACAGTATCAAGAGAACCCGTCCAAGGCAAGCGGGGTGCGGGCTTGCTGAGTACCTCGTCTATCTCAGCAATCAGTGCTTGAATTTTGTACTTCTGAGAATTCAAGGGCGGAACCTCTGGGAATGCGGCTTGAGAGAAACTTTACCGAAAAAAGACTGAAGTCAGGCGGCAGCGATGCCAATAGATAGAATAATCTGAATGCGAGTCCGTGAATCGATTTGAGATTTGAGATTTGAGATTTGAGATTTGAGATTGAAGCATTGACCCCAAGGATAAATTCGGGGGCTTATTTACTTGTTTATCGGATACAGGTTTTTTATTTCTGGACGGATGAATCCGGGGGCTTGTATCCTGGATGCTCGATCGTCAATTATTCACTAATATTTTCTGACAACTGTTAATTAACGTTTTGTCTTCCGATCGCTTCTATTGCCTATGATAGATTAGCCGGTACTTCCGCACCAAATGCCCGCTTCTATCAACTGCAAGTGCTATCTAATTCTGCGTCTGCTTTCTTGTTTGCCGGGCCGGAGGTCGATTCCGGCTCGGGATAGCTGCGCTTAACGCACGATTTTTTGCCCTCACCCGCTTGAGCGGCGGACCACAAACCCGTCACCCCGAGTTTGGCTAGCGTGGCGGCGCGCCACTGTCTCTTCCTCTTTGACCGACTTGGAAAAAACCTCAAACTATTTGCGATTTGGGATGCCGGGATTCGGGGTTTTCTCCGTACAGTCGGTTTGAGTAACCTTTTATAATAGCCTTTTCTCTGTATTCATGGCTAGATACTAATGGTACAATAATTTTGGGGTAGCAGAAAAGTTTGCTGGGATCTGCGTCGGTTTGGCTCGCGAAGAGCGCCAGCCTTTAAGCTAGCAATAGCTGTGAATTTTGCCGATCGTGCTGACATTTGCCAGGTTCTAGTCAGTTGCTCCGATTTGGGAACAGTCTACCGTGCTTGCAGGCTTGCGATCGTGGATTCAGCCGCTCAACTGCTGGGCCCAATGACAAGAAATCTCTCAGCAGTGTTAAGCTTGTTTTCGCGAAGTGCTTTCAAAGGTAATTCGATCGGCTCAGTCGTTTGCCACATTGCTAAAATTTTGTTAATAAAATTTGATCGGTGGTAAATATCTAAAAAATTATGGTATATTTTTTAGTTTCTAGCTCCCAATCAGAGCTTGAGGCTATTAATTCCCATATTGAGCCTTTGACCGCAAAAATTTAGAGGTAAAATTGCCGATTTTAGATCCTTGTTTCTCAAATCTTGAATCTCAAATCGAATGACTCGGCTGCAAGCTATTTCTAACTGCCCAGCGCAGCTCAAGCGCATAAATTAAAATGATGGCCTCATGGAAGACCGCTTTAACACCCGAGATCCGAATTCTAATATAAATCAATTGATAGTTTCTACTCCTTTTTTTGCAGGATTACCCGATCCTGTAATCGAGAGAGCAACTGTCCACATCGTTACCCGCAGTCATCCGTCAAATCAGGTAATTTTACTTGAAAATGACTGGGGAACATCAGTGTATTTTATATTGGATGGTTGGGTGAAAATTCGCACCTACAACCTAGACGGAAAAGAAGTAACACTGAATATTTTAGGGAAAGGAGAATTATTCGGGGAAATGGCCGCGATCGAAGAAGCACCGCGATCGACAGATGTGATCACCCTAGCCCCGACACTGATCGGCAATATGCCATCTCAGGATTTTGTGCAGCTCATTCATACTGAGCCGCTAGCAGGCATTCGCCTAGCTCAACTAATGGCGCGTCGCCTGCGACAAGTCAACCGCCGCCTGCGTTTGCGAGAGTCGGACAGTACCTCGCGAGTAGCAGATATTCTATTGTTTTTGGCAGAGGGGCAAGGGAAAATTATGTCCACAGGAGGTACAGAAATTCCCAACCTGCCACACAGAGAATTGAGCAGCCTCAGCGGGCTGGCTCGCGAAACAGTAACGCGAGTGCTGAGCAAGCTGGAAAAAAAAGGAACTATTCAGCGCGAACGTGACGTTTTGTGCATTCCCGACCTGCACGCTTTGGAGCGTCTGTTAGTCTAGAAGTATCAGAGTTTGCTTTTATTGAATCTAATTCAAAAGCACTCTCTGTTAACTAACTGATATTAATGATTTCCCGCAGGAGGTAAAGCTGTGAGTTTTAAGAAAATTTTCGCCGCCTTAGATGATTCTGAACTGGGCCACCGCGTCTTCACTCAAGCTTTAGAATTAGCTCTGAGCGATCGCGCCCAGGTGATGCTATTTAACTGCGTTACTGTCAGCACGGTGGGTCAGACTGCAGTGCCAATTCCGGTAGATTTGGGCATGAATGTCGAGTTAATGGATCAAGCTTATCAAGCTCAACGCTTGCGGCTGGAAAGGGAGGAAGAACAGGCTTCGGGTTTGCTGAAAAATTACTGCGACGCCGCAGCAAAAAAAGGATTGCAGGTGGAATTTGACTGCAAAATGGACGGCGATCCGGGGCATTGTATCTGTGAATCGGCCGAAAATTGGGGCGCAGATTTAATAGTGTTGGGAAGGCGCGGCCGCACGGGTCTGGCAGAAGCTTTCCTCGGCAGCGTCAGCAATTATGTCGTTCACCACGCATCTTGTTCGGTTTTGGTAATCCAGGAAGGCAATCAATTTTAGATTTTAGATTTTAGATTTTAGAATTGAAGCATTGACAAGGCCCAAAAACGGATACCGTGCCTACTCCTGTCGTGGAAAGATCAAAATTTTAGACTCTTGTTCAAGATCCCAGATTTATCTCGCGCAAGTAAATCTAAAATCTAAAATCTAAAATCTAAAATCGACTGACTTGCGCGAGATAAATACGTTCGGCAAGTTTCATCGGATACAGGTTTTTTATTTGTGGACCGATCGATCGCGTGGCGGGTATCCTGGATGCTTGATTGTCAAAATCGAAAAATGATGCTGCTGAAAATTTTTGCTGAGAAAATTCATCTAAAATAAGACTTGTGTTCCTACCTAAACCCGGTTTCTGCGAGCAATATTAAATTTGGTGGCGAGGCATCCAAATAGTGAAACCAAGAATCAGCCGTATCGGGTGCAAGTCCCGTAAAATCTAAAATCGGAAAATCGGAAAATCGGAAAATCGGAAAATCGGAAAATCGGGAATCAGCCGTATCGCGCGCAAGTCCCGTAAAATCTAAAATCTAAAATCTAAAATCGGAAAATCGGAAAATCGGGAATCAGCCGTATCGCGCGCAAGTCCCGTAAAATCTAAAATCTAAAATCTAAAATCTAAAATCGGATGAGTGATTTTTTGTCAGCAGATGCTGCGTCTAATTCGAGTAGTTCTCCCAGTACAAATAACGATCGGCAAACCGCCGATATTTCACCAATGACTGGCGATCGTACCAATCGAGATCCGGGGAAGCGCGCCTCTGGGGAAGCGCCTTTAAGGCTTGTAGAAACGGCTTTTTTGGCAAGTACCGCTAGCTTAATTTGGCTGGTAAATTATTACTTTCCGCTGGGGCCTTTGCTGCGGGTTTTTTTCCCGATACCCATCGCCCTGGTTTACTTGCGCTGGGGCAACCGAGCAGCTTGGATGGCAGCTTTGGTATCGGGTTTGCTGCTGTCGGTACTGATGGGCCCGACGCGGAGCATTTTATACGTGATGCCTTTTGGAATTATGGGAGTTGCGCTGGGAGGACTTTGGAGGCGCAAAGCGATTTGGTCGCTCTCTATTAGTGTGGGTGCTGTCATTGGTACTGCAGGCTTCTTTTTTCGGTTTTGGCTGCTGTCGGCGTTGGTGGGTCAAGATCTATGGGTGTACGTAACGGCACAGGTAACAGACATGGTGGAATGGGTGTTTGTGAAGCTGGGCTGGCTTAATGTACCGAGTTTGAACACAATTGGGGCGATCGCCGCCGGGATGATTTTAGTTAACAATATTGTCTATTTATTTGTAGTGCATTTAGTAGCTTTGCTGCTATTAGATCGTTTGGGAAATCCTATTCCGCGGCCACCAAGCTGGGTGCAAGTTTTAATCGATTATGAAGAGTAGTTATGGGGCATGGGGCATGGGGCATGGGGCATGGGGCATGGGGCATGGGGCATGGGGCATGGGGCATGGGGCATGGGGCATTGCTAGTAAATAAGTAATGACTAATAACTAATGACTAATTACTAATATATCTCTCCTGAAAAGTAAGTCTTGAACAGGCAGGATGCCTGTTCCACAATAATTATTAGGAGAGGTCTAATGACTAATGACTGCTAACTAATGACTAATGACTAATGACTAATAACTAATGACTAATTTATGATTGGTATTTATACAGAAATAGAACAGGGGCAGCGGTGGCTCGATCGCTATCGGGGACGAAAACCGATATTTGCCTGCGTGTTAGGATTTACGGCTACAGGCTTAATTCCGGGAATTTCAGCAGCAGGAGCAACGCCGCACGATCGACAATTTACTTGTTTGGCCGATGCAGAATTTTTGTATAACGGCCCCCAACCGTCGCCCCAATATCCTTTGCCGCCCCTAGAAGCGGGTGCCTCGCCGGTACTGATATCTCGCGCTGTAGTCGAAGCTTTGGAACTTCCCCTTTACCTATTTAATGCTGGTTTGCCCCTCCCACCTCCCGTACCTGCAATTGATTTGGGCGGCACTCCGGCAAAGTGTCTGATTTCTGGGAATGCTTTAGAACTCGAAACAGTCAAACATTTGCTCGAACAAGGATTAATTTGGGGAGCTAAATTGGCCGATCGAACTAATGGCAGCTATTTAATTTTAGGGGAGTGCGTAGTTGGGGGAACGACTACTGCTTTGGGCGTGTTAATGGGTTTGGGTATTGCAGCGGCGGGCAAAGTTAACAGTTCTCATCCTCGCTGCAATCACGCTCAAAAATTGGCGGCGGTGACAGCGGGACTCAATCATGCTGATTGGGAAATTGGCGGACAAAACAGCACTCCCCTGGAATTGGTAGCGGCGGTGGGCGATCCGATGCAAATAGCGGTGGCGGCAATGGCGATCGCCGCGAGTCGGACTTGCGGGGTGCTTCTGGCAGGGGGGACGCAAATGCTGGCAGTACACGCTTTGATGCAAGCCTTAGCCCGTGAATATGCTCTGCTATGGAGTCCCGAACAAGTTGCGGTGGGGACTACGCGCTGGGTGGCCGAAGACCCTACAGGAGACACTGTAGGACTCGCTAATGATATCGGCGGTGTGCCTCTGTTGGCCGCGCAGCTAAGTTTTGCTGGATCTGGCTACGGTCAACTGCAAGCTTACGATCGCGGGTATGTTAAGGAAGGTGTCGGTGCGGGAGCGTGTGCGATCGCCAGTGGCTTGGCTGCAAATTGGACTCCTCCTCAACTCCTCCAAGCTGTTGAAGCTTTAGCGCGGCGCAGGTGTGAAATTAAACATTAGGAAGTCCTGGAGGCAAACAACCAGGTTTTTACTGAAAATATTGGGGTTTTGCAGCGAGGCATACACTCGCCAACCGGGTTTTTAGTTTTCTGTGCATCCAGGAATGTTAGGAATTAAACATTAAAAATTCAGATGAGGCGATCGAGCTGCGAACACGGTTGTGCTGCTCGCCCAGCTTCGTTTTGGCTGAATAATTATATCACTTCCCATAGCATTTTTGCTCTCAGATTGACAGAAGTTTCTACACAATATCTGGCTTTGATGCAGTATTCCCCCTGCTAATTGCGGGAGATAAAAAACTCTATGCAATGAATCTATAAGTAGACGAGCATAAATCAACGCAACTTGTTTTTTTTTATTACTACCCGATCTCCGCTAGTAATATTTAATTAGGCCCCCCTAGATGTGGCGAGTGCATTCTTTTGGAGAGCAACTGTTCTTCCAAGGCGGCAATTCGATTGTAAGCTGCTGTTAGCTGAGCTGTTAAGCGCTGGATTTGAATTTCGGCGCTCAGCTCTTTTTCCAGGCTTTGAGAGTTCTTATCGAAGTAGCTGTCATCTAACAGTATGTCTTTGTGTTCGAGGAGGCCGTCGAGACTGCTGTAGCTTTGATAGGGCGAGATTGGGTCATTTCCTAGAGTTCCAGAGCGATCGTTTCTCTGTTGCTGGGTCAGTTTCGTCTCCTGGGCCGACTCCAAGAGCTTTTCATTGAGGTTTTCTATGAGTTTGTAGAGGGCCTCGACTTTTTGGCTCAATACTGTAACTTGCTGGTGGAGCGATTCCATACAATCATCCTTTGGATCGTAACTTTATATATTTACATATTAGGGAAATCTTTATAGAACGCGGATTTATCACTAAATTATTTAATTTTTGACGTAATTGTTGTGTCCCCAATCCTGACGGTAAATTTAGGCACTCAGGTAGAGGAGAATCGATCGACATTCGTGAGTGGATTTTAGATTTTAGATTTTAGATACTCGCGGACGCAAACACCAAAATTTTTAACCCCCATACTGCGTTCAAACCTTCAATCAGAGTTAAAAATTCCGGTTTTTCAGAGTCGGAGCGCCGAGGCTCCTGTGAGATTGACTTTGCTTGGCCTGCCAGTGCTTTCAGGATTCAGATGAGTGGATTTCTAGTTATTAAGCTGTGGCGGATTTAAAAAGGATTTTTCAATTCGGTTGTGTAAAAAGCGTCATCCAACAGCAGAGGGCAACGCTCTTTTTGTTTTGTTATATTAAAAAATGTAACACAGATGCAGTCGATTGCCAACCCGGACGAGCAAAATTGGCTCAAAAGAACTTTTCGGGAAGAAATCAGGCGTTAAGCTGACGGAGTTGTCGGCATCCGAAAGCTCGATCGACCAGATAGAGGGTAAAATCAGGGCAAGAGCAAAACAGACTCACAGCGCAGCAGAACCGAGTACAATGGCTCTGTGTTTGAGGAATAAATAAGATAAATCGGCGCCAACTACCGGACTCGACAACCAATTATTGCCCGGGGTGCAGAACACAAAACGATCGGTCAATATTTAGAAAAGCGGATTGACAGGTGAAACGAAGGTCTTTGCTATTGGGGGCCGCCACCCTAACTTTAAGTCAATTGGCGGCAGGGTGCGACTCGAAGCCCACTCTCAAAATTCGATCGCTCAAAAACGGTATTCCGGCCCAACTGGCAAGCAAATTTAGGCGCGATGTACAACCGTCTCCGCTTTTACAGGTAACGCAAGAACCGCAATTAAAAGAATTATTCGCCCTATTGCAGGAGTGGAAACAGGTTCCCAAATCAAAAAATCAAGCTGACTTGGTGATGTTGGGAGATTACTGGCTGACTTTGGCAATTCGGCAAAAATTGATTCAGCCGATCGATCCTGCTAAGTTTGCTAATTGGGAACAATTGCCCGAAAGATGGCAAAAACTCGTCAGGCGCAACGATGAGGGTAAATTAGATCCTCAAGGTAAAGTATGGGCAGCACCTTACCGCTGGGGAAGTACAGTAATTGCCTATCGAACAGATAAATTCAAGTCTTTGGGGTGGACTCCCACAGATTGGAGTGACTTGTGGCGAGAGGAATTGCGCGATCGAATTTCTTTGCCGGATAGCGCTAGACAAGTTATCGGTTTAACATTAAAAAAACTCGGAAAATCTTACAATACGCAGCAATTAGATCGAGTCCAAAATCTCAAAAAAGAACTGGCAAATCTGCACCGACAAGTTAAATTTTATAGTTCCGACGCTTACCTGCAACCATTGATTTTAGGCGATACTTGGTTGGCCGTCGGTTCCTCTGGCGACTTGCTGCCGCTGCTGCAAACTGAAAAGGATATTGCTTTAGTAATTCCGGTTTCGGGAACTGCACTTTGGACTGATTTGTGGGTAACACCAGCATCGGGGAATCCAGTTTCTTTAGTGGAAAAATGGATTGATTTTTGCTTGCAGCCTCAGATTGCTCCTCAATTATCTTTGCTGGCTAAAGCTAGTTCGCCGATAATTGTCGGCATGAAACCCGAGGATTTGCCGGAAGCTGTTCGCACTAATTCTGTGTTGTTGCCGGATGCTAAGATTCTTGCGGATAGCGAGTTTTTGCTGCCGTTTGGGGATGCGGGGATTGCCCAATATCGATCGCTCTGGCAAGAAATTCGGCAAGTAGTGAGAAGTTAAAATTTCACTACGTTTTGAGGTACGTAGTTGCGCTTGGGCGCTCTTTTATCTATGAAAGAGCACGGAGCATCGCAGTTTTGCATTTATAGTGCTGTCCCCGCTCCCGTATTGTACAATAGGCGATCGGGACATTATTCAAATAAAAAATGCTTTTTACAACAATGAGATGCTTCCAAAGAGCGCCCAAGCGCAACTACGTACCTTAGAAAAATAAAAAAATAGCACGGGTTGAAGTGTTAGTATTTTAATTTTAAGAACAATCGTAATTATAAATCACCTGAGAAAAATCTAAATTTTCTAAGTCCTCAGCACGAATCAAAAAGTTACCTACTCCACAGTCACCCCAACAAATCTCATCATCACTAATCATGTGTAAGAGTACAACTTTATGGTCTTTGTATTGCGGACTATCCTCACGAGGATCAGTTTGCGTAAAGTAGCCGTATCCCCCTATTTTATGGTGATTCTCGTATATATTACCAGAATACCACTCAAATAATCTGTTATCATCTTCCCAAATTAGATCCAAATAATTTTGAAGCTTTTGTTCTCCCAAAAAAGTATCAAATTGATAGTCCGCTGGATTCACCCACCCCTTGTCAGGACTAAACTGTAAAGCCAAACATTCTTGAGAATTATTCACATATTGGTGCTTTAAAGGTAAATAATCACGTTCAAAAATATGCTCACTAAAAGGATTCTCAATCTCAATCGGACAATTATTTTCGTCAACCAATTGCAAGGCACTAAATTTTTGATTGTTTAAAGTTGAATAGCTCTCATTATTGATATCCAACAAAAAACCAAAATCTGTTTGACAATTATTTCTGTCAATTTCTAAAAAGTACAATATTTTGAAATCTTTTTGATTGTCCAACTTCTCTGTATCCATTCCATAACAACCTTGATTGTTACTAATATAAAATTGCAAAATTCCTTGTTTGGGGAAAGGCGCTAAATATGGCACTTGGGCAAATATTTCCTCAAAATTGAGTTGTGCCAAAAGGTGCATATATTTTCCATCACTATCTTTGGGAAAATCGTAACATTTCGGCAAGTAAGGCACTCCGCCAAATTTGCTTGACCAGAAATCAGTCGCCTTTCGTTCGTAAGTGATTTTGATAACAGGCTTTTCTGAACTTTCAATTTCTTGGCGAAAAGGTTCTAATTCAGCAGGAAGCTCAAGATTTGTTTTCATTTTTTACTGCGTATTATAAACTGCATTTGTCAGCTAAAATGTGGGCGCGTCAGGTATTGATTTATCGATTATCCAGGAAACAACTGGCTTCTGACGCACCCTACTAAAACCCTTTCACCCTTCCTCGAAGACCGGGATTTGAGAGAGATTCTAAATCAATTTTACAGCTAAGCCGATCGCCCTTGCACGAATAAACTGCCAAAGCTGTGCCTTGACGGTTGCAAACTCGCAGATTGTAACCGTATTCACTGGCGACAGTGCCGAAGCGGTTGACAAACTGATAGCGTTCCATATAATCGAGTCATCCCGCGAGTCCGCCAGGGGTTGAAACCCCTGTCTAATAGGTAAAGTACAGATGAAATGAGCGGGTAGGATGTGACCGAAACGGCAAGAACTAAGGACTCAAGCCCCACTGGTCACGATCGATCGAGACTAAATCACTTTAGTAGTTGGTACAGGTTATGACGACTCTAAAAAAGGAAGTTGATAATTGGAAAGCATTACCTTGGAAACGATTCCAGAAGGTGGTTTTCCGCCTACAAACAAGGATTTACAAAGCTCGGAAGAATGGCGACCGCAAGCTTATTAACTAGCTTGCGGTCGCTACTGCTTAACTCCCAAGCTGCCAAATACTTAGCAGTAAGGCAAGTCACCCAATTAAATCAGGGTAAGGCTACAGCAGGGGTAGACGGTAAAACTGCACTCTCACTGCAAAGAACGGATGCAACTCACCCAAGACCTGCTAACAGGATGGAAGAAATGGGAACACCGCAAACTACGGAGAGTAAACATCCCAAAAAAGGATGGCACTCAAAGAAAGCTAGGCATCCCCACCATTGGTGACAGAGAGAAAACAAGAACTACTCAGGGATACACGCATCACTTTTGAAGCAACAAAACCATCAATGCAAAGCTTGCGGACTGACATTCTTCAGTGGGGACAAGGTAGAACTACACCATGCGGACGGAAACCACGATAACTGGAACAAATCCAATTTACAGATTCCACCGCCACTGTCACCAGCACCAGCCTATCCACGTAAAAGCTCGTGTAGCCCGAAATCACAACGACGTGAAAGTAGAAATCGACGCTTGAGCTGTATGCGGTGAAAGTCGCACGTACAGTTTGTGCGGTTCGTTTCTATGAAACTAGCCTGTATGGGTTAGGGGATTAGAGCCTTTACGCAGCCTTGGGTGCAAGCCCTAAAAGATAGTAAAGGTAACTTCAGTTGAGTGTGAGTGCGTCAAACTCAAATTTGACAAGTCTTACCCGCTAGGAATGGCGTGATGCCAAAACTGCCCACATGGATAGAGAACAAACTCTAAAAATGAAGCTGGGGACAGAACGAGAATAACAAACCTGAGATGGGAGCAACTCGTATAGGTAAGTAGTCAAGGTTAAACATTAGTTGAACTCTCGGAAAAAGCGTCTGAGCGTGAACGACCGAAATCAAGGTCGAACAACGACACAACATAACACTTAAAGTGTGAAAATACCCGCATTATTTTGAACTGGATAAATGCAATTCTGGGAAATCGTGGGCGAAATGAGAGAACCTAAAACTACAAAACAACTCAACCGAGGAACGAATAAAACGGCTCTTTCAACCTTCAATTTGAAAAAATCAATTCTCAAATTGTGGACTCCTTAAATAAGGGTTAGCGGGTAGAGTTGGTAAGATGTACTCAAAAATTCAAGAAATCAGGACTCTTGGACAACTGGGTACGGTCTACATAGAAAATGTTCATTCAGGCGTAGAGAATGTTATGGCAACGGAGTTAAATCCAGTTGATAAATGGAAATCAAT
>JAUBST010000016.1:0-61939 GCA_036702215.1 Microcoleus sp. F6_B6
CCAGAAGCTTCTGAGAGTTACTATCTACTATTTTCGCTCGCTCTACTGTGGTATTCAGTGAATTACATTTTTCTTAACATATTTGGGAGAGCGAATTATCAAAGAGCTATTTTTTAAATAAGATTTGAAGTTTTTATCTAAGCTCTGTTTATATGGCAGTTGAAAACACGTACAAAATGACTTATCTAACGCTGATTGAACGACAGCAGTTCAGGGAAGAGGAACTTAAGAACCTAATTAACAGGCGTAGCATAATTATGAGATGATGTTTGACACTCTCGGCCCTAAATGGAGTGAGATTGTTGATTCAAAAAGGCTGCGCTGGCTCTACCAGATACTCCACAATTTGTCAGAAATCCTTGAAATAGCCTTCATTGATGAGTTACAAACGTTTGTGGGTCAAAAAACACAAATTAGGGTTGCGGACAACTCTCAACGTTTTTTGGCCAGGCATCTTAGCCTGGGTTCTGAGCGATCGCTCAGAAGACTTGCACGCCAACTCTGACTGCAATCGGTGAAATTTTATCAGTTTCTTGATAAACTTGATGTTCGCGGCTTGAGAGTTGACTGCACAATAAGACAGGTTTCACCAGTTGTGAACCGCGCTGCTACATTGCACCTACCGACTGACCGGGCAGGTGGGTTTTGTGTCTGCGGCCGCTGACGAAACAAACTCAACAGCGCAGCCAGCAAAATAACGCTAAAGTTACTATCTACCCGTGTTCGCTGCAAGGCTACCCTTCCGAACTCAGGAAAAACCCACACAAAAAACTAGATCGCCTGCAATGTATCTAGTTGCAGGGCGGCGATTTCCCAAAGAATCACAGCTTTTTAAGAGCAGGGTATTCTACGAGACATCTCCGATGCGATGCGAGCGAGATAATTTAAAATCTGCAAACAGGGTTTAAGTGCTAAGTACAGGCCGCATAGACGTAAATTTTTAATCAAATCAGCTTCCAGTGTGCTGTCTTAAAGTTTACTAGGCTCCCACCGCTCGGCAGCCTTCTCTCTCCGAGCTATAAAAACGCATCAACCACACAATCACGGAAATAACATTCAATCAACATGGGTAACACGATCGATCCAAACAGAAACGTGCATCAGACTCAGCGAGGAACTCCCTATGCCGGCCAAAGCTGGTTAGTAGAAGAAAGAGATGCCTGCGGTGTGGGGTTTATTGCCAACCAAAACGGCGAAGCTACCCACTCAATTATTGAGAAAGCGCTCCCAGCTTTAACTTGTCTGGAACACCGCGGCGGTTGCAGCGCCGACTCCGATTCCGGCGACGGTGCGGGTTTGATGACCGCGATTCCTTGGGAATTGCTGGATGCTTGGTTTGCCGAACAGGGAATTGTGCCTCCCGCGCGGGAAAACTGCGGCGTGGGAATGCTGTTTCTATCTCAAGATGAAAGTCAAGCGACTATAGCGCGGCAGGTAGTGGAGGAAGTTCTGACCGATCGCGGTTTCAATGTTTTGGGATGGCGCAAAGTTCCCATTGTACCGTCGGTTTTGGGCGAGCAAGCGCTAGAAAATCAACCTCAAATCGAACAAGTAATTGTCAGTTCACCGCAATTAACCGGAGACGAACTCGACAGAAAGCTATTTCTGGCCCGCCGCACGATCGGACACGCCGTGTCAAATCGCCCCAACTTCACCCGCCGAGACTTTTATACTTGCTCTTTCTCCTGCCGCACGATCGTCTATAAAGGCATGGTGCGATCGGCCGTACTGGGAGAATTTTACCCTGACCTGAAAAATCCCGCTTATAAAAGCTCCTTTGCCGTCTATCACCGGCGCTTCAGCACCAACACCATGCCCCGCTGGCACTTGGCCCAGCCCATGCGCTTGCTGGGACACAACGGCGAAATCAACACGCTGTTGGGCAATATTACCTGGATGAAGGCGCGGCAAGCCAATTTATCTCACCCAAATTGGAGTCAAGCCGACATCGACACGTTCAACCCAATTGTCAAATCCGAAAGCAGCGATTCGGCAAACTTGGACAACGTGATGGAATTGTTGGTGCACTCCGGCCGCACCCCCCTAGAATCCCTGACAATTCTGGTGCCCGAAGCCTACAAAAATCAGCCGGATTTGGCCCCCTATCCAGAAATTGTCGATTTTTACGAGTATTACAGCGGCATTCAAGAACCTTGGGACGGCCCGGCACTGCTCGTGTTCAGCGACGGCAAACAAGTAGGTGCTACGCTCGATCGCAACGGTTTGCGTCCGGCCCGCTACTGCATTACTAAAGACGGTTTGGTAATTGTGGCCTCCGAAGCCGGAGTTGTCGATATTCCCGAAGCAGATATCGTCGAAACAGGCCGTTTGGGGCCAGGACAAATGATTGCAGTTGACCTGCAAACCAACGAAATTCTCAAAAATTGGCAACTCAAGCAGCGAATTGCTAAGCGGCACCCCTACGGCGAATGGCTGAAACAAAACCGCGAAATCTTGCAGCCGCAGCCTTTTGCCGAAACACCAACCCTCGACTCGCAAACGCTGTTGGCAACCCAAACCGCTTTCGGCTACACAGCAGAAGATTTGGACATGGTAATCGTCGAGATGGCGAGTTCTGGGAAAGAACCGACTTTCTGCATGGGCGACGACGTTCCCTTGGCCGTGCTGTCAGAAAAGCCTCAGTTGCTGTACAACTATTTCAAACAGCGGTTCGCTCAAGTGACAAATCCGCCGATCGACCCCCTGCGCGAGGGGATGGTGATGTCGCTGACGATGAGTGTGGGCCTGCGGGGCAATTTACTGCAAGCAGTGCCGGAAAATGCCAAGCGGCTGAAAATAGATTCCCCCGTACTCAACGACGCTGAACTGTCTTTCTTGAAAGGGCAAAAGTCTTTCCCAGCTACCGAATTGTCAACGCTTTACAAAATTTCTGCCGGGCCTGAAGGTTTGAAAAGCGCAGTCGAGCAACTTTGTCAAGAGGCGGCTGCTGCGGTGCGCGAGGGTTCGAGAATTCTGATTTTGAGCGATCGAGCCTCGAAGCGAGAAGGCGGATCTTCTGCTGTGGGATTGAGCGCAGAATATACTTACATTCCCCCATTCCTCGCAGTTGGTGCGGTTCACCACCACTTAATTGCCGTCGGCCTGCGGATGCAAACTTCGCTAGTTGTCGATACCGCCCAATGTTGGAGCACTCACCACTTCGCTTGTTTGATGGGTTACGGGGCGGTGGCTATTTGCCCTTACTTGGCATTGGAAAGCGTGCGCGCCTGGTGGTATGACCCCAAGACTCAAAATTTGATGCAGCACGGCAAAGTTCCCAATATTACAGTGACCGAGGCTCAAGCGAGATACCGCACAGCGGTGGAAAACGGCTTGCTGAAGATTTTGTCGAAAATGGGGATTTCGCTGCTGTCTAGCTATCAAGGAGGGCAAATCTTTGAGGCGATCGGCATTGGCGGCGATTTGCTCGATTTGGGCTTCAAAGGCACTGTTTCCCGCATCGGCGGTTTGAGTGTGGCGGAACTGGCTAACGAGGTAATGTCTTTCCACAGTCAGGCTTTCCCAGAATTGCACCTCAAAAAGCTGGAAAATTACGGCTTCGTGCAGTACCGCCGGGGCGGTGAATATCACATGAACAGCCCGGAAATGGCCAAGGCTTTGCACAAGGCTGTGACTACTTTTAAGGCTCAAACTAACAGTAACGGCAATGGGGCTGAAGCAAAAATGGAACCAATTGGTTCCAAAAATTCTGAAACGGCTTACGATCACTACGAGGTTTACAAGCAACAGCTCGAAAACCGCCCGGTAACGGCTTTGCGGGATTTGCTGGATTTTGCGAGCGATCGTCCTTCCATTGCGATCGAAGAAGTAGAATCTGTAGCAGATATTGTCAAGCGGTTCGCCACCGGCGGTATGTCCCTCGGCGCTTTGTCCCCGGAAGCCCACGAAACGCTAGCGATTGCGATGAACCGCCTCGGCGGCAAATCCAACTCCGGCGAAGGCGGCGAAGACCCGGTGCGCTACAAAGTGCTAAACGATGTGAGTGCGGCGGGTTTCTCACAAACGCTAGCTCACTTAAAAGGTTTGCAGAACGGCGATACAGCTTCTTCATCCATCAAACAAGTAGCTTCGGGACGCTTCGGGGTGACTCCCGAGTACCTGATGAACGCCAAACAAATCGAAATTAAAATCGCACAAGGTGCGAAACCGGGTGAAGGCGGTCAATTGCCGGGGCCGAAAGTGAGCGAGTACATTGCTTATTTGCGCCGGTCGAAACCGGGTGTGACGCTGATTTCGCCTCCTCCTCACCACGACATTTATTCGATCGAGGATTTGGCGCAGTTGATTTTTGACTTGCACCAAATCAATCCGCAAGCAGGAGTTTCGGTGAAGTTGGTGTCGGAAGTCGGCATCGGAACTGTAGCCGCGGGTGTCGCTAAAGCCAATGCTGACGTGATTCAAATTTCCGGCCACGACGGCGGCACCGGTGCTTCGCCACTGAGTTCGATTAAGCACGCAGGTTCTCCCTGGGAACTCGGATTGACAGAAGTTCACCGGGTGCTGATGGAAAATAAATTGCGCGATCGAGTTTTACTGCGCGTTGACGGTGGCTTTAAAACTGGCTGGGACGTGATTGTAGGCGCTTTGATGGGCGGCGAAGAGTACGGGTTCGGCACGGTGGCAATGATTGCAGAAGGCTGCATTATGGCTCGCGTTTGCCACATGAATAGTTGTCCGGTGGGCGTGACAACTCAACAAGAACACTTGCGGAAACGGTTCCCCGGAACGCCGGAACACGTGGTTAATTTCTTCTATTTCGTAGCACAAGAAGTGCGGAGTTTGCTGGCGAAATTGGGTTATAAGTCGATCGCAGATATCATCGGCCGCGCGGATTTGCTGAAAATGCGCGATGGGGTGAAACTAACTAAAACTCAAGCGATTAATTTGGATTGTTTGATTAAGTTACCGGATACTAAGAGCGATCGATCTTTCTTGGTGCACGGCGGCGTACACACCAACGGGCCAGTGTTAGACGACGATTTGCTGGCAGATGCTGAGATTCAAAGTGCGATCGCCAATCACGGCACTGTTAGCAAGAGCGTAAAATTGGTGAATACCGATCGCACTGTGGGAGCGCGTTTGGCTGGTGCGATCGCGCAGCAACACGGCAACACGGGCTTTAGCGGTCACATCACCCTCAATTGCACTGGTAGCGCGGGCCAAAGCTTCGGCGCGTTCAATTTGCCGGGGATGACGCTGGTACTGTCAGGCCAAGCCAATGACTACGTTGGTAAGGGGATGCACGGCGGCGAAATTGCGATCGCACCGCCGGCTGGTGCGACTTACGATGCTTCCGAAAATGCGATCGTCGGCAACACTTGTTTGTACGGCGCGACGGGCGGAACTCTGTTGGCTGCGGGTAAAGCTGGCGAACGGTTTGCGGTGCGTAACTCGATGGCGAAAGCTGTGATTGAAGGTGCGGGCGATCACTGCTGCGAGTACATGACTGGCGGCGTTATTGTCGTGTTAGGAAAAGTCGGCCGCAACGTCGGCGCTGGAATGACTGGCGGCTTGGCTTATTTCCTCGATGAAGATGGGAGTTTCCCGGCTCACGTCAACGGGGAGATTGTGAAGGTGCAGCGCGTTTGTACGGCGGCTGGGGAGGCGCAGTTGAAGGAGTCGATCGAGGCTCAGCGCGATCGGACTGGCAGCAAGAAAGCTGAGAAGATTTTAGCAAATTGGTCGGAATATTTGCCTAAGTTCTGGCAAGTTGTGCCGCCGAGCGAAGCGAATTCGCCGGAGGCTTCGGAACAAAAAATTGCTGTGGAAGCTTAATTTTGTAGCTCGTTAAATAGATGAGGGGCGACGCAAGTTGCCCCTTTTTTGCATCTACCGGACTTACACAGATATAGTCATTTCAAATAAATGTGAGACAGAGGTCAGATCGTGATAAAATCGCTATAGTTAATTAGAAAAAAATGGCTTACAGTCTAGAGCTAAGAAAACAAGTAGTTAATTATGTGGAAAATGGAGGGAGTATAACGAAAGCTGCCGCCATATTTAAGGTAGGAAGAGCAACAATTTATAGATCGCGCCGGTAGGGAAGACCTTCGACCAACTATGGTCTTGCACCGTCAACGAAAGCTAGATTGGTCAGCCTCAAAAAAGATGTTGAAAAAAATCCTCTTCTCAAGATTAGTAGAAAGAGCAAGGACTTTCTGGCGTCAGACCGAGTGCCATCTGCTATGCCTTAAAAAAACTGAAAATTACCAGAAAAAAAAACAATTTCGCTATCAATAAAGAAATCGAGAATCCAGAATAAAATATTACATAAATCTGAGAGAATTAATTAAACTTTATGGCAGTAAAAGCATTGTATTTATTGATGAATCTGAATTTAAGGAATTTGAACGTTGTGTTTTTGCCCTTTAGAAAAGAGGAAAAAAAGTCTATGGTGAAAGACCAGGAAAACGGGGGGAAAGAGAAAATTTAGTAGCAGCAAGAAGAAAAGGAAAGAAGGACTGGCATTGCACCAATGCTCTTTATGGGTAGTTTGAATGCAGAAGGATTTGAAGGATGGTTCTCTTTATATTTGTTACCAGAGTTAACAAGTCCATCTATATAGCGGATCGAGCTCTCATATTCGCGGACGTAGTTGGGATGCGAGCCCTATACGTTTAAGTATTTATACAAGCTATCAATCATACATCATCTTTTTGAGAAAGGCTATATTAATTATGAATAATGCACCCATTCATCGTAAGACGGTCATTAGAATATTGGTTGAGGATGCGGGTCATCAGATAATATTTTTACCAAAATACTCTCCTGACTTAAACGATCTCGATCGTGATTTTAGTGGATTAAAGAGAGCTAAAATGTATGAGTCTGCTGGCACATCTCTTGATGAAATTATTCGTGCGTATTGTGCAGAAAAAGTGTCTCATACTTATTTGAAATGACTGTATTGCCAGCGTGGGCCGGTGTCAAATATATAATTGCGATCGAGCGAACAGGTAGTAGGTGGCAAAGCAAAAAAAGTCGTCGTCGGTTAGTTGATTTCCATGAAACACATTATTATTTAAGTAGTAAGGATTGGTCAGTCAATCGATTGCGCGATTTTAGATTTTAGATTAAAGAATTGACTGGCGCGAGATAAATGCTCTTTCTTGAGGATTTTAGATTTTCGATTAAAGAATTGATTCCACGGATAAATGACGTGGCGGGTACCACCTTTGAAATTCTTGGTCAGCCAATTTTCCGATGCAATTAGGGGACATTGGTTAATAGAGAATCGACTGCATTGGGTTAAAAATGTGACGTTAAATGAGGATAACTGCATTCACTCCGGTAGTAATGCACCGGCTAATTGGGCAATGATTAGACAATTTTTAGTATCTCTAGCTCGGATGCTCGGTACTCGAAGTCTTCCGTCCGCTTTAAGATTGATGGCTAATCAACTTGAAGATGTCAGCGAGTTACTTTTTGGTTCATTTAATTATGACACATCAGTTAAATCCTGCACTCGATCGCCAGCAAATAACCCAGCCTCTTTGGTTTACTCTTTTGACAATTAATCCACCCTGAGATTGCTTGGCTTTCCCGTAAGTCTCAATGGCGATGAATCCGTCTGACCCCGATAGCACCGATCTCAATGGCTATCGTGAGAATGGCTACCAAACTGTGGTGTCGCGTTCTCTCCACACGGGGGTCCTCGATTGCCTGAAAATGCTTGAGTACACTCTTGGAAAGAATCTTAACCTCTCGTTGCTCCTGTGGGTTGAGAACAACTTTACCAAAGCCTTTTTCCATCTGTCTGAGTGAGGGATACCTGCAAGGAGTTCATTCCCAGTTTAACTGTTTGTGGGTCGCCGCCCCCGTCTCTACCGCAGCCGGGCCTCTGACTTCTACATCTTCTGTCATTTGTCAAGTACAATTTATACCAAATTAGATGCGATTACCCTGCTATATGGGCGCAATTTTTAATGTGATTCCACCGCTGCTGCTGGCTTTATTAGATTCGCATTCAAAAGCAGGCGCGGTGTATTTTTTATTGCTAATTTAACAAATTAAAATAATTTTTTTACGCCTATTTTTATATAAAATTAGGTATCTTTGCTTCCCAATTACACCTTAGCACTCTAGACCGTATTCAGATTTTTATTTGGTTTTTGGGGATGATTTTTAGCGGTGCCAATTCTAATTGTTATTCAAACTTGGGTTAAAGAAGTTTTAATAAAAAATCTAATAGACTGCTTGCAGACTGCTCCTTCATGGAAGCCAGTAGCCTATAAAGCTATATTTGTCAAGGCTAATAAATGTGAATTTTATCAATCAATCAACAGACGAGACTCCCACTCAAGACAGATGAAAAAAAGCTTTAAACAAGCTAATTATTAAATTAATAAATAATAATACAAATTATTTGTTTAAAAACTTCAGTTAACTGGAAAGGAATTCATTATCTACCTATGCCAGCAGTTGCTAACAACTAAAGTATACAAAATATGAAACGGCACAACTCACCCCAACCCCAAGACAGCATTAAACACTCAATTGGACAGGTCGCTTCTCATGTCTGGTTTGAGCGACTGGCAAGATTGGGATATGCTTCCAAAGGCTTAGTTTACTTTATTGTCGGTTTTTTAGCAGCACAAGCAGCCTTTAGTATGGGCGGCAGGACAACCGATACTAGCGGTGCATTATCAGAAATTGTTAACCAACCGTTCGGTAAATTTCTGCTATTTCTTGTAACGATTGGCATTATTGGTTATGCCCTTTGGCGTATCGTTCAGACAATTCTCGACCCAGAACACCAAGGACAGAAAATGGATGCCAAGCGAATTGCCCAACGCATCGGCTACGCCTTAAGTGCTTTAGCTTACGCAGGTTTGGCTTTAACGGCTGTAAAACTGATAATGGGTTCGGGCGGTGGTAATAGCGATAAAAGCGAAGATTTGACAGCCCAAATTTTAGCGCAACCATTTGGAGAATGGCTGGTAGGATTGGCAGGCTCAATTGTTATTGGTGTAGGTTTTTCTTATTTCTACGAAGCATATAAAGCCAAATTTCGCCGCCATTTCAAGCTAGATGAAATGAGCGAAACCGAGCAAAATTGGGCGACACGGTTGGGTCGATTCGGAATTGCTGCCCGTGGAGTTGTTTTCGTTATAATCGGTTTTTTCTTAATTCAAGCAGCAAGGCTATCGGATGCCAGTCAAACGAAGGGGTTGGGCGAGGTGTTGGCAATTCTGGCACAACAGCCTTTTAGTCCAGTGATTTTGGCTCTAGTACCTTTGGGTTTAATTGCCTATGGCATCTACTCGGTAATTGAAGCTCGGTATCGGCGAATTTTCCGCTCATAAGCTTGCCAGTTATACAGAAAGTTATGAATTTTGAGTACAAGATTTTTTTAAAATTATCTAACTCAAAACTCATAACTTTTACAAGGGGTTTTGATTAAATCACCTGCTTTTAAGTCTGGATATTTTAACTCAAAACTAAGGGCGGGCACGGGGGGCACTGCCCCTAATCAAAACTCCTAAAAACTTATGGTAAAAATTGGTTATCATGCTTCCCGCGAACAGTTTAAGCCCAGCGCACTGCTGAAATATGTCCAAATGGCAGAACAAGCTGGCTTTACCCATGCCCTTTCTTCCGATCGCTTTCATCCTTGGAGTGAAGCGCAAGGACAAAGTGGTTTTGCTTGGTCTTGGTTGGGTGCAGCAATGCAAGCAACGCCGAGGCTTTCCTATCGGGTTGTTTGCGCTCCCCGACAGCGGTATCATCCGGCTATTATTGCTCAAGGTGCGGCAACGCTGGCAGGGCGTTGCTGAGTTAGAGTATGAACAGGAGGAATAATTTATGCAATGCAAGCGAATGTAAATCAACCCATATCCGTAAAAACGGCAAGAAGAAAGGAAAACAGAATCACATTTGTGTCCAATGTGGTCGTCAATTTATCAATCAGTATGAGAAAGAGCGAGGTTATAGCGAGAGCATCAAACGTGACTGCCTGAAAATGTATGTCAATGGTATGGGTTTATGAGCGATAGAACGAGTTAAGGGAGTTCATCATACCACGGTAATGAATTGGATAAAACAACTCGGAAAACTGTTGCCAGATGTTTATGACCCTGAAGTCATTCCAGAAGTTGGTTCCCGGCGATGAATTACAAACTTATGCTCAAAAAAAACAGACAAAATCTGGTTGCCGACGGCAGTTGACCACTTTAATCCGGGAATTTTAGGCTGGGTATTAGGGGATAGTAGCGCTAAGAAATTTGAACCATTGTGGGACAAAGTAAGTGCAGGGAAATGCTACTTTTATGTAACTGATGGATGGTCTGTATATCCCATGTTTATTCCTGATGGGTATCAGATTATTAGCAAGACTTATATGACCCGAGTAGAAGGGGAAAATACCAGACTAAGACATTATGCAAGCTAGGCTACATCGTCAGACTCTTTGTTATTCTAAATGTGAGGAAATGCTCGATCATTCTATTATAGCCTTTCTCAAAAAGATGAGGTATGAATGACACCTTATATAACCATAATAACGTATAGGGCTCGCATCCCAACTACGTCCGCGAATATGAGAGCTAGATCCGCTATAAGTTATTAATACATTACTTGAAGTTTGACGATATTCCCATTCCTGGGGCATTCATACTTTGATTCAGCAACGCCAGTTAATTGTTGCACCTTTTCCCGATCGACAGCGAGAATCCGCTCGATATTTCTTTGAGACATATTCTCAAACCCCCTTGACTACTGCCATACAAGCTTAACTTGTTACGAATGGATATGGCAGTCGATCGACTGGACACGAGATCGGACTATTAATTAGATTAACAGCTTAAGGTGCGCTACAGCGCACCCTACAGAAGCAATTATCAATCGCGCGACTTCAACAAAGGTTCAATCTGCTGCCTTTGAAACTGCAATTCATCCGCCAAAGGCTGGTAAATTTCCCGATCGCCCGATTCATTGCAATAATCCCACAAACCATTGTAACAGTGCCGATCGTCGTCCCAACCCGGATGGTTGACAATCGGATACAAGCAGATTCCCTCTATCGGAACTCCTGCTTTCATCGCCGCCATTACCTCAGTGCACACATAATTAAACCAGACAGGTCTAAAATCGTCTTCAGTGCCTGTTTCTGCGATGAATAAGGGGCGGCCGTAGCGATCGAAAACTTCTTGCAGCATTTCGCGAAACGGGCGGTACAGCGGATCGGTGTATTTCATCGGGTCTTCATTGTGAATCCACTGATTGCGATCGTAATAATTCACCCCAATAATATCGAGATATTTTTCTTTGCCGCCGAGTTCCGGGCGAAAACGTCCAGCCAACATATCCCAAGCTTGATATTGAGATAAGCGATAACCTTCCGCCGCGTCCCGATCCTCCGGTTTGTCAGGATCGGCAATAATGTTAATTGTGGGGTCAATTTGAACGATGCGGGTGTTGGGATTGACTTCCCAAACAGATTCTATCGCGGCGATCGCAGCTTTGATTAACTGGATTTTGAGCTCGTCTCCCCGCCCTTTTGCAAACGGATTGATGTAGGCGACATCGCCGCCTGCCCAAGCAATAAATGAAATTTCATTGACAGGTGTTACGAAAGGTGTTTGGTCGGTTTCCTCAGTCAGCACTTCCATAAAAGCGCGCACCATGTTTGCAAACCTGGACACAAATTCGGGACTGAAAATATCAATATCGTCTGGCCAGCCGTAGTGAAACAAATCCCAAATTACCTGCATTTTCATGTCGCGGGCGGCCCGGATGATTGGCAGGGAACTGGAAAAATCGTATTTTCCGGGTGTCTGTTCGATTAAGTGCCAGCGGAGGCCTTCGCGGACTGTGTAAATGCCTTGCTGCTGCAAGCGTTGGTAGTCGGCTGCTGCAAATTTATCGTGACCGGTGGCGGCTGTGACATCGAGGCGTTTTCCAGATTGCACTCTGTGGGTGGAACATTCAAATCCGCCCATGAAAAAACTTTGAAACATCAATCGGATGGGTAATTGGTAATGGGGCATCGGGCATCGGGCATGGGGCATCGGGCAAACAGGGCATCGGGCATTGGGCATTGGGCATCGGGCATCGGGCATTGGGCATTAGGAATTTAGAAATTGGTAATTGTTACCAATTAACTAATAACTAATAACTAATAACTAATAACTAATAACCGATGCCCCATGCCCCATGCCCCATGCCCCATTCCCAATTAGCATTGAGTAATAGCTTGCGGCTGTGAACTTTCTTCGGGAATATCCCAGCCGAGAGTTGCCGCGGCGATCGCCTCTAGGGGAAACTTGGGAGTGCGATCGGCATACAGCAAACCGTTAGCTTCTTGGAAAGTATCGGTTAACTGCGTGTAACAAAATCCGCTAAACATTTCCACTCGGTTTAC
This sequence comes from Microcoleus sp. F6_B6, assembly GCA_036702215.1. GTDB lineage: Bacteria > Cyanobacteriota > Cyanobacteriia > Cyanobacteriales > Microcoleaceae > Microcoleus. The sequence continues at coordinate 12,383 of JAUBST010000016.1, forward strand.
TACCTTCAACAGCGCGGTGTAGCGCCTTTGCAGTTCCTGCGTGTCCGACGCGCGCACGTAGCCCCAAACCCTGTAAAAATCGGGGTTTTCGCGACCGGCGCAGGCAATGCCGCCGAATTCTGTCAGCATCATCGGCTGTCCTTGGTGCGGGTGGCCGTCGAGGGTGAGGACTCGCCCGCCGGGACGCCCGCGATCGAACAAATCGGCTAGCTGGACTTCGGGTCCGTAGCGCTTGGCTAGGGTTTGCGGGTTGTTGTCGTAGTCGTGAATCGCCAGGATGTCGGTATCGATGCTTTCCCAGCCGTCGTTACCGATGACGGGGCGAGTCGGATCGAGGGTTTTGGTCAAGAAATACAGCGCTTGCACGTAGTTGCGGTGGGCTGCTGCTTCGACTAAATTCGGAACTCCCCAGGATTCGTTGAACGGCACCCAGACTACGATACAGGGGTGGCTGGTGTCGCGGTCGATGACTTCCGTCCACTCGCGCGTCAGCCGTTGCACGGCTTTGGGAGTGAAGCGGTAGGCGCTGGGCATTTCTTCCCAAACTAAGAGCCCCAGCACGTCAGCCCAGTACAAAAATCGGGGGTCTTCGATTTTTTGGTGCTTGCGGACGCCGTTGAAACCCATTGCTTTGACTAATTCGACATCCTGCCGCAAAGCTTCGTCCGAAGGGGCAGTCATCATGGTGTCGGGCCAGTAACCTTGGTCGAGCACCAGCCGCAAATAGTAGGGGCGGCCGTTTAGCATGAAACGATCGCGCTGGATGCTGACCGTCCGCATGGCGGTATAAGATTTAACTTCGTCGAGCAGTTTGCCGTCGGCCCACAACTGCACTTGAGCGTTGATTAATGTCGGTTTTTCGGGACTCCACAGCAATTCGTTGCGGTAGTCGTCGATACCGGGGTCGGAGAGGGCGATGCGGCGGTGGATTTCGCCGTTGATGACTTCGTAGGTGTCGTTGACCAGCAGCATACAGCCGATCGACAGTTTAACTTTAATTTGGATTCCCGACTGGCGATCGCCCGCGACAAACGCTTCAAAACCGATTTCCCAGCGTTCAAACTGGGGAGTCCAGCGGATGCGATCGATATAAGTGTGAGGCACCAATTCTACCCAGACTGTCTGCCAAATGCCCGTTGTGCGCGGATACCAAATACTGTGCGGCTCTATTTGCCAGTCTTGCTTGCCGCGCGGTTGCTCCAAATCTTGCGGGTCGTCCTGGGCCCAGACTGTCACCCGAGAAGGCCCGTTGAGGTTCACAACTGCTGTAATGTCTGCGGTGAAAGGAGTGTGTCCGCCTTCGTGTTCGATGACAAACTGACCGTTCACCCAGACGCGGGCGCGGTAGTCTACGGCCCCAAAGTGGAGGAGAACTCTGCCTTCTGTGTGGGGTACGTCAAATTCGCGTTCATACCAGCAGTTGGCGTGAAAATTCGTGTCGCCGATCCCGCTTTTTGCCGATTCTGGAGCAAACGGCACTTCTATAGTGTGAGTCCACTCAGAAATATCGATCGGCTGCACGCAGTGGCCCGCGTCGTCGTAAGCAAACTTCCACTGACCGTTGAGACAAATCCAGTTGCTCCGGCGCAGTTGGGGGCGCGGATAACCTGTTTTCCGTCCTTGAACTGTCACCTTACTATCAAGAGTTGCAGACTCTTCTAAATCGCAATTTTCTAGTTCTCTACCTAACCAACTCATCGGCACATCTACCTGAAGTTATATATATAGGTTAGCGACAATTGCCCCGACTTTGACAAGTTTTTTGCTAATTAATTTGCAAAAGTTCTGCACCTTGAAACAGGCTCATCTGAAGGCTCTCTTGTGCTGAAGTCATTAGTCAGAAGAAGGAACAATAAACCAGGAAGAAAAAACCAGGAAAATTTTTTCTATCCCCCACTCTCCCCCTCTCCCCCTCTCCCTCTAGCTAGCAAGAGTTTGCAAACCTCCTAACGGTTCAGTTAGCTCACTTTTGAGAGAAAATTCTTCCGCAAACGGCAAACACTGAAATATTTGCTGTAGTCCCGTGAGTTCAAATAGAATTCTAACTTGTTCGCTCATGGCAGAGATCAAAAGTATACATTCGCTGTCTCTAACTAATTTTACGATCGCGACTACAGCCATTAACTCGGAATTTTTCAGGAATTTTATTTTTGAGAAATCCAGCATAATAATTTTGCCACCGCTTTCAATCAGGCGCTGTATTTCTTTCTGAAACTGAGCAAGTTGAGAAATTTCCAAAACCTCATGAGACAAAATAATTTTAACTAGAACGTTCATTTTTACCTCAATGTTTGTTTGAATTATTAAATAACTTTTGATGAAAACCGAGTAAGGTGCCGAGAGAGCACCTTACCTTTTTACCCGTAACTAGCAGCTTCCAGCTACTTGGTAGCAGATTTGCCGTTGCCGTTGCCGTGGTTGACAGCAGCAACTTCTAGAGAAGCGGAGGCTGGGCGAGGGGGGGCAACTCCATTGGAGGAGCTGACATTAGAGGCAGAACCGTTAACATTTTCTACCAATTCAATCACCGGCTTGGTAGTAATTTGTTTGTAAGTTGTCAGAGCTTGAGCGACCACTTGATCCATGTTGTAATACCTGTAAGTCGCCAGCCTTCCCACGAAAGAAACTCCCGGAGTTGCATCAGCCAAAGCCTTATATTTCTTGTAAAGTTCGGCATTTTCGGGACGCGGAACCGGGTAGTAAGGGTCTCCCTCAGCTTGGGGATATTCGTAGACAATGCTAGTTTTTTGATGCTCTTGTCCGGTGAGGTATTTAAACTCAGTGCAGCGAGTATATAAATGCTCGTTGGGGTAATTTACCACCGGTGCTTCTTGGTGTACGGGTACGTTCAGCGTTTCGTGCTTGAATTCCAAGGAACGGTAAGGAAGTTTGCCGTAGCAATAATTGAAATAGGAATCGACCGGCCCGGTGTAAATCATTTCTCCGTAAGGGATAAAACCCTCAATCTCCCGGTAGTCGGTATTCAGCATCACCTTGATGTTTGGGTGAGAAAGCATCTTTTCAAACATCCGAGTGTAGCCGTGCAGGGGCATTGCTTGATAGGTATCGGTGAAATAGCGATCGTCCCGGTTAATCCGAGTGGGTACGCGCGCAATCACTGAGTTGTCGAGTTCCGACGGGTCCATTCCCCACTGTTTGCGGGTGTAGTTGCGGAAGAATTTCTCGTAAAGTTCGCGACCGACTTTGCTGACAACAACATCTTCGGAAGTGCGAATGTAATCCTTTGGTTCTGCTACTTTCGCGAAAAAATCTTCTACTTCAAATGAGGTGAGATTCAGTCCGTAAAGTTTGTTGACGGTGTTGAGATTGATCGGAATTGGCAGCAGTTGACCGTCAACGCTGGCGAGGACGCGGTGTTCGTAGGGTCGCCACTCGGTGAACCGCGAAAGATACTCGAAAACAGGGCGCGAATTGGTGTGAAAAATGTGGGGGCCGTATTTGTGTACCAGGATGCCGTGGTTGTCGTAGTGATCGTATGCGTTGCCGCCGATGTGGTTGCGGGTATCAATTATCAGTACAGTTTTTCCGGCCTCATTTGCTAGTCTTTCGGCAATGACGCTACCTGCAAATCCGGCTCCGACGATTAAATAGTCAAACATTGAAACACCTCTGATTGTGAGTAAGGGTAAGGGTAAGGAATAATTGGTAATTGGACATAAAGCGAGGAGTGTTGAATGTTAATTTTTGAATCCGTAACGTGTAACTCTTTAACTTCAACCTCAACATTCCTAACTTAAAACTTTCATCTTGACTTCGGCTTTATGCCTTTTATCGTCGATCGCACTTTCGATCAACCCCAGCATTTCGCCCCAGGTATTGTCCCAAGAATTGTCTGCTAAAAAGGCGTCTACTTCGCTCAGCCACTTGGTGCGAACGTCCGAACTTTCGTTGAGGATTTCTTCGGCACAAGCCACGAATTCTTCAGAATTGCTCGCAATCCGAACCAAGCCGTTTTCTCCGTAAGGCCGCACCACGTCGCGGATTGGAGTAGAAATCACAGGTTTACCCGCAGCGAGGTATTCTGGAGTTTTCGTCGGACTAATAAACTTAGTCGATTCGTTAATCGCAAAAGGCAGCATGGCTATATCCCACCCCCCAAGATACGCTGGCAGTTCTTGATAAGATTTACCGCCGAGATAGTGGATATTTGGGTGAGTTGGCAGAGTTGCCGGATCGATTTTCACCACCGGCCCAATGATGACTAAATGCCAGTCCGGCTTTGCTTCGGCCATGCCCGCCAGCAGTTCTATATCCATGCGTTCGTCTATGACGCCATAAAATCCCAAACGCGGGTGAGGAATGTCTTTTTGATCCGCCGGTTCTTCTGAAAGATTCCTGGCTGTCGCAAAGTGTTCTTTTTCGATGCTGCTGGGGAAGGGGTGAATGTTTGAGTGCTGGTGCTGTTTGGCTTCGTAAAGGTTGTGTCCCCCGGTAAATACTACGCTGGCGCGCTTTAATAATTGGTTTTCATTGGCTTTTAAATCCGGGTGCGCGCCTTGGAATGCTGACAGTTCATCCATGCAGTCGTAGACTACAGCTAGCGGCTTTAAGTGGCTTGTGAAACTGACAGCCATTGGTGTGTAATACCAGAGGATGTACTGGCTAATTTCTGCTGCTTTAAACAAATCATCTAGCATGGCTTGCTGAGCAGTTTGTGCTGTTGCTTCGCTGATTCCTTCGCTCAGGTGCGGTACTATTACCCAAACTCCGCTTTCGTGGATGCTGACATCAAGCCACCAATCTGTCGCCCCGCTAAACACAGGTTCTTCTACAAAGAATACGCGACGACTTTTCGCACAACGACTCAAAAGATGTTGCGGACGCTGATATACAAAATTCCACCGCAAATGAGACAGGCAAACTAAATCTGGTGCCTCTACAGCATCAGCTTTTGATAAGTTGGCGCGCAATGCGGGCGAGGGGGCGAATTGAGAGGGGGATTTGGCTGGATCTATAGAGGTAAATCGGATCTCCCATGCTAGATTTTTATGGCTATACTTATTGCTTGCTGAGTTTTCTGGGGGCGACATATTAGCCTCTGGAATTTGTCAATGAAAATTTGTCAATGAAAATTTGTCAGTTAAATTTTGTCAATATGATATCTTTCTCAGCCTTGTCTTACTGAAAGTAGCAAGCATAATCTGAGAACTTTTATTGACGAGCAAGCGCGGCATTCAGTGAGCCAAACAAAGAAACAGTTTAGCTGCGTAAAAAACAGGCTTATCTGGTTTTTTCAGAGTTGAAACTTCGACGAGATAAGTTAATATTGTTAGACTTGCTATTGTGTTTAAATATAACCCAGTTTTTCAGGCATAACTTCTATCTGAAGGATGACTTTTCTCTCAGGAGACACCTAGCTTGCACGCTGGGTTCAAAAGCGGTTAAAATGCCGATCGACCTTGTAAAATGACTCTTAACTGGCAGGTACGGGGTGAAAAAAGAGCGAGTTTTATTGCTTTATTTGGAGAAGATAGAAAATTTGCCATCAAGTTTATGTTGCTTTTTAATTTGACAAACCTAGCCTTTTTTAAACTCATCCGATCGCTCCTAGGGAAAATTTGTATCTTAATATACAAAGCTGCCTTAGAGATTTCTGACTTCCGATAGATTAACAATTGACAGTTTATGCAGTGGGGTGAAACTCACCGAAGAGTACCTATCTCAACAATAGCAAAGAAACCAGGTAACGGCAACGATAAACCTAAGATTTTGCGCGAGTCTGCGGCAAGAAACTAAGGTGATGACATTGGCGCTGAGGGCGTCAATTTAACCTCGCGCCCACAGCACAAATGTCAATCATCCCTCTAAGGGCGGGTTCGCCGATATCTGCGATCGAACGCTAAATATCCACGTAAACCCGCGACTAGAAAATAGCAGCAACTTTACAGTCGCCTGCTGTCTATTTTGGCGATTCCCCCTCCAAAGGCAAAATCTTGCACATTCGGACTCTTTAAGAAATCGTGAGGGAAACCCAATTCAATGGCGCTTACTTTGTCTAACTGCTGCATTTGTTCGGGGGTTAATTTGAACTCCAAACAAGCGAGATTTTCCTGAAGTTGCGAGAGTTTGCGCGAACCCACAATCGGAATAACTTCGACTGGCTGTTGTCGCAGCCAATTTAGGGCTACTTGAGAAGCGGGTTTGCCAATTTCGGCTGCTATTTTGCTAACTTCGCCAGCAATTTTGAGGTCTCGTTCGTTAATTTTTCCCGATTCAGGTGAATTCAGCCGTTTAGCTTCGGTGGCTGTTTCTGAAGTGTTGTATTTTCCTGTCAGCAAACCGCTTGCTAGAGGACTCCAAGCTGTGACTCCAATATCAAAGGCTTTTGCCATAGGGATCAAGTCCCGTTCGGGAGTTCGCTCTTTTAAAGAATACTCGATTTGCAAGCCGATAAATGCTGTCCAACCGCGCAGGTGGGCGATCGTATTTGCTTGAGAAATAATCCAAGCCGGCGTATCGGAAATGCCGATATAAAGAACTTTGCCGGCGCGCACCAAATCGTCAAAAGCGCGCATTACTTCTTCGACTGGTGTGGTAAAATCCCAAGCGTGCAGCCACAGCAAATCTATGTATTCAACTTGCAATCGCTTCAAACTTGCTTCTACTGCTTGTACCATGTTTTTGCGGTGGTTGCCGAAACCGTTGATTTCGCCATTCTTCATGTTGAGGCTATACTTAGTGGCAACTACCCATTTTTCGCGATCGGCTGCGATGAACTCGCCGACATATTTTTCGCTAGTACCGTTGGTGTAGAGATTGGCGGTATCAATGAAATTGCCGCCCGCTTCTGCAAAGGCGTCGAACATTTTCCGGCTTTCGTCGTAGGAACCGCCCCAACCCCACTCTTCCCCAAAAGTCATGGTTCCGAGGCAGATTTCCGAAACGCGAAGTCCGCTGTGACCTAGTAATTTGTATCTCATGTCACCCTTCCGCTAGTTAGTGGTTGTTAACAGTTTAGATCGGGATTTCCCAAACTGTTGCCATCAGTCGGGCCGGCGGGCTTTTGTAATGTGTTGGCGCTGCGCTGAATGTTAAATGTTTTGGCAAGTTAATCAAAATGTCGTAGCAGGGGCGATCCTGTCTCGCCCGTGCGTTTAGTTTAAAAAGCGCGCAGGGGCGATCGGCTTACTAATGTATTTACGATTACATTAATCAATTTAAATACCGTAAAATGGCAAATAAAATATCTACCTTTAGATAGGTATTTTATGAAAAGAGTTAAATAAAAAATGCTATATTAAATAATCAGAAAACCAGACAGAAGTAGAGAAAAAATTAATGTAGCTAAATTAACTTTTTAGCGTTATAGTGATTTCTAGATTACAAAAACTAGGTGACTCACTTGGCTGACATCGTTGATACCGCCGTTTCGGCAGGCTCTTTTACAACCCTAGTTGCTGCCGTCCAAGCCGCTGGTTTAGTAGAAACTCTCAAAGGCCCTGGCCCTTTCACAGTTTTCGCGCCTACAGACGAAGCTTTTGCTAAGCTTCCCGAAGGTACTGTAGACGCACTGCTTCAGGACATTCCTAAGCTGACAAAAATCCTGACTTATCATGTCGTTTCTGGCAAAGTTCTGGCTGCTGATGCAGTCAAGCTGACATCTGCCCCAACAGTTGAAGGTTCAGAAGTGAAAATTGATGCTTCCAATGGCGTCAAAATCAATGATGCTACCGTTACACAAGCCGATGTTGCGGCTGATAATGGTGTCATCCACATTATTGATTCAGTCTTGCTTCCTGCGTAAGCACAGATTTAGATAGGCAATACTATCTTGAGGGCGGTGGCTGTTGTTAGCCACCGCCCTGTTTTAGTTGATAGTTGAGATTTAAATATTTTACGCAGGTCGATAATTAAAATTATTATTAGAGTAGCGGGAATTAGCCGATCGCACTCAGCTTGATTCGGTCTCAAATTTGTCGCTGCTGAATTTACCTGGAAAACTGGTTGCAGGCTAACTACCACAGGTACTCCGAACAAAAAAATTATCAAAACAATAAAAAAGTGCGAACGAGTGCGTTAGCAATTGCCGATAATTAGCGGCCCACTTATTTTGCACTTTCGGGCTGATTCCCCGTTGATGCGTAGATACCATGCCACCAAACCCAACATTTTTCCGAGAAACTGGGTTGACTAGGCCTTGTCCTAATTAAGATACAATAAGAACCACAAAGAAAGTGCGATCGACATTATTTGACAGTCAAGCTATGCAATCTATAACTCAGTCCGAGACAGAACCGGCGATGGACGCTCCCAAACACGGATTGCCCGTTACAATCATTACAGGATTTCTCGGCAGCGGCAAAACAACCCTGCTCAACCACATCCTGACCAACCAGCAGGGTTTGAAAACAGCAGTTTTGGTAAATGAATTTGGCGAAATCGGCATCGACAACGAACTGATTGTCACCACCGAGGATAACATGGTTGAGCTGAACAACGGCTGCATCTGCTGCACAATTAATGAAGATTTAGTTAATGCAGTTTACAAAGTTCTGGAACGTCAAGAAAATCTCGATTATCTAGTAGTCGAAACAACCGGACTCGCCGACCCGCTGCCAGTAGCGATGACTTTTTTAGGCACAGAACTGCGCGATATGACCCGCCTAGATTCGATAGTGACAGTAGTAGACGCAGCCAACTACAGCTTAGATTTGTTCAACTCTCAAGCAGCTTACAGTCAAATAGCTTACGGCGATATAATTATCCTCAACAAAACTGATTTGGTTGAAGAAGCAGATTTAGATTTGTTGGAAGTTAAGATTCGCGATGTCAAAGAAGGCGCTCGAATTCTGCGAACGGTAAAATCGCAAGTTCCCCTACCGCTAGTCCTCAGCGTCGGATTGTTTGAATCTGACAAATATTTCCAATCTGAGCAAACTCCTAGCAGTCACGAACATCACGACCACGACCACCACGAACATCACGACCACGACCATCACGAACATCACGACCACGACCATCACGAACATCACGAACATCACGAACATCACGGTCACGAACATCACGACCATCACGGTCACGACCACTCCCACCATTTAGAAAATGACGGATTTACCTCAATTTCTTTCCAGAGCGACAAGCCGTTTTCTCTGAGGAAATTTCAATATTTCTTAGACAACCAACTGCCAACAAACGTGTTTCGCGCAAAAGGGATAATGTGGTTTGAAGAAAGCCCCAAACGCCATATTTTCCACTTGAGCGGCAAGCGATTTACGATGGATGACGACGAGTGGAAAGGCGATCGCAAAAATCAGCTTGTTCTGATTGGTCAGGGTTTGGATACCGAGACTTTGCGATCGCAACTCGAAAACTGTCTTTGTATGCCTTCAACCAGTCGCGGCAAAGGTTTTGGGAAAAACTAACAGTAAAATATTCTTTTCACCTAAACCAAAGAGCGCTCAGGGTCTAATGGTTGTGGCGCTCGCGATCGCCAGATTGATGGGGACACTCAAGGGCGATCGTCTTCCAACGAGACGATCGCTCTCCCACAAAAAAAGCGCCGTTGAATAAAAACAGCGATCGACCTATTTTATTGTTGCTAACAAAAACAGAGCCACAGACTTATAGTGTCGGCCGATATCAAAAGCGCGATCGCCAGCGCTTTCAAAGGTGCACAGTGGCGCTGGTTTTACCTGAGCTTTGCACTTTTATGCGGTTCGCGCCACCTCTCACCACTCCTACTTCCCACAATTACCGCAATAGTTGGGAAACTCAACCAGGTCTGGGAGTTTCCCTTTACCGTCCGACGTTCCCTGTTTTCGGCTAAGCTATTACAACAAGCTTGCAAGGAGACGGGCTATGAGCGATCGGCGACTAAAAATAATTCGTCATCAGATTTGGCTCTTTTTCTCACCACTCCGAAGGAAGTTTTGGTGTTTTTGGGTAAGAATTCAAGATGACATTTTTCTTTTTTTTGCTAAGTGTTTAATAGCCATTCTCAAATTAATTGGTTACGCTGCCTTGTTTTTGGGTTTGATTTTAATGCTGGGTCATTTCTGTTTAGTTGACATACACATTAGCCGTGCGGGCATAACCCTCCAATCTCAGTGTCCTGCACCTGCGATTAAGCCTGAGCCTGCCGTGTCCTTTAAGACTCAGGCGGGTCAACTATAAACTTGCCTTTGAAGCCCCCACGCTTAATCTAAGATTTAGTGGCGGGTGGCTGACAATCTCATTTTCGCGACACGGCGGTTGCGCTGCTGTTCAAATAATCCTAAGACGCTACCAAAAAGCAGGTCAATGCGAGTCATCATCCAGCGAGTAAAATCATCTCAAGTCGAAATTGAAGGTCAAATTGTCGGCAAAATTGGTCGCGGACTTAACTTACTTGTAGGTATGGCGGACACCGACACCGAAGCAGAACTCGATTGGATGGCCCGCAAATGCCTAGAATTGCGTTTGTTTCCCGACTCTGGCGGGGATACCGGCCGCTGGGACAAGTCCGTACAAGACATCGGCGGCGAGTTGCTCGTGGTCAGTCAATTTACGCTCTACGGCGACTGTCGCAAAGGTCGGCGGCCTTCCTTCGATCGAGCCGCAGCTCCTGAACGAGCCGAAATTCTTTATGATAAATTTGTCGAAAAGTTGCGCCAGAGCGGCTTAAAAGTTGAAACAGGCGTGTTTGGAGCTCAGATGCAAGTCTCGATCGAGAATGACGGGCCGGTGACTTTGGTATTAGAGAAAGAATCAGCGTGAATTGTTTGCAAACAAAGCTCTCTGTGCTTCTTTCTCATTCCTTCTTCCTTCTTGGATCGGATCGAATTTTCAGATTAACCGGGTTTCCGAATTACTGTGCCGTAGCTTCAGAATATATTGGAGTTAGCTACACTCTGCCGAGTCTCGATTCCACAATCTCTAACGGCCAAAACCACCTCAAATAGCCAGTTAGTAAATCGTCCACTCAGCGGCCTTCGAGCACCCCCTTCTCAAAGAGCGATCGCCCACGTTCCCAATAGCTCAGAATGCTTGTAAAGTCAGGCTTTAAGGGCAATAAAACCAATCTTCGACAGCCAGCGCTTAGAATCAGATTCAGCAGCCAAAAACTGTTGCATGAGAGAGTGGAACACTCCCATCACTACGGTTATCTCTACTTCTCTAACATTCAATGTATAGAGAGTTGAATCAGCACAGCAAGCGAAACCGCCAGCCACTGCCGCCTCACTCTCTGACAAATGTCCTCGCACGCTGCGCCCTACCACCCGATAAACGCCATGACTGTCAAAGCTGCCACCAACACCGTCAACTGCAACACCGCTTCTGACCTCAACAGCATTCCGGCCGCCTCCAGCGAACAAACCGCCGAAATCAATACTCTTCCCAGCATCGATATTCTCGCTTTGGCTAACTTCGCCCTCAAAGAATTGCAAGGGGAAATGAAAACTCCCAGCCGCAGCGCTCAAGCAGTGGCGATGCGGATTGCTAAGGAAGTCGAACGGATTTGCCAAAAAAGCGATCGCATCCAAATTTCCGGCGAAGTGGAAGCTTGGCAAATCACCTTGGCCGAGCACCGGTTGCAAAAAACCCTGCAATACTACCGCCTCGGTTCCAAACAAGGCCGCGTGGAACTGCATTCTCACCTCGCGGCGATGGTTTACCGCCATGTTGCTTCTTTCCGATCGAACTTGAACTTCCAAGCTCGCTACAGCATGATTGAAGACTTTTTGCAAGGCTTTTACATCGAATCTCTGCGAGCTTTCCGGCGCGAACACCAACTCGATGTCACCTACCAGCCCCGCACGCAGCTAGAATTGGCTGAGTACATGGCTTTTACCGAGCACTACGCCAAGCGCCAAATCGGTTTGCCCGGCCGCAACCGCCAGCGCCTGATCGTGTTGCGCGCTCAAGGATTTGCCAAGGGCCAGCCTCCGGAAACTGCGATCGACATTGAAATGGCTGTAGAATCCGGCAAGGGAGAAGAGGCCGAAATTTACAGCCGCTCTCCGGCGCTGCAACAAGTGCGCGAGCAAATGGTATTGGAAACTGTCGATCCGGCTGATGCTGTGCTGCGCGATCGAGTAGTCTCGGAATTGATTGCCTATCTGGAATCGCAAAATCAGCCAGAATGCGTGGATTACCTAACTTTAAAATTGCAAGACCTTTCGGCTTCGGAAATCGATCGAGTTCTCGGTTTGTCTTCCCGCCAGCGCGACTACTTGCAACAGCGGTTTAAGTACCACGTCGAAAAATTTGCCCGCACTCAAAATTGGAAACTCGTGCACGAATGGCTGGGTGCTGATGTCGATCAAAAGCTGGGAATGACTTCGGACAAATGGGAAGCTTTTCGCGCTCAACTTGCGCCAGAAATGCAGCAACTGTTAAAAATGAAGCGGAATCAAGAAAGCGACAAGGCGATCGCCACCGCGCTCAAATGCACTCCCAAACAAGTCCAAAAACGCTGGGCGCAACTGTTGGAGCTGGCTAGCCAGACTCGCAACAGCAGCCAAGCTTAACTGGTACTCAAATATGAATGCAACTGTTTTCTTGGGACTGGAAAATGCGATCGGGTGCGGCATCTACACAGGACTGTCCGCCCCGGCGTCCGCTCTCAACTCAACAAGCACTGCTACTAAATTATCGCCGCTTTTTGGCAAATTCAATTTATTAAAACAACATTACTTTTTTTAATATCTTTCGTTCCCCGGTTGTGCCGGGGAATTTGTTTTTATTAGTCATTAGTTATTAGTCATTAGTTATTAGTCATTAGTCATTAGTTATTAGTCATTGGAAATTGCTTGCTAAAGAGGCAGTACCTCGCTCGGTTGAGAAATGCTGTATCCGCTGTCAGTTTGCAATGAAAACTATATAATTTTCGAGCGGGCATAAAAATTTTTACTCTGAGGTGCGACTGATGTTTCCAGTGTGGTTGCAGGCAGGATTTTGGGGTTTGGTAGGGGGTTCAGCCTTGCTACTGGGAGCGGCGGTGGGTTACTTTGCGAGCATTCCCCAGCGGGCGATCGCGACAATTATGGCTTTTGGCGCTGGTGTGCTGATTTCAGCGCTATCCTTTGAGCTGATGGATGAAGCTTACAAGCGCGGCGGTTTCGACTCGACGGCGATCGGCTTTTTGGGGGGCGCTGCTGTCTACACAGCCGCCAATTGGTTTTTGAGTCAACGGGGAGCAAAACACCGCAAGCGATCGGGCGCTTTGCACCCAGCTAAAACAGATTCAGGCGGTGGCGGATTAGCCATCGCCCTCGGCGCGCTGTTAGACGGGATACCGGAGTCGATCGTCGTTGGCGTCAGCATGATTTCTGGAGGCGCTGTCAGTTGGGTGACAGTAGCGGCAATTTTTCTTTCCAACATTCCCGAAGGACTTTCCAGCGCCGCCGGCATGAAAAAAGCAGGAAGATCGATCGGTTACGTTTTTGGAGTTTGGGGCGCGATCGCAGTTATTTCCGGTATGGCAGCATTGTTAGGATATGCGGTTTTCAGCCACTTTTCAGCCGAAGTAATAGCCGCAACTACCGCCGTAGCAGCAGGGGGTATTTTAGCAATGATTTCAGATACCATGATTCCCGAAGCATTTGAGGAAACTCACGATTTTGCTGGACTAATTACTGTCTGCGGATTTTTCGCTGCTTTTGTACTCAGCAAGTTAGGGGAAAGATAATTGATAATCACTCATCACTAATGTAGAATTGCGAATTGCTGAGACTTATAGTGTTTTTGATATAGACACAGAGGAATTTGATATGTTGCCAAGCTGTATCCGGACATAAAAAAGTTTATAATTAACATTAAAGACCGCAGCCTGTCAAGAGGTGTTGGAAAACTTATGTATGTCAACTTAGGGGAGATCCTGCACGAAAGCTACAAAATTATCGCTTTGTTGGGACAGGGAGGGTTTGCTACAACCTACACGGCTGCACAAATAAACAAACCCAATAATCCTCTGTGCGTTGTTAAGGAAATTCCTTTTCCCCCATCGAACGATCCGCGAGTTTTGGAGAAGGGAAGGAAGCGATTTGAAAGGGAGGCTAGCGCTTTGCGCCGTCTCGGCCAAAACTCGCGCATTCCCGAATTATTCGATCGCTTTGATTTGTGACAAGTTAAGAAAAAGTGCAAATTGTCAAGGGGGTACGCTCGCCCAAGGTAAAATAGAATGAAACCTTTATCGGACAAGCATTTGAGCCAGTTATGATTCGCAAAAAACGCATTAACCGAGATCGTGCAAAGAAAAAAAATCGTCCCCAAGTAGAAAACTCGCGCGATCGCGAATCACCTGGAAGATTTATTAATTCCGGCAATGGCGGCACAAAAAACTTTTTATCGCCAACTAAATTTAAGAGATAGAATTCTAACACTACCATTAATGATGGCAGCAATCCGCCAGTTTATTATGGCGAGACATCGCAGGAGTAACAGAATTAACCAGAGTATTAAATAGAGAAGGATTTTTATGGTGTCAGCCACAAGAAATTAGCTTTCCAATCATTATCACTCAGATTTTTAAGTTTTCCAGCAATTTTATTTGAAAAAGTATTTAAAGAATTATTGCCTCATTTTCGTCATCAATGGTTAACAAGAAGAGCGAGACCCCAGCCAGACAGCATACAATTTGCCTTAAAAAACTTTGATAATATCTGGATAGCTGATGGCTCAACATTAGAAGCATTATTTAAAAAGCTACACAGTTTATCAGATGTGCCAATTGGTCAATTAGCCGGAAAAATGGGAGTAATTATAGACCTAGTAACTCATCTTCCCGAAGAAATTTGGCGGAAAATCCGAAACACGCAGATACTAAGTGGGAGGAAGATTTACTAAAAACAGTTAAACCAAAAACCTTACTGTTATTAGACCTAGGCTTATACCACTTCGCTTTTTGGAACCAATTAATCGAGCAAAAGATTGGATTTATCACTCGAATCAAGAAAGGTGCATTTTATCAAATTGAGCGGGAATTAACCAATACTTATGATATCAAAGACCAGATAATTAAAATAGGTGCAGGCACAAAAAAGACACCTACTTTGACTATAAGATTAGTACAGATTCGCTCCCATACTTCATGGCGGTCTTATCTGACAACTGTTCAAGATCCTGAAAAATTGCCTCCTTATGTAGTAGCAGATTTATATCAAAGACGCTGGCGAATAGAAGACGCATTTTGTACAGTAAAAAGATGATTAAATCTCAGCTATTTATGGACAGGTTCATTAAACGGAATCAAGCTCCAAATCTGGGCTACTTGGCTATTTTATGCGGTTTTAGTAGATTCTTGAGATGCGGTTGCCGATGAATTAGGAGTACCAATTGAACCTATTTCATTAGAAATGATTTATCGGGGGATGTATCATTTTTCGGTTGCCTATCAAAAAGGAATAGCGTCTGACCTAGTTAAGTATTTTGCCGATAAAAATCAAGATTTAGGGATTGTTAAGCTAGGCATGAAAACCTCATGTCAGGCTAATTATTTCTCCTTTCCCTGGAACTCAAAGAAGTCCCGAACAATTTTTTTTCAATAATAAAGGAACAAATGAAGTCATATTTTAATTGGGTCAACAGGTAAAAAGTGAGTAAAATTACTCGTTGACAATAGTGCTTTTAGCTTAACTTGTGAGTAATGGACCAGATCGGATCGAACACCATATGCTGTAACTGCAACGATACCATTATCTGTTTTACCTAAATTTCCAATGTACTGCCGTTTTACATACAGCATATTCCATGTATATGTGGTACATACAATAAAATCGATTGCCGGCTTTTTGGTGCGTCGCCCACGGGCTCTGGGCAAGTTTTATCAAATATGAAGCAGCGACGCACCCGGAGGATTAACACCACATAATATATAGCCTTTCTCAGATAGATGAGGTACAAGTTGAGATTTGAGATTTAAGATTTGAGATTTGAGATTGGGGGATTGAGGAATTGTTAATTAATTAGTAAATACCTCATCTTTATGAGAATCGCTATAGCTTTATAGTGTACTTCATGAAGATGGAATATGCTGTATAGCGGATCGAGCTCTCATATTCGCGGACGTAGTTGGGCCGAAATTGCCCTATACGTTTCATTGGTTATATAAGCTGTCATTCATACCTCATCTTTTTGAGAAAGGCTATAATCAGTCGCATCCCCTTTTTTTTATCTCCTGTCTCATGAATTATTAGTCTTATTGGACGCCCTTGAAGTACAGATAATATTAATTCTAATCGTTGCTGACTTAATTATTTTACATACCCAGGTGATTGTGTTAAAAAATGGTGCAATGCTTGATGATTATCTAGCCCTATAACTTTCGCTATTGATGGTAGTTTTTTGCGTTTTATAGCGGATCGAGCTCTCATATTCGCGGACGTAGTTGGGCCGAAAGGGCCCTATACGTTATTATGGTTATATAAGCTGTCATTCATACCTCATCTTTTTGAGAAAGGCTATATGTCCGATATCATACCGAAATGTAACTAATTAAAAGCTTCAAAGCTCCTAACTTCTGGAAATATGTTTTGGTAAATTTGACAGTATTCATCTATAAAAAATTTGACTGCGGGTACGGGTTGACGAGGCTCTACCATAGGACTGGCAATGCTTTTGGGGTGTGTCACTGCTTATGCTACCATGAGAGTGACAAAAGAGAGACAATATTCATGTTTTGGCTAAAATGCGACTTATGAACCCAATAGAGATGACTGCATAATTATATTGGTTTGTCAACTACTTCTACTGGACTGGCTCTCTAGCGCCCAACCAACCCAGAAATCTTGTTTCAGCTTCACAGGCATTCATCCAAATACACCCCATAAATTGCAGTTACGCCTACAACAGAGCGAACCGTTTCCTGTAGACTAAAACCGTAGTTAATCTGTCAATTTATTTGAGGAAAACGAGTTTATGAGAGGAGTATCGGCGATCGAGTCGATTGTAGCGCAAGCACCTCCCTTGGGCAGCAATCCTGCTACCAATAGCCAAACGGCAGGAGTTATTCCTGAATTGGTCATCATCTTGATCATTCTGCTGCTGATTGCAACTGTTGTGGCACTCGTAACCCAACGGTTGCGAATTCCCTACGTAACGGGCTTAGTGTTAGCAGGCTTGCCCATTACGGATCTCTTGTCGCGTCGAATTGGTTTAGACCCCTCTTTAGTATTAAATCTTTTCCTACCAATTCTGATTTTTGAAGCCTCGATCAATACTGATATCAGCCGTCTCCGCAGCACCTTTAAGCCGATCGCCCTGCTGGCGGGTCCAGGCTCGATCTTTTCCTCAGCAATTATCGCTGTTCTGGTTAAATTTGGGCTGGGGCTAGACTGGATTCCAGCGGTGCTGATCGGAGTCATTCTAGCAAACACTGATACAGTCTCGATGATCGCGGTTTTTAAAGAGATCCGCGTGCCTTCTCGACTGTCCACCATTGTTGAGGGAGAAACTCTGTTTAACGATGCGGCTGCTCTAATTTCATTTAATTTGGTTTTGGTAATTTATGCGACAGGCTCTCTCACCGCCGTACAAGGGGTGAAAGAACTGCTCGTGGTTGCTTTAGGTGGGGCAGTGGTCGGGGGTATTTTAGGTTACTTGAGCGTGCCGATATTTGTTCGCTTAAACGATCCGTTGAGTAGCCTTTTGCTAACCGTCGCTCTCGCATTGGGAACCTTCCAAATCGGACAATTTTTAGGCGTATCGGGCGCAGTGGCGGTGGTTGTCACCGGACTTGTTTTTGGCAACCTCGGGCTGCCTCGCAGTTCGTCTGCCTCGGATCGGATTACCTTGCTGAGTTTCTGGGAATACGCTAGTTTTGGCGTCAATACGTTTATTTTCCTGCTGATTGGGATTGAAATTAACCCGCTGACGCTGTGGAGAATTTTGCCATCTATTTTATTGGTCATTCTGGCCTATCAACTGGGACGGATTCTCTCAGTCTATTTGTTATTAGCGGGGCTGCGTTGGTTCGATCGGCCGATTCCGCTGCGCTGGCAGCACATTTTGGTTTTAGGGAATATTAAAGGCTCTCTATCAATGGCCTTAGCTCTTGCGATTCCCTTGAACCTACCAGGACGGGATAACATCATTGCCCTGGTGTTCGGTGCAGTTTTATTCTCGTTGGTCGGACAGGGATTAAATTTACCGTGGATGGTAAAACGACTAAAAATTAGCCGTGTTTCTGATGTTATGCAGGAAGCTGGGCAGTTACAGATTCAGTTGATCGCTTCCAAAGCGGCTCAAGATGAGCTAGATAGTTTGCTGAAATCTGGCGTGTTGCCGAAGGCAGTTTACGAGGAGTTATGGGCATCGTATCAAGCACGAGTAGCAAACTCTGAGCGAGTGCTGCGCGATCTTTACAATCAACATCGCGCAGGTCAAGTAAAGGGCGATCGCAGCCGGCTAGATACGATTCGACGGCGATTGCTCCTAGCAGAAAAAGGAGCAGTTAGCGATGCCCTCCGCAAGCGAATTGTTCCAGAGGATCTGGTTGAGCCTTACATCAAAGATTTGGATGAGAAACTTCTAAGGTTGGCAGATGACTAGCGCGAATTCCGAGGTAATCAATCATCTGGTGAACTAGCTCTGGACGAGTAACAACGAGAATGGTAGAGCCTGATTCAAGAACAGTATTGCCGTTCGGAATCTCCAGATTGGCGCAGGCATGGCATTGATAACCAATAATCAGCGAACCTGTAGGAAAGCGGGGGTCTTGAGCAATTTGAGCAACGGTGCGACCTGCCACCTTGCAATCGCCTGGAACTGGCAGCTTTAGTACCTCGACTTGCCCGTGTTCAAAGTGCATCATCGACTCGATTTGGGGATATTCAATCGCATTCGCCATTGATGCAACTGCCAAATCAATAGTGCTGATGATGTGACTGGCTCCGGCAAGTCGATAGGCTTCCATGAATTCGCGATCGCGCATTCGCACCACAATATGGGAAATGCCATAGCTCCTGGATAGGGTGATCAGCGCTAAATTGAGTGCATCATCCCTGAGTGCTGCAACGACTGCGTTTGCTTGTTTAATTCCCGCTTCCAGAAGAACCGTTGTACTCACCGCACTGCCTTCAAATGCCATCACTCCGATTTTTTCACGAGCAAAGCGACAGGCAAGCGGGTCGGCATCGATGATGGCAACCGTATGACCGACTTTTAATAGCTGCTGGGCTAAACCCAGCCCCATCATTCCTGCTCCACCAATTAATACGTACATGAGTATTTGTCACCCAAAAATGAACTTTCAAGATCGATCGCTGTGAGCGAGATTGTGTTGAGTTTCTATCCGTTTAATCGGCTTGTGGGGTGGCTTCTACCGGGCTTACTTATTACCTGTTCGACAGTTAATTTAATCTGCTTTTGGGGTAGGCATTGCTAGCCCGCCCCTGCATAGATTTTCCTCAGTTAGGTGCGTAGCGGGAACCCTACATAATCTTAGGCACTTTAAAAAACTCCCCATCGCGATCGGGAGCTTCCTCCAAAATACTTTCTCGCTTAGGAAAAGGTTGCAAATCGTCCGATCGCATCACATTACTAACATCGATCGCCCGCGTTGTCGGCTGCACCTTACTCGTATCGAGTTCGCTCAACTGCTCGAAATAATCTAAAATACCGTTGAGTTGACCGGTAAACTGCTCTTCTTCTTCCGGCGTTAATTCCAATCTCGCTAAATTCGCTACTTTCCGAACTTCTTCTCTGTCAATCATAAAAATTGGGAATGGGGAATCGGGAATGGGGAATCGGGAATGGGGAATCGGGAATGGGGAATCGGGAATTGGTTATTAGAAACAATAACAAATATAGAACAAATAAGTAATGCCCCATGCCCCGTGCCCCATTCCCATCCTAGTTAAAAATATACATCAATCTGCGATCTGCCTGTCGTCTTCAGCCAATTTTGCACCTCAATGTAATTGTTCGGGGCCAAGCGAATAGCCTCTTTCCAATAATCCGCAGCTTTATCAAACAGCCCTTCCGCCACTTCAAAATTGCCCGCTTCCTTTTCCTTTTCGCCTTGATAGTGATAAATCACAGCAATATTATTCAGCGCTTGCGGCAGTCTCGGATTGAGTTCCAGGGCCTCGCCGTAATACTCCAAAGCTTTATCGTGTTCGCCGTTGCTAGTATGGATCAGCCCCATATTGTACAAAACATAACTGCGATCGTAAGGATCTTCCTCCAGCTTCAGCGCTTCCTGATAATTTTCCAGCGCTTCAGCATATTCGCCATCTGCTTGAGCTGACATACCATCCCGGTAATAAGCAAAAGCTTCCTTCGCCTGCTTTTTCGCCGGCATAATCTTCAGGATGATATCAGCCATTACCGTGAAACTTTTGTCAATAAAGTTATCGTTGCGTTGAGTTCTTGGCATATGCGATTCTTTGGTTAGCGGCTAATCAGAAAAATTAGCCTGTAAAGTTTTGCTATTAATAATTGCGCCACTGTTGTAGTGGGCCGTTGTGTTGAGGGCGCTAAAAAGTTTAGTCGATCGCAACTGCGAACCTTAAAACACGCCCTTGGGTTTAACACCCGCCCAAGCTCTATCTATTTTATAGAACTCTTGCAAGACTTGCAAAAAAACTAGATTTCTTTAACGTATCTCTCGCACTCTACACAAAACTTAAAAAAAACCGTGCAGAAAGGAAAAGTTCTGCTGTAGGATGCAGGGGCTATCCTCTTGTGCAAGCAACGCTTACGGGCGATCGATCGCGCACCCTACCCTACTAACTGTACCTACAATCCCCGCCGTTGCCCCTTTTGGCAAACAAGCAAAAGCAAATGCCGAGGAGAAATTCGATCGCAAAGTTTTATTAAGCTATCTGGGTTTAGCCAACCTTTAAAAGTTATTCGGCAAAACACTAGCAATATTTTGCCCCAAAGTCAATCGATTGCGCGATTTTAGATTTGAGATTTTAGATTGAAGCCTTGACTTGCGCGAGATAAATACGTTCGGCAAGTGTCATCGGATACAGGTTTTTTATTTCTGGACGGATGAATCGCGTGGCGGGTATCCTGGATGCTTGATTGTCAAGGGCAGCAAAAAAATCAGAAACCCGATCGCCAAAACCAGCTCGAATTCCCGCAATATATAATAAAAATAACCGGGTAATTTTCACAGAGAGAAACCTATGGCTCCGAATCCCACCATTATGCAAGCCGTCGAACAACTTGGCTACCGCGTTACGGTTGGAGACGTGGCGGCAAAAGCTGGATTAGATGTCAATTTTGCCCAACGAGAACTGTTAACCCTCGCCTCCGAAGCAGGCGGCAACCTGCAAGTAGCAGAATCCGGCGACATTGCCTACCTATTTCCCAAAAACTTTCGAGATATTTTGCGAAACAAATTCTTGCGCTTGCAGTTGCAGGAATGGTGGCAAAAAATCTGGCGTATTCTATTTTACCTGATTCGGATATCTTTCGGCATAGTGCTGGTAGCTTCTATCCTCTTAATTTTTGTTGCTATTACGCTTTTACTCTCCAGCGGCGACAGCAATAACGGGGGAGGAGGAGGAGGAGAGGGTGGCGGCGGGGGCGGCAGAGGCGGCGGCTTTTCCTTTTTTCCCTACTTCTGGAACGACTTAATCTGGATATTTTACTGGAACCACGACCAACCATACTACCAGCAGCGATCGCGCTTGACTGACCAAAAACCCGAGATGAGTTTTCTGGAAGCAGTTTTCTCATTTCTATTTGGAGATGGCAATCCGAATAAAAATCTAGAAGAGCGCAAGTGGAGCAATATTGCCACTGCAATTCGCAACAACCGAGGCGCAGTCGCCGCCGAACAAATTGCCCCGTATCTCGACAATCTCGGACAGGGATACGACCGAGAATACGAACAATATATGCTACCGGCTCTCGCTCGTTTTGACGGCCTCCCCGAAGTCAGTCCCGAAGGGCAAATAGTTTACCATTTTCCGCAATTGCAAACCACAGCCACCGAGAGAAATTCTGAACCAGTAGCAGCTTATTTGCGAGAAATGCTGTGGCGTTTCAGCAACGCCAGTTCAGGACAAATCATGCTCGCAGCAGGGTTAGGAGCCCTCAATCTTGTCGGTGCGTTAGTTTTGGGGAATCTCTTAACTAATAATGCGATCGCAGGTGGATTTATCGGTTTCGTCACCGCTGTTTATCCCGCGCTCCTGATTTACGGCGTCGGATTTCTGGCAATTCCTTTAATTCGCTACTTCTGGATTCAGTGGAAAAATAGCCGTATAGAAGCCCGCAATCAAGAGCGTCAGCAGCGAGCAATGTTATTAAACGAACCGGATGCCAACTTACTCAAAAAACTGGCCTACGCCCGGGAATTTGCAGCAGAAAACGTTCTGACGGGAGAAGACTTAGCTTATACAACAGAAACAGAATTAACCCAACAAGAACTAGAACAGTCAGCCAAAATAGATGCCGAATGGCAGCGCAGGATCGATCGCTCGGACAACTTGTAATACTAATAAAAAAACTGTTGTTTGGTGTTAAGCTAGGTAGCACTAAAATCTTGCACCCTTTTCAAGAATAGGCAGGATGCCTGTTCCACAATAAATAAAATATCTTTGTTGGGGAACGGGCTTTTAACTTCTTGCTAAGAATTGTGAAAAACATCAATTTTTATTGATGATATAAATTTTTATACTCCGATTTTTTTTATTAAATAAGCTTGGGGCGTTTAAAAATCAAACAATTTTGGTCATACTTCGAGTCGTGATCCAGAGCTACAAGTTCCCATCCTTCCTCGCCCAAGTGATTGACAAATAGATGCAGCGAGCCTTGTTTCCAATCTCGCTGTTCTTCACCGTTTACATATAAACTAATCAGCTTGTTGCCAAAAGGATACATATTCGCATCCACAAATAAATACTCCCACTTTTGCATAGCAATCCTTAATGTAGTTAGTCATTAGTCATTAGTCATTAGTCATTAGTCATTAGTCATTAGTCATTAGTCATTAGTCATTAGTCATTAGTCATTGCCAATTCTTCGGCTACGCGGTTCCTGACCTGCCACTACGGGGTTTTTGAGCGTAGTCGAAGGGCCGTACAAGTTCCAGATTCCCAATTCCCTGTATTCAGGACACGGAAGTCACGGATACAGTAATAGCTCTTTTTCCCTTCTTCCTTCTTCCTTCTTCCTTCTTCCTTCTTCCTGACATCCGTTATATCCGTTACATCCGTTACATAATCCGTTGCCGAACTTCCCCCTTCCCCCTTCCCAGCAGTTACTGCACTGCAATTCTAGCCAAAGTAGTACCCCGGTAATAGTGCAACAAAATCTGCTGGTAGCCGTATCCCTGCCTGGCCAAATTGTACGCCCCCCACTGACTCATTCCTACAGCGTGACCGAAACCTTTGCCAGCAACTTGAAAACCGGTAGGAGCTTGGCTGCTGTTCCTTGGGTTCCCACCGCCCGCGTACTGAGGAATCACGGTAAAGCGGGTACTCCTCAAACTTAGAACCCGGCGTAAATCGGCGCCCGTCATAACCCTAGAACCGCCATCTCCGACTACTTTCAGCCTCAAAACGCTCCCGTAAGCCGTAGTCCGTTCTGGCTTTATCGAGATCACATTGCCCACGCCAGAAATCTTGCTGCTGATTTGAGCCCGGGAAAAACTTTCTTTCCATTGGTAAACTGGCGCCCCTTGGTCGAAGTCAGGAACAGCACGCAGGTAAGGCAGCGGTTCCGTCCAAACATCCTCGACATTTTCAGTATGTCCCCCAGAGGCAGAGTGGAAAACGGCTAAAATAATCTGACCGTTGTAAGCCAGAACTTGACCGGCGGTTGCATCGACTGCCGAATAAGTGCCAGAAGATTCTGTTTGCAGTCCTTTGTAAACCTGCGAAGACTGAGTATTGTCCACGTCGTAAAGCTCGGTTTCGCTTTTGAGGCGCTGGTGGATAGCGTAGGAACGGGCGGCAACAGCTTGGGCTTTCAAAGCTTCAATAGGCCAATTGCCACTCATTTCGGCACCGAGAACGCTGTAGAGATATTGTTCGATATCGACGTAGTTGACGGCCGTCAAGCCTCCTTTTTGGGGAACTAGAAGCGTGCGTCCCCGATACCAACGATCGCCAATCCAAACATAACCGTTCCCGGTCGGCTCGATCCAAACTTGGTTGGCGGCCCAGCGACCCAGAGCCACTTTTCCCGATCGAAATTGAGCTGACTGAGAACTGTTTGCCGACAGTTCGCCCAAATTGCGCCCGCTACCGTCGCGGATTGCAGCTTTGGTAGAACTGCCGACTTTTACCTGATTTGCTCCGTCTTGTACCGCAACTCGCAAGATCAGTGCGGCCTGTGCTGGGGCTACCATTACCAGCCAAAACAACAACGAAATCCAAAAGTAGCGTTTTTTTAATGTCGAAAGAACGGAAACAAAGAATACTCCTGACTGCATTTGAAAATTTTCCTTTTATGTTGTATGAGCTTGACAAGTTTTAAGAGGAAGCTGCGGTTCTGGAAAAAGGAAGAGGAACGAAAGAAAGAAAACGTTAGAATTGGGTTTGGCACTCTGTGCCCTTGTCGAAAATGATTTTAGCAACTAGATGTTGGCAGGAACAGCGATTTATCCCGGTTCCTGGGTGCGACTATTTCCTGTATGTCGGATTTGCCGCACTCTGGATATATGTAACATATTTTTTAAGACTTAATTGAGGGGATTTGACTCTTGCAGATTACATTTCTCGGAACTAGCTCCGGTGTCCCCACGCGATCGCGCAACGTTTCCAGCATCGCCCTCCGCTTGCCCCAGCGAGCGGAACTCTGGCTGTTTGACTGCGGGGAAGGAACTCAGCACCAGTTTCTCCGCAGCGACCTCAAAGTCAGCCAACTTAGCCGCATTTTCATCACTCACCTGCACGGCGACCACATTTTCGGCTTAATGGGTTTGCTGGCTAGCTGCGGTTTGGCGGGGAATGTCAAGCGCATCGATATTTACGGGCCTCCGGGACTTGAAGAATATTTGCAAGCTGGCGTTCGCTATTCTCAAACTCATTTTTCTTACCCGGTTAAGGTACACAAAATTCACGAGGGAGTCATCTATGAAGATGACGAATATATTGTTAGCTGCGGCCCTTTGAAGCACCGAGTTACTGCTTTTGGTTATCGAGTAACTGAGAAAGACCGTCCGGGACATTTTGATGTAGAAAAAGCGAAGGCTGCGGGTATTCCTTCCGGTCCGCTTTACGGTCAATTAAAACAAGGAAAGACGGTAAAGTTAGAGGACGGGCGACAGTTTAAAGGTACTGATTTTTGCGGTCCGGATCAAATCGGGCGCAAGTTTGTTTATTGTACTGATACGGTTTTTTGTGACGGGGCCGTGGAATTAGCGAAGGATGCCGATCTGTTGGTGCACGAAGCTACTTTTGCTCATCAAGATGCTCAAATGGCCTTCGATCGCCTGCATTCAACTTCGACAATGGCGGCTCAAGTGGCTTTGATTGCTGGGGCGAAACAGTTAATTATGACGCATTTTAGCCCGCGTTACGCTCCGGGAAATGCGATCGTCCTGGACGATTTGCTCGAGGAAGCGCAGGCAATTTTTCCGAATACGAAAATGGCCTATGACTTTTTGACTTACGAAGTGCCCAGGCCTGTTTCAAACTAGGGTTAATCTGACCTGAGATGTGACAGCTTTTTCAATAAAGGCGATCGGGGCGGGCTCTTCGGCCCACCCCACAAAAACATTAATCTCTCGCTTCACAGGCCGGAAAGCCTGTTGCTTAAATTAATCCAACAAAAACATGAATCTCTCGCTTCACAGGGAGATTGCCTGTTACGCCCTGCAATTGTCAGTAAGCACATATACCTGAGTTGCGATCGCGACCCACCTTCACCAACTTCAATCTAAAATCCAAAATCTAAAATCTAAAATCGGTCGCTCGCCCCCAGCGACGGCCCGGGATAGCCAATGGTTGCTACAATCGGGAAAGGTAAATGTTGTGGCTAAAACTACAGCCCCTAATGCTGCAAACTAAAGCTAATTATTAAAAATCTGCCTCTCCTGCCATGTTTAAAAATCTGCTAGGCGACCCCAACGCACGCAAGCTTAAGAAATTTCAGCCTTGGGTAGCTGATATCAATATCCTGGAAGAAGACTTCCGCGCACTCTCAGACGACGGCCTCAGAGGCAAAACGGCGGAGTTTAAAGAACGTCTGGCAAAAGCTATATCTCTCAACGAAGAGAAAGAGATCCTAGACGAAATCTTGCCCGAGGCTTTTGCAGTGGTGCGGGAAGCAGGACAACGGGTTTTAGGAATGCGCCACTTTGATGTCCAACTCCTCGGGGGCATTATCCTGCACAAAGGCCAAATTGCCGAAATGAAAACCGGTGAAGGCAAAACTCTCGTGGCGACGCTGCCGGCTTACCTCAACGCCCTCAACGGTAAAGGCGTACACATCATCACCGTCAACGATTATCTCGCAAGGCGGGACGCCGAATGGATGGGACAGGTGCACCGCTTCCTGGGATTGACTGTGGGACTGATTCAGCAGGGCATGGATCAGGTGGAACGAAAGAAAAATTATAGCTGCGATATTACCTACGCCACTAACAGCGAAGTCGGCTTTGATTATTTGCGCGACAACATGGCTACTGTCATGGAAGATGTAGTGCAGCGTCCTTTTAATTTCTGCGTGATTGACGAGGTTGACTCGGTGCTGATCGATGAAGCCAGGACGCCTTTAATTATTTCCGGCCAGGTGGAACGCCCCAGCGAGAAGTATATCCGGGCGGCTGAGGTAGCTGCTGCTCTGAGAAAGGAAAATGAAGAACATTACGAGGTTGACGAAAAGGCTCGGAATGTGCTATTGACCGATGAAGGGTTTGGTGAAGCTGAGCGGTTGTTGGGTGTTACGGATTTGTACGACCCGGCTGACCCTTGGGCGCATTACATTTTTAATGCGATTAAGGCGAAGGAATTGTTTATTAAGGATATTAACTACATCGTCACTCCCGATCGCGAAGTGGTGATTGTGGATGAGTTTACCGGCCGGGTGATGCCGGGACGGCGCTGGAGTGACGGTTTGCACCAGGCGATCGAAGCCAAGGAACGGGCGGAAATTCAACCGGAAACTCAGACGCTGGCGACGATTACCTATCAGAATTTCTTTTTGCTTTATCCGAAGCTGTCGGGGATGACGGGGACGGCAAAGACTGAAGAGACCGAGTTTGAGAAGATTTACAATCTGGAAGTGACGCTGATTCCCACTAACCGGATTACCAGCCGCACAGACCTTTCGGATATGGTTTACAAGGCGGAGGCCGGGAAGTGGAATGCCATCTCCCAAGAATGCGCGGAAATGCACGAAATCGGTCGGCCGGTGCTGGTGGGTACTACAAGCGTGGAAAAATCGGAGTTGCTGTCGCGGCTGCTGCAGGAGAGGAAAATTCCTCACAATTTGCTTAATGCTAAACCGGAAAATGTGGAGCGGGAATCAGAAATTATCGCTCAAGCCGGACGCAAAGGCGCTGTGACGATCGCGACAAACATGGCGGGACGCGGTACAGATATTATTTTGGGCGGTAATTCTGAGTACATGGCGCGCCTGAAGTTGCGGGAGTATTTTATGCCCCGAATCGTGCAACCCGAAGATGAAGAAGGGTTTGCGGTGGTACAAGTACCCGGTATTGGTGGGCGCCCCGCGGCTCAAGGTTTTGGTCAGACTGCGAAAAAGGTAAAGTCTTGGAAAGCTTCGGCGCAGATTTTCCCGACGCAGCTATCGAAAGAGGCCGAGCAAATGCTCAAGGCGGCGGTGGAATTGGCGGTGAAGGAGTACGGGGAGCGATCGCTCTCGGAATTGCAAGCCGATGATATCGTGGCTATAGCTTCGGAAAAAGCGCCGACAAAAGACCCGGTAATTCAAAAATTGCGGGAAGCTTACAATTTAACCCGCAAGGAATACGATGCTTTTACCAGCACCGAACACGATGAAGTCGTGCAGTTGGGAGGCTTGCACGTCATCGGTACCGAACGCCACGAATCGCGCCGGATCGACAATCAGTTGCGCGGCCGGGCGGGACGCCAAGGAGACCCGGGTTCTACGCGGTTTTTCTTGAGTTTGGAAGACAATTTGCTCAGGATTTTTGGCGGCGAACGGGTGGCGGGTTTGATGAAGGCTTTCGGTGTTGAGGAAGATATGCCGATCGAATCTGGAATGCTGACTCGTTCCCTCGAAGGCGCTCAGAAAAAAGTCGAAACCTACTATTACGATATCCGCAAGCAGGTATTTGAATACGACGAAGTGATGAACAATCAGCGTCGAGCAATCTATGCGGAACGCCGCCGAGTATTGGAAGGTTTGGACTCCAAAGAACAGGTAATTAAGTATGCCGAACAGACGATGGACGACATCGTGGGAGCATACATCAATCCCGAATTACCTTCGGAAGAATGGGAACTCGACAAACTTGTTAGCAAAGTGAAGGAATTTGTTTATCTGCTCGCTGACATGACACCGGATCAGCTAGAAGATTTGTCCGTTGAGGAAATTAAAACCTTCCTGCACGAACAAGTCCGCAATGCTTACGACATTAAAGAAGCGGAAGTCAATGCAATCCGAGCTGAATTGATGCGAGATGCGGAACGGTTCTTTATTTTGCAGCAAATTGATACTTTGTGGCGGGAACACTTGCAGCAAATGGATGCTTTGCGCGAGTCTGTAGGGCTGCGCGGTTACGGGCAGAAAGACCCGTTGATCGAGTACAAAACAGAAGGTTACGAGCTGTTTTTGGACATGATGACGGATATCCGCCGCAATGTGGTTTATTCGCTGTTCCAGTTCCAGCCGCAGCCGGCAATGCAAGTTTCGCCAGAGATGGTTTGAAAATAGTTAACAGTTGACTGTTGACTGCTGACTGTTGACTGTTAACAGTTAACAGTTGACAGTTGACAGTTGCTTCCAGGCTCTTCCTGGAAGTTGCAGATTTGAGATTAAAGCCAATTTTCTCGATCGCTTTTTTGCTCGTTGCTCGTTCCCAGGCTTTTGCCTGGGGATGAAGATCCGGAGGCTCTGCCTCCTCTTTTTCTCCTCTAAGCAAGCCTCTTCCTGTGGATATCGGTTCCCAGGCTCTTCCGAGGTATTTAAGGTAGATTTGAGATTAAAGCCAATCCTCTTCTTGAGCGCTTTTTTGTTTCCTGTAAACTTCACCTTTTGTGTGAATTTTACGGGTCTGTTCGTAAAGAGTTTCTTCGCTATAATTCCATTGTTGCAGGACTTTTTTTAAGTCGGATTGGATATCTCTAGCGCCGGGAAAGCCTCGGTAGCGAATTATTAATCTTGCTAATTCCGATAAATTGTAGTCGCTTGCTTCTGAGGCTAATAAAGTATCGACACTGGCTCGATCGCGCTTGTATTGCGGATGCTGCTGATCTTGAGTTTTTTCTACTGAATCCATACTATTTTATGTTTCCCAATCATCTGAAAATGTTGCTACCAGCAACCGTCACCCAAAAGCGCGGACATAAATAACTATCATGAATAGAGTCTTAAATCCGCGCTTCATAAACGGTTTGATTCGGGGATCGTAACTGTCATATCATGTCCGGTCGATCGACCGCGATTTTCGTAGGGGCGGGTTCACCAACAATACCAGCCAATAATTGACAACCTCAAAAACCGTTCGGCTGACGCTCACGGCGAAGCCCGCCCCGACCGGGATATTATGGTTAATTGATCGGACATGATATCAACTGTCAACTGTCAACTGTCAACTGTCAACTGTTCCGTCATCCCCAGAAATTTTTGTGTTTGTTCAGTAATACCAAATAGTCGATCGCCGTGACAAAAGATTTCCCAGGCGCGAATTCCCATAAAACCAATACCTGCAACCGCCAAGGGCATCGCAGCGGCACCTAAAAGCGCGGCAATGGGGGGAAATATCATGCACAGTGTTAACAGAATGCCAGTAATAACACCACCAGCAATGCCAGCTTTGGCGGTGGCGGTGGCGACTTTTTCGACTAATTCTGATTGGGTAATTTTGCCTTCAACGCACAACAAAGAGTTTTCTAATATCGAAAATACTAACTCAATTACTGCTGCGGCGATCGCCCCTTTCATTGCAGCCCCAACAATTTCGGCAACTGCTGCTTTAAACGCTGCATCAGCTAAAACTTGCTTAGCGACTGCTAATTCTGCGGCAGTCATGTCTGCACCACCGCGAGCCCGATTCACCCAAAAATATTCAAAAATCCCGTTAGCAGCTTCGCTTCCGCCTCCATTGACGTGCGCTTGGATGTGACTCCAATCTTTATCTTGACAGAAGTTGCGAATTGCTTCTGGGCCTTGGGCGCGAATTTGGGCGGGTATGGATTCAAATACTTTTGCTGCTTCTTGAACGTTTCGGATGCCGTCACGCATCCCAGCCCTCGCAAATTTGAATTGCAGATTGGTTGGCAGGTTCTCAAAACGGATGTTGTGTGCTATTTTGAAAGCTTCTTGAGTGGCGATCGCCCCGGCACTAACCATTGAACTTGGCGCTGATTGTACCCACGCCGTTAATCCAGTTGCACTTTCCTCAACTTTAGCAGCGATTTCGTTGGCTAAGTTTTGGGTGTCGGCAACAGTTTCTCGTACTTTAGCCGTTAGCAATTCGAGCGGATTCTGGTTAATTTCCATTTCGATCCAGCTTGCATCGTTAATGATTGAATTATTTCGACTATAACATTCCTCTTCAGTAAGTGTTATTTTTTACTGAATTGCTTCTCGCTTCTAACTCCGGCTGTAAATTGAGAGCTTTTTTTTGATAAAATAAACCTTCATTGATTCGACCTTGAACTTCCAAAGTTTTGCCTAAATTCCAATAAGCAACGGCTAAATCTGGTTGAAGAGCAATAGATTTTTGATAGTACATTATGGCATCATCGAGCCGCCCTTGTTTGTAAAACATACTGCCCAAATTAACATAGGCTTCCACAAAATTAGGGTTAAATTCGATCGCCTTTGAGTAGGCGCGAATTGCCGCGTCTATTTTGCCTTGGGCTTGCAGGATATTGCCTAGAGTTTTGTAGGCTGGGGCAAAATGCGGTTGGTGGCGAAGTGCTTGGTAACAGGAGGCGATCGCCTGTACATATTTCTGTTGCGCGTAATAAACTTCAGCTATCTTGCTGCCTGCAACAGCCTCATCCAGTTTGAGGGCTAGTATTTTTTGGTATTGAGCGATCGCCTCATCGAAATTACCAGATTGTTTGAGTCGATCGCCCGCTTCTAAATACTGCGAGGCTAACTCGGAATTTACGGTCATAGATTTTAGTTGGACAGGCGATATCACTTTACCATAAACAGGACTTACCCAGAAACCCTATTTGCAGGTGCGCCGAAGAGCACCTGACTACTATAGATAATGTAAAATCGGTGAGAGCCATCTAAAATTTCAAATCTAAAATCTCAAATGCCATGACATCACTAACAGGAAAAGTAGCAATTGTGACCGGTTCATCGCGGGGAATAGGACGCGCGATCGCCCTGCGATTATCCCAAGAAGGCGCATCCGTTGTCATCAACTACGCCAGAGGAGCACAACAGGCTAAAGATGTTGTGTCAGCGATTGAAGCAGCAGGTGGCAAAGCCTTAGCCGTCCAAGCCGATGTCAGCAAAACCGCAGAAATTCGCGATTTGTTCGATCGCACTATCGAAACCTATTCACAAATCGATATTGTAGTCAATAATGCCGGAGTAATTCTTTACAAACCTGTGGCGGAAGTTACCGAAGCAGAGTTTGATAATCTTTTTGCAATTAACGTCAAAGGCACGTTTTTTGCTTGTCAAGAAGCTGCTAAACGCATGGCAGACGGAGGAAGAATTGTTAATTTTTCCAGTTCGACAACGGCGATGCTACTGCCAACTTACGGGGCTTATGTGGCGGCAAAAGGCGCGGTGGAACAGCTAACTAGATCGCTGGCGAAGGAATTGGGCGATCGGCAAATTACAGTCAATGTAATTTCTCCGGGCGCAACAGATACAGAACTCTTCACTGTCGGCAAAACCGCCGAACAAATACAAAGATTTACCCAAATGACTGCTTTGGGAAGACTCGGAAAAGTTGAAGATATTGCCGATGTGACGGCTTTTTTGTGCAGCGAACAAGCCCGGTGGATTACCGGACAAAATATCCGCGTTAACGGCGGAAGTGCCTAAAGTAACGCGGGGCGCGTTTATGAAGATTAAAAACATCAGGAGAAAACAACTGTGAAAGCTGCTTACTACGAACAAATCGGCAACGCCAAAGATGTCCTCAAAATTGGCGAAATGGATGTTCCCGAATTGGGGGCCCGTGAAGTGCTGATTAAAGTACAGGCATCCGGCATTAACCCCTCCGATGTCAAGCAGCGCAGCGGTTGGGGCGGACTCACAATGCGACACCAGCGAGTCATTCCCCACAACGACGGTGCAGGAATAATTGAATCAGTAGGAGAAAGCGTGCCGCCGTCACGAATTGGCGAACGTGTTTGGATTTATGAAGCTACATTGCCCCGCCGACTTGGCACGGCGGCGGAATATGTTGTTGTACCCAGCGAACAAGCGGTTTTTCTGCCAGATAATACAGAATTTGTAGAAGGTGCTTGTTTGGGAGTACCCGCAATGACAGCTCACAATTGCGTTTTTAAAGATGGTGCTGTAACGGGGAAAACAATATTAGTAGCGGGCGGCGCGGGTGCAGTTGGAAATTATGCGATTCAATTAGCAAAATGGGGCGGCGCAAATGTTATTGCAACTGTAAGTTCTGCTGAAAAAGCAGAAATTGCCAAAACTGCGGGGGCAGATTATACTGTTAATTATAAAACAGAAAATGCGGCGGCGCGCATCAAAGAAATTACAAAAGGGGAAGGAGTCGATCGCGTAATTGAAGTTGATTTTGCTAGCAATCTCGAAACCAACTTAAAAGTCCTCAAACGCAACGGTGCGATCGCTACTTACGCTTCTGATTCCGAGATAACGCCTCAAATTCCTTTTTACTCATTAGCTTACAAAAATCTAACCGTTCATTACGTGCTAGTTTATGTGATGGACAAAGCAGCCCATCAACAAGCGGCGACAGATATTACAACTTGTTTAAAAGCAGGAGTTTTCCGCCACGTTATCGCTCAAAGCTTTGGTTTGGAGGAGATTGTCAAAGCGCACGAAATGCAGGAAAGCGGAAGGGCGATCGGGAATTTGGTTTTAGTTATCAATTAGAAGGAAGAAGGAAAATATTATATTCCTACAGTCTCGCGTTGCGCGAACTTCGTTTTCCTGCCCGTAAACTCAGCGATTTCAACCGCCGAATCCCAACCAAATCAAAGATTCTGGTTGGGGATTCTTCAAGTTCGATCGCCCGTGTGCTTCAAAACTCGCTCGAAGGGGCGATCGCAAAAATCAAGGAGACAGCCGCCACACCTTAATCGTGTCGTCAAAACTGCCGCTGATCAGAGTTTTGTCTTGAGGATTAAAAGCCAATTCCACCCAAGTAGAATGACCCTTCAGCGTGCCCGCGATTTCACCCGAACTCATCCGCCACAGCTTGATAGTGCCGCTCAAATCGGCGCTGGCCAGCTTGTCTCCGTCGGGACTGAAAGCCAAGGACTTAACCTTGTCGGAATGGCCGATCAAAGTCCGCAGGAGAGAACCGTTGGGCTGCTGGGACTGATTATTTGCGCTGATATCCCACAACTTCACCGTCTTGTCCCAACTGCCGCTGGCGAGAGTTTGACCGTCCGGGCTGATGGCCAGAGACCAAACCGCCTCGGAATGACCCCAAAGAGTTTGTTTCAAGTCCCCAGTCTGCCAGTTCCACAGGCGGATCTTACCGTCGCTGCTGCCGATCGCCAAAGTTTCTCGATCGGGACTGAAAGCCACCGACTGCACCTCGTCAAAAACCCGCTTGAGAGTTTCCAACTCGGTTCCGTTTTCGACTTGCCACAGCTTCAAAGTTTTGTCCTTACCGACACTGGCCACGGTTTGGCTGTCGGGACTGAAAACCACCGAGAACACGCCGTCTGCGTGTCCGTCCAAAGTCCGAATTAATTTGCCCGAATAGAAATTCCACAATTTAATCGTACCGTCAACGCCGCCGCTGGCGATCGTCCTGCCGTCGGGACTGACGGCCACCGACCACACGGGGCCCAAATGTCCTGTTAAAACCTTGAGCACCTTGCCGCGACGCTTGTGCAGCAGGTGAATTGTGCCGTCGTTATTCCCGCTGACTATCACGCGGCCGTTGGGAGTGACTGCAACCGCCCAAACCGGGTTTTTGTCCTGATCCGCCAGAGTGCGTACTGCGGGTCGGGACTGCGATTCCTGACGGCTGAAATCCTGCATCGGGGGCGGATTGAACCGAATTTCGGGAATGCTAGAAACTGGTTCGCCAGAAGTGAAAGCCTGCGGTACTGGAGATGGCAAGCGAACACCCAGCACTACGGACAGCAGGGCAACCGCACTTGCTGCCCACATAGCTAAAGTCCACTTGGGTTTGCTGAGGATCGCGTCTACCGGTGCCGGGCCGTATTTCATGTCTGTGAGAATTGCCTCGATCGAACGATAGCGTTTTGACGGTTCTCGCTGCACCATTTTATCCAGAATGCGGCCGAGTCGCGTCGAAACCGGTACTTTCAAATAATGTCTCCAAGTCCAACTTTCGGCTTTGATGTCAAACAAATCAAAGGGCGACATTCCCGTTAACAAGTGAATGCAAGTGACGCCCAAACTGTAGATGTCGCTGCTTTTAATCGCTTGACCTTTAATTTGTTCCGGGGCCGCGTATTCGGCAGAACCTGTCACCGTTTCTGTTTTCAGCGGCCCGCTGTTTGCCGGAATTGCCGAACCGAAATCGACTAAAACTAGCCCCGAAGCACTTTCCTGGGGCAGGGGATGTAGATCCTCTTTCCCTGCCAAAGCTGGGGATGCTTGGGGAGTTTTGCGGTGAATAATATTGGACGGTTTGATATCTCCGTGAATCAGTTGATGTTCGTGAACAAATTGCAGGACTGGCAACAATTCGCTCAGCAGATACCAAATTTGAATTTCTTTAACAACACCTTTTTCTGAAAGCCGATCGGCCAAATTGCGGCCTTCGATGTATTCTTGCACTAAATACTGGCAGCCTTCGACTTCAAAAGATGCCAGCAGTTTCGGTATTTGGGGATGTTTGCCCAACTTGTCGAGAACTGAGGCCGACCCGCGAAATGTCCGGTTGTGCTGTGTGCCACCGTCGGCGACTGCTGCGGGCGCGCAGAACTGTTGAATGACGCAGCGGGGTTGCGAAGGTTGGTCTTCATCGACTGCTAAGAAGGTGCGGCAAGCGAGACTTTGACCGAGGGTGTGAAAGACTCGGTAGCGACCTTTTAGCAGCAAATTCGACTCGCAACTTTTGCAGACTGTCGCGCGAGCGAGATTTTGGGGGTTCTGGCAATGGGGATTGGTGCAGTAACTCATTTGTCTTTCCGCTGGAGACCCCCCGTCCGACATACACTTGCTGGTGGGGGAGGAAAGCGGGGCGGTGCGTGCCGCTTCCTGTGGACAAATTAAATAATTGGAATCTTTGCTTTATGATAATTGTTTCCCAGATTTTCGCCACACTTGCTTGGGTCGATCGCGCGTAAATAATTGCTGACTTTCCTGCGAGCGAGGTTTAATAGGTCGATCGTAGGGCGGGCTCTCCTGCCCACCCCACAAGAAAATCATTCTTCGCGGAACGGGGCCGAAAGCCTGTTCTTTAGAATGGTGCAATATCTCAGTTGTTACCGAATTACGCTATAGTGTCATTGCGAATACTTGCATTGCGATCGCGGCAAAGCAATCGCGAGGCATTACCAAATACCCGCAATTCTTTGTTCTATGGAGTCAATCTAAAACTTCAAATCTCAAATCGACTAACCGATTAAAATTTTGGCAAAGTTAGCCAAACTAACTACTAACTTTTAACTATTACTTATGCCCTTAATTCGCGTCCCCAAACCTTGGGAAATTCTCGACCACGAAATTACCCCAGAAACAGCCTTTCTCAACCGCCGCCGCTTCATGACAAATTTAATTGGCGCCGGCGTGACTGCTTCGCTGCTACCGCTGACAGGCTGCCAAAGCAATGCTAGCTCAAAAACAGCTCTAGAGCGAAGCTCAACCCAAGCATATGCCGGATTGACCCGGAATCCTGCCTTTGCGAAAGTCGATCGAGCGATTACCGACGAAGCCTTAGCTACAAAACACAACAATTTTTACGAATACGGCGGCACAAAATCTATTTGGCAAGCCGCTCAAGCTTTGCCCACAGAAAACTGGAAAGTAGAAGTAAGCGGTTTAGTAAAAAATCCCCGCACTTATGATATCGACGACCTCGACAAAAAATTTCCCATCGAAGAACGAGTGTATCGATTTCGCTGCGTAGAAGCCTGGGCGATGGTAGTTCCTTGGGTCGGATTTCCCATGAAATTGCTGATGGCTGATGTCGAACCGACATCGAACGCTAAATTCGTTCGCTTTACCTCATTTTACGACCCCAAAATTACCAAAGGTGCCAATTTATTTTCGCAATTTTATCCTTGGCCTTATACCGAAGGTCTGCGAATTGAAGAAATGGCCAACGATTTAGCATTTTTTGCCACAGGCTTGTACGGCAGAAAACTACCAAAACAAAATGGTGCGCCGCTGCGGCAAGTGATTCCTTGGAAATACGGTTTTAAGGGCGCAAAGTCAATTGTAAAAATTGAATTTGTCGAACAACAGCCCGCCACTTTTTGGAATACAGTCGGCCCCAACGAATACGCTTTTGAAGCAAATGTTGAACCGGACAAACCTCACCCCAGATGGTCGCAGGCCAGCGAACGGATAGTCGGCCCCGGTAACAGTTGGTCGTGGGAAACTCGCCCAACTTTGCCCTATAACGGTTACGGCGAATATGTAGCTAGTTTGTACAGTTAATTAAGTACGCGCGATATAATTTGAGGAACAGGCTTTTGCGTTCCTCAAATTATTAATTTCTCTCCTTTATCTTTCTCTGCGCCCTCTGCGTTCTCTGCGGTTAATCAAAAAAACTTTTTGTTCGCTTCAAGAAAATGAAATACACGGCAGTGCCGTATCCCTACCGAGTAGCTGCACTATGTTTGTAACTTTTACTTTGATTTTGCAGTCGATCGACTATAATAAAAATTGATGAAGCTACCAAGGAATTGTTAAATGGTAACAACAACATCAACTCCCGTAGAGCAGCCAACAACCCCAGAAAACCGAGTTATTTTAAAAGGTGTCAGTTGGTCAACTTTTAAAGCATTGCTGGCAGATGTTGGGGACGATAGAGCTTGGAGAATTGCTTACGATAGAGGAGTATTAGAAATCAGGATGCCACTGGAAGAACACGAAGAACCCAAACGACTGATTGAAAGCTTTGTGGAAGCTATTGTAGATGAACTGGAAATTGAACTTAGGAGTCTCGGTTCGCTGACTCTCGAACGAGAAGATTTAACTCGCGCTGTCGAACCTGATTCCTGTTTCTACATTCAAAATGAATCTTTAGTTAGAGGCAGAAATATCAATTTGCCAAATGACCCGCCGCCGGATTTAGCAATAGAATCGGATTACACGAATTCTTCAGTTAATAAAGATTTCTTATATGCTGCTCTTGGCGTTCCCGAACTGTGGAGGTATCGGCGGGAATCTCTGCAAGTTTATCACCTTGTAGAGGGAAAATATGAAATGTGCGATCGCAGTTTAGCATTTCCCTTTTTACCCGTTGCCGAAATTCCGGGTTTTATCGAACAAAGCAGAACTATCGGACAGCGTGCTGCTGTGCGTTTGTTTCGACAAAGAATTAGAGAGATTTTACCCAGTCAAAGTTAACGCAAAAATCCGACTGGCTTTAGTTGAGAAACTAGCCAAGTAATTTAAATTACATCAGCGTTAATCAGCGTTCATCTGGGGTAAAAAAAAACTTGAATACCGATATAAAATCACTTAATAAATTCTTGCACTCTCTGCCAAACACTTTCTAGCAAATCAGGTCTGCTAACATCAAACCATTCAATTTCAGGATAAGCTCGAAACCAGGTGCGCTGTCTCTTCGCAAATTGCCGCGTGTGCAAAATAGTTAATTCTTTAGCTTCTTCAAGCTTAATGTCGCCCGCCAAATATTGTTTGATTTCCTGATAGCCCAGCGTGTTCAACAGTGGCAAGTCGCAGCCGTATTTGTTACACAAATATTCTACTTCCGCGATCCAACCGCGTTCTAGCATTTGTTCGGTGCGCTGTTCGATCCGATCGACCAAAACATCCATTTCGCAATCCAACCCAATTTGTAAAATAGGATAATTGGGAGGATTTTCGCCCTGCTGTTCGGAAATAGGGCGACCGGTGACATAAAATACTTCCAGTGCTCTTAAAGTTCTTACTGGGTCATTGAGGTGAATTTTCTCGGCGGCAGAGCGATCGACTTGCTGCAACATCGCGTAACATTGAGATTGTCCGAGTTCTGCAAGTTGCGATCGCAATTCGGGCATCGGTGCTACCCTCGGCATTTTCAAACCGCGCACGATCGATTTAATATATAAGCCCGTCCCACCAACCAACAACAGAGGAGAATCAACAGCAGCTATTAAATTTTGAGCTTGCTGCTGGTAGTCTGCTAATGTCAGAGTTTCTGTCGGATCGCAGATGTCAATTAAGTGATGCGGTACACAAGTGCGATCGACCGCCGTCGGTTTTGCGGTTCCGATGTCAAATTCG
Source organism: Microcoleus sp. F6_B6 (assembly GCA_036702215.1). Lineage (GTDB taxonomy): Bacteria > Cyanobacteriota > Cyanobacteriia > Cyanobacteriales > Microcoleaceae > Microcoleus. Next base: position 51,008 of record JAUBST010000016.1, read on the forward strand.
CGGTACACTTGACGGGAGTCCGCACTCAGAATCGAAGATTGCAGTCGCCCCGCCAAAGCCACAGCCACTCCAGACTTCCCCGTCGCCGTCGCCCCGCAAATCGTAATTAATCTAGGCATAAGCTGTCGCACATTTCCTGATAAAAACTCTCAAATCCTCTCCTATCAATGCTTTCCCCTCTCTCCCTTCACTGATTCACCGCGATCGGGCAGGGCTGTCCTCCAGCAATCTCAAAACTATTCCCCTCCCTCCCCCCAATAAATTTCCCTTCAGAAAGCCCTAGCATCGCCTTTAACCGTTTTGTGCTATAATTTTAGAAGTTTTCCCATTTTAGAAGCTTTTGGGGCTTTAGGCCTCATTATTGGAGCTATTTTTGTATGACCAGCAGCTACAGCGCCGACCAGATTCAAGTTCTCGAAGGTCTCGAAGCAGTCCGCAAACGACCGGGGATGTACATCGGTACCACCGGCCCGCGAGGACTCCACCATCTAGTTTACGAGGTTGTGGACAATTCCATAGATGAGGCGCTGGCTGGCCACTGCACTCACATCGAGATTGACATCAACGCCGACGGTTCCGTTACCGTGACAGACGACGGCCGGGGTATTCCGACCGGCATCGTTGCCAAGACTGGCAAATCGGGAATAGAAACAGTAATGACTGTACTCCACGCCGGCGGTAAATTTGGCGGTGGTGGCTACAAGGTTTCTGGAGGATTGCACGGTGTAGGTATTTCGGTTGTTAACGCGCTGTCCGAGTGGGTAGAGGTTAGGGTTTGGCGCGACCAAAAAGAACATTTGCAGCGCTACGAAAGAGGCTTTCCCGTCAGCGAACTTCAGGCAAAGCCCAGCAAAGGAAATCGCACCGGCACTTCAGTTTCTTTCTTGCCAGATACTCAAATATTTACCACTGGCATTGAATTTGATTACACTACACTCGCCGGGCGCTTGCGAGAATTGGGTTACTTGAATGCGGGCGTGAGAATTACGTTTAGCGATCGCCGTTTGGAACTGCTCAAAAGTAGCGAACCGCATATCGAAACATACTGTTATGAGGGCGGAATCAAGGAATATATCGCCTACATGAACCGCGAAAAGCAGCCGTTGCACGACGAAGTGATCTACGTGCAAGGAGAACGCAACAACGTGCAAATAGAAGTGGCTTTGCAGTGGTGCGTCGATGCTTTTAGCGACAACGTTCTAGGTTTTGCTAACAACATTCGGACGATCGACGGTGGGACGCACTTAGAAGGTTTGAAGGCAGTTTTGACGCGGACGATGAATTCGATCGCCCGCAAGCGCAACAAAATCAAAGAAAACGAGCCCAACCTCGCCGGCGAAAACGTGCGCGAAGGTTTGACAGCAGTAATTTCGGTCAAAGTCCCAGACCCGGAATTTGAAGGTCAAACTAAAACTAAGCTAGGCAATACAGAAGTTCGGGGAATTGTTGATTCCTTGGTAGGCGAAGTATTGACAGAATATTTAGAGTTTCGCCCCCAAGTAGCCGACGCTATTTTGGAAAAAGCAATTCAGGCATTTAAGGCCGCTGAAGCCGCCCGCCGTGCCCGCGATTTAGTGCGCCGAAAATCAGTCTTAGAATCCTCTCCTTTGCCTGGAAAATTAGCGGACTGTAGCTCCAGAGACCCCGCCCTGTCTGAGATATACCTGGTCGAGGGGGATTCCGCGGGCGGCTGTTGGATTGGAAAAACTTATATATCACTAGCCGATGGTTCAGCAAAAACTATCAAAGAGATAGTTGACGAACAAGCTGAAGGCAAAGAACACTTTTGCTACACCGTCAGAGAGAGTGGAAACATCGGAATTGAGCGTATTACTAACGCTCGGATGACCAAAGCTAATGCTGAAGTGATTAAGCTGACATTGGACAACGGAGAAATTTTGATTTGCACTCCCGACCATCCATTTATGTTGCGGGATGGCACTTACAAAGCAGCCGCCATGCTGACACCGGAAGATTCATTAATGCCGTTCCACAGCAAGTTGTCGGCAAAAAACAAACAGGGTCAGGGACTTAACGGTTACGAAATGGTTTGGAATCCCAACAGTGATAAGTGGATTTACACTCATCTTTTATCGGATTTTTACAACCTAAAACACGGTGTCTATCAAGCATCTGAGGGCAATCACCGCCACCACGTTGATTTCAATAAACTCAACAACAATCCGACAAATATTCAGCGAATGTCGGCTGAGGATCACTTGGCTTTACACCGCGCGAACCTTGAGAAAACCTTGCACAGGCCCGATGTCATTGAAAAGAGCCGTCAAGCTCACATGACCGATGAATTTCGGGCGATGATGAAAGAGCGGATGCGGCAGCCTGAAACGCGACAAATTCTTTCGGAACAGGCGAAAGCTCAGTGGGAAGATGAAGAGTATAAAGCTTACATGATGAGCAAGTGGCGGGAGTTTTACGATAGTGATGAAGCTTATCGCGAGCAAAATAATGAACTGCTGAACCAAGCCCAGCAAGAGTATTGGAGTAGTGAAGAAAACCGTTTGGCTCAGTCGGAACGGGTTCGCAATCATTTTGCTAACAATCCTGAAGCGCGGGAGACTCATTCTCAACTTGCTAAAGAACAGTGGCAAGATGAGAATTTGTTGGAGTGGCGGCGCGAAAAAACTAAGGAACAGTGGACGCCGGAGTTTCGCCAGAAACGTAAAGAAGCTTTGAACGAAACTTATTACCGCAAAACTCTTGAAGCTTTGAAGGCTGTTGAGATGAAAATGGGCTGGATTGATGTTGATTATTACAATATCTACCGCCGCACGAAAAAAGATAAGTGTTTGTTGAAGTATGAGAGTTTTTGCGATCGCTACTTTAACGGTGATGCACTATATGCTCGCCAAGCGGTTCGGAATTACAACCACCGCGTTGTCAAGATCGAAGCTGTAGAGGAACGCTACGATGTTTACGACATCGAAGTCCCCAACAGTCACAACTTTGCATTAGCTGCGGGAATTTTTGTCCACAACAGTGCAAAACAAGGGCGCGATCGCCAATTCCAAGCAATCCTGCCTTTGCGCGGTAAAATTCTCAACATTGAGAAAACAGACGACGCCAAAATCTACAAAAATAACGAAATTCAATCGTTAATTACAGCCCTCGGTTTGGGCATCAAAGGCGAAGAATTCGATCCGGGTCAATTGCGGTATCACCACATCGTAATTATGACTGACGCTGACGTAGATGGCGCTCACATCCGCACGCTGTTGCTGACTTTCTTCTACCGCTATCAGCGCGCACTTGTAGAACAAGGTTACATCTATATTGCTTGTCCTCCTCTCTATAAAGTGGAACGGGGACGCAATCATTACTACTGTTACAGCGATCGCGAAATGAACAATCTCGTCCGCAATGAATTTCCGGCGAATGCTAACTACACCATTCAGCGGTTCAAAGGTTTGGGTGAAATGATGCCGACACAGTTGTGGGATACGACGATGAACCCAGAAACTCGGACGCTGAAACGGGTGGAAATTGAAGACGCTGCTGAGGCCGATCGCATCTTTACGATCTTAATGGGCGATCGTGTCGCCCCCCGCCGCGAATTCATCGAAACCTACGGCCCCAAACTCAACCTCCTCGACTTGGACATCTAAATTAGCCAGCAGTCAGCAGTCATTAGTCATTAGTCAGCAGTCATTCGTTAACAACCAATGACTGAGGACTAATGACTAAACTGTTTGTGCATTCTACCTTCGGATGCCTTCTGCTGAGTCTAGGTTTTGTTATAAAAATTAATACAATCTCTCATCAAATCGATCTAAGGTAAATGCTTAGGTAATTTTGAGATTTTTGGCGCATCCATCAACTACCACAAAAATAGAAGGTTGGACAATATATCATGAGCATCAATTTAGCGACCAAATTGCGTGAGGGAACGAAAAAATCCCACACAATGGCAGAAAACGTCGGTTTTGTCAAGTGTTTTTTAAAAGGCGTTGTAGAAAAAACTTCTTACCGGAAGTTAGTAGGAAACCTCTACTTTGTCTACTCGGCAATGGAAGAGGAAATGGAACGCCAAAAGCAGCATCCGGTTGTTTCAAAAATTTACTTTTCTGAGTTGAATCGCAAACAAAGCTTAGAGCAAGATTTATTTTACTACTACGGTGCGAATTGGCGCGAACAAGTAGCCCCGTCAGCAGCAGCTAAAGCTTATGTGGAGCGAATTCACGAAATCTCGGCTACCGCACCGGAACTCTTAGTAGCTCACTCCTACACTCGCTATTTGGGCGATTTATCCGGCGGACAAATCCTGAAGGGAATTGCCCAGCGCGGGATGAATCTTTCCGACGGAGAAGGCACTGCTTTCTATGAATTCCAGGATATTCCGGATGAAAAAGAATTCAAAGCTAACTACCGTCAGGCAATGAACGAACTGCCGATTGACGAAGCAACAGCAGATCGAATTGTTGACGAAGCTAATGCAGCTTTTGGCATGAACATGAAGATGTTCATGGAGTTAGAAGGCAATTTGATTAAAGCAGTCGGTCAGATGCTTTTCAATACCCTGACGCGGAAGCGCGGCGGCGGCAGTACCGAATTGGCTACTGCTGATTGAGCCAACACTCACTGGCAATAATTTGAGCCTCGTTGAAGAGGAAAAACTTAAATCCTGGGGGTTTGATGGCTGCTTTTACAGTCACCAAATCTCCGGGATTTTGCATTGCGGGCGATCGACTTTTTAACTCACAACTCAACACTATCACCTTCCCATGCCGCGATTAGGAGGCTGCTCGTCCGGGACAGGCAAAGAAGTGGGCCTTACTTGCCGATCCAAATACTTGCTCAAAGCGTAAGCGATATCTCCGCGATTCATCGGCTTCAAAGGATTAATCTTATTCGTTCCGAGTTCAACATTAACAAACCCTTCATAAAGTGCTGTAGCCATAGACTTTCTAGCCCAATTAGGGATTTCCCCTGCATCTGGATACTTAGCTAAAATCTCGGCAACACTGGCATCAGGAAACTGAAAAACCCCGTAAGCTTGAGCAAAAATCGCCAAAGCTTCAGCGCGACTCACCCTTTGATTTGGGAAAAACATTCCGTCGCGATATCCACTCATCGTTCCCGTTTTCAAAGCAGTTTGAATCGCACTGTAAGCCCAGTAACTCTTAGGGACATCCGGCAATTCCCTATCCGGTTTCTGAGCGGTTTTCCGCCGTTCCAAACCAAAAGTTTTCACTAAAATCATCGCCAAGTCGGCGCGACTGACAAGGCCATCAGCATTAAAATTGCCACTGGCATCTTTATTCATCAATCCAGCACTCACAACCCGATCGATCGGGTCAATTATTTGTTGAGATTGAACCGCCATTGGGACTCCTTGCACTAGCCCGATCGCCAAAAAAATACTCACTAACTTTTTCACGATTTTAATCCTTTCTCTCCCTAAAACCATCATGAAAACAGCAGTAAGATTTTTTATGGTTCCATCGGTATTATTCGGTGGTTTCGGCGGTGCGCTAAATTTGGGGATTATATATTAAAATCAAACATTTGCTTCCGGCAAAGCACCCTGCATTTTACCCAGCCAATCAATCAAATTATCCAATTGCTTTTGGGCTGTCAAAACCGCCATACCTCGAATAGTAACCTTCCCCTTGCTGTAAACAAAACGAGAGTGCAAATGTTCCGGCAAATTAGCCTTGAGCAAATTCCAAGCAGGCTCTTCCATCGCGGTTTCCAAAACTATGTGCTGCTTATTCTCCGGTTTGATCCGAGAAAAACCGATTTTTTTAGCAATTTGTTTGAGTTCGACAACACGGATAAGTTGCTGGGCTGGCAGAGGAATTGGCCCGTAGCGATCGCACCAATCAGCCTGAATCTGCTGTAATTCTTCAGGGGTATTAGCAGAAGCCACAGACCGGTAAGCGCTCATCTTTTGATCCAAATCTGCGATGTAATCTGCAGGAATAAACGCCGTCAAAGTTAGGTCAATTTGCGCGTCCTCAACTTTCGGAATTTCCTGACCCTTAATTTCCCGAATAGCCTCCTCTAACATTTCAGCATACAAATCAAAACCGATCGCCTCCATCTGACCAGATTGTTCAGTACCCAAAACATCACCCGAACCGCGAATTTCCATATCTCGGACAGCCAACTGATAGCCCGAACCCAACTGGGCAAACTCTTGAATTGCCCGCAGCCGCTGCCTTGCAGCATCCGACAGTTGGTTCTGCTTCGGATAAAACAGCCAAGCATGAGCTTGAATCCCCGCGCGTCCCACCCGTCCCCGCAACTGGTAAAGCTGACCCAAACCAAACTGCTGCGCGTCTTCAATTAAAATAGTATTGACTCGCGGAATATCCAAACCCGACTCAATAATCGTCGTGCACACCAAAATATCGAAATCTGCCGCGCTGAAAGTCAGCATGACCGATTCTAATTCCGAAGCATCCATTTGACCGTGGGCGATCGCAATTCTGGCAGACGGAACCATCTCCTGTAACTGACCGGCCAACTGATCGATCCCCTCAATCCGCGGCACCACGTAAAAAACCTGACCGCCCCTGTCCAATTCTTGACGAATTGCCGATCGCACCGTTTCCGGGTTGTAGGGAGCCAAATGCGTCTGAATCGGGCGCCTGGAAGGAGGCGGAGTCGAAATCAAACTCATCTCGCGAATCCCCGACAGCGACATATACAAAGTCCGGGGAATCGGCGTTGCTGTCAGAGTCAGAACATCTACCTCTGTTTTGAGAGCTTTAATCGCTTCCTTTTGCTTAACTCCAAACCGCTGTTCTTCATCCACCACCAACAAGCCCAAATCGCGAAATTTAATCGCTTTGCTCAAAACAGCTTGAGTACCGACAATCACATCTAATTCCCCAGTCGCCAAACGCTTGTGAATCTCCCGGCGCTCGGTTTCAGTGCGAAAGCGATTGAGCAAACCAACTTCGATCGGATAAGGGGAAAAACGCTCCGAGAGCGTGTGATAGTGCTGTTGGGTCAAAATCGTCGTCGGCGCGAGCAAAGCCACCTGCTTGCCCGCCGTAACCGCCTTAAAAATCGCTCTCAGAGCCACTTCTGTCTTGCCAAAACCGACATCGCCGCAGACCAAGCGATCCATCGGTCGATCGCCCTCCATGTCGCGTTTCACATCCTGAGTTGCCTTCAACTGATCCGGGGTTGGCTGGTAAGGAAAAGAATCCTCTAATTCTTGTTGCCAAGGCATATCGGGAGGAAAAGCATAACCTTTTTGTTGCGCTCTTTTAGCATAAAGATTCAGCAAATCCACTGCCAATTTTTTAACAGCTTTGCGAACCTTAGTTTTAGTTTTTTCCCAAGTTTGACCTGTCAGCTTGTTTAAATCCGGTACTTTATCGCCTACAGTCCGAAACCTCGACAAAGCGCCCAATTGGTCTGCCGCCACCCTCAGAGTACCGTCAGCGTATTGAATCAATAAATACTCGCGAGTTTCCCGATCGATAGTCAAGCGTTCTAACTTGAGAAATTTGCCCACTCCGTGCTGGCGGTGAACCACATAATCACCCGGACTTAATTTATGCGGGTCTACTTGCTTAGAAGCAGCGCGGCGGCGCTTGCGGACGTAGCTAAAAGTAGCGAGAGAATGCTGACCGTAAAATTCCCGATCGGTAATTAAAACTATCCGAAAAGTCGGCAGAATAAAACCTTCCAATTCTGCCAGCCCGCTGTACTTCAAAGCAACCGGAACGTGCTGCAACTGCAACTTGTCGATCGCCAAAAAATCGCGCGGGTTCACCACAAACTGAGCCGGACAGTCGTGTTCCGACAGCAGAGAAACCGATCGGCTCGGTTGAGCGGAAACCAGAAAAATGGTAAAACCCCGATCGCGCTCTTCCCTGAGCATTTGAGACAGCTTCGCAAATTGGTGAGGCATCACCGGCACGGGACGAGAAGCCAAATTAATCGCAGAGGGTAGCTGGTCGCCCTCTGCAGAGCTTTGAAATTTTTTAGCCGTAGAATCTTCGGCCAATTCAGAAAGTTCTAACCGCTCAAAAGCTGCGACATCTGCCATAGATTCAGCAAAAGTGCGGTGAATTTTCGGCACTTTCAAATTAGCAATTGGCAATTTTTCTGTTTCCTCACCAGCAACTGCCGATTCCCGATGGCAATTTTTCCACTGTTCCTGTGCATTCTCAAACCAGCGGTCGCTGTGAGCTTCGCACCCTTGGGGTTCGTCAATAACAACTAAAGTATTTTCAGTCAAATAATCCAACAAAGATGCGGGTTTTTCAAACGCTAAACCCAACAGCCTGCGGACAAATTTTTCCGCTTCATTTTCTGTGTCAACAGAGCCTAGTTGGTTAATTTTGTCAATATTTTTTTCAGATAAAACTGCTTTAATAATTGTGTTAAAATTAGTAGGAGTTAAAACTAATCGATCGACCTTATCGAGCGATCGCTGGGAAGACGGGTCAAACTCCCGAATTTGCTCCAAATCATCTCCGAACCATTCCAGCCGGACTGGCAACTCCGCCGCTACCGGAAATACATCGACAATATCGCCCCGGCGACTCCACTGGCCCTCCATTTCCACCAAAGTCACCCGATCGTACCCCATCGACACCAGTTGGCGGTCAAGTATCTTCGAGTCTTGAACCGCACCTCGCTTCAGTGTCAGACAGTAGGGTTCAAAAGCAGCAGGCGGCGGCAAGTGAGACTGGAGAGCTCTTTCGGTAGCTACAATCGCGATCGGCTTCGACTGATTGGCGGTTTTTTCTTCCTCATCCACCAAATCCGCCAGCACCTGCATTTGCCCCCAAGTCATTTCGTTCTCGTCGGAGTAAGATAGCTCGTAGGGCGAAGCCTCCGAAGTCGGGTAAAAATGTACGGTTTGCCAGCCCATCGCCTCTAAAGAAGCCACCCAGCGACCGGCTTCTTCTAAAGTAGCCGTCACGGCCAATAAGTTTCGCCCCTCTTGCTGTGCGAGGGCGGAAGCTACCAAACTTTTAGGCAAACGGGCGATGCCGGACAGTTGCAAGCAGCGGTGGCGTTTGAGCTTGTTGAGAAGTTCTGTTGCTAGGGGCGATCGCCCTAGGGTACGAATTATTGAAGAGAAAGTCATGCGCTTTTAATTTTAATCCCCGATCGGCGAAGGCTCTTTCCCTTGGCCTGTTAAGGAGATTGTACGACAAACATCCACGATCGTGCCGCTCTGCTGTTGGCGTCTGGGAACTTAAGCGGGCATGGATTTTTGCTCTAATATCTCGATCCTGCGATCGAAATGAGCCAGTTCCGTTACTCTAGTGACAGGTTGAGAAACAATTTCGATTTTGCCATCGAGATAGACAGCTTCCCAACCTCTCCTGTGACTGCACCCAAAGACGGATACAAGCCCACGACTCAAGCTGTCAAGATCGAAAAATTTTAGACATCAGGGAGATCCCCCAGATAGTGGCTGCGGAGTCAATCTAAAATCTAAAATTTAAAATCTAAAATCGACTAATCGGGCAGTGCGCTTGCCGTTACCATCGATAATTTGAGAAATGTCCCCAAGTACCGACCTTCTGATTGTTCTCCTGCTAATTTTCCTCAATGGCTTGTTTGTGATGTCAGAGATGGCCATCATCTCTGTACGGAAGGTGAGACTGCAACAGATGGCCAACCAAGGTTCAGTCAATGCCCGCGTAGCTTTGGATCTGGCTAATGCCCCCAATCAGTTCTTGCCGACAGTTCAAATCGGGATTACGATGCTGGCCATTCTGTCGGGCGCTTTCGGAGAAACGACAATTGCTAAAAGGGTAGAGCCTTTGTTGCGGCTGATTCCTGCCCTGGCGCCCTATTCTCAGACGATCGCCTCAGTAGTAGCAGTTTTAACCATCACTTATCTGACCTTAATTATCGGCGAACTCGTGCCGAAGCGGCTAGCGCTCAACAACCCGGAGCCGATCGCTTCAAGCGTAGCAATTCCCATGCGAATGCTCTCAAAAATTGGTGCTCCTGCGGTTTATCTGTTAAGTCATTCCACTGACTTAGTAATGCGGATCATGGGAATTGCGCCTTCAACAGAACCCCAAGTTACAGAGGAAGAAATTAAAGTTTTAATAGAGCAAGGGACAGAAGCCGGAACCTTTGAAGAAGCCGAACAAGACATGGTAGAAAGAGTCTTTCGTTTGGGCGATCGGCGAGTCAGCGCCTTAATGACCCCGCGTCCCGATCTTACCTGGCTCGACCTCGACGACTCAGTAGAAGAAAACCGCCAAAAAATGCTCGGCAGCGGTCATTCTCGGTTTCCCGTCTGTCAGGGCGGACTCGACAACGTTCTCGGTTTAGTACACGTTACCGATATGCTGTCTCGCACTTTAATCGGTCAACCGCTCGATTTAAGTGCTTCTTTGCGGCGGCCTTTATTTGTACCGGAAAGCACCAGGGGATTAAAAGTATTAGAGCTTTTCAAGCAATCTAGCAATCAAATTGCCTTGGTGGTAGACGAATACGGCGTCATTCAAGGATTGGTTACAGTTAACGACATTTTAGTCGAACTGGTTGGCGACTTTCCCTCGATTGAAGATGCTGACGAACCTCAAACCGTGCAGCGCGAAGACGGTTCTTGGCTGTTAGACGGAATGCTAGCAGTCGAAGATTTTTTTGAGCTGTTTGGAATCGAAGAATTGTCAGCCGAACACAAAGGAAGTTACCACACGATGGGCGGTTTTGTGATTACCAATTTGGGCAAAATTCCCACAGCAGCCGAGCATTTTGAGTGGAACGGTTTGCGCGTGGAAGTAGTCGATATGGACGGGAACCGAGTTGATAAAATCTTGGTAATGCCGATCGACTCAGCGGGCGATCGCTCCTCCAGCCAGCCAAAAACCTCAAACTAAAAACCATGTAATTTTAATCCATCAACATAATACCCGTAGGGGCGGGTTCACCAACCATCATCGCCGGAAACAAACAATCTCAAAAACCCGCCCCCAC
>JAUBST010000016.1:61949-90223 GCA_036702215.1 Microcoleus sp. F6_B6
ATCAACATAATACCCGTAGGGGCGGGTTCACCAACCATCATCGCCGGAAACAAACAATCTCAAAAACCCGCCCCCACCCAACGATAAATCATCTCGACTCAGCGGGCGATCGCTCCCCCAGCCAGCCAAAAACCTCAAACTAAAAACCATGTAATTTTAATCCATCAACATAATACCCGTAGGGGCGGGTTCACCAACCATCATCGCCGGAAACAAACAATCTCAAAAACCCGCCCCCACTCAACGATAAATCATCACCTACATTTAGGAATTAAATATAAATATCAGGTTGATGTAAATTATTGGTGATTGGGGCGGGTTTTTATATATTGTTGGTGAACCCGCCCCTACGAGTTCGCAAATTGTACAATAACGAATCAACCAGACATAATATCACTTCTTCTGATTTCTTTCATCCTTCCGCAAAGCTTCCAGAATAGAACGACCCACATAATCACTAAAAATTACTTCCCCAGCTTGATTGTAGTGGCAGCAGCTATCCACATAAACAGCATCTTTAGTCCGATCGAATACATTTACAGCATTCAATATATTAATATTATTTTTTTGCAAATTTGGAAACTTTTTGAAAATAGCCGGATATCCAATTTCTACAGATTTAGCATAAGGAGTCTCCTTGTTAAAAGCAATCTGCTTTTCAGCTTCACCAAACACCCTTTTCGTCTGATAATATTGATTGGGCTGAAGAACATGAAAATAAGGCACATTACTAGCTGACAGCACTTTGTGCATAAAAATTGAACTTTTCGCCCAATTCCATGCCATTTCTTCAAAAGCTAATGAATCCTGTAAAACAGACTTATTAGGATTGATATAAATAACGCTACCGCTGTCATTTTTTTGTTGTTTAGTACGTTCTTTTTCAAACTTAACGAGATCGGTTTTGTAGTTATTAACTAGATTTTGAACGTAAACCGAAGTCAAAGCATCGCACGCAGCTAAAGAGCAGTTTTGCAAACGTTCCAAACCCTGATTAATCCTAGTTTTATTTTCTTGAATTCTGATAGTTGCTTGCATAGCCTTAGTAGAAAGGCTATTATTAGCGAAGTTAGCCAGCGGCCCAATATGCTGAATGCTTGGCATCGCCAAATCGACTTGATTTTTATTGTTTAAGTTAGAAAGTGCTACTTCATTAAAACCATCTATATTGACGACCATATCTAATTCTTGACCTAAAGCCAAAAAGTAGTTTAAAATTAATAATTGCTGCGGCTGTTTGTAGCCTCCCGTTGCAAAAGACAAAATTACAAACTCTTTATCTTTTAAACCGGGCAACTGTTTGAGGTATTTAGGTAAAATTTTATTTTTAACTTCAAATATTGCATAATTGGAAGCCACTGAACCGCCGAATACTCCGATAAAAAACTGATTATTTTTAGTTTTTTTGAGAGGGTAATCGTAAGGAGAGATAAATCCGTAGTTGTTAACCTTAAAACCAGGGCGAAAATCCGCGCTGGGTTTTTGAATAAATCCAAAAAAAGGATGAAACCTTTCAACAATAGACTGATTCAGCCGCACTCCTTCTAAATTAATTCCTAAAGCCGACTTATCTTGCGTCTTTTCTCTAGTATAGAAAAATTGCTTGTGCTTGACAAAATACCAGGCCAAGGAGCCAACTTCCAGGAAAACCAGTAAAAGCACTAAATTAATCAAAGCAATCCTGAGAAATTCGTGTCCTTTTTTGAGTAATTTTAAATCTTTCATAAATATCTATTTCGACTTTCTTACTACTTTAATAATAGAACTGGAAACATAGTTTGCCAATAGGTCTTCTCCCACTGAATTATAGTGGCAGCAGGCATCTTTGTAAACCGTTTCTTTTGTATTATCTAAAATATTCACTGCGCTAAAAACATTAACTCCAGCTTTTTGCAAATCATCCACTTTGGACAACAATACCGGATAACCTTTTTTCACTCCTTCAATGTAAGGACTCTTGTTGTCGATCGCGATTTCGTTTTCCTTGGCGGTAAACGCTCGCTTAGTGGGATAATACTGGTTGGGCTGGATAAAGTGAAAATACTTAATCTTTCTACTTGATAAAATTTGATTCATCCCGATCGACGATTGATACCACATCGATGCCATTTTGTCAAAAGCAGCGGCATCCGGCAAAACAAAGTCAGCTTTGGGAATGTATACTATACCGCTATTTGCCGTGTCTGGGTTGGAAGGTTTGACTTGTCGATCGTACTTGACAACTGCTTGCTGGTAATTGTTGACTAATTGTTTCACCTGCAGCGAGGTAACAGCGTGACACAAAGCAAGTTGACAAGTTTGCAATTTGTCAATACCTGCTTTCAATTGTTTTTTGGTTTCGTTAATTTCCACGATCGAACTCATCGCTTCCGGTGACAAGTTATTGTTGGCTAAACCCGTCAGAGGCTGTATGTGTTGAACGCTGGGCATTCCTATTTCTACTTGGGCTTTGTTGTTTAAATTTGACAGTGCTACTTCGTTAAAACCGTCAATATTGATGACTAAATCTAATTCTTGACCCAAAGCCAGAAAGTAATTTAAAATTAATAATTGTTGGGGCTGTTTGTAACCGCCGTTGCCAAAATTTAAAACAATGATTTCCTTGTTTGCAAATTCTGGATAAGTCTTCAATTTGTCAGACAATCTGCGAGTTACGTATTCATCAACTGCAAAATTATTCGCAACTGAACCCCCAAAAACTCCTATAATAAATTGATTTTTATTGGTTTTAATAAAGGGATATTCGTATAGGGAAAAAAAACCGTGTTTGTTGACTTTTAACTTTAATTTTTCATTGGTAAAAGCACCTTGTTTGAGTACGTAGCCAAAAAGTGGGTGCAGTCTTTCTACGATTGATTCATCAAGTCTAATGCCGACCCTTTCAATATCTTCGACTACTTTTTCTTTGGTTTTAGTTCTGGTATAAAAAAACTGTTTTTGGTTTATAAAATAAAAAGCTAGAGATAAAGCTTCCAAACAAATAAAGGCGATCGCCAAATTAACAGCGATTAGAGTTAATATATTTTGGCCTTTTTTCAGCGCCGTTGAATCTTTCATGAAATTTGACTGATTACGGTTGTGTTTTGGGAAGTTGAGACTGCTTCAAGGTTTCGCACAAATTTCGGTTAATCAGGATACTAGCTAGCCTATGTCCGAGTTCATTCCAGTGACCCCCACAGGGTACAGAATTCTCAAAACCGTGGGCGCATACTTGATATTTTTCAGTGTAACCTTGGATCTGTTCGGATAAATTCAGTACCCGAAAACCCTCGCGCGCGCCCAATTTTTCCAGCCGCCTATCGGGGTAAAACAAATCCTGAATGTTGTTCTTTCTCATGAAATTTTTTCGCCTCTGGGCATCAGGTCCAACTTGCATCGGATCGCCGATCGTCACAAGCAAAAAATCAGCATTTTTCTGCACAACTTCATTCCGCACCGTCACAATCAAGCCCTCTGTAACCCTCCAAGCCTCTTCCCAAGCTGCATTCTGAGGTTCCTTGAGGTTTAGGGTACTTAAAGCGGTAAAATCCTCAGATAACTCGCGCTTTTTCCTTTCTAAGTCTACTTTTTTAATGACCTGCAAAATGCGCGAATTGTTGACTATCAAACTGGGCATCCGGTCTACGAAGGAAACTGCTCTTTCGTTGCGATCGATCGGCGCCAGATTGCGAAAAGACATATCCGGTACTAACTTGCCGCTAGGATCGTAAGCAAAAAATGGTCGGTAGCGATCGTATTCCAGTTTCGGCGAATTATTAATCACATCATTGCCAATAAAAAATGCAAGCACTACAATATCAGGATTGTAATCCCACACTTTTTTTCGCAGCATTATCAATTCTTGAGCAGTACCGTAACCCTGCACGCCGAAATTAATTACTTCAACATTTTTGCGTCCCTTAACGGCCTCGCAATTTCCTAATTTTCGTTCCAATTTCGACCAGAAAGTTTGTTCGACAGGTACGTGAATTGCTTCGGTGAAAGAATCGCCCAAAACCGCAACGCGCAAAGTATTTGGAGGCTTTGCTTTTGTGCGTTCGCGATCGCGCAAACCCTCGCTATTCACCTGCACAAAACTCGCACCTTCCCCATTCCATTCCCCCGACGCACCAGGTTTCAGCTTCCAGCCCAAATTCGGATCGGAAGTGTGGAAACGAGTTGGCGCCGAGTCTACGAAATCTCCTATTTTTGGATAGCCTTCAACTTTAGCAACTCGCAATCCAATTTCACCAATTATCACCCCCATCAATAAACCGCCGAGTGTCAAACCTAAATTGACACCCAAAGTCTTCAACTTGCTCATTATTTCAAAACAGGGTGTAAATAAACGGAGCAATCACAGAACCCTGACTCAATACAATCAAAGCTCCCAAAAACACTAAAGTCACAATTAACGGCAGCAGCCAATACTTTTGGCGTTCTTTCATAAACGCCCACAAATCTTTGAGAAAGTCTAAAGTTGCTTCAAACACTTAAAAAGGACGCTCCATACTAACTTTGGTTCTTGCTTTGCTCGGGACGCGGTAAGTATCCATTTTTGGATTCAGTTTTCGCCGCATTGCATCTTCGCCAAACAGGCCTTTGATAACTCCCATCGGCCAAATTATGAGGTAAAAAACTATTCCGAGGACGATCGGCGTTTCGATTTTGTTGAGAATCAGTCCAAAGCGCATCCATGCGTGATAAATGGGATTTAGCGATTTCGGCGCCGAAATGGCTAACACAATTAACACTGCGCCGACAATCCAGGGCCACCAAGGTAGAGAATGCCGCCGCAGTAAAGGTACTGCTAAACCGAACAGCACTGCAATCAAGCCGCCAACGAGCAGCCCGAAATCGCGCAGGCCTTTTTTGTCTAGTTTTTTAATTTCGTCGCTCATTAGAAATGGGGAATGGGGAATTGGGAATTGGGCATGGGGAATTGGGAATTGGGAATGGGGAATGGGGCATGGGGCATGGGGCATGGGGCATGGGGCATGGGGAATTAGTTATTAGTTATTCGTACCAACTAATAACTAATAACTAATAACTAATGACTAATGACTCATGACTAATCCAATTCAAATTCATTTTTCCAAGCATCATCTTGTTTCCAAGGAATTTGTTCGGACTTGGGAAGCAAGTAATTTTCCAAAACCAGATAGTCCATTTCGGTTCGCATGAAACAGCGGTAAGCATCTTCGGGAGTGCAAACAATGGGTTCGCCTCGGACGTTGAAAGAAGTATTTACCAGAACCGAACAGCCCGATCGCTCTTCAAAATGGCTGATTAAGTCATAGTAGCGAGGATTGGTTTCTTTGTGAACAGTTTGGATGCGAGCCGAGTAATCGACGTGGGTGACAGCCGGAATTTCCGATCGCGGAATGTTGAGCTTTTCAATGCCAAACAACTGCTCTTGTTCGGGAGTCATGGGAATGCGGAGACTGGATTTGACAGGTGCTACCAATAGCATATAAGGGCTGGAATGGTCAATCTCGAAATAATCCGCAACTCGTTCGGCTAAGATTGACGGTGCAAAAGGTCGAAATGATTCCCGATATTTAATTTTCAGGTTCATCACGGACTGCATTTTAGCATTGCGGGGATCGCCAACGATCGATCGACCGCCCAGAGCCCGCGGCCCAAATTCCATCCGCCCCTGGAACCATCCCACCACATTTCCCTGTTCCAAAATCTCAGCCAACTGCGGCATTAATTCGGCATCGTCCAATCGGTGATAGCTAGCTTTGATTGAATCCAAATATTCGAGAATTTCTGCGTCAGTAAACCTCGGCCCCAAATAAGAGCCGCGCATTCGATCGTGACAAGTTAAATGAGCAACAGACTTGGCCACAGTTGCCACCGCTTGGTTTGCAGCGAGAACTTCAGTCCTCTCCTCAACCGCTGCGTTGGTAGTGACAAGTTCAGTTTTGAGGGATTCTCTACTATTTGCTGTCGAGTTGGCGATCGCAGTGCGAGTTTGTTCGCAATACTGGTACCAAATCGCCAAAGCCGCGCCCAAAGCACCGCCAGCATCTCCTGCCGCCGGCTGAATCCAAATATCTTTGAAAATACCTTCCCGCAAGAGTCTGCCGTTAGCAACGCAGTTGAGAGCAACGCCGCCGGCAAGACAAAGATAATCTACATCCAATTCTTTTTTAACTGTCCTGCAAAGCCGCAAAACAACTTCTTCAGTAACAACTTGAATGGAAGCGGCAATGTCCATTTCCCGCTGAGTCAATTTTCCTTCAGCTTGACGCGGCGGCCCTTCAAACAGCTCGTCAAACTTCTTGTTTGTCATGGTTAAGCCAACAGTATAGTTGAAATAATCCATGTTCAAACGGAAAGTTCCGTCATCTTTGAGGTCGATTAAATAGTTGAGAATTTTGTCTACATACTTGGGTTCGCCGTAAGGTGCTAAACCCATGAGTTTGTATTCGCCAGAGTTGACTTTGAAGCCGGTGTAATAGGTGAAAGCTGAATAAAGCAAACCCAAGGAGTGGGGAAAATCGATTTCCCACTGAGGTGTAAGTTGGTTCCCCTCTCCCAACCAAACCGAGGTTGTTGCCCACTCGCCCACGCCGTCGAGGCACAAAACGGCTGCTTTTTGAAACGGGCTGGGGAAAAATGCCGATGCTGCGTGGGATTGGTGGTGTTCGGTAAATAGCAGAGATGGCAGTTTATTGGTTTTGCAGTTTGCCATTTCTGCGAGCTCTCTTTTGAGCATCGTTTTGAGGTAAAGCTTTTCTTTGAGCCATATCGGCATGGCGGTTAAGAAAGAGCGAAAACCTTGGGGTGCGTAGGCTAAATAAGTTTCGAGAAGGCGCTCGAATTTGACTAAAGGTTTGTCGTAAAAGACTATTCGATCGACTTCCCGCAAATCTATGTTCGCTTCTTTCAAGCAATAAGCGATCGCATTCTTGGGAAATCTGGCGTCGTGCTTTTTGCGGGAAAATCTTTCTTCCTGCGCTGCGGCAATAATTTCTCCGTCGCGAATTAAGGCTGCGGCGCTGTCGTGATAGTACGCCGAGATTCCAAGTATGTTCATTCGTCTCCTCACAAATCGCAATGCGTTTGTATCTGACTATTTAGAATAGCTAACGATTATAGCTGTTTAAGTGCGGATTGGGAATTGAGTTTTGCGATACCCTCTAATTTTACGCACGATCGATGTCGGTGCGCCGTCTTGGGGCGATCGGCTTTTTTGAGAGCATTTAAGCTAGCGCCGGCTTATCCTGCGCCCCCAAGCTCTGAAGTACGTGGCCACGGGAAATTGATAAAATTCACCTACCAACCACAGCACAATCCCTAAATGCGACAAAAAAGCTAAGCCTGTCCAAGCTGCGGGCAGCCAGGACAACCGGCTGCCGGGAACCGGGGGAAAATAGTAAGCTGAAAGTCCCAGCAAGGTAGTGGGAAGGAAAATTAGACCGATCGCTGCTGCAAAGTAGGGCCATCCGAATTCTACGCCTTCGAGGTGCGCTCCTATCCACTGTTTGCCGTTCCAGTGCCAAGTTACGGGCGGTTGGCGATCGGCCATTTCGAGCGATTGTCTTTCAACGCTTGCGGTATAAATGTGCTGGCAGAAGTTGCAAGCTAGGGCGTCCATCATCGGCATGGTAGAAATTTGACCGGTGCGGCACACGGGACAGGGATATGTATCTTGAGGGTTGAAAGGTCGGGTTGATTGTTTGAAAATCTGCATAGATCAGGCTGTTTGTCAAGCTATTGAGCGATCTTAACAGAGTTTTGTCTGTAGATTATGCGTTGAGCAAGGTGGGTTTTGCCTGTAAAATAGCATCCTGTAGGGGCTGGTTTTACGAATATTTAATGACCGCAAACCATCTATAGCGCTTCTCATAAAGATGAGGTATTTACTAATTAATTAACAATTCCTCAATCCCCCAATCTCAAATCTCAAATCTCAAATCTCAACTTGTACCTCATCTATCTGAAAAAGGCTATATATAAACCCGCCCCCACACAACTAATAACCTATATCAACCTTTCTTTAGCTCCAAGCCTAAAAATGTAAATTGCGATTTATCACCTTGTGGGACGGGTTTGTGAGATTATTGATTTTAAGCAAAAATTGTTGGTAAAACCCGCCCCGACAGATTAATGATTAATGGTGGATGATTCGGATTAATTGCGGTGATTGTTGCTGTAGCGAATTCTGGCTCCTGCCCAGTGAAGTTTTTCCCTCAAAGTGTTGAAATAAGAATAGTTTTCCCGCAAAATGATAAATTTGGCTTCGCAGTCTGCCCTCCGCACGTCTACGCGCTGTCCCGGCCAAATTGCAGTACCCAAAATGCCGTCTGTCCAGAGTTTGGTACTGAGTTCGTAATCTGCTAAAGGCCAAATGCTGACGACTGAACCGGGCGGCAGGACGATCGCCCGACTGGATAAACTCAAAGGGCAAATCGGAGTAACGGCGATCGCCTCCATTCCCGAGTGGATAATCGGCCCGTTGGCAGATGCGGTGTAACAAGTCGAACCGGTGGGAGTTGCCACAATTAAACCGTCGCCTTGATATTGATCGACTACTTCGCCGTCAACTTCCATTTCTAGAATACAGCTCGGCATTCGATCGGCTGAAGCAGGTTTGACACACATTTCATTTAGTGCCAAAAACCGATCGCTTTGGGGTTCGAGATTGCTTCTGTTTCCCTCAAAAACTGTTGCCTGCAACATCATCCGCGTCTGTACAGCATACCTGTCTTCCGAAAGTCTGTCCCAAATCTCCTCAGTCTTTTGGAAATCCTCAAAAGACTCAGTTAAGAAACCCAGATGTCCCCCCACATTCGCTGCCAAAATCGGGATGCCGTCAGCAGCCAAATTCCGCGCCGCAGCGAGGGCAGTACCGTCGCCCCCCAGCACCACCGCTAAATCAATGGGGCTGTTAATGGAAGCTAAAAACACCGGATACGGGTTATCTTTCGGGCCGCTCGGGCCCATTAAAACCTGACACCCGCGACTTTCTAACTGGCGGGCACACTGTTCTGCCCACCGCTGGCTGAGGGGATCTCTGGCTTTGTGGGCAATAATTACTTGTTTTAGTTGCACAACCTATCGATTTTAGATTTGAGATTTTGGATTTTTGATTGTTAGATTATTAGATTTTAGACTGAATCGCCGCGAGCGGGACGATCGCAGTGCACATCAATGTTAGATTTGAGATTTGAGATTTGAGATTTGAGATTTGAGATTTTAGACTGAAGTGCCGCGATCGGGACGATCGCACTGTACTCGGAAACATATTATTCCGATGACAGGGCATCTCCCCTCCATCGATTTTAGATTTTAGATTTTAGATTTTAGATTTTAGATTTTAGATTTTAGATTTTAGATTTTAGATTTTAGACTGAAGTGCCGCGAGCGGGACGATCGCAGTGCACATCAATGTTAGATTTTAGATTTTAGATTTTAGATTTTAGACTGAAGTGCCGCGAGCGTCGAGATCGCACTGTAGTCGGAAACATATTATTCCGATGACAGGGCATCTCCCCTCCATCGATTTTAGATTTTAGATTTGGGATTTGGGATTGTTAAATTATTAGATTTTAGACTGAATCGCCGACTGTCCCTCTGGTTTATAGCTGTTGCAAAAAGTAATCCAATTTTTGGAAAGCTCGCCTCCATTATCTCATCTTTAATTCCCAATTCTAAAATCTAAAATCTAAAATCTAAAATCTAAAATCGTATTACCCGTCGCTGCGCCTGGATTTGGGCCGCGGCCAGATAATGCTGGAATCTGCAGCGAGTAGGCTAGAAACTGCGCTGGCCCCAAAGCGGTTGAGGTGGCTGGGGTCAACAAAATAGTCGTTGCGGCCAGGCCACCGCTGCGACAAGTCGCGGAAAGCGAAGCCTTTTTGCCGGGAGAGTTGCTGCATTCGCTGCCGGAACTGCTGTTCTGCCCGCAGGCGAGTTCCGTCTAGGTAGTCGTTGGTGAGGGGCAAATTAACGAAAATTAGGGGAATTTTGCGGGCTTTGGTAAATGCTACAACTGAATTAAAGGCTGTTGCTTGTTTGCCTCCGAGGTTGAAGTTTTCGTAGTCGCGATCGTACTGGCCTGAAACGTAAGCGCGTTGTCGATAATAAGTGTTGGGATTGTACTTGCCCGACATAGCCATGAATCCGTTGGAGTCGATCGAATCTGCCAATTGGTTGAGTTGTCTGAGGGCTACTGTTGTGCGTTGCGAGACTGGAATCAATTGTGCTTTTTGGGTTGCTGCATTCGCTGCGATCGGTTTTAACTCATATCTTGCAGCATTCTCAGCCACGGGCAAGATGCCCGTTCCACTGGAGGGGGATTTGATTGTGGGGAGTAGGGGTTGGGTGTCTTGCCCGCCCCTGAAAGGTCGATCGGCAGAGGTAAATGCTTTGCGGAAAGTTTTGTTACCGCAGGGCTGCGGGAATCTGTAACACGCCGGAATCACGTTGGGTTCATCGGACGGCAGTTCGGGGCGAATGCCTGCTGCTAAAAGTTGACTGCCTTCAGAATCGACGATCGAATTAAAAGTGCGATCGTCCCGGCCGCTGTTAAATGCCCGCACGCCGTCTGCCCAGATAATCATTTGAGGCAAATGACCGGGCTTCAAAAGCCGCCGCAGTTGAAAGTCAACTACTTGTGCAGTGGCGCCGTTGACTGAAAAGTTAAATACTTTTAAGCCCGGACGGCCCCTTTGGGCCAAAGATTGTTTTAGCTGTTTGGGATCGACGCCCTGCAATGCCCGGGAACTACCGACAATCAAAACATCTGGTGGCCCGACAGCAGCAACGTAGGATAGGTAAAGTTCGAGTTGTTCGTTGAGCAAATTGCTGCTGAAGCTGACTGTACTGGCTTGCGCTCTGGTTGCGCTCGCTTGCTGCTGGGAATAAACCAGGTTTCTCATGTACTCGATTACTTTTTTCTCCGCAAACGCCCGTCTGGGACTGCCGGGGGGAACGGCTTGCATCCAAGCGACGGCCTGCACCCACAGGGCGGCTACTTCGTCCCAGTCTTGTTTTGAATTGGCTGATTGAGCCAAATTAGAAGCTTGGGTGGCAAAGTTAACTGATTCCGTGAAAGCATCGTTTGGCGGGCAAGAGGGAAGGCTGAGGGATTTTCTGGTTTTGTTGGGGTTTTGAGCTAACAGAGACGTTGGGGACTGCGCTAGGACTGCGGATTCGATCGAACCCTCGGCCGCTGCGGTGTTGGGCGGCTTGGTTGACGAACATCCCAAAGTTACGGCTAATACAGCGGCTGCGGCGCAGGTACGTTTTAAGATGCTGGTGCTGATGCTAGCAATGTAGCGGCGAATCATAAAGCTTTCAGCGATCGCGAAACATTACTAGATATTACTAATTATTCGGCGGATCGAGCAATTAGCTCAAACAGATGTTTTAACCATTCAATAAAAATTAAGGCGATCGGGGAATCGCAGCTAAGCACCTGCGCTGTTATTGCTTGTCCCATCGGCATTGCAGGCGTTTTCTGCCATGCCAGCCAAGTGTGGATTAGTGCTTTGGGATGATGAATTAAAGTGTAGCGGTTAAGTCCTGCTTGTTCGAGCTCTTGTAAAATTGCTTCGGCTTTCGGATGCAGGGTGTCGCCAGGGGGGATGAGATATGCGACAAAATCTTCTAACATTCCAGGAAGTTGATTGTCTGGCATCAACCAAACTCCGACGCGAGGCAAGTACGGATCTGAAGGCGCGCAAACCCAGCCTTCGGGAGGGGGAGATTGGGGGATGTCTCGATAGCCGATCGCACTCAGTTTATCTTTAAGAGATTGCCACCGCGCACTTAAATTGCGATCGGCATCAACCACAATTCCCAAGGTGCGTAAATTCTCTGCTTTCAATCTTTCTGGCAAACCATTTAGCAGCGCTTCAACTCCTTCTGTACCTTCTTCTTGCGGCACTTCGACGGAAAATGTTTCTGGCAGTTGATATTGCTGGCACAAAGCCCAGATTACGTGTCGGTCATTCTTACCTTCAACCAATAACTGTTGAGGTTTTGGTTGAGGAGGTTTTCGTGCTTTTGGCATCAGCGCACCTCGATACTTTGGCGCACTGCAACGGACAATTCATCGGGAGTGTATTCAACTGGACGAATATCCTCGCCGCGCCGACTCAAGCGAAATAATTTGCCAACAGAACTATCTTCTGACTGTTCTAAGGCTTCTTGAAATGCGGCTATGCAGTCCCAACTGTGGGTAGTTGCAAAGACTTGAACGTTCAATCGCTGTGCTGTTTCAAATATCAACCGCCACATATCAGTTTGGGTTTGATAGTAAAGACCTGTATCAATTTCATCGACCAGCAAAAAACCATTTTGTGATGATACGGCTGCCATTGCTATACTAAGAATTCGTCGCATACCATCTCCCATACTGCCTAGAGGAATTGGGTGATTCATTCCTCTAATTTTAATCAAAATACCACTGTTATTAGTGGGATTACTGGTAAAACTAATACGTTCTACATCTGGTTCTAAGATTTGCAGTGCTGCTACTACGCTTTCTTCTTTTGGTGTCAGTGTAATACCATCCCAAAGCACAGCCATTTCGTTAAAAGTTATTGCAGTAGTTTTGAGTAAATTAAAATTATCTTTGCTGGCTCCAACAAGCGACAAATAGTTATCATTCATCTCTGTTGATTGAACAGAAAGTAAACTACTAAGATTAGCAATAGTCGCATCGCGCAGCAGTGAAATTTTGACTTGGGAATTTTGATTGTAGTAAGCAATTAATTCCCATCCTAAAAATCTGGTTTCTAGTTCTTCAGCTACCGGAATTACCACTTGTTGGTTTGTAGGGTTTGCTTGGATTTTGAGTGAGAGTTGTTCTTCTTTCTGGGATTGAATGTAAATGCTTCGATCTGGGGTTAGTTGATGTCCGTAAAAAATATGTTCAAATTGATACTTGCTGCGGTTTACTGCTTGACCAGATGCAAGTTGAGTTTTTATGTTGCTCATTTCGCCACGGCCATTTAGTACATCAAACAAAGCTTGAATACTCTGTTGTTGGACTAATAAATAAATTGCTTCCAAAAAAGTAGTTTTACCGCTATTGTTCTGACCGACTATCAAATTAACCCTAGCTAACTCGTCGATATGAAAATCTTTAAAACAGCGATAATTTTGGATGGTGAGATCGCGCAACATGGATTCCTCGCATATTAACTATATTTTATCATTTCTCCGTTCAGACTAGAAACCAGTATGGGATTCGATGACGGCTTCGGCTTGCAGGGCGATCGACCTCAATTTATCCAGTGTATCCTGGTTCGCACTTTCCCACAATCCCCGCTGACGGGCTTCTAGCAATCTTTCCGCCATATCTCGCAGTGCCCAAGGATTGTTTTCTTGAATAAATGCCTGCACTTTCTCATCAAAAATGTAAGCCTCGGCGATGCCTTCATACATAAAATCCTCTACACAATTTGCCGTAGCATCGTAAGCAAACAAAAAATCAACAGTTGCTGCAATTTCAAAAGCACCTTTATAACCGTGTCGCATCGCACCTTCTATCCATTTCGGATTTACCGCCCTGCTGCGATAAACCCGCGCAATTTCTTCCCGCAGTTGCCGCACTTTCGGATTTTCGGGAATTGAATTATCGCCGAAATAGGTTTCAGGATTTTTGCCTTGCAAATTGCGAATTGCGGCCGTCATCCCGCCTTGGAATTGATAATAATCGTCGGAGTCGAGGATGTCGTGTTCGCGGTTGTCTTGGTTTTGCAGAACTATTTGCATTTGGCCGAGGCGTTGTTCAAATGCTTCGGGTGCAGAACATCCCCATTCACTCTGTTTAACTCCTGCTACATCTCCAGGCAAATTTGAGGAACTAGAGGAGGTATAGGCGTAACTGCTCCAATTAATGTAAGCTTTTGCTAAATCGCTGTCGTCTGTCCAGTTTTGAGCTTCAATTATACCTTGAAGTCCTGCGCCGTAAGCACCCGGTTTTGAGCCAAACACTCGAAATTGCGATCGCCATTGCGCCTCTTCCTGACTCAAACCTGTAGATTCCCAATACAGAATCTCTGCTTTAACTTGTGCGGCTAAAGGGTTGTTTTCAGCCGATTCGTCTAAATCTGCCACAGCTTTTACCGCACTGTCAAACAAATCAATTAAATTAAAAAAAGCATCGCGGAAAAAGCCAGAAATTCGCAAAGTAACATCAACCCGCGGCCTTCCCAAAACTGAAATCGGCAAAATTTCAAAATCTACAACCCGGCGCGAAGGGCCATCCCAAACTGGTTGAACTCCTATCAGCGCCAAGGCTTCGGCGATGTCGTCTCCCCCCGTCCGCATGGTGGATGTTCCCCACACTGACAAACCCAAAGTTTTCGGATATTCGCCGTTTTCTTGGGTGTATCTTTCGATTAAAGTTTCAGCAGCAACTCTGCCAACTCTCCAGGCGGTTTCTGTGGGAATGGCGCGGATATCTACTGAGTAAAAATTGCGACCTGTGGGCAATACATCTGGTCTGCCGCGAGTGGGCGCACCGGATGCACCGCTTGGTATGTGCCGCCCATCTAGTCCGCGCAAAAGGTTGGTAATTTCTTGATTTGTTTGGAGGAGTGCTGGTAAAATATAGTTATTAATCCAGTTTAATTCTTGTTGGGTTTCTTCTCCTGTTTGGATATTTTTAACCGCAGATGAAGGCTGATTAACGCGGATGTTTTCGATTAAGTTATCTACTAATTCAGCGGCTTTTTCTTCGAGTTCTGCTGTTAAATCGCCTGCTGTGCGGTGCTGAATTATCGAGGTTGGATCGCAGGTTAAGGGGTCGAAATCGTAGCCTGAGTCTTCTGCTAGGGCGCGGGTTATGCCCGATCGCCCGTTGGTGGGATGGCGGGCGATCGCAATTATCAAATCTCTCAACTGTCTACCTTCGGGGCACTGGCCGAAAATGTGCAATCCGTCGCGGATTTGGGATTCTTTGAGTTCGCAAAGATAGCCGTCTGTGCGGGTGATAAATTCGGTAAATTCCGATTTATTTAGTTGGATTCCTAAGTCTTTATCTAAGTTTTCTTTGTTGGTGAGGGCGAGAATGCGATCGCGAATCATAGGTAATCGAGACGGATCTAAGCTTTGGGCTTCGCAATACTCGTCGATTAAGGTTTCCAACTGTTGCAAAGGCCCGTAGAGTTCGGCGCGAGTCATCGGCGGTGTCAGGTGGTCGATAATCACAGCTTGCGATCGTCTTTTTGCTTGGGAACCTTCCCCCGGATCGTTGACAATGAAGGGATAAAAATTCGGCATCGCGCCTAATGCAACTTCTGGATAACATTTGTTAGACAATGCTATACTTTTACCGGGAAGCCATTCTAAATTGCCGTGTTTTCCGGCATGAATTATAGCGTTAATTCCAAACTTTTCTCGCAGCCAATAATAGTAAGCTAGATAATTGTGAGTTGGTTCTAAGTCTGGGGCGTGATAATTTAACGCGGGGTCAAGTTCATATCCCCGCGATGGTTGAATTCCTACAAATACATTACCGAACTGAATCCCCGGAATCGGAAAGTAGGGACACGGCATTGCCGTGTCCCTACCTTGTGTATGAGTTTCCGCCCGCCCCCATCTTTTACAAATCCCATCCTGTACTTCCTGCGGCAAACTAGCAAAATATTCTTCATATTCTGCCAAATCCAATGATTGATGAACAGGCCGCAATTCGCGTCCTTCCGGGTCATTTGTCACGCCCGAAGTCAGGAGTTCAATTAACTCGTTGCCGCTAGCGGGGATGTTTTCAATTTGATAGCCAGCTTGCTGCATAGCTTTGAGGATTTCGACACAGCTAGCGGGCGTATCTAAGCCGACGCCGTTGGCTAAGCGGGCGTTGCGGGTGGGGTAATTTGCCAGAATTATGGCGATGCGTCTGTTGGCGGCTGGGGTTTGTTTGAGTCGCACCCAATTTGCGGTTAAATCTGCTACAAATTGAATGCGATCGCCCGCTGCTACATAGCCTACTACATCTGTTTCTAATTCGCTGTTCCAAGTCTGTACCGCTTTAAAAGAAACAGCCCTAGTAATGATTTTTCCGTCTACTTCCGGCAAGGCTACATTCATCGCCACATCGCGGGGCGAAAGTCCCTGTAATTCAGTTTCCCACTGTTCCAAACCGCCACCGCTGAATATTGCTTGCAATACGGGAACGTCTAAGGATTTTAAACTATTTTGTTCCGGTTCTTGACTGCTGAAACCGGAAACTGCAAAACTTGTGGTGTTGATGAGTAATTGAATTGGTTCGGAGTCTTTTGGTTGGAAATATTCCAGCAATTCTACTTGCAAATCAGGTTCCCGCAGAGAAGACACAAAGACGGGAACTGGTACTAAGTTTCGCTCTGCTAGAGCTTGACAAAGTGCATCAATTGGTGCTAAGTTTCCTGATAAGTAATGAGCGCGGTAAAATAAAATTCCGACTTTAGCTAGAGTTGGTAAAGTCGGAGATCCCCCCCAGCCCCCCTTAATAAGGGGGGAGTAAGAAGTTGTCAAAGTCCCCCTTATTAAGGGGGATTTAGGGGGATCTGAATCTGATTGAAAAGTTGCAAAACACGCCCCGGCGCGTCCTCCCCAATCGTAGATTCCGAGGCGGGAAACTGTTTGAGGAAGCGGGGGATTAAAATCAGTTTTCAAACAAGTATCGGCAGCAAATTTGAGTGCGTTAACAAAGTTTTGGACTCCGCCTTCTGTAAAGTAGCGCCACAGTTGATTTACTGCTGATAGCGATACATTGGAATGGCTGATTAAATCGGGATCTGGACTGTCTTCTCCCGGCATTACAATCAGTGATGCCTTAGTTTTCTGCACCGTTTCTCGCAGAATTTCTAACCCGTAAGACCAATAAGAACGCCCTCCTAACAGTCTTAAGATTATGACCTCTGCGCGTTCTAAAACTTCCTCGGCATAAGTATCAATTGTTAGCTGTTGCTGCAACTGAAGCAGGTTTACTGCGCGCACTTTGGGAAATTTTGCCGGCATTTTGGATGCGGCGGCTGCGAGAGTTTGAATGTCGGTGTCAGCAGCACTAATAAATACTATTGGTGCGGGGGTTTGCTGAATAAAAATTACTCCTTCTGCTTGAGGGTTCCAACCTCCCGGTGTGGCGGCTATTTTGTGCATTAATTTTTTTTATGTTAATAAATAATGAGAGAAAGTGCGATCGCCTTTACTATAACATGACTTGTACCTCAATAGAGGCGAGGGCGTGTTTCCCACCCGGACATTCCCGCCCAACCGAGAGAGGGCGCACCGCCCCTACATTCGGGGAGAGAATGAGCGTCAAAGTCCCGGAAATCTTAACCTATAAACTGATAAATAAAACTCCCAAAATCATGATTCCGGCCCCTAGTAATCGTTGTTGAATATCTTTTTCCTTAAAAATGAAATGACCGAACAATACACCGATTAACACGCTAGTACGCTTAATCGCGATCACTTGCACTACCAAAGTTAATGTCAAAGCTTGCATTTGAAAAATCAGTCCAATAGCATTGATAAATCCCATAGCAGCTAGCATTGGTAATTCTTTGATAATTTTTCGCCCTGGATTTGGGGTTTTGTGCAATAAAACTGGCAGTAGCAAAACACTGACTGTACCAAACAAAGAGAATACCCAAAAAATTGGGTAGGAGTTTGTAACTCCTATTTTGTCAAAATTTGAGGCAATACTCCATAGTAATGCGACGATTAACATCAATTTTGGTCCGGGTTCATCCAGTAGTGCTTTGAAGGGCGCTAAATATCCTTTAGATTTCTCTTTTATATTTAATAAATAAGAGCCTCCTACGATTAGTAGAATGCCAATATAATCAAAAAAGTTGGGATATTCACCGACAATTAACGGTGAAGTTACCAACATGAATAATGGTGTCAAAGCTACCAGCGGTAGTGTCAGGGATAAATCTGATAGTTTGATGGCTTTGATGTAGAGGAGGGATGTGACAGCGTTGATGCTACCTCCGATTAATAGGGCGAGCCAAAATTGAGAGTTTAATGCCGGAATTCCTGTATATAATACCCAGGGAAGCAAAAAGATGACTGAAAAAAATGAGAGAGACCAAGCGACAACATATTCGTCACTTTTTTTGAGGTTTTGTTTGCCAAAAACGTCTTTGACGGCTTCAAAGAAAGCGGTCAAGATTCCAAAAATTAACCAAGTCAACCTAAATATGCGCTCCTGACTCGCTCGTCGTTTAGCAAATCCGTTCCAATACCTGTGAGGGTAATGTTACCAGCTTCTAGTACGTAACCCCGATCGGCAATTTGGAGTGCTAAATTAGCGTTTTGTTCGACTAAGAGGATTGTAACGCCTGTGGAACGGAGGTTTTGAATGATTGCGAAAATTTCTTTGACGATCGCGGGTGCTAAGCCTAAACTAGGCTCGTCTAATAATAGCAGTTTCGGGCGGCTCATCAGCGCGCGGGCGATCGCCAGCATTTGCTGTTCCCCGCCGCTGAGGGTTCCTGCTAGCTGGCGGCGTCTTTCTGCTAAGCGCGGAAATATTTCAAATTGGCGCTCTAAATCGGCTTTTACGGCCGCCGAGTCCGATCGAATATAAGCGCCCAATTCCAAGTTAGCTAACACCGTTTGCTGTGCCAAAACCCTTCTCCCTTCTGGACTGTGGGCGATTCCCAATTTCACAACTTCGTGAGCTTGACGGCGGGTAATATCGCGCCCGGTATAAATAATTTGTCCTTGGTTTATATTAACTATTTTGGAAATAGCCCTGAGTGTGGTACTTTTGCCCGCACCGTTGGCACCGATGAGACTGACAACCTCCTCCGCATTCACGGTTAAATTAATATTTCGCAGGGCTTGAATGCCTCCGTAATTTACACAAATATTTTTGAGTTCTAAGAGGATGTTTTGGGTGTTTTTTGATGGGCTGTCGTGCATTTTATGTGACTTGATTGTTGATAACAAAACTGTCTATTTTCCAGCATTACGCCAGGACTTGAAACCCCTGGATCGTAGCTGAATTCCTGGCTGTGAGGACTGGGAAATACATTTAACAATAACTATTAATCTTACTCGTTACCAGGGATTTACCGCCCAAGCGGGGGCGGGTTTATTAGATTGTGGCTTTGAGGCTTATTGTCGGTGAACCCGCCCCTACAGAATGGGTGAAAATGATGCAATACGTGAGTTTTATTACTCGTTCCCAGGCTCTGCCTGGTAACGCAGAACCAGAGGAAGAGCCTCGATTTTTCCTGTTGCCAAACGAGGCAGACCCTGTAGATACCGCTTCCCCGCCCGACCCGGCGAAACATTTACAATTTCTACGTTTCATCTCCCAAATAAGCCTCAATTACCGCCGGGTCATTCCTGACAACAGCAGGTTTTCCCAAGGCAATAAGCTGACCGAAATGCAAAACGGCAATGCGATCGCACAATCCCATAACCAGCGGTACGTGATGCTCGATCAATATTACAGTTAAATTGAATTGTTGGCGCACTTCTCGGATAAATTCGCTTAATTTGTGCTTTTCATTGGGATTCATCCCCGCAGCCGGTTCATCTAACAGCAATATTTGCGGTTCTAGGGCTAAAGCGCGGGCAATTTCTAAGCGCCTCTGGTCGCCGTAGGGCAAGTTTTTGGCTTGTTCGCCCGCGCGATCGCCCAATCCGACTAAATCCAACAATTCTAAGGCTTTCCGCTGGGTTTTGCGTTCCATTGCGTTAGAGGCCCGCAAGCCGAAAATCCCCGCCAGCACCGATAAAACTGGATTGCCCGATCGACTGTGGATGTGTCGGGCGATCGCCACGTTGTCCAAAGCAGAAAGTTCCCCAAACAACCGAATATTTTGAAATGTTCGGGCCATACCTTTATTAGCAATTTGATAAGGTCGCAGTTTAGAAATATTTTCATTTTGATAAATCAGAGTGCCGCTAGAGGCAGGTATCAATCCAGTCATTACATTAAATAGAGTAGTCTTGCCAGCGCCGTTAGGGCCGATAAATCCAAAAATCTCGTGTTTTTGAACTGTGAAAGATACGTCGTTTACAGCAATTAAACCGCCAAAGCGGCGAGTTAATCCTTGTGCTTCTAAGATGGAATTGCTTTTTGAGATGGTAACAGTTTCTGAAATCACAAAAAACTCGATAAAATCTGCAATATAATTATGCCTCACATTTGTATTTTAATAAATAGCCTCCCGCTTGAAAATCCTTTACTGATTACCAATTATCCATGATTAATTACTAGGCATCTAGCTGATTCAACGGAAAACCGCTATAATATTACAATTGCCGTGCCGCCTCAATCTCCTCAAGCCGTCTCGCCCGGGTAATCTTATGACGATGTACGTACCGGATTCGCAGCCTTCGCAAACAAAAGTCCTCCCTACGATGTACGATCTACCCAGTGAAGACCCGGAGGAACCCGGTTTGCCTGACGAATTTCACGAATTTCAACCCGAACTGCTGCGTCTAACCTGCCGCCCTGCCAACCATCCGCCAGAACAAATATTTATAGCGACAGACCTCAATCTATACTACGATTCTAACCATTTCAATTGGTACAAAAGACCTGATTGGTTTCTCGTATTGGGGGTGCCGAGATTTTATCGAGGTGACGAATTGCGCCTCAGCTACGTGATGTGGCAAGAAAATGTCAGTCCTTTGGTAGTAGTAGAACTGCTGTCACCTGGAACTGAAGAGGATGATTTAGGAATCACAGAAGAAGCACGAAATAAACCCCCTACTAAGTGGCGAGTTTACGAACAGATTTTGCAGATTCCTTACTACTTTGTTTTCAGTCGGTACAACAATCAACTGAGAGTATTTCGTTTGATTGGCAATCGCTACCGCGAACAAGTTTTAACCGAACCCCGATTCTGGATACCGGAATTAGAATTAGGTATAGGTTTGTGGCAAGGTTGTTATCAAGGTTGTTCGAGATTGTGGCTGCGTTGGTACGATGCCAGTGGCGATTGGGTTCTGACTCCAGAGGAGTTTGAAAGGCAGCGGGCTGAATTAGAAAGTCAGCGAGCTGAATTAGAAAGTCAGCGAGCTGAATTAGAAAGTCAGCGAGCAAATCGATTAGCCGATCGCCTCAGATCGATGGGCATTAATCCAGAGGAGCTGTAAAATTAAATAGCAGCATGAAATGGTGCAAGCTGCAAGCGCTGTCCATAAAAACTTATTAACTAAAAATAAATTATGCCAGACTCTACCTCACTGCGCGATCGCTACCTAGCCCTAATCGACAAAATTGTCGAAATCACCCTCAAAGGTCAAATTCGCTCTAAAGAACAAGTTTATCAAATGCTGGTGCAAGACATTAGCACCGGTACCGGTGAAATCTTTGAACGCTGTTTCGGCGAACGCCTCGATGCCACCGAAAATCAGCTCAGAAATGAAAAAGACGAAATCAAACAAGCAAAGGCAAATCGCACCCTCCGAGCGCTCAAAACCATCCAAGGAGAATGGGAACGCTGGCAGAAAGATAACCGCGTCGATCGCGAAATTGCGTCCTCTATTCAACAAATAGTTAGTGCAGAATCTAACGCCCGCCTCCTGGCGTTATTGCAAGTAATCGATCCGAATAAAGAACATCCGCTGACTCTCGCTCAATTGCAGCAATTGGCTAAATCTCTGCACCAACAAATGCTGCAAACTTCTAATCCCGAAACCGAACAAGATTTGCAGCAAATCACCGCCGGCATCGCCAAAGGTTTAGAATCTTGGCAGCGTTTGGAACCGGAACTTGTGGGCTGGATTTATCAGCCGCAGCAGCTAGGATTTGCCGGTAGTCCCGAACAAAACGGGCCTTGGGCTTTTTGGGCCAAAAAAGTTAACAGTCCCTTTACCCAGGCTCTTTTGAATACTATTGCGCTAGGTGAATCTGTAGTTCAATTCGCAGCCCAGCAATCGAATTTAGATTTAGGCACAGTGGTGGAAGTGGCGATTATTTTGCAGTGCTTGCAGCGGGCGCTGGCGACATGGTTTGACAAGCAAGTTTACGATTCCAAAGTGTCAACAAAAGCTTCAATTTCTACTTACATTACTTTTGCGGTAATTTGGAGTCAGCTAGCTAGTGGATTTAATAATTCGACCAAGAGCGGCGAACAGTTGGCAAATGGTTGTTTTCAAGTAACTTTGCAAATTTTGCGCGCTTTTTCTCAGCGAGAATACTTTCCGCTTTACGGAGGAATTTTTGCTTCGTTTGATGGTAAAGCCCTGCGGCATACTTTGGATTATTTAGACGAACCGCTGCGGCGAGTTGAAGGCACTCAAGCGAAAGCTCGGATTCTGACGCTTTTGGGTTATTCGATGCAGGCGGCTGGGGCCTACGAGCGATCGATCTTGCTGCACAAACAAGCGCTGGAAATTGCCCGTCTCGAAGGAGACAAAGCTTGCGAAGTTGCCAATCTCAATCACATCAGCCGCAACTATGTT
The DNA here is from genome assembly GCA_036702215.1 of Microcoleus sp. F6_B6. Classification (GTDB taxonomy): domain Bacteria; phylum Cyanobacteriota; class Cyanobacteriia; order Cyanobacteriales; family Microcoleaceae; genus Microcoleus. The sequence continues at coordinate 84,321 of JAUBST010000016.1, forward strand.
GCTCAAAAAAATTATCAGGAAGCGATTAATTACAGCCAGCGGGCTTTAATTATGGCCAGACAAGCAGGAGAAAGGCAAGGTGAGGCAAATGCGCTGGCTAATTTGGGTTACAGCGAAGTGTTTCAAGCGCGGCAGTTGGAGGAGGTGGAACCGGAGGTTTATGAGAGTGCGATCGGCTATTTGGAACAAGGTTTGTTGCTGTCGGAAAAATTGGGAGACAGGCAAAGTCAAGCTTTTTGTTCCAGCAGTCTCGGTATTGCTAAAATCGCCCTGGAAAATGCTGAAGCTGCGATCGAATATTTGCTCAAAGGTTGGCAAGCGGCTCAATTTTCAGGGGATTTATATTTGCAAGGTCTGAATTTGGCTTACTTGGCTCAAGCTTATTACAGAATCAACTCACTAGAAAAAGCGATATTTGCGGGCAGTTTGGGGATGTATACTTTGGAGCAAATTGGTGCGATGGAGTGGCGTCAATCGGCTGGTTTGCTAACAATTTTGCAGGGACAAATGGGGGCGGAATCTTTTAAACAATCTTTGGCGAAAAGTCGAGCGAGTATCATTCCGGCGATCGGTGTTGACGGCTACGATTACATCCCGGAGTTGCTGGAAAAATATCAGCAATCTATTTAATATTATGTCCGCTCGATTAACCATAATATCCCGGCCGGGCGGGTTTTTGAGATTGTCAATTATTGGCATATAGCGGTTCGAGCTCTCATATTCGCGGACGTAGTTGGGCCCAGGCCATATACGTTATTATGGTTATATAAGGTGTCATTCATACCTCATCTTTTTGAGAAAGGCTATATATTGTTGGTGAACCCGCCCCTACCTGATTTCGGGCGAAGCGAAGCGGAGGGAATCGACCGGACATGATATAACTCTTTGTTGTGGAACAGGCCGGAAAGCCTGTTGCTGACAGAGGTTTAAGGTGTAAGTTCTAACTCGCCGAAAATCACCATTATCAATTAGTATTTCATGGGCGGAACCTCCTGCCTCACCCCTACTCCACACAAGAAAATTGAATTTGTGTGGAACAGGCCGGAAAGCCTGTATTGAATTTGTGTGGAACAGGCCGGAAAGCCTGTTCCGAAATGTTTTTATGCACCCCAACATCCAAATAGTTAATGCTCAACTATCACCGGTGTGCCAACTGCGACTTTCTCAAATAAAGCCTGTGCGTCTTTATCAAACATTCTGACGCAGCCGTGAGAAGCCGCCCCGCCGATCGACTCTGGGTTCGGAGTACCGTGAAAACCAATCACATTCTTGCCATCCGTCCAAAACCCCATCCACCTACTCCCTAATGGATTGTCTGGCCCAGCAGGAATAAGTTCTCCTGTCCAAGGATTTTGCCAAACTGGATCTTTGATCATTTGCATAACTTTAAAACTGCCTGTAGGAGTTTCCCAGCCGCCTTTTCCCACAGCAACCGGGAAACTGGCTTGCACCTTATTTTGTCGGTAAACATAGACGCGGCGTTCTCGCAATTTCAGCACTAAACGCACTTCCTCAATAGGATTTACCGCAGGCTTTGGTTCCTGGGGAATATAACGAAATGCTTCTCCCAAGGGCGGCAGTTCTGGGGTTCCGAGATTAGCCAATTTTGTCTCGGATGTGGGCGGCTGCGCTGCGATCGCACTATTACTTGAATTAGCCACCACTTCGGCAGTCGCCTGCTGCTGTATGCCGACCGACAGCGCGGCTGCGCTCAAGCTCAGTAAAATTAACTTGTTAAACAAAAATTTGCTGTTCACCATTGTTTTTTTCGCTAAACTCCTCACCAGCAGTTCCTACAAAGTTCCTATCTAATTATCCGCCAACCGCACCCGATCGGAAAAATTTTGAGAGGGCTTTTGACGGCAACTGCGCTGCACAGTTTTTAGTTGAAATTCCCCCACTGATAACTTGTAACTCAACACCAAGCTTAGGCAATAATACCAAAACAATCAGGTTTTGAGCGGTGGCTCAGTGGAGTTACGCAATAGAATGTCGTTAAAAAAACCGGTTTCTGCGTAAATCTTGCCAGACAATGATTAATTTTTACCTCCGACTAATTTTATTTCTTAGCAATGGCCGACTGGCGATCGAGTATTCAAACTATGGCGCTGCTGTATCCGGCAAGTACAATCTGTCTTTGGGTAGAGTTACCCCCAGCAACAGTTAGGTGGGCGGAAAAAAACTGCAACGGTCGATCGAATAAACTTAATATATCACGGCAACACTCTAGAGATGCAAACCGCTGAACTTGTTGTAAATAGGGAACTTATGATGTAAAATTTAGTCTTTCAATACTTGTTCGATAATCTTTTTTTGAAATTGTCATAAATTTCCTACTCTGGGGATTAAACTGGATTAGGTATAGAGGTTGGGACTTTCGTGCAGCGGAAGCAAACCCGACCCTGAATAGCAGTTAATGTGAGGTTTCAATGCGTCTTCAGAAGATCAAATTATTGACAGGTGCAACACTGTCGGTGGTAATTTCGGCGGTCTCAGTACATCCTGCGATGGCTAACCCTGCAACTCAAATAGCCCAAACGCAAACCACCACAACAGCAAACACTACAACCATTGTCGGTTTTGTCAAAAGTATTGTCGGCGACGTAGTAACTATTCGCGAAGAAAGCGCGCCGTACAGGACTCTCAGGATTCAAAGATGCGTCCTGAGAATTATTGGCCTAGTACCGGGAATGAAAGTCAGAGCCACCGTCGCCGGATCTCAGATCCAAAATATCGCGGTGATCCCCGATTATAAGGTGGTAGCCACAACGGTTGTTCGTCCCCCAACCCCAGCACCGGCTCCTCGTCCCGCCCCAGAACCGCCACCGCGTCCGGCTCCTCGTCCGGCTCCGGCTCCGGCTCCGATTCCGGCTCCCCGTCCGATTCCGGCTCCGGCTCCCCGTCCGGCTCCTGTGAGAGGACTTTGGTAGAGCTAGGTTATACGATTTTAGATTTTCGATTTTAGATTTTCGATTGAAGATTGGGAATGACGATCGAGCAATTTGGTTCGAGACCCCCGGATTCATTCGTGGGGTCACTTTCTTCAATCTAAAATCGAAAATCTAAAATCGATTTGATCCGGGACCCTCGGATTCATTCGTGGGGTAGCTTTCTTCAATCTAAAATCTAAAATCTAAAATCGAAAATCTAAAATCGAGACCCCCGGATTCATTCGTGGGGTAGCTTTCTTCAATCTAAAATCTAAAATCTAAAATCTAAAATCGATTTGCTCCGGGGTCCCCGGATTCATTCGTGGGGTCGCTTTCTTCAATCGAAAATCTAAAATCTAAAATCGAGACCCTCGGATTCATTCGTGGGGTAGCTTTCTTCAATCGAAAATCTAAAATCTAAAATCTAAAATCGATTGACTGATGGAGCTCAAGGTTTGGAACACAGACCTAGAGTTGCCTTCTTTTTTTGCAACTGGTATGAGTAAGCGGAATTCAGTAACCTCGCACGCGGTGGCTTCGCTGTTTAATAGCAGTTAGAATAATAGAATTGTCCAGCAATTGTGGAGAAATCGCTGCTATGTATTACCTGCGCTTCTTGCTGCTAATTCTGCTGTTGCCGGTGATTGCGTGCGATCGAGCTACAGATGCGATCGCCCCTGCTGTGGGCGACAACGGCCCCCTGTCCCAAATTCCCTCCCGTGCACCGCTGACCAATGTTGGAACAAATCAAATTGTACCGACCAAACCGCTGTCGCCGCAGCCAATCCGCATTGTTGCAACTGCTTTGCCGCAGCCAGGAGCCAGCGAAAGCGCCTCAAAACCTCCTCAAGTAATACCGATTCCCGCATCGCCAGTGCTGCGAGTGCCTCCGGGCTTTGTCGTCAACGTTTTTGCTGACAATTTAGACGCTCCCCGATGGCTGGCTTTGACGCCCACAGGCGATGTTTTGGTAACAGAAACCCGGCAGAATCGGATTACACTGTTGCGGGATGCCAACCGCGACGGCGTTGCTGAGGTTCGCAAAACTTTTGCAAATGCCCAAAACGGGTTAAATATTCCCTTTGGCATGGCTTTTGCCGATCGCTATTTTTTCCTCGGAAATACCGCTGAAGTCCGCAGATTTCCCTACACAAAAGGGCAGGAACAATTAACAGGTACTGGTCAAAAAATTGCTGATTTACCGGGCGGCGGCTACAACCAACACTGGACGCGAAATGTTGTCGTTTCCCCCGACAAGAGCAAGCTTTTCGTATCAGTTGGATCGCAGTCTAATGCCGATGTCGAACCGCTGCCGAGGGCGTCTGTTCAAGTGATGAATTTGGACGGTCAGAACAAGCAAATTTTCGCTTCGGGTTTGCGAAATCCGGTGGGATTGGATTTTCACCCAAAAACCAATCAACTCTACACAACAGTCAACGAACGCGACGGTTTGGGAGATGATTTGGTGCCGGATTACTTGACAAGGATTCGTCAAGGCGAGTTTTACGGCTGGCCTTACGCTTATTTTAAGGCGAATTTGCTCGACCCGCGCCACGCCAGAAACGGCAATAGCGATCGACCTGATTTAGCGGCTAAAACATTAACGCCAGACGTGCTGTTTCAGGCGCACTCGGCCGCTTTGGGGCTTCAGTTTTACGACGGCAAAACGTTTCCCAAAAGATTTCTCAACGGGGCATTTGTGGCGTTTCGCGGCAGTTGGAACCGGAACGCTGGAACTGGTTATAAAATCGTGTTTGTACCTTTTAATGCGGCGAACGGACGCCCTCAAGGTTATTATGAGGATTTTCTGACTGGTTTTCTGACAGATCCGTCGGGCCCGAAAACTTGGGGGCGGCCGGTTGGTTTGCTGGTTTTACCTGACGGAAGTTTGCTGTTTACTGAGGAAGCAAACAACCGGATTTATCGGGTGCAGTATCGCCGCTGACGATTGGGCGATGGATAAATTCTTCACCCTCGTATACTTTTTTTGAATCAACAATGGAGCTTCTTTTCTAATTTCACTATTCTATTTGAGAGTCGCTGGCTTGGGGCGGGTTTTGTACAGAGATTGTCTGCTGTTGGTTCTGATTGCTGGCTAAAACCGCCTCTACAAGCCTCGAATATATCAGAACGATCGAGGTTTTGCGATCGCGCTTTAAAAACCCGAACCGGGTTGTCTCAGAAACTCTGCTTCTTCCGGGGTTGTTTCGCGTCCGAGAATTTCATTGCGGTGGGGAAATCTCCCAAAACGCTCGATTATTTCCAAATGCTGCTGCGCGTATTCAATGAGTGAATCGCTGTCAGGTTCGCCGCTGAGTTGGCTAAATAGTTCGACAGATTTTTGCTGGTTTTCTAAGTTTTCGCTGTGTTGAAAAGGGAGATAAATAAACAATTTTTGTACAGTCAGCAATTCGCGATCGAAGTTATTGTTAACAGCGTATTCGGCGGTGGCTAAAGCTTTGCTGTCTGTGGCGAATGCTTGGGGCGTCCCGCGAAACATATTGCGCGGAAATTGATCGAGCAGTATAATTAATGCTAGGCAGTTTTCGGGGGAATCTTGCCATGAGTCGAGTTGACCGGAGGCGGCGAGTTCGTATTGCTGCAGAAAGCGCGATCGCACTTGGGCATCAAAATCTGCATCTTTTTCAAACCACTTCTTGTGGACTTTGCCAAACTCTGGAGAGTGCGATCGACCGAACCAAAAATCTAAAATTTCATTCATTACCAATCTAGTCAGCCATTGATTATTTATGGCAATTTAGGTATCTGTAGTTGCACAAAATCTACTTGATGTGCAACTACAAATCCAGGATTAATTATTACCAAAGATGACTCCACCCAAACACAGGTACTTGCTTTCCGACGCTATCGAGGGTCGAGAAACAAAATTAGATTACAGAGTTTAAGCTTCCAGATTCATCTGTTATCGAGTAAATCTAAAATCTAAAATCTAAAATCTAAAATCGACTGACT
>JAUBST010000016.1:90233-154500 GCA_036702215.1 Microcoleus sp. F6_B6
CAGAGTTTAAGCTTCCAGATTCATCTGTTATCGAGTAAATCTAAAATCTAAAATCTAAAATCTAAAATCGACTGACTCCACCCAAACACAGGTACTTGCTTTCCGACGCTATCGAGGGTCGAGAAACAAAATTAGATTACAGAGTTTAAGCTTCCAGATTCATCTGTTATCGAGTAAATCTAAAATCTAAAATCTAAAATCTAAAATCGACTGACTTAGGAACCTTTGTTGTCCGGTGCTTAAAGTTACAAACTAGCAAACAGTCTGTCCCAAGTTTTGCCTCCTACAACTCCGTCTACATGAAGGTGATTTTGTCGCTGAAATCTTTTCACTGCATCTTCGGTTGTCGGGCCGAAAACGCCATCAATTACGATCGGGTGTGGGGACAAGCCCCGCGCGTTCAACAACTTTTGCAGTTTCTTCACATCGTGCCCTTTCGAGCCGCATTTTAAAATCCTTTTATGGTGTCTGACTACTGGTTGATGGCAATCATCTGTGTAGCAAACTGCGGAGCCTGCTGCATAGTTGGCTCTACTTGTGCCCGTCAAAACTAATAGCGCGAGAATTCCTAGTAAATAATAAAAAGTCTGCGATCCAGCCATACTTTCCCTGTTAATTTTTCAAGCGTTTTTTGCAAGTTTGACGATTGTTTGAGGGTGAGAAACCGGGTTTCTGGGATGGAGGCATCCAATCTAGACCGGGTTTCTGGCAACAGTCAACCGACATTCTACAATATAAGTGGCTTAACGGCAAAATCTCCGATCGTGCAAGTTAAATTTTGTTGCTCTTTGGTAGCAGCAAAGGTAACAATTACTTCGCAGGCAACTGCAACTGTCAGCATTACCAAGTTTCTCGCCAGCGGGTAATCGCAAACGTCATCATTCGCCGCTGAAGGAACCCGATAGTGTTGGTTCCAAATTATTTCGGAGTAATCGGCAGCTAATCCGACGTGCACGCAGGGAATCGAGACACTCGCACAGTAATCCTTGACTGCTTGTCGGCCGACACTGTTATCAAAAGTATCGATGACTGCGGCGCTGTTGGCTAGCAGCCGATCGACATTTGCGGGTGTCAATTCTTTTGAGTGCGCGTCAATGCTGACTCCTAAAGCGCGGTAGAGGTTGTTGGCGAGAATTTTGGCTTTGAATGCGCCGATGTCCGATCGATAATAGGGTTGAGTGGAAAGGTTGCGTTCCTCGATGCGATCGCGATCGATGACTTTTAACTGACAAAAGCCCGATCGCGCCAGACTTTCTGTTATATTCGCACCCAAAGCACCCGCCCCGCACACCGTTACCGGGAAATTTTTTATCAGCGACATCACTGCGTCACTTCTGTAAAGTTGTTCGTGAAAAAATATACTCATGGTAATCAAGAATTATCGATTTTCGACTACTCCAACCAATGAATGCAAGTCGAAGTCTTTGTCCAATCCGCTGAGACAAATGCCAGCACTCATCACTGTCAAATCATTTTTGGCGATCGCAGAAGTGTGGTGTTCTCCCGTTCCGCTAGTCCATTCAACCAGCCAATAATTTTGGCGATCGAAAAAATCCCGCAATTCACCCCCGCCCATCTTCAACGCCCGCTGCAAACGCTGTTCTGCCCGCACTTTCGGATCGAAATCTTTAATATTTCGGGACACTAATTCGTAAACAGTTCGCATTTCCGGCGTCATCCCTTTAAAGCGAACATCTTGAGGCAAAATCAACTTTTTCAAAGCTGCTTTCAACTTCTCAGGCGGCAGCGGATCGGCGCGCCTGTCAATCTCTTCAAACCACAAACAATGACCGTCCCACCGCGCAACAATCTGCTCAAACTGCGAACCTTCTGTTACTAAATGCACTGGTACGGGTTTCGCAACACCAGTTCGCTGTTTAGCATCAGATTCGTTAACAGGATAAGCCAGCCAAGTTTGCCCTTGCAACACGCAAGCCAAGTGCAAGCGCACGGGTACGAGCAGTTGCAAATACTCTGCCACTTGCGGCAAACTCGGCTCCTCAATTACCGCAGCAATTTTTTCATTTACTGGGGCAAAAATAGCCCATCCTTCAAAGTTGCGCGGCTGCGGTTGAAAAGTATAGACGATTGAGCTAACCCTTATCCGCACGCTTCCCCCGCGCACGCAAGGAGCCAGGAATTGGGTATCGAGTAGCTGGCCTTCTCGGACCGCGAGTTGGCTGAGGATTTTGCGGATATCTGCCACTGAATTGACCTCCGTCAATCGATTTTAGATTTTAGATTTTAGATTTTAGATTGACTTGCGCGAGATAAATGCTCTTTCTTGAGGATTTTCGATTTGCGATTTTGGATTGATGCCACGGATAAATCACGTGGCGGGTACCACCTGTGAAATTCTTGGTCATCTTACTTTTTGTTACCGAAGACACTTTTTGTTTAAGAAAATATAAAAATTTTTCAACACTATTGACAGGAATTAATGCCCTGATATAATATCGAGCGAACCTCGCAAATTAACCTTGTAAATATCTTAAGTAAATATGCTGCAAAAGCTTTTTTCTAAGTGGGTTGTAGTCACAGCTTTGACACTTCCTCTTTTTGGCTCAGTCCAGGTAGCTAAAGCTCAGGACACCTACGGAGCTACTGCTTATTCTCCGACTTCTGATGCCACTGGTATTAGTTGGGATCATGCTACAGAGAAAGAAGCACTAAACGCAGCAGTAGCCGCTTGCAATGAACAAAGCGGAGGTGCCAACGACTGCGAACCCCTGACATCTAATAGTAATAATTGTGGAGCGATCGCCGTAGGCAAAGGAGGAGCAGGTGCGGGCTGGGGCGACGATAAAGCCGCAGCAGAAGCTCAAGCTCTTGCCGGTTGCAGCGAACTAGAGGGCGGCAGTTGTAAAATCCAGCTTTCAGCTTGCAACAACTAATTAAAGTGATAAAAATTGGTCGGATCTGTGTAGATTATCGCTGGAAAAATAGTCTAGACAATAGTAAGTGTAAGGTGCGCCCAGCGCACCTTACAGAATACAAATCGGCTAAAAGTAGGGTGCACCACGGGCACCTTACAGTTAATCTCCTACTTCGGAAGTAACTGCATCGGGTGGCAGCAAACTTTCTAATCTATCTTTAGACCAGTATTCAGTAGGATAAGCGAGTGCAATAATATCAGAGAGTCTAATCAGCCACGTAACTTGTCCGTAAGCATCGATATTTTCCGCCTGTTCGTTAGGGGGAACTATCACCAAAAGTTCCGCAAACTCCCCGAACAAATTAATCGGGATGCCGCCGAAACTGCTATTATTTGTTTTAATCCACACTTTGCTGCCTCGATCGAGAGCTTCTTGCAGTCGCTGGCAGAGCAAACTGGATTTTTTGACCTGGGATTTTTTGGCTTTCGACTTTTTTCCCATAGTTTTAAGAAGTTAAAGTAGTTGTACTGTCGGTTGCACAGTCCGTTAGACAGTGGGTTTAGATTTAGTGCGATCCTTTTCGTTGGCGTAGCCCCCGTAGGGGCGGGCAACGCTTACGCGGTTTGGTATTGAAACGGACAAAAGGAAAAAGGGCGATCGCCCCTCGCTACCCCATTACTCTAGTCTATAAGAAAGTGCTGTACTGCGATCGTAATAACAATTTAATCGCAAAACCGCGAAATGACACCACTTCCCAAAAAATTCCACTGCAGCCAAGCTTCAAACCCTTAATCCATCAGTGATTCCCAATCTAAAATCTAAAATCTAAAATCTAAAATGGTATGGCCTGCGGTGGCACTGTTACAAAGTCAGTCAACGATGCCCGTGTTTCTACTGTGTCCAAATGCAGTATAATCGGCGGAATCTTCCCAATCGTTTAAGTAAAACAATGGACTGGCGAAAGCTCATTCATCCAAACCCGAAAGCTTCAACAAGTCAACCTGCAGCGCCAGAAACTCGATTGTCTGTAGAATTTTTGCTGGGACTCTTTGCGGCAGGATGGACTCAACAGCAGGTGTTAGAGAAATATCCCGCACTGACTTCGGAAAAGTTGCGCGCGGCTTTAGCTGGTGCGGATTCCCAGTTAGTGTCATCCATCGCTAATCCAGAATTACAAGAAATTATCGCAGAAGGAAGAAGGAAGAAGTCGATGTGAAAATGCAATAATAGGAATCGCTTGAGGAAAGGCAGCCGGGAGTTTTGGAATAAAAGGCGATCGGATTCCTCACTCTATTACTTTACTCTCATTTGTAGGATTTTTTCAGTATCATTCTCTTCATCAAGCCCAAATTTTTTGGAAATTTCATCGAGTGTCTGAGGTTCAATGACTCTTGATTTAGCTCGCTTCAGTGCCGTTAACAAGCGCGTTGCATTAGCAGGCGACCTCAGCAAATAAAGCGTTTCTAGCAAACTTTCTAATTCTGCTTCAGAAATCAAAACCGCATTTTTGCCGTTAGGTCTAGTAATAACTATTACTTCCCCAGTTTCAACAGCGCGATCGCACAGATTTTCTAAATTTTCTTCAGCGTCAGTGTATGTAATCTCAGTTGACATCATACTGGAATTCCCAATATTTTTTGCCATTGAGCAAGAAACCCCTAACCCACCCTCACCAATATCAATAGACCTGCACGCGGTAGTAACTTTAACAATGCCCTGTACGCTTGTAACAATGCAAGGCTTGATTTGTGATACGGGGATCGAACCCGCTTGGTTATGGCCCCTCATCCGTGCCATCCAACTTAACCCTGTTGGGGGGTTGTGCTCGCTTCTATTGCAGTGGCTACCAACTTGCTCAATCGATAAGTTCAGTATTCCAGTTTGCTTGCTGTATTTTAGTATCTAACTCCCGATACTGTCTAGACATTCGATCCATTTGCGTTTGCAGTTCACCAACGTTGATTGTACTAAAAAATTTGACTTCTGAGCGAGTAGAGCGGTCTTGCCTCAAAGCGGTTGCGTCAACTAAAGACTTGTAAATGCCACGCTTAAGCGCGAGAGAATCTCTCTTGGCTAAAGCATCCGATAAAGTCACTCCATCTTCCAGAGTAGTCAGCGAATTAGTCTTGTTAATTTTCTTAATTAAGTCTTCCAGTTCTTGCACCCCTGCATCTAATTCGCTAATTAGTGCTTGGGGATTTTCTGGAGGTTCTTCTCCTTCCTGTACTTTAGCACTTCTTGTCAATCTGGCTCGCAGTTGTTCCATTCTTTTTTGACAGTCAGCTCTTAAAATTAAAGCTTCAGCTAGTTTCATAGTGTCTTGTCCTTCAGCTCCGTGCAAATTTTGGTTGGCTATATAAGTTGATTGCGATTTACCGTTGGGTGGGGGCGGGTTTACGAGATTGTCGATTATCGGCAATTATTGTCTGTGAACCCGCCCCTACAATACCGGGAATTAGATCGTAACGGAGCACTCCAACTTGATATTACAGCCGCTTGAGACTAAGAAATAAGGTCGCAGTGCACACCCTACATTTTACTTGTCATCCCTCACAGGCAGGGAAGTATCAAGAATTTCCATCAACAATTCCAGCCGCGAAGGACGGCTCAACATCGGCACTAAATTCGGTAAGGAGTAATAATCACCCGCAAACGTAAAGGTTTCCACCGATACTTGTTTGTCCTTCAATTGCTTCTGGACATATTCGCACCAAGCACCAACTCGCACAATCACAACATCAGGATTTACCCCCAAACTGCGGCAGTAATTCTGATAAGCATCTGCAAAATAAGGTGCAGCGTTTTCGCCTTCATCTGTTACGATAATGAATTGCTCGACTACCTGCTTTTTAATTCGCATTGCTTCCACCGCGCAACCGCAACTTGTGCCACCGCCACTGCGAATGTGCTTGAAAGCGCGTTCCCAGTCTGTCAATTCGCTGCCGTTTGCTTGCACTGGATACGGCATCGTGTCAAAGGCATAGACGAACAGTGCAGCCTCGGAAATGCCGGAAATCAAAGCAGCGAGACGCTTCCCGACTTCGATCGCACTTTCCATCGAACCAGACTTGTCAATCAACAAACCCGTTGCTTTCGCAATCTTGCCGCGCTTCTTCACCTGTTCGTTTGTCACCGCTTCCAGCTTCGCCGCCGTTGCTGCGTCGAAGTTCGCGCCCGCGCCCGCCACACTCGCTTTGTAAGCAGAAACCCGATCGCACTTTGCCGCTTCATCCAGCTTCGAGTCAATCAACTGCTTGACTTCCGCGTGTTCCATCGCGCCGCGCGACTGAATCGATTTCAAATTGTTGATAACTTCCTGCGGCGACATCGAGTCGATCAGCGCGGCCAAAACTGTTGGCGTTAGCTGCTTGATCGCACCAACTGCGATCGTATAGGGAATCTTGTACTCAACAATCAAATTCGCCTGTTCCGCAGGTGTCGCCGCCTTCGCCAACTGCTTCAAAACGAATGCCAGAGAGTCGGACGGCGGATTGTCTTTGAAGAGGATAGCATTAGCGCGATCGCTCGGCTTGACGTGCAGCGTTGCGTACAAATGCTTCATCGCCTTGCGGTTGCGGATGGCGGCGCGATCGAAAAACTGCGGATTCTTTTCCCGCGATTTCAGATAGCGAGTGACAGCAGTGCGCGCGCTGCGGGGCACTTTATTCTGGTGCTGCTTCATAAAGTCCACAATCCGCGAAACCTCGTAGGGAGGGAACTCTTGCAGCATCATAAAACCGGCATCTCGGTGTTCCGTCAGCGCCGAAGTTAGCAAGTTTCCGGCAAAAACTTCCTTGTGATCGCGCACGTCGCCGTGACGCTGATACCACACTGCTAAATGACCGTAAAATATTGGGTCTAATTCGATAATTAATTTGTGAATTTCTGCCACCTTTTCCAGTTGACGGTGAGGAGTGGTGAGCAGACTGTTGAGCATTTCCAAACGTAAATCGCGTTCTGCTACATTCATATTCATTGGTGCTACCTCCCATTTCGATTTTCGATTTTCGATTTTTGATTTTCGATTGTAAGGAATATCCAAAAATCAGCGGGTGGCAGTTGTTGCACGCTTGGCAATGAATGTAATAGTCACCGCGCAAGTTTGGGGAGCTTTTTTTTTAGAACCTGGATAAGGTTGGTATGTAAGCTCTCCGAATTGGGGCGCGGCAACAACTGCTATTTTAAATTATTTCAGGGAAACTTGTTCTAAGTCGATCGCTCTCAAGTCTGGTTCAACCCAATTAACCCGAGCTTCCCACGACATCAGGCGCGATCGCGTGTAATAGCGAAAGGGTAAAGTGCGATCGGCATATTTTGCAATCAAACCGTTAGCCAGATGTACGATCGATTGATTCCGACTTTCCAGATCCAGATACTGGCGAATAGTTCGCACCCAAAACAGCGTTAGCGTTTCGTGATACCCGCTATCTTTTGTGGTTTCAATTCCTTGAACCGAGTTGTAACGTTTAATGCCATTGCGAATCGCATTTATTGCTTCTTGCTCGGAGTCATAAAACAGATACCACAGACCAACGGTTAAATGCGCTTCGTGCGTCCATTGACTTCGCGGCAAGCTGCATTCTTGGAAAGCATGAATCAGACTGTCTATCTCGCTGGGCGATCGGTAAATTATAGTTGTAGTTTGCATAATTTAATTCTCCTTCCTCACCACTTTCACATCTTTCGTTTGCAATCAGGACTTCAGTCCTTAGTTTTAGCTATTTGTTCCATAATTAACTTAATTTGTTTTTTGTTGCACTGACGTTTGCTCGCAACGTACTTCTCCCGGTTCACAGAAGATTTATTTGTGTTTATTGCCAAGGGTTCAATATCTGCTAGCTCGAACGCATACCACACATCATCTATTTTGCGATAATGATGATAAGCATCTACGAATACAAAATCATCTGGCTTTTTTTGAGGTTCTTTTGGAATTCTCTTAGCTAAGCAAAGAATTCCAGTCTCAGGATGGACATAAAGTTGCTTGTACCAATAACCAAGAGGAATAGCTGTATTACAAAATTCACGGTTTTTCTGATAAGGAACCCCATCTATTAACACAACATTCCGTTCCACATAGCCCCATACATGAGAGACAATATGTTTGCCGGATAAAGTAGTGATATCGAGAATTTGACACAGTTTGCTGTAAACATCATCCCAATCCTGACCTACATGAGATTGCAGCCATTGGTACAGCGGCCCCAGACAATCGGAAAACCATTTTGTCTTTTTTCTAGGCTTAATCAAGTAGGGGCTAAGCAGTCCATCTGTAGTAGCTTCTTCAGTTAGTTTTACCAGAGATTTTTTTTGCCCTTTTAGCTTTCTCGAGCTGATTCTCAACCCTCCACGAGGCCGCTCAATGACATTCTCAGCTAAACGATGTTCGCTCATAAATAAACTTTTCCTAATATACTAAATCAGCGTTAATAATTCCTTATCTACTCGGTTAAAACCGCTCCAAAGTCAAACAAAATATCTTTCTAAGAGACTAAAAAAAGAGATATTGAAACCGGATTTCATATGAGATATTCCGCGCAAGTTAGCAAAGCGTTTTGACAGCCCGATCGCTCTACCCCTGAGCTACAGCCCCTTAAACGGGACTGGCAGGATTTGAACCTGCGACCAATCGCTTGAATTGTGTGTATGCGCTTCATTTGTTAGGGCGCGGAACAGATTTTTTTACGAACACAACCGGAGAATGATTTTACTTTTTCTTTCTCTTGATCGGTAAATAATTATTTGCTTAGAGGAGTGAAATGCACTTCGCGCAAGTCAAGACAGCCGTTGTTCATACGCAGGAGTTGAACCCGCGACCTATTCCTTAAGAGGGAATTGCTCTACCAATGAGCTAGTATGTAAGCTTTCTCAGTTAGGGCGCGAAGTGTTTTTTCATTTTAAAAATTGCTGGTTTTGGCGGCGCACAAGTCAGAGAAGCTTTGTTTTTTACGCCTCACGGCGAGTAGGAATCGAACCTACGATTCGATTTTAAGTCGAACGTTTCCAGTTTGTAAGCTTCTTTAGTTGGGGTGCGCCCCCTCAAGCTGATGATTTTTTTATACCGCGCAAGTTACAAAAGCTTTTGACAACTTCTAGCGTGTTTGCCATTCCACCATAAAGACCGAAGCCTTCAGCGGGACTCGAACCCGCAATCTTTTCAGAACTAGAACCCTAATGTGTGTAGGCTTCTCGAATTGGGGCGCGGAATAAACATTAATTTCTAGCCGTAAACGGCTTCGGGGCGGACAATTAAATCGCCGCTGGGACGGCGATCGAGCACGTAAGACTCGAAGCGATCGCCCTTGACATCAAAATGATTGGCCAGACGTTCTTTAATAGCCTTGTCGCTCATTTCTGCCGCGATACCGAGTTGACCTTCTGCCACGTCATAGGAACGTCCTTCAAAACGAATGTGAACCATTACCGATACCTCCTAGAGCAATTTTGGATTTGGGATTGGTAGCTTATCTGCTCTCGACTTTGGCTTTTTGTGAGACGCGGGCAAATTGCCAGTATCGGTAAAGATTCACGAAATCTAATAATCTTTACTGAAAGAAGCGCCGTTCTAGATGATAAGCTTGTTTGATGTTGCGGATTTCCTCAGCCTTCTTTGTTGATTCAAATCTGGCAGAGTTTGTCTGTTCTGAATCCGCATGAAATTCCTTAAAATTAGACTGATTTGGTACAATCTCTGGCTCAAAGGGAGTCAGTCTGTAACTGAACAGTCTCGTATAAAGTAACAACATGACAATCGAGTCTGTATTGCAAGACTTTCAAATTGATGTTCCTTGAAATTTTGAGCAATATTTAGTTGTCAACGTTCAGAATTTGCACGGAAAATACAGGTTTTTGCTTGTCCTGCGCTTTCCATATTTATATACTACATATATACTACAAAAGTGTCAAGGGGGTAGCAAAAGTTTTTTTCGCGGTCGCGCGGGTGGCGAGAAACCGGGTTTTTTCAGGAAAATATTTCGTTGCAACCTGCAGATTCAGTAAAAAACCCGGTTTCTGAGGTCTTGCGTTCGACTGTAATATCAAATCCGCCCTTCATCGGTATCATTCAGATGCAACCGGAAACGCTGTAACATCGATCAAACATCCTTAACATAGGAAATGCTGTTGCGAATATTGTGGAAGCCAGCAGACTCGTAAAGACGCAATGCACCGGAGGAATTTTCAGCATCGACGCCGAGAATAGCAGTAGCGACACCGGCTGCTTTGAGTCGATGCAAACCAGCGAGCAACATCGCTCGTCCCAATCCCATTTTGCGGAAGCCGCGCCTAGTGCCGAGACAAGCAATCCAGCCTTCATTGCGCCCGGTACGATCGCACTCTTGGACACAAATCTCGCAGTAACAAAAACTGACAAATGTGCCGTCATCAGCAACAGCAATCAAGTCTAAATCATTTCTGTAATCGGGTTTAGCTAACTCGCGCTTAAATTTATCCACCGTTAAATCGTGATGATTCCAGTGATCGATAAACGACTGGTTGAACATTTCTACCCAAGCTGCCGCATCCTGTTCGCCGGGGAACTGACGCAGCGCGAAACCTTCGGGGAAGTGCGGTTCTGGGATCGGTTCAGAAAGCGATCGCGCCATTCGGTAAAAATAGCGATCGGCCTTAAAACCATTACTTGTCAGCAATGAAATGCGATCGCAATCCTCAGCGCGCGCGTAGGTTCGCAGCTTCACGCGCGCGCCCCGCATTGCAGACACCTCGCGCATCCGCACTTCACCCCAGGCGATCGCGCCTGCTTCCACATCGCCTCCGCGCGCACCCGGGTGGACGCGGAACCACAGCCAGCCGTCAATTACTTCCCCAGGTTCAGAAACCGACAACTGAGCAAAACCGATTAATTTTCCCTCCGCATCTTCCCAAAGGCGGATATCGCGGGCTTTGTCTAGGGACGGTGCGTTAAATTCTTGTTGTAATTCCGAGATGGAAGTGCCTTCATCGAGCCGATCGACTGATTCGCAAGTATTGATTAAATGGGCGATCGCATCTAAATCGCGATCGCCTGCATAGCAGCGCCCCGAGAGATTTGCCATCATAGCTAATCACCATTTCCTGTTGTTATTCAGTTTAAAAATAGCTTGGGCGATCGCACTTCGAGCGATCCGACGATCGACATTAAAAATCCGACAACGCAAACACTCGCAGTAATCCAACCGCTACAGCCGTTGACTGCGATCCTGAGCGCAAAACGAGTGGAAAACGACATACTAGAGACAGTTTAAAGCCTCAAAGCCTTGTGAATAGTATGTTATTTGGGATGGGAGTAGAAGGACTCGAACCTTCGACCTTGAGATTAAGAGTCACCTGCTCTAACCAACTGAGCTATACTCCCGCATCTACGCTAGCTTAACACAACTGTTCTGAAAAATCAACTATTTTTGTATAAATTTGTGGCGATCGATCCCAATCACCCGAAAAGTCTCTCAACAGATACGCGAATGTCGGGAAATGCCAGCGGTATAACCGTTCCAGCCTCGATCTTTTGCTCTGTAGCGTAATCGCCATTCTCAGGATAGCGAAACACGATCGTTTGCTTAGCAGATAAATTTAAAACCCAATATTCTTGAATTTCTGCCTCGGCATAAATGGCGGCTTTCAACTCTAAATCCTTCTTCAAGCTAGTTTGAGCAACTTCTACAATCCAAAAGATATCTTGAGCTTCGGGATGGCGATCGTTGTAAGCAGACTCCGGCAATCGCACGATCGCAATATCTGGTTCTGGTTCAGAGTCTGATAGCGTAATCGGCCCGTTGAAGCGGACATCAGCTTTACCTGCGAGTAGTTCTTCGAGGTATTTAGTACCTCGTTTGGTTGTGTTGTAATGAATTGGGGTTTCTGGACTCATCTGGCAAACTTCACCCGCTAGCAACTCCACACGGCGATCGCGTAGAATCCCTGCTTCCATCATGCGGTGATAGTCGCCCACAGACCATTTAGCTAGCGTTTTCATTGCAGAATCGACGCATTTTCTTAAAAGGACAACTTTATTTTACACGATCGCCCTTACTCGAATCTTTAATGTAAGTTCGATCCAGGGTAAACGCATCTTAACTTCAACCCAGAATATGCTACATCTAGAGCCGACTAATTTTTTATATAGTTTTTTGTAGTTAATTGGTGCTATCAATGGCAAGAGGTATTAGTAAAGCTGTAACTTCAAATAAAAACAAAATTATTCATGACATTCAATGAATAGTTTAAACACCAGGTTTTGAAAATTTTTGCCAATTTGAAAAACCCCAGAATATAAATAAGTAAAGAACATTTTCTCAAAGATATTATAGCGATTGCGATTCTAGCTATCATCAGCGGTGCCGACGGATGGGTGGCAATAGAAGTCTATGGTAACGCCAAATATGAATGGTTAAAAAGCTTCCTAAAATTACCGAATGGCATACCATCTCATGACACATTTAGTAGAGTATTTGCCCGAAGATAACCCCAGCAGTTTCAAGAATATTTTTTGAGTTGGGTAAATTCGATATTTAAGTAATTTAAACTAGAAGCGATTGCCATTGATGGCAAACAATGAAACAATTTTATGACCGAAATGACCAGTAAGAAGCTCTACATATAGTTACGGCCTGGTCTTCATCTCATCAATTGATTTTAGTACAAAAAAAGTCGATAAAAATTCTAAAAAGCTGACAGCAATTTCGGCATTAATAGAAATGTCAACAATTGCCATCAGCGTAATAATCATAGAGGATCGCTTGCTGTCAAAAAAACATAACATCTCTGATTCGTAAAAAAAAAAGAGATTATATTTTAGCTGTAAAACGAATAAAATACTCCTCTATCAAGCTGTGAAAAAGTGGTTTTCAGTAGCTAAAAAAGAAGATTATTTAGGCAGAGACTACAGTCCGGCATGAGCAAGTAGAAGCTGGACATCATCGAGTGGAAAAAAGACAAGTTTGGACTGTTGATGTATCCGAGTTACCACCGGGAACACAATCAAGAACTATGGACGGGATTAAAAACAGTTGTCATGATAGTTAGTGAACGACGGCTGTGGAATAAAACCACGACAGAAGCTCGTTTTTACGCTTAGTAGTTTAAGCAGTCATGCTGAAAAAATTGCTGGGGCGATCCGCAGTCGTTGGGGCATTGAAAATAGCTTACATTGGACACTCGATGTTACATTTTGTGAAGGTTAAAGCCGGATTCGGAAACAGAACTCTCCCGAAAATTTTGCACTTCTACGTCGATTAGCTATAAATTTACTAAAACAAGAAAAAACTTCTAAACCAAGTCTAAAAATGAAACGGTATCGAGCGGCAATGGACAATAATTATTTAGTTCAAATTTTAAACTCTGCCAGTTAAGACTCGAAATCTAACACCTATCTAAGAAGGAAAGTTATCCGCCTTTAAGAAGTTCAGAAAATCTTAAAGTTCTGATTTAATCTGCTCGGATCGGGTTAAAATTAAGAATTTTAAGAAGGTATTTTTAGTTATTTAGTAATGCACAGATTCACGTTTTTGTCAAATGAATTTAGATGCGTTTACCCTGCTGATCGCGGGCATTTTCGATTGATACTGTGCGTAGTGAATTGCGATCGGCTTTTCAAGTCTTGAAGCATTTAGGGCAAGGTATCACTGCCGTCTAAGTTACGGTGAAGGTATTGCCTCAGTACAGGTGAAATCGTGTAAAAATTTGCTTGTTGTTCTATCAAGCAGCGCCGCGATAGAGATTGCAGCGCATTTGGCAAATCTGAAGCCGGAATTATCTTATTTTCTAGCAATTTTGCCCGATCGATCGGCTGGCTTTCTTTGGCTAACAAGGAGATGACTTGTTTTTCTAGTTCGGATAGGCGATCGAACTGCTGCTGTAAAACATCTTTCAAATCTTCCGGCAACAATATGGTATCATTCGGTAATAACTCTGTCACGCCTCCACCCAAGTCTTGAATCAGATTCGCCACGCTTTTTAACCATAGGGGATTGCCTTGGTAGCGATGAATGAGAGTTTCACTGTTGTCGCTTTCTTCTAACCCATAATCTCTGAGTATTTCCCGTCCGGCGGCGATGTCTAAACCTTTGAGTTGTAAGGTGCGAATAGAAGTATTTGGGTTTTTAACTTGAGTCACTTCTCTCGGTTGTTCCCAACCGATTAACATCAAGCAGCTTTGATGGGATAATTTTTCTATTTGTTTGAATAAAGTGCGATATTCTTCGGATTATGGTTGATATTTTCCTGCCAATTCGCAGCTACAAAAAAGGTTGTGAACGTCATCTAAGACGATTAAACAGCGATGGTTTTGTAAATACTTAATCAGCGGTAAGCGTTTTTGGTTGGTTGGGGATAAATCTTCTTTTTCGGAATGAGAAAAAAGCTGTATTAGGTTAGATTTAAATTTATCTATGGTGGGGAATTCGTCTAGTGTGTACCAAACTGCGTACTCAAACTCGTTTTTAATTTGTTGTACGAGTTGGACTGCTAGGGTGGTTTTGCCGATGCCGCTGATGCCGGTGAGGGTGATGAGGCGGCTGTGTTGTTGTAGAATCCAGGTGGTTAGGGTTTGGAGTTCGAGGGTGCGATCGTAGAACTCGCCTAATTCTGGCATCTGGCTTAAATCTTGATGCGAGGTTTCTTGATTTGGTGGGTGTGAGTTTGGTAGGTTTGGCGGGTGTCTGGCTTCTCCACAGGCGTTAAAGATACCAATCCCTACAACGTCTTTTGCAAAGTTCGAGACATTTGAAACTTGCCACCTCTCCATTGCCGAGCGAAAATTTGTTTTATTAACATCTTCTCCCAACTCTTCTGAAAGTATCTGCCATAATTCCGATCCGATTTCCCTGATGCGACTTTCAGAACAGTCAAAATCTTTCGCTATTTCTTTGTATTTCTCGCGTTGTAGAGTTCCCCGCAGTACCGCTGCTTGTAAATCGTCAAGGTGCCGACCTGTTTTCTCGAAAACTATGCGATCGGCGACATTTAACATTTCTTTAAGATTCATCTGGCAGGGAAATGCGAGAGTTTTGTGTATTGTAACTCACAACTGCCAACAATTTCGTACATTTGTGTACAATTTTGTACGAAATTAGATTAAAGTTAGAGTGAAAGCGAGAGATAATGGGCGGCATAATAGAACATTATTGGGCTAGACAAACCTTTAATCTATTAAGGATAATTGGACAAGTATTAAAAGGATGAATTGATTTATGAATTGGGAAGATTTTGCCAGTCAAGCCCGTGACGAAGTTGTAGAAAATGTTGTTGAAAAAACTATGGGG
Source organism: Microcoleus sp. F6_B6 (assembly GCA_036702215.1). Classification (GTDB taxonomy): domain Bacteria; phylum Cyanobacteriota; class Cyanobacteriia; order Cyanobacteriales; family Microcoleaceae; genus Microcoleus. Next base: position 105,367 of record JAUBST010000016.1, read on the forward strand.
ATTGATGGAAATACAGTCAAAACAGCCAAAGCGGTTGTAGAAACTGGTGCTGCGCTAGGCGCGGCTGCTAGTGCTGCTACAGGGTTGAGTGTTGCAGCAACTTCAGGAGCAGGAATTACTTCAGGCCTAGCCGCAGCAGGTGGTGTGGTTGGTGGTGGTATGGCGGCTGCTCCTGGGGTATTAGCAGCGGGACCAGCTTATCTTGGGGCAAAAATAATGAATGAAACTTTGTTCAAAGATCAACCGGACTTGTCTAAGGAAGAGCGTGATGCTCGTGAAGCAGCAAGAACAGCTACAAACATTGGGGCTGTTGCTGGTGTGGCTGGTGCCGGTCTTGCAACCGTAGCTGGCGGTGCTTCTGGTGCTGCAATTATGGGCACCCTTGCTGGTATCGGTGGCGTTGTCGGGGGAGGTGCGATCGCTGGTACTGCCATAGTTGCTGCTGCACCTGTTGCTGCGGCTGCTGCTGTTGGATACGGAATATATAAACTGTTTGGAGGTAAAGGGTAAAGATAGTTAGCCCTCTTCTGTCACTCTAGGCAGAAGAGGGATAGTTAAGTTTGAATTGGTAGGTTGGGTTTCCTGTTGCAACCCAACCTTCATCAGCGTTTAGTCTGGCTTTAGTATTTCCTCGCACCTCGCAGCAAATATCAGAAAACTGCGAGCGATTGAAAAGGTAAGCTTGGCTATCTATATGCAGCAAATATTACAGCGTTAGGTTATAGGTTCTGTTTCGTAGCTTTGGAGTATACGGATGTTTGGTTGGCTATCTGAACTATTTAATTGGTTTTTTAGACTATGGAATCGGTTGGATGATAAAACGAAAGGTAAAATTATAGAGGAAGTTGTCAAGTCATTTGAAACGCTGCTTCGTGTTTTTTATCGTTCGTGGAAAAATCGGCATACCAAGTGAGAATAAGTGATGAGTAATTTTGAGGAACTTATGGATGATATTGAGCAATCACCTAATCAATCAGTGATGAGTAATTTTAAGCAATTTATGGATGAGATTGAGCAATCCCCTACTCAGTCACTGCCAGAATCTGATTTAACTCTTCCATCCCTTCAAATGGCTTTAACAGCAGGAACTTTCCTTATGTTGACGCCATTCTCATTTTCAAATAATGAAAAGCAAAAATTCTCAGAAGAGGTGTCGAGCTTAATTCATAATCAATCTTTTTTATCTGACTTCAGCAATCAAATTGGTAAACCTTTGGAGCAGGAATCTGAAGATGACTTTGTGAAACGCGCTAGCGATAGGTTAAGAGAGATGCTTTATGAGAGATTTGGCATCAAAGGTTGAATGGATATAATGTTCAGGTCTGTCGAAGTAGTCGCAGTATAGCTTAGTCCGATCGCCCCACCAAGCATATTCTATTAACCCTCGCGTCACCCAACTTCTTTTTCCACTTAGAATTTTATCCATTTCCACCATTTCAAAAGGCGATGGTTGGACAAAGGGCGTGAACCATCGCTATCCCTACGGGAATCGCCCCAGCAAAAAAAGGGCGCTCGCATGATCGCATCCCTCGCACATTAACACGCCAAATCCTACCCTAGCTAACGTATAATTTGGTTGTGTGGTTAGCCGAGACTTCTGAATCTTAACGATGATGCCACATAAAATATTTTTTCAATTTATTCAGTTAGCGATAAAAATTTAAGTAAACATAGCGTCGCAAGGGCTTGTTTCGTAGTAGTAAACTCGATTCCGATCTAGATTTTAACAAAATCCAGCCCTTGTATTTTTTTCTACTTCTTCCTTCGCGTCCTTCGCGTCTTTGCGGTTCGTTTCTAACACAAATACCCAATCCAAGCCGGCAAAACCTCCGGCGAACCGTACCACTTCCCCGGAGAACGAGGCGAATGCCAAACCCCCTCCAACACCAGATTTTCGGCCCCGTCCAAAAGAGCAGCTTCCACCGGCGTAATTCCATCTCCCCAAGTTTCGCCCTTCCCCACAGTCAACTCGTAACTTTTATAAGCCAGCCAACTCCCAAAACCGCGCTTGCCAAAAACAGCCTTCCCAGCAGCGCACACGTAGCGCACCTGCGGGTGAAAAGCCCCCGGATAGTGAATTTTGACAAAATCTAGATTTTTGCGCGTCCAGCGCTCTTGAGAGACGTGCGGCGTGCCTAAAGTGATTAAAGTATTCACATAAGGGTGAGCTTCCCACAAACCCGCGTCCTCAAGCACGTCGCCGTGAATGGTGTAAGGCTTTTCGCCCAAATAGATGCGAGAAATCCAGCCGCCGGCGGAATGACCGACGAGATTGATCTGGGGAACGCCGTATTGCTGTAACATTTGTTTGACCGTGCGATCGAGCTGTCGCAAAATTGGCACCATCGACCGCCCGCCAAAAGTCGGCAACCAATCTCCCTTGCCCAGAGGCACTGTTACTGTTGGGAAACCTCGATCGACCAGAGACTTTTCTAATTGCCGATAGTCGGAAGCAGCAGCAAAATATCCTGGTAAAATCACGGTTGGTAATGCCATTGTCAAATTTAGATTTTAGATTTTAGATTTGGTGGCCGGAGTGCTACGATCTGTTTTTCAAGTTCAAAGACACTTGCCGAAGCATCCTTTGGATTGCTAACACCTGCCGCTCGTTTAACCTTTTGCTTAGGGAATATCTACTTCTATGGCTCGCGAGCCGATTCAAACATGGTATTTTACCCTAGTTGTCGTTCACTTAGAAGACCGTTTTCTACTGGTACAAGAGCGCAAGTACGAGCAGCAGTGGTATCTCCCAGCAGGGCGAGTGGAAAAAGGGGAAACTTTGCTCGAAGCTGCTATTCGTAATACTCGCGAGGAAGCTGGCATTTCCATCATCGTGGAGGGAATTCTCAGGGTAGAACACACAGTGATGCCTAGGGGCAATGTGCGCCTCCGAGTCATTTTTGTGGCTCGTCCGCAAGATAAGACGCCGCCCAAGAGCAAGCCGGATGAGCATACTTTGTGCGCGGGCTGGTATTCTCTCAAGGAATTAGACCAGTTGTCGTTGCGGGGAGAGGAAGTTCGGGAAATGTTTCAATATATGGCCAGCGGCGCTCCAATTTATCCCATCGACTTGCTCACCATCGAGGGGGCTCCTTTTAAAAATTACCGCTATCGCTGGTGAACCTGTCGATTTGAGAGTTTAGATGTGAGATTTTAGATTTTAGACTGCGGCGTGAGTGCGATGCCCTTACGATTTTAGATTTACTTGCAGCGTAGTGAATCAGGGAGCAGGAACTTGAATCTACAATTTTTAGAATCGACCCTGACGCTAGTGTCGCGGGCTTGTACTGATTTTGGGGCGCGGCAACCGAGGGGCTGCGGGCTGGGCTGACAGCCACTAGATCGGTTTTTTGATGGCGTAACCGAATTGGAAACGCCGATCGATCGAACTTGTCGATCGTGTTTAATAAATTTGGTTCAGTTTCGGGCCCATGAATTTTCATCAAGGTCGATCGGGCAATTTCGAGGGCGACCGTGCTAAAATTATACCTTTGAATTCCCAACCTCTCCTCATTAAAACGAATTCACACTCAATCACAACCACAGCAATATAAATTACCAATCCCCCAATCCCCCAATCCCCCAATCCCCCAATCCCCCAATCCCCCAATCTAACAATCTAACAATCTAACAATCCCCAATCCCCAATCCCCCAATCCCCCAACCCCCCAATCTAACAATCCCCCAATCTAACAATCCCCCAATCCCCCAATCCCCCAATCTAACAATCTAACAATCTAACAATCTAACAATCTAAAATCTAAAATCTAAAATCTAAAATTTAAATGACTGACTCTTCCTCCCTAGCCAACACCCTTTCCGAACCGCTGCGCCAGCCTTATTGGTGGGCAGCCCTAGCTTCTGTCAGCCTTCACGGAGTGCTCGGAGTAAGTGCCCCGACGCTCTCAAACATAATTTACGGTGGAAATTCCTCAAAAAATATCCCCGGTTCTGTCGGCTTAGTAGAACTAACTCCAGCAGAAGTCAGCCGCCTGCCACAAACCATACCACCGAAACCGTCTAATACCCGATTTACGCCATTTTCGATCGCACCAGTTCCCCTTCCACCAACGCCAAAGTTAACCCCGCCCTTGCCCCCCGCACCTGATACCATCAACTTGCCCGCCATGCCGCCGGGAATGCCCCCTCCTGGATTCTTTTCCCCTCTCCCTCCTTCCCCTCTCCCGCCCTTCACGGCCCCAACAGCCCCGCCACCTCCCAAAACTCCATCCCCAACAGTCAGAACCCCCTCACAGCCAACAACACCCACTATCATCCCACCCGTACCTCCGAGCGGTTTGCTTTTCCCGCCCTTGCCCGGTAATTTCGATCGGAATATCCCGCCACCGCCATCGCTGAGTGAAGCGCCCCAGCTTCCCGGCGGCGGCTCAGAAGATGAAGCAGAGGCGCTCAAAAAGATCATAGCCAGTAGAGGCGGACTTCCACTATTTCCAGACGGAGCTCCAGTCTTTACCCCGGAATTCCCAATTGGCAGGAATGTGGGGCCCGATGGAGTACCAAAATTGACTCAAAAAGATCCCAATAAAAGGAATCTGATTGCAGAAACTCCCGAAGAAAGAATCAGGAGGCAACAATTTGAAGAGGGACAGCGACAGCTAGGACAGTCCGGTCAACCGGGTTCAAACTTACCCCCCGACAGAGAGACACTACTTGCGGCTGGAGAGACCTATGTTGCTTTGTTTGATAAATTCAAAAAGGCTTATCCCGACTTGGAAACGACGGGCCCGACTCCTGTGAATGTTCCTTATCCCGTAACAGCTTGCTCGCAAAAACTTCAAGGAAGAGCCGTTTTTGGAGCAGTTGTCAGCCCTCAAGGCTTGCTCAAGGCCGAGCCACAGCCGATCGTCCCCACGGGTTACGGTATTCTCGACAATGCGGCTAAAATTGCGATTATTAGCCCTTCTCTAACATTTGAAGCAGCCAGCACGCACAAGCTTTACCAACTGACTGTCGAGTTTAAGTACGACGAAAAACTATGTAGCGGCATTCCTGTCACCCCAACCAGGCCCAACCCGCCAGCCCAGCAGCAGCCAGCGCCCGCCCCCACAGCGCCCAGCAGACCAACCGGCCAGCCGCCCTCCCCAGCGCCTACTGAAGTGAAACCGCAGTTTGAGAAGCCGCCGGCCCCCTCGACCAAACCGCAGCCAGGGGCCAAACCGTCGCCGTCGGCACCCAAGCCTGCGGCTCAACCGTCGCCCTCGCCTGAACCGAAACCAGCCGCGGAACAGTCGCCTTCTCCTCAACCGCAACCCGCCGAAGAGTCGCCGCAGCCGGAAGCAGCGCCATCTCCTGCAGCCGAAGAGTCGCCACAGCCGGAAGCAGCGCCATCTCCTGCAGCCGAAGAGTCGCCCCAGCCGGAAGTGTCGCCATCTCCTGCTGCCGAAGTGTCGCCGTCACCATCGCCGGAAGCAGCGCCATCTCCTGCGCCGGAAGTGTCGCCATCTCCTGCTGCCGAAGTGTCGCCGTCACCATCGCCGGAAGCAGCGCCATCTCCTGCGGCTACCGAAAATTAATTGGGCATCGGTAATTGGGCATCGATAATTGGCAATCGGGTATGGGAATGGGTAATATCCGATCTGCTTGCTTCACTATTGTGAGTTAGTAGTTAGTAGAGTGCGTCAGCTTGAATATTTGTTGCTTTTCAAATTAATTTCTACTTGCTGACGCACCCTACTTTCTCCATTAAGAATCAAGTTACAGCATATTCGGTGCTTCATGAAGTACAGTAGCAGCTCTATTATCTCTCTTTTGTCACTTCGGGCGAGAGTATAGCGGTATGGTGCGTCGCTCATTGATAGTCGTCAACAATCAGAATTCTGGCGGCGACGCACCCTACTTTAATTAGAATAGGAGTAGGATAATCATCTCTACCGAAAGTGACTCAAGAGGGTTATGTGGTGTTAATCCTCCGGGTGCGTCGCTGCTTCTAATTTGATAAAACTTGCCCAGAGCCCGTGGGCGACGCACCAAAAAGCCGGCGATCGATTTTATGGTATGTACCACATATACATGGAATATGCTGTATTTTTCGTCCGCCCGACCCGGACTTTTGACTATTGAAGTTTTGACTGCAAAGCTAATTACCTATTCCCCTTAGCCTCTCAATTGTATAGAACTTTATACATTTGGAATAAGTCGCCGCTTTGCTTTTTTACTACCTTAGCGCCCGCAGCTTTAATCATTTTTTCCCAATCTTCTATTGTCTCTAAAAATACTTCGCCGGCTCGATAAGTTTCCAAAATTGCCCAATCTTCTGCTAAAGGAGCATCGGGGTTGAGGACATCAAAAACAAAATGACCGCCCGGTTTTAGTACCCGCTTTACTTCTCCCATTACATTACTCCAATAGTCTATGGGATAGTAACAGCTAAAGCCTGTAGCGAGGCATAAATCGAACTGAGCCTCCTCGTAATTTAACTGGTGAGCGGGGGCCCATTCTACGCCTTTGAACAGCTTAGAATTGAGCTGAGGGCCGCGAGCGTTTAAGGCGTCTCGCGCGGCGCTGCTGATTTCTTGACCGTAAAAATAGGCTTCCCAATCCCGCCAAGGATAGATGAGAAAGCTGACTCCGCAGCCAATGTCTAAACAGCGCTGATTTTTTTGAGGTTTGGCAATTTTCCAGAAGGGAGAAACTGTTTTTGCTTGGAGAGTTCCTGCGACTGATTCTAGGAAAATCGGCATTGCTTCGACTTCTTCGGGTAAAGCGAAAGCTTCTCCTCGGTATTCGCGATCGAATCGAGAAGCGACTTGCGAGAGTAAAACTTGCCAGCTATCTGATTTTCCTTTAGCAAACCAAGTCTGCTCCTGACCCGCTACTGGGCGATCGGACTTTTTAGACATTCTTGAATTACCTTTTAGAAGCTTTGAGAGCTTTTGTAAAGTTTTGGCGGTAAGGCTTATTAAAAATTAACGCGGGCCAGAGCAGGGACAGTTTCAAGCGATTTGCAAAACTTCTGTCGAAGTTAGTGCGATCGAAACCATTCCAAAATTTCCAAATACCGCCGCCGTAAGCGATCAGCAATGCCAAGCTAATTAACGTACTCATTAAAAAAACCCCTAAGCAATGGACAGGATTTTGGGTCAGCTAGTCAAAGCGCTACTCTTAATCTATCATTTATCAGACGCCAAGGCGCACCGATAGCCGTAGTAATTCCCCCTTCAGAAAGAGACTGCAAAATCCCCGCTGACCACAAACTTAAAAATAACACCCCCGAAATAGCTTTCACCGAGCAAGCAAGAAGGGACTTCTGCCAAAAGTCGAGGATTCTGAGGACTTATACGATTGAAGAATTGAAGAATTAAAGAATTGGGAATGGCTGATGAGAGAAGGGTTTCGAGCACGGGCCTACAGTTGCATTCTTTTTTTTAACTGGTATTACCCAACATCCCCTACAAATCCGAGCTCGACCGGGGGATTGGTGCGATGCCGCAAGTTCTAATTCGGTTGAAATCGGTTGCTGTTGGGGGACGGCCTGGCCGAACGGGATTTACCAGACGTGTCACTACTCGAAGATATTTAAGCAAGAACTGATTGCTGGTGGCCCACGAATTACAGCAGGCAAACTTTTTCTAGCGGACAATAGCGGTAGAGAGCTTTCTAAGCAAGGAGGATTTTATGCGTGCAGTGCTGATGGCTGGGGGATCGGGAACGAGGCTCAGACCCCTGACGTGCGATTTGCCCAAACCGATGGTGCCGATTCTCAATCGCCCGATCGCAGAACACATTATTAATTTGCTAAAAAGGCATCAGATTACGGAAATTATTGCAACGCTGCACTACCTTCCCGATGTCATGCGCGAATATTTTACTGACGGGGCAGAGTTTGGCGTTCAAATGACTTACGCTGTTGAGGAAGACCAACCGCTGGGTACGGCTGGTTGCGTCAAAAATATTGCTGAACTGCTCGATCGAACTTTTCTGGTGATCAGCGGCGACAGCATCACGGACTTCGACTTAACCGCAGCGATCGAATTTCACCGCAGCAAGCAATCCAAAGCCACGTTAATTTTAACTCGCGTTCCCAACCCGATGGAATTCGGGGTCGTGATTACCGAGGAAAATTACCGCATCAGCCGCTTTCTGGAAAAGCCTTCTAGCAGCGAAATTTTCTCCGATACTATCAATACCGGCATTTATATTTTAGAACCCGAAGTCTTGGATTACCTGCCGGTAAATCAGGAGTGCGACTTCTCGAAAGACTTGTTTCCCCTGCTGCTGGAAAAAAACGAGCCGATGTACGGCTACATCGCCGAGGGTTACTGGTGCGATGTCGGCCAGCTAGATGTTTACCGGGAATCTCAGTACGACGCGCTGCGGGGAAAGGTCAAAGTGGATTTGAGCTACTACAACGAAGTTCGATCGGGACTTTGGGTAGGTCAGAATACTTTTATTGACGATAGCGCGATCGTCGAAGTACCGGCGATGATCGGCAGCAATTGTCGGATTGGAGCCCGAGTTAAAATCGATGCGGGTACAGTGATCGGAGATAACGTGACTGTCGGGGCCGACGCCAACCTCAAACGTCCCATCGTCTGGAACGGAGCAATTGTCGGCGAAGACGCTCATCTTAGGGCCTGCGTGATTTGCCGGAGCACCCGCGTAGACAGGCGCGCTCACGTCCTCGAAGGTGCTGTCGTCGGTTCAATGTCTATCGTGGGAGAAGAAGGGCAAGTGGGGCCTAGCGTGCGCGTCTGGCCGAGCAAAAATATTGAATCCGGCGCTCTGTTAAATCAAAATTTAATTTGGGGAGAACAAGCTAAGCGGAATTTGTTCGGTCAGCGCGGCGTTCAAGGACTGGCAAATGTGGATATTACCCCGGAATTTGCAGTGAAATTGGGCGCAGCTTACGGCTCGACTTTGAAACCCGGGACTTCGGTATCGGTTTCTCGCGACCAGCGGAGCATTTCGCGGATGGTTTCGAGGTCTTTGATTGCGGGTTTGATGTCGGTGGGAATTAATGTGCTCAATTTGGAATCGACGGCAATTCCGATCGCGCGTACGGTTTCGTCTACGATATCAATTGCCGGCGGCATTCACGTTCGCATTTCGCCCGATCGCTCCGACCACATTTTAATTGAATTCTTCGATATCAAAGGCATCAATATTACTAAAGGAGCTGAGAAAAAAATTGAGGGGGCTTATTTTAAGGAAGATTTGCGGCGAGCTCTAATTCCCGAAATTGGAGAGATGACGTACTTTAACCAAGCTCTTGAAGTTTACAACCGCATTTTTGAGCGGCAGATGAATGTTGAGGCAATACGCTACAGCAATACTAAGGTGGTAATCGATTACGTTTACGCGGTTTCGGGAGCAATTTTGCCCCAAATGCTTGCCAAGTTCGGCTGCGATGCGGTGGTACTCAATGCCAGTCTCAAGCAGACTTCTCTAAGCAACGGGGAACGGGAATATTTGCTCGACCAACTCGGCCGGGTGGTGAAAGCACTCAGCGCTAATTTTGGAGTGCAGGTATCGGCCAACGGCGAACAGCTCATTTTGGTAGATGAGTCGGGGATAGCGATTCGCGGGGAAATGCTGACGGCGTTGATGGTAAATTTGATGCTGACTTCTCATCCCAAAGGTACAGTAGTAGTGCCGGTGCATGCGTCTTCTGCGGTGGAGGCGATCGCCAGACGCTATCAAAGCAAGGTAATCCGCACGAAGGCGAACCCAACTGCTTTGATGGAAGCCGCTAACAGGAACCCGAATGTGGTTTTGGGCGGCAGCGGCCTTATGGGTTTCATTTTCCCGCAGTTGCATCCCGGATTTGACGGAATGTTCTGCATTGCTAAAGTGATAGAAATGATGACGGTTCAGGAGCGATCGCTCGGACAGATCAAGGCGGAACTTCCCCGCATCACCCACCGCAGTTACAGCGTCCGCTGTCCTTGGACTATCAAGGGTTCGCTGATGCGACATTTAGTAGAAACTCATTCGCCCGATCGTTTAGAATTATTAGATGGTGTGAAGATTTTTAACTACAGCGACGACAATTGGGTATTAGTTTTACCCGATGCTAGTGAACCGACCGTTCATATCTTCGCCAACAGTGAGGATCGAGATTGGGTATCTGAAACGTTGAAGGAGTACCGCGCCCTCGTTCACGATTTTGTCAGTCAAGCCGAGGCGGCGGTTCTCCAAGATAAATTTGGTAACGTGTAATCGGTAATTGGGAATTGGGCAAACAGGGCATTGGGCATTGGCAATGGGGAATTGGTAATGCAAAAGTAAAAAAATAAAATGCGTTATTGTAAGTTTTACCTTTTTACTTGAAAGTTCATTCCCAATTCCCAATTCCGAAGTCCCTGCGCGGGTCAATTCCCAATTCCCAATTCCCGATGCCCAATTCCCTATTCCCTATTCCCTATTCCCAATTACGCACAACAGATAACAGATGAATACCTGCATTTTAATGGCGGAAATAATTCAACAACCGCAACTCCGTTATACTCCTGACAATCAACTTCAAATCGCTGAGATGCTGGTGCAGTTTCCCGGCCCAAAACCCGAAGATCCGCCCGAACATTTGAAGGTGATAGGATGGGGAAATTTTGCTCAAGAAATTCACGAGAAATATCGCGAGGGCGATCGCGTGATTATTGAGGGACGGCTGAACATGAATACGATCGAAAGAGACGGGATTAAAGAAAAGCGCGCTGAACTGACAGCTCAAAGGATTTACAGTGTCGGTGCCGATGCCGTGAGTGCGACTGCCACAGCTAGAACCGCCCCCGAATCGGCTCAAATTCGCGACAGCGCCCCGGCTAATGTGCCGAGCAACGTAGTTCCTTTAGGCTCGCGCAACCGCAGTTCTAACAGCGCTCCAAGCGGCGCTAACCGCACGTCTAGTTCGGATTGGAACTCGCATCAGTCTTCAAATTCTGAGTCCGATCGCCCGTCGGGTTCGTCTAACGAACCGGAAAATCCCGATTACGATCCGATTCCATTTTAAAAATTAAGGTGCATCACTTGACGAGCGATCGCAAAACTTCGCCGTTCGATCGAAAGTGACGCACCTTAATTTAAGAGCGATTCCCTACGGGATAGCTTTGCACGCGCGTACTTCTGGAAAAAAAGGGCGATCCTCTTCTAGGGCTGCACTAACAAATTTGTCTGAACTACGAGCTAAATTGGAAATTTTACAGCTCGATCGTCACAATTTTTTTCTTGCTTTTTTCGTCGCGCAGCACGACTGTATTGTAAGGTGATGTATCCGTACCCAGCGGAATTGGCAGCTTAAAGCTGCCGCTCTTATGCTTAAGTTCGCCTAAATCAATGCTTTTCGTTATATTGCCATCTGTTGCCAGATAAGCGGTAAGTTCGCCTTTATAATCTTCAATCAAAAAGTCTCTGAAGAAAAGGACTTCCCCAGCACCCTCGACATCGATAGCAAGGATGACCGTACCGCTAAATGTTGCGCCTTTTTCTTCTTCATCAACCGTCGCCATTTTAATTTCCGAGGGGTCTTGACCGGACATATCTGCCATAAATTTTGTCTCCTGAGCGAAGCGAAATAATCAACAAGAATCTTACCTGACGCTAGGGGCGATCGCAAAACTCTTAGGACGTATTTCTGCATCGGTCTTGCTTCTCTCTAAGGTTAGAGAAGCCCGCGATCGCGCCTAATACCACCAATTCTCTCAATTCTTGACTCAGTAAGTACAGACCGTTAAAATGCTCTCTATAATACCCCCAAGTCTCGCAAACACCGCCGCGTTAATTCGATTGATATTTAGCATCCTTAGTCTGGATTTTTTAAGTGATTGGGAGGAGAATTAAGCCGGATGTTTTTGATAATTTAAGAGCGATCGCACTTCACTCAATAAAGGGCGATCGCCCTTAAAGATTATTCTTTCCAGTAACGGGTCAATCGATTGCGCGATTTTAGATTTTAGATTTTAGATTAAAGAATTGACTTGCGCGAGATAAATACGTTCGGCTCTTTTATCGGATACAGGTTTTTTATTTCTGGACCGATCGATCGCGTGGCGGGTATCCTGGATGGTTTCGGTCAAAATCCGCATTACTTCACCGGAGATCGGGGAGGGTAAAGGCGGACTCCATTCCCCTACTTCTGCAAAACCCAAGACGTGAAGTAAATTGATGAGGCTTTCTACTCCTTTGGGAATCCCGCAAATCAACAATCGGATCGGTTGCTTGCCGGTGGGTGCGTCGGGAATTTCTTCGCGCAGGAGTTCGGGAACTGACGCAAGGCTGTGATATCATGAGTTTTAACTACAAAATAGTCGGATAGCGATCGCCCTTGAGTTTTCGAGGCAAAGGGGCGATCGCTTTTCCGTTGGTACATTCTGAATATAGGTCATTCTCCCAAGTTAGTCAACTGCCAAAATCAAATAATTTACCGTAGCGGTTAATTTAAGGATAGTGAAGGTTGCGGGATGGTAACATCAGCTTGCAAAGTCCAGGCTATTAATTGAGCATCAACAGTGGTCATCCGTTGGAAATTGGCAGTTGTAATGGCGGAGCGAAATATCAGCAACAAAGAGTTGGCTGCTTTGGTGGGGATGCACCCAACTTCGTTTTCGAGACTCAAAACCCGCCGTCGCCTCACGAGAATTGACGAATCCACTCTCAATGCTCTGTGCAAAGCGCTAAAGTGCCAACCGGGCGATTTAATGGTGTATGAGGAAGACGATCCCGATCGCACTTAAAACACCGACTGCGATCGGCAGATGTGCCAGCTTAAGTCGGCCAATTTCTGAAAAGGAATCCTCAAACAAGGGTTGGAAGCGAACGTTGCAGGATGCTAACATCAGCTTGCAACGTACAGGTTAGTAGTTGAGCATCCGCAGTGATGATTCATTGGAAATTAGCAGTTGTAATGGCCGAGCGAAATATCAGCAACAAGGAATTGGCAGCTTTAGTTGGGATGCACCCAACATCTGTTTCTAAAATCAAAACCCGCCGCCGACTGACGAGAATTGATGAAGCAACTCTTGATGCTTTCTGCAAAGCACTAAACTGCCAACCGGGCGATTTAATGGTGTATGAGGAAGGCAATCCCGATCGCACTTAAAAACATCGCATTTAAAAAACAGAGTGCGATCGGCAGATGTGCTAAAATAAAAATTAGAGTGACAACTAAGTAAGTATTGCCAAAAATATGCCTCGTATTTTTACAGCAATCGTTTATTGGGAAGAAGATGTTTACGTGGCAGAATGTCCTGAAGTGGGAACGGCCAGCCAGGGAGAAACAATTGAAGAAGCGATCGCGAATCTGAAAGAAGCAACAGAACTCTATTTAGAAGAATTCCCTTTACCTAAAACTTCCCCGCGTTTGCTAACAACATTTGAGGTGTTAAGTGCCTAGGCTTCCCAGAGTTAGTAGTGCAGAAACTATCAGTGCTTTAGAACGCTTAGGGTTTGTCCGGGTTCGCCAGCGGGGAAGTCACGTTATTTTGAAGAAACAAATACCCACAGGCGATCCAGAAAATCCGCAAAGGACGATCGAAGTAGGCTGTGTTGTCCCGGTACAGCGAAAAACTTTGGCTGTTGGAACCCTTGGAAGCATTCTCAATCAGGCGGGAATTTCAGTGGAAGATTTTTTAAGCAATCTGTAGACAGTAATTTGAGGCGGTTGCACTTTAGGAAAGCAAGGGCGATCGTTCTTACGTGGCATACATTAGACTTCTTGCAAAAGTCCTTTCGATCAAATTTTCGGACGGGCTCTGGGGCCCGTCCCACAAGAGAAAAAACTTTTTGTGGGACGGGCTCTGGGGCCCGTCCCAGCTATTTTTGCAAGAGGTCTAGTGTGTAAGTCCTGTGAAAAGTTGGCGGCGACGCATCCTACACATTTGTGAAGCGAAGCTATCCCGTAGGGAATCGCACAATTTCCACTCCAAAAACGCGAGCAAACTCAGCGACAAGGATCGATCGCACTCGATCGACCTCAATTCCGGGGATAAACTGCTCTAAACTGCCAACAGGTTTATCTGGAATCCCGCAAGGTACAATTTGCCCAAAACCTGCGAGATCCGGGCAAACATTTAAGGCAAAACCGTGCATCGTAATCCAGCGGCTGACTTTAATCCCGATCGCGCCTACCTTGCACCCATCCACCCAAACACCAGTCATGCCGGGAACCCGCGAACCCTTCAACCCGCAGACTTCCAGCACCCCCAGCAGCACTTCCTCCAACTGCCGCAAATACCAGTGCAAATCTTGCTGGTGGCGCCGCAAATTTAAAATCGGATACCCCACCAATTGGCCCGGACAGTGGTAAGTCACCTCGCCGCCTCGCTCAACTCGGTGCAGTTCCGGCCCAGTTTTGCCAGGGTCAAATTTCAGAAATTCTAGCTTTGCTCCCATGCCCAAAGTGTAAACCGGCGGATGTTCCAGCAAAATCAGGACATCGGGCAAATCTGGATTTTCCCGGCGTTCTTGGACGAGTTTTTGCTGGATGTCCCAAGCTTGGGAGTAGGGAACTTGTCCCCAATCGAGGAGCAAGCAGGGTTGTGCATTTAGCTGTTGAGGAACTGGAGGAGAAACCATGCAAAAAATCAATAGTATTTTTACGGAATATTGGGCCAGCTTAAATCAAGAATTGTCAACATATAATAAAAGATTTGGAAGATAAGTGTTTTCCAGAATACATAGTGCTATTGTATAAACTATACCCAAGTTACAGAAGGGAGGGAGCTCTATGAAGCTTGTTATCCAGGGTAAGAATATAGAAATCACCGATGCGATTCGCGAGTACGTCAATCAAAAGGTTGAAAAGGCAGTTAGCCATTTTCAAACTTTGACTACTGAAGTGGACATACATCTATCGGTGGCTCGCAACCCCAGGATCAATCCTAAGCAGACTGCTGAGGTGACAATTTATGCTAACGGCAGCGTGATTCGGGCTGAAGAAAGCACGGAAAGCCTTTATGCCAGCATCGATTTGGTTGCCGACAAGATAGCTCGTCAACTGCGGAAATTTAAGGAAAAACGCCACGACAACAAGACCCAGAGTAGTGTTAAAACAGTTACGGCAGTTGAAGAACATCCTGTAGTAGCAGATCTGATTGGCGATCGAACTCCCGAACTTCCTGCTGAGGTGGTGCGGACGAAGTATTTTGCCATGCCTCCAATGACTGTGAAAGAAGCTTTGGAACAATTGCAGATTATCGATCACGATTTCTATATGTTCCGTAATGCGGAAACAGGCGAAATTAACGTGCTCTACGAACGCAAGAGTCACGGCGGCTATGGAGTCATCCAACCCCGCCACAGCAACGGTAACGGTAATAGCAAAAATGGCAAAACTGCCGAAAGCGCTGCACCTGAAAAATCGAGTGTTGGGAAAAGCTAGATAATGGCTTACAGCTAATTGTTAATGGCTGCAAGTCGTTAGCAAAAAAGGACTAAAGTCCTTACTACGAACCACGAGTTTTTAGTAAGGACTTTAGTCATTTCTTGGTTTTTTAGAGAATCAGGACTGAGGTGTTCACTACGAACAAGTGGTAAAATCTGTCTTTACCAGCTAGCTGTATCTCGCGACTAAATCTTTCGCTGCTTGTCGGTGTTTTTCTACCAAACTCGGCGGGGAAAGCACTTGGGGGCTATCCATATATCTTTGCACCCACACACTGAATTCGTTCAGGGAGGGATGGGGCAAATTTATCTAATAATTAACATACAGCAGCTTGCCAAAACTGTCCCTCGGCCCTTCCTTAATTTTTTGTCGCGGGTGTCGCCGATCTCCCTCTAGACTCCTTGCGCTGTCTCGGGTGTAGAATGGAGGTGAAACTAATTGAATGGAATGTATGCGGAAGTTAGTTTTCTCAGATACAGAAATGTTTTATCGTGAACTAAAGACAGCCTTGGAGCAAAGTGAGCAAGTTGAAGTTATTACAGACTACGAGCGATATTCAGACCTTCCAGAGAAGTTAAAAACCATTTTTGAGTTACACAAGAACAAATCGGGAGAGTGGGTAAATATAACTACAGGCGCATTCATCCCTTATTCTGCTGCGGTTACTGCGCTTAACTACTCTGCCCTCCATATTTTTGCTGGTGCAGGTGCAGGTGCTATTCTTGGATTCATAGTTGGTGGCCCTGTTGGAGCAGCAGTTGGCGGTGGTATCGGAGCCATAGTTGGAACTCTTGCTGTTGTGACAAGCGGAAGGCATCATGTAGATATAGAAATTGATGCGAATGGTAAACTCCGGCTTATGATTAGCCCCATCCATTGAACAACGCGACACTCCCCACTCGCGCTTGGAAACTAATTGAATGGAAACTTAAAAAAGCAGCCAAGGTTTCCATCTTGACTGCTTTCAATTTTCCCATACACTAGAAAAATACACGACTTACGCACTCATACTAAAGAAACCGGGTTTTTTACCTAATATGTGGGTTCCACCAAGGATTTTCGTAAAAAAACCCGGTTTCTGACTTCCCCTGCATTTTGGACTAAACTAATTGAACAGAAACTCCCTACAAAAGCAAATCCAACAGCAGTACAAATCCTGTCAATATATACTTTTTTTTGGCTTTTGCTACAAACATTAACATAACTCCTGGCCGGACACGGCAATGCCGTTTCCCTACGGATGAGAACCTCTAATTTATATGTATCAATATTTTTCATAATTAGTATAATATTTTATCCTGTCAATCAAGCATCCCAGTCTCAGTCCAATATTCTTCAATAGGCTGGAGCTAAAAAAGGGCGATTTATCCAACCATGTAAACAATAGATTGCGACTTCCGCGCCAATATCGAAGAAACCGGGTTTTTTAGCTAATCTGCTACATACAGCAAATAATTTTCGTAAAAAAACCCGGTTTCTGGCCACCCGCGCGCCATCTAACTTTTGATAGCTTCTAAAGTTTTGAGTGCTTCTGCAACGTGTGCTTTGAAGTCTAACATCGAGTCAAAAATATGCTTGACAACGCCTTCTTTGTCAATGACATAAGTTACTCTACCGGGCATAATCCACAGGGTAGCGGGAACTCCGTACAATTGTCGCACTTTGTTGCCAGTATCGCTCAGCAGTGTAAAGGGTAGCTGATATTTTGCAGAAAATTGCTGGTGAGATTGTTGCGAATCTTCGCTAATTCCTATGACTTCTGCACCTGCGTCTTTGAAGACTTCGTAGCTATCTCGAAAAGCGCAAGCTTGGGTGGTACATCCGGGTGTGTCGTCTTTGGGGTAAAAGTAAACTATGACGTTTTTTTTACCTTTAAAATCTTTGAGGCTGACTGATGTGCCAGTTTGAGATGGTAAGGTAAAATCTGGTGCGGTGTCTCCTACTTTGACTGTCATGTTTTTTTAACTGAGTAGCTCTGTTTGCGTGAAATTTTAACTTTTGTTATTGTACAGTTTTTTTGAGCAATTGTTTGCAGTTGCGATCGCCCCCTGCGACAGCCTCTCATTTTTGCTTTCTCGCACTCAAACAAAAAACCCTTTTGACAACATCGGGATGCTGCAGGAGATTCGCAGTTAGACGGATTAATTGGAAAAGCTTTTTTGAACCGCAGATGCACGGCGATTAACGCAGATTGTTAGGGAAAATTGCTGTGGCGTCGCTGAAGCGTTACTACAAACTTCTTTGTTATCGGCCTTTGGTTAAATTTTTTAATTCCCGCCATATTGGAGGAAGTTGGCCGGAGTGTGTGCGGGGCTGCGTGAGGATTCCTTGAGTGGGACTGAACAGCAATGATAGCACGAATAATCCAGATGCAACTAAAACTATTGCGGGGCCGGATGGCAAGTTATAAAAGTAGCTGAGATACATTCCGCTAATGCTGGAAATAACTCCGATTATTGCGCCTAAAATCATTACTTGGTGCAGGCGAGTGACTAGGAGATATGCGGTACTTGCTGGTGTAATTAATAGGGACAAAACTAGCACTACGCCAACGGCTTTGAGGCTGGCAACTATGGTGAGGGCGATGAGTACCATCAGTCCGAAGTTGAGCAGGTTTACTGGCAAACCTGTTGCTTGCGCTCCTAATGGATCGAATGTGTAAAATAGCAGTTCTTTGTAAAAGAATACTACAACTAATAAGACTACGGCGACAATGACGGCTGTGTCGATCGCATCTTCAGCAGTAACGCCGAGGATGTTGCCGAAAAGAAAGTGGTTGAGGTCGATTTTGTTGTCTTTTTGGACGATCGTAATTAGGGTGATGCCGAGGGCGAAGAATGCGGAAAATACGATGCCCATTGCCGCGTCTTCTTTGATTGTCGATCGAGTTTTGATCCAAGCTATGATGACTGTACTCAAAACTCCGGCAATGAACGCGCCGACAAAGATGTTTGCCCCGAGGATAAATGCGATCGCCAATCCGGGCAAAACCGAGTGGCTGATGGCGTCTCCGAGCAAGGCCAGCCGCTGTACCATTAGGTAGCTGCCGACGATCGCGCAGACGATGCCGACGAGAATGGCAATTACGAGCGATCGCTGCATGAATCCGTACTGCAACGGCTCAATTAAGGTTTGTATCATAAAATTATCAAATCACAGCTAACTAATGACTAACCACGAAAGCAACCCGCTTTGATTCGAGATTTATCGTTTCCCAACCCAAGATTATCAAAAAAAAAGGGTTCAAGAGTGTAAATCCTAGATTAATGAGGGCTGGTTAATTAAGCTGCTTGTCCGGCAAAGAACATTACTTGTCCGCCGTAGGCGCGGTAAAGGTTTTCTTGGGTTAGCACTTCTTGGCGGGAACCAGCGGCAATCAATTCTGTATTTAACAAAATTAAATCATCGAAATTGGTGATTGATTCGCCTAAGTCGTGGTTGACTACTAAGACGATTTTCCCGGCATTTGCTAGCTGGTGGAATATCTCGAAAATGATATTTTGAGTTTTTTGGTCAACGCCCACAAACGGCTCGTCAAAGCAGAAAATAGCGGCTTCTTGGGCTAATGCTCTAGCTAAAAATACTCGCTGTTGCTGTCCGCCGGAAAGTTGTCCGATCGGTCTGTCTTTGTAAGCACTCATGCCTACTCTTTCTAAGGCATCGGCAGCAGTGCGGCGGCTAGCTGCCGAGAAGCGGCGAAACCATCCGGCTTTTCTGACTCTTCCCATCATCACGACATCCCAAACGGTGGCGGGATAGTTCCAGTCAATTTGCGATCGCTGGGGCACGTAAGCTACTGTTTCGAGTCGATCGGCGATCGCTTCTTCGCCCCAGGTAACAGTGCCGCGAGTTGCGGGAATTAAGCCCAACATTGCTTTGATCAGCGTGCTTTTGCCCGCACCGTTGGGGCCAATAATACCCGTCAGCCTTCCCGGTTTGACGGAAAGACTGATATCTCTGAGTGCTTCTACCGTGCGGTAGTTTACTGCTAAGTGCTTAACAGTGATAATTTCAGTGTCGGTAGCGCTGTCTTTGAGGTGGCAAACCATTTGAGACCAATGATTCTCGTTGGGCAAGGCGGCGGTATTCATGGGGGTGACTCTATCTCCTTTTTCTTAAGTTTACTGTAAAAATGAAAAGAATATGAAATCATCGGTAAATAGGAATAATCTGGAACGCAGGAGAGGTAGATCATGGCACAGTGCAAGCTCAAAACCCCTCGAACCATAGGTTTGGCGGCGAAAATCTCAAGTCGGTTAAAACTCAGATGTTGCACCATTGTCGAGAACGGGCAAGATGCCCGTGAAGCGAAGAATGAGTTTTCTTGTGGGGTGGGCATCCTGCCCGCCCGTCCAAGACTTATTGAGAATGGTGTCAGGTGTGAATCAAAACCGACGGCAATTGTGAACCAATGCGATAAAGGGAAGTTTCGCGGTAAGTCGGGGATTGAAACCGCCCCTGAATTGGACAAGTCCAAGGTATTTTGGATTAGAACTATTGCTTGCGGCATTTTGACTTTGGGTTTATTTAGTTGTGCTCCAGCGCAGGGCGATCGCCTCTCTCCACAGGCAGATGCTAAACCCAAGGTAGTTGCTACCAGCACAATTATTGAGGATTTGACCGATCGAGTAGCGGGAGGCGAAGTTCAGCTAACAGGAATTTTGCAGCCGGGAACCGATCCTCACGTTTACGAACCGGTGCCAAAAGATTCTCAAGCTTTAGAACAAGCTAACTTAATTTTGTATAACGGTTACAATTTGGAACCGGGATTAATTAGGATGATGAATGCCGCCGGAATTAAGGCGCGGAAATTAGCAGTGGGGGAAGTTGTCAAGCCTTTGCTAATGAATAAAGAAGGCAATACCGTACCCGATCCCCACGTTTGGGGAAATGTGGAAAATGTAGTTCAAATGGTAGAAGCAATTCGGGATGCGCTAATCGAACTATCGCCGGAAGATAAGGACAAGTTTACGCAGAATGCTGTGAAACTTACTGAAGAGTTAAAACGTTTGGATAGTTGGATCGAACAAGAGATTAAAACTATTCCCGAAAATAAGCGCAAATTAGTAACAACTCACGATGCTTTTCAATATTACAGCCGCATTTACGGATTGGGAACTGCTGACAGTTTAATCGGGATTAGTACGGAGGAACAGCCGAGCGCTCAAACGGTACAAAAGTTAGTAGAATCGGTGAAAGCTGCGGGAGTGCCTGCTATTTTTGCGGAGACTACAATTAACCCGCAACTTATTAAAACTGTGGCGGAGGAAGCGGGGGTGAAATTGGCGGCGCAGCAACTTTATTCGGATTCGATCGGGGCGGCCGGAAGCGAGGGCGATTCTTACGTGAAAATGATGTCGGCTAATACTCGCACCATCGTCGAAGCTTTGGGGGGGAAATACACGCCGTTTGAAGTTAGCAAGTAGCAAGTAGAATGCCCCGGAAGAGTTTTATTTTCTCTGCGGGGTGACAGCTAACTGATAGCCGTTTCAAACAAGAATGCAACTGTAGGTAAACTCCAAACCCTGATATTCATCCTTGATTCCCAATCTAAAATCTAAAATCTAAAATCTAAAATTGTATGACGCAGCCTACAAGTTTCAGTAGGCTTGCATTGCATAAGTATTTGATTGATACAGGAACCGCAGATGCAAGGCAGATAAACACAGATAAACGCAGATTTTTGAAGGAATTGAAAGCTTGGAAATGCAAGAGGTCTAGTTTATCTGTTTTGACAGAATTAAATTGAGCACGTTCAATTCGTTGGAACTCAAAAGATATTTATCTGTAAAAATCTTTTCTCGGCTTTGTTCTAAACTGTAGCTTCTAAACACGATAAACGGGAATTCGTGATACTTGTGTCCGATCGGCATTACACTGTCTATAGGATAGGTCGATCGCACACAAGCCGACAAAATATCCCGAAACCGCCTGTCTTCCGGTTCTTCCAGCTTGGTATCAGCAAAATACTCCTGCATCTCCTCGCCGCTGACAAAAGCAAACAGCGGGATGGCATAATAGCGATCGAACTGCTGACTCTGCTCTTCAAAATACTGAGTTTTCTCGACATCGCTGTTGAGAAATTGCAAAAGCTCGATCGCACCTCCTCTAATTGCCGATATTACATTCTCCGGGGACGAATCGCTATCCCTAATTAGACGCATTTTGTGCAGCAACTTCTTCTCTAGACATTCCTTAATTTCTCGATGCAGCGACATCTGGTATGTTTCTACCAAAGTGCGATCGGCTAGAGGTACTATCAACAAACTACCGCAAACATGACCGAGTTCTAAATTATCATAGCTCAACAAACCATCAAGAGGATTGCACTTTTCCAAAAACTTACGATTAAAATCCTCCCGCATTTCCAGATAGGAATCACCCTTTTGACGGGACTTCTCAGATTTTTTCAAAACAAACTCCCCGCGACCCAAAAGCTGTTCCAGGCTCGTATAAACCTCCTTAAATAACATATTTCCTCGCTGGCTTTCGCTTTTTAATGTCTTAATTAGAGCCGCCATTTTGGTGCTAAAAGTATCCCCCACTGCGGAAACCGACTTACCGCCAATCGGAATCATCAAAAACTTTTCCCTACCTAAATAACCGTATCCCGAAATTCGCGTCATCACCGCCGTCTTGAGAATTAGCAATAAATTCAACAAACTCAATTTGCTTTCTTGCAGGGAAAGTTCCGCATCATCAGCGTAATAAACGGCGGTATCAGATAAGTAAAAAACCAACTTCTTATCTTCCCCATCAAGGGTTTTACCGTTGTCATATTCTCCGCGCCCCCGATAAATCACCTGTATGACTTCCATCAGATTTTTCTCAATCTGAAAGCGGGGAATATCAACTAAAATATGCTTAGTCTTCGGGAAAGAAAGCCCACGACTTCCCGATGCAGTCATAAAGATTACTTTAGCTGTATTTTTGAATTCCTGTATTTTTTCTTTCTCCTCTTCCGAGATATTCGCGTGAATTTCCAGATAATCGGTAAACTGCTCAAACTTTTCGCGACCATCTCTAATTTTAGTAATTAATTCAGTCAATCTTTGCTTGTTTTGAATATATACTATAATTTGTTCTACACCTGGGATGGCTAATCGCTGATTGATATCCTCAATTATTTCAGATTGTACCCGCTTTACTAAATTACTATTCTGTTTTAAAGGCGCATTTTCACTGTATTTAACAGTTTCGACAAATACCTTATAAGTTATCTCTAAACTGCGCGCTGGGTAGGAATTCGCATTAATCACCTTGGCAGCTAGATTGTTAAATTTAAAAGGAATAGCTTGTAAAGGTTTAATTTCTTCCGAATCTTTCGCTAACTTTTTAAAATAGATTTTGTCCGGTTCCGGTGACGTGTTATCAAGGTGCTGTTTAATCACATCGCAGTCAACAATCGAAGCATCTGCGACAATAATTTTAGTATTAAAACCATGTTCTAGCTTGTGCAACTCATGTTTTTTGACAATCTTGGCAATTCCTGCTAAAAACTCAACCCCACCATCATCTCCCGTAATTTCATCTATCATAATGAAAATATGTTTGATGCGACTGGATATTTCTTGCATTTTTCCAGCAATAACTTTTTTGGCGATTTTATTGTAAGTATCTTGAAAAATTTTATCTAAATGCTCTAGGGTATTTTGTCGGTTTTCTTTCATCTTCACCGATTGAATAGAAACCGTAGCTACGATATTACTAGATACCCGCTCATTTATCAGCGCGTATATACCTTCGCAAATGCTCTTGAGCACTCCATTTCCTTTGGGATTAATGGGTTTAATTACTGTTTCTCCCTTTTTTTTAAGTTCGGCTTGATGATATTCCGTCCTCTGAATTTCTGAATCATCTTTGAGGAAGCGAACAGTTTTTTTTGTGAAATCGTCGCGATAGCTATTCGATGCGTACTTGACGGTACAGTGTCCTGAATTGCTTTTGATGATATCGGCGTTAGTATTGATACAAAATAATCTATCGTTGCACAGCAAACGAGTATTTTTATCTTTGAATTTTTCGATAATATCTAAGTTTACTTGTTTGCGGGGACTGACGTACAGAAATAAGAAACCGTCCTCGATATGCGTTTTGAGGAAATTAGCGATCGCAGTTGTTTTCCCGATTCCCGGATTCCCAGTCAAAAAGATATAAGTTTCCTCAGATTGAAGCGCTTTAACAATCAATTGAGCGTGAGAATTTCTCAGATGTAATCCGCGAGTAATTTGCAAATCATCTGCCAGTTTATCTGATATAATATCTATGGAGTTAGCAAAATTCTCTATCCGCTCTGTATTACATACAGGTTTAGAACTTTTACCAATTGTTAACAAATCGCTGACAAAGTTTTTGCCATTCTGAAAACTGTAACCTGCGTTAAGTTGGATCGCATCTAAAACTTCGGCGCGAGCATCGTTAATTTCTTTGTTTTTCGCTTCCTGCTGGTAAATTTTGGCACAAGTCGCCAAGATGTCAATTTTATCACTGCGGAGGGAAATTGCGCTGATTGTGCGATCGCTACAACCGACAACATTCAACAAAACCTCAGCATCATGAGGAATAATACCAGTTGTTTGCAAAAAACCGTAGAAGCTGTGAGCGTAGCTACCCGCCTGAATCAACTTAGCGCTTTCCTTATCCTTATACTTAAAAGCCGTAAAATAGCGTTTTAAATCCTCCGAGAAATCAACACCTAAAGTGCTAGTATCGATTCGCAAATTAGAAAAAACACTTTTCGATCGCAAATAGTTAATTTCTCCGATCAAAGACTTCCGCATCACCTCTATTTCGTTGAGATTATCGATTCTTTCCGAAGTCAACGGAGGAGTAAACACAGACAAATCAACACACAGAATTCTAATATCCTTACCATTTTGCAACAAAATTAGGGTATCAGCTTGCAAAAACTCGCCTTTTTTCTTGTAGCGGCGGATGTAGGAGTTAATCTCATCGTCTGATAAATTGGGTTTCGCAGTTTTTAACTGAGATAATACCTCTTTAAATCCTGCTTTTGCATCCTTATTATAAGTTCTGATACTGTTAGCATCGCTAAAACTGCACTGACAGTACAAAATCTTCACCAAATTTAAATTCCCGCCAGTAGATTTGATGTACTCCCGGAAAAAATTCAACCCGCCCAAAAAGCCTTTTTGAACAAAAAATAAGCTCCATTTTTCAACAATTTTAGCATCCAAACTACCGAGCAAATTAGCTTCTCTGGTAATTTCCGCCATCATCTTTGGCAATTTGAGTTTCTGCAAATCAAGACGATAGGAATCACCAAAATTATGAGCTATATTTTCCCGCTGAATATATGCCAGAATCCCGATATTGAATCCCACCTCAAACAGCCGTCCAAAATCTTCACCAATCATGATTAATACCTCCCCCACCCACATTCAATACTTCTCTTACTTTATTTAAAAAAGCTAATGAGTTAAACTCAGCATTCCCGCGCGGATGACTAAACACAGATAAAGCACCAACGGATTCATCGCCGATAATCTGCTCGTAGGGGTCAAGTTTAAAACTCAGATCTTTTTTTCGAGCTTCATAGCGATAAAAGTGAAAGATAGTTAAATAATGTAGCAAAGTATCTTTAATTTCACCGTCGTAAATCAACCCTTGGTGAAGGTCTTGATCGTCCAGAATTCCTTTGTATATATGCAACAGGGTAGAGTAGGAAATCACGCCGTTATAAAAGTTTTTATCCTCCTTTACCTTAATTCCGTTAAACAAGTTAAAAAACATCACAGCTTGTTGACTGGTATCTGCAAACAAGCTCGAAAGCTCCATAGCATCCTGAATGTAAAAAGGTTTTCCCTTATCACCTAGGAAACTGCGGACATAGTATTTATCAAAAAACATCGGATAAATTTTGATATCGCGTCGCTCTCCCTTCAAAGTTCGGAGCAATTTTTTTGACATAAAAGACAATTCCTCATCTTCCTCGGTCTGAGTAATATGGAGTGTACTCATGTAAGGTGCTTGCGAAATATATGCGAAATTCCGATATCCTTGCTGATAAAGCTGACTCATTGCATCTTCAAGGATTAACGGTTCAGTATAAAGGCGGCTGACACTGTAATTCTCGGAAAAAGTTTTTAGCACTTTGACTTCAATAGCATCGTCTTCGAGGCGATTAATCCCGATAGCTTCTCCGATTAAACTAGCTGTTCTTTGGAAGCGGTTTTTATTACTTTTTTTAGCATCACTGTCGCGACTGGAAACAACAATGATTGCTAAATTATGCAACTCTGGAGATAACTTCACATTGCTAAATTTGAAGTTTTTCGGTAGAATTGAATACATTGAACTCAAACCGTTATGAATTTTGTAACTATTTGGATCTTTTTTAATACGAAATCCCTGAGAAGTTGAGCGTTGTTTTTCACTCAAAAGGTGAGATAATGTTTTGGAAAGGTTAGCCATAAATTTTTCGGACGGCGAAGGGTGTTTTTCGTCACCTTCATGGAGCCTGATCATCGGAATAAATAAGTTTTTTGCAGTATTTTCGAGTAAAACTCTCAGGCAGATATAAGACAGCAGCAGCATTGTAAATTTATACACAAAAGCCGCCGCAGGTGGTAAACCTTTATCACCGCTGTCTAATCGTCTGTCGTCATAAGGAAACAAAACTAATTTTGTTGTTAAAAAATGCTGGTTGTATATTTTTCTAGAACGATCGGCTTTAGGTGCTGAAAGCATCGGCAAAATATCGACACCTTTGATATTGTATTCCATGCTGAAATTTTGGCGTTCATCAGTAGGAAAATAGCGGACATCTTCGATAGTAATATTTATCGGTAGCTGACAGATTGCTGTTTCATCAACACTAGGCTTTTCGACGACAATATAATGGAGTGTCTGCTTGTAATTTCGATCCAGAACTTCATTAAAAAATTTACCATTATCCAAAATATTGTCAATGTCTTCTAACAGACCTATTTTAAGGTTTACGTGTCGTGTTTCTGTGCGGATTGGCAAAATTGTCTGGCGTTCCAGAAAGCCTTTCAGCATTGTTTTAAGATGGGTAATTTTGTGCTTGATATTAAACTGATTAAAGCCTTTAATAAAGTTACGAAACAGCTCTCTTTTCGCCTCGTCGTCCGAACCTTGTAGGAGTGGCAATACTCTTTGCTCAAATATGGCGACCGGGTGATGATTGAGCTCAGATTCAGGGTCGTAATTTTGTGCGAGTGGGTCACTCCGAGAAGCAAACACAAAATAGTACAGCAATGCTATTTTTAACACTTTGCGGACGAAGGTTTCGGTATTAGCATCTTCGGTAAGTTCTGCTTTGTGTTCTTCACTATCTGGATTTAGCAGATTCAGATGATATTCAAATACGTCCTTTCCACCGCGCGCTTGAACAGGGTTGTCTAATTTTAGTTTGAGACCAAAGATAAATTTACGTTCGTTCCGATGATTGTCCGTGCTTTCTCCCAAGTAACCTTCTACAATGGGAATAATTGGCAGCGCATCTAAAAATTCCGAGCGCGCAAAAATTTCTCTGTAATTAACTATAACACCAGCATAATTTGCAGCATACTCGCCATCGGGTTTATTACTGTCATTGATGTAATCTTCTATTAATCTGAGACGACGAATCAAATCTTTTAAATAGATGATGCCTACAGTATCTGTGCTGCTAGCGCTGATGTGTTCCAGCAGATACTCTAAATAAGTAATCTTAGCTTCTTTGTTGATTTTTCCTAGAGTTTCTTTGTCTACCAGTCGGATCAATTTATGAAAATCAGAGTATTCATTATTAACCATCTCATCAAGACGATGGTTAAGTTCTTGCCTATCGTCGCTATTCTCGGCATTTTCCCTAATATAGTTTTCTAAACCCTCCTTTAGCTGTTGTTGAAAAATATCGGTATTTCGTACAGCAATAGTCAATTTATGCAGTTTTAAAATCCCAGGATTTCCAGAGACCGGGCGTTCCAAAGTTAGCTTTTCTTTTTCTAAAGAAGTGTGGCGAGTACCAAAATCGTATTTGAGACCTAGCTTTTTGCCGTCTCCCTGAAAAGAGGATGAATCTAAAGGACTGATTAAGCTAGCGACAAACTTTTCAATAGAAGTATTTTGTGGGAGCAATTTAGATGCTAAGTGCTGCCGCAAACACTCTTTAATCTGCCTGACTCGATCGCCAAAAAGTTCCTCAACTTCTGGCGGAAAATTAACAGTGGCAGCATCTGCTTGACGTTCAAAGGAACCCAAGGGTGTCCGCACTTCTATTTTTGCAACCTCAGCAGCAATGGCATCAATATCGACGATCAGACGGCGGCGGTCATCTGATATATTAAACGGGTTTTTCGATTGCAAAACTTCTAAAATCTTGTCCAGCAAATCGCCATAGTCCACTGGAACTAAATCGCTGTCACCCAATGTTAAGCTGTTCACCCTGTTAACCCCTTCAAAAAGCTTGAATCCACTCTTTCACATCGTACTCAGTCCAAACCCCATTTACCCAATAAGGATCGGTTTCAACCAATTGTCGCACGACCGCCTCATCTTCTGCTTCGTAAATTGCAAAAATTTTAGTTAAATCTTTCGTTGGCCCGATCGTACTTAATACTCCCGATTCCTTCTGCTTAGCCAATCCTGCTAAATGAGCGTCTCTAAACGGAGCGCGTTTTTCGAGAACGTCTTCGCAGTAACTTCCCCACATCACATATTTGGTCACGGTTTTGAGCCTTAGATGAATTTGTTTCAAAGTTATTGTACAATAGGACTAACAGGATTTAACGAAAATTTTAAGGATTAAGATTAATTAACCGCAGAGGGCGCAGAGGGCGCAGAGGAAGAGGGGAAACAGAGATGATTCTTAGATAGGAGAAGATTGCTATGACTTTATTAGACATTCGTTTGTTGACGGTTCAAGAGTATCACCGCATGGCCGAAATTGGTATTTTTGAGGAAGACGAACGAGTTGAATTACTGGCAGGACAGATAGTAAAGATGGCAGCAAAAGGAACAGCACACGGTGCAGCGATTGCGCGCACGAAGATATTACTGGATAACCGTTTAGGAGAGCAGATTTTTGTGCGGCTGCAAGACCCGGTTCGGCTCAATAATTACTCTGAACCAGAACCAGATATTTCTGTAGTCATACCCGATCCACTTTACTATGAAGACCACCATCCAACTCCTTCTGAAATTTATCTGATTATTGAAGTAGCCGATACTACGCTGAGAACCGATTTGGGGATTAAAGCGACTATTTATGCTCAATCTGGAATTGCAGATTATTGGGTTTTGGATGTTAATAATCGGCAACTTCACGTTTTTCGAGAACCGAGTCAGGATGGTTATCTAAGTCAAGTGATTCTGGCGGATGACGGGAGTATTTGTCTTTTGCGATTTCCCGATATTTCCTTCGCTGTGCGGGATATGTTGCGGCCGTTGGTGTCAATTTAATTAACGTTAAAAATTGAGTCCGGCAGGGGTTGAAACCCCCGCCTCAAAGCTGAAGTCCTCTCAAGAGGACTGAAGAGTTCATTAGTTAGAAATTATGCACTTCAGACGGTTTTATTGCAAGAATTTGAGATTCTTCGCTTTGCTCAAAATGCCAAATTTACCTTGTAATCCGTAAATCTTATTAGTCCTCTTGAGAGGACTTTAGCTTTGAGCCAGGGAATGAATTCCCTGGCGGTTTCCATTGGTTAGTAGCGGCCTATTTTAGCTTCTCAAACTAACGCCAAATTTCTCAACTAAAACATCGCGAACTTTTTGTTGTGCCGGTTCGACATCGGTTTCGCTCAAAGTTCGATCGCCCGCGCGGTAAACTAACCGAAAAGCCAAACTCCGCTGTCCCGCCGGCACGTTGTCGCCGCGATATTCGTCGAACAATTCCACGGAATCCAGCAAACTACCCGCCGCCTTTTTCATCGCACTCTGCATCTCAACAACCGGAACTTCAACCGGTGCGAAAAATGCAATGTCTCTGTCAGAAGCGGGGAAACTCGAATAACCCGCAAACTTGCGAGTTAAGTTGTTCGATCGCCCTAATCCACCCAACAGCACCGCTAAATCTAATTGAAACACGTAAACCTGCTCGGGCAAATCCTTTTCTTGCTGCAATTGCGGGTGCAACTGTCCGAAAACTCCTAAATGTTTCCCGTTTAACGATAACGCAGCGGTGCGGCCCGGATGCAAGCGCGTATTCGAGGAATCGCTTTGATATTCCACCGACAAACCCAACTCTTGAAATGCGCTTTCCAAAATACCTTTTGCCTCAAACCAACTCAAAGGTCGATCGCGCCCGGATTGCTGCCATTTCCACACAGTCGGATCGCCGCCGATAATCCCCGCTACTGCATCGGCTTCCTTCATTGCATCCCCATCTTTCCAGAAAATACGACCGACTTCAAAACCGTTTAGCGCCCCATTTCCCTGTTCCAAATTGTACCCGAAAGCATCAATCAAACCCGACAGCATTTCTGTCCGCAAAGCCGAATACTCGACAAACAGCGGATTCGCCAGCACCACCTGATTGTCTCCCTCAGTTTTCACCAAAGAATAGTGCATCAACTCCGTCAAACCGGCCGCCCGAAAAGCCGATCGCACATTCCGAATTGCCGCATATTCTGCCGACAGATAACCGGGTTCCGTTTTGCTGGGCAAAGTATCGCAGAAATTGTCATAACCGTGGAGTCTGGCAACTTCCTCAATTAAATCGATTTCCCTTTCTAAATCGCGGTAGCGGTAAGGAGGCACAGTCACATTCCAAACCCGTTCTTTTTCCGTCGGAATAACTTCGCATCCCAAGGCTGTCAGAATATTTTTCACCTCTTCCGGTTCCAGATATTTAGAACCGCCCGTTTCTCCTCTTTTCAACTGCCCCAAAACCAGATTTACTCGGTCTAAACGCAATTCGAGCGATCGCGAAAAACTCAAATCATCGCCGGAACTCGCCGTTTTCTGCACCGTCGCAGTGCCTCCAGCCAACTCCAAAATTAGGGCGACAGCGCGGTTGCAGGCCGTCGCCAAGGCCGCCTGATTCACCCCCCGTTCGTAGCGGATCGAAGCCTCGCTACGCAGGCCTTGAGCGCGCGCAGAACGGCGAATCGTTGCCTGGTCAAAAATCGCGGCTTCCAAAACTAAATTTTGCGTTCCTTCGTGAACTTCCGTATCTTCACCGCCCATTACCCCAGCTAAGGCAACAGGTTTGTCGCTAGCAGTAATTAACAGGTTTTGTGCTTGCAAATTGCGGTTTTGTCCGTCCAAGGTTTTGAAGGATTCGCCTGTTTTAGCAAAGCGGACGCCGATGCTGATATCTTGAGTACCTGTAAAAGATTGCAGGCGATCGCGATCGAAAGCGTGCAGCGGCTGGCCCCATTCCAATAAAATGTAATTAGTTACGTCAACCACATTATTAATCGGCCGCACTCCCGCCGCCTGCAACCGCTGTTGCAACCAAGCTGGAGAAGCAGCAATTTTCACACCTTCAATTGCCGTGCCGATGTAAATCGGGCAGCCTTGCGCTTGGGATATTTCTACTGCCAAAGCAGGACTTTCTTTGCCCTCAATCGCCACACCATTCGCTGCGGGAATTCTCAAACTCGCCCCAGTCAGCGCCGCCACTTCCCGCGCTACGCCTACCATGCTCAAAGCGTCTGCCCGGTTGGCAGTTGCTGTCAAGTCTAAAATCACGTCGTCTAAACCCAAAAGCGGGCGAATATCGCTGCCCAATTCGGGATTTTCTAACTCAAAAATGTGAATCCCCGCTGACTCTTTAGATAGTCCCAATTCGGCTAGAGAACAAATCATTCCTTGGGAAGGAACGCCCCGCAATTTAGCAGGTTTAATCTTTAAATCAATAGTCGATAAATAAGTGCCGACAACAGCGACAGGCACGTAAATGTCTGCCCTAGCGTTGGGTGCGCCGCAAACAATATTCAAAGCTTCACCAGAACCCACATCCACTTGACAAACTCTCAATTTGTCTGCATTGGGATGCTGTTCGCAGGCGATGATTTTGCCCAAAACTACGCCGTTTGCCCACGGGCGGCGGTCTTCGATATCTTCGACTTCAAACCCTGCCATTGTCAGGGTTTCGCCTAATTCTTCCGGGGATATCGACACATCCACCAATTCCCGCAGCCAGTTTAGAGAAATACGCATAGTTTAGTCAGTAGTTAGTTGTCAGTGCTCGGTAGTTATTAGTCATTAGTCGGCGCCGACGGGCTACGACTTTTGAGTCCCAGAATTTATTCGGGGAAAGCTTTTCATAGCATACTAATTCAAATTTGTCAATACTGTTGCGGTACACATCAGCAAAAACGAGTCTTCTGCCCAAAGGTAGATGTCTATTGGCGGATGAGTAGCATTCTCATTCAGAGAATGAGGTATGCTAGATACATCTAACAACGCAAAAAGCACTTAAGTTTAGAAAGACTTTACACAAAAAAGCACAACTTTAGCAAGTCTTTAAACTATCTTCAAGGATAATCAACCGAAAAAACTCACAGCAGCGAGATAATCAAAATAGGGAAAAGATATCGGCCTAAAAGACTTAGGTGCAATTCCAATTCGCAATCGAAGGCACGGCCTGCCGAAAACTGATAGATTAGTATGTCTACCAGAAGCAGGAACAGGCTATTTGTGCAGTCGAGCGACGCTGACAAGATCAGAACAACATAGGCAAACTCAATCAATATGAGCTACTGCGTAAATCCGGGCTGTCCCCATCCTCAAAACCCTGCTGACTCTATTCTTCAGTGTCAGACTTGCGGTGCGCGGTTATTGCTGCGCGCTCGCTACCGAGTCATTGAACCGTTAGGACAAGGAGGTTTTGGAGCTACATTTCTGGCAAAAGACATCTCATTGCCCGGTCAACCGAGTTGTGTAGTCAAGCAACTGCGACCCAGTAGTTCGTCGCCGCGAGTTTTAGAAATGGCGCGGGAATTATTCAAGCGAGAGGCAAAAACCCTCGGCCAACTGGGCGACCACCCGCAAGTACCGAGGCTGCTAGACTATTTTGAAACGGAACAGCAATTTTACTTAGTTCAAGAGTATGTTAGAGGCTCGACTTTGAAACAAGAAGTCAAGCACTCAGGCCGTTTCAACGAATCGGACGTTAAAAATTTTCTATTAGAAATTCTGCCAGTAGTGCAATATATCCACAGCCAAGGAGTAATTCACCGAGACATCAAACCCGCAAATATTATTCGCCGAGTTCAAGACGGCCACTTAGTTCTGATTGACTTCGGGGCGGTAAAAGACCAAGTTAGCCAAACAATATTATTAGACCCCGCCGACCAAAGCGCTAACACGAAATTTTCTGTCGGCACATTTAGTTTTGCCCCCCCGGAACAAATGGCGCTGCGGCCGATATTTGCCAGCGACATCTACGCGGTGGGAATGACTTGCTTGTACTTGCTGACAGGAAAATCGCCCAAGGATTTAGATTTTGATGGAGTAACCGGCGAAATTGTTTGGCAGCCCCACGTTCAGGTAAGCCCCTATTTTGCGCGGATTCTCGAAAAAATGCTGAAGCCGATGGTTGGCCACCGCTTCCAATCAGCAGCAGATGTCCTCAGAGCTCTCTCTGGCGAATTTGAAGACCCAAGTCTTGTCGATGGCTTGGCAACTCAATTCAACGGCTCTTCTCGTGCAGTTGAAGAACCTACAATATTTAATGACGAGGGTTCTTCGTGGTCGCGGCCTGAGAGTAAAATTAATCAAGATTTACGATCGAACCACACGCGCACTGGTAGAACTTCCTTCAGCCAATCCGGGAACACGGGGATGCAGCCCAGAGTTTCCCGTACTCTGGCTGAGTCAGGCAGAACTTTCGGAACGGTTGGACCTTCTAGCGACAATTTAGCAGCGTCAAAGCTATCGAAAGTTGCTCCTAAGTGGGACACCAACAGCTTGCGAGCGGCATATTTTAAAGGCAAGCGCGATTTTGCTGACTGCGAACTGTCTGGCCTGCAACTGCAAAAAGCGCAGTTGGCGGGGGGAAATTTTTATCAGGCTAGGTTGGTGAAGGCAAATTTGCAAGCAGCGGATTTGTCGGGAGCGAATTTGGGTCACGCCCGGTTAATTCAGGCGAATTTGCGAGATGCTAATTTGACTGAGGCTTATTGCAGCACTGCCAATTTTGAAGGCGCGGATTTCCGAGGCGCTGACTTGACGGGGGCTTATTTGACTAAGGCGAATTTGCGGGGAGCAAATTTGTGCGGGGCGAATCTTACCAACGCTACAGTTTCTGATGAACAATTGGCAATGGCAAAGACCAATTGGCTTACTGTTAAGCCGGATGGCAAGCGGAGTTTTGGATTTTAAGCAGTCATTAATCATCAGTCATCAGTCATCAGTCATTAGTCATTAGTCATTAGTCAGAAGAGGGAAGATAAAAAATGCTCCCACTCTCCCACTCTCCCACTCTCCCACTCTCCCACTCTCCCACTCTCCCCCTCTCCCCCTCTCCCCCTCTCCCCCTCTCCCCTACTTCCCACTCGCCCAGTCAGGTGAGTCGTCAGGAGGAAGCCCGATCGCCCCAAAGCCGCCTAAATTAACAACTAGGAATGGAGGATTCGATCGCACCCAAACATGAAACTGCTCAACCGCCGCACTCGAACGCTTTTGTACACCGGCATCCTGGCGCTGGCCTACTTTGTTACCGGAAAACTCGCAGCGTCGATGCTGGGACTGGTGAAAGCCGAACCCTCCCCGGTGTGGCCGCCCGCCGGTATTGCTCTAGCAGCACTGCTACTGCAAGGGCGGCGGATGTGGCCGGGAATTGTCTTCGGTTCAGTGCTGTTAAACTCTACCGCCGGTATACCGTCGGCTGTCATTGCCACATCCGCCTTTAGCGTCACCCTGCAAGCGCTGGCGGGAGAGGCTTTGCTGACTTGGAGCGGATTTTCCACGAAACTCGATCGACTGCGAGATGTTCTGGCTTTAGTAGCGGGCGCTGTCATCGGGTCTACTTTCCTAGGATCTGTCCTCAGCAACTTGGGTACGTGCATTTTTGGTTGGACTCAGTGGAGCAATTTCTCTCGGAACTGTTGGACTGCGTGGCTCGGAGACGGCATGGGAATTTTGATTGTGACGCCCGTGCTGCTGACTTTGAACCACGCGGTTAACAGTTTTAAATTTCCACTAAAACTGAGATGTTTCATTGTTTTCAATTACTTGTTTGGGAACAGGCAAGATGCCCGTTCCACGAGAGATGAATTTGATTGTGGAACAGGCATCTTGCCTGTTCTTGACAATGGTGTAAAATGTGATATCGAACCTGGGATTATTTCAAAAATCAAAGCATTTGTTAACGGGGAAAATACGCAATGCCCAATGCCCAATGCCCAATGCCCAATGCCCAATGCCCAATTCCCCATTCCCCATTCCCCCAGCACATTTTCTGCAATTAAAAACCGCTACAATCTTCTATTTTTAATTGTTAATTATGCAGAAATAGCTTTATGGCTGACTCTCTTGCTGAGCGTGAGCTGGCTGTTTTTTTGCTCGAAAATACAGACGGCGATCGCTACGTATCCGCTGGAGTATCTGCCTTTTCCTCTGATAGTTTGGGCTGCCCTGCGGTTTCAACCGGCGGGAGCGATTTTTGCTTATTCGATCGTCTCTTGCATCGCGATTTGGGGAGCAGTACAGGGAGGCGGCCCGTTTTTGGCCAAAAGCGATAATCTCAAACAGGCGGTTTTATTTTTACAAGCATTTACCGGTACGATCGCCCTTGTGGCTCTGATGTTGGCCGCCGCCGTAGCAGAACGCCAGCAAGCGCTGGTGGAGGTGCGCCGCACGGCGGCCATGCTGCGCGATCGCGAAGCTAGTTTAGCCAACGCTCAGCGCATCGCTCAGTTGGGCAATTGGGATTTAAATTGCGCCGCCGTCACAGCAACTGACAACTGCCAAGCATCCGCAGAAGATCGTATATCCAATATCGAATTGCGGTGGTCGAAGGAACTTTACCGCCTCTTGGGTTTTGCTCCGGGAACTGTCAAACCGACACCATCCGTTTTTTTGCAGGCCGTACATCCAGAAGACCGAGAATTGGTGGCGCGATCGCAGTGTCAAGCTATGTTTGAGCGCAAACCCTATTGCATTGATTACCGGATCGTGCTTCCAGACGGCGGAGTGCGTACTGTCTGCGAACAGTCGGCAATTAACTCAAACCTCATTTCCGCCACAGTCCAAGACGTTACCGAACGCCACTGCGCGGAAGCGGCTTTGCGGGCCTCCTCCGATCGCGATCGCTTGCTCTCAGAAATCGCCCTGCGAATTCGCAACTCCCTCGACCTCGAAGAAATTCTCAACACTACTGTTGCCGAAGTCCGGCAATTTTTCAAGGCAGACCGCGCTTTTATCGGTATTGTGGACGCGGACGGGGTACATCTTCCTAGCCCGGTGTACGGTAAGGTTGTGGCCGAGTCTGTGGGCGCCCAATGCCGTTCTCTTTTGGGGTGGGTACTCGCTGACGAAAATCACCTCGAAAGCCAGAAAACTTTTTATGCTAACAACCGCGTCCGATCTATCTCCGATACTGCTAGCGTTGAACTGAGCGTTCCAATTGCCCAATTGTACAGCGAGTATCAAATTCGCGCGACGTTAAATGTGCCGATCGTCCTGGGGGATGAATTGTTCGGAATCTTGGCCGTCAACCAGTGTTCGGGGCCCCGCCAGTGGCAGGAATTTGAAATTGATTTGTTGGAAAAACTCGCTACCCAAGTGGCGATCGCTCTACAGCAAGCCCAACTTTTGCAGCAGGTAAAAGCTCTCAATGCCAACTTGGAATCTCAAGTCGAGGAACGCACCCGCCAACTACAGCAAAAAATGCACGAGTTGCAAGAAAGCAACCGCCTCAAAGACCTATTTTTGCACGCAGTTTCTCACAATCTCCGCACTCCTGTGATGGGAATGTTAATACTGCTGAAAAATTTGCTCAACAAATCGCCCTCTGACTCTCTACAAGATGTTCCGGTTTCTCGATCGATTTTGCAGCGGATCGTTCAAGCTAGCGAACACCAGTTGACTATGGTTAATTCCCTGCTCGACGCTCACGCTAGCGAGGTCAAAGGTATTGTTATCAATACTGTACCGCTGCATTTGCCGTCTTTAGCTTCAGCCATTATTGCTAATTTAGAGCCCGTCCTGGAAAAAAATCAAGCAACTTTAACTCAGGAAATACCAGTTGATTTGCCGCAAGTCAAAGCCGATAGCCAACACTTGCAGCGGGTGCTAGAAAATCTGCTGACTAATGCTATTAAACACAATCCTCCGGGAGTAAATATAACTTTTAAAGCTGAGGTAATTGAAGTTGAAAACAAGGTAAGTTTTGAAGGAAATTCACAGGTTTTAACATCGCAAAATACTCAGATCGCCCGCTGTATCGCTAACCGGAGATCTGCTGCGGGCGATCGCCCTGGAATCTGCGAAACCACCCAGAAAAATCAAGAAACCCTGGCCAAATTCCACCTCGACGGCAGTTGCAAAATGCCCCGCTATCAGGGTCAAATTGGCAATACTGGCGGCAAATTGCCCGGAGTCAACGTAAAAATGGTTCGCTGTACTGTAACAGATAATGGAGTGGGAATCAGCGCCAAACAGCGGGAGTCTCTGTTTGAACTTTACGTTCAAGACCCTAATAGCCGACAATTAACAGGGCTGGGTTTGGGACTGTACCTCTCCAAGCAAATTATTAAAGCTCACGGCGGCTCGATCGGCGTCGAAAGCACTCCCGGCGGTGGTTCGACTTTCTGGTTTTTGCTACCTGCTGTCAACTCGGACGATCGCTCTTTCTGAATCTAAAATCTCAAATCTCAAATCTACAATGGATGGAGTGGGAATCAGCGCAAAACAGCGGGAATCTCTGTTTGAACTTTACGTTCAAGACCCTAATAGCCGACAATTAAGAGGGCTGGGTTTGGGACTGTACCTCTCCTTTGCAAATTATTAAAGCTCACGGCGGCTCATCGGCGTCGAAAGCACTCCCGGCGGTGGTTCGACTTTCTGGTTTTCGCTACCTGCTGCCAACTCGGACGATCGCTCTTTCTCAATCTAAAATCTCAAATCTAAAATCTAAAATGGTATGACCTATTTGGGCAATGCAAAATCAGTTCAGGCGTTAACGGTTTACGAGGTGTGGCGCGATCGCTTCCTCCGAGATCGGCTGCGCCCTGCTGTCGGAATTGCCATCTTTTTTGCCTTCACAATCACGGTCTATTTTCTGGGCGAAAGATTCTTCGCTCGCCAGGAGTTTGAAAGTGTTTATTTGTACACGAGCGCTGCTGTAGAATTGGGTTTGTTGACCTGTTTTGTGTTGCAAAAAACATCCTTCGGACAGCGCTATCCCGGTTTGCTATTTTTGGGTTTTTCGTGGTCGCTGACGGTGGTTGTACAGCTTGGGCTAGCTGTCGCACAAGCCGGGGAAGTACCAATTTTTACCTGGACTTTAGCATTTCTGATCCAAGCTACGCTGATGCCGGTTCGCTGGCGCCTCCACCTGATTTCTCAACTCGGCGTTTTGTTTTGCCACGTCGGGATAAATTTGGTTTTAAATCTAAGTTTTGCTAAGTATACTCCTTTTAAGTTGACCGGGTTGTACTTATATTTGTTTTGGTTTTGTTTGATATGTGACTTGTCCGTTTATTGGTACGAATGTCTGCAACGGAAAGAGTTTAGTACCAGGCGCGAGTTGGAATCTGCTTACCAGCAGTTGGAGGTGGCGGAGGCGAAGTACCGCAGCATTTTTGAGAATGCCGACGAGGGAATTTTTCAAAGCACTCCCGATGGGCGTTATATTACTGCAAATCCAGCTTTGGCGCGGATTTACGGCTGCGATTCCCCGGAAGAAGTGACGGCAAAGTTTACTGATATCGAGCGGCAGTTGTATGTCGATCCGGCTCGCAGAAATGAGTTTTTGCGGGCGATCGAGGAAAGCGGCACAGTATCGGATTTTGAATCGAAAATTTACCGCTCAGACGGCAGTATTGTCTGGATTTCTGAGAAGGCGCGGGCGGTACGGGACAGCACTGGCTCCCTGCTTTATTATGAGGGTTTAATTGAGGACATCACGCAGCGCAAACAGGCACAAGAATCGCTGCGGCTGTTTATTCACGCTCTTTCTCACGATTTGCGAAACCCGGTGGCGGGAATGTTAATGGTGCTGAAAAATTGGCAGACGAAAAGTGGGGATTCGATCGCCATTCCGCGTTCTGTTTTGGATCGGATGATTCAAGGTAGCGAGCAGCAATTGCGGTTGATCAATTCGCTGTTGGAAGTTCACGCCGGGGAATTGCGCGGTTTTGTTCTGCACTGCGATCGGGTAGATTTGAGGGCAATAGTTGAAGCGGCGGCAACCGATTTGGAGCCTTTAATGAATGAGGGTCAAGCTAGTTTTAAAAATTTGGTTCCACATGATTTGCCAGCAGTGAATGCTGACTATACTCAGTTGTGGCGCGTGTTTTCTAATTTAATTACTAATGCTTTGAAACACAATCTTCCCGGACTAAATTTAACAGTTTCAGCTAAAGTCATTCATGCGGAAAAATCAAGTTTCAATCAAAACGCAGCGAAACATAAGAGCGAGCACTTACGAATTCCCCCCGAACAATTCCCCATTCCCCATTCCCCAAGTAGTATGATTCGCTGTACAGTTGAAGATGACGGGGTGGGAATATTGCCGGAACAGTGCGAACATCTTTTTGACCTTTACGTTAGGGGCGATCGCTCCCGACACTCGGTTGGTTTGGGTTTGGGTCTCTATCTTTGTCGGCAAATTATTGGCGCTCACGGCGGGGAAATTGGGGTAATTAGCAGTGCCGGTGCTGGGGCAAGTTTTTGGTTTACTTTGCCGCTGGCTGACAATTCTCGGTGATTTTTTGTCGGTTTAACTACATTTGATACTTTGGCTGTACCGTTGCAGGTTGTTTTGAGTGGCTCCCGCTAAATTAGCGGATAGAACTATTGATATTAATTTAAAACCGTGCTATAATTACCGCAATGTTTTTTTATAAAAAAAAATCCCATATTCACATTTTATTTAGAAATACCATTTAATCTAGAAAATCTCTAAAACTCGATGAAAGACCTGTAATTTATGGTCCACAAAAGCTCAGAAAATATAGCTAAAGACGATGCAGCTAAGTACGACTCAGCTAAATATAACGAGCGGTCGTTCTCAACTTTAACACGGGCGCTCCGTCTTTCCCAAGGTTACTTTTCTTTTGTTTTAGTCAACTGCAACTCGCTGGCTTTGCGGCAGCAAATAGTCGATCGGCTGCAAGCAAATTGTGCCGTGAAACCGCAGCAACTGTTTTTGCCCAAATCGGCGACAACTCTCTACGCGACAATCGCAGCAGAACTAGATGGCGAACAGCCTCCAGCTTTAATGATCCTCGGTTTGGAATCAGTGGAGACGATCGATCGATTGCTCGTTTCTACCAACCTACTATGCAGCGAATTCAGCAAAAAATTTTCCTTTCCCCTCGTCTTTTGGGTGACGGATGAACTTCTGAGAAAAATCATTCGCACCGCCCCGGATTTATACAATCGGATGACGACAATTAGATTCATCAGCAATTAGTCATCAATCAATCGATTTTAGATTTTAGATTTTAGATTTTAGATTTTTAACAGTCAATCGATTTTAGATTTTAGATTTTAGATTTTAGATTTTTAACAATCAATCGATTTTAGATTTTAGATTTTAGATTTTTAACAGTCAACTGTCAATCGATTTTAGATTTTAGATTTTAGATTTTAGATTTTTAACAGTCAACAGTCAACAGTCAACAGTCAACTGTCAACTGTCAACTGTTAAATTCCGCTTCCCAAATCAAGACTAATTCCCGCGCCGCCGCAGTTCCCTCAGCAGGAAAATCGGTCAAAAAGTCTTTATCCGCCGCCACCTCGTAAGGCCCTTCCTTGAACTCCAAAATCACAGTATCCGGTGCCAAAGCTACTAACGTGTGAATAGTGCCCTCTGGCAGTTCGACAGCGCGAGTCGGGCCCGCAGCGCTGACTAGCAACGATCGCAGAATTTGACCGTTTTCGTTCAAAATAATCATACCGAGTTCTCCTTGAATCACTACGAAAAACTCAAAACCGTTAATCGCAGGCGGGCGCAGGTGTCGGTGAGGGCGGACGTAAGTGCCCGGTTGCAAGACGTTGACAAACCGCTGCACTTTTTCAGATAAATCGTGGAAATTGTAGTTTTGTCGCTGGCGGGGACTGCGGCGGGAGGAAGCGGCAACTTCGTCTAGCAATTCTTGCGTCAGCAATTTGATCGGAGGGGGCTGCACAACAGATATCCTGTATTTAATAGTTTGTGAACAAATGGGCTAGTCTGGGATCATCGTTATCAGCATCTCTTGACACATGGAAATCGCAACTCAGGTGCGTATCACTAAGGCAATGCGTTTGTCAAGTATCTTTAGAAAAAGTATTAGCCCGATCGCCCTTTCGACTATTCTAGTCTGCTGCAGTAGCGTTTCTGCATCTGAACCGACGGCGGCACTGTTTGTTCAGCAGCAATTCTCACAGCAGCAACTAAAAGAAGAAATTCGCGATCGAGTTCAAGAAGAAGTTGACATTGCTTTCGGGCGCACGGCCCTGCTGCTTAACGGGCTGGTAATTGCCCTAACTTTGTTTCCGACAGCAGCCGGAGTCGGGGTGTGGTTTCTGTTTAGCAAATTGTCCAAGCAGACAACAATTGCCCGCCAAGAAATTGAAAGTCTCCATTACGATACAATCTCTCAATTAAAACTATTAATTTCCGACGCAGAAACTATCTTAGGCGAAATTCAACACAAAAGTCACGCGGCGGATGCAGAAACAGACTTGTTATTTCCCGACGCTCAAATTCAAGAATTTGCTCCGGTTAACTACGGCAATTACCAACAGCTATTGACAGCGGGCGACTATGCCAAACAGGGAGATGCTTGTTTCTTTGAAAACCGTTATCAAGATGCGATCGCCGCTTACGATCGGGCCCTGCAAATTCAGCCGGATTTAGCCGATACTTGGAACAACCGGGGAGTAGTGCTGACGAGAATGCAGCGGTATCCAGAGGCGATCGCCTCTTACGAACAAGCTACTACAATTCGCCCCAATTATCCCGACGCTTGGAACAATCGAGGCGTGGTATTGTTGGAGTTGCAGAAGTACCAGGAGGCGATCGGCTGTTACGAACAAGCAATTCAAGCCAAACCCGATTATGCCGATGCTTGGAACAACCGAGGCGTTGCGTTTTCCAAAATGCAGGAGTACGAACAAGCAGTAATTTCTTACAATCAAGCCCTACAAATTAAAAATGATTATACTGACGCTTGGAACAATCGAGGCGTTGCACTTTCTAAATTGCAAAAATACGAAGCGGCGATCGCATCCTACGACAATGCTGCTAAAATCCGGCCTGATTTTTACAGAATTTGGTACAATAAAGCCCGATGTTATGCGCTACAAGGTAAAATTGAATTAGCCATTGAAAATTTAAAGCGCGCCCTCAATCTCAATCCCAATGTGTGTAAAGAGTTGGCAAAAAGTGAAGCTGATTTAGAAAAAATTCGCGAGCACGATGCCTTCCAGCAGTTGATTAATTGAGCGTAACTAAGGAATGAGAATTAAATATAGCGGTTCGAGCTCTCATATGAGGTACGTAGTTGGGCTTCAGCCCTCTTAGTTATTGTGGTTATATAAGGTGTCAGTCATATAGCGGATCGAGCTCTGATATGAGGTACGTAGTTGGGCTTCAGCCCTCTTAGTTTCAGTGGTTATGTAAGCTGTCATTCATACCTCATCTTTCTGAGAACCGCTATAACTTCCACCCTTAAAAGTGGGATGGACATCCCGCCCGTCCCAAAAATACGGGCGGGACGCCCATCCCACGATTTTAGAGAATTAGTAAGCTGTCGCGCATTTAAATTGTATGTTGAGGGCGGGCTCTCCCGCCCACCCCACAAGAATTTGATTGTTTTTTAACAGACAATTTAAATGTATAGCCTTTCTCAAAAAGATGAGGTATTATTGACAGATTATACAGCATATTCGGTGGTTCGTGAAGTACACTATAAAGCTCTATTGTTGGTACATTGTTATGTAGGGTGCGTCGCTGCTCATGTTTAATGAAACTTGCAGATTGACTGGTGGCGACGCACCTTACTTACGACCCTTGTTGTGTGTACCGCATATACATGGAATATGCTGTATAACAACAATAACGTATAGGGCCCAAGCCCAACTACGTACCTCATATGAGAGCTAGATCCGCTATAGAACAGCTTATTACTTCTGTTTAATTACAACCAAAGTAATGTCATCAAATACTTTTTGCTCCCCGATGTATCGCCGCACGTCGTCAATAACCGCTTGCTTGATTTCTGCTGCTGACAGTTCCCTGTTAAGGACAACAACTTCAATCAATGGCTCGATACCGTATTGATTTTTATTCATATCAAAAGCTTCGGTAATTCCATCTGTGTAGAGTACGACAACATCCCCCGAATTCAACTGTATTTCAGTAGAAACAATGAAATCGGCAATATCTGCTTCCAAGGCGATGGGAAAGCCTAACTCGATGGTATCAATCCGCTCTACTTCGCCGCCGTCACGCACGACTATCACCTCTTCGTGCTGTCCGCTCAAATGCAGGGTGTTGTCACGATATTCCAGCAAAGAAAGGCTCATACTTTTACCGCAATCCATGCGCTCTACGTTGTCAAAAAGCGTTTGGTTGACTGTCTGCAATAATTTAACTGGGTCGGTTTCCTTGTGAACCAGCAAAGTGCGAATTGCTGTTTGCGCCATAATCATTAACACGCCGCTTTCTAAACCGTGTCCTGTCACGTCGCCGATGCCAATTGTGGCTTTACCGCCGTGATTTAGTACGTCGTAGTAGTCGCCGCCAACTTCATCAGCCGGTTCCATGAATGCAGCAATTTCTAGCCCTGCAATTGACTCTAATTCCTGCTGTTGAGGCAAAATCATTTGTTGCAGGCGGCGGGTTACGTCTAGTTCGGCACTCATGCGAAGGTTTTCTACTTTTAGCCGTTCGTTCAAAACCAATATTTCTGTATTAGCTTGGGCTAATTGTGCGGTGCGTTCTTCTACTTTTTGTTCTAGGGTTTGATAAAGTTGGGCATTTTCTAGAGAAATAGCAGCTTGGGAAGATAGGAGTTTTAAGACTTCTAGTCGCGCTGGGGTGAATACTTTTTTGGCTAGGTTGTTTTCTAAGTAAACTATACCCATGAAGCGACCTTGATTGATGATGGGAGTACAGAGTATGGATTTGGTTTGACGGGCGACAATATAGGGGTCGGCGGCAAACATTGCCTCGGTGGTAGCATTGTTTAAGACGGCACTTGTTTGGGTTCTTTCTACATAGTTGATGACGCTCATCGGGAGGATTTCGGGGAGGGGCTGATGAGGGATTTGTGAGAGAGTGATGT
The DNA here is from genome assembly GCA_036702215.1 of Microcoleus sp. F6_B6. Classification (GTDB taxonomy): domain Bacteria; phylum Cyanobacteriota; class Cyanobacteriia; order Cyanobacteriales; family Microcoleaceae; genus Microcoleus. Next base: position 149,125 of record JAUBST010000016.1, read on the forward strand.
TGTCGCCTTCGACTTGTCCGACGGCTTCTACGGTGAATGTGTTTGAGTGTTTGAGCAGCAAATATCCGGTTTGTGCGCCGGCATTTTCTATGGCGATTTTGATTAGTTTTGTCAGCAATTCACTGAGGACTATTTCGCTGGAGATGGCTTGGGCGGCTTTGAAGACGGAGGCTAAGTCAAATCCTTCTGAATTGCCGGTACTGGTGATGATGGTGGCTAAGGTGAGGCTGGTTTCTGCGGGTTTTTGAGCGTTGATTTTGGCGAAGAATTGGGGATAGCGGGTTTCTAAGTCTTTGACTTTGGCTTTCGCTCCCCAGCGGATGTAGCAGTAGTATGCTTCTAGTAGGAAGAAGCGGGCCATGTTTTCTTGGCCGCGAGTTAGGTGAAATTCTCCGGTGAGTTCGTTGGCGAGGGCTTCTTCTTGGGTGTATTGCTGTTCTCTGGCCCCGGTGATGGCCGCATCGTAGAGGGTGATGGCTGCGGGGTAGTTTCCTAAAATTCGGGCTTTCTCGGCTTCTATTAGGTCGTATTTGTGTTGGTAGTTGGCGGGGCAATTGTTCGCCCAATGTCTCATTGTTTGTTGATTGGTGGCTACTTGTTCGAGATATTCTCTCTGTTCGGTTTCGCTGACGTGGGGATATTGAGCGAGGAGGCTGAGGGAATAGTAAAAGTTGAGTTGGGCTGTCACCAACATCCCTCGAACAGGTCCTTGATATTTATCTGCTTGTCGAGCATTCTCAATCGCTGCTTCCCGTTCTTTAAATAAATATGAAAGCAAGGTTTTAAAACTGTATATAAAAAATAAGTTATAATAGTTATTCATTTGTAATGCAGCTTCAAGAGACTCTTTTTCATTATATTGATCGCCAGTTAACTCAGTTAGTCGGTTTGACTCACCCAGTAAATTCAAGTAAAGTTGTCGATACATCTTAATAGCTTCAAAAGAATGAGATTGCTTGAGTTTGCCAATCAAAGATACATACTCTCTGGTTTTAACCTCAAGCAAATCTAAGTCGTTACCCGCAAAGAATATATGAAGATTATTTATTAGAATTGCATAGCAGCCATACTCTAAATTTCCGGTTTCTAGCCCACTATTAACAGCATCTTGCAAAGGTTCTATTGTTTCCCTAATATGGTCTTTCCAGTGTCCAATAAATGAGTTAAAGTAATGTAAGACAAACGCTTTAATACTTTTGACATTAAATTTATCCAATAATCTCAAAGATAGTTGACCAAATCTATATCCTGAATCAATATCTCCACCAACAGTCAAAAAGACACCATAATTGACGTATACGCCAGCAGCTAAGGGAGGATTACCGTAAGTTAAGCAGATATCCACCATTGCAAATAAAAGCCGAGATAGTAAGGCAGGATTCGTAATATAAGCAGCCGAAGTAACAGTTAAAAGAATCCGAATTGCAGCAAACTGATAAGGATCGGTCATTTCTGGCAGGTCGGCTAAATCCTCAATTTGTTTATTTGTTTCTGCTAGTTTTCTAGCAATTTTCTGAACTATAATCCCTGGATTTTCAGAGATTTGTGACATCAAGACTCCCAATTTCTCTAGCACTTCTAGCCCTATCTCTATGGCTTCTGATAGCCTGTACTGAGAAATATAAGACTGAATTTTAACTTCGTAAACTTTCACCCGATCTAAAAGCGTTTTTCCCTCTTGCAACACAACTTCTAAAAGCTGTTCCGCCCGTGCAAAATTAGCGTTTAAATATTCAGCTTCTACGGTTTCCACATAGATAGGCAGCGTCAAATCATAATCACTCTGCCAGCTATCGGCAGCAAGCAGTCTCAAACTTAGATTAAAATAATTAGCAGCCGCTTCAAAGGCTGCGGATGCTTTAGCTTTTTGACCGGCAATCAAGTTAAGTTCTGCTAACAGGTTTTTGTCTGACTGTGCTGCCAGTAAAGGTAATTCCTCTGCGGTTGCCTCTATGCCAAAATTCAATTGATTGACTAGGGCAAAAATATTGTTTTTGCGTTCTTCTGCTGTAGTATTTTGCAGCAGCAACTGACCGATTTGGAAGTGAGTTGATTTTTTCTCGGTTTCGGGAATCAAAGAATAGGCAGATTGCTGCACTCTGTCGTGCAAAAATTTGTAATCTACTTTCACATCTTGCAGCCGCATTGATGCAGATTCCGACTCGGCAAATACCAAGGGAATTTTGTAGGCTTCCGAAAGGGGCAAAATCAAACCCGCCTGAAGCGCCGGCCACAACTGCGCCCCCGTTACTAATTCTGATGCTTCGTTGACAATGGCTAAAATATCTAAGTTGAAAGTATTGCCAATACAAGCGGCTAGTTTTAAGGCTTTTTGAGTAACCTCTGGCAGCTTTTGAATGTTTCTGGCAATCAGTTCGACAACGTTTAAATCGGTAATGCCAATGGCTTGGATTGCCTCGATATCCCATTGCCATCTGTCGCTGCTGGCTTCATAATGCAGCAGGCTTTCCAAGGCGAGGGTTTTCAGCAGTTGGGTTAAAAAGAAAGGGTTGCCTTGGGTTTTGCTAAACAGGAGTTGGGAAAAGGATTGAATGCGTTTGGTGGCTGCGGATTCATTGAGAGTATCGGCTATCAGTTGGCTAACATGATTTATGGCTAAAGGTTGAACGGTGATGTTGTTGAGATTTGCCCCGGATTCGCGGATTTTTTCTAAGGTTTGAACTAAGGGGTGAGTGGGGTTGACTTCGTTATCGCGATATGCTCCAATGATTAACAAATGTTGGCTGTCAGAATCACCCATCAGCAGTTGCATCAGTTTCAGGGAGGCTGCATCTGCCCACTGCAAGTCATCTAAAAACAGGACAACGGGGTGTTGGGGCTGACAAAAGACTTTGAGGAATTGTTGAAAAACTCGATTGAAGCGGTTTTGGGATTCTGTTGGCCCTAATTGCAGCACTTCTGGCTGGGGGCCGATAATGAATTCTACTTCGGGGATGACATCAATAATGACTTGGGCGTTGGGGGTGAGGGCATCTAAGAGTTGATGTTTCCAACTGGCAATTTGTCCGGCATTTTCTGTGAGTAATTGGTTGATTAAGGCTTGAAAAGCGGTGATGATGGCTGAGTAGGGAATGTTGCGGTTAAATTGGTCGAATTTGCCGGAGATGAAGTAACCGCGCTGGCGGACTATGGGTTTGTGGACTTCGTTGACGATGGCGGTTTTGCCTATGCCGGAATAGCCGGAAACTAGGATCATTTCGCTGCTGGAAGGGGAAGGGGAAGGGGAAGGGGAAGGGGAAGGGGAAGGGGAAGGGGAAGGGGTAAGAGTGGATTCCTCGGTTTGATCCCCCCCGGCCCCCCTTGATAAGGGGGGGGTAAGAGGGGATTCCTCTAAAGCCCCCTTGTTAAGGGGGTTGGGGGATCTGAGTGGCGGGGTTATAGAGGAGTGGCTGATTCTTTCAAAGGCGGCTAGTAATTCTGTTACTTCCCGTTCGCGGCCGTAAAGTTTTTGTGGGATCAGGAGTTGGCTGCCTTTGTCGCGGGTGGCAATGGCAAAAGGTGCGATTGTTCCTGTAGCAAGCAACTGATTTAAACAAGTTTCTAAGTCAAATTTTAATCCCGCTGCACTTTGATATCTCTCTTCGGCGGTTTTGGCTAAGAGTTTCATTACAATATCAGAAATAACTTGGGGAATTTCTCTAATTTCACAAAGTGGTAAAGGCTGTTTAGCTAAGTGACAATGGATTAATTCCATCGGGTCTTCAGTGACAAAAGGTAACTGACCCGCCAGCAGTTCGTATAAAGTCACTCCTAAAGAATAATAGTCGGTTCGGTAATCTACCGAACGGTTCATTCGCCCCGTTTGTTCTGGGGAGAGATAGGCGAGAGTACCCGCCAGTTCCGAGGGGTTGCTCGCAGATTGATTTTCTTGTTGCAGGCGGGAGGAAATGCTAAAGTCAGTGAGTTTGACTTCGCCTGTGGTAGAGTTAATAATGATATTGCCCGGTTTAATATCTTTGTGAAGAATCGCATGGCGGTGCAAATAATCTAAGGCATCTATTAAGACAATGGCAATTCTCAGAACTTCTGTTAAAGGGAAGGTTTGGTTAGTAAGTAACTGGTCGAGGGAGGAGCCGCCAAAATCTTCTAAGATTAGGGCAAAGCTATTGCGATAGTTTTCTAGGCTGTAGACTTTGGTGATACTAGAACTGTCTAGGGGTTGGGCAATTTTGTATTCATTTCTGAGGCGGGTGACTTCTTCGAGAGTGGGGTACTCGGACTTGAGGAGTTTGACGATAACGGGTTGTCGGTCAGGTTCGCGGTAGCCTCGATAGACCAGACTTTTTACGCCGCTGTGAATTTCTTGTACAATGCGATATCCGTTAAGTCCGAGCATAGTCCCTGCGCTAGTTGGTATTGTACTTGTTAGTGATATTAACCGATCGGGAGTGAAAACCACTGTATCATCAAGAAAATCAGTAAAAATTCACATTTTGCACCACGATAAAAAAGCTGTAGGGGCGGGTTCGCCAACAATATTTGGTGAAAATCAACCATCTGATAAACCCGCCCCGGCCGGAATATTATGATGGTCAATTCATCGGATAGGATATGACATGAAGCGATCGGGAGATTTGCCGCCCAAGTGGGGGCGGGTTTATGAGATAATCGATCTTAACCAAATATTGCTGGTGAACCCGCCCCTACAACATTTAACATAATACAATCAGCCCTGCCGCAGTCAATAGTTGCCGATCGAAACTGTAGAGAACGCATCTGTTATACAATAACAGCAAAATCTATATTTCCCGCAAAAGGGAGCTAGGAGAAAATTATGGCTTTTCCCCAGGATTGGAGAAGTTGGGAAACACAAATAGCCCGACTGATTGGTCAAGCATGGTTGGACGAAGCTTTGTATAACAGCCTACTGAACGAACCCGCAGCCACGCTGCGAGACAATGGGTTAATTCTCGAAGATTTCGTAGAAGTCCAAGTAAATCAGAGTCCCGATGCAGTTCCCGTCCTTCGAGGTACTGAAGGGGAGACAGTGATTTACGAAATGCCCCTGCCTCCCAAACCCGACGATCTGACAGACGCACAGATTAGCACTTGGCTGGAGCAGCGGGCAGAGATAGCCCCTGGCTCGACTCCTAAGTGTAGCTAAAGTCCCTTTAGCTTGCCTCCGGCTACACCCGTAGCTTGCCAGTTTTTCGGCCCCGCTTGTCTAGTCGCAGCGGGGCCGCTTCAGGAGAGTTGGTGTTTCTGCAGTTGACAAGCGGATGAGACTGTTGTACTGTATCGGCATTAATTGCCAGAACAAGATTAGGTTGATCTAACAGAGTTAAACTTAAGTGCCAAATACTTTGCTAAACTTATTCACAGTTAATCACCGAGAGGAAGTTTCATGTTTGCTGT
>JAUBST010000017.1:0-73244 GCA_036702215.1 Microcoleus sp. F6_B6
TATGAATTACGCACTTGATTTAGCTAAATACTTGATCTTATCATGTTTTAGGTTGAAATTAAGATGCGTTTACCCTGACCTAAACCCGCTCCATACAACTAATAATCTACATCTACCCTTTCTTTGATATAATAAAAAAATGTAGATTCCAATTGACCAAGAATTTCAAAGGTGGCACCCGCCACGCGATTTATCCGTGAAATCAATCGAAAATCGAAAATCGAAAATCCTCAAGAAAGAGCATTTATGTCGCGCAAGTCAATCTAAAATCTAAAATCTAAAATCTAAAATCGATTGACCTTTGAGCGGGGCGGGTTTACGAGATTGTTGGTTTTAGGCATAGAAGGTTGGTAAAACCCGCCCCTACGCAATCTGAAATTATAGTGGATTTTGTAGGTATAAACTTAATAGCAAAACTCAAGCTGCTTTTAGCTGGGCTTGTTCTGCTGCTTGGGGCAAATTCTGACTTACCACGATCCACTTGCCTGTAATCGGGTCGCGGTAAGTAATAAAAGGATTAGATTTTAAAGGTTGACTGCAAGGTTTAGCGGCCATTTTTACGCACTCCCAAGAATTGGTATTGAATAATTACTACAACACCATACTTTTAATAATCGGATGTTTTGCCTAAAATCCGCGTGATTTCTACCTCAACTAGAGGTGATATTTTAGGTGTGGTTTGGTGACAGCGAGCAGCGGCTTAATGTGATTGAAAACTGCGTTTGCAGTGAGCAGTATCACTAAAAACCTTCCGTAAAAAAAATCTGCCTTTTGGTTTTTACCTTCTACCTTCAAGACGGCGACTGTTTTAGTGTAGATCTGATATTATTAAGTAAGGTAAAGACGTTTATCAGAGATCCCCCTTACAAACTTATGGTGCTATTTGGATTTGGCAAAAAGTCGAGCCTGCCCTCTCCCCAGGAGGCATTACCGGGACGGGCAGAGTCGATGCCGGTACCGGCAAGTCACTTTGTTAACGGCAATCCGCTCAAACCTCCCTTTCCAAACGGTATGGAGACTGCTGTGTTTGGTCTGGGCTGTTTTTGGGGAGCGGAACGCAAGTTTTGGCAGCAAAATGGAGTTTTTTCGACGGCTGTTGGCTACGCAGCCGGGATTACTCCGAATCCTACTTACAACGAAGTTTGCAGCGGGATGACGGGACACAATGAAGTAGTTCTGGTTGTGTTCGATCCGAAAGTAATTAGTTACGAAACGCTGCTCAAAGTTTTTTGGGAAAGTCACAATCCTACTCAAGGAATGCGTCAGGGGAATGATTCGGGTACTCAGTACCGATCGGGAATTTACACGTATTCAGCTACCCAAAAGCAGCTAGCTGAAGCTTCGCGCGATGCTTACCAGCAGGCTTTGACTGCGGCCGGTTACGGCAAGATTACCACTGAAATTATTGATGCTCCTGAGTTTTATTACGCAGAAAGCTATCACCAGCAGTATCTTGCTAAAAACCCGAACGGTTATTGCGGTTTGGGCGGTACTAAGGTTTGTTTGCCTGCTATGTCTCAGGCTTAAAACTTGAGCCAGCTTATGGGTAGGGACACATAGAGCGGGACACAACAATGTTGTGTCCCTACAAAATGGATGAGGACACAACATTGTTGTGTCCCTACACAACAGGGCTTCTAGGCAGCCACAAAAAGCTGAATATGTTAGTAGTTGAAAAAAGGTATTAAATGTTGAGTGCTGTTGTAATTATCAATCTACTAATATCTCTGGTCTGCTTTTATATCGCTGCGAAGGTGTGGAAAATCAGGCGGACGATCGCACTTTTTGAAATTCGGATCGCAGCAATCGAACGCTGTAGCAGCAATGTCCTGAGCGCGTCGCCGGATTTCTTTGCTAACAGGCAGCAAGGTGCCCGCCAACTGCGACTGCGCTATCAACAACTGGAATTGCAACTGCAACAGGTTGAGCAACTTTTGGGATTGCTGGGTTTGGGACGGATGCTTTGGCGCAGGCGCGATCGACCTTTGAGGTAAGCTATCCTAACACTGCTGCAAATTTTGCCATCTCTACCTGCAGACTGATGGCAGCAGCAAATCGCCGCCTCTGGTAGAAATCCAGAATAATCAAGAATATTTCTATCTTTGTAAAGGGCTGCGATCGGGCAAACGTGCCTAAAATTGGTGTATGGAGAGAAGTTATAAAAATGTCAACTAAACGTTCAGGATTATTTATTGGCGGTTTGCTTGTGGGTTCTGCCATCGGGGCCGTGACTGGGTTGCTGATGGCACCGCGAACGGGCAAGGAGACGCGGCAGATATTGAAAAAATCGGCCGATGCTTTGCCGGAGTTGGCGGAAGATTTATCGACTAGCGTGCAGTTGCAGGCCGATCGACTTTCTGAAACTGCAATCCGAAATTGGGACGAAACTTTGATTAGACTCAAAGAGGCGATCGCGGCAGGTTTGGAGGCGACTCAGCGGGAACGCCAAACGCTGTCGGAAACTGAACCCGAAGTGAGTCCCCCGTCGCGCCCTCCCATCCGTTAAATGACATGAAATCCCAAACCCCAAATCCCAGATTCAAGTGAGCGATCCCATATTTTGGCTAGGACTTTCGATTTTGCTAGTGGCAGTTAGCCTGACTGCTGTTTTAGTGACTTTAATACCTGCGGTGCAAGCGCTGGCCCGGGCGGCCCGCAGCGTGGAAAAGCTCGCTGACACGCTTTCTCGCGAAGTTCCGCCCACTTTGGAGGCGATTCGGTTGACGGGGCTGGAAATTAGCGAGTTGACGGATGATGTCAGCGAGGGAGTACAAAGTGCGGGCGAGGTTGTCAAACAGGTCGATCGAAGTATTGGTAGCGCCAAAAAGCAGGCGCAAAACGTGCAGGTAACTACTCGCAGCGTGGTGACTGGGATGAAGGCTGCTTGGAAAACTTTAACTCGGAAGCCGCCCGTCTCTGGGACAAATCGCCGATCGACAGATAGATTGTCGCCGAGTCAAAGAAGTGCGATTTCGCTGAGAGATTCGGGTTTGGAGGATAGGTATTCTGGGGTTTACGGTGCGGGTGCGAGTAATGGGGAATCGCCCCGGTTGAGGAGTAGCGAGGGTTCGGGCTTGCCGGGGGATGCGGAAGAGTTTGAGCAAGTGCGATCGAACGATTCTTGATTGCACCCAATTCCTCATCCTCCCTCAACAGCACAGCCATCCCACCAGCAAGGATTCTTATCGATAAAATCCATCAAAGCATCATACTTAGGCGAACCCTTTTGTTCCACATATTCCAAAGCCCCCCAACTTCCCCACTTACTAAATGAACTCACATCCACAAAGTGCATGAAAAGACTGCCTCCAGCTTGTTTCCAACTATTCAGTAATTGAGTGTAGATATCATACATTTCTGGACGCCTATTTAATTCCATAAAAAACTTGGTAAGTTTTTCGTTATTCTCAACTCCTTCAATACCTACAATATGTTGACCCCCCTCGTAAGCAAATAACTTAAGACCTTTTTTTTGAGCCACATCTAAGTAATACCTAAAGTCATTATCAACATCTGGCAAACTATCTTTGAAGCCAGGAAGCAACCCGCCCTCTCTTAATTGTTTAAAAGCTTTGCCAAATCCGCCATCTGCGTCCTTCAACCAAGACTCTACTGTGCTGGCACTTTCTTTCCCGCCCAAGTTGCCGCTAAAATATCCAGCTATAGCATAGGCATCAATGCCGTGTTGATAACAAGGTTTATTGCCCTCAGCTACCCAATAGGGACAATCTAAAGCATAATTTCCTAACTCTTTCCAAGCTCTTTGAGTTCCTAACACGCAGACAACTCGATTCTTTTGATCTCCAAAGACGCCTTTCCAGATATCGCACATTTGAGCACTACGCATGCCGTGCCATTGCATAAAAGCATCGCCTTTATCTCCCCACCTCGCTTTACCTTGTTTCAAAGCATATTGCGCTTGTGGAAATGACCAATTCCAAACCTCATTAGAATACTCGACATTAACTTTCAGCTTTGGATCTAAACTATCTTTGACCAGTTTAGCAAAGTTAGTCATATATTCATCCGTAGCCTGATGCGGCATATTAAACCAGGGTTCGGCTTGGACTTTGTTAGCTAACTTCACCATAACTTCTATGGGGACATTTCCTCTGTAAGCATAGGATATACTCTCTGGTTTAGGTCGGTTTGACCATTCTTTTTGTTCAGAACCATTTGTCCCCATCCAGTCCATAAAACGCAAGACTCTAAATTTTTTAATTTTGTCTATAAACAGCGGATTAAATATTTCACCGCTTTGATAAAGCTTTTCATCTTGGGAGCGAACAACTTTAATATTGCGGATATAGTTCCCTGTTTTCTTGGGATCTGTAGCAGTAATTATAATCATGATGCCTCCGCCTTGTGTGGCATCTACATTAATGATATCCCTCCCGGGTTTCGACGCAGCCTCATCTTTTTTGGCATCAAAGCCATATTCGATCGCACCTTCACCCTCATAAGTAACAATATATTGCCCTGAAGGATAGCGATTGGGGATTTCCCTAAGTAATAGGGTACTTACCCTAGTATATTTAGGAGCATCTTCGGGCGATGGGAGAGACTTCACCCACCCATTTTCATCAAGATTTAAAAGATTATACTCCTCTGTATCCCATTCTCCTTTACAGTTTGGTTGTCCGCTAACGCATTGAGTTATCCATTTTCTAGAAGATTTGAAAGCATCTAAAAAGGGTAATTGTGTCGAGTAGTCAGCAATACCGTTAAGCCCAACTCCTAAAGAAGAGCGAGAATTTGATGTATTTTGTACATCTGCACGCACCGCTACTGTGTTATTTACTTGCCGTACTGGTGTAGGAGGAGCAATATTAGTTGTTAAACCCCAACATCCGGGAATGAAAATGACAAAAATTAATAAACCCAACACAAAGCCCAGAGCTTTTTTGTTCGATCTGATACTTAATCGAGACATAAATTTGACTGATTTGATGGTTTTAGGTAAAATCGAAGCGGGTGAGGCAGTTTTAATTTTGATATTTTATCAAAAAGTTCCTTCTCAAACTATCAGCTATAAGATTATTAACATTTTTGCCTCTGTGTGGAGGGGCGAGATCCCTTTCTGTCCCCAAGTGCGATCGCCCATCTAACCGTCTTTATCCAAGTCTTCTGTTTTCGGAGTTTCCGCAGTTGAGGGGAATTCTAGTCGAATGTTAATATCAATTGATACTGTACTTTCTTTAAAACCTATATTAACTATTTTTACTAATGCTTCTGTAGGTACAGAATTATTTATTTTAAATTCAGGAGAAGACAGAGTTTTATATCCGGCTTCTTCTAGCCGATCGCAAATATTGCGCCAATTTCCTACAGGTTCGTTAGGTACATCAGCGATTTTTTTAACATATTGGTATAAAGTTTTACATAAATAAACCTCTGCACTTTTGGAACTCTGAAACAGTTGGCGGGCGATTTCGGCGGGACTGCAACCGGAAAGCAATCCTCGCAGGTAGAGTTTTTCTGTTTCTGTTAGTCCCCTGCGCGATCGGGGAGAGATTTGCCGTTTAGCTTCTGCAAAAGCTTGGTACAGCCTTTCTAAATCCCAGTGTTTAGCTGCTTCGGCAAATAAGTCTTCCTTTGGTACCATTGTCGGGCGTGGTGAGATGTGGCTAACAATAGCATAACCGAAATTGCTAGCGTTTGTTAGTTGTTTGCTAACAATAGGTAGTTTAGTATTAAATTACCCACTTATTGTCTAAGTGCAAATACTTAGAAAAGCGGGAAAGTGCGATCGCGATCTTTCAAATTTTGCCTGTTTAATTAACTTTCGTTAGTCAAACAGTTAGTTTTTGTTCCTTACACTGAGGTATTTCAATGGCTAAAGGTGATGAAATAGCGAAAGCAGCAGGTTCTGCTGCTGCGGGTGCTGCTGCAGGTGCTGGTGTGGTAGCTGCTTCTGGTTTTACGGCAATTGGTGCTGTTGGTGGAGGTGCTGGTATTGGTGCTGCTGCTGGGCCCGTTGGTGTAGCCGTAGGTGCATTAGCTGGTTTGGCATTTTACGGGATTAGCAAGGCTCTTTCTGACGACTAAATATTGACTCGCGCCAGGGACTTCAGTTTGCACCATTGTCAATAACGGGCAAGATGCCCGTTCCACAAAGAGTGAATTTCTTGTGGGATGGGCATCCTGCCCGTCCGTTCCACAAATAGTAAATTTTTTGTGGGATGGGCATCCTGCCCGTCCGTAAAAGGCTTATTGAGAATGGTGCAAGATATCAGTTAAAACCGACTGGAAATGCTCAGGCAATTATCTTTGTGTCTGTTCTCATATTTTATTCAATCAAGATTATTAACTTATGTCTTCTCAAGAATTTCAAGCAGCATACACCAGTATTTACAGTACGGGCACTTTCCTCTTACAATATCTCAAAGAATTCCGTGACGGCCTCCGCATTCAGGGAGATGAAAGTCAAGGGCTACAAAGCATTGAAGATGAAATTAACAAAGCTTTAAAGGCTTTGCAAGATCAGAAGTATCAAGTAGCCGTCATTGCAGCAATGAAAGCTGGCAAAAGCACCTTCTTAAATTCTATCATCGGTGCTGATGTGCTGGCGAGTGAAACGGCCGCCTGTACTATCTGCCGTACAGATGTCAGACACATTAAACCAGGCGAAACTCCTAAACTTTTAGAGTATCGAGAAGGACAAAGAAAACCCGTCATTCTTGTTGAGGGTGACGCAGGCGAAATTCAGCAAAAATTCCTGCTGCGTACCCGGGAAATCAGAGAACAAGGCAATCCTGATAACACTACACGCTTTGAGATAGAGCATCCGATTGAAGCAATTAGCCAATTATCTTCTCTCACAGGCTTTACCTTAGTTGATACTCCCGGCCCTAATGAGTGGGAGTCTGCAAACTTCAACATAAATGAACTGAAGCAGACAGCACTAGAAGCACTGCGAACCTGCAATGCTATTCTGTTTATTTTAAACTACGCTTCCTACAAAGATAATGCAGTTGCCGATTTGTTTAAGGATGTTGTAGAAAATCGTAATGATTTTATAGCTGAAAACACGGGAAAAATTTACTTTATTTTGAATAAAGTTGACCAAAAAACAGAGAGAGACAAAGAAATTGCTGATGTCATCAAAGATTTAGAGCGAGAGTTAGTTGGCTTTGGCTTTTGCAATCCAGTTATTTACCCTGCTAGTTCTCGACAAGGACTTCTAGCGAAACTGATTCAGCAAGGAAAAGCAAATGACAGCGAAATCAAAGACTTTAAAAAATTCTTTAGTGCTAGGTATGCCACGGAAGATGAGGAAGGAAACCAGATTATTCCTGCACCTCGTAAAATTGCACCGCAAGCACTAGCAGATAGCGGTATTCCGAGCATTCAAGAAACAGTCATTCAAAGGATTACGCAAAATTCAGGCTGGAATTTATTGAGTGAAGTGGTGGCAGAAATCGATAAAGCTGCTAAGGCTATTGAGGATACTCTGAATACAGAAATTAAAGGTTGGGAAATGGGGATTGAATCCCTCAAGGAAAAAGTAGAAGAGTACAGGAAACTCTCAGAAAATTCGATGTACAAAGTTGAGTCAGTCAAAAAAGCTGTTGAGCAAGAAAAGCAAATACTAATCCGAGGATTTAGTCAAGGCATTGACATATTTGCCGCTCGTGCTAAAGCTCAGATCGCCAGTGAGATTGATAAGATTGCCGAATCTCGATCGGCTAAATCTCCTAAGTCAAAAAAAACTCCATTATTGCTCAAACCAGTAGAAGTTAAGACTAACAATGGGGTTTTTGGACAAATAGTGGAAGAAATTGGAGAAACACTGTTAGGACTTATACCTTCTTTTGGTCCAGTATTAGGCAAAGCATTCAAAGTCACTAAATCTTTGTTGGATGGACTGAGTGAGTCTATTCCAGAAGCTTTCAATACCTCTGTTTCTGAACAGATTGTTGATAGTGAAGAGTTTGATCCGTACATTATTCGGTGTAAAACTAAGGATGAAGCTAAAGAAATTGTTAAAACAATTAATAATTTTTGCGCGCCACATATTCAGAATTGGTGGATAGATACTCAGGATGAATTAGTTCGAGATGGGACAAAGATTCGCGAAGAGTTGGCAAGAAAAATTCAACAAGATATCCAAGAAATATCAGATGAACTATCTGATTATCTTGGTGATGCTTTAGCAGTGAAACTAAACATCAACCCGATTCAGTTTCCTAGCTTTGATTTTCCCGGAATTGATGCGCGGATTAAAGATGTACAATTAGCAGTGATTGTAGGAAATAGAAGGGAAGAAACAGGTAGGAAAAGTCGTTGCTGTAACTCTGATGAAGTTTATTATGCTGATGTTGATGTTACGGAAAAATGGAATTTTTTTGATGTTGATTTGCAACAGACATTAGAGTCAGTAAATCGGAAAATAGATGAGCAGATATCTAGAAACAGAAAACTTCTAGAGCGAGTTATTGATAAACAGATTTCTGCTGATTTCAAAAGTGCCGAAAAGCAAATCAATGATTACATTAAAAGGTTTCAAAATGACTTCGATCGCGTTTTGAAGGAACGGGAAACAAAAGAAGCAGAAGCGCCGGAAATTCTAGCTCGTCTTGAGTATCAAAAAGCCAAGCTTATTGAGTACCTCCGTCAATTAAGTTCGATTCGGGAATCTCTCAATAGTTGGAAGCCAGTTAAGTAAAGTTATAGAAAGTGCGATCGCCCTTTTTTCCCAAAGTGCGATCGCCCTATAATTTCAGCATGGCAACAACTGTCAAATTCACCAGAGCGATCGGTATAATTAAAAAATCAACATCAAATACAGTCAATTAATGCCATGATTGCTAATTTGCCCATCAAGCTGCCTCACTTACCCAACAGCTTGCCCAGCGAAGGTTCTGTCCGCATTGAGTTAGTCAACGGACTCTTAATATTTAGCGCTTCTATTCAAACCCAAGAACGAATTCAAACTTTAACAGCTCAACAACAAGCATCAAATCTCACTCCCGAAGAACAAACAGAATTGGATGGATATCGAGAATTCATTAGCTATCTAAATTTGGTAAATGAAACCATGAAAAATACTTTTCTATATCCTTTGCGAGGCACTGTCATTGGCTATAATGAGCCGTTTGAACCTGCGGTTTCCTTGGAAGATTGGGAAGTGTTACAATGATTGTAATAGATACTCATATATGGGTTTGGTGGGTTGACGATAACACACGACTGACTCAGAAACATCGGGACTGGATACAACAATATCAATCTCAAGGTTTAGGAATCAGCATCATTTCTTGTTGGGAGGTTGCTAAATTAGTAGAAATGGGAAGACTTACTTTGTCCGTTACAGTTGATGAGTGGTTAAAACAAGCTTTGGCTTATCCCGGAGTGCAGCTACTCGAACTCACCATTCCCATCATTGTTGAGTCAACTAAACTCACAGGTTTTCACCGCGATCCAGCCGATCAAATCATTGTGGCAACGGCGAGGATTTGTGGGTGTCCCTTACTAACTGCTGATGCAAAAATTCTGGCATATCCTGATGTACAGACTCTTCAGTGACAGGTAAAAAATGCCTTCGCCCCGGCCGCAAACTCTGGTTTCGCTGCTACTTTCAGTGAGGGAAAATACATGAAAATTCGAGAATCTCAAGGTAAGAGTGTCTGGAACGATTCTGAGGGTTGGTGCTGCGAGCCTCTTGACCCCATACCGCCCGGTCATATTGCCCTAGCCGTTGAAGCGATAGATATTAATCTTGTAGACTGGGATATCGAAGAAATTGGCGAAAAAGCAGGTTTTGATATTCAGTACAGATACACGGGAGTCAATGACCCGAAAGATTCATCTTTAGCTTGCGTAAGTCAGTTTGTTGGTATCTATGAAGACTTCTCAAAGCTCGATCGCGATTTGGAAGTTTTGATTGCAGCCGGCATCCCGCGTCATTTATTTAAAATACTGACTGACAACGATGACATCGATTTGAAGCCTGTCACGCAATACCTCAAAGCAGTCTGATAATGTCTTGGGCATGGCGCAATTGTCGGCCACTTTTTTCTCAAAGTACGCGCGTGCGGAACTATCCCGTGGGGAATCGCCCTTATTTTCCGAAAGTGCGATCGCTCTTATTTAAATAATGTTAATATCGAAGCATGGATAGTGTGTACAGACTGCAAGGCGTTGAGTTTGAATGGGACACAAACAAATTCCAGATTAACCTAGAAAAGCATGGCGTTAGCTTTGAAGAAGCGGCAGAAGTTTTCTTCGATCCATTCTATCAGGAGGGAGATGCAACGGCTAATGACGAACAGCGTAACTTTATCCTGGGTTACTCCCGCACTCAACGCCTATTACTGGTTGTTTATGTAGAACGCAGCTTGCGAATACGCATCATTTCTTCCCGTCCTGCTACCCGCACTGAAAGGAAATTATATGAACAATTCTGAAGAACAAATAAAATTGCAAGTGCGACCTCGTACAGCAGAAATAGTTTCGCTAAACATTCCAATAGATACTTTAGCATCACTTGAGAAAATAGCTGCAAATCGAGATATGTCTGTAGAAGCATTGCTTAAGTTTTATATAGGGCAAGGTTTACGGGAAGACTTAGCTAAAGTCTTTTCAGAACGCTTGCTGGACAAAACTGCTCAAGTTTTGGCTAGACACCTGGAGTCAGCCGAAGAAATATCAACTATTATTCGAGAAATTCAAGCTGAAACTGCACGTTAAATGATGGTGATTTAAGTACCAAACTAAAAGGCGATCGCGCTTTTTTGCCCCAAAGTGCGTGAAGCGCAGCTATCCCGTAGGGAATCGCCCTTATATAACTTCTGTTCTCCTCACATTACTAACCAACTGCAAGTTCATATTGCAGAACTAAAATTTCATCAGCTTTCAACATAGCCATAGCATATTCACTCCCTTGACTATCAGCAAACTCCACTAAATACTGACATTCCTTTCCCGTCTCATACACTTCAATAATAGTTCCCACAAGTCCAACTGGCAAACTAGAAATAGATGCGTATTCTGGTTCCACTAGCGCTAATCGCGTATTTGAAATCGGATTGAGAACCGCAACAAAATCCAAAACTCTAAAGTGTTCGATCGTAGTTTAAAAAAACCTGAAATTCAACAACGGTTAGAATTAGTTGAAGTAATTTCCTCGAATTACATTTTCAAGGTTTTTAGGGGCAGGCTTAGTTAGGATATACGCGATCGCAGCGAGTTTACCCCTTTCACGCACCCGCCCTTCCCACGCTAGGATTTAACCTTACTTGGGCCTTAAGTTCGCGCTGCTAAACTCAGAAGCCACAATCATCGACCCAATCCCCGCATCCGTAAATATTTCTTGCAGCAAAGCATGAGGAATTCGACCGTCAATAATGTGAGCACCCTTCACACCCTGAGCCAAACTCCGCACACAACAATTAACTTTCGGAATCATCCCCCCAGAGACAACTCCCGACTCAACCAACTCTCTGGCTTCTTGAATATCTAACTTAGCAATCAGACTATCCGGCTTGTGATAATCCTCTAAAATTCCCGCAGTATCGGTCATCAAAATTAACTTTTCCGCTCCCAAACCAGCGGCAATTTCCCCAGCTACCGTGTCAGCATTAATGTTGTAAGATTGACCGTTTTCATCGGCTGCCACGCTCGACACCACCGGAATATAACCGCTGTTCACCAAAGACTCCAAAATCTGGATTTTCACGCCGCTGACTTCACCCACAAATCCAATTCCTTCGCGGCCATCAGGACGAGCTTGAATCAGATTGGCATCCTTGCCGCACAATCCCACTGCTTTGCCGCCAGCTTGGTTGATTAACGAAACAATTTCCTTATTTACTTTCCCCACCAAAACCATTTCTACAACTTCCATTGTTGCCGCATCAGTCACTCTCAAACCATCCTTGAATTGCGGCTCAATTCCCAATTTTTCCAGCCAAATATTAATTTCCGGGCCGCCGCCGTGAACCACAACCGGACGCATCCCCACACAAGCTAGCAGCACAATATCCCGAACCACCTTGTCTTTGAGATTGCTATCTTTCATCGCCGCACCGCCATATTTGACGACAATGGTGCGACCGGCAAAGTGTTGAATGTAAGGCAGTGCTTCGGACAGCACCTCTACTCGATTAGTGTCCGAATTCCTAACAAAATCGCTTTGTTTGAGCATGGGTAAATTACAAAAGACTAAAAACTTAATTCTAAACTTTAATGGCTAAAGCATATATCAACAGCCACAAAAATCACTTTTTCCCTTGAATTTATCCACGCGCAGGCTCGATCGCCTTTATTAAACCCCATCCTCAAAAATTTAATAGGTTTTTTTAATAAAAGGATTAAATTTTATGTATTATAACTTATACATTTTTTGCTACAGTCAAGAAATGTATAGCTCCCTAGATTTACTTAACGTTTTATGTTAACTGCTGTCGCCCAAGACTCCGAAAACCTTCAGTACAAGCTATCGTCAGAGGCTGACTCGTCCCCCCGGATGACGGTATTTTGCGATTTAGACGGGCCCATAGTGGATGTGTCCGATCGCTACTATGCCACCTATCAACAGGGATTGGCCGATACTCAAGCAGCTTATCTTGCTAAGGGAATCAACCTCAACCTTCAAATCCTCAGCAAACAGCAGTTTTGGCAAATGAAACAAAACCGAGTGCCCGATGCTGAAATAGCCAAAAGTTCCGGCTTGTCGGGAGAAGAAATTCAAGTTTTTCTCGGATGCGTGAGTCGGATTGTCAATCAGCCGGACTTGTTGCACCTAGATCGCATCCAGCCGGGAGTGCAATGGGCGATCGGACTTCTGCACTCCCGCGGCGTGCGGCTGATTTTAGTCACCCTGCGGCCGAGAAATCAAGCCGTTCAACTGTTAC
This sequence comes from Microcoleus sp. F6_B6, assembly GCA_036702215.1. Classification (GTDB taxonomy): domain Bacteria; phylum Cyanobacteriota; class Cyanobacteriia; order Cyanobacteriales; family Microcoleaceae; genus Microcoleus. Next base: position 12,858 of record JAUBST010000017.1, read on the forward strand.
AAAATTACGGTTTAGCCAGACTGTTTACCAGCATTCGCGGAAGTCAGATGGCGGATGCCGCCTATCACAACTATACAGCCTTAAAAACTGAATTGTTGGCTGAAGTTGCAGAAGAATTTGAGTCATCGCTGGGTTCGGCTTGGATGATCGGAGATACAGAAGCAGACATCCTCGCAGGAAAAGCATTGGGAATACCTACAATTGCCGTTACCTGCGGAATTCGCAGCCGCTATCAACTCCAAAAGCACCAGCCTAATTTCATTCTCAGCAACTTGATTATTGCCGTTCATCACTTATTAGGTTCCGGACAACAAATAATAGTAGAATGACTGCAGTTAACAGTAATTAGTTAACAGTTAACTGGTGACGGTTAACTGTTAACTAAGGACTCATGACTGCTGACTAATGACTGACTAAGACTTTTCTACATTCCTGGTCATTTCCCACAAGCGATTGAGCGGAAAATAAATCACCGGAGCCCAAAGACTGCTAAGAATAGCAGAACACAAAGCCACTCGCTGGTGATAGCTCCAAATTTCCAATAAAGCCCGATCGCCCATAGAAAAAAATTGCAGCCCCATCACCGTTTCCGCTACCACCGCCATCCCAAACACAATTAGCGCGATCGGAATCGGATCTCTCTCAACAATATCTGCCGGAATCGACCAGGTTTTCTGCAAAACAACTGTTAAGACTCCTACAACAACTAGACTTACAGCATGGGTGGGATGAGGAGCCGTCATCGCATCTTGAAGAAACCCCAAAACCAAGCCCATGCTAGCAGCTCCCCAAACTGTACGTTTCCGCTTAATACTCCAAGCTACCAACCAAATCAACAGCCAGTTCGGTCCAATTCCCAGCAATTCCATTCCCGGCATCCGAGTGGGCAATATCAGTATGCACAGCATCACAGATAGAAATGTAACTGCGAAGTTGAGAAATGGGCGCGATCGCGAAGACATCCGAGATAAAGCTTTCATTGTTGCTGTGCTCCCTCAGATGCTGCTGAAGATTGACTCTGCGAATCCTTCGGTTCGGTTTGCTTAGAGTGGGGGTAAACCACCGCCCACTCCAGAGAATTCATCGGTGCAGAGAACTCAACCACAGCTTCTGGAGCCGGAGTTTTATTCATATCCACCGAAACCACTTTTCCCACCGGCAAACCAGGAGGGAACAACTGACTGAAAGAAGAAGTTGAAACCATATCCCCAGGCTTGACATTGGGAACATTATCAAAAAACTCCATCACAGCCTGATTTCCGCCTTTCCCGCGCATAAAACCCATGTGGCGACTGCGGATAATTCCCACACCCAATTGACTCGTTGCGTCGCTGACTAACAGCACCAAGCTAGTATTAGGAGTAACGCTGACAACCCGGCCTACCAAACCGCCGGGACCCATCACAGTAAAATCTGTTTTGATGCCATCATTACTGCCTCGCCCCAAGGTTACTTGCTGCCACCAGTGGCCGGCACTGCGGCCGACAATAGGAGCTACAATCCCTGCTGGTTTCTTAGCTGAAACGTAACCTAAAAGCTCTTTTAGCTTCTGATTTTGAGTTTCTAATTCTAATAGTTGCGCTTGCAATTCTTGAGTGCGAGCCGAGATGAGCTCCTCTTGCCCCGAACCGTTGGCGTGAAACGGACGAGTCACCCAATTGTAAACTTCAAATACTGCCGCACCTTGTGTTTGCCGAACTCCCCAAGCGGCAGTTACAGCTAAACCTAAAACAGCAATTGGCAGTCGCATGTCCCACCACTTTCGGAATGTATTTTTTAGCATAATTTCAGTAATCTAAAATTGTTAAGTCAGGATTTTAGATTTGAGATTGCAGCCGTATTTATTTCTAAATCCACAATCCCAAATTTGTTAACTACATATTACGCGACGACTGACCGCTGAAAACCCGTTCTAACTGTTTGTTTTCCAATACCCTACCAGTTCCCAAGACCACGCAGCACAGCGGATCGGCTGCCACGTGAGTGACAATTCCTGTTTCGTGACTGATCAGAGTATCTAAACCTTTCATCAGCGCGCCACCACCAGCCAGCATAATTCCCCTGTCAATAATATCTGCTGCTAACTCCGGCGGGGTGCGTTCCAAAGTACGCTTGACAGCTTCCACAATTACTGAAAGCGGTTCCGACATACTTTCGCGAATTTCTGGGCCTTTGATAGTAACAGTTCGCGGCAAACCAGACAGTAAGTGCAAGCCCCGCACTTCCATCATTACATCGTCATCCTCTGGAGTTGGATATGCAGAACCAACCTGAATCTTAATTTCTTCAGCAGTGCGTTCGCCGATGACTAAATTGTGAACTTTTTTCATGTATTGGACGATCGCCTCGTTGAGTTCGTCGCCGGCTACCCGCACAGATTCGCTGATCACCGTACCTTGCAAACTCAAAACCGCAACTTCCGTCGTACCTCCGCCTATATCTATAATCATATTGCCAGTCGCCTCAGCCACAGGCAGTCCAGCCCCGATCGCCGCAGCGATGGGTTCATCAATTAACCGTACTTCTCTAGCACCGGCCTGAGTCGCCGCCTCAATCACAGCACGCCTCTCAACTCCGGTGACACCGCTGGGGATGCCAATAATTATCCGCGGCGAAACTAAGCTTCGGCCTTCGTGAACCCTGCGGATAAAAGTCTTGAGCATCAGTTCTGCCGTATCGAAGTCTGCAATTACCCCGTCGCGAAGCGGGCGCAGTGCGATGACATTCCCTGGCGTGCGCCCGAGCATTTTTTTGGCTTCTTCTCCAACAGCCAGCGGTATTTTTAAATCTTGGTCGATCGCCACTACAGAAGGTTCCTGCAGAACAATACCTTGACCCGATACATAAACGAGCGTGTTAGCAGTACCGAGGTCGATACCCATATCTCTAGATAACGAAAATCGATTGAGAAGACCCACTGATTTGTACCCCCCCCCAAAAACTAAAATACTATTGTGTGCAATAATGTTGTTACAAAAGTGTAACCGAGGTGGATTCTATTACGTTTTTCATCCTGAGTCTAGTCAGAAATGTACATTGTCGAGCTCGGGTTGAGCGCAGACTCGCCAATCATCCACCATCATTATGTTCTGCTAAGTGCGCGTACAATCAGGATGAAGCCTCACAAGCGCTGTTCCAAGTTCAGTTTGGAGGCTAATGCGCGTGTGGACTGTTTAACTACATCACCGATCGAGTACATTCCGGAAAAAGTTTATGAGTCTTAATGTTGTAACCTTAGTAGGCCGCGTCGGCGGCGACCCCGACGTGAAGTATTTTGAGTCGGGTACAGTCCTGTGCAAGTTGACGCTGGCAGTGAGAAAAAGATCGCGCAACCCAGACGAACAAACAGACTGGTTTAATCTGGAAATTTGGGGCAAAACAGCGCAGATTGCTGCTGACTACGTTCGCAAAGGCTCTCTAATTGGCGTAACAGGCTCTTTGAAGTTCGAGCGCTGGCAAGACCGCAACAGCGGAGCAAATCGCTCGAAGCCGGTAATTAAGGTAGACAATTTAGACTTGCTGGGTTCCAAACGCGACAACGAGTCGGGTATGTCGCAACACAACAGCGAATTCTAGCGTTTGGGGAATTAGAGAATAAATATTTGTGAATTGGGTGGGTGCTCGTGACTTCAGAAAAGTTAGAAATTGTTCAAACTGAGTACCAAGCTGGGCAAGTAGCTTTTGAGAGCGGCCGGTACGCTCAAGCTGTGCAGAGTTTAGAAACAGCTACCGGTTTAGTCGATCGAAATTCCCGGTTGGGCGGCGAGGTGCAGATGTGGCTTGTGACAGCCTACGAAGCATCCGGCAATACAGAAAGGGCGATCGAGCTTTGCCGCCAACTCACCCGCCATCCCCGCCAAGAAACCCGCCAGCAAGCAAAGCGCTTGCTGTTCATTCTCGAAGCTCCCAAACTCACTATCCCTCCTGAATGGATGGTGAAAATCCCCGATTTGGCAGCTTTAGATGAAAATCAATCAATCAGTTTTCAAGCCAACCAGAACGCTGATATCAAGTACGCTAAACCCAAGCCAGTCGTACCAGAACCCGTAGATTTGAGTCAGGTTAATACGAAAGATAATAGGTTTATCTGGGTGGCGTTAATTGCGATCGTTTTGATTTTAGGCGGCTTATTTATTAGTTATTAATCATTTTTAACTCCGCACAAACTATATCTGTAGGATGCAGGGTAAAACAACACCTTACCCCTACCAATAGCGGAGAAAACCATTATTTTGCCTTACTCCTGAGAAAAGTTAAGCAATGCCTTTTAGCAATTATAAAAGTATCAGCGCGGTCGCCAAAGAATTCCAAATTAATTACCTGCGGGATAATTTCATTGTCGAAACAGAATTTGCAGTCAGCGACTTTTTTCGGAATGAATTAGAATTGATTTTCAATGACGGAGTATTTGACAACTCGGAAATCGCCATTTGTGAAAATATCATTTATCCTGTATTAAAAGAAGTTTGGAAAAATTATCGCAGTAATTTTCTCCTCTGGAGCCACCAAACCTTAGTCTATAATGAGAATCTGTCCGGAATTCCAGATTATATATTGGCCAAGCGCTCACCCCTCGGCACAGTAGTTTTTGACAAGCCCTATTTCATATTAGTTGAAGCCAAGAAAGAGAGCGCCTTTGATGAAGGATGGGGGCAGTGTTTAGCAGAAATGGTCGCCGTACAGCGACTTAACGATGAGCCAGAACAAACTATATTTGGTATTGTTTCTAATGGGGCAGTGTGGCAGTTTGGCCAGCTCAAATTAGATATGTTTACTCAAAATAAAATTTTCTATACTATTCAGGACTTAGAACGACTGTTTGCAGCCGTTAACTATGTTTTTAAACAGTGTGAATTACAATTAGAGGACAACGAAGAAGTAAGGAACGACACTGATTGTGACACGGGTACACGGATTAATTATCGAGCATGAGGCAGGAGTCAATCGATTTTAGATTTTAGATTTTAGATTTGAGATTGACTTGCGCGAGATAAATGCTCTTTTTTGAGGATTTTAGATTTGAGATTGACTTGCGCGAGATAAATGCTCTTTTTTGAGGATTTTAGATTTGAGATTTTGGATTGATTCCACGGATAAATCGCGTGGCGGGTACGACCTTTGAAATTCTTGGTCAGATGTTGAATAGCGATAATTGCTAAAATAAAAAAAAGACCAAACCAAAAAGGCGATTATTGTGAGCGATTCAACCGTAGAACAGATATTGAAATTGGCCTCTGGGCGCGCCGATGCCGCCGAGGTATACTACCTGTCGAGTCAAGACACCCCCATCGAATTTGAAAACAATCGCCTCAAATCCCTGCAAACCAAAGCACTGCAAGGCGTAGCACTCCGTCTGATTTACAATGGCAAAATCGGTTTTGCCAGTTCCACAGATTTGACGCGGATAGACGATTTAGTAGATGCAGCGATTCAAACAGCCGAAATCGGCGACCCCGCAGAATTTGAACTCGCCTCCAACTTCCAGCTAAAAGGCCCGGAAACCACCTACACTCCGCCCACAACTCAAGAATTAGTCGAAAACGGCAAAAACCTGATCGAGCAAGTTCACGCCTACAATCCCGATATTATGGTAGATGTCGGCTTTCACGTCCGCACCAGTCGCGTGAAAGTTGCCACGACGCGAGACGTTGACGCCGAAATGTACAGCCAAATAGTCAGCGGCACTATTGCTGGCAATTTGGTCAAGGGAGAAGACTTTATGCAAGCATACAGTTACGATGTCGCGCGCGATCGTCCCCTGGACACCGACAGCATCATCCAATCACTCCTCGAAAAATACCGCCTCGCCGAACATTCAGCCACCATCACCAGCGGTTCCTACCCAGTATTATTTACCCCCAGAGCCGCCGCTAGCACCCTCGGCAGCTTGTTTGATACCATCCTTTCAGGTCAAACAGTAGTTCAAAAAGCCTCTCCCCTAGCCGACAAAATCGGCGAAACCTTATTTGACGAACGCTTTACCTTTTTTGAAGACCCCACTTTAGGCCCCTCGGCTTGTCCCTTTGACGACGAAGGTACGCCCACCACCCGCAAAGTCTTGATTGACAAAGGTACTGTCACCGGATTTTATTGGGATCGCAGGTGGGGCGCTCGCGCTGGTGTACGATCGACTGGCAACGGTTTTCGCAGCGGATTGTCTCGCCCGGGCCCTGATTTGACTAACTTTTGCATTTCCCCAGGAAATACCGCCACTCAAGACTTGATTGCTAGCATGGACGAAGGGCTCATAGTAGAACAGGTTTTAGGTGCCGGTCAGTCCAATCAGTTAGCTGGCGAATTTTCTGTCAATTTGGACTTAGGCTATAAAGTAGAAAAAGGCAAAATTGTCGGCCGCGTCAAGAATACAATGGTGGCAGGCAGCATTTTTGAAGCCTTTAAAAATTTGGCAGATTTGAGCAGCGAAGCCGAATGGGTAGGCGGTGCGGCGTATTTGCCGAGTATACTGTTTCAACAGTTGGGTGTAGCTTCGAGGCAATAAGTTCAGTGCGGTTAATTCCAGGTGACACTGATACTATTGCTATAAAAATGTTAGCGCTCACGTCAAAAAAAACCGGTTTCTGCCACAAAGCATCTGTGAAATCGCCATTCTGCAGCCCAGAAACCGGGGTTTTGGTAAGCGGTTCGCAAGTCCAGACGTGCTAAACAAACATAGAAACAGTGCCGGCTATTCAACGCTTTGCTAATTCATCCAAATAGGAAAAAAACAGGGAAAAAGGTACAATGAAAGAGCAAAATGTCAAGGATGGAACTCGCCAGAAGAAAAAGCAGTTTTTCTTTCTTTTACCTTTGGTTTTTTGCCTTTTAACTCTAGTGACTGGATGCGTTCAGTACGATGTCGGGGTTAACTTTGAGAGTCAAACTCGCGGCGAAATCGTGCAGCATATTAAACTGGGGGAAAGGTTGACGAGCTTCAGCAGCGAAACAGTTGCAGAATGGTTGAAAAGCGTAGAACGCCGGGTGAGGTTGCTGGACGGAAAAACTAAACGGCTTTCCCCCACAGAAGTTCTAGTGAGGATTCCTTTCAATAATGGAGCCGAGTTGCAAGACAAGTTCAACCAATTTTACAACCCGATCGCACCAACCGCAAAATCTCGGGTCGGCAGTCCGCTAGAAACCGATTTGCCGAAGTTTGAATCTCACCTAAATGTCAAGCAGAATAATTTGTTATTGGTGCTGCGAAATCGGTTGAGTTTGGAATTGGATTTGCGCTCTCTTTCTCTGCTTTCCTCTAACGGCAGTCTCCTGCTGAGTCCGGGGGGACTTTTGGAGCTAGAGTTTAGCTTGAACACGCCTTGGGGTGCCGAAAGTATTGAAACTGTCGCCGGTGCGCTGGTTCCCGAAAGCTATCAGCAGGGAAAGCAGTTAGTTTGGAAGCTCAAACCCGGGGAAGTTAACTATTTGGAGGCGATATTCTGGATTCCGAGTCCCGTAGGAATTGGGGCGCTGATTATTGCCTTATTTGTAGCTGGGGGCATTGCTTTGAAATATCAAATATTGCCAGCACTGGGAATGGGCAAGAAACCGCAAAACATCGGTCAAACCTAAAGAGGATATGTCCTAGAGGGGCGGGTTAAGCTCAGTCGCATCTAAGTTTTACTGTCAGAACACATCAGCTTTATTGCGGGGAGTAGGGGCCCTAGCGGGACGCCCGAAAAATACAATTTAGAGACCCAAGAGCTTAACCAATATCTTCAATCAACTCGTCAGAACTCCAATACACTCGCCCCTCCCCAAATAATATGGTTAATTGACCCGATTTTCTCTTATTAAAAAAAGTGATATAGCCTTTCTCAAAAAGATGAGGTATGAATGACACCTTATATAACCATAATAACGTATAGGGCCGGGGCCCAACTACGTACCTCATCTTTCTGAGAGCCGCTATAACATCTGTCAAGAAATAGTTGACAAATGCTAAATAATTTGCTTAACCTAAAGTGATAATTAGGAACAGAGAAAATGCGATCGCTAAATTTCTTCTCGATCTTTCTGATTGGCTTGGCTCTGGTATTTTTCAGTATCGAAAATACACAGCCAGTCGCGATTCAAGTTATCCAAGGCGTCCAAGTTAAAGATCCGCTGTGCGTAGAACTAATTGTAGCGACTGGATTAGGGGCAACACTAGCGTGGCTGTTCAGTATGTGGTCGAGAATGCAGCGAACCCTCGCGTTGCGCCAAGATATGCGCCAAGTTCGCGAAAAACAGCAGCGGATTCAGGAATTAGAACAAAATCTTGAACGCTATAAAGCCGAAGTAGAAGGCAAACAACCTTTGTTAGAAAGTGCAGAACCGATAAGTTGAGAAATAGCAGCCATTGAGGCCAAAGCTGCAGAAAAAACTGCCAATTAATTTGATATGCTCTCTCGTTTTCCCAGAGGCAATATCTAAAATCTAAAATCTAAAATTTAAAATCTAAAATCGAATGACCGTTTCCCAAGACCAAAATGGCTTAGAAACAATTTCCGAGGGGATCGCAATTTTAATTGACCTCGCAGAACGGGGAGAAATCGATCCTTGGGACGTTAAGGTAATTGAAGTGTTCGATCGATGTCTGAGCAAGCTTACGAACGCCTGCGATGCAGATCAGAGTAAGGATTTCTCCGATTTGTCCCACTCGGGCCAAGCATTTTTGTACGCTTCAATGCTGGTGTTGCTCAAAGCAGAAAGTATCGTCCTCTCAGAACCCCCCGCAACTCCCGACTCTGCCGACGAGCCTGCAGTAGAAGACGCAGAGCACTCAGGCGGGCGACACTTGCCACAGCATTTAGAGCGGCAATTGCGCCGTCGCGGTGTAGCTCAACTACCGCAAAAACGCCCGGTGACTCTCCCAGAACTGATTGAGCAGTTGCAGCTAATGAAAGCGGCAATGGAGCAGCAGACAGTTACCCCCCGGCGCCGCCCTACCTCAAAAATGCGATCGCAAGCGGCCCAGGCTATCTTTGAGCTAGCTCACCAAGAAAATCTCGTAGAAACTGCTAGCGAACTCGAACGGTTTCTGGCTCAGCGCGGCCCGGAAATTGACGAGGGTTGGCTAGACTTGGACAAATTGCTAGACCTTTGGCATCATAACGATTTGCACTCTCCTGTCAACCCAGAACTCTCGGTATCGACTGGGGAAGTTCATTTGCCAAATCATGACCGCGTGGGTATTTTTTGGGCGTTGCTGCTGCTATCGGCTCAGTCTAAAGTAGAGTTGCTTCAAGAGGAGTTTTACCAAGACCTCAAAATCCGCGCGCTTTGAGCTTGCAGGGTATTAGGTTCTCGGGGGAAACTAATAACTATGCTACTGCGTCGGTTAAGATTCTAGACAGAATCTCGCTATCTGGCATTCTGTTGCTGAGTCCCGAATGCGGAGAGCGGGAGTGTGAAATTATTGCTGGTTCCCGATACCTGGTTTCTTAAATCCAGGTAAATTCGGAATAAATGATTTATAGCCTGGTACGATGCCGCCTATAAACAGGTCAGGATTTTGCTGCGATCGATTCGACGATCGCAACCGCTAGCATCTAATTGTTCAGTTGATATCAGTTAACAGAGGGTTGAGGAAGTTAATAATGAAAGCGATGATTCTGGCGGCCGGTAAAGGCACTCGCGTGCGTCCTATTACTCAGACAATACCCAAACCGATGATTCCCATCCTGCAAAAGCCAGTGATGGAGTTTTTGGTTGAATTGCTCCGCCAGCACGGATTTGACCAGATTATGGTTAACGTTTCCCACCTGGCAGACGTGATAGAAAACTACTTCCGCGACGGTCAAAAGTTTGGGGTACAAATTGCCTATTCTTTTGAAGGGCGAATTGAGGACGGAGAAATGATTGGAGAGGCTGTCGGTTCGGCTGGTGGCATGAAACGAATTCAGGACTTCTCGCCGTTTTTTGACGATACTTTTGTGGTGCTGTGCGGCGACGCTTTGATTGACTTGGACTTGACTGCTGCTGTGAAGTGGCACCGGGAAAAAGGGGCGATCGCTACTATTGTTATGAAATCGGTTCCCCGCGAGGAAGTTCCCAGTTACGGAGTGGTGGTAACAGACGAGTCTGGCAAAATTCAAGATTTCCAAGAAAAACCTTCTGTAGAGGAAGCTCTGAGTACCGACATTAACACTGGTATTTATATTTTTGAACCGGAAATATTCAAATACATCCCTTCGGGCCAGGAATACGATATCGGTTCGGAGTTATTTCCCAAGCTAGTAGCAGAAGGCGCCCCTTTTTACGGGATTAGCATGGACTTTGAGTGGGTGGATATCGGCAAAGTTCCTGACTATTGGCGGGCAATTCAGACCGTACTGCTGGGGCAAGTTAAAAATGTTTCGATTCCGGGAATTGAAGTACGCCCCGGCATCTACACTGGTTTGAATGTAGCTGTCAACTGGGATAAGGTTGATATTACTGGGCCTGTTTACATTGGGGGGATGACGATTATTGAGGATGGAGCAAAAATTGTCGGGCCGACAATGATCGGCCCAAATTGCTGGCTTTGCAGTGGTGCCACTGTGGAAAACAGCGTGATTTTTGAGTATTCCCGTTTGGGACCGGAGGTGCGGTTGGTTGATAAACTGGTGTTCGGGCGCTACTGCGTTGATAAAACCGGCGCTGCGATCGATTTGCAAGCGGCGGCCCTCGATTGGCTGATTACTGACGCTCGCCAAGTTTTACCGACTCAACACGGAGAAGAGCGGCGGGCGATATCTGAAATTCTCGGTCATGGTGCATAATTGGGAATTGGGCATTGGGAATTGGGCATTGGGCATTGGGCATTGGGCATTGGTAATTCCTAATGGCTAAAGTTCTCTGTTTTCACTCTACCTAATGAGTCATTAGTCATCAGTTATTAACTAATGACTAATGACTGCTGGCTAATGACAGCTACCAACTACCAACTTCCCACTGCCCACTGACTAGGACTGCAAATAAGTATATTGGCTGAGACTCCGCTCGTAATTTTGCAGCAAAAGTTGGGCTTCGGAAAGAGTAATTTTATTTTGCTGCAAAGCTGCTTCTGTCTGACGGCGGATGCTTTCAACCAAATTTTCTGAATCGTACTGTACGTAGCTGAGCACTTCTTTCATAGTGTCTCCTTTCACAACGTGTTCGATATGATAGCCAGAAGGTGTTAGCTGAATGTGAACTGCATTTGCATCGCCGAATAAGTTGTGAAGGTTGCCCATAATTTCTTGATAAGCACCTCCCAAAAATAGCGCCAAATAGTAAGGTTCTCCAGGTTTGAGAGTATGCAGTTCCAAAACCGACTTTACATCTCGCAAATCGATGAATTGGTCGATTTTGCCGTCGCTGTCGCAGGTAATGTCGGCTAAAATACCGCGTTGAGTTGGTTCTTCGTCGAGTCGGTTAATTGGCATAATTGGGAACAATTGGTTAATTGCCCAACTGTCCGGTACTGACTGGAAAACAGATAAGTTGATGTAATAAATGGAAGCCATCACCTTTTCTAAGTCTTCCAAATCGTCCGATACATATTCTTTTTGCCGCGCGATCGCCTGTATTTTATCGCAGCAAGCCCAGTACAACTGTTCGGTTTTCGCCCGTTCCGCAATTCCCAAATAGCCTAAGTTAAATAAACTGACTGCTTCTTCCTTGAATTGGATAGCATCGTGATAAACTTCTTGGTAATTTTCGGGACTGATAGATTGGTAAATTTCGTAGAGATTGCGCGGAATTTGGTGCGCGTTTTCATCTACTGGTTCTGGTACTTCTCTGGGGACATCGCTAGTACCGAGTACGTCAAAAACTAACACTGATTGGTGAGAAGCGATCGCCCGCCCGCTTTCGCTAATGATAATGGGAACCGGGATTTTCCGCTCGTCGCAGGCATCTTTCACTCCCGCTACTACGTCGTTAGCGTAGTTTTGCATATTGTAGTTTTTGGAAGCGTGAAAGTTTGTTTTAGAACCGTCGTAGTCAACGCCGAGTCCGCCGCCTACGTCCAAGTAGTTCATCTTAGCTCCCAATTTAGCTAATTCTACATAAATGTGGCTGGCTTCTCGAATGGCGTCTTTGATGACACTAATTGAGGAAATTTGAGAGCCGATGTGGAAGTGCAGTAACTGCAAACAATCGAGCATTCCAGCTTTTTCTAGTTCGCCGACTGCACGGATAATTTCAGGAATTGTCAAGCCAAATTTTGCCCGATCGCCCGTGGAACCTCCCCAGCGGCCAACCCCTTTGGTAGTGAGTTTTGCTCGCACTCCCAAAATCGGTTTAATTCCTAATGCTTTGCTCGCGGCGATTGCGAGTTCTACTTCCTCAATTTGCTCCAGCACAATTACGGAAGTTTGCCCTAGCCGCTGGGCCAAAATAGCAGTTTCGATGTATTCGCGGTCTTTGTAACCGTTGCAAATTAACAAAGCCCCTGGGTTTTTTAAGGTAGCCAAAGCTATCATTAATTCCGGTTTCGAGCCGGCTTCGAGCCCGAAGTGATGGGGTTGACCGAAACGCACTAAATCTTCAATTAATTGTCGGTGCTGGTTGCATTTAACTGGAAAGACACCGCGATAGACATTTTTGTAATTGTACCGAGCGATCGCTCTGGCAAAACACGAATTTAAGCGCTCGATCCGGTCTTCCAAAATATCAGAAAATCGAATCAGCAGCGGCAAAGCCAAATTTCGCTGTTTCAGGGATTCTACCAGTTCGCACAAATCGAGGGAACCGCCGCGATCGCCCTTGGGAGACACTGTAACGTGCCCGGCTGCATTGATCGAAAAATACGGTTCGCCCCAACCTTGAATTCGGTAGAGTTTCTCGCTATCTTCTATTGTCCAAGATGCTTGTGGCAATTGAGCCACCGTTACCAAAGCACTGTCTGGTGCCGCCAAACTCGTGACTGTTGGCGAGTGAGTCGATAGCGGATCGAGATCGGAGAAAGCAGCGGTGGCTGGGGAACTCATCTTATCGGAAACCTCTTTGAGGAGTGGTCAAATAGATAGTTTATCGCACATATCGGGTTTCCTGATGCAGTTGAAAAATCTCTTTGGCTACACGGGCTGGCGATTTTAGATTTTAGATTTTAGATTTTAGATTTTAGATTTTAGAATAGACTCTACAGATGGATGAAAAGCGGGGATTGAACTAAAATCTCAACCGTAATTGCTCTCCTGGACTTATTTCTTCAAGCAAGTATCCGCATGCAGGTGAACTCGGAAACCGGGTTTCTGAGTTCACCTGCACCAAGAGAGTTGTCGGACGAGAGCGCTCGCCCGACACACACTAACCAAAAATCACCTCCGGCGGCGCCATGTCAGCCCCCACAATCATTCCGCCGTGACTCTGAGACTTCTTCAAGCCCGGTTGAGGTGCTTTTTCTGGAGTCTTCTGAGCGGGTGCAACTGAGGCTGGCGGTGTCACCTGCGTTGGAGGTACTGCCTGTGCTCCTGGCACCACGGGTTGCTGCGACAGCCAACCCAAACCCCCTACAGCCCCAGCCATCAAAGCGGTGTAGCCGATGTACAAATGCACCGGACGCATTTGAAAGCCTTCGCCTGAGTCGGAATCGGAAACAGACACATACATACTGGGAATTGGAGTCGGAGCGGGTTTGGGCAAAGCATTCGCCATAGCGCTGCCGTCTAGTCCCAAGGCGTCGCCCAGTCGGCGGATAAAACCTCTAACGTAAATATCTTGGGGCAGTTTGTCGATTTCCCCATTTTCGATCGATTCGATGTGGTGCAGCGGCACGAGAGTTTGACTGTGGAGTTGCAGCAGGGATAGGGAGCGAATTTGCCGTCCCTTACGCAATTCTTTACCCAACTCCCGCAGGCACTCTTCTCGCTCTTGAACTGCTATTGCTGCTGCTTCTTCCTTGGTGAGTTTTTTCGGCTTTTTGGGAAAACCGAACCCTGGGAAGGATTTTCCGGGGACGGCGACAGTTGCCGGTGGAGCCGACTCGACTTGAATTTCGTCTTGGGGCGCTTGTTTGCTGTCTTCAGAAGTGTTAGTTTGTCGATCGGAATTTTCTTCAGTCTCGGGCTCGGTTTCGGGGGGCGCTTCCACACTAGCGCTGCGCCAATAGAAGACAGGAACAGCTACTGGTGGCTCCAATTCTTGAATTTCTGTCACCGTCTCAATGGCGGGACTTACAGCAGTAACACTCTCTTGGGGTACTTGCGGTTCAATTTTGTTTTGTTTGGGAAATCGGTCAAATGCGAGCTTGACGGCTTCTCTGCTAACTGCTCTAATTAAAATTTCGGCAGCGGAGGCTGCTTCGCCCAACATTGTTTGCAGGCTAGCTAGAGCGTGGCTGTAGGTATCGCTACAGAGGAGTTCAGCTTCTATTTGACCTAGGACAGAACGAAAACTTTCTTGAGAAATTTCAATAGTTGGGTGATCTGTCACCCCAAAATAAGCTTCGGGTTTCAGTGCCATGATGTTCATGTTGCCGTGGTAGAAGGTATCTGAGTACGTTCTTCGACAGGTTGGCAGTGATTCCGGATGTCGGTTGGGAGAGAGTGGGAGTGTGAGGGAGTGGGGCATCGGGCATCGGGCATCGGGCATCGGGCATCGGGCATCGGGCATTGGGCATCGGGCATCGGGCATTGGGCATCGGGCATCGGGCATCGGGCATCGGGCATCGGGCATCGGGCATCGGGCATTGGGCATTGGGCATCGGGCATCGGTTGCCCCTCACCAATAACTATTGTTTGTGGATGCGATCGAGCAACCAAAGAGCCCCGAAAATCCCGACAAAATGGGCAACAGTGGCGTGAGTATTGGCGAGTACCACAAATATATCTAGGGGCTGAATAAATCGGCCCAAATCAACTGTGGCACCGAACAAGGCTTGCGGCTGAGCTAGAGATTTTGCTAAAAGCGTGCCGCTGATAGCTTCTGCGCCGATCAGCGTCAGCAGCATTCCTGACAAGTTGCTCATCAGTGACAGCCGCACCTCTTTGATGGTGTCTGCTTTTTTGGGGCGGACAGCGTTACCGGGCGATCGCAGTTGTCTCGACAAGCGAGTGAAGCGGAAAGAGCGATATACGCTGTAAGCGAGTACGGCTAGACCGCAAATGGCAAAAAATACGCCCCCGCCGGTGCCGGCACTGTTTGAACCCCCAGGGGCGGTAGTGCTGGGGATGGCGAAGGGGATGGCAAAGAGCAAAATGATCCCCGCTACCACCGCTAGCACTAACTGTACCCAGAAGCAAACCCAGCCTGTTGTACGAAGGGCAAAGGCTACTCGCTGTACGGCGACAGGAAGCTTATCGTTATCTAACTGATTAGTCATATTTTGAGCGGGTATAATTAATTGGCATTAGTTGGCAGCAGTTTTTTCTCTTCGGGGACGGTTGACGGCGGTTAACCCTCTTTATAATAGAAGCAGCAATGTTTAAGATTTGTAACTAACATTGGATTTCACATTTGAATAGCGTCGATCGCCAGGTACCCAAAGCAATGACACAACTACAACCCACCGTTACTCCCAAACTGGAACAGCCAAAGTTTGGCTTCAACAGCTACGCGGAACGCCTTAACGGTCGAGCCGCGATGATCGGTTTTTCTCTAACTTTAATTATCGAGTATGTCACAGGCCAGGGGTTGCTGTCCTGGTTGGGTCTCAACTAATTTTAGCAATGGCGCGGTCAGCCTTACACTTTGTCTTGACTCGAACGGCAGCGCGTGTGACTTCTGCTGACCGCGACAAATTCGGGAATTGATTAAAATATTAATTAGAAACAAGCCCAGCGACTTCTCTGTCGAGAGAGATCGGTTCCCGAATGCAATAGCTGGCTTTTGGAGGTATATATGGGGTGGAATTTTGATTTGACAAGCTTGGCAATTTTGCCTCGCTCCCGTACAATTCCCCACAGGCGAGAAGATTAATGCAGGTGAAGCTAGTCTCGCTTGCTAGAAATCCCGATCGTTCCGCCAACTCTAAGTTTTAGAGATTGTAAATAAATATAGAACAGAGTAAAACCAAATGAATGCTTCGTGGACGCGACTTTTGAGGTCAGCTTACCGTAGAGAGCCAATTACCAGCTTTGTTGTGACAGTGGGCGTTGTCGATGCAGCCATCGGCAGCATCGGTGCGAGCGGCTCTTTATTGGCTTTTGGGCTTGGCACCGCTGGGGTGGCGATGGCTCTCCGCTGGTGGCAAATTTACCGCTCTGGAGCCGAACAACCCGCACCTGCTCCCGAATACTATCTTCCTCCTCAGTCTTCTAGACCTCAGTTGCCCGTGCTTAACGTGTCTAAAAAAAATCCTCCTTATAAATAATATCCTGAAAACCCCGCGACTTTAGTCCGGGGATGAAAGGGGCAAGGAGGCTAAAGCCTCCCAGTCTATTTTCTTAGATTTCAGGATTGCGCTGTAGAGTAAAGCTATGTAAATCTTTTTGAACAATCAGAGTAAGGTTAAGCCAATGCTGCTAGCATAAGACTATCGTGATAAGGTCGAAGTCATGTTAGTTTTCGAGTTCAAAGCATACGGTAAAAAGCAGCAATTTGACGCTGTAAACGAAGCAATTAGAACGGTGCAGTTCATCCGAAACAAAGCATTGCGGTTTTGGATGGAAAACGAAAAGGTCGATAAATACGCATTGAACAAGTATAGCGCTGTTTTAGCTAAGGAATTTCCGTTTTGCGATGACTTGAATAGCATGGCTCGACAATCTAGCTCAGAAAGAGCGTGGTCGGCGATCTCCCGATTCTACGACAACTGTAAAAGGAAAGTCCCAGGAAAAAAAGGATTCCCGCAATTCCAGAAAGACAATCGATCCGTCGAGTACAAGACTACAGGCTGGCGTTTGGCAGACGATCGAAAATCCATCAGTTTTACCGACAAGCAGGGAATCGGGAAGCTCAAATTAAAAGGAACACGCGACTTACATTTCTATCAGCGCAGTCAAATTAAGCGAGTACGTTTGGTGAGACGGGCAGACGGATATTATGTCCTGTTTTGCATTCAAGTTAACCGTTCTGAAAAGACTGAAGTCACAGGTAACGCCATCGGGTTAGACGTAGGAATTAAAGAGTTCTACACAGACTCAAATGGGGTTGCAATTGAGAACCCGCGTTTCCTCCGCAAGGGAGAACGCAGGTTGAAAAAATCCCAAAGACGAGTCTCAAAGCGAGTCAAGGGTTCACAAAACAGAAAAAAAGCTAGAGCGATTCTAGGGAAGCGCCACCTCAAGATAAGTAGACAGCGTAAAGATTTTGCCGTGAAGTTAGCAAGATGCGTCATCCAGTCTAACGACTGTGTAGCCTACGAAGACTTGAGGCTCAAAAATATGGTGAAGAATCACTCTTTAGCAAAATCGATTAACGACGCATCTTGGTATATGTTCCGAATTTGGTTGGAGTATTTCGGCAAAGTATTCGGAAGAATTACGATTGCCGTACCAGCTAACGGAACAAGTCAAGAATGCTCTAGCTGCGGAACAATTGTTAAGAAAAGTCTATCAACACGAACCCACGCTTGTCGGTGTGGATGCGTATTAGATCGTGACTGGAACGCAGCTAAAAACATCCTAAGTCGGGGATTAAGTACGACGGGGCACGTCGGAACTTGGATCTTAGATCCGAACGCTTGTGGAGAATTGACCGCTACCGATGTTGAAGTAATTCTGCATCGGCAAGTTGATTCTGCGAATCAAGAATCCCCTCGGCTTTAGCCAGGGGAGTGTCAATAAGATTACCGGGCAATGGTGACTGGGCGACGTGCCGATCGACTCCCTGGATCTGAGGCACTAAAAGATAGGGCAAAAAAGTCTTTCGATCTTGGATGCTTGGTTTATGAATATTTCTGTTGCCGAGAAACTGTACAAAATTGGCTCTGTAGCTGCCTGTAGCGGTTTGTCGGTGAAAACTGTTCGCTACTATGAGGAGATGGGCTTGCTGTCTCCTGCAGTAAAGCGCTCGCCCGCTGGTTATCGCTTGTTTGGCGAAACCGTATTCAACAGGTTGGCGTTTATTAAACGCTCTCAGGCTCTGGGTTTAAGCCTTCAGGAGATTAAGGATATTTTACAGGTTCGCGATCGGGGAGAGTTGCCTTGCTCTGAAGCGAAGCAGCATCTAACGGCTAAGGTAGAGGAAATTTCGGTGCAAATTGCAGCCTTAGAAACTTTGAAGGGGGAATTGCAAGGCATTCTCAACTGCTGGCAAGAGCAACCCTCCCAGGCGAGCATTACTAGCACGATTTGTCCGAACATTCAGCGGGATTGAGCAGCAGTAGAAAGATACAAAAAAAGGGAAGGAATTATAGGTTTCCTTCCCTTGATGGTTTTGTTGGTGGTGTTGTTGGTGGTTTTGTCGATCGTGTGGAGCTTTTACTTGAGCTTTTAACTGTTTTCGCAGAGTTTGCTGTTGCTTTTTGAGTTGCCGAGCCCTGGCTGAGCCGCCTTTACCTTTGGAGTTTCTGCCCTCGCTGCGGGGAGACTCCCAACTTTTTAGTCTCATGTTTTTCATTGTTTGCACTACTTCTATAATAGACCAAGGCAATTTCACTGTCAAGTATTTTTGAGAGCGATGTTTCCTAGTATCAACTGTTGAGTGATTGGGATTTGCTAAAGGCATAGCGATGGTGCGCCCATAAACACCATACAGCCCGATGGGGCCCCCATAAGCACCCTAGAATTAGAGTTGTCGGATTCCGTTAACAGCCCTAATTGTGTATATTTATCAGTCCAAATATCCAGCGGGCATTTCAACATCTGTAAAAATTGGCAGAGTTGCCCAAATTTTCACCCATTCCGGCAATTGGGCTACTTTTTTTAGCTGGAGCGACATTTCTATTAAGGAAAATCCTAAATTGTAGAAATCTTGAATAAGTTCGGCTTTCAAGAAAATTTCATTTTTAGCTAAATCGGGAGCATTAGTCGCAATGACAACGCTGTTGCCAGTTTCTAAATTGCATATATAAACTTGTGCGAACACAGTTTGAATTGTTTTCACCGCTGCAGCATTAAACTCTTCTTTGTGGAACAGGTGGACAACTAGAACACCTGCGCTTGACAAGCGAGTTTTGCACAGTTGGTAAAATTCTTGTGTCACGAATTTATAGGGCATATAGCCGCTGCCAAAACCAGCATCTACGATAATTATATCGTTTTTTACTGGGGCATCTTGTTGGGCTAGATATTCCCGCCCGTCTTGAATGGCTACTTTGAGTCTGTCGTCGAATTGAATGGCAAAAAATTTTTGAGCTACTTCGACTACTTTTTGGTCAATATCTGTACATTCGACTGTCGCGTTAGGGAAATAGTGGTGAAAAAATCTGGGGAGGCTGCCGCCACCAAATCCGATTACATAGATTTTTTTGGGCTGAGTTTTCCAGACTAATGCTAGCAGCACCGATCGGGAATAGGGAAAGATTAAATTTAGTGGATTGTTGAGGTCTAGGATTGATTGAGCTACATTTGTGATTAATGTTTTTCGGTCTGCTAAAAGCAGTAACAGCACTGATTTTGTTTTTTTTACTGCGATGCAGTTGTCGCCGGAAATTTGTTGAAATAGGAAGCCGTCTGGCTGTTGCTGAAGCCAATTGATTTGTCGGTGAATAGCTGCTAAGTTGCTAGTTTGTCGATCGCCTTTACAATCAGTCATGCGATTTTAGATTTTAGATTTTAGATTCAGGCTAAACTTATCTTAAATTCAACCCCAAATATGCTACAGTTAGAACCGACTATTTTTTATGTACTTTATTTTAGTTTATGAGTGTTATTAATGGCAAGAGGTTTTAGTAAAACTGTAATTTCGCAACAAAAAAAATAGATTCATTGCATCCTATAGCGGTTCTCAGAAAGATGAGGTACGTAGTTGGGCTTTAGCCCTCTTAGTTTCAGCGGTTATACAAGCTGTCAATCATACCTGATATTTTTGAGAAAGGCTATATAAATATTTTAAATACCAATTTTTTAAATTATTTAGCCACCTTGAACAACCCATAAGATAAAGAAGTAAAGAACATTTGCTCAAACATTTTATCGCAATTGCGATTCTAGCTATCATTAGCGGTGCAGAGTGATGGGTGGCAATAGACGCCTATGGTAGCGCCAAATATGAATGGTTAAAAAGCTTTCTATAATTACCGAATTATACCATCTCATGAGACGTTTAGTCTACTTATTTGTCCGAAATTAAACCGCAGCAGTTTCAAAAATGTTTTTTTGACTTGGGTAAATGCGATAGTCGGAGAATTAGAACTAAAGGCGATCGCCCTTCATTGATGGCAAAATAATGAAACAATATTATCACCAAAATGAACAGCAAAAAGCGCTACATATAGTCACTGCCTGGTCTTCATCTCAGCAATTAGTGTTAGGAAAAAAAAAGAGATAAAAAATTTAATGACCTAGATAAGTATGAAGCCGTAGAAAGGCGGCTGAGTGTGTCGGAGTTAGTTTGAATAATTCATGTAGGGGCGATTCCCTACGGGATAGCTGCGATCGCGCGGGCTTTTTGACAAGTTGGGACGTAAGGGCGATCGCATGATTTAATCATACTTGTATGCTCAGTAATTAATTAATGAGTGGAATTAATCGCCAAATCACCCTTGACAGCAGGCACAGTGCTAAACACTTGCCAGACACGCCACAAATGAGAAGACTGCTTAATAAAGGACGTGCTGCTCATATTTTTAACGATGAGGCTACTATGAATCAGGTAGCTCAAGCCATAATAGAAGATGGAGAATTTACAGGTACGATTCGGGGCTACGATCGTTATGGTATGTTTTTTGCTGAATCAATTGGTTATAGAGTTGACCCGGATGGTAGCCGTCTTTTAGTTTACTACGGACAGATAAAAGTTGATGCAGAAAACCGATACCACGTTACGCCTCGAAGCCGACTTAGTGAAGAATAACTGGGAATTTACAGAGGTATGGATCGATCCAAATCTTTCACCGCCTTATCTGCTTTTGTTACTAAGTGACGCTGAGGGAAATTGTCGGATATACGATCCGGCTGAGGGTTATAAAGTTGTGTTTTCTAGTCAGAGTTATGATGAGGCGCAGTATTGGCTTTTAGAGGATGAGTATGAACCCGTAGAAGGGCGGCTGAGTGTGTCTGAGTTAGTTTGAATAATTCATGTAGGGGCGATCGCCTTTTGGGACAAGTTGGGATTTAAGGGCGATCGCTCTTTTTCAGCTTCAAGTATTCGGATTAGCTGTTGCCTTCGTGATGTACTGGATAATCGCGTCAAAATCCTTACGGACTTCTGCCAATTGTTTTACCCAAGTATTAGAAGCATAAATCACTTCCTCTTCCTTCTGGCGAGCGGCTGCAATTTGCTTCTCAATCTCTCCATAAACCTGTTGCTCAAATTCAAAAAGCTGTATTTCAATTTGATTTTCCAAGTCTTTTGCTATTGATTGAAATTGACTCGTAATATCGCGACGAACATCAGACATTTGCCTTTCTCGCTCATGTTCTTGTCGCATTTGTACAATCTCTACTCCTACCGAAACAAGTGCTACAGCCGGCCCCAGGAATTTAGCAGCATTGCCGATGTTTTTGGCCATACCAACCGCCTGCCAAGGCTTAAACTTAAAACCGACAAATTTTCCCACAGCCACAACACCTTGATGTAGACCGCTTCCTGCTACATCTATAGAACGTAGAAATCCTTGTTCAGCAGCGGTTTTTGCAAAACCCCTCGATGCCAAAGTGGTCAGCTTCACCCCGGCTGTCTCACCGATGCCTTTAAGCCAGTTAACTTGGCTTTTTAATCGCTCCACATCCATACCAGCCTCCAGATTTTGGGCTGATATATTTTGATTTTTATCTAGGCAAGCAACAAAACTCTTGACTAGATCACCTTCTAGAACTTTTTCTACCTCCTGCCGGATCTCCTTGACTGCTTCATTAACAACTTCTTGTAGTTTGGTTTCTGCTTTCTCATAGTGCTTCTGGACATTCAGTTCAGCTTGTTTATTCAGCCTTTCAAAATTCTGATCGCCTATTGCTGCGGCAAGAGTGTTGCCTTCGCTAGCAACTCCTGAAGACATCTCTAGGGCTATATTTTTAACCTTGGTTCGCAGGCGATCGCGCTCTTTACGCACTGTGCGAGATAACCGTGTCAGCACTTCAAAAAAAGCAGAATCTTCGCTAGAGTTGCGAGTAAAGCTCAACTGAGCCTCATCAACGCAGCTTAGAGCAATCCGGACAGGTGTATCAAAACGAGCAAGGGAGCCACGACGCTCTACAAACTGATTGAGAGCATCAATAAAAGTTGGAAAGCGGCTGATTTCCGTCAGAAAATCATCATTGCCGTCCATGCCTTCACAGTAGTCTTTGGCATCGATAAAGCTGAGCGGAAATTCATCAAGGCTGTAAGGCTTCATTGCCTCGGCAAGACTTGTGCGGTAGTTGGCAATTTTTTGCTCTTCTTCTCCTGCTTCATCAGACATTTTATTGATGACCAACATCATTTTCCAGCGATAGCCTTTTTCATAGGCTAACTTCTTGAAATTCTCTGCTGTCAACGAGTCAAAGAGCATATAGGTAAGGCAGAAAACCAGCAAGTCTGATTTTTCGATCGCTTTATAAGTAGTTTCATCGTGTTCTTGGCGGTCTGTAAAAAGTCCAGGCGTATCAATTAGCTTGATGCCGTTCCAGTCATAATTTGTCGTTTTATCAGTAGCAATATCAGCATCTATACGAATATCCCGCCGTCCTGTCAATGCAGAAATAATGGTTGATTTACCTGCACTGTACTGACCAACAAAAGCTACTCCGAGAATTCCCTGTTCTCGATACTCTTTTAACTCATCGCGCACTTTTTTGCGAATCGCTGTTAGTTCGGCGGTGTTTCCCTGAGCCAGCAAATTGTCAAATTTTACTAGCGTTTTTTTGAAAAAAGCACCGACATCAGCCGCTTTAAAGTTGGGGTTGTTCTGAGTCATGATAGTTTAGTCCTTTTGGGTAGGTTTGAGATTGCTAAAGGAAATATCCTCTTGAAGGATGTGTTTGATATCGTCTAGTGATTTTAGTGGTTGTACTTTGGATTTTGTTACAATGTTGATACTACGTCCGAAAACTCGTTCAACTTTATAAATGGTTTGCTTGATACCTTGAACAGTCAAGGGTTCCTGTTGTTCAGTAGACCAGTCAATGATTCGCTTGGCATAAGCACGATTTAGATAACTTGCTGTATCTGATAACTTGTTTTTTGCTTCTTCAAGCTGAGTCGCGATCGCCTCTAGCCCTGCAATCAATTCTTCAAAATAGATGTTGATATTCGTGGTTACAGAATCAGAATACTTGCCAAAGTCCCCCTTAGCCTGCTGTAGAGTGCTTTGCCGATGAGTGTTGAGCTGACTTTCCAACGAAGTAGATATATTTATAACAGCTTCGCGTCGCTTTTCATCTTGGGATTTAAACATTCCAACAATCCCGCTAACCACAGCACTTACAATCCCTATAGCGAGACCAACAGGAGGAGCGAAGAATGTTATAATAGCAGAAGCTATCACGAGAAGACTGCTACCAATTCGCACAAAATCTCGAAAATTGTTTGAATCCTGCTCATTAAAGCTGAAATCATTGCTGCCAAGCTGAGATATTAGCTGTAATTCATTTCCTATTTCCTCAAGAACTTCCTGAACTTCTTTATTAAATTTTTGGCTGGTCTCTTGATAAGCTATTTTTAAGCGTTCTTCAAATCGAAGTGCTTTTAATTTTTGTTCCCATCCCAGCTTCAGCGCAATTTCATTAGAGTTCCAATTGTCTTCAGCAAAGGATGGTATAGCATTGATAGTATCTTGAAAAATACTATCGATTTGTTGGAGTAAATAGTCTTTAGCGTCCTTAGCTGCTTTTCGGATATCCTTTTGGATTCCCTCGCGCTTATTTTTCAGCGTCTCTGTCAATTTTTCATAAACTAAAGCTTGTTGATTCACCCATTTATTAGGATGATCAATTGCACCTACGGTAGAACCAAGCAGAGTTTGAGAGCGACGAATTACCCCTTGATTAACCAGAGATACACGGATTGAATTCAGAAAATCCTGCATCCGGCTTGCTTTAAAAAGCTCCTTTTTCTTCTCTTCGTGTTTTGGTTCGCGGGAAAGCTGTGCCGCCAGCAGCATCACAGGAACAATATCCAAGTAATCATTAGCATAATGCTGTTTAGCGTAACGGCGGATACGTTGAATGTGCCCACCAATACCGCTTTGACCCTCCATAACAAACTCTTTATCTGGGTTCTGTAAGAAATGCTCCAACCGTCGAGGATCGCTCAGATTTTTCTTGATATTCAGCAGAATAATTAGTGGCTTAGCTTTTTCCTTCAATAATCGTAAGAAAGCAAACTCACTTTCTTGGATACTGTCATTTGTCACCACATAACAAATCACATCTGACTCGTCGATAATACTTTTAGCAATTTCTTCATCACTTTTGCCACCCGGAGCGCCAATCCCAGGAGTATCAATGATGCGGATATTCTTCCACTCACACACCCGATTAAACCGAGTTGTTCGCTGCTTGCCTACACCGATCGCATCCCATCCATCATCTGTAACTATGGCATGAAGAGTGCTTTTGCCAGCCTTAGTTCTGCCCATAAATGTGATGCTGAAATGATTGAGAGCGCGTTCCTTGGCCCGAAGCGACTCGCGCACAATTTCCATTTCTTTGATAATTTCGGCACTTAGAGCATTTCTAGTATCCTCAAGTTGCTTGGCGACTTCCTTAGCAGTGCTAGCTTGACCTTTACTACCTGTTTTATCTTTGATGTCTTCGATAGCCTGTTGAATATTTTGCCCCAAATTGGAAAGTGCTAATAAAGCTCTTTTTAGTGCCAATT
Source organism: Microcoleus sp. F6_B6 (assembly GCA_036702215.1). GTDB lineage: Bacteria > Cyanobacteriota > Cyanobacteriia > Cyanobacteriales > Microcoleaceae > Microcoleus. The sequence continues at coordinate 37,644 of JAUBST010000017.1, forward strand.
CTGCAAATTTGTAATCTTCATCAGCGATGACTGCACATTGACGAATCGCCTCATCATATTCTGGTCCAGTTAACAGGATTTCCCGGCGTATTTGCTCAACTTTTTGCTCACTCCCAGTGAGCTTTGCTACATTATCCACCAATGCGCGTGAAAGGAGAGAATCAGCCCCTTTAAGGAAACGCGCACCGAAAGAAACTTTCTGTTGTTGGTTGTGTTCGCCTATGAATCGGGTATCAGTGAAGGCTCCTGTTTCTGCCAACTGTCGCTGTACTTCTCCCGTTGGCCAGTTCCAAATCCGTGCTACTTGTTCCGCCATCTGGCGTTCTAACGCCGAACAAAAACCGTCAACATAGGCGATCGCCAACATTTGCGACATGGCCTCACTTTGCTCACCGGGCGACACTTTCGGAGCTAAATCCTCTACAGAAAGCTGACTTTCTTCTTGAGCAAGAATTTTTTCCATCTCAGCGAGAGTGCGTTGAGAAGCGCCGATCTGTGTTGCTAGTTCGCGTAGTGCTTTCGACTCTTCACTATGAATCTGCTGATCCGCACAGACCATGTGCGTGACTAATAGGAAGGGGTAGTCTAAGTGTTCGGTGGTTCTTGAGCTTAGGTCTGACATATTAACTAATTCAATATTTGGATGGTAATTGATTTTTTTAAATTTAAAAACTATCTAGCCACTAAGATGGTCTGATGATTCAAGTATTGCTTCTATTTCATCCGAATAACGGTCAGCTTTTTGCCAAATTGTACTGATAACTGAGTCCAAACTTACGCCTTTTAGTTCGGGAAATTCTGTTTGTAGGATTGCTTTGAATTGAGAATTTAAAGGTTTATACGTTACTTTTTTTTGAAAGCATTCCTGAGAAAGTTCATAGTATAACATAGTGTTACTTATAAGCTCACTTAAGTATGGGCAAACTTTATAATCCTTGGATTTTTCAAACTTCTGAGTTGCGAATTTAGCTGGAGCTATCACACCTGATAAATCTCTATAGTTAACACCTACGCTTATTCTAGCATCAACTTTTCGGAATTCATCCAAGGCTGTATGAGCTAGATTAGTTGTTAATAATTTAGCTTGGGATTGAGCCGCCTCGATCAAGATTCTTTTTTGTTCTTCCTGCCTTAACCTTTCCTGTTCAGCTTCTTCAGCCTTTTGTAAAGCTTCTAGCTGTCTCTTAGCAGCAGCAGCTTTCCCAGTTGGAGTATTTTGATACTTTACATAAGCAATACTTGCTGCAATAGCTAGAATAACTGCCAAGGTGAAATTCACATAAAGCATGAAGAATGCTATTACACTCAAGATTATAAATGCAGCATTCCATTGATTGTCTGACAATAGTTCTGTTGACGTTTCATTAAGAATTTGTATTGAGGATTGCTCCTGGGTTGTTTCTGCATACGAATTATTAGCAGAAAGCTGATTTGTAGTATTCACTCCTAGATTATGGGACGATTGACTTGCTCGTGCCACCAACTCAAACTCTCGATTCCAAGCCGGAAAATCCTCACCCGCCTGCTGCCCGTAAACCTTCACAGAAGCGATCGCCCCCGCCTTCAAATTCGTCAACTCCCTGCGGACAATCCTGATAGAAGCCTCCTCATCAGGAACCCGATCGCCCTCCAGCATCACCTGTAAACAACCATCTTGCAAACTCGCAGTCGCACTAATCCCCTTATTTTGCAACGGAAGATTCAACAGACTGGCGATCGCATCCACATCCCCAAGCTTAGCCCGTTCCTTCAAACTAAGCTGATTTGACTCCGTATTTTCACTACGACTTGCCCGCCCCTCTGTAACATCCGTAACAGGCAACTTTTGCCCCGCCACTTCAAACTCTTGACTCCACGCCGGCACCTTCGCGCCCGTCTGTCGCCCGTAAACCTTGACTTTCTCAATCGATGCAGCCCCCAAACCAGCGATCGACTTACTCACCCACGGGGCCAAGACTTGCTGACTAGGCGCTTCTGCCGATTCCAGCATCACCTGTAAACAACCATCCTTAAGGGAAGCTGCGGCGGTGATGCCCTTGGCTTGTAGCTGGCGGTTCAGCAGAAGCGCGATCGCCTTTGCATCTCCCTGTTTCGCGAGTTCCAAAATATTCGGTTGTGTCATAACAGGTAGATACAACTAGCGCTGAGCCTAACATTTTCTGCTTTAAGTATAAATTATTTCCTAATTGCCAAAAATTTTCAAGCCATATAAAGTCATATTTAGTAGTTTTTTTCATCCCAACTAGGTCATAAAAAGTCATATTTAGTTGGTTGCTACTAAAAAAGTCATATTTAGTTGGGTTACAATCAGGTCAACCCCTTGCATATGCGTGACTGATGGACGTTGAAGAAGCCTTAAAATTTACAGACCATCTAGCTTTAACTACTACAGGAAAACATTTAGATAGTCTGCAAAAAGCTATACTGCGCGGCGCTTGGGACAATCAAAAATATAAAGAAATTGCGGCACAACACCACCGTTCAGAAAAATATGTTAAAGAAGTGGGCTTCAAATTGTGGAAAATTCTCTCAAGTGCATTAGATGATGAGCAATTATGTAAAGCCAATTTTAGAGCGAAACTGGAAAATTTACGAGTTGGGAATGTCTCACTCGTGGGGAATGGCTGCATCCATATTGGCAACATCTCCGCTGAAAATGTGTACTCCCCAGAAGTCTCACAACCTGAACCGCAAGACAAGGATAAATTTAACGAAAAAACTAGCAATTCCGAACCTAAAGTACATTTAGACTTAGGCGATGCACCAGAGCCTCAACTATTCTATAACCGAAAATCCGAACTCACCACCCTCGAAAACTGGATTTTAGGCCACACCCGCCTCATCACCATCTTAGGCTTATCCGGTATTGGCAAAACCGCCCTTACTCTCCAACTAATCTCACAAATTCAACACGAATTCGATTACATAATCTGGCGAAGTCTCCGCAACGCCCCACCCCTCGCATCACTCCAAACCGACTTAATTAAATTCTGTAGGGACGGTGCCCCCGTGCCCGCCCCCTATCCCGAAGAAAGCGCAACCACGGGGGGATCGCCTCTACTAGAATATCTGCGATCGCACCGCTGTCTCATCATCCTCGATGATGTGCAAACCATCTTCAGCAGCCAACAACTCGCTGGAAATTACAAACCTGGATATGAAAATTACGGCGCATTCTTCAAACAAATAACAGAATCATCCCACAACAGTTGCCTCATCCTCCTGAGTTGGGAAAAACCCAGAGAAATCGCCGCCTTAGAAGGCGAAAACCGCCCCTGCAAATCTCTGCAACTCAACGGTTTAGGCCCGGAAGCACAAGAAATATTCAGAGAAAAAGGTTTAGCAGAACCGGAGAAATGGTCAGAACTGATCGACCTTTACCGAGGCAATCCATTCTGGTTAAATATAGTTGCCACATTGATTCAAGACTTATTCGGCGGTAGCGTTTCCGAATTCCTCTCCTATGATACTCTATTCTTAGGTGACTTAGAATCACTCCTGCACCAGCATTTCGATCGCCTAACCGCATCCGAACAACAGGCGATCGCATGGCTGGCCAATACCCCCGAACCAGCCGACATCTCAAAAATACCAGAAAACCTGCAACTATCACCGCCCGAACTCTTGAAAGTCATGCAATCTTTAGGACGGCGGTCATTAGTTGAAACAGTCAAACAAAACGGGCGATCGCACTTCACGATCTGGCCAGTAATCAAAGAGTATATAACAAACAAAACTCGAAGCAAAAACGGATAAACTTATCGCTCTGCTAAACTAGAGCTAAAACAGTCAAATTTTATGGAGGTCTGCTAAACTTTTGAATAGGCGGGATTTAAAGGACTTAGCGCTCACTCGGCTTAAAGAAGTAGAAGTGCTGCTCAAAAATCGTCAATACTCAGGTGCTTACTACCTCAGCGGTTATGTCATCGAATGTGCTTTAAAGGCTTGCATTGCCAAGCAAACTCAAAAATTTGACTTTCCTGACAAGAAAACTGTTATGGACAGTTACACCCACGATTTGGAAAAGCTGGTTAAAGTTGCTAAACTTGATACACAATTAAAGTCTCTCCTCAACGATCCTAATTTTTCAGTTCGATGGTCTCTGGTCAAAGATTGGTCAGAAGAAAGTCGCTATCAAAAACATAACCGACAAAAAGCCCTCGATATTTATTCAGCAATTACTGACCCCACTCACGGAATTTTACAATGGCTACAGCAACATTATTAAGTCAAGAAATCGAAGAAGGTCAAAGACTAATCGACGCTCTTAAGGCAGCAAATTTCTCAGTAAATTCAGCTCTTTGGATGTGGGCACCAGAACCCGAAACCTGGCGGCTGACGATCGCATCACCTCTGTACGATCGCAAAGGCCCTCTTAAAACTTATGGGGAAATTCTATCAGTTTTTCGCCAAGTTCAACCCGAATTGAAAATAGATTGGACAGCACTTGTAGCAGTCAGCCCCAAACATGAATTAATTAAGGGATTGCATCAGATACAGCAAAAGTGGAATTTAGACTTATCGGAAAGGAGAATGACAAATACTTATGTCGATCGTACGTGGATCGAAGATGCTTACATTTATCAAATCAAGTGAGTTGACAGGGCAAAAAATAGCTTAAAATAGGTGCGATCGCTCTCCCTATACCTCACCTTTAGGATTACTGTATTAATAATGAAAATCGCCACCTGGAACGTCAACTCAATTCGCACCCGCCTCGAACACGTTATTAGCTGGCTGCAAGCCAACTCCCCAGACATTCTCTGCCTCCAAGAAACCAAAGTTACAGACAAAGACTTCCCCCTAGAACCCTTCATCAACCTCGGCTACAACTGCTACATTTCCGGTCAAAAATCCTACAACGGTGTCGCCATTCTCAGCCGATCGCCCCTAACGCAAATCAGCACCGGATTTGCCCCCATTCTCGGCGACGAAACCGCAGGTATCTTTGACGAACAAAAACGCCTAATAGCCGGAGTAATCGACGATATTCGCATTATTTGCGTATACGTTCCCAACGGTTCCGAAGTCGGCAGCGAGAAATATGAGTACAAACTAAAGTGGCTCAAACTGCTGCAAGAATACCTCAAAATAGCACTAGACAAATCCCCCAAATTGTGCATTTGCGGCGACTTCAACATCGTCCCGGACGATCGAGATATCCACAATCCCAAAGCCAATGCTAACTCCGTCGGCCTATCAGTAGCCGAGCGCCTCGCACTCACAGAAATCATAGAATTAGGATTAAACGACCCCTTTCGCAAATTCACCGCAGAAGGAGGTTATTATAGCTGGTGGGACTACCGGGCCGCCGCATTTCCCCGCAACAACGGCTGGAGAATCGACCACCATTATCTCAGCCCTCCCCTGTACGAACAAGCAAAAAACTGTACAATAGATATTGCTCCCAGAAAATTAATCAAACCCAGCGACCACGCCCCCGTAATTGTCGAAATTTGATTTATGAGTTATAAATAAAACTAAGGCAAAAGAAACCCGGTTTCTACCATCAATCTTAGGTTTAGCAACGATAAATTTAAGAAACCGGGTTTCTAGACCCTATGCGTAAGTCCCGATCCAGTTAATAACAACCAACAACTAAAAATCATGTTCTTAGTAACCGGAGCAACAGGCGCACTAGGCCGCCGAATTGTACGAGAAATCAGACAGCAAGAAAAGCCTGTCCGCGCATTCGTTCGCCTCGCATCTCGCTACTCAGAACTAGAAAACCGAGGCGCCGAGATTTTTATCGGCGACTTGAAACAAGACAAAGATATTAAAAAAGCCTGCCAAGGAGTGCAGTACATCATCAGCAGCCACGGTACCGGCGGCGACGTTCAAGCAGTACACTACCGCGCTAACATAGAATTGATCGACTGCGCCAAAGAAGCCGGAGTGCAGCACTTTGTCTTTCTTTCGGTACTGGGAGTCGATCGGGGATACGAAGATTCAGCAGTATTTAAAGCCAAGCGAGAAGTAGAAAAATACCTGCAAAACAGCGGCTTGAATTATACAATCTTGCGGCCTGCAGGTTTTGCTTCCAGCTTGTTACCCCTAGCAGAAAGATTTCGAGAAACCGGACTTTACCTGCTGATTGGCGACGGCAAAAACCGCACCTCTGTTGTCAGTACCGACGACTTAGCAAAGATTGCCGCCGACTCGCCAACAGTCGAAGGCGCGCGCAACCAAATTTTACCAGTCGGTGGCCCGGATGTGCTGACAAGAGACGACATCCCCCGCATTTTTGCACGCTTGTTCAAGCGCGAACCGATAGTAATTAACCCGCCGCTGATGGTGTTTGACGGTTTGAGAAATGCCTTGGGTTTATTGAATCCTCAAGCTCAAAAAGACTTAGGAACTTTGCGGGTATTGCTGGGTAACGAGTATTTCTGCACTCCCGAAGAAGTGCAAAACTTGGAATCAATCTACGGCATGAGAATGGAATCCTTAGAAAGCTTTCTGCGGCGCAATTTGAGCGTTTAAAGTGCTAGTTGTTATCGTCCCCAAGCAGAGCCTGGGGACGAGCAAATGTAGCCCCAAATCGCAACAGGAAACCCGTTAAGCAGAAATAGGTACTGGTTGAGCACCAATATAGTTCGTAACTGCGATCGGCGGAGAAGTCGGCTTAGCAATCAAATAACCTTGAACGAAAGTTGCTCCCCGTTCCCGCACCCACTCAAACTCCTCCAAAGTTTCCACACCTTCAGCAACTGTTTGAATTTCTAATTGAGCGGCAATTTCTAACAGTTTTTCAGTAATTAGTGCCTTATAATAATCTTGATGGACGTTGCGAATCAATTGCATATCCAACTTAATAAAATCTGGACGCAGTTGGTGCATCAAATTTAAATTAGAAGAACCGCTGCCAAAATCGTCCAGGGCAATTAAAAATCCCGCATCTCGGTAAAACCTCAGAATTTTAATCAAGTGATCGATATCAGGAGGGTGACGAGATTCGGCTACTTCAAAAACAATATTGCTGTGAGGAATTCCCGCTTCATCAATAGCCTGTACAGTCATTCGCAGGCACGTAGCGGGATCGTAAACTGAAGTCGGAGAAAAATTCATAAAAAGTAATTCTTGGATACCGTAAACGTGGGCTTCGCGGATAGCGCGAGTCCGGGCCAAAGCATCTAGTTGAAAAATTATGCCTGCTGATTCTGCTTGGGCAAAAATCCGACCCGGATAAATTAAGTTTCCTTGCTCGTCAATTCCTCGGAACAGCGCTTCGTGGGCAAAAATTTTAGAAGTATCTGAGGTATAAACAATGGGCTGAAAATGCGTAGTAATGCGTTCTTCGTACAATAAATCTAACAGCCAATCTGACTTGCTAAAATTAATAAAACTGTCTAAGGAAGTGCTGCGATAAAAATCGCTAAGTTTAGGCTGTTCAACTTCGCGCATCCACAAAACTTTTGTCTCTTTCAACTCTTGAGTTGTCAGCACCGATGAGGCTAGGGCGCTAAACTTTTCTCTCGCTATTCCTTCAAGGATAACGTACAAACACTTGCTCTCTTCTAACAGCCGGAATTCAAGATCAGCCTGGGTTAGTGCAGAAATAACCTTTTTGAGTGTGTGGGATACTGGAAACCACAGGTATAGACCTCCGCTGCCCTCTATTTTTGCGGGTACTGTTTCGCAGCGAGAGCAGGAGCCGAAGGCTTTGCCATTTATTTGCATTGAAATATCTTCCGGTTTTTGGGTTAGTTTTAGACAAGCTAACAATTAATTTTAATTATAACCTCATTCCGATCTTAATTCATCTATCTCAAGATGTAAATCTTGATTAACTTCTATTTAATAATTATTTCAGTATTTCTACTTGCCTCCGGTTTCAAACTTTACTCAAAGTTCTCAGCATAGAGCAAGTACCTGCGATCGAACACAGTCCCAAATCATCACAGAGGGAGAAGGCAAAGACTTGTTCTCTAATCTTGACTGCTAATGCTCTGATTGTTTACGTTTTCTTCTATAATTCCCTCTGCCAAAACAGTCGCTACAGTTGATTTTTTAGCAAAGGGGAATTAACATTCCGGTGAAGCGCAGCTATCGAGTAGGGAATCGCCCGATCGATTAATTTATCCCAACCACAAAGATACACGGCCGGACGATCGCCCAAAACAAACTCACTTGCTGAGGCAGATCCAATTTAATTTTATAATTGGGATCGCAGGATTTGAATTAAGCTCTCGGAGATATTCTACCACTTTCCGCCATCCTAGCCCATTTTTTCGATCGCTCCAGGCAACATATCTCGTGTCTGAGCGAAAACTGAGCAGCTTGCTGTATCCTTTACACAGCAAGCGACTCAGCACTACAGAGAATTGAGCGAAAGATGAGCGAAAAATCTAATTCAGTCACACTCAGCACATCCGCTGACTACCCGATCGGGTATGAGCGGATTTTGGACTACTTCAAGCAAGCACAGAAAGAATGCCCCAAAGGGGTAGGACTAAAGAAGGACAGCAAGGCTAAGGTGTCTTACATCACCCTTCTGTTCAGGCTAGGAGAGAAGCGGGTCAACAAAACCTGTGGGTGCTACCTCACAATGCAGGGCATCACTGACGCCTTAAATAAAGCTCACTTGGTTGCTGCCGCCCTAGAGAGGTGTTGGTATCACAATCTCCAGCAGTCTTGTAGCAATTTAAAATCACCGTGCGGTTAAATTGTCAAGCGGTTAGTAATATTATATATGGTAAAATAACTATTAGAGGACTTAGGCACTCCGACTCCTCGAAACTGGGTTTTTTACCTAATCTGCGGGTTTTAACGAAGTATTTTTGTAAAAAACCCGGTTTCTGCGCCCCAGATGTAAGTCCTATATTATTAGGTTTGTAGTGAAGACTGAAGTCCTCATCAAAAATCTGACGGTGGAAGTCCTCAATACAAAAGAATTACTAATTTTTCAAAAAAGACAGTAGGTATTGTTGCCCGCCTCAGTTTACGATACTTAATAGAACTTTTTTCCCAGATGAGGTAAAACACAATGCCTGATATTGTTGATATTGCCGTAGGTGCGGGTTCGTTCCAAACCCTGGTAACGGCGGTGCAAGTAGCTAATTTAGTAGATGCGCTCAAAAGTCCGGGCCCTTTTACTGTCTTTGCGCCCAATGACGATGCTTTTGCGAAATTGCCGCCGGGAACTATCACAACCCTAGTACAGAACGTTCCCCAACTAACCAGGATTTTGATGTTTCACGTCGTATCGGGGAAATTTATGAAAGCTGATTTGGCAAAACTCGGTTTTGTTACTTCCTTGGAAGGTTCGCCGATTAAAATTGATTGTTCTGACGGTTTTGAGGTTAAAAATGCTACAGTTGTCGCTGCAGATATTGAAGCTGATAACGGCGTCATCCATGTGATCGATAATGTGATTTTAATGGGTTAGTTTAACCGTCCATTGATTTGCGATTTTCGATTGACTCAACATATTAATTTGAGGGTTTGAACTTTGGTCTAATATTGTTTGAGTTCGATCGCAAAAGTCGGAGCTTGCATCTGTGTTTGGGTGTGAGCTTAAGTTTCGCAGCGGGAGCGAGAGCTTGCATTAAGCAGTGTCTCTTTGCTCCCGATCGCGCCTTGGTTTTTTAGCGAGTGAAGGTAATTTAAATATAAAACCGTTGTCTTTTTGTCGGATATATTTTAAGATAATCGTTTACAAAAATTTGAAAATCAATAATTATAATATAAGCAAACCAGCGTGGTGAGCACTATGCAACTCCTAGCCGCCAGCCTCAAAGCAAAAGTCCGCCAGCGTACCTTGGAACTGCAAGTTCTCAACGAACTTACTGCAAAAGTTCAAGCCGCTCTCAGTGCTGATGAAATTTGGTCTGCGTGTCTGGCATATCTCGATCGCCTCATTCCCACAGAGGCGATCGCGATTTTGACGCCACCGGACGATCGAATATACCTGCAACACTTACAGCCCTTAAGTGCTAGCGCCAAAGCCGAAATTGAAGGACGCTTGCAAGCTGCTCGCGTTGAATGGCTTGCCGGCAATCGGGACTGGGCGCACAACATCGCTCCGCCACCAATGGCTCAGTTTCACTCGGTCTTGATGGCACCAGCCAACCCGGATGAAAGTGAAGAATTGTTGGGAGTATTTTTTATTGGTGCAGAGCAGGCAACTGCTTTTAATTTGGAACACCTTTGTTTGCTCCACACAGTCGCTCAAATTAGTGCAAAAAAGTTAAAAGCTTTAACAGCTAAAACGACCCGTGTCAAGGCTAAAATTCAAAATAATTTTGCTCTGAATGCGGAAAGTCAAGAACTATTGTTGCGGGCTGTAATGGATGCTACGGCGGACAGAGTTTTTGCGAAAAATAGAAACTTTAGATACATTTTTGTAAATCAAACTTTTGCTGAATATGTGGGGAAAGATGTTGAGGAAATTATCGGAAAAGATGATATAGAATTAGGGTTTTCAGCCGAATTAGTATTTGGCGACCGCCACGGCAAAATTAGGGGCATCCGCGAGGACGATCGAGCTGTGCTGGCTGGGGAGAGGGTTCGCAATCCCTACCAGGCGATCGTCTTTGAAGGCGGAAAACAGCACATCTTTGACACGCAAAAAGTGCCGCTGTGCGATGCAGAGGGTAATATATTTGGGGTTTTGGGTGTGTCTAGAGAGATCGGTCAATTCCAGGCCACAGATGAAGCCAGGAATCAAAGCCAAGCCCAACTGCAAAAAATTACTGCTAGCGTACCGGGTACGGTATATCAAATTGACTTGCATCCAGACGGCTCGATGGCCTTCTCGTTTGTGAGCGCGGGCTGCCGAGAATTGTATGAAATAGAACCAGAGGCTGCTCAGCAGAATTTTAATGCAATTGTTGACATGATTCATCCCGAAGATCGAGATGATTTTCTCAACTCGGTGACGCTTTCTGCTGAAAATTTGCAGCCTTGGCGGTGGGAAGGAAGAATTGTCACTCCGTCGGGAAAACTTAAATGGGTGCAAGGAGCTTCCCAGCCAGAATTCCAAGCATCGGGGGAGATAGTTTACTACGGCTTGTTCACGGATATTAGCGCCCGGAAACAAGCTGAACTGAAGCTGCAACTTTATCAACAAATCTTTTTGAAATCCAACGATGCGATCGCGATCTTAGACCCCCAAGGCTGTTACTTAGAAACAAATCAAGCTCACACGGCTTTGCTGGGCTACAGTTCGTCTAAATTGTGGGGAAAAACCCCGGCAATTCACCTGGGAGAACAGGCATTTACGTCTGTGCTGCAAAGCTTGGCAGAAACAGGGAGTTACCGAGGCGAAATGACCTCTATCAGGGCTGTGCAAGAAGAAACAGTGGAGGTAGAGGTTTCGGCTTTTGCGGTTTTGAATGATGCTGGGGATGTAGTTTGCTACGTAAATGTCAAAAGGGACATCACCGAACGCAAGCGAGCTGAGGAAAAACTCAAACTTTACCGAGAAATATTTTTAAACTCCAACGATGCGATCGTCATTATCGATGCTGACGGGTTTTTCCTCGAACAAAATCGCGCTCACCAAACGCTTCTAGAATACACAGACGCGGAATTAGAAGCAGAAGCATCGCCGCTGGTTGCGGGGGAGCGGTTTTCGGCAATTGTCCAAAGTTTAGCGGAAACAGGAAGTTTTCGGGGCGAAATTACTAACTGCACTAAAAAAGGCCAGACGCTGGCGATCGACGTTGCGGCATATTCTGTGATTAACAACGCCAATGATGTAATTTGTCATGTCTGCGTCAAGCGCGACATTACCGAACGCAAAAAAGGAGAAGAAGAACGGCAAAAATTTGTGTCGCTGATTGAAAACAGCAGCGATTTTATCAGTATGGCTACCCTGAAAGGCAAAACGCTGTTTGTCAACGAAGCCGGACGAAAACTGGTGGGTGTAGAGAATCTTTCGGCAGTGCTTTATACGGAGATATGGGATTATATTGGGCCGTATTTTCAACAGAAATTCAGTCAAGAGATTTTACCAACAATTATCAGTCACGGTCAGTGGCAAGGCGAAGGTCAAATGCAGCACTTGGCCACCGGACAACCCATTGATGTTGTGATGAATGCTTTTCTGGTCAAGCACCCTCAAACCACCGAACCGCTGTGCTTTGCTGCGGTAATTCGCGATGTCACCGAACGCAAGCAAGCTGAGAGAATGCTCCGGGAACAAGCAGAACGGGAACGGCTGGTTTCGGCGATCGCCCAGCGAGTCCGCCAGTCTCTCAACCTGACTCAAACTCTGAGCACTGCCGTACAAGAAGTGCGGCAGTTGCTGGCAACTGACCGCACGGTAATTTATCGTTTTGAGTCCGAGGAAACAGCACTTGTTGTTGTGGAATCTGTAGGGGATGATTGGATGCCATTGCTGGGCAGAAAAGTTCAAAGAACATCCTTTGGGGAAAGTTATGTATGGCTGTACAGTGCAGAAACTATTCAATCAATGGCAGATATTTATACCGCAAATTTGAGCGAGGAACACCGAGATTTACTTGCTAGTTTGCAGGTAAGGGCAAATTTAGTTGTACCAATTTTTATAGGCGATGAAAGTCAGGGGTTGGCAGCAGAATATTCGCCGGAAACTCGAAGTGAACTGCCGGGAAGGAGTTTGGAAACGAGTCAAAATCGGTTGTGGGGATTGCTGATTGCCCATCAGTGCAGCGCTCCGCGTGTTTGGACTGATTCTGAGATGGATTTGCTGGGAAGGTTGAGCGTGCAGTTGGCGATCGCCATTCAGCAATCTACTCTTTTTGAACAAGCGCAGCAAGCCCGAGAAGCAGCCCTAGAAGCGTCTCGAATGAAGTCGCTATTTTTAGCAAATATGAGTCACGAAATCCGTACTCCGATGAATGGAGTGATGGGGATGACTGATTTGCTGCTGAAAACGAATCTTACTCCCGAACAGCTTGACTTTGTGCAGACGCTGAAACTCAGCGGTCAAAATTTACTGTCCATCATTAACGATATTCTGGATCTCTCCAAACTGGAAGCAGGAGAAATGCGCTTAGAAACCATCGAATTTAACCTCAGTATCTGTATGAATGAAGTGCTGGATATGTTGGCGACTCCCGCACAAGAAAAAGGTATAGAATTGGTGGCATTGATTGACAGCGACGTGCCGGTGCAAATTAAAGGTGATGCAGCGCGGTTGCGTCAAATACTCACTAACTTGATCAACAATGCTATTAAGTTTACAGAAGCAGGAGAAGTGGTGATTGAGGTGGGTAATGTTAGTAATCCTGGGTTATTGTCAGCCAGCGAAAATCAGAAAATTTTAGATAATCTCGAACTGTTAAAAAGAGAAAATAGTGACTCGATGCTCCTGCTATTTCAAGTCACAGATACAGGAATTGGGATTGCTCCCGAAGACAAAAAAAAGCTGTTTCAATCATTTACTCAAGTTGATGCCTCAACGACAAGAAAATACGGCGGCACAGGTTTGGGGCTGGCTATTTCTAAGGAGTTGGTGGAATTAATGGGTGGGCAAATCGGTGTGGAAAGTACCCCGGGTCAAGGCTCGACTTTTTGGTTTACTGTGCCGACAGTTAAGGAAAATTTAACGGCTGTGGGGACAGCGTGCGAAGTGAATTTTGAAACGGTGCTGGCGGGGCGAAAAATGTTAGTTGCCAGCGACAAGCCGACAGTGCGAAAAGTGCTAGTGAGAATGGCTGTTTTGTGGGGAATGGAGGTTGAGGAGGTTGAGAACGGTTGGATGACGATCGCATCTCTGTACAAAGCTGTCAGCCTTAATTCCCCTTACGATATCGTTTTGGTTGATATTCAGTTGCCGGAAATGGTGGCGGGAAGTCTCGAACGCTTGAGGATTTCTGAGCCGGCAATGCAGCAGACAAAATGGGTGGTGCTGACTTCAACGAATCAGCTTGCAGAGGCGAAACGGTTGGTAGATAGCGGTTTTAGCGGTTATTTAACTAAACCTGTTAAAGCTCACCGACTATTTGATTGCTTGGCGAATGCGATCGCCCCGATCGCGCTGATTGATGAGCCGCGGGCAAATCCAACTTCCAATCGAGCCTCAGCTATTGACAACCGGGAGTTAGCAAGTTTAAAGATTTTGTTAGTTGAAGATACTCCTATCAATCAAAAAGTTGGTCTCAATCAACTCAGAGTTTTAGGATGCACCGCAGATGTCGCCAATAACGGCGCAGAGGCGGTATCTATGGTTGCTCAGAAAAAGTATGACATTGTGTTGATGGACTGTCAGATGCCGGTTTTGGACGGTTACGAAGCAACGCGGGAATTGCGCCGCCGGGAAGCGGCAGATGCTGCTGGGAAGATGGAACCGCATCAAAAGACGGTGGTGATTGCGATGACGGCAAATGCTTTGAAGGGCGATCGGGAAAAGTGTCTGGCGGCGGGCATGGACGATTATATTAGCAAACCTATTTCGCTCGAAAAGTTAAAATCGGTACTAGAAAATTGGTCTGCCAAGCTAAAAATTAAAACTCCCAATTTTAATGGTGAGGAACTTAAAAACTCTGAGCCACCAGATATCGAATCGGTAGTCGATATGGCACGTTTGCACGAAATTTCGGGCGCTGATTTAGAGTTTGAGCGGGAAATACTGCAAGCTTTTGTGGTGGATACTGGTAGTTATTTAGAAGCTGCTAAGGGGGCGATCGCCTCGGGAAATATGGAGACACTGGCCCGCCACGCTCATCAAATTAAAGGTGTCAGCGCTACGGCGGCGGTGCGGTTAATGCCCGATATGGCAGACCGACTTCAAAGTCTGGCCGAATCTAATGATTTGGAGGGGGCTACAAAAATCATCGCTGAATTAGAAATAATTCTGGCGGGGGTTCAAAAGTTGGTGGCTACTGAGTAATCAATCAATTTGCTGTTGAACCGGGCTATCGGGCCCGATCGCAGACCGAAAGCATCCAGGATACAATCCCCCGGATTCATTCCGAAAGCAGACTCAGGACCCAGAAATAAAAAACCTGTATCCGATGAAACTTGCCGAACGTATTTATCTCGCGCAAGTCAATGCTTCAATTCTAAAATCTAAAATCTAAAATCTAAAATCGCGCAATCGATTGACAGCTTCTGGCAGCCTCCGCGATCGATCGCGTGTAAAGATTTTTAATCTTTTATCAAGATATTTATCTCAATGTGACGGAATTGGGAACTCTTATAACATCTTGTGTGTTGTAACTTGTGACACTACTGTATTAAGTTATTGTGGTCAAATATAAAATAATCATTAAGCCGATGGCTCAGAGGGTGCTTTTCGTCGATCGGCTTAAAACACCAAGACCAGCTTTTTGCTAGACCCGCCCATTAAGTGCGTATTTACGCTCAACGAGGTTTTATGACTCCAGTCATGTTACGCCAACTTTGGTCATTAATTGAGACCACCCAAGCTACTCTGTTAGTCAATTTAGACGATGCCACTCTGGTACAGTGGCTGCTGAAACAGTTAAAGACCAACTCTGCGCTTAATGGCAAAGAAGCAGATTTGTTGGACGAATACATCCAGTCTCGGCTGTCCCTAATCCGCGATTTAGCTGAGCAGCGGCTCGCACCAGAGTTACTGTGAACGCATTCAATCAAAATCGGATAAATATTTCAGGGAAGGGCGACGATCGCTCGCGCTGGGCAGAAATAGCAGAAAAGAAACCGGGTTTCAGGGATAAATCTTAGGTTTGACGACCAGACCTCCAGCCAGAAACCGGGTTTCTAACTTTGCGTTCCCAGCTTGCTCAAAAAAAAACAGGCGGGTAGTCGGTGCACTTGCCGCTGTGCAGCACCGGATGCAGAACGGCTAATTTGAAACCGGAAGCTGTGTAGATAGCCGATCGCCACAGTTCTGACAGCTACAAGGTAGGATTGTCAGGAAAGCGTTCTATTAAAATCTATGCGTAAATGGGGATTTCTGCTACTAGCAAGTGTGTTGTTTTTGGCACCGTTGGCGTCTTGTAGGGATCGATCGGCACAAACCGGACAAACAACAGCAACAACTGCAGCAGGTGGCAACTCGCAACAAGGTTCCAGCCGGATAGATACAATTGTCAGCCGCGGCAAACTGATTTGCGGCATCAGCGGCGAACTGCCGGGTTTTAGCTTTGTAGACGAAAAAGGCAAATATTCGGGATTGGATGTGGATGTGTGCAGGGCTGTCGCGGCGGCAATATTTGACGATCCCGAAAAAGTCGAGTACCGAAAGCTCAACGCTAAAGATAGATTTACAGTTTTGCAGGCCGGAGAAATCGACATTCTCAGCCGAAATACCACCTACACCGCGAGTCGCGACAGCACTACCGGACTGGAATTTGCCCCGGTGATCTTTTATGACTCTCAAAGCATCATGGTCAAAAAAGACAGCGGCATCAAAAGTTTAAAAGATTTTGCGGGCAAATCTATCTGCGTGCAGACAGGTACGAGCACCGAACAAAATTTGTCCGACCAAATGCGAAAGTTAGGAGTTAAATACACTCCTGTGGTGTTTGAAGATGTGAATACTACCTTTGCTACCTATCAAGAAGGTCGCTGTCAAGGTGTTACGGCAGATCGATCGCAGCTTGTTTCTAAGCGGACAACTCTGCCGAATTCCGAGAATAATGTTGTTTTGCCGATCGTCATGTCAAAAGAACCGCTAGCCCCAGCGGTGAAAAGCGGCGATCCTAAATGGTCTGACGCGGTGAAATGGATTATTTTCGCGGCGATTGAAGCTGAAGATTTGGGAATTAATTCAGGAAATGTAGACCAAACTGTGGCAAGCACTACAGACCCTAACGTCAAACGTTTGCTAGGAACAGAAGGAGATTTAGGTAAAGGTTTGGGACTCCCGAACGACTACGCAGTCCGCGTTGTGAAGAAAGTGGGGAATTACGGGGAAATGTACGATCGCAACCTCGGCCCCAAAAGTATACTCAAGTTAGAACGGGGTCAAAACAGACTCTGGAAAGATGGCGGTTTGCTTTACTCGCCGCCTTTCCGTTAATTTTAGTTAACAGTTAACAGTTGACTGTTAACTGTTAACAGTCACGCACCAAAGCTATCTAGAGTGCGTGACTTGAAAAATCCCGATTGCCAATCGAGTAACTATCAAGTCATATCAAATCCGGTTGCATCGGAATTATTCATCTCTGTATTCTCTCCCTCTGCGTTCTGGAGCGCCCTCTGCGGTTAAATCATTCCGATGCAACCGGAAACGATATCACGCACCAAAGCTCAATCTCGCCGGGATTAGCCAGCAGATTTATCAAATATAATTTAAGTTATGAACCCAGAACCTCAACCGGGCCAATCGCAGAAATTGTCCAAATTTAAAGATATATCAAAACTGCTGCGGGACGATCGCTTCTGGAAAATAGCCGGACAGGCGATCGCCATAATTTTAGTAATAGTTGTTATCGCCATTCTTTGGGACAATCTCAGTGCCAATTACTCGCAACTGGGGATTGCATTTGGATTTGACTTTCTCAATTCTCAAGCATCCTTTGATATCGGCGAAAGCGTGATTCCCTACAGTCCCGAAAACAGTTACAAACAAGCTTATGTTGTCGGTTTAATCAACTCGCTGCGGGTGATGGGTCTCGGCATTGTTTTCGCAACAGTTGCGGGTTTGACGGTAGGAATTGCGCGCCTTTCCGACAATTGGCTGCTGCGGAATTTGGCTGGTTTGTACGTAGAAATTCTGCGAAATACGCCGTTATTGCTGCAATTATTTTTCTGGTATTTCGCAGTTTTCATTTCCCTGCCAAAAGTGGAAGACAATCAGCAGATGAGGGGGGCGATTTACTTGACAAATCGCGGCATTGCTGTACCTTGGCCTGTGGCTTTGCCGGGTTTTGAGATTTGGGTGATTTTGCTAACTGTCGGAGTTTTGGCGGCGGCGGCGCTGTGGATGTGGCGGGCGCGGGTGATGTTGGAAGAAGCTAAGCCGGGAAGACAGTTGTTTTGGGCTCTAGGTGCGATCGGGCTGAGTGCAATCTTAGCTTTTATTATCACCAAAAATCTCCCTTTTCGCCTAGATTTTCCCCGCCTGACACCAGCCTTGCAACTCGAAGGAGGATTAAAATTAACTCCTGAATTCGCAGCCTTAGTGACCGGACTCAGCTTGTATACTGGCAGTTACATTGCCGAAATTGTCCGCGCCGGAATTCAGTCAGTATCGAAAGGCCAGTGGGAAGCGGGAAAGTCTTTGGGGCTGAAGTCTGGAACAATGATGCGGATGGTAATTTTGCCGCAAGCTTTGCGGGTGATTGTGCCGCCTTTAACCAGCCAATATCTGAACTTAGCTAAGAATTCGAGTTTAGCGGTTGCGGTTGCTTATCCCGACGTTTATTTTGTGGTGGGGTCTCCGACCTTGAATCAGACCGGTCGGGCGATCGAAGCAATGTTAATTATCATGGTAACATACCTAACAATTAGTTTGATAGTTTCTCTGTTTATGAATTGGTACAATCAAACCGTACAAATCAAGGAAAGGTAAACAACAGTTGACAGTTGACAGTTGATAGTTGACAGTTGACAGTGGACAGTTGACAGTTGACAGTTGATAGCGAGGTCAGAAGTTAAGTTATAATATCTCGAAATAAAGTTGAAATGACTTACAAGGATTTTAACTTAAAAACAGTAACAAAAAATTTCGGTTTGACGATTGGCGATCGAATCGATTTGTTCGCTACTGTGCCAGAATTAGAACCAAGTTCCTTACTTGTAGAAGTCCTCAAAGAGAACGTACCCATTGCCTTAAGCAGCAATACCGACAAATCTCGATCGTCCATGATTACCGCACCGATTTTAATCGAACTTAGAAAACTGTTCAACCATCAAATTGGTCTTTTTTGTGGAATAGATTTTACAGTTGATGCCGAAAAAGGATTAAATGGAAATTGCGATTTTTTGATGAGTCGTTGTTCACACTTATTAATTATTACCGCACCAGTAGTTGCCATCGTAGAAGCACAAAACGAAGATATTAATGCAGGCTTGGGGCCATGCGTCGCAGAAATGTTGGCAGCTAGAATATTTAATGAGGGCGAAGGCAACAAAAATGCCACAATAATTTATGGGGCTGTTACTAGCGGCCAAACCTGGAGGTTTTTAAGACTCAAAGAACAAGTCATTGAAATTGACTTGACCGAATATTACCTAATAGATGTCAATAAAATATTAGGAATTTTAGCAAGTGCAATTCAGCAAGCAATCTAAAATCTAAAATATGGAAACTATCCCTGTACTTCCGCCTCCAGCCACCGAATCGCCCACTCCTTGGAATTGGGCGCGCAAAAACCTATTTAGTACCTGGTACAACAGCATTCTGACAGTAGTTTGCCTAATTATCGCCTTCCAAGCGATTAAAGGAATTATCGTTTGGGCAACAACAAAAGCTCAATGGCGCGTGTTAGAAGCCAACTTGCCGCTATTTTTTGCCGGCAGATTTCCCAGCGAATCCTACTGGCGGCTGTGGATAGTAGCTGCCATAATTGCCTTGTTGGGAGGATTAACTTGGGGAAATATTCAGCGGCAAGAACGTCTTTGGAATCCGCCTTTACTAATTATACTCGGTGCTGCGGTTGTGGGTGCCGTCATTTCGCCGATCGACCTAACCTCTCGCCTCTACCTCTTAGGAATTATTATCGCAGCCGCCGCCAGCTATGCCATCGGAAGGCAAATAAACCCAAAAATCATGGGCTGGATGCCTGCAATTTGGGTTCTTTCCTTCCCCATAATTTTGTGGCTAATTAAAGGCGGGTTGGGTTTGACAGAAGTCTCAACAAATGATTGGGGCGGTTTAGTATTGACGGTGTTTTTAGCAGTTATTAGTATTGTGCTTTCCTTTCCTTTGGGAGTATTGCTAGCACTTGGCAGACAAAGTTCTTTGCCAGTTGTGAGATTCTTATCAACATTATACATTGAAATTATTCGCGGTTTACCATTAATTGGCATTTTGTTTTTAGGTCAAATAATGCTGCAACTCTTTTTGCCGCCCGAATATCCGAAATTGGATAGAGTGATTAGAGCCATTGCGGGATTAACCTTATTTAGTGCAGCATACTTGGCAGAAAACGTGCGCGGTGGCTTGCAGGCCGTGCCCAGGGGACAAATAGAAGCAGCGAGGTCGATCGGCCTCAATACACCCCTGCTGACAATTCTCATTGTACTGCCTCAAGCACTGCGAACAGTCATTCCGGCGATCGGCGGTCAATTCATCGGATTATTTATGGATACATCCCTGCTGTCTCTATTCGGAATGTTAGAATTAGTAGGCATATCCCGCGCAGTTTTAGCAAATCCATCCTATCTCGGCAGATACGCCGAAGTTTACCTATTCATCGGCATCATTTATTGGATATTTTGCTACTCAATGTCCCTAGCAAGCCGCAAAATAGAGCGAACTTTAGAAGTAGGTCAGCGCTAAAAACTCATCTACTTTCATCTGCCTCTATCTGCGGTTAAAAACTAAAAAATTATGGAAACTCAACCCACAAGCCCAGAACAAGTAATCGTAGCAGAAAACGTCCACAAATGGTACGGACAATTTCACGTACTGCGCGGCGTCAGCATGACCGTCAACCGTGGCGAAGTCGTGGTCGTGATGGGGCCATCCGGTTCGGGAAAATCGACGTTTATTCGCACATTCAACGCTTTAGAAGAATACCAACAAGGTAAAATTACGATCGACGGAATCGAACTTTCTCACGACTTACGCAACATTGAGACCATTCGCCGCGAAGTAGGAATGGTGTTTCAGCAATTCAACCTGTTTCCCCACTTATCCGTCTTGCAAAACGTCATGCTAGCGCCAGTATGGGTGCGCCGCTGGCCGAAGAAAGAAGCCGAAGAAGTGGCGATGCAACTCTTAGAAAGAGTAGGGATTTTGGAACAAGCAAAAAAATATCCCGGACAGTTGTCTGGGGGGCAGCAACAGCGGGTCGCGATTGCACGTTCTCTAGCCATGCAGCCTAAAATCATGCTGTTTGATGAACCGACATCAGCATTAGACCCGGAGATGGTGCGGGAAGTTTTAGATGTAATGCGAAATTTAGCTAAAACAGGAATTACAATGGTAGTGGTGACTCACGAAGTCGGGTTTGCGCGCGAAGTTGCCGATCGCATTGTATTGATGGATAGCGGCGTTTTAGTTGAAGAAGCGAAGCCGGAAGAGTTTTTTCAGCATCCGAAGGAAGAACGCACTCGCAAGTTTTTATCTCAGATATTGTGAAGTAAAAATATGATATAATGCCCAGCAATCGACAAGTTTCTGACGAAGAAATCTATCAGCAGATAGGATCGATAGTAAATAATTTTAAGCTCTTGCAGTGTGCCGAATGTGCTGAAGCTATTAAAACTTGGCTAAAAGCTAACGGCATTAGCGGGGCTCATCTTCAACTCAAGTTGGTAGGACGAGGGTATTTTATTGTGAGTCAACGTTGGGAAAAAGGTAGAACACCGATTACTCAGAATGGCACACACTACGGGATTGAAGTTCGTCGCAAAGTGTTTGATAATTTGTCAACTACCGGGCTGACTAGAGAAGAATGGATAAAAGACTTTGACTGTCCTAGCGGTCAGTTTATTATCGAAGAAATTGAGAGCTTTTAACTGTAAAAATTTACCAATGGTTAATAAATAATGACTAAATTTTACGAATTACTCAACCGCATTCAAAAGAAACCGGCAATGTACATCGGTTCCCGTTCTATCAGCAACTTATTTATGTTCTTGTGCGGCTATCAACACGCTCGCGACCTACTAGAAATCCCAGTCACAGAACAAGAGAAAGAATTTGCAGAATTTCAGCCTTGGTTGCAAAAAAAATTCGCTCTTATTACCTCTGCTTCTTGGGCTAAAATTATTCTATTTAATTCAACCGATGAAAGTCATGCTTTTGATAATTTCTTTGATTTACTGGAAGAGTTTATAAAAGCGAAGTATCCCCTAAATAAGGCAGGCGATAATCAGTCGGCGGTTTTGACTTTGGATTGATTTGTTTGACCCAGACAGCAGCGTTATAATGGTATATAGAACTCACTCCGAAACAGTTTTTTTTACGAAAATTGTGGGTTTTAGCCCTTGACTCTGGTTACAAACCCGGTTTGTTTGCTGGGAGTGCGTAAGTCCCGCTATACATAAATCTAAAAATCTCAAATTTATATGCCCTCCACAAAAACTCTGCCGCTAGTTAAAGACTCAGAACGCCTAGAAAGTCGCCTCAAAGAAATTCCGGCAGTTCCTGGTGTATATTTAATGCGAGACGAGAGCGATCGCATCCTTTACATCGGCAAATCAAAAAAACTCCGAAACCGCGTCCGTTCCTACTTCCGCGAAAGCCAAAATCTCAGTCCCCGCATCGCGATGATGGTGCAGCAAGTGCGCGAAATTGAATTCATCGCCACCGACACAGAAGCAGAAGCTTTAGCCTTAGAAGCAAACCTCGTAAAACAGCACCAACCTTACTTTAATGTACTCCTCAAAGATGATAAGAAATATCCTTATTTGTGCATAACTTGGTCGGAGGAATACCCGCGCATTTTTATCACCCGCAAACGCCGCGCAGGTAGTGCAAAAGACCGCTACTATGGCCCCTACGTCGATACAGGGGCACTGAGGAGCACGCTGCATTTAATTAAGCGGATTTTCCCGCTGCGGCAGCGCCCTCAACCGTTATTTAAAGACCGTCCCTGTCTGAACTACGACATCGGGCGCTGCGTTGGGGTTTGTCAAGGGTTAACTTCGCCGGAAGAATACCGAAAAATTATCCAAAAAGTAGCGATGATTTTTCAGGGAAGAACTCAGGAATTACTCGACTTGCTAGCACCGCAAATGGAAAAAGCTGCCGAAGATTTAAACTTTGAAACTGCGGCGCGCCTTCGCGATCAAATTAAGGGTTTGCAATCTTTGAGTGCGGGTCAAAAAGTGTCTTTGCCCGACGATACGGTTTCCAGAGATGCGATCGCACTTGCGGCAGACACCCAGCACGCTTGCGTCCAATTGTTCCAAATTCGCGCCGGTCAACTGGTCGGAAGGTTGGGATTTATGGCGGAAATACCCCGCCAACCGCCCCTTGCAAATGGGGGGCAAGAGTTATCTCAATCTCTTGTAAAAGATGGGCAAGAGTTATCTCAACTTTCTCTTTCCTCCCCTCCTGGGCAAGAGGGAGAACGAGGGGGAGTAGAGGCCGGAGCGATTTTGCAGCGAGTGTTGGAAGAACATTATCAAAATGTCGAATCTGTAGAAATTCCCAGCGAAATTTCAGTGCAGTACGAATTGCCAGAAGGGGAAATATTAGCAGATTGGTTGAGCAACCGTAAAGGAAGAAAAGTTACGATTTTGACGCCGCAGCGGCAAACTAAGGCTGAGTTGATTGAGATGGTGGAACGCAATGCTGAGTATGAATTGGCGAGAATGCAAAGATTGAGCGATCGCAATTCTCAAGCAATGGAAGATTTAGCAGAAATTCTAGATTTACCAGAAGTTCCTCGCCGCATTGAAGGTTACGATATTTCTCACATTCAAGGTTCTGACGCCGTAGCTTCCCGCGTCGTATTTATTGACGGTTTGCCGGCAAATCAACACTACCGCCACTACAAAATTAAAAATCCTGAAATTAAATCGGGTCATTCTGATGATTTTGCGAGTTTAGCAGAAGTTATCGGTCGCCGATTCCGAGGAATGAAGGAAGAAGAAAGAGGAAAGATGGAAGATGGATTTAGCGAGTTAGAAGAACCGGAAAACCTCAGTCATTTATCTTCGGTTTCTCATACTATTTCCGACAAACCCGACTTAATTATGATAGATGGCGGCAAAGGTCAACTTTCAGCAGTTGTGGCTGTTTTGCGTGAGATGAATTTGCTAGAAGAGTTGCGCGTTGTCAGTTTGGCAAAGCAGCGAGAGGAGATATTTTTGCCGGGGGAATCTTTGCCGCTGCCAACTAATTCTGAGCAGCCTGGAGTACAATTATTGCGCCGGGTGCGGGATGAGGCGCACAGATTTGCTGTGAGTTTTCACCGCGATCGCAGAAGCGAGAGAATGAAGCGATCGCGCCTTGAAGAAATTCCCGGATTGGGACACCACCGACAAAAACAATTGTTGGCACATTTTCGGTCGATCGACTATCTCCGTTTAGCGACTCCCGAACAGTTGGCAGAAGTTTCTGGGATTGGCCCGCGTCTGGCGCAGCAAATTTACGATTATTTCCATCCGTAAAGCCTTACCCAGCATAGGAGACGGGGATTGTAGGCGCGAGGGGGCGATCGGGTCGCAAGTCCCGATTCAGCCAGTGTGAGGGAGGTATTCAAAAATTTTGCACAGGCCTATTGCAATCCCCAGAGACTTGTGGTACATTTAGTTTCTGTGCGCGGGCATAGTTTAGTGGTAAAACTTTAGCCTTCCAAGCTAACTATGCGGGTTCGATTCCCGCTGCCCGCTTTTGTCTATAAGAACCTCAAACCCACGAAACATCAACGGTTTGAGGTTTTTTATTGCAGATTTTTTCGGTTTCTGATGGCTCAAGTTGACTAGAAATTGGATACAAATTGGATACAAAATGACTACGATTTGACTGCGGAACGACCAAACTGAGTATCAACTGAGTATCAACTGACTACCCGATCGCCCTTTTTGGAGACAATTTCGAGACAAATGAATACAAATTGAATACAAAGCATACCTGTATTCAGTTTGAGCCGTTTAGGCTTGCAAGTATCTCTCAAAACGCCTGCACATCTGAGTTTGTGGTGAGCTGGGCCCAAGAATAATTGGTTAACATAGAGTGCCCTGATTTGACAAGCTTGGCGATCGAACTCAGCTTGAGTTATGACTGATTCGGAATCGCATCAGTCACAAGGAGTGCCAGTGAAATATTTTTCAGTAGTAATGTATTTGCTGCGGGAACGGCAACAGTTTCTCGAAGAAATTCGCCAAGGTGTCAAGCTCAAATCTAAAATTTTCGGTTTGTTGATTTCTAGTACCGTATTTTTTGGCATTTACGGAGCGATATTAGGTGCATCTAGTACGTGGATGCAATGTTTGGTTTCAGCAATTAAGTTGCCAGCACTTTACTTGCTGACGCTGATTATCTGCTTTCCCACACTGTACTTTTTTAATGTCATGTTTGGTTCAAAACGAACTTTTGAGCAGTATTTGACATTGTTGATGACAGCGATGGCGATGATTAGCATTTTGCTGTTTGGATTTGCACCTGTCAGTCTGTTTTTTCTCATCAGCAGTACCAATTACACTTTTTATTTGTTGCTGAATGTTGCTATTATGGCAATCACAGGATTTTTGGGGGTAAGTTTCATTTATCAAGGAATGCACTTTCTGTCCGAACAAGATACGGAAGGCAAAGACATCAGGCTAAATATTTTGCGCTTTTGGTTGGGACTCTATGCGTTTGTTGGCAGTCAGTTGGGATGGACGCTGAGACCTTTTTTTGGCGCGCCCGGACAAGCTTTTCAACTATTCCGCAACCGAGAAAGCAATTTTTATCTGAGTCTGTGGCAATCAATTATGTCTCTGGGAGGATCGTAATTAATCCCAATTAAAGGAGATTTTAAAGAGTGATACAAGGGGATTTGAATGAGTTGAGAATTCCTGAGAAGGAGTTGGAGGAGTTGAGCGGAATAGCTTTGAGCGACGGTTTTTCAGGGGATTTTTATAGACCTGCTGCACTCCGGGACGGCAAAAAGCTGTTTGCTTTGTTGTTGCATGAGTTGCTGATATTTTGCGTGACGCTTGTTGTCTCGCTGCCTGTGGCTTTGCTGGTCAATAAACATCAAGTTGGTTCATTTAGCGATGCTGAGATATTTGTCCGAGTTTTACAAATAACTTTGGGTTTGTCGCTGGTGATTACTGTTGCGTGGAATGTCTATCAATGGGTGAAGGCAAAACCTCTGGAAACGCTGGCGGGTCTGCTGGATGAAGTTGAGAAATATCATGAGGTGATTCAGGCTTTAGATATTATCGATCGCCTAACGGCTGCTGGCAATTTACAAGCCAATTTACTTAACCGAGGAGATGCAATTGAGGCATTAAAAATTACTAGAGAAAGTTTAGTCTGTGCTTTAAAAACAGAAAGGATTCTCAGGGAAAATCAGCAATTTATCGACCGCCGTTACGAGTTATTTGCTAATATTGAAAGTAATTTGGCTGCTTTGATGGCGGTGGATGTGAGCGATCGGGCGACTGAATACGGGCGGTTGCTGAATGAGGCTTTGGAAATTGGGATGAGCGTGCACAAAGAGGTAAGAAAGTTGCAAAGTGGGCGTTAGAGTTGCTGGAGAGTTCCTGGTTTGTAGTAAAAGTAGTAACTGAGATATTGCACCATGCTCAAGAACAGGCAAGATGCCTGTTCCACAAAAATTAAATTTTCTTGTGGGGTGGGCATCCTGCCCGCCCCTGAAAGGCTTATTGAAAATGGTGCAATATCTCAGTTACTACAATTTTTTAACACCGGAAATTTTAATCTTCAAAAATATCTAACTGTTGGCCCTCAGACTCTTTTTTACCATCTTTTTTAACACCTTTCCGCAGCCCGATCGCAATTTTGCTGTGTTTCTCAATCTGCTTCATCACCTGTCTCGCCCTGTCAATCACCGACGGCGGTAAACCAGCCAATCTCCCCGCTTCAATTCCGTAAGATTTGTCAGCACCTCCGGGCTGAACTTGGTGCAAAAATACGATTTGATCCGGCAATTCTTTCACTGTGACCTGATAATTTGCGACATTATCTAAAATAGAAGCTAATTCATTCAATTCGTGATAGTGAGTCGCAAAAATTGTCCGCGCCCGAATCTCAGTTGCTAAATATTCGGCCACAGACCAAGCAATCGAAAGTCCGTCAAAGGTCGCCGTTCCCCTGCCAATTTCATCTAACAAAACCAATGATTGCGGCGTCGCGTGATTGAGAATATTTGCAGTTTCGTTCATTTCCACCATAAACGTAGATTGACCGGTGGCCAAATCATCGACGGCGCCGACACGGGTAAAAATGCGATCGCAAATTCCCAAACTCGCAGCTTTCGCCGGCACAAAACTGCCCATCTGCGCCATTAACTGGATCAAACCCACCTGCCGCAAGTAGCAGCTTTTCCCGCTAGCATTCGGGCCGGTTAAAATAATTAAATCTGGGCGGTTTAGCGATGCTTCCCGACCCAAAAAAGCAGAATTAGGTACAAAAAATCCCGGCGGCAAAGACTTTTCCACCACAGGATGACAACCTTCAATAATTTTAATTTCCCGACTTTCTGTCATAGTCGGGCGGCAGTAATTCTGGTAAACTGCTACTTCTGCTAAACCGCACAAAACATCGACCGCGGCCACCGCGCGGGAAACGTTGCGAATAGTTTCGGCGTGTTCTCCTACCTCCGATCGCACTTTAGCAAAAATATCGTATTCCAATTGATTTAAATCTTCCCGCGCAGTCAGAATTCGCACTTCCCTTTCTTTTAATTCTTCAGTGCTATAACGTTCTTCATTGGTGAGAGTTTGTTTGCGGGTGTAGTCCCTCGGTACTTGGTCTACTTTCGATTTAGTAATGCTGATGTAATAGCCGAAAGCTTTATTGTAGCCTACTTTTAAATTAGAAATTCCGGTGCGTTTTCTCTCAGTTGCTTCTAAATTGGCAATCCATTCTTGGTCTGCTGATGCAGTTTGGCGCATTTCATCTAGCATGGGATTGATTCCAGATCGAATCAAACCTCCTTCTTTTAAATGAATCGGCGGTTCATCAACTAAATGAGCGTGAATTTTAGTTGATAATTCTTCTAAAATTGGCGGTACATTTTGCAGCGCTTTCAAATAGGGCGATCGCCCTTGGGCTGCGATCGAGGCTAATTCCGGCAGTTTCGAGAGAGAATCAGCTAAAGCGACCAAATCCCGCGCGCTAGCTGTTCCCGAACCGGCACGGCCTGTCAGTCTTTCGATGTCGTAAATTTGGCGCAGCAACTGCTGCAAATCTTGGCGCAGGGCGTTATTTTCTACTAATTCTTGAATCGTGTCGTGTCGGGCGCCAATGCCTTTAATGTTGAGCAAAGGTTGCAGAACCCAGCGGCGCAAAGCGCGGCCTCCCATTGCGGTGCTGGTTTTATCTATTGCCCACAGCAGCGAACCGTGAAAAACCCCATCTCTCACCGTTTGAGTAATTTCGAGATTGCGGCGGGTTTGGTAGTCGAGTATGAGAAAATCGGTGAGAGTGTAAGTGTGCAATCTTTGCAAAGAAACTGCTTTTTCCTTTTGAGTTTCTTCGATATATTGCAGCAAACCGCCGGCGGCGCGCACTGCGAGGGGCAAATGGCCGCATCCCATACCTTCAAGCGATCGCACTTTGAATTTTTGCAGGATTCTCTGTTTTGCTTCGGGCAAAGTAAACGGAATTTGCGATCGCAAAGAATAGCAGAATGAATTGGGCAAACAATCGGGTAAATGCTCGGATTTCTCTCCGGGCCTCAACATAGTCACCAAATCCGGCGCATTAGTCGGTACCAAAACTTCCGAAGGCTGCAAGCGCAGCAATTCTAGGGTTAATTGTTCTAAAGTATCTGCTTGGGTGGTGACGAATTCTCCTGTAGAAATATCTGTATAAGCCAATCCCCAATGTTCGCCAGCGATGACTACGGCTGCTAAAAAATTATTTTGTCTCGGTTTGAGCATTCCGTCATCAGTCAAAGTTCCGGGAGTGAGAATGCGGGTAATTTCGCGCTTGACTTGACGGCCTTCTTTAGCAGCAATTGAGGCATCTTCAACTTGGTCGCAAACTACCACAGCATAGCCTTTTTCTACTAACATTGAAGTGTAGCGGTCGAGGGCATGGTGCGGCACTCCTGTCATCGGCACTCTGCCAATTTCCTTGCCGCTTTCTTTGCTAGTACAAACAAGTTCTAATTCCCGCGAAATAGTAACTGCATCTTGGAAAAAACACTCAAAGAAATCTCCGACTCGAAACAATAAAAGTGCGTGGGGATACTGTTCTTTCACTTCCACATACCGCTGCATCATCGGCGTCAGCTTGGTGAATTCTAGTAGGCGGTGGTCGGCATTGCGGATGTTGGGTTGATTGGGGTCTGTTGGGGTAGATGCAGTGTAAGGCATAAAAGGCGATCGATAAATTTTAATCTTTAACAACTTTAGCGCAAGCTCGGCTTTTAGCTATAACTAATATACAATATTTGACGATTAATCCTCCTTAAGCAGGGTGCAAGATTATCCAGATTAAGGTTGAGTGTTGAGCTATAGCGCTTCTCAAGTAAATGAAGTACGTAGTTGGGCTTTAGCCCTCTTTAGCCGTTATACAAGTTATCAGTCATACCTCATCTACCTGAGAATATCTATATACAAAAGCCACGCACCCTGCTTAATAATTGATAAACCCGCTTTTACGTGAGAAGTTTTAGGTCGTTATTTATCTAAAGTGAGCAATTATCTGGCGACAGTGAGAAAAAATGCAGAAATTTTATTGATTGTGAGAAGAGAACGATCGCCGATCGACAAAAACAATCTCAGCTATGTAGTTGTTAGCTGTTATAGCAGATGTTGAAGGAAGAAAGAAGAAGGAAAAAGGAAAAAGGAAAAAGGCTTTAGTTATCTAAAAGAGAAGGAATCAGGCTTTAGTTATCTGGAAGAGAAGTCAGAAGCAATCTTCCGCAACGGTTTCAGCAATTAAGAACGTTCTAACCGTCGGGCGCGGTTGTTATAACTGTTGGGGCTTAACAGAAGAATGTGAAATCTCCCGCACTTTATTTGGAGGATAAACTTTACATTTTTGTTATTGAAAACAGCCGGAAGATAGATTTATGAATTATACCTACGATAGAGAAAAAATAAATTTTATCGGGTTAAATTAAAAATCATCCAAGTAAGTAATTTATCAGCGCAGTAAGTTTAAGATTTACCATCAAAAATCTACTAGCTAGTAGTTAACTAGAGGAAAAAAATAATGAAAGCTCTTTGCTGGCACGGAGCAAATGATGTGCGAGTTGATAATGTACCAGACCCAACAATTATCAACCCGCGCGATGCGATAGTTAAAATCACGTCTACAGCAATCTGCGGCTCGGATTTGCACCTCTACAATGGCTTCATCCCGACAATGCAATCGGGTGACATTATGGGGCACGAATTCATGGGGGAAGTAGTCGAACTCGGCAGCCAAGTCAAGAACTTAAAAAAGGGCGATCGCGTCGTCATTCCTTTTACTATTTCTTGCGGCAGTTGCTTCTTTTGCAACCGCGATTTGTGGTCGCTGTGCGACAACTCCAACCCCAATGCTGGGCTGGCTGAAAAAATGTTCGGTCATTCGCCGGCGGGACTGTTTGGCTACTCGCATTTAACGGGCGGCTATGCAGGAGGTCAAGCAGAATACGCGCGGGTTCCGTTTGCAGATGTCGGCCCTTTGAAAATTCCCGACGGACTTTCTGACGAACAAGTATTGTTCCTCACCGATATCTTTCCTACCGGTTACATGGCGGCAGAAAACTGCGACATTCAGCCGGGGGATACTGTCGCAGTTTGGGGATGCGGGCCGGTGGGACAATTTGCGATCAGAAGCGCGTTTATGCTGGGGGCCGATCGAGTAATTGCGATCGACCGCGTACCGGAACGCTTGCAAATGGCGGCCGCGGCCAAAGCAGAAATCATCAATTACGAAGAAATGGACGCCGGGGAAGCCGTCACCGAAATGACGGGGGGACGCGGGCCCGACTCTTGCATCGACGCGGTGGGAATGGAAGCCCACGGCACCGGTCTCGACGCTTTGTACGACAAAGCCAAGCAAGCCGTGCGGTTGGAAAGCGATCGACCTACCGCCCTGCGACAAGTGCTCCTCGCGTGTCGCAAGGGCGGCACAGTGTCAATTCCCGGCGTTTACGGCGGCTTCGTTGACAAAGTGCCCCTAGGTGCAGCTTTCAACAAAGGCTTGACCCTGAAAATGGGACAGACGCACGTTCACCGCTATTTGCGGCCTTTGCTCGATCGCGTTCAAAAAGGCGAAATTGACCCGTCATTCGTAATTACGCACCGAATGAAATTGGACGAAGCGCCCCACGCCTACGACATTTTCAAAAACAAAAAAGACAACTGCATCAAAGTTGTCCTCAAACCCTAACTCGCATTCAACTGACAAGGAAAAACTATGCTTTTACAAGAAAAAGAATCAGGTGATTTGGTAGAAATCCTCGATGTAGATGCTTTAATCAGCCCTGCAAAAAATGAGGTATTAGGACGAAATCAAGCAGGTGAAGAAGAGCAAGAGCCAGCGAATTTTCCGAAGGGTAAATTAGTGTTTCCCTCCGGCGAAGTTTTGCCGCGTTGCTGGACTGAGGAAAATTATAAAACTAATTGAGATGGCTTCGATCGCCCTTTGACAACCGAAAAGTCAGATCGTGTAGGCGTGAATCGATCGTAATTCCTGTAGGGGCGGGTTCACCCATATTTGTAATAGTTTGGAGAAATCCTGTAAACCCGCCCCGGCCTTCGATCGTGGTAGAGCGATCGGACATGATATCAATCGGCGGTTGAAACCGCTTCTTGTCAAACGAAGTCCACTCCAAGCGGACTCAGAAAGACAATATTTAAGCAGGATTTGGTATTAATTTTACTTGCTACTTTTGCCTTCTAGCTGCGGCCGACCGACATCAAAAATAATCGTGTAAGCCGCGTGGGGAACTAACTTTTGCAGAGCTTGACAGTGGGCGATCGCATCGTTTCGGCGGCGAAACCTTCCCACAACAATCCGCTGCATATTCGGCAGCAAACGCACGATACACCAAGGGTGCAACTGTTCAAAATACGTCACGGCATTTCTCCCGATCGAACATTGAGTTATTTGCCTTTTTAGTTGGAACTTTTGAGTAAAAACAGGTCAAAATGCTCTTGACTTATTGCTCTGTTTGACATATCAGGTTCCACAGGATCTCGCCTATTTCCTCAAAATGCTCTAGCAAAAAATCCATCAAACCTAAATTTCGCAAGTCAGCGGGAGTAGGGCGCCGGTAGTGGCGGCCTGTTTTAAACCACCCTTTAACAGTCGAGATCGATCGGCCGCAAATTTCCGCCATTTGCTCGTAAGTCACATCCCATTTCCCGTAGAATTTCTGAGGAGTCATCCCTAATCGGCACTGACTGTAAAGAGCAATTAACCGCAGTTCTCGCTCTTCAATTTTTCGCGGGGTATTTGCCATCGAAATTTTCCCTATTTTTGCAAAATTAATGGGAAGTCAGATTAGTTACCAAAATCTCTCTCTCTGCCGTATAGTCCCAGTAGAACCTCAACGCCATTGAAGCTGAAGACCCCCAAATATCTCCGGTTTTTTGCTTGTATCGGTGGGTTCTCAAACTTCTGTAGCTAGGCCCTTCTGTTTCTAATAATTTGAAAGCTTTTTCGTATTGCTTTCGGGCTGGGAGGGGAAGAAAACTCAGTTTTTTGGTGACTTGTTTGGTGAAAGCAAGCTGAAATTTTGGGGTTCGACATGACATGAAATCTTGCCCCTTTACCGATTGTTTTCATTCGGCCGATAGTAGGGACACGGCATTGCCGTCTCCCTACGGCGGGGATAGACCGTTAGACGATAAAAACAGAATCGTCGATCGCAAATTCCGGCTCAGTTCCCAATATCTTGACCTGGTAGCGGCTGTTTGCAGGTAAAGGATAAAAACGCAATTGATCTTGTTTTTTATCCAGCAAACTTGACAGTTTTGTTTGCAGCTTATCGTACTGATTTTGATTCAGCACTGCTTCAAAAACTGATTTCTGCACTCGCATTCCGAAAGCTTCTAAAAGCTTTGAAACTTTAGTTCGCCGCCTGTCGTCTGCGATGTCGTAACAAATCAGGTAAAACATTACTCAACCTGTAAATTTGATTCTTCAGTCCCCCTCTGCTAGGACTTCGTTTGACAAGACGCGATTTCAACCGCCGAATTATCTTGACAAAGCATGGAACGATAAACATCCTGTTCTCCTGTCACGCAAGCCAGATATTCTTTGACTTGCAATTCCAAACAGTGACGGTAACTGACTTGTCCGGCATATAAATGCGTTGCGAAACTCTGCAACTTGGTTTCCCAATGCAATAAGAACTCTCGCAGCGCTGCGGGATGCAAATACAGTCCTCCCCGTTCGTCTGGCGGCAAAAAATCTCCGATTTTTATGCAATTTTGATTGACTAAATCTGCTACTAATGCTTCCACGATCGGCGCGCGGAATTGCTCCATTAAATCGCAGACTAAAGGTGTGTGATTAAAGCAGGTATGGTGCAAGTTACCGAAGTCTGGATTCAGCCCGAATTTTTGCACGCAGGCGTAAAGGTTTTGGCTCAATAAGGCGTATCCTAGATTGAGCAGGCTGTTGATTCGATCGCCCGCTAAATCAGCCGATCGCCCTTGGAAATTGAACGCTGCGGGCAACAGGTAGCTGAAGGCTTGAAAATAAATCCGGGCGGATGCTGCTTCAAATTGCCAGAAGCCTTTTCGGGTAGTGACTGCGGGCAACGCTTCGAGCAAATAAGCGAGACTGTCAATGGCTTTGCCAACAATTTTGCAGTTGCGGCGGCTGTTTAATTGCATTAGCAAAACGCGGGAGTTGTGCAGTTTTGCTCGCAGCAAACTTTCGACGATCGCCAGTTGAAATTCAGCATCGCCAAAACACTGTTTTTGACGCCTTAAATGCAGGCATTTCCCTCCATCGTGCAATCGCGCGACATAACGCCCGCCGTCGGCAATGAATCCTACCGGAATGCTGCGGGCGATCGCGCATTTAATTGCCGGCCCAGTGATGTCGCACCAGTCAAACAAGATGATTTGTTTGACTTTAACTGCCGCGATTTCGCACCAGAGTTTTTCGAGGAAAAAGACTTGAAAGTGAGAGCCCTCTAAATGCACGATCGAACCGGGCTCAGTAGCATATAATGTAATCATGGATTCTTGGGCAAGAAGTGAAACACCAACAGCTCAAAAGTTGAGAAATTTGACCTTTGGCTGTCGTTAGAATCCATATTTGCAGGGGGGTAAGTTAGTTCCTGCCCCAGTACGAAAGCGCTTTACGTGCGATCGGTACTCGTCTTGATAAATTGGGTGTATTTCATCTCTCGTCCAATTTCCCAAAAATTATGAGCTTACTCCCTCCATCCAAAGAAAAATTAGCCATTGAAAATATTATCGCCCCTCGAACTGCTCCGGAATTTGCAGGATTTGTAGTAGTAACAGTGTCGATTAGCTTGGTAACAGCAGCAGCAGGCAGCAGTCTGCCTGGTACTATATTCGGAGCTTTGTGTGTAGCAGTTGTCGGTTTTATCTGGTGGCGGGTCGATCGCGCCCGCGCCAAAGCCCGCGCTCAAAGGTTGTACAGCGATTTAGCAATCTCCGTGGACAAAGAAGCGCCTACAGGAGTTAAAGGTTTAATTTTGTTACTGAGTCGCTATTCGCCCCGCGCCCCTGAATTGAAAAATGAAGAGACGATCGCCCCTTTGATTGAAGCCGTCATCAACGGCGAGATAGACAAACTGACTCAAGCAGATTTCGATCGGCTTGACTTGTTGAATTCCAATCTTTTCCCCCAAATCAAAGCCGTAGAATTTCATGAAAAACAGGGAAAACTGCGAGATATTTGGCTTATCAGCACCGAAAGCTACGAGACGGACAAAGGTAAAGTTAAAGTTAAAGGTTCCGAAGATTCGGCACTAATTCTCAGTCAATACCTGCGGTTTCTCTACGGAAAAACCCTTGATATTAACTCGAAGGGATTATCAGTCAGAGATTACGATTATCAGGGATTGTGGCGGCTGGCGGAGAAAATTTTCCGCGATTCGGGATACAAAGATGAGGTGATAGTTGCCGATATTACCGGCGGGACAAAAATGATGAGTGTGGCTTTGGCTATGGCTTGCATTCCCCCAAAACGCCGAATGCAGTACATGGATTCGCAGCGGGATTGGGAAGGAAATCCCGTGTCGGCGGGGGATATGCAGCCTGTGGTGATTGATGTTGACCCGATTTTGTATTCGAGTTAATTTCTGTAATTAACTTGTAGGGGCGGGTTCACCAAAAACACCGGTCTACAAAGCACAATCTGCAAAACCCGCCCCCACCCAAAGATCGATCGCCGCGCCGATTGTTCCGATTGAATATAAATCAAGGTCGATGTGGATGATTGTGGTAGGGGCGGGTTCACCAAAAATACCGGCCGACAAAGCACAATCTGCAAAACCCGCCCCCACCCAACGATAAATCGCCGCGCCGATTGTTCCGATTGAATATCAATCAAGGTCGATGTGGATGATTGTGGTAGGGGCGGGTTCACCAAAAACACCGGTCTACAAAGCACAATCTGCAAAACCCGCCCCCACCCAACGATAAATCGCCGCGCCGATTGTTCCGATTGAATATAAATTAAGGTCGATGTGGATGATTGTGGTAGGGGCGGGTTCACCAAAAATACCGGCCGACAAAGCACAATCTGCAAAACCTGCCCCCACCCAAAGATCGATCGCCGCGCCGATTGTTCCGATTGAATATCAATCAAGGTCGATGTGGATGATTGTGGTAGGGGCGGGTTCACCAAAAACACCGGCCGACAAAGCACAATCTGCAAAACCCGCCCCCACCCAACGATAAATCGCCGCGCCGATTGTTCCGATTGAATATCAATCAAGGTCGATGTGGATGATT
>JAUBST010000017.1:73254-114932 GCA_036702215.1 Microcoleus sp. F6_B6
AACCCGCCCCCACCCAACGATAAATCGCCGCGCCGATTGTTCCGATTGAATATCAATCAAGGTCGATGTGGATGATTTGTTGGGCGGGGGCGGGTTTTTTAGTCTTTGGCTGTGTTTCAAAGCTATTGGTGAACCCGCCCCTACAGGTTTAATGACTTTCGCGCCGGGTGGGGGCGGGTTTTTTAGTCTTTGGCTATGTTTCAAAGCTATTGGTGAACCCGCCCCTACAGGTTTAATGACTTTCGCGCCGGGTGGGGGCGGGTTTTTTAGTCTTTGGTTATGTTTTAAAGCTATTGGTGAACCCGCCCCTACGGTATTTTTGGTACAACTCGCCCACACAATTCAAACACTCTCAGAAACG
The DNA here is from genome assembly GCA_036702215.1 of Microcoleus sp. F6_B6. GTDB lineage: Bacteria > Cyanobacteriota > Cyanobacteriia > Cyanobacteriales > Microcoleaceae > Microcoleus. The sequence continues at coordinate 73,616 of JAUBST010000017.1, forward strand.
CACTCAAGAACAAACTTAACCCCCAGCAAGATGGAAATTGTAATCTGCGGCTGGGGGTTTTTAATGTGGATTTTTCCTACTGGCATTTGCTGGCCGCTTGGCAGCTTGTTCGCACTCGCAGCAATGCGGCTGGAATTGACGGTTTGACTTGCGAGTTGTTCGCGCAGGCTGCTGAAGAACAGTTGCATTTGCTGTTTCGAGATTTGATGCACTCGCGCTATTTTCCCAAGCCGGCTAAAGGATTTCACATTCCTAAAAAAAGTGGCGGACACCGATCGATCGGCATTTCTACCGTGCGCGATCGCATCGTACAGCGCTTTCTCCTCCAATCTCTCTATCCGGTGCTCGATGAGGTTTTCAGCGACACTTGCTACGCTTATCGGCCCGGTTATTCGGCAGGTATGGCCGTCGCCCATTTGTCGGAAATTTACACAGCACAACCGACTTGGATTGTCAAGGCCGATATCGAAAAGTTCTTTGACAATCTCTGCTGGCCGCTGCTGTTAACCGATTTGGAACGGCTGCAAATTGCACCGGTACAAGTTCAGCTAGTCGAACAGCAACTCAAAGCGGGCATCGTGATTTCCGGCCGCTATTTCAATCCGGGTAAAGGAGTTGTTCAAGGCAACATTCTGTCCGGTGTTCTGGCTAACCTTTACCTGACTGAATTTGACCTGCTTTGCCAAACTGCCGGCATCCATTTAATCCGGTACGGCGACGATTTTGCTGTGGCTGTCGGCGGGCTGTTGGAAGCTACGCGGGTGCTCAATTTAATAGATGGCTGGCTGGCTGATATTTACCTGGGTCTCCACCCGGAAAAAACTCGGATTATCGCGCCGCACGAGGAGTTTACTTTTCTCGGCTATCAGTTTAATGCGGGTCGAGTTATCGCGCCCGTGCGAAAAAAACCCTCGTTTCCCCAACTTCCGAAACAGAGCACTTTGCCGCCTTCCAAAGCGCCGCGCAGTTGCAGCATTGTCAAAACTTCCGGCAAGCGCAAATTGGCTAACCCCGAACATTTCTGGAGCGAATTGATGACTACTTTATATGTTACTGACCAAGGTGCTTACGTGAAAGTGCACCACCAGCAGTTTCAAGTTCTTTATGAAGGCGAACTCCGCTGTTCGGTTCCCGTTAACCGAGTCAGCCACATTGTTTTATTTGGCTGCTGCAATTTGTCTCACGGTGCGGTGAGTTTGGCGTTGCAGCGGCGAATTCCGGTGATGTTTCTCTCTCACCAAGGGCGCTACTTCGGCCGCTTGGAAGCTGAGGGGATGGCGGAAGTTGAGTATTTGGCGAAGCAAGTTTTGCTTTCTCAAAACCCGGAATTTGTGCTGCGGCAAGCTCAAAGTATTGTGGCGGCTAAGCTGCACAATTCCCGGATTTTACTGATGCGCTTGAACCGCCGCAAGCACCACCGCAAAGATGAGGTTGTGAAGGCGATTGCTGATTTGGCTGAGTTGATGACTAAGGTGCCGGCTACTGAGTCTGTAGAGGTGCTGTTCGGTTATGAAGGACAGGGAGCACACGTTTATTTTCAGGCATTCGGGAGTTTGCTGAGCGAACCGTTCGTGTTTGAAAAGCGGACTCGCCGCCCTCCGACTGACCCGGTTAACAGTATGATGAGTCTGGGTTACACGCTGCTGCACCAAAATATTTTTTCTCTGGTGCAGGCGGTGGGGTTGCACCCGCACTTCGGCAACTTGCACGTTCCCCGCAAGAATCATCCGGCTTTGATTTCGGATTTGATTGAGGAGTTTCGCGCGCCGGTGGTGGATTCTTTGGTGGCTTATTTGGTGAATTCCAGGATTTTGACTTTGGAGGATTTCACGCCGCCGGACGGACGGGGCGGGGTTTATCTGTTCCCGGATGCGTTGAAAAAATACCTCAACCGCTGGAATGAGAAGCTGCAAACTAAGGTGACGCACCCGCATACGGGATACAAGGTGAATTATTACCGCTGTCTGGAGTTGCAGGTTTGGGAATATATCGCTTGTTTGACTGGGGAACAAGAGGTTTATCGACCGATGAAGTGGGATCAATAAGGGGTTTTGTACCAAATCCAGTTCTGGACGCATGGGGGTGCAGAAACCGGGTTTTTTGCAGCAATAGTTGGCTGTAGCCTGCTGATTCGGTAAGAAACCGGGTTTCTTAGCGTCGGCGCGCGCAAGTCACTCGGCGGTTGAAACCGCGTCTGCACATGCAAAGTTCCTCTCTAAGAGACTAAGAAATCGAGTTTGAGCTGCTGATATCGATATCAGCGGCTTTTTTTTTCTGCGGTGCTTGACAGCGATCGAGGAGTCGGGTATGTTGTTTGTGTGCTCAAAATCAAGTTCAACCTGAACCTTGACAAATTAATATTTTTTGTGTTACGGCCACCCAGCTAAGTTTCAGTTTCCGGTCTTGCAAAAGCCGGATTTGCTAGGGTCGCCGAATTGCCCAAACCCCTATTCTGTGGTTGACCCTAGCGGGTCGCTTACGCTGTAAGGGTTTGAGGCTTGTTAAGAGAGCCGTAGTTGTGAATAAATTTAGATTGTTGGCGATCGAAAAGGGGGGTAGCAATTTTGGCTATTTACATCCCTGATTCGACAAGGGTTTTGAGGTAAGGGTCTTTGACTTACCACTTCCCCTCACGGGGATTGAAACTCTTATCTTTTCCCTTGTCTTTCTCTTGGTTCTCCTTTGACTTACCACTTCCCCTCACGGGGATTGAAACTTGGCTCCCCTGGCTGGATAAGGTTAAATTCCTCTCCTTTGACTTACCACTTCCCCTCACGGGGATTGAAACTAGCAAAAAATCTCAGCTTCTTGAGGACAACTAAACTCCTTTGACTTACCACTTCCCCTCACGGGGATTGAAACCGCTCGCTGCCTTTTTTAAAGCAGGGTTTGTTTTCTGCTTTGACTTACCACTTCCCCTCACGGGGATTGAAACTTGCTGGGAGGAGTGAATACCGGTGCAGTAGGTGCTTTGACTTACCACTTCCCCTCACGGGGATTGAAACCTGAAATCAAACCCAGCCAAAAAACCAAGAAAAGCCTTTGACTTACCACTTCCCCTCACGGGGATTGAAACCGTCACTGGTCACGCTGAAAGTCGTAGTTCCGTTTGTAACGCTTTGACTTACCACTTCCCCTCACGGGGATTGAAACATTAGTTTCCTGGCGCATGTTCAATCCTTGGGTGCGCTTTGACTTACCACTTCCCCTCACGGGGATTGAAACACCGCCAGCAAGAGCTTTAGGTGTAGATGCAACAACTTTGACTTACCACTTCCCCTCACGGGGATTGAAACTCCATATAGTCCCGGGCCTCTTCGCGAGAGTCCCACGAACTTTGACTTACCACTTCCCCTCACGGGGATTGAAACTCGGGAAGCCGAAGTGACCGCGCAGCTCGCTGAAGCTCTGCTTTGACTTACCACTTCCCCTCACGGGGATTGAAACCCGCGACGGTTGGCTGCCTCCTCGCTGATGTAGTTTTCCCGCTTTGACTTACCACTTCCCCTCACGGGGATTGAAACTCTTAGCCGCAATTGCCCCCTGGATTGTCGGAGGAAACCTTTGACTTACCACTTCCCCTCACGGGGATTGAAACCGAATTACTTGATCTCTTGAACTACAAAAGCGCGCTTTGACTTACCACTTCCCCTCACGGGGATTGAAACGAATAGTTTGCTTTAACGGTTGGCTCACCGTCTTCTTTGACTTACCACTTCCCCTCACGGGGATTGAAACTATTTCAGAAAGGCGCTGGTTAAAAAAATACGAGTTCTTTGACTTACCACTTCCCCTCACGGGGATTGAAACTTGTGCATCAGCTTGAGTTTCCTCGGAGTCGCCTGACACTTTGACTTACCACTTCCCCTCACGGGGATTGAAACTACATTGCCCACATCGTCCCCACGCACATGCTTTTTCTTTGACTTACCACTTCCCCTCACGGGGATTGAAACATTTCGCGCCATCTCCAACAGGTACCGACTTTCCTCAGCTTTGACTTACCACTTCCCCTCACGGGGATTGAAACTTTAGTGCGAGGACATCAACCTCCTCATTTTCCGCTTTGACTTACCACTTCCCCTCACGGGGATTGAAACGAGAAGCAGTTGGGTTATACTGACGCGAATTGTCAAGGCTTTGACTTACCACTTCCCCTCACGGGGATTGAAACATTATTCCGTGGAATAGTTCTACTTCCTCCAAATTTTTTCTTTGACTTACCACTTCCCCTCACGGGGATTGAAACACATGGGTAACAAATTTACGTTACCTTTGGGTGCATCGCCTTTGACTTACCACTTCCCCTCACGGGGATTGAAACTACAGTGGTCAATTTCCACTGGGATACCACTGGCGGCTTTGACTTACCACTTCCCCTCACGGGGATTGAAACACTCCAGCCTGCTGGAGCGGGGTCAAAATATCTACTTTGACTTACCACTTCCCCTCACGGGGATTGAAACTTTTGAAAGAAGTCCCGATAAGCTAGAAATATCCACTTTGACTTACCACTTCCCCTCACGGGGATTGAAACCAGACTAACAATTTGATCAGTTTCTCCATTAACATCGGAAAAACTTTGACTTACCACTTCCCCTCACGGGGATTGAAACTTCGCCAACCTCCTCCATATATGAGTCGTTCAGGCTTTGACTTACCACTTCCCCTCACGGGGATTGAAACACTTGCTGCTGCAGGTTGCAGCAGATTTACGCCACCAGCTTTGACTTACCACTTCCCCTCACGGGGATTGAAACAAAGGAGCGGGCTGGACCGGAGTTACTGTGCCACTTTGACTTACCACTTCCCCTCACGGGGATTGAAACTTGTACACCCTTAGCCGTCCTTTCCATGCCAGCGCTTTGACTTACCACTTCCCCTCACGGGGATTGAAACGACTACTGTAAATACAGCAGTAGAAATGATTTTGCTTCTTTGACTTACCACTTCCCCTCACGGGGATTGAAACGTGCGATTTGAAGCTGTTTGAGCGTTGACTTGTCTTTGACTTACCACTTCCCCTCACGGGGATTGAAACTTGTAAAAAGTCTTTATTCTGTGTTCGCCATCAACTTTGACTTACCACTTCCCCTCACGGGGATTGAAACTCCACCACCAGCTAAAACACGAGTAGCACCAGTCAAAAACTTTGACTTACCACTTCCCCTCACGGGGATTGAAACTTTCGCCAGTCATAATCTCCAAGGTATCAGACTGCTTTGACTTACCACTTCCCCTCACGGGGATTGAAACCAGTACCGCCAGTCCAAGCAGGAGGCTGCATGGGCGTGAAACTTTGACTTACCACTTCCCCTCACGGGGATTGAAACTTGAGGTGTTCCCGGTGTGACTACCGGGGGAGCAACTGCTTTGACTTACCACTTCCCCTCACGGGGATTGAAACCTAAGGTTGAGGTCTCCTACGACCCAAACAGTGAGGACTTTGACTTACCACTTCCCCTCACGGGGATTGAAACTGGCGTTATAGCACTCCCAGCATTCTGAATCTCCGTCCTTTGACTTACCACTTCCCCTCACGGGGATTGAAACCGTAATCATCATCCTGTGAGGGGGGTGGAGGTGGCGGCTTTGACTTACCACTTCCCCTCACGGGGATTGAAACAACGTTGTTGTACCGTTGCTCACAGTAGCCTTATTCTTTGACTTACCACTTCCCCTCACGGGGATTGAAACTTGCTTTTTTGCCAAAGCCTGTGGCGGGAATGCCAGCGCTTTGACTTACCACTTCCCCTCACGGGGATTGAAACGACTACTGTAAATACAGCAGTAGAAATGATTTTGCTTCTTTGACTTACCACTTCCCCTCACGGGGATTGAAACGTGCGATTTGAAGCTGTTTGAGCGTTGACTTGTCTTTGACTTACCACTTCCCCTCACGGGGATTGAAACTTGTAAAAAGTCTTTATTCTGTGTTCGCCATCAACTTTGACTTACCACTTCCCCTCACGGGGATTGAAACTCCACCACCAGCTAAAACACGAGTAGCACCAGTCAAAAACTTTGACTTACCACTTCCCCTCACGGGGATTGAAACTTTCGCCAGTCATAATCTCCAAGGTATCAGACTGCTTTGACTTACCACTTCCCCTCACGGGGATTGAAACCAGTACCGCCAGTCCAAGCAGGAGGCTGCATGGGCGTGAAACTTTGACTTACCACTTCCCCTCACGGGGATTGAAACTTGAGGTGTTCCCGGTGTGACTACCGGGGGAGCAACTGCTTTGACTTACCACTTCCCCTCACGGGGATTGAAACCTAAGGTTGAGGTCTCCTACGACCCAAACAGTGAGGACTTTGACTTACCACTTCCCCTCACGGGGATTGAAACTGGCGTTATAGCACTCCCAGCATTCTGAATCTCCGTCCTTTGACTTACCACTTCCCCTCACGGGGATTGAAACCGTAATCATCATCCTGTGAGGGGGGTGGAGGTGGCGGCTTTGACTTACCACTTCCCCTCACGGGGATTGAAACAACGTTGTTGTACCGTTGCTCACAGTAGCCTTATTCTTTGACTTACCACTTCCCCTCACGGGGATTGAAACTTGCTTTTTTGCCAAAGCCTGTGGCGGGAATGCCAGCACTTTGACTTACCACTTCCCCTCACGGGGATTGAAACAGGATAAAGGCGGTAAGTTAAAAAAAAACATATTGCTTTGACTTACCACTTCCCCTCACGGGGATTGAAACTTAACCTCTTCACCGTTGTCAGCCCCGCACCAAGTGCTTTGACTTACCACTTCCCCTCACGGGGATTGAAACTTGTACCCGTATCCTCTGAGCTGCTGGAGCTCAGCTTTGACTTACCACTTCCCCTCACGGGGATTGAAACCTGAGCCTCATTCCTTGCTTTGTCCGGAGACTGCTTTGACTTACCACTTCCCCTCACGGGGATTGAAACCATTCCAGCTACAGTGTTAGCACGATTGCCTCGAATTGCTACTTTGACTTACCACTTCCCCTCACGGGGATTGAAACACAGGAAAACCTAGAACAAGTCCAGCTGAAGCAAATACTTTGACTTACCACTTCCCCTCACGGGGATTGAAACTTTCTTTGAAATAGCGGGGAATGGTATATCATCTTTGACTTACCACTTCCCCTCACGGGGATTGAAACCATCCTTAAATTGGATGCCACCCATATCTGTGGGATCACTTTGACTTACCACTTCCCCTCACGGGGATTGAAACTTCCTCTCGTTCTGAGGAACCTACTCGGGCACCGTCTTCATCTTTGACTTACCACTTCCCCTCACGGGGATTGAAACTTGAGTGTCTTGGAGCATTACTGAACCAGAAGTGCTTGGTTCTTTGACTTACCACTTCCCCTCACGGGGATTGAAACTCCCTGCCGTAATTATCGGCAAGAGCTTGTGTTTGAAATCCTTTGACTTACCACTTCCCCTCACGGGGATTGAAACCCTTTGCTGATGCTGGTAGTATTCTTAGTAGAATCACTTTGACTTACCACTTCCCCTCACGGGGATTGAAACAAACGTTCCTTTGACTTCAAATCCACCACTCGCATCTTTGACTTACCACTTCCCCTCACGGGGATTGAAACTAATTATGGTCTTTTCCCACCACAGTTTTTCATGTCTTTGACTTACCACTTCCCCTCACGGGGATTGAAACGATGTGCCTGAATCACCTTTTTCCAGGATGAGATTGTATACTTTGACTTACCACTTCCCCTCACGGGGATTGAAACTTTAGCTACGCGACCCACGAGGGCAGGTATCATGTCGAGCTTTGACTTACCACTTCCCCTCACGGGGATTGAAACTCGTATGACTCCAAAAGGACCAAGACCAGCGAGTGACTTTGACTTACCACTTCCCCTCACGGGGATTGAAACGTTTAGAAATTAATGCAGTGATAGCAAGAACTGAACACTTTGACTTACCACTTCCCCTCACGGGGATTGAAACTCAAATCCAGGAATTTGAACTAAAAAGACTTGAGTTCTTTGACTTACCACTTCCCCTCACGGGGATTGAAACGATTCATCTCTACTAGATAATCAGACAAAATCCAAAAAGCTTTGACTTACCACTTCCCCTCACGGGGATTGAAACTTTTGGTGAATTCCTAAACCTGTGTGAATTTGTACCGCTTTGACTTACCACTTCCCCTCACGGGGATTGAAACGTTAGAAAAGATACCTCTTAATTCCCCACCGTTAACTTTGACTTACCACTTCCCCTCACGGGGATTGAAACTCGACTTTTGCCAACTTATCGGGTAGATGAGGTATGACTGATAACTTATTTAACGGCTAAAGAAGAGGGCTCGCATCCCAACTACGTACCTCATTTACTTGAGAACTTTTCCCAGATAGACCTTGGGGAAAAGGCAACAATCCTAAACTAAAGCCCAACTACGTACCTCATTTACTTGAGAACGGCTATAGATATAAAATTAGATAAGAAGTAAGTGAGCCGATCGCCCTTGTGCAGAAAAGAAAGCTCGATCGCCGGAGTTTTGAATATAATTGATGAGACAAAGGAGCGATCGGCATGACACAGACGCGCTTAAAACCAAAAGACCAACGGTTAGTCTATTCCGGGATTAGCTGGGAAGAATTTAAGTCGATCGAAACCGGGTTTGCGAACGCTCCGGGTATTCGGTTATTTTATTACGGGGGCGAAGTAGAAATCTTGGCAGTTTCGCAAGACCACGAGTTTTTTAGCAGGACAATTGCTGGACTCCTGTTCATCTACTGCTTGGAAAAAGAGATTGAATTCGCACCTACCGGCAGCTTTACTCAAGAAAAGGAAGGAATTGCATCGGCACAAGCTGACGAATCCTATTTTATCGGCAGGGGAAGAACTGCAAACTCTCCTCCAGATTTATCTATTGAAGTAGTGTTTAGCAGCGGCAACGAAAGCAAACTAAACCGTTACCGAATCCTGGAAGTGCCGGAAGTGTGGTTTTGGGAAGATGGTTTGTTTGCTATGTACCGCTTGGGCGTTGAGGGTTATCAAAAAATTTCCTCAAGCGCTGTTTTGCCGGATTTAGATATCAGTTTGCTGTCGCGCTGTTTGCTGATGGCTTCAACTTTGGAAGCGACGCGGGAATTCAGGCGCGGAATTTCTATTTAGTCTGGCGCATTCATATCCGGTCGGGGCGGGTTTATGGGATTTGAGATTTGTGTTGAATATCGGGGTGAACCCGCCCCTACAAGAATCACGATCGATTGACCGGACATGATATCAAAAGGTTTAATTTGACACTCCCCTGCCTAAAGGCGAGGGGATTCTTTGTTCGCAGACTCAACTTGCTCAGACAGGAGTTCTCCAATCAAAGTAGAGGTCGAATCTCCCAAAGCGTTCGGATGCAAGATCCAAGTTCCGGTATGCCCTACCGTACTCAAGGCTAATTTCAGGATATTAATCGCAGCGTTCCAATCTCTATCCATGATGAACCCACATTCACAAGCATGAGTTCTCACGGATAGGGATTTTTTTACGATTGCGCCACAGTTAGAACATTTTTGAGAAGTATAGGCAGGATTGACGACAACCGTCACCCTGCCGAATTTCACTCCAAAATACTCTAACCATTTCCTGAATTGATACCAACCTGCATCATTAATCGATTTAGCGAGACAGTGATTTTTTACCAAGTTTTTAACCCTCAAATCTTCGTAGGCTACCAAGTCGTTAGATTGGATTACGCAACGCGCCAGTCTCTTAGCGTGTTCTTGACGTTGCCTGCTTATTTTGAGGTGTACTCGTCCTAGTTGATTAATGGCTTTCTTTCGGTTGGCAGAGCTTTTCTTTTTGCGAGAAACACGACGTTGCCTAAACTTCAATCGTTTTTCACCCGTTCGATAAAACTTGGGGTTGGGCTCACTGTGACCGTCAGAGTCGGTATAAAACTCTTTTAATCCAACATCCAGACCAACCGTTTTACCTGTCGCCGTCGTGTCTACTTTGTTTTCAGCACCAATGAGGAACTGAACGTAGTAGCCATCGGCACGACGGATCAAACGCACCCGTTTTATTTGATTCAGTTGGTAGAAGTTTAGATCCCACGTTCCTTTGAGTTTAAGCTTGCCCATGCCTTTCTTGTCGGTGAAAGTGATTTGCTTCCTGGTTTCTGAAAGTTTCCAGCCACTCACTTTATATTCAACTGAGCGGCAGTTTTTCTTAAACTGCGGATACCCTTTTTTTCCGGGGACAGCTTTTTTACAGTTATCGTAGAACCGGGCAATTGCAGAATAAGCTCTTTCAACCGAAGCTTGGCAAGCGCTAGAATTCAATGTTTTGACAAAGGAAAACTCTTCTCTCAGCGCGGTGCTGTGACAGTACAACTCTTTTTGTCCAACTCCTCGGTTGTCCATCCAAAAACGGATGCACTTATTCCGAACGAACTGAGCAGTCCTGATTGCCTCGTCTATCGCTGCGTACTGATTTGGTTTTCCTTTAGCTTTGAATTCTAAAGCAAACATTTTACGTGGGAAGTCGCTACGTTATAATGCTACCATAAAGCCGTCAAGTGAAGGACGGGGCTTTAAACCCAAGTTTTTGGTAAAAATTACCATTAATTTTATGTCGCGATCGCTAACAGCATCTATTAACGGTATCAAAATCGCCAAGCAGAAATTGGAAAGCAGGCGCTTGTCGCAAGTTGCGTTTGCGGAAGAATTGGAAATTTCATTAAAAACTATCAACAAGTTTTTCACGGGAAAAAGGGTCGATCGCAAATATTTTGTAGAGATTTGCGAAGCGCTAGAATTGGAGTGGGAAGATGTCGTGTTTGAGACGGAAAGCGAGGAAGAAGAAGAGAGAGGAGGGGGCGGCGGCGGGGTAATTTTGACCCTGCAAGAGATAGTCAAACAAAATAGCGATCGGGCAAGAAAAGCCCTCGATCCTTACATCTTACCTCCGATCCGCCGCCAAAGTCTGTTGGAAAAATGCCTCAAACAAATGCGATCGGGCATTTGGGAAAACAAACGGCGCGTCATCCCGATTCTCGGCGCTGCGGGCTACGGCAAAAGCACGATTCTGGGAACTATCTACGACGAACTCAGCGGCGAAATTGCAGCAGCCCAGACAGGATGGATGGCTTTGATCCGGTGCGACGATTTAATCGAATCTGCGGAAACCTTTGCTTTGGAAGTCGGCGAAAAAGTCAGCGGCAAACGGCAGTCGATCGTGGAAGTTGCCAAACAGCTTACCGCAGAAAGGGGTCGCGGCACAATTGCGATCGACACTCTGGATATCGTACTCACAAAACCCCTAGTTCCCGTGTTGCGAAACGTGTTGCAGCAACTGTTAGAAACGGGAACTACCGTTGCCTTTACCTGCCGCGACACCGACTACAGCAACTTCTTTGAACCGTATCACGAAAGTTTTGCCGGCTTCCGAGAAAGCGTCCAAGACGGATGCAGGATTACAGCCTTCAGCGACGGGGAAGTCAGGGAAGCGGCGGCGGAGTTTGTGAAGCGGAAAGGGGAAAATTTACTGGTGGATGGGGAAGCTTTTGCCGATCGCATTATAGCCCTTTCCACCGACAGCATTTCCCTGCAAGAAATCGTCCGCAATCCGTTACTGCTGGCTTTACTGTGCGACTTATTTACCGAATTGGAAAACGTGCCGGAAGATTTGACAGTCAGCCAACTCTACGGAGAATACTGGAATTGGAAAGTCTCGACAGTACGCAGCAATTTGCAGCCGCAGCGCGTCAGGATTGCTAAGGAAAAACTCTGCTTGAAGATTGCGGAGATTATCTACAGCAATTCAGGAGAAAGGCTGCGAGATTTTATCTATGAAAGCAATTTAGAATTTAGCGAAACTGAATTTGAAGCTTATACTTCTCTCAAAAGCGAAGGCGTGTTGAAAGATTTCGGCGGCAAGCGCATCGGATTTTTTCACCAAACTTTTTTAGAATATACAGTGGCCCGCTGGCTGAATTCTACGGAGTCGGGAGAATCTGCAAAAAATCAGTTAAAAAGCGAGATGGTTTTTGCCGAATCAGAGTTTTCTCGCTACTACATCTGGCCGATTTTCCGGCAACTGCTAACTTTGATGAATTTAACTGAATTTTATCAAACAGAACGAGCTTTAAACAAACATAAAATCATGCCGTTTCGGGCTGTGACTTTTGCCTCGATTTCCCGGAAAGAACCGGAATCTGCTGCGGTTTTGCTGCCGATGCTGGAGATTGCAATTAGCAGCGGATATGTTTTTCAAGAGACTTTGCTAGTCGCCGCTAATTCTGCACCGAAACGCCACAGCAAAACTGTGTGGGAAGTGGCTGTCAGACTTTTAGCAACTGTCAGCCAAGAATTGATTAATAAAGCGGCGGAAACAGTCGCGGAATTGCTGTTTCGTTTAAACGATGAAAGAAGTCAGAGATTTAAAGAAGCTGTAAATACTATTAAAAACTGCGATTATTTAAGAGATAATGCTAATGCCAGCAACAATCACCAAGTTTGGGGTAAATTTTTGGCAGTGTACTGCGATCGCGCTGACAAAAATTCCCAAACCATCGATTTAGAAATTTTAAGTTGTTTGAAAGATATCTATTTTACATTAGGAAGCAAAGCGCGATCGCTGGTTGTGGGACTGTATCTCGCGCCGGGAATTCCAGAAACAGTAAAGCAAGATTTTTTAACAGCCATAATTTTTCAACCTCCTTCTCCTTCCTTCTTTGAAGGCGAAAATGCAACAAAACTTTTGCAGCAGTTATTGCCGACTTTAATTGTATCGCGAAATTCGGTATTCGGCAACAGTTGGTTTGAGGCGCTGCACGCCCCGATTCACCGAGATTGGATGGGAGTTGGGGCGGCGGCAGTCAGCGAGGTAGCTAAGGGCGAACGGGAATTTCTCAAAACAATCTTATCGCATTTGCTGCGGGATAATTTGCCCGGAGAATCGGCTGATTTTAACCGCTGCAATCTCATGGCAATTAGCAAGGCGATCGAGGGAGGTTCGGGCTATTTAGTGGCTTTGCTGTTGGTGAAAATAGCGATCGAAAATATTCCGGGAAGCAAGATCCACCTGCTATCGAAATTGGTAAGCGAACTAACGGAAACATCCCCAGAAAATTGTCAAATTAGCCCAAAATTAAAGTTAGTTTTAGCGAATTGGGTTGTGCCAAAAATCAGTCAATATCCCGCTGAATTAATCCGCGTCATCGATGAATTAGCGGTGAATTCTCCAGAAGTCCTGCATTTACAGGGAGAAGTCTTAAAACAGTTAATTTCCCAACTAGGGCCAACTCAAATTCCTCCAATTGTTAAAAAATTAAAACACGTTCCCCCTCAAATAGAAAGCTACCTGCAAGAAACAGCAACTTCTAAAGAATCGAGAGTTGCTTTGCTAAAAGTTTACCGCCAACAAGCCGAAACTAATTCGCACTCAAGCCTTGACAAAATCGTAGAATTATGTTTAGATGAATGCCGCGATGTCGCCCTCGATGCGTCTTGGGCGGTGCTCGATTTAGCGGAACATAAAAAATTAATTGATTGTAAAAATTTCATCCCAATTTTTGCTAAATCTCCGTTTGTTGGGGTGCGGCAAAATTGTTTGAAAGCGTATTTAGCAATTATTGACGGCGGAGTGAGTGCAGAACCAAGCGAAATGACAGCTATTTTGGCAGCTTTAGAAAAGGAAACGGCGCCGGAAGTGCTGCTGCTGATGTACAAGTTAATCGACAGCGCGATCGCCCTTCAAAAAAAGGGCGATCGCCCTCTCCATGCTGGCATAGCAGCAGCAGCGTTTAATTTAACTAACAGACTGGTAAATATTGGCAATAAAAAAACCTTAGATATGACGGTAAAAGCGGCTTTTATTACCTTAGACAGGATGGCCCTGCTAGAAGATATCAAGTTGATGGATAGCATCAAAGATTGCGGGCGATCGCTCTTGCGAACAGCGGACATTAGCGGTAAAATAGATAAGTCGATCGTCACGGGATTGTTGAGCAAATTAGCGAGATTTGATGCGGAATTTTTGGATAAAATAGCGAGGGAAGATATCACCGACTCGGATTGTCAAATGCCCGCAGACAATCAAGTAGCCGTCGCAGTCGCGATCGCCCACAATCAAGGCAGAAATTCGGCGTTGCTGGATGAAATTTTAAATTGTCGCGGAATTTCAGCAGAAGTGAAAAGTCGAATTATTCGAGAAAAGGGCGGATGATATCTCTCTCATCTCTTCCTCTGCGTCCTCTGCGTTCTCTGCGGTTCAATCATTCCGATGCAACCGGAAACGATATAAGTCACATCCTACAAAAAGAATCTAGCCCGCAATCCGATCGACTTGATGCGCTTCTGTGATGTCGGGAATATCCAGCCGCGCAGCTAGCTTGTGAATGACTGCTTCCGGTACTGTTGCTGTGCGCGATCGATTCCGCTGCAATATTTCTTCTAAAGGCACTTCTAGATAAACAATGCGAACTCGCGCTTGGTAAGCAGCAAAAAAATCAATTAATTGCTGCCGCATTTGTTTAGTGGTATTCGTGGCGTTCCACACAAAAGAACGCCCCACTCTCATATATTCCCGCGCTCTATTTTTGGCTTCCATTATTACATGGCCGGGAGTTTCATCGGGAGGAACGTTCATTTCTTTTCGCAGTGCATCCAGCGAGATTACGGGCAAATCTGGGAGATTTTTCCGAATCCAATAATCTTTACCGCTTCCTGGCAAGCCAGACATCAAAATTACTTCGCATTTAGTGTCGTCAAATGCTTCGTAATCCGGGTTGCCGTTCTCTTTGCGGAAGTAGATAAATCGGCTGTGTGCGGAGGGGAATTGTCGGGGAGAATCCAAACAATTATTTTCTTGACAAAACTCCCGAAATAGTTGTATTTTATCGAGCAATTCTTGTTTGTCGCTACACAGTCGGCCGCGCACGTCTGCTTCGGCTAAAAGTGCGAGGAAATCGCAGCGGACAACTTGACTGACTTTAATTACAGACTGCTGCGGGTTGGGTTTGTCGATTAACCAGATGGGTAAACTGCCGAATTGGACGATCGCCACAACTGTTTCGCGAATCTCAAACTGCACGGGCGGCTCGAATTGAGATAAAATTTGTCTGACCATTCTCGCACCTTGACGGGCGTGACCTTTTGAGCTAATTCGGCCGTCGGCTTCGATTTTTGTAAAGGTTGGTTTTGCTACATCGTGCAGCAAAGCCGCAGCAAAAAGTATCGATCGTTCTTGCACGGATAATTGACGCCAATTGGGGGAAGATATTAAGGCTTCGCAGACCATTTTGGTGTGAATAAAAACGTCTCCTTCGGCGTGGTAAATTTGGTCTTGCTGACATCCTTTGAGGCTGTCAATCCAGTCGAAATGAGTTTGAATACCGTCCCAATCCAGGAACCAATCGGGCGGTTCGGGACAAAATGGAAAAGTCCAAGGTGGCGATAACAGTGCATTCATAAATTCACCTGCTGGTTAACTAAAATTAAATAAATCTGCACCTGGACGCAGAATATTGGGTACAATTGGGCGATTTAGCCAATGTCCTTCAGCATTTTTAATGGCAGTCAAAAAACTGGCACGCACGTATTTGTAACGCGCCTTTACTATGCCATCTTCTTCGATTTTAATGTACAGACCCTCCATGCGATCGCTCTTGTCAGTCTCTTTCAAACACCGTTCTTCATCTAATCCCACTTCCCGACAGTACAAACGCAAGCGTTCCAAATGTCCGGGTTGAATAAAATTAGATTTTTCCATAAACTGCATCATTTGCTTGGGAGATTTCAGCACTCCACAAAACAGCACGGGAACGGACACCAACGGCAGTCCGCTTAACAAATTGCGGCGGGATTCTGTACTCAAAAATTGATTTGTTTCTAAGTCGAGCACGTCGTATTCCATAAAATAGTGCGGCAAAAAATCATAAAAAACAGTATGTTTGGCATAAAGCCATTCGCCGTAAAGAATGTAGCGATTTCCCAGGACTTCTCCCAGGGCTGGGCTGAGACTGAAAGCCCACTGTTTGAATAAGTTAAAATGTTTTTCCCTCGGCCCGCCGGTGAGATAGTGGCCGCGACTTTGCAGCAGCATTTGTCCGTCTGGTGCGAAGCTGATGCCTGTATTAGCGCCGTCTACCTTTTCTTCTATAATTAGAAGGCGATCGATCAAGGCGCTAAATGGCACGCTGTCGAGGTCTTCATCACCCGGTTGGAAACGCGAACCTTCGATGTGATAAGTTCTAGGATATTTAATAAGTTTGAGCATCAGCCCATCCATTTTAGATTTGAGATTTCAGAGGCAACCCCATCCATTTTAGATAATAATTTTAGATTTTAGAATTTAGAGGCGACCCAATCCATTTAACCATTATAATGGAATAATCACAAAGGAGCGTCGAAGTTGAAAAGTCAAAGTTTCCAAAACATATCATCAGCACTCGCGGGAATTATATTAGTAAGTGTGCTACTCCTAGGCTTAAACTCTTTTGTCGTCATCAATCCAGGTGAAGCAGGGGTGGTTAGCGTTTTAGGAAAAGCCAGAGATGGAGCATTGTTAGAGGGGTTTCACCTCAGACCCCCGCTGATCTCCAAGGTAGATGTGTACGATGTAACAGTGCAAAAATTTGAAGTTCCCGCCCAGAGTGCTACTAAGGACCTTCAGGATTTAAATGCCAGTTTTGCGATCAATTTTCGCCTCGATGCTGAGAGAATAGTAGATGTCCGAAGGACTCAGGGAACATTGGAGAATATAGTCTCAAAAATTATTGCTCCCCAGACGCAAGAAGCATTTAAAACAGCCGCTGCACTGAGAACCGCCGAACAATCTATTACTCAAAGAAGTGAACTGAAGCGAGACTTTGATACTGCGCTGAAGGAAAGGCTATCTAAATATGATGTAATCGTACTCGATACGAGCGTTGTTAACATTCGATTCTCCGCAGATTTTGCGAAAGCGGTTGAGGAGAAACAGGTTGCTGAACAGCGGGCGCAAAGGGCTGTTTATGTGGCTCAGGAAGCCGAACAACAGGCTCAAGCAGACATTAACCGCGCTCAAGGTAGGGCAGAAGCTCAAAGGCTATTGGCGGAAACTTTGAAGGCTCAGGGCGGCAATTTAGTGCTGCAAAAAGAGGCGATAGAAGCTTGGAGAAGCGGCGGCGCTCAGATGCCAAAAGTGCTGGTTATGGGCGCCGGTTCGAGTCGGGTTCCTTTCATTTTTAATATGAACGATATTCAGGAAGAAGCCGAGCACCCGCAAGTAACCAACAATTAAAATATGACTGACTGTAACAAACCCGGTGTATCCGAAAAGATTGGCTTTGCTAACCAGAAATCTCGCAATAATAAACCGGGTTTCCTCAGAAAGCGCACATAAGTCCTATGAGAGTTGCCGGAATATGCTACACTGCTGAAAGCCAAAATATAACGACAGTTTGAAACCTGTCGCTATAAAAGCGAAGTCCGCAATTAACACGCAGGCAACACACTCATTTTAGGAAGCCAGGAGAAATCATGACCCGCGCTATTATGGAAACCGAGAAAGGCACAATCAATTTGGAATTGTTCGATGCGGATGCGCCTAACACAGTGAAAAATTTTGTTGACTTGGCGGAAAAAGGTTTTTACGATGGATTGACCTTTCACCGAGTCATTCCTAACTTTATGATTCAAGGTGGCTGTCCAAAAGGCAATGGAACGGGCGGCCCCGGCTACAAAATCAAGTGCGAAATCAACTCCAACAAACATTTGGCAGGAACTTTATCGATGGCTCACGCAGGCCGCGATACGGGTGGCAGCCAATTCTTTATTTGCCATTCTCCCCAGTCTCATCTAGATGGAGTTCACACAACTTTTGGCAAAACTGAGGATATGTCTGTAGTCAATGCTATCCGCCAAGGTGACAAGATTATTTCGCTCAAAATAGAGCATTAATTTCCACTAATTAGTTGCGTTTGTAGTAAGGACGAAGAGTCCTTATTGCAAACAAAAATTGTGAAAGTTAAGAGTTTTAAAATCTACAATTTATGAGTGTAATAAATGATGCTGATGTGGTGGCTGAGTTAACTGAACTGTATTTAAAATACGAAAAAGCTCTTTGTACGAACGATATTGAAACTCTCGATAATTTGTTCTGGGATGCGCCGGAAGTCGTGCGGTTTGGGGTGACGGAGAACCTTTACGGGAGTGATGAGGTGAGGGCTTTTCGCAAAGGACGATCGCCTGTAAATGTCGATCGAGAAATGTTCAACCTCAAAGTCGTGACTTTTGATGCAGACACGGCGGCTGTGACGCTGGAATTTCGCCGTGTAATCGATGGAGTGGTGCGGCTGGGGCGGCAGAGTCAGATGTGGCGGAAGTTTCCTCAAGGGTGGAAGATTGTTTCGGCTCACGTTTCTTTTTTGCCGGTGTAGATGTTATGTCATTTCCCTTGAATTGCCCGTAATGAAATTCTGTCGATCGGGCGGGGCGGGTTTATAGATATTATGGATGTGAACTACAGATTGTTTGTGAAACCCGCCCCTACAAGTATTGTGGTTAATTTACCTGACAGGATATTAAAGGTAAGAAAACAATATATTCAAATGTAAAATTAGTATTTTAATTTGATTATTGTTGAGCAATTATATTCGGCATATATTTTTTTCCTTTACTATTAGTACCTCTAAATTTTTACCTCTCGCCTCCCCTAATACAGTTCATATTTGAGCAAAGTACACGGAATAGAGCCATTGAAAACAGGAATTCGCCGCGATGTCCTGAGTCCCACCTTTTTACCCAACTCCTTATTTCCCGTCAAAATAAACGCATTCCAACCTTTAAAACGATGCTTGAAAATATCCCCCAACATCTTGTACAAATCTCCCAATTCGCTAGCATCTCCCAGGCGCTCTCCGTAGGGAGGATTGCAAATCAGAATGCCTCTGTCTGCGGGGGCTTCCAACTGAGATAACTCGGTTTGAGCAAACTGAATTTTACCGGAAATACCAGCTTGCTGCGCGTTCGTGCGAGCTTGGGTTAACATATCCGAATCGCGATCGCACCCTGCAACCACTTGCTTAAGTTCCGGTAACTCACTATTTTCAGCTTCTGCCCACAATTTATCCCACAAAGGTTCGTCAAAATCCCGCCAACTCATAAATCCAAACTTTTCTCGAAACAATCCCGGTGCAATATTCAACGCCTTTAAAGTCGCTTCCAAAGGCAAAGTTCCCGAACCGCACATCGGATCTAAAAACGGCAAATCTGGCGTCCATTCTGCCATCTCCAACAAAGCCGCAGCGAGGGTTTCTTTGAGGGGAGCAAGCCCCATCGCCGGCCGATATCCCCGGCGGTGCAAACTGCCGCCAGAACTGTCTAAACTTAAAATAGCTCTATCTTGATGAATGTGAATGTTAATTAGCAAATCGGGATGCTCTACATCGACATTAGAACGCTTGTTAAATTGAAGGCGCTGTTGGTCGGCGATCGCATTTTTGACCTGCAAAGCTGTATAGTGAGTGTGGTTCAACTTTTCGTTGCCACCGGTGCAGTTTACTGCTAAAGTATTTTCTGGATATAAGTATTCGTCCCAAGGGATTTTCTGCACTTCGCGGTAAAGCATATCCGAGTTGTAACACCGGAATTCGGCGATCGGCATTAGCACTCGAAAAATAGTTCTAGACCACAGATTGACGCGGTACAATAAAGCGCGATCGCCCGCAAAGTAAACCCCAGTAAAATCGGGCTTGACATCCTGCGCCCCTAAACGTTCTAATTCTTGGGCGGCAATTGTTTCTAAACCGCGCGCAACAGTAGCAAAATATTGATTCATTGATAATTGGTAATTGGGAATTGGGAATTGGGAATTGTTACTAACAACAGACACCAGACTGATGACTATAATAGCTGGTTTTAATCCTAACTATCAAAATAAATACTCTACCTTCACGATAAATCACTCGCATTAATCTGGGTGGGGGCGGGTTTGAGAGATTGTTCTTTGTGGGCTGTGATTGTTTGTGAAACCCGCCCCTACAGATTGTTAGAAATGTGCAAGTCACAAACTGTCAGTGGGGGCGGGTTTGAGAGATTGTTCTTTGTGGGCTGTGATTGTTTGTGATATCATCTCCGGTCGAGTGACCGCGATTTTTGTAGGGGAGGGTTCGCCAACAATACCTGCCAACAATCTCCCATCTCAAAAACCCGCCCCGACCGGGATATTATGGTTAATCGATCGGACATGATATGAAACCCGCCCCTACAGATTGTTAGAAATGTGCAAGTCACAAACTGTCAGTAATACTGGTGAAATTAAAAGCTTTCACGCGCACTCCGGGCACGACACTACCGCCGTAACGCTTCACCGCACTAACTGCATCCACATCGCGCAACATATCAGGTAAAACTTGATTGAAACGCAGGTTTTTAATCGGGTAAGCAATTTTGCCATCCTCAATCCAAAAAGTACCGTCGCGAGTCATTCCCGTTACTTCCAATGTTTTCGGATTCACGTAACGCACGTACCAAGCTCGACTGACGAAAATTCCTCGCTCGGTTTGAGCAATTATATCTGCTAAACTGTGGTCGGAACCTGTCATCACGATCGGGAAATAAGCACCTTTTGCCTCTTTGCCTTTTTGTGCGGCCCAGTAGCGGGAATAAGACAAACTTTGAGGCACGCCATCTTTGATGATTTCCAAATAGTTATTGCTCAATCCGTCGCCGAAAAAAGTATTCGATCGCAGCAAAGGATGAGCCGGATCGCGCTGCACTTGCACTAACGGGCTAAAAAGTTGTTCCCCCGCGCGGTTTCCCGCTGGTTTTCCCTCTGCATCCGCGATCGACATAAACGATCGCCCCTCATCCGCCGCCCTCGCATCCAGCCCCCAAATCACCCAGGGTAGCAAGCCCGCAAAAGCAGCGCCGTCAAGGATTACCGGATAAACGCCAGGAGTGATGGGGCGGGGGTTGCGGGAGGATTTCGCCCGATCGAGCACTTGTTCTGCTAATTGGGCGATCGGCAATTCGTTGATACTCCAAGCAGTGCTCTGATCCCAGCTAGAACCGTTGTCTATGCGAGCAGTAAAGCTGAAATCCGCCTCTGTAGACAGATTGCAGGCGCGGAGTCCGGTTGACGAGGCGATCGCGTACAGCGACGCCTCAGCGCTCAAAGTACCCGAACCGTGAGCCCCCCCCTGGGAAGCAATGGCGCAAGCTTGCTGCACCATTTTGGCCCGCGCTAGAGGCGATACAGTTGCCGTTGCTGGGTCGAATGCGGGCGATCGCAAATCGTAGGTTTGAGGTGGCAGCAGCGGCATCCATTCGGGGTCTGCCGGCGCAATTCTGGCCAATTCTTCCGATCGCTTGACTGCAGAGGCGATCGCATCTTCATCAAATTCTGTAACAGCAGCAGAGGCGCTTTTGTTGCCGAAATAGCTAGTAATGCTCAGGCTAAATACAGTTTTGCTAATATTTTGGCTGATTTGATTTTCCGAGAATCTCGAAAGAGATTCTTCGCCAGTAGAGAGACTGACAAATACTTCCTCTGCTTTGGATAGTTTGACTGCTTTTTCTAGTAAAGATAAGGCTTGGTCTTCACTTAAAAGTGCGGGGGATGTTACGAGCATAAGCTAAACTGCTAGGAAAATTTGTTTGTCTTTGAAAACATCTTGAACCGCGATACAGCGGTTAACTCGCCTGTACTAAAGAGCGAACTGCTAACACTTCATCAGCTCGCAGAAGTTCCACATCTGAATGGGATACAGCCACAACTAAAATCGATTCTCCTAAAGCATTAAATATTTCTAGAACGCAGCCATCTTCGCCTTCGTTTGGGTGAGGTACGCGATCGACTAGCATCGCTACATCGCCTTTTTTTAGCTGATATAGCGGTATATCCCGACACAATGCTACACGCTGGTAAAGTTCAAGTTTCACGTCGAGACTCCTTTTTCGGTTTGAGAGTAATAAAATGAAAACTTCCGTCAATTTGCCACTGCAACCAAATTGTAACAACTGCTAAATTACGTCCGTTAACTCCTGGCAGCTCACCTTCAGCGCGAAAGAACTTTCCGAATTCATTAGCACCATCTTCTACAGCATCTGCTGAGGTTATCAAAAACTGGATGGCTGCTAACAAAGCTTCTGGGTTATCTTGGCTAAAACCACCCTGACTCAGAAACTTTGACTTGTCATCTTGCGCTTTTAAAACAAGTAGATAGCGCGTTAATTTTGCTTCTGGTATTATAGCATCCGGTGGAATTTTCACGTTAAAAGCCTACAATTTAATTAAGAATTTCCCCCAATTTGAATATCCCTCACTCGCACCGGCACACAAGCGTGAGTCATTTGAGCAACCTGCATCGGCTCGCCCTTTCCGCATATATGAGTACCGCACTGAACCAGCTCCGAAGCCGGCCCGATCGCATCTATTTGATTCCAGAAATCAGTAGTCATCGCCTGATAAGTTACATCCTTCAACATACCGACTACTTTACCTTTTTCCACCTTCCAAAAAGCATCGCCGCCGAATTGAAAATTGCGCCGCTGTTGGTCAATCGAATAACTGCCAACACCGTCGATTAAAATCCCGTCTTCCGTATCAGCAATCATCTCTGCCAAAGTAGCAGTATGGCTGCCGCCATCCGGACCCGGCTCCAATCCCAAATTGGGAATTCTCACCATCGGCACGCTGGACCAACTGTCAGCGCAAGCAGAACCGTTGCTGCTACCGCGTCCGAGGCGATAAGCCGTCTCTCTGTCAGTGAGATAATCAACTAAAATTCCATCCTTGACAACGTACCAATCTTGTGATTTTACGCCCTCATCATCGTAACCCATTGTACCGCGGCCGCCCGGTTGAGTGCGATCGCACTTAAAATTCACCCAAGGTGCAGCATATTGCAGTTTATTTAAGTTATCAGTAGTAGCAAAGCTCGTGCCGGCAAAATTAGATTCGTAGCCGTAAACCCGGTCTAATTCAGTTGGATGCCCGACCGATTCGTGGATTGTCAAATACAAATTTGTCGGCTTGAGAATCAGGGATTTGCAAATACCAGCCGGGATTTTGGGAGCGCGGACTTTCTCAATAGCTTCGGCGGCAACTCTTTCGACTTGACTCAACAAATCATCGGGATTAATATGTTCGTAACCGATATTAAGTGGAGGGCGATCGTAACTGCGACTTTGGGCATCGCCGCCCGCAATTGCCGTACAGCCAAAACCCGGATAGCTGCGGTAGATTGTTTGTTCGATTAGCGAGCCTTCTGTAGAAGCAAAAACCTTGTCTTCGCGGCTTGACTGCAAAAAAGAAGAAGCTTTTTTGATGCCTTGTGCACCGTGTGCTAGTAGCTTCTCGTTGATAGTTAGCAGCAGTTCAGCTTTATCAGCAACGGGTACAGAAAAAGGGTCAATGGCGATGGGAGTAATGTAGGTATCAACATATTTTTCGACAGGTACTAACCGCACCGGTTCCTTTTGAGTCAAGCGGCTGCCTTTAGCGATTTCTACAGCCAAAGCGACTATTCTTGCAACCTCTGCCGGCGTTTTGCTGTGACTGGCTGCAAACCCCCAAGCGCCGTCTAGAAGCACTCGCACGCCAAAACCGGAACTTACATTATCTGACAGTTGACTTAAAGAGCGATCGCGCGCGTAAAGATTCTGCCTTCGGTAACTGCAAAAACGCACGTCACCGTACTCGCACCCAGTTTTCCGAATCAAATCTACAGCCAAATTTGCCAACTCGTTAGCAGAGATTGTTGCAGTTAATTGCACCATAGTTATTCGTAATTCGTCGTTAGTTGTCAATTATTATAACATATTTGAATAAACCGCGAAGATGCGAAGAGCGCGAAGGAAAGAGAGAGGTTTGTCTCATATCGTTTACGGTTGTTTCGGAATGATTAAACCGCAGAGACCGCAGAGACCGCAGAGGAAGAAAAGAGAGAGAGCAATAATTCCGATACCGACGAATTTGATGTCATTTCTAAGTAGAGTTTTTACCGGAAAACATCTTCTTCTTTCTCTTCCTTCGCGCCTTCGCGGTTCATTAAATCCTACTCCATTTCCTGCAAAACCCCAGTCAAAATCTCCACAAGGCGATCGATATGTTCCTTCTCAATAATCAGCGGCGGCGACAAAGCAATAATATCACCAGTAGTCCGAATTAGCAAGCCTTTTTCATAGCACTGAAGAAAACAATCAAAAGCCCGTTTCCCCGGCTTCCCAGCAATAGATTCTAACTCAATCCCGGCGACAAGTCCCAGATTCCGAACATCTATTACGTGGCGCACGCCCTTCAAAGAATGAACCGCATTCTCCCAATAATCCGCCATCTTATCGGCTCGTTCAAACAGCCTTTCTTCCTCATAAATATCCAGCGTCGCCAAAGCAGCCGCACAAGCCAGAGGATGACCAGAATAAGTATAACCGTGAAAAAGCTCGATCGCATTTTCAGGAGCATTCATAAAAGCATCGTAAATGCCTTCTTTCACAAACACCGCCCCCATCGGCACGGTACCGTTAGTTATCCCTTTCGCCGCCGTCACAATATCGGGAACCACCCCAAAATATTCCGTTGCAAAACTCGATCCGAGTCGCCCGAATCCAGTAATTACCTCATCAAAAATCAGCAGAATTCCGTACTTGTCGCAAATCGCCCGCAGCCTCTCCAAATAACCTTTCGGCGGAATCAAAACCCCCGTTGAACCAGCCACCGGTTCCACAATTACCGCTGCAATATTAGACGCATCGTGCAAAGCGACAATCCGCTCCAATTCATCCGCCAAATGCGCTCCCCATTCCGGTTGTTTGCGGCTAAAAGCATTGTGTTCGAGATTGTGAGTGTGAGGCAAATGATCGACTCCCGTCAGCAAACTGCCAAAAAACTTGCGGTTTGTACCGATACCGCCGACAGAAATTCCCCCAAAACCAACGCCGTGATAGCCGCGTTCCCTGCCGATCAATCTTTGGCGAGTTCCTTCACCTTTTACCCGGTGATAAGCAATGGCAATTTTCAAAGCAGTTTCTACAGATTCCGAACCAGAATTAGTAAAGAAAACGCGATCGAAATTGCCCGGAATCATCTTTACCAAACGTTCCGCTAATTCAAAAGCCCCCGGATGTCCCATCTGAAAAGCCGGGGAGTAATCCAAACGCAAAACCTGCTGTTTAACTGCTTCGGCAATTGTCTCGCGGGCGTGTCCTGCATTCACGCACCACAGCCCCGCAGTACCATCTAAAATTGAGCGGTTATCATCAGTTGTAAAGTGCATATCTTTTGCCGAAACCAATATTCGCGGATTCGCTTTAAACTGTCGGTTGGCAGTGAAGGGCATCCAGTAAGCGTCCATATTTGTCATCGTTTTTTTATCTTTTTATTTTGATGATTCTGCCTTCAAACTATAACTTGCTACCGATTGCCGATTGCCAGATGCTTATTATAATTTTACAAATATCTCTTTGCTGTTTTAATTAAAGCTTAGTTTATGATAGGCTTAGGTATTAGACGGAGAATCGCTCATGTCACTAACTGTCAAAGACTTAGAAAAAGTACAAGCCGAACATCCTGAATGGCGACTAGAGTTAATACAGGGGAATATCATTGCAAAGGGCCCATGCGATTACACCTCCGATGAAATTGGTTCTCGGTTAATTATTCTTTTGGGAATTTGGGTACTGCCGCGCAAGCTGGGCCGATTAACGGGTTCCAGCGCTGGCTTTATTTTACCAAATAGTGACTTGCGCGCACCAGATGTATCTTTTGTCAAAGCAGAAAAGCTGAAGCGGAGTCGGCGGGATTTTGTAGAATTGGTTCCTGACTTGATGGTGGAAATTAAATCTAAAACCGATCGCATCAAACCTATCAAGGAAAAAATACAATCATTTTTGAGTCTAGGAACGGAAGTGGGAATATTGATTGACCCGGACAGATTAAATCTCACAGTATATCGTACAGCAGCCGAGCCGGAAGTTCTCAGAGATGGAGACATATTGACAATTCCAGAGTTTTTCCCTGGCTGGGAATTGCCAATTTCTGATTTGTGGCCACCCGTTTTTGATTGAAAAATTAGTCGGTTCGTAGTAAGGAATGCAAGTCCTCTCTATGAATAAAAACTTGCATTCCTCACTACCAACCATTGAGAGAAGCTTACATAGCTAATTCACGATCGCCCCCACAGACTCATGCTGCAACAAACCGGTCAGCATTTGGGCCGGTTGCTCCCCGTAAGGCCACGCGAAAGCATGGCGGAAAGCAGCATTTTGACACGCTTGCAATTGCCGAAAATCAATGATATCCAAAGTTAACAAATTCTCGTACTCGAAAGGCAATCGCACGTTGTGCAATCCCGCGTTGTCGGTACAAATGGCAATATCGACACCAGCTTCAAAACACCGATCGAACACAACCTTCAATTCGCGCATATCCTGCAATGTCCCCGTTTTGAGATAGGTAGTCGGGCAAACTTCCAAGCATTGACCCCTGCGCGCAACTTCTGGCAGCAGTTCGGGATATTTTAACGGAATTTGAATCCCGTGGCCGATACGCATCAAATAGGGCAAAAGTTCGGGATAACAGCCAGAGGTAGTTTCGTAGAGGTGGCCGGTAGTTTTGATGCCGATCGACCTCGCGTACTGGTACAATCCGACAAACTCCTCCAAACGATCGCCAATACAATCATCCCCGCCAGCTATATCGATCGCACAAACATATTCTCCCATCCCGGCCGCCAAATCTACGATCGCCCGATTCACTTCATAAGGCAAACGCGAGTGCATGCACAAAATTTGGCTGGTAACAATCGGACAATCGCTAATTTGACTTGCCTTGCCCACAACTTGTACAATTTCTGCCATCAAATCAATGCGTTCTGACTGTTCCAAATGTTCTGGAGTCCGCAAATAAGGCGTATAGCGCAACTCCAAATAAGCCAGATTTTCAAACACGTAAGCGCCCCGCATCAACCGATAGATGAAATAAGGCAAAGTTTCAACAGTTTGAACGCTTTCTACCAGCGTGTGCAGTTCCAAATACTCATTGAGAGTATTGCGCGGACGAGTGTAGAACTCCTCAAACTCCGAGTATTCTTGAAATCGATTAACCATCTCAGCATTGTGGCGGTCGAAATACCGCCACAGCACCCTAGGAACAACAGAACCACCCAGATGGCGGTGCAACTCAGCGTGTAAAGTCATGCGATTTTAGATTTTAGATTTTAGATTTTAGATTGAAAGAATTGAAGGATTGAAGGATTGAAGAATTGAAGGATTGAAGAATTTGTAATTTAGTCCTATACGCATCAGCGGTCAGAAACCGGGTTTTCCCAAATACTAGCCAACAACCTCCAGCAGGTAAAATCTTCCACATTTAAGCTGCACGTGGGATTCCCCTAAAAACTCGTCGAATCCTCACCCATTCTTCCCCTCTCCTACTCTCCCTTCCCAAGTCCCCCGATAGTGCTGGAAGTTGGTTGTTGAGAGCAATACAGCCTCAAGTCTCTCAATTGTAACAAAAATTTATTTGACATTGAGGACGCATTCGTACATAATCGGAGATTGTGTCAACCTGAACTGAACGCGAGAAACCCTTGGCTAACGTAGTTGTGATCGGCGCCCAGTGGGGCGATGAAGGAAAAGGCAAAATTACCGATTTGCTCAGCAAATCCGCAGATATCGTTGTCCGGTACCAAGGGGGCGTCAACGCCGGTCACACCGTGGTAGTAAACGGTCAGACTTTCAAACTGCACTTAATTCCGTCCGGGATTCTCTACCCTGATAAAGAGTGTATCATCGGCTGCGGTACGGTGATCGACCCTAAAGTTTTAATTGCAGAGTTAGATCAGCTAGAGGCACTGAATATTTCGACGACCTCGCTGATGATTTCGGAGACGGCTCACGTCACGATGCCCTATCATCGATTAATTGATGTGGCGTCGGAAACGCAGCGGGGAAATTATAAAATCGGGACGACGGGACGCGGCATCGGCCCTACTTACGCCGACAAGTCGGAACGCACTGGCATTCGGATGCTCGATTTAATGGACTTGGAAGGATTCCGAGAACAACTGGAATGGACGATTAATTGTAAAAATGTCCTACTAGAAAAACTCTACAATTTGCCGCCTTTAAATCCGCAAGACGTAATTGATGAATATCGAGTTTATGCCGAACGTTTGCGGCCGCACGTAGTTGATAGTTCCCTGAAGATTTATGAGGGAATTCACAAGCGGAAAAATATTCTGTTTGAAGGCGCGCAAGGCACTTTATTAGACTTAGACCACGGTACTTATCCTTACGTTACTTCCAGCAATCCCATCGCTGGTGGGGCTTGTGTGGGAACCGGAGTCGGCCCGACAGCGATCGATCGCGTAATTGGCGTAGCAAAAGCTTATACAACCCGCGTCGGGGAAGGCCCCTTCCCTACCGAAATGGTAGATGGAATAGGCGAAATTTTGGGCGATAGAGGTGCAGAATTCGGCACGACAACCGGCCGCAAACGCCGCTGCGGTTGGTTCGATGCGGTAATCGGCCGCTACGCAGTCCGCATCAACGGCCTTGACTGTCTGGCAATTACCAAACTAGATGTTTTGGATGAATTAGAAGAAATAAAAGTTTGCGTTGCTTACGAAATTGACGGCGAAAAATGTGTTGATTTCCCGAAAAGTTCCCGGATATTTGCTCGGTGCACACCTATTTACGAAACCCTTCCCGGTTGGAAACAGTCTACGGAAGAGTGCCGGAATTTGGAAGATTTGCCCCCACAAGCATTGAATTATCTGAAGTTTTTGGCAGATTTGATGGAAGTGCCGATCGCGATCGTTTCTCTCGGTGCCAGCCGCGACCAAACTATTATTGTAGAAGACCCGATTCACGGCCCGAAGCGCGCTTTGCTCTCTGCTGACGGTATGCCTGTAGCAGCACAGTCATAACACGTTTAGTTATAATAGATAAAAAGGGTCTATCTCATGTGTGACGAGGCTCCAATGACCGATGAAGATCGTCTGATCTACCAACTAACCCTTCATCGAGATTTGGTTGGCTGGGTCATCGGAAAGTTAGCTGAAGCTGGCATTGCATCCCAGAGAACTACTGGCAACGATCCGAAAGGAGACATTTTGATTGTCGCTCCAAATGAGGCCTCGCAAGTAAAAGAAATAATCCGGGATATTCACAAGCAATACACGATAGAAAATATCCAAGATTCACA
Organism: Microcoleus sp. F6_B6; assembly: GCA_036702215.1. GTDB lineage: Bacteria > Cyanobacteriota > Cyanobacteriia > Cyanobacteriales > Microcoleaceae > Microcoleus. The sequence goes on from JAUBST010000017.1 coordinate 102,762, forward strand.
GTCAACCTTAGAGGAAAGAAAAACAAACTTACCGCATATAGAAATCAAAACCACATACCTTTCAGGAAAAGCAGTTAATGAAATTATTGATACTGCTACTGTCATTGCAGTTGTAAGTGCCGATAGAATTTCGGGACCTGGCAAGGCAAAATTTATAAAAGCAGGTATAGCTTATGCAGAAAATATTCCTTTGAACGAGTTTCTAGATGTTTAGTAGCAGGAGTAATCCCAATGTTTGACATCAGTTTTTATTCAGCCAATGGTGAACCGTCCGATAGTGTAAGAATAACAGCAGCTACTTACGAGTGGTTAGCAAAATCAGCATTTTCAAAAATAGGTGGCGAATCAGTCGAAACCCAAATTTACCTAGATGAAGAAAATGTAATTCTGCCTGTAGTTGAATTAAATCAAGATATTCGCCAGCAGTTCAAGAAAATTTTCAGCGAAGCAATCATCAGTGAAAGCGATGCAGTTCTTACTAAGCTTGGTGATTCCCCTTCAAAAGAAGAGTATCAATCAGGAACGTATCGTCTGAGAAAAATGCTGGAATTGCTGAAGTGTGTGGAAAACGAAAATTATCAATACCTTCAGCGAATTTAATCGGGACTTACGCAACTGGTTCAATTCGTAGGGTGCGTCAGTTGATAAGACCTAAATTTTTTGTCATAAACTCAATACTGACGCACCATACAAGCTAGTTAAAGTGTGACCGTTGACCTGAGTCTGATTAATGATCGATCGCAATATCACAATTCTGGTAAAATGTGAAAACAATCAGCAGAAAGTCATAAAATGGAACTCGCAGTAGAATGTCAAAAGCGGGCCGAAGGCAGCAAACCTAACGCCCTCCGCCGCTCTGGATTGATTCCCGCCGTCCTCTACGGCCACAAAGGCTCTGAATCCATTTCCCTTACCATCAAAGCCAAAACAGTTGAACACCTGCTCAAAAAGCACGTAGTTAACAATGCCCTAATTGACCTCAGCATTCCCGACCTCTCTTGGAGCGGAAAAACCTTGCTCCGAGAAGTTCAAGTTCATCCTTGGAAGGGCTATCCTTACCACCTGAGCTTTTTCTCCGTGGCAGCTCAAGACACCCTGGAAGTTGAAGTGTCGCTGAATTTTGTCGGCGAAGCTGTCGGCGTCAAGTTAGAAAGCGGCACCTTGGATACCGTGTTGACGCAACTAGCAGTTAAGTGCAAACCTGACAGCATTCCTGAAGCAATTGAAGTAGATATTTCTAATTTAAAGGTAGGGGATGCGGTGCAGATTCACGAATTAGTTTTGCCTCCGGGAGTGGTAGCTCTCGGCGAACCAGATCAGGTGGTTGTTACCGTGCTCGGAATTCAAGCAGGTACTGAAGCCGAAGACACAGAAGAAGCAGCAGCCGAAGCAGCTTGATTAGTAATTGCTAATAGTTGTTAACTAATTAATGGTTGAAAAAAATGGCGATCGCTTTTTCCCAAAAGGGCGATCGTTTTTTGCTAAAAAGGCTATTCTAGTTTGAGCGCGATCGCGATCGCACTTACTCTACTCCGCCTAGAATCTGCTGTCGCACCCATTGACGAAAATCAATCTCGGCGGCAACTTCATCAATGAAAGCCGCTTCTAGAAACCGGAATAAATCCGTTTTTTCAACGATAGGAAAAGTCGGAGATCGATCGCACTCCACATAAGCCCCATCGACTAATTGCAGAATCCGCCACACCCGCCCGTTAAACCGCCAAAACTCAGGCACGCCCATACTGGCATAGAGTGTATTTTTATTGATATCGGTATGGGTAATATCCACTTCCACGACTAAATCCGGGGCTGGAGCGACATTCAAATTAACCTCACGATCGGCAACTAAGGCATAATTCTGGATGTAATATCCATTGTCTGGCTCGGCGCTCTTGAGTAGGTCTTCGCGATCGAGCGTAGTCGATCCCATCGTCTTCATTCTCATCCCTATCTCTACTACAAGGACTCTAACAAAGAGTTCAATCAAGCGAGCAAAGCGTTCGTGTCCTTCGAGGGGAATGGTAATTTCTAATACTCCATTATCGTAGGTAAAACGGGCGCGAGTGCGCTCCATCAGCAAACTTTGAATTTGCTTAAAGGCTTGCCAATCGATCTCGCGAAAGGTGAGGCGCTTTTCACCGACAAGTTGAGGGGGTGGCTCTAACAACATCAAAATTACCGCAATTTTAAGGAAAGTTGACAGAACATTTACTGTTAATTATTTTAATATATTTCTTCAATAAGTCTTGTGGTGCAGGCATCTTGCCTGCCATCGATTTTGGTGTGTGAGGAACTATTGCCGCTGGATCGTCGTCTGCGGCACTATCGCCTTTCTCAGGTTTCTGGAGGTACAAACCCAACCTCGAAAATCCTGACCGAAACCATCCAGGATACAAGCCCCCGGATTCATCCGTGGAGAAATAAAAAACCTGTATCCGATGACACTTGCCGAACGTATTTATCCGTGGGGTCAATCTAAAATCTAAAATCTAAAATCTAAAATCGATTGACATTCGCCGACTCTGCCATCTCTTATGGGGCGTGAAAACCGCTATATCGGGTGCAAGCAGCAGAATGCCTGGAAACAACCGAGGCGCATAAGGTCGATCGCTTTTTTGCCGGAGTTACGCGATCGCGATCGTATTCTGCTATTGTTGAACCTTTCCATCACATTCTCGACAGCTTGGGTAAGACGACAATTGTTGGCGTCAAACCGCTGTATAATTGTGAAACATTTTGAATCCTATAATTTACTTGCTACTTGTGGAGCCGCCGCCCCTATGCCATCAACAGTCAGTACAGAATCAACAGCGGTTCAATTTAACCAACAGGGAGAAACCTACTTATCCCAAGGAAAAATAGAAGAAGCGATCGCATCCTGCGAACAAGCTTTGAAAATTCACCCCAATTTTGCACCGGCTTACAAGACTTTGGGCAACGCGCTGCAAGCTCAAGGCAGGATGGAAGAGGCGCGGCACTGGTACGCTAAAGCGATTGAAATAGAACCGAATTTTGCGGAAGTATACGCGAATTTGGGCAGCCTGGGCGCCGGGCAGCAAAAATGGCAGGAGGCGATCGGATTTTATCAAAAGGCGATCGCGATTAAGCCGAATTTCGCGGGAGTGTACCGGAATTTAGCAAAAGTATTCGGACAAATTAGCAAACCGGAAGAAGCGCAGCAGTGCTGGTATCAAGCATTTAGTTTGGAACCGGAAAAAGTACCGCCTGGGGAACACTTGAATATGGGCGACGCTTTTTTTCGGCAGGAAAAATACCCCGAAGCGATCGCTTGTTACGATCGCGCCATAAAATTAGATCCTAATGTGGCAACTGCTTACCAAAATTTGGGCGAAGCGCTCAAAAAACAAGGCAAGTTAGAGGAAGCGACAGTATATTATCGCAAAGCTATTGAACTCAACGCAGCTAATGCCAGAAACGGCAGCGAGGGACAGCAAACTTTGGCGGGTGCCACTGCGAAAAACGGTGCAGTCAAGCAGCAGCCCGCAGCAACCGCAGTCCAGCAGGCAGTTAAGCCTCCAGTGCAGCAGCCAGTTAAGCCGCCAGTTCAGCAGGCAGTTAATTCTCCAATTAATATAGAAGATCCAGAAGCATACAAAATACTGGCAGAAGGCTATTTTGCTCAGGGCAAAGTGGAACAGGCGATCGCAGCTTGCAAGAAAGCGCTGCAAATTAAGCCGGAAGCCGCGCTTTACAAAATGCTGGGCAACGCCCTGCAAGCTGGTGGCAAAATAGACGAAGCTAAAAGTTGCTATGTCAAAGCAATAGAAATTAATCCAAATTTTGCCGAAGCTTACGCTAATTACGGCAGCATTTGCGCGCAGCAAGAACAGTGGCAGCAAGCGGTTTCAGCTTACGAAAAGGCGATCGCCCTGAAACCAGATTTTGCGGGTGCTTTTCGCAATTTTGCGAAACTGTTAACTCAGTTAGGAAAGTCTGAGGAGGCGGCTGAGGCTTGGTATCGAGCATTTGCGATCGATCCCAAGTCTGGCACCGCCGAGGAACACGAGAATTTAGCCAAAACTTTGATCGAGCAAGGTAAGGTAGATAAGGGAATTGATTGTTACCGGCGCGCGGTTGAGTTGAACCCAAATGCAGGCGCAGCTTATCACGAATTGGGCGAACTTCTGAGAAATCAAGAACAGTGGGAAGCGGCGGTAGATGCTTACACTAATGCCATTAGAAACAATCCCGATCTTTCTTGGTCGCACAACAATTTAGCTGAGTCGCTGGTTAAGTTGGAACGGTGGGAAGAAGCTGTAAATGCTTACCGCAAGGCGATCGAATTAAATCCTGATTTTAGCTGGTCTCACAACAATTTAGCAGACGTGCTGGTTAAGTTGGAACGGTGGGAAGAATCTGTAGAGTCTTACAGGAAAGCAACAGAATTAAATCCTGATTTCAGTTGGTCGCACAACTATTTAGCAGACGCCCTGATTAAACTGGGAAGGTGGGATGAGGCAATTTCGGCTTACCAAAGGTCGATCGAACTCAATCCCGATCATTTTTGGGCGCACAACAATTTAGCAGAAGCGTTGGTGAATCTGGAACGTTGGGATGAGGCGGTTGTTGCGTACCGGCGTGCTAACGAAGTTAATCGGAATTTCTTCTGGTCGCAGAGCAAATTAGGCGACGCGCTGCTAAAAATGGAAAGGTGGGAGGAAGCGATCGATGTTTACCGGCGCGCGGCCGAGTTAAATCCTGATTTTCCGTGGACTTATTACAACCAGGGAACGGCTTTTGAAAAGCTGGAACGGTGGGATGAGTCGATCGCCGCTTATCGTCGCGCTGCGGAAATTCAGGCGGATTTGCCGTGGCTTTCACAAAAGTTGGCTGATGCTTTGAGGATGCGATCGCAGTGGGATGTGAAGGAGGCGATGCGTTTGTACCGACGGGCGATTCAGGATAATCGTGATGACGTGCAGTTGTATCACAAGGCGTTGGAGATTGCCCCGAATGATGCTGACCTTTATGTTGAGTTGGCTAATGCTTTGGTGCGGCACAGTTGGCCGGATGGGGCGATCGTCTTTTATCAGATGGGGTTGCAAGTAAATCCCGAATGCGGTGAGGCGCACTTGCAGTTGGGCTTGCTTTTCGCGCAAAAGAATGATACGGAGCGGGCGATCGCTTGTTATCGCCGCGCTATTGAGGTTCAACCAAATGAGTATAAACCTTACCAATTGTTAGGCGATGCTTTGAGTGCAAAAGGTCAGCGGGAGGAAGCGATGAACTGTTACCGTCGCGCGATCGAGTTAAAACCTGACGATCCGTATATCCACAACAATTTAGGGGATATGCTGCGACATCAAGGAGATGTGGAGGGAGCGATCGCTTGTTATCGCCGCGCGATCGAACTTAAGTCAGATTTCTCATGGTTCCACTATAATTTAGGGGAAGTTCTAACTAAGAAAGGGCATATTGATGAAGCGAGTTCTTCTTACCGTCGCGCCTTAGAGCTAGAACCCAAGATTTTCTAATTTAGACTGCGATTTGGTATACATTTCGCAGTGTAATGTCGGATAATCAATATTATTACACTACCAAAGTCCATCGAATTTAGAGAAACCAAAATGACACCGGAAGAAGCTCAGCGTCTAGAATCAAATATCCAAAAGACTTTATCTATTCATGCTAAAAGCGATAAGAGTTATCTCTGGATGGCCTATTGGGTAATCTTTGAGCGGGAAGCTGACCCTGAGGGATTAGAAGGTTGGTTAAACGATATCAAGGCTGGTTTGAATCGAGCTGATGTCATCCAAAAGATGGTTGAGTCAGAGGAATTTCAAGAACGCCTTTCAGGTGTAAAAAGCTTAGGAACCAGTCCAAATTAAAAGAATTTCAATGAAACCGGAACAAGAAAAACGTCTGCAACAAAGTATCCAAAGTAGTTTATCCGCTCATGCTAAGAGCGACAAAAGTTATCTCTGGATGGCCTATTGGGTAATTTTTGAGCGCGAAGCTGATTCTGAGGGGCTGGAAGGTTGGTTAAACGAACTCAATACAGGTGCGTCTCGAGCTACTGTCATAAAAAAAATGGTTGAGGCGCATGAATTCCAACAAAAGCTGACAGGTGAAGAAGGTGGGAATCATGGCTTTATTGAAGAAAATATCAACTCTATGTTGGATAATAAACTTCATAGTGCTCGCATGAAAATGGTTAGAACCATTCTACCGCCTGCTAATACGATATTAGATTTGGGAGGTTATTCTGCATCAGATCAAAGAGGAGCTCTATTACAGCTAGGCTATCCTCATCTTCCAGAAAATTTATATATTAGAGATTTTCCACCAAACAAAATGATGTTTCCCGGGCCAGAGTGGCCAATAAAAGTTAAGCACCAAAATTGCAATATTGAATATGTTTATGGAAGCATGACAGACTTAAGCTGCTTTCAAGAAAGTAGTTTTGACTTAGTTTGGTCCGGAGAGTCAATCGAACACATCACCACAGAAGAAGCAGAACAACTATTTGACCAAGTTTATAAATTGTTAAAGTCGGGTGGTAAGTTTGCTCTTGACACTCCTAATAGGAAAGCTACCAAACTAAAGTTTCCCAATAACTATATTCATCCTGAACACAAGCTAGAATACTATTTCGATGATTTGTGCAAGCTTTTGGAAAAGCATAATTTCAAAATAGTGGAGACGAAGGGTATTATAGATCTCTCACAATCGATTGAAAAATCAAGCAAGGAAACTCTTAACCATGAATTTATTCACAGCCAACTGTTAAATGATAATCCCGATAATTCTTATTGTTTCTACATTTGCTGTATGCGAGCGGAAGATTTGTAGGCTAATTTATCAGCAGACTCACAATAAATAATCCCTGATGCCAGTCAGTTGCTAATATCAAAATTGAAGCCTTGCTCTGTCTAGTTCTCTCTGAGCTTGCAGCGCCGCTTGCTTCCAAGCTTGAGCTTGCGATTCAAACAACTTTTTCTCTTCTATTGTCCTCGTAATATATTCCAGGCGATGTCTAATTTTTTGACCGATAACCTCCGGACTCAATAAAGACCTAATCTCCTTAGATCCTCTTGCTCCTACTTGCTGTGCTTGCGGATAATTTTCAAAAACATACTGCATGAGCAAAGCTGTATGTTCGATATCCGGCTCAGCCCAGATACTACCTTTTGGGTAAAGCCCATAAGCTTCAGTCGTTGCCACTAGATCGTACTTTACCAAAAAACTATTGCCTACATTCATAAAATCGGTATTCGATGAATAAGCCGTAGCTATGACTGGCTTGCCGTAATACATTGCCTCCGCCATAGTCAAACCAAAACCCTCAGCTCGATGTAGCGATACATAGCAGTTACAATTATCTACTAAGCCATGAACCTCTTCCTTGCTCAAATGCCCTTCAATAAGTTGAATAGACGGCCAGTCTTCTGTCATTGCTTTTAGTTGAGCGTACTGATTTTGATAATAAGGATGAGGTCGAAACTTAATAATCAGTAAAACATCTTCATTAGACTTGGCAAAAGCTTTTTTAAACGCCTCAATCGTAGCAAAAGGATTTTTTCGCTCAAAACCGCTACCCATGTCGAACATGAACAGAAAAATAAATTTGTCTTTGGGTAATCCTAAAGCTTCTCTGCCCAATTCGTTGGGCGGTAAATAAATGCTAGGTGGTAATTTGACCACGGGAATAGGGGAGACATCGGAAATGGTTTCAGCAGTATAATTACTGTAAGTCCACACCTCATCAAATCGATTAAAAGCCCCCATAAAAAAATCTGGAAATACCGGAAGTTCCCAAATCCAAAAACCAATATTATAGCGATCCTTAAAATATTCAGGATCGATACAATTCAACAATGACTCGTGCGGGTTGGTATGGACGATATTAATGGGATAAGAATGATCGCTGGAAAAATTTGTGTACGTAGAATCTAAGTTGCGTTGCGAATCTTCTTTCAGATCCTTGATTGTAAAAGGAATGTTAGCTGCTTCTATCGCTCTGATAGTCCCTCGCACACCCCCGCCCAAACCAAACTCGCCACTCACATGACCTATAATATTAACTCCAAACTTTAAATTTGTGTTGTCGAACATGATTGAACTCCTAATAACAAATATCTACAATAAATTAAACTTTTTAAGTTTTAGCAAGCCTGTTGTGTTGCGCTAGTTCAGATTGAACTTTCTGTGTTGTCTGCCGCCAAACTTGGATTTGAGAATGAGCCAAAGCCGTCTCTTGCTGCATCTGATGGATGCGAGTTGACCAGTTTGTAGATTGGTTCATTCTGTTTCTAATGATTTCCAACCGATTTTTGATTTTGATGCCTTGAAGTTGAGGACTCAGTAAAGACTTGATTTCTTGAGCTGCTCTTGCTCCTACTTGCTGGGCTGCTTGGGGATTTTCAACAACATATTGCATTAATGATGCTGCATGATCGATACTGGGATCGGCCCAGTAATTGCCTTTAAAGTAAGGCCCATAATCTTCGGTCAGCGTCACTATGTCATATTTTACTGGAAAACTATTGCCGACATTCATAAATTCCATATTAGATGAGTAACCAGTCGCGATTACGGGTTTGCCGTAGTACATCGCTTCCGCCATGGTCAAACCAAAACCTTCGGCCCGGTGCAGGGAAACATAGGAGTCACAATTTGCAACTAAAGCATGAAGTTCTTCTCTCTTTAAATGTCCATCTATAAAGTGAACTGGCCAGCCTGCTGCTTGCGCTTTGAGTTGGTCTCGTTCTTTGGGGAAAAAGTTGCCATTAGAAAACTTGAGTACCAGTAAGACATCTTCATTGGATTGAGCAAAAGCTCGCTTAAATGCCTCCAAAGTAGCAAAGGGATTTTTCCGACCTATGGTACTGTGGAAGTCAAACATGAACAAAAAAATAAATTTGTCTTGGGGTAATCCTAATGCTTCTCTCTCCAATGACGGTTCTGGAAATTCTAGGCTGGACATCATCTTAATCACAGGGACAGGAGATACGGGGGCGATCGCTTCAGCGCAGTAATTGCTATAAGTCCATATCTCGTCAAATAAAGAAAAAGCGTACAGCCACCCAGGAGGAAATAGTGGCAGTTCCCACGCCCAGAAGCCAATATTGTATCGACCTTTAAAGCATTCGCGATCGACCATGTTGAAAACAACGGGTTCTGGCAGAGTGTGAATTAGGTTAATGGGATAGGGATTTTGCTCGGAAAAACTTGTGTAGCTGTTATCTAAATTTCGATGCCAATCTACCTTAATATCCTTGAGTGCAAAGGGTACACCAGCAGCTTCGATCGCTCTGAGAGTGGCCCTCGAACCTTCTCCCAGACCATATTCACCGCTCAGGTGTCCGATAAAATTGATGCCGAAATTAGAATCTATTGTTTGATTTAACATTGTTCGTCTTTTACTTAAGAAATATCTAGAATAAATGCTTGAGAATTCAGGACTATTATCGTTGAAATTAAGAGTATTTTGCTAATTCTTTCTGTACCTGTAATGCTGTCTGCCTCCAAGCTTGGGCTTGACGAGCCAAGAGATCTCTTTCTGTCTGAAGTTCATGGAACCGATTTGACAACTGGGTACGATTTAGATGTTCCCCGATCAATTCAAGGCGATTTTTTATTTTTATACCTACAGCTTGAGGATTTAATAAAGACCTGATTTCTTTAGCTGCTTTTTTTCCTGTTTTATGAGCTTCCTGATAATTCTCAAATACAGACTGCATGAGAGAGGCAGCATGATCGATATCTGGTTCCGCCCACACACTGCCTTTGGGGTAAGCTCCATAATCTTCAGTTGTTGTCACCAGTTCGTATTTAACCGGAAAACTATTGCCAACATTCATAAATTCCATATTAGATGAATAGGCGGTGGCTATTACTGGCTTGCCGTAGTACATGGCTTCCGACATTGTTAAACCGAAGCCCTCAGCCCTATGCAGAGACACATAACAGTCACAACTATTAACCAAAGCATGAATCTCTTCTTTTTGCAAATGTCCGTCTATAAACTGAAGGGAAGACCAACCCTCAGCTAAATCAATTAGTTCCTGGCGCCGTTGCGGAAAAAGATGAGCATTGGCAAACTTGAGAACGAGTAAAACATCTGGATTAGATTTACCAAAAGCTCGTTTAAATGCCTCAACGGTGGCAAATGGATTTTTCCGTTCAAAGGAACTACCAAAGTCAAACATGAAAAGAAAAATAAACTTATCTTTGGGTAAGTTGAGGTTTTCTCTTGTTAATAGAGGTTGCGGGAAGGCGAGGCTAACAGGAATTTTGAGTACAGGAACTTGGGAAACAGCCGCAAATGCTTCTGCACAAAAATTACTGGTAGTCCAGATTTCATCAAATAAATCAAATGCCCACTGCCATTCACTAGGAAATACTGGCAATTCCCATAACCAAACACCTATATTGTATTTACCTTTGAAATATTCAGAACCAATTCCGGGAAAGTATCCTGCTAAAATCTGCTCAACCCAATTGGGGTTGGTTTGGATTATATTGATTGGATATGGATTGTCGTCGGAAAATTTTTTGTAGCTGGTATCGGAGTTGGGTAACCAGTCTATTTTCAGATCCTTAACCGCAAAGGGAATTCTGGCTGCTTCTAGGGCTCGGAGATTTCCTCTAGCGGCTTCCGCTAGCCCAAAATCACCGGTTATATGACCGGCTAAATTTACACCCAAAGAATTATTTAGTTGATGATTTAACATTCGTCTTGGTTTTGGCTGAGTAGAAATGTCTGAATATGATTGAAAAACGATTTAATCTATGAAGCCTTTTGAATAAGCAGCCCCAAGGATGTTGTGACATATTGTTCCAACTGAAGCTTTAAGTGTATCCCCGACCAGGGCGGTACGTCTATGTGACGATCGAACGGCCCGCTTCCGGTGTTGTAGTTGAGGACTATTTGGTGTCCTTGGCTTGTCAACTCTGCTGCGAGTCGGTCGATGTCTTGCCGTCGAAAAAGTACAGTCTGTTGGTGGTCGATCGTCGCGTCATTAGAAAAAACGTTGAATTCGGTGGTGTGTACTGCTATTCCCCCCGGACGCAGGCACTTAAGGCTGTTTTTGACGAATTGCAGCCCGAGTTCGAGCGAGCCGAGGTGCTCGAAAGCGCAAGACGAATATACAAAATCGAAGCCGACCAAATCCGCATCTATCTTGTTCATATCTGCCACGCGGTAACTCACCTTGGATGCGAAGCGTTCGGGGGGGCATATGCCGCGATCGTTAAGTGCCTCTAGGGTGGCTGCATATTGACCGGTACGAGCCCATCCCTGCTTCGTGGCCTCCTCTGAATCTAAGTCTGTGGCCACCACTTCGCAGCCTCGCGCAGCCATTACAGCCACTAACGGTTCCTTGCCGACACCAAAGCCTAGCCCGCGCCTGCCCGGTGACATCATGCCCGCCTCAGACAGACACTGGAGGATATAGGCGTACTCCCACAGTTTTCGGTGAAATATTGGCTCGTGTGGCAGACGAGTTTCCTCACACCAATAGTAGAATGCATCCGATCGACACTGGGCCTCGGTGGCCATTTGCGAGACTGGATTGGTTAAGTTTGGCTCGTCATTGACAATCAATGGCTGATGCTTAATGGTAGTTTTCTCAATACCGAAACCCGAGTTTGTAATCATAGCTTCCTTGCAATCTCTTACTAATGGATGGTCAGCACTGTCTTGCCATTAATGCTGCGACGCATCAATTCTTTCCATTCTGCTGAGTTAACTAAGGTATTGGTATCGAGGATATCTCCTTTTTCTGACGAAAAGCGAGCAAAATTTTCTAACCAGTTCAAAACTGTTTCTGTTGTTGAAAAAGGAGTGCACTTCAAGGATTCTTTAAGAAAGTTAGCCATCCCCGCCCTATCACCCTTGCAATAAGCGTACCACCCCTCCCATAATAAATCTTGGTACTGCATCTGACTTTTGACCTCAGTTTCTCTAACCCTAGCTTGCGAAAACTTTAATCTTTCCAATTCACTCTGAGTGTGATGGAGTTGTAACTGGGATTGTTCTAATTCACTCTGAGTCTGATGGAGTTGTAACTGGGATTGTTCCAATTCACTCTGAGTGTGATGGAGTTGTAACTGGGATTGTTCCAATTCACTCTGAGTCTGGTACTGGATTGCTTGAGATTGTTCCAATTCACTCTGAGTGTGATGGAGTTGTAACTGGGATTGTTC
>JAUBST010000017.1:114942-154186 GCA_036702215.1 Microcoleus sp. F6_B6
CTCTGAGTCTGGTACTGGATTGCTTGAGATTGTTCCAATTCACTCTGAGTGTGATGGAGTTGTAACTGGGATTGTTCCAATTCGCTTTGAGTCTGGTACTGAATTGCTTGGGATTGTTCCAATTCGCTCTGAGTCTGATGGAGTTGTAACTGGGATTGTTCCAATTCACTCTGAGTCTGGTACTGGATTGCTTGGGATTGTTGCAATTCGCTCTGAGTCTGATGGAGTTGTAACTGCGAGTGTTCCAATTGACTCTGAGTCTGATGGAGTTGTAACTGGGATTGTTCCAATTGACTCTGAATCTGATGGAGTTGTAACTGGGATTGTTCCAATTGACTCTGAGTCTGATACTGGATTGCTTGGGATTGTTCTAATTCACTCTGAGTCTGCTGCTGGATTGCTTGAGATTGTTCCAATTCACTCTGAGTCTGATGGAGTTGTAACTGGGATTGTTCCAATTGACTCTGAGTCTGATGGAGTTGTAACTGGGATTGTTCCAATTCGCTCTGAGTCTGGTGCTGGATTGCTTGGGATTGTTCCAATTCGCTCTGACTCAGTTGCAATTGCAACTGAAGTTCTGCCAATTCACTTTGAGTTTGCTGTAGTAGAGCCTTGTTTTGCTCAAATTCTGTCCGCGTCTCATAGGGCATATTGTATAACAGAGGGCTCGGCTCGACATTTAATTTCAAATGAAAGTCACTTGAAAGCTTGGAAAGCTCGATAACTGCGATCGCATTTGCTTGAGAAAAAGGCGAGCCGTATTCCACATAACTTAGTTCAAGAGCATCTAACTCTTCCCAAAGCACGTTAAAACCACGGTCAGTTGTTTCTCGGTCTATTAGCTTTAAACAATTAACAGAGACAGCCTCTTTAGGAACTCCATATTTTTTTACTAATAGATACAAATACTCTTTACTAAACTGAATATACCATTCCCCATCTATAAGCTTCCCAAAAGGAACGGTAATCAAGGCTTTGCCATCAGGAGCAAGTAGGTCGTATATCTTAGCAATTGCTTTTAAGGGACCTTCAAGATCGCGGTTTTCTGCCTGCTCTCCATATCCACCAGAGGGATCTCCTTTTTGTCCAATGTGTTCGACTGTAGAAAGTGAGACAATCGCGTTGTACTTTTTTTCAGACGGCAGATCCATTAAGTCTTCATTATCTACCCCTACTTCTACTTCAAATTTATCTACAATTCGTCTTGATGTTATACCAAGCGTTTCACTCAAATGATTTTCATAATGAGAGAGTACATTTCCAACTTCAAGTATGCTTGCTGGTTTTTGGATATCTGCCAAAAAGTTAAAAGCAATAGGTATCTCTACAGCCCTTTCGGTAGGGTTATTAAATTTTATTCGATTATAATAAAATAGTTTTTTATTAAAATAAAACGTTCTTTTCCATTCTTGCATTGTGGATTCTCCGGTCTTTTCTACATTAAATTTAGTTTAGTCTGATTTGAGAGTTTTGTGAATTGACGCAATTGATACTGATAGCGATGCCATGCGAAAATCGGCAAGTCAACCCGATTTTTGCATAAATGAACCCCAAGCGCAGCTTATATGACCCGCATTTCCGTTAGTCTGTTAGGACTCGCTTGGGTCGCTATATGTTCCGGCAGGTTTAATCTCTCATCAAGCAATGTCCCCACAATTTGTGGTAAGGCATGACTTTCACCTGTTGCGCTTACCCAGCCCTCTGGCTGTTCGTGCTACAACATCAAGTACCTCCCCTCTCAATAGTCCGGGATTCCACCACAGTTTACACTAAGGTCAGATCATTAAGGTTACATCTTGTCAAAAGTACACGGCTTAGTGTAACCTGAAGTGGCTCATCAGCTTAGCACGATTGACATTAACTCAAGATGGAAGCGAAAAAAACTGCCGTTGATTATCTGGATGAGGGCGATCGACTTCTTGAGTCAGGGAATCTGGAAGGGGCGATCGGAGCTTTTCGCCGTGCTATTGGGCTAAATCCTGACATCTCCTGGTCTCACCACAATTTAGGAGAAGCTCTAGCGAAACTAGGTCAATTCGAGGAAGCGATCGCCTCTTATCGCCGCGCTATAGAACTAAACCCAGATTTTTCTTGGTCTTATCATCACTTGGGAGATGCTTTAGAGCGACAGCAACAGTGGGAGGAAGCGGTTGTTGCTTTCGGCAGGGCCATTGAACTCAATGCCGATCACTTTGGTTCGTATGTGGGATTAGGAAAAAGTTTAGAAAAACTGGGTCAGTTGGATGAGGCGATCGCCGCTTACCGTCGGGCTAGTGAGCTGGAACCAGAGGCGGAGTGGATTGAGTATAGACAGAGGGAAGTGCTGGAACAGCGAACTCAGTTGGAGTTAGAAAGTGCGATCGCTTCTTATCGCCATACCTTAGAGGTAAATCCAGAGAATTTGGAAGTCTGGCAGCGCTTACGTGAGACATTGGTCAGATTTGAACAGTGGGAGGAGGCGATCGCTGTGTGCCAACGCATCTGCCAACTGAATTCAGAATCTTTTGAAGCACACCACCAGTTAGCGAATTGTTTATCTAATTTTACTAAACAAAAGCTAGATGTTTTCAGGTCTAATCCTAATGCGGGGAAAATTGCCATCAACCAACTCCAAATTCAAAAACCTGGAAGAGATTTACATCTCCTCAACGATCGAGGTTTTTTACAAGCAACTTCCCATCTAAATGACCGAGAGTTTGTGCAAGAAGTTTATCGTGCCTATATAAAGCGCGAACCCGAAGCAAGTGCAAAATGGGCCTGGAGTAAATTTATCCGCGAAGGCACATTTACCCGCCAAGCAGTAATCGGTCAAGTCCGGCAATCAAACGAATTTAAGAATCTACTAATTTCCTCTCCAGATCACGAAGCAGAAATTGCTCGTCACTGGCAGGTAATAAAAATTAGTTACGAACACCTAGACGAGGAAATCGCTTGCTATCAGCAGGCAATACAAATTAGCCCTAAGTGCGATCGCTCTTACTATCAATTAGGAGAAGCTCTAGCAAGGGGGGGGCAGTCGGCAGAGGCGATCTCTTGTTACCGCAAGGCTTTTGAGTTGAATCCCAATAATTTGCAAGCTGAACGCAAGCTGCCTCGCATTTATGACTGCTTTACTTTCTTCAACGAAGTAGACATTCTTAAAATTAGAATAGAAGAATTAAAGGATGTTGTAGATAAGTTTGTATTAGTTGAGGCTACAACAACACATAGCGGACGCCCCAAGCCGCTTTACTATAGAGAATTTAGCCAGGAATTTGCAGAGTATCACGATCGAATAATTCACCACATAGTGGATGATATGCCCCGAGTAGAAAATAATCATAGATGGCCGGCTGAGAATTACCAGAGAGACTGTATAGGGAGGGTGTTGGCAGCAATTAAATGTAATGACGAAGATATTATTTTAGTGAGCGATCTAGATGAAATCCCTAGAAAGGAAAAAATTAGTGAGGCGGTACAGTTGTTATCAAAAAATGAATATGTCATTTTTTGTCACGATATGTACCGCTATAATCTAGAAAAAGTTGAAACTGAGTGGTGGTGCGGCACTGTTGCTTGCAAATACAAGGAATTGAAGGTAAGGACTGCTACACAAGTCAGGCGGTCAGATCACGGCATGTGGGCTACCGATGTTAAGGCGGCACTCTTGAAACAATTGAGAATAGTTGAATACCCACATATAGAAAAGGGAGGGTGGCACTTTACTTGGATGGGTAACACAGCCCGGTCCTACTGGTACAAAGCTCAAAGTTTTGCCCATCATGAAGTAGATATCTCCGAGGAGATAGGGATTGAGTCCATCAATTTTGAAGTATGTAGAACCGGGTTTGATGACGAATTATCTGGAGAATATTATTATGATTTAAATTTATCAGAAATAGCTGCGAAGGACTTGCCAGAATTTTTAAAAAACAACGTCTATAAATACCGACATTTTTTTGCACGCAAGCCTACAAAATTAAGTCAAATTCATGGTGGCATAGAACAAGCAGAATTGCGACTGAGGGAAATTAAAGGAGAAATCGGACAATATGAGTCACAGCTAAAAGAAATTACAGAAAAGTATCGCCATTTAGGTCAAGCTTTAGCAAAGCACGGAGATTGGGAAGGGGCGATTACCGCGTATAGGGGCTTTATTGATCTCAAGCCAGAAGTCTCAGAAGTGTATGGGCTATTGGGGGATGCTTTGACCAAACAAGGAAATAGGGATGAGGCGATCGCTGCTTACAGCAGAGCTCTGGAGCTTTCCCCAGAGGCGGAGGAGATTCACAATAAGTTGGGGGCTTTGCAACAGCAAAAACAGTGGGATTTGGAAGCAGCGATTGCTAATTGCTGCCACGATATTGAACTCAACCCAAATGATGTCCAAGCATACCGCAAGCTTACAATGATTCAACCAGATAACTTTGAAGTCTACTTGCAGCTCGGAAATACTTTAGTACAAGAAAATCAGTGGGAAGAGGCGATCGATTCTTATCGCCGAGCCTGCCAACTCAACCCTAATTCCTTTGAGTCTTACTGGCAGTTAGGAAAAACTTTTTATCAACAAAGGTTGCTAAAGCTAAAAGCTTTACAGTCTCATCCCGATGTCGAGGCAACTCTGTTAGAGGAATGCCAGAGTAAAAGCCTGCAAGTTCCATTGAATCAGCTCAACGATGAAGGCTTTGTCAAAGCCACTGCTATCCTTAACGACAAAGATTTTATCCAAAAACTTTACCGCACCTATCTGAAACGCGAACCCGAACCCAGTGCTACATCGTCATTTCCTGAGCTTCTTCGCAATGGGGAATTAACCCGCCTGATGCTACTGACTTCCTTTCGGGATTCCGCAGAATTTAAGCTACTTTTACGTAGGTACAAGGGCCGGGAAGCTGAGATTTTTGGTCACTGGCGGACAATAGAAATTAGCTATGAGAATCTGGCAGAGGAAATAGCTTGTTATCGGCGAGCGATAGAGCTTTGCCCAATTTTTTACGAGTGTTACTATAATTTAGGGGAAGCCTTGGCAAGGCAGGGAGAGGCTACAGAAGCGCTCGCATATTACCAAAAAGCTGTGCAAATAGGCATGCAATTAGCACAAGAAAATCAACTAGATGCAGCTTTTTCCTGTTACCGAAAAGCCTTAGAGGTGTTCCCTGAGCAAGTTGCAATTCACTCAGATTTAGGAATGATGCTAGTCCGTTTGGGATGGTTTGACAAGTTACTAACTTGTTACCGCCAAACGTTCACTAACGCCCCCAACAGCTCTGGATTTTACCATAGTTTTGGTCTACTTTTAGCACAACAAGGTCTGATAGATGAGGCTGTTGCCTGTTTTCAACAGGCTTCACAGATTCAGCGGCCGAGTGAGGGAGATATCTACGAAAATATTTGGAAGAGATTGAATCAACTTGACTTACGGGATGATGAAAATCGTGATTGTGAAGTTGAAATTCAACAGGAAAAAGCAGAAGACTACTTCAGACTAGCAAGTAGGTATAAAGTAATTACACTGCAATCCTTAACTGAAGACGACAAAAAATATCTGGAAAATGTGGGGCTGTCGCTACCAAATTTGGAATTAATAGCACAAAACAACTTTGCTTTGGAAAAAATATACATCAAGAGTTTTTCCGATTCTCCCAAACATCTGCATGAGCCATTGAGACTGACTTTGCCATATCAGCAAGTTCTCGTAGAAACTGGTTATGTTTATGCAGTTTGTCCTTTCAGCGACAAGATTGTTAGGTCTAATCAATCATTCGTTATCAATCATTATGAGGTTGGACACCATGATTTGCAAGGCTTTATTTATCGCTTTGCAAGCAGCGAAATATTCTATTTGATGACAGGCTGCCCACTCGGTGAAAAAATGTTAGTTTATGTACCAAGATTAGAGCTAATTATTAATCTCAATCCCGCTTTAGTCGGTTTGGCACGCCCTGTAGAAAGTATCAATAAGTTCAAGAGTTATATGGTGAGCTGTTGGCAGCAAGTTCTACAATATATATCAACAGAGGCTAAACAAGTAATCGATGTTATAGCTTTAGGCTTCAATATAGGACATTATTTGTGGCAAGACTTAGTAGGTCTTCATGTTCTCATAAAGCCTGAAATTCAGCATAAAATTGATAAAATCCTGATTGGGCCTGGGGACTACTTCAGTTGTCGGGAAATTTGCCCAGAAATTGCTGCTGAGAAGTTCATTGAAGTTGAAGATGTTTGGGATGTTTTTAAAACTGTATTGGATAATAATTACGTTGCTTTCAGAGCCAATGGTTTGTTGATAGAAGAGGAACTAGCAAACAAAGTATGTGAAGTGGCCGTTAAAAAATGCTCTAGGGATTTTTTAGCGCAAGTAGAACAAGCTAAAAAGCACTTTCCTCTTCTGAGCTTCCAAATTCGTCTCAATAGTAGAATCTGGCGCGGTCAGCTAGAAGGAATAGCAAAGATCATCGAAAGCTTGTATTCTGATTTTCCTAATTTGGGAGTTTTGTTTGATGGCTGGTCTGTTACGGGAACCGAAGATTCGCACAGTGCGAGTTGGTCTATTATTCAAAAGGAGAAAGCGATGATGGCAGAAATAATTGCCCAGATTCCTTCTGCTATTAATACATACACTGCGATCGGTTCCACAACTTACGAAACAGTGGTCTGGAATCAAGCGATAGATTTAAGTATAATCACAATTGGCGCGGGAATTATGTACACCTCATGGATAGCTAACAAGCCTGGTGTTGTACACGGACACACTGTTGTATTAGATAGACACGGGTATCAAGTAACGACATCAAAAGTAAGAGAAAACATCGTACCGCAATTAGTAATTCCAAAAGAATTTGTAGTTGATTACCCAAACTTCGATTATGATTGCGATTGGAAAGGAATTTACAGTGAAGTTATTAAAATAATAGAAAATTTGAAGACGGACAGATAATAACAATCACAATAAATTCCATCCCTGTTTACCTGCACTTTCCTTACAGTCTCCGCAACCACGCTCCAGGCCAGTGAGTCACATTATCCGTCAAATCGCTCTCGCTAAACGGCCATTTAGGTTGCTCCAACACAAACTCAGGATGCTTTTCTGCAAACTCAGCCGCCGCCGCAGTGGGATGATCCCAGTTCCACTCAGGGTTCCCGCGCGGCACATCATCCAAATCTTTCATAATCCCATCCGTGGCAATAATATAGGAACCCGGTGTCACAAAACAGCAATACGCCTCTAACTCGTCAGCAACGTGCTGTTTTGTGTGACAGGAGTCAAGACTCACCAAGACAGTCTCCCCTGAATTTACCAGTTTTTTCACCTGATCTACAATACTGGTATCTGTAGAACTACCTTCGACTAAAGTAATGAACGATGACAGTTCGTGTTCCTCTATAGCCTTGCGATTGTGGGGGCGAATTTCAATATCAACTCCTATAACCCTACCTTTGCCCATTGCTTTAAAAAGGCTGGCGTAATAAATCAGCGAGCCCCCGTGAGCCACCCCGGTTTCAATAATTACATCGGGTTTAACCTGATAGATAACTTCCTGAATCCGAATCATGTCTTCAGGGAGTTGAATGATTGGTCGTCCCAACCAACTAAAATTGTAGGTATATTTTTGATTCCAGCCTAATTTCACCCAGTAGTGAGAAATCAGTTCAAAAGCTTCCTTAGAATAAAGGGGAATAACTTTTTGTTTTCCATCCACTTCTTGAACTAAGTTTTGGTTGTCTGTATCAATTGTTAATTTCATAATAATTCCTTAAGTTTAATTGTTGGTTCCACCCGATTATAATCTGTTGTAATCCAGTATCTGAGTCAAATTCGGGAAACTGCCCCAATTGTTTGGCCAGACATTAGCCAATTTTTAATGAAGGTTGAGTTGAGGAAGGCAACCCAACTTATAACTTAGGCTATCTTTTTTCTTCAAAGTTTATGACACGAAATACTTGACTTTAGTTAATTTGACTGGCTTGATTAACAGTCCTTGACCTGTAGGTAGAGTCAGTATTGATGTTCCTTTGGATTCAGCAAAATCATCATGGGTCAGTTTTGAGTTGATATATCCGGGAAATCCATAATCGTCAAAAATAACGATCGCACCAGGCACAAGCTTATCCCATAAGTATTCCATTGCTGCCCTTTCTGGCTCTGCACAATTCATGTCAATTGACAAGTAACAGATAGCCTCAGACTCCACTTTATTTAACGTATCTGGAACTTTCCCTTGGATAATAATACATCGCTCAAAATTTTTAAATATCTCTTTAACTTCTGGGTAAATGTCTTGAGCGTAGATGCTGTTATTATCACTGATGCCAAATTTTTTTTCATTCTCAGAAATTTGTTCTGTAGGAATACCACAAAATGTGTCTAGCAAATAAAATTTTTTATGGGGCAAATTTTCAAAACCTATGTAATTCATAGCAGCCCTAGATAAAAAGCCTGTATTAACACCACATTCTACAAAATCCCCCAGCAAGTTCTTGGCTTGACTTGCGGCCCAGCAAATAACATAAACACGGTATCTATCGTAGGCAAAAAAATTGGGATTTCGTTTTCCGCCAACTCTAGTGAGTGTACTAATACCCAGCTCATAAGAATCATAAAAAAGCGGATCGGAAAGGAAATCACAATTAGTAGGTGTTGTTAAACCACCTTCATTATACCCATATTTGTTTGATGACATTACAGAAAACCTCCTTTTACTTAAATTAAGTCAATTAACCGATGGAAATAGTGTTTTTTTCCACCAATTCACAGTTTCCCTCAAACGGGTCTCGAAGTCAAACTGCGAAAAGTAACCCACCTCATTAGATAAACGAGTCACATCCGCCACTAACAACGGCGCTTCTTTCGCAGCCGACTGGATAGCACCTAGCTGCACTAAATCCGATCGCCCGATTAGATCTGCTATTTTATAAACAACATCTTTAATCGCGATCGGCTGTCCCGATCCAATATTAACAGCACCCGTCACCTCACTCTCCAAAAGAGCCACAAAAGCATCAGCGACATCCTGTACATACAGAAAATCCCGGATTTGATTACCGTGAGAGCAGCGAGCAGGCTCTCCCTTCAATAGAGAAACAATCACCGAAGAAACCAGCCGATTTGGGTACTCGTAAGCACCGTAGGGAAAGAAAATACGTCCCCAAGCACTGCTGAGACTTGTCGTCTCACAATAGCAACTTACTATCTCCTGCAAAGCTTTTTTACAAATACCGTAGGGAGTATCTGGATTGAGCGGTGTTACCAATTCTGAGCAATAACCATACTTCCAATCATACTCGGCGCAGGTTCCACCCATCACTACTCTTTCGCCACCTTGCTCTCGAAATTGCCTCAATAATTCCAAACTTGCCTGCACCCACAAAAAGTTATCTTCAGATTTCCAATATTGACCGGGTAGAGTATAACACCAGGCAAAGTGCAACAAATGTGTTGGCTTTACTTGACAAACTAACTCTTTAATGGATGTACGATCTAACAAATTTGCCAGATGCCACGTACAGTCAGAACTTAAAGTCGGCAAAGTCTTAGAAGCGACAGCATGAACCTCGAAGCCGCGTTCCACCAGCGTCTTGAGCGAGTGTCTGCCAACAAAACCCCCTGCCCCCGTAACCAGGACTTTTTTCATAGGCCAAAATCCGGAAAATTTCGATCTTTTTCCGAAATGACGCGCTGAGATATCTCCGGCCAATCAATACTAAAATTCGGATCGTCCCACCGCACTCCCCTTGCTAATTCAGAATAATAAAATTCCGACATCTGGTAAAAAACCTCAGTATTATCTGCCAAAGTTTGACAGCCGTGAGCCATACCTGAAGGTATATATATCATCTTGCGATTTTCCGAGTTTAGCTCTACTGCAAACCACTCTTTAAAAGTAGGAGAATCGGGACGCAAATCTATAATTACATCATAAATTCCCCCTTTGATACACCTAACCAACTTCGCTTCCTCGTGAGGCTTAGCCTGGTAGTGCATCCCCCGCAAAGTACCTTTCTTCAAGTTAAAAGAAATATTGCACTGCACTAGGTTAGGATTCAAACCATGTTCTGCAAACTCCTTTTGACACCAACTGCGGGCAAAAAATCCCCTCTCATCGGCTATGGGTTCTACCTCAATAACATAAGCTCCCTTAAGCTTGGTTTCAGTAAATTTCACGAGATTACCTCCACTTGAGGAATCAGCACGACAAACTTACCTCCCCACTCGCGAATATAATCCATCTGACTTACTATCTCATCCTTGATATTCCAAGGCAATATCGCCAAATAATCCGGTTTACTCTCCCGAATTTTGTCGGGATGATATATCGGAATCTGAGTGCCCGGCAAAAACAAACCCTGCTTGTGCGGGCTTAAATCTACCGTATAATCAATCAAATCCGTGCGGATACCGCAATAGTTCAGCAGCGTATTAGCCTTCGCGGGTGCACCGTAGCCCGCAATTGATTTGCCCTGGTTTTTGGCATCAATTAGGAAACTGAGCATTTGGCGCTTCGTAGACTTAACCTGTTCGCAAAATCCTACATAAATTTCAATCTGATTTAGCCCTGCTTGCACTTCCTGAGCTTTCTGTTGGGAAATGCGATCGCCAACTGCTATACTATCAAAATCCTCATGCCTCCCGTAAATCCGCAAAGAACCGCCGTGGGTCGGTAATTCCTCCACATCAAACAAAGTTAAACCGTGACTTGCAAAAACTTTCTCAACCGTCAACAGCGAAAAATAAGAGAAATGCTCGTGGTAAATCGTGTCAAACAGATTGTGTTGAATTAATTGCAATACATGAGGAAACTCCATTGTCAATATGCCACTGGGTTTCAGGATAATTTTCATCCCCGCCACAAAATCGTTCAAGTCAGGCACATGAGCCAACACATTATTGCCCAGCAACAAATCTGCCTGTTTGCCTTGTGAAACTAACTCTTTAGCCGTTTCCACGCCAAAAAACTTGACTAAAGTTGGAACCCCTTTTTCCTCAGCCACCTTAGCTACATTTGCAGCAGGTTCAATCCCCAATACAGGAATTCCTTTCTGCTGAAAATACTGGAGTAAATACCCATCATTGCTAGCGAGTTCAATTACTTGACTCGTTTCGTCAAATCCAAACCTCTGCACCATCAACTCTGTGTATTTCTGAGCATGGCGTAACCAAGAGTCTGAATAGGAAGAAAAATAAGCATAATCGCTAAAGATGCTATCCGGGGATTCAAACTCTTCTAACTGCACTAAAAAACAATTAGCACAGACATAAGTATGAAGCGGATAAAATTTCTCTGCACAATTCAGATGCTCTTGAGAGAGAAAAGCATTCGCCAAGGGCGACATCCCCAGATTTACAAAAGTATGGTCCAATGGGTGACTGCAAAAACGACATTTAGATGGCACAGAATTAGACCCCTTGACTATCCAATAAGAGAAAGAAAATTAAAACCCCAGTCACAGAAACCCTCAGTCACACGCTGATGACACAGGTGTTTTCCTCCCTCAAAAAGTTTTTATACCATTCAATTGTTTCTTTCAACCCTTCTTCTAGAGGATACTTAGACTCCCAACCGAGCATTTTTCGCGCCTTATCTGCCGAGAGATACTGATGTTTGATTTCATTCTTGGCCCGATTCAATACGACAGGCTCTAAATGAGTCTTGTCCATCAATTCCAAAACCTTATCTACCATGCCCCGAACTGAAATTTGCAATTCGTTGCTGAAATTAAATGCCTCTCCCAAAATTTCTTTCCTGTCCATTTGTTCGGCCAAATGGAGATAAGCTAAAACCCCATCTTTCGCATAGAAATAGTCCCGGATAAAAGTTCCATCACTGCGGATAACTACCGGTTTGTCTCGTAATGCCGATCTAATTGTAGATGGAACTATCCTATTAAAATTTAAGTCTCCCCCTCCGTAAAAGTTCCCACAGCGAGTAATGCACACAGGCAAACCATAACTGACGTAATAAGCCCGACTGATTAAATCTGCACAGCTTTTAGAAACATCGTAAGGGTGTTCTCCTTGCAGGGGAGTTGTTTCGCTGTAAGGCAAAACTAGCTGGTCTCCATACGCTTTATCGCTGGATGCTATGACAATTCGACTCACACCTCCAACCCGGCGACAAGCTTCTAGAATATTCCAAGTGCCTTTAATATTCGTTTCAAAAGTTGCCAGTGGCTCTCTATTAGCAACTCCCACAATTGTCTGAGCTGCTAAATGAAACACCGTATCTACTTCATACTCATTAATCGCTCGTTCTACCGTCGGCAAATCTTCGACACAACCGCGAACGGTATTAATTTGCCGATACCACTCTCCAGCATAAAGTCGGGATTGGGGTACCAAGTCACGGACTAATCCTGTTACCAAGGCTCCTCTTTCGAGCAACTCAGCCACTAACCAGTTACCCAAAAGGCCAGTGCAACCTGTGACCAATACCGATCGATCGCGCCAAAACTCACTCATTCCCACACCCTCCAAGGAGCCTCTCCATTATCCCAAAGTTCGTTCAAATACTTATACTCGCGGTAAGTATCCATCGCAAAGAAGAAACCTTTGTGGCGGTACGCCATCAATTGTCCTTCCGCCGCTAACCGCTCTAGTGGCTCTCGCTCCAAAAAACAATCATCCCCGCTCAAAGCCTCAAATATGCTGCGGTGAAGTACCAAAAATCCCGCACTAGCCCAGCCATCTATTTGAGGTTTTTCCGTAAATTCCAGAACTTTGCCTTGGCTGTCCACATCTAAAATACCATATCGAGATATCGGACGAACTGTACTAACAGTTGCTAGCTTACCGTGAGACTTATGAAAATCCACCAGCGCCCCAATATCGATATCAGCAACTCCATCACCGTATGTCACCATAAAGGTATCATCAGTAATGTATTTCTCCACACGTTTCACCCGCCCTCCAGTCATAGTGTCCGGGCCTGTTTCTGCCAGTGTCACCTTAAAATCTTGCTCGCGGTGCTCCTCGTGATAGGTAATTTGATTTTGGCGACCCAGGCAAATAGTAAAATCATTATTCATCGCTTCATAATTCAGGAAATATTCCTTAATCATGTTGCCGCGATAGCCCAAACACACAATAAACTCGCGAAAACCGTAATGGGCATAGGTTTTCATAATGTGCCATAGAATTGGATACCCGCCCACATCTACTAGGGGCTTAGGACGAAATTCTGTTTCTTCTCGGAGACGTGTCCCCAAACCGCCTGCTAATATAACTACTTGCATTGTTTCACATCTTGAAAAGGGTACACAACCGCTGATAATTCACAACAGGTATTTATGGCAAACAAAGACCTATTTTTTCCGAAAAAATCCTCACACCTTACCCATCCTCGCTTCCACCATCATCCGCACCACATCGGGCATTTTATATTTTGCCTCCCAGCCCAATTTTTCTTTTGCCTTAGCCGGATTTCCCCTCCCAACTGCAATCTCCGTCGGTCTGTAGAGACTCGCATCGGTTACTAAATGTTCCTGCCAATCCAAACCCGCAGAAACAAACGCTGTCTGCACAAACTCCTCCAAAGGATAGCTTACACCCGTGGCAATTACATAATCGTCCGGTTCTTCCTGCTGCAACATCAAATACATCGCCTCCACATATTCCGGTGCCCAACCCCAGTCCCGCTGCACTGAAATATTTCCCAAATGCAGTTTTTCGGAGCTGCCCGCAGCAATTCGGCAAACAACTGATACAATCTTTTGCGTTACAAACCTCTCCGGCCGCAGCGACGACTCGTGATTGAACAAAATACCAGAACACGCAAACAAATTGTACGCTTCTCGATAATTGGCTACTTCCCAAAATGCCGTTGCTTTCGCCACCGCGTAAGGACTTCTGGGGCGAAAAGGCGTATTTTCATCCGCTGCACTGCCTCCGGTATCCCCAAAACATTCGCTGGAACTGGCGTTGTAAAGTTTGATTTTTCCGCCTGTAAACCGAATTGCTTCTAACAGATTTAATGTTCCTGTGGCAATGCTTTCAAGGGTTTCTACGGGTTGTTCAAAAGACAGCCCGACGGAACTTTGACCTGCTAGATTGTACACTTCGTCGGGTTCAATTTTCGCTAGTACCTGCAAGACGCTGCGAAAATCGTTGAGAGACATGGATTCTAGTTTTACTCTGTCTCGGATGCCCAAACGGGCCAGGTTTCCGAAACTAGAAATTTGGGCGTCCCTGGAGGTGCCGCAAACTTCATAACCTCGATCGAGCAACAGTTTAGCTAAATAAGCTCCATCCTGACCTGATATACCGCTAATTAACGCTTTTTTCATATCACATTTTGCTTTCAAAACTCTACTGTAGCTGTTGCTATTTTTCCAGTTGTTTAACTTTTATCGTCGTAATTTTTATTATTTTTAATATTTGGGATTTTCCGAGGAATGACCAGAGCAAGTTTAAGCGCTTACTCCAAACAAACAACAAATTTATCATCAAGCAGACCCGATCGCCCGATCGAAGTATTGTTGCAAAAAGTTCGATCGATAGCTGGGAGCAGCAGCATAAGGATATCCTAGAGACACGGCAATGCCATGTCCCTACGATATTTCATCTTCTACTCGCCAACGATCGACTGCCAAAAGTCTCTACCGCTCGAAAACAGAAATAACCAGTCAGCTAGAAATCAGCTCAAAAGTACAAAATATCAAGATTGTTTACCTTCTGCCGAATGACTGAGGCCTTCTGCCTTCGGGTACTAGGCTTCCCACTTTTGGGCGACTAATTCAGCCAAGTCAACCACCCGCTGACTGTAGCCCCACTCATTGTCGTACCAAGCCAACAGCTTCACCATGTCGCCGTCCATAACTAGGGTCAAGCTGGAATCCAGAATCGAAGAAGCATCGCTGCCGCGATAGTCGCATGAAACTAAAGGCAAATCGTTGTACTCCAAAATCCCTTTCATGGAGCCAGAGGCAGCTTCTTTGAACACTTGATTTACTTGCTCGGTAAAAGTCTTTTTCTCTACCTGAGCCACAAAATCGACTACCGACACATTGGGAGTCGGCACGCGCATGGCAATACCGTTTAACTTGCCCTTCAATTCTGGAATCACCAAAGCCACAGCTTGGGCCGCTCCGGTAGAAGTCGGCACAATATTCATTGCAGCCGCCCGGGCCCGCCGCAAGTCGCGGTGGCTGGCATCCAGCAAGCGCTGGTCGCCAGTATAGCTGTGGGTAGTGGTCATCATGCCTTTGATGATGCCAAAATTTTCGTGCAGCACTTTCAGTACAGGAGCCAGACAGTTGGTAGTACAGCTAGCATTGCTGATGACCGTGTAGTCACTGTGCTTGTAGGTGTCGTCGTTGACTCCCATCACATAAGTGCCAACTTCAGAACCCTTGCCGGGAGCGGTAATTAGCACTTTTTTAGCGCCGGCAGTGATATGCTTCGATGCACCAGCTTGGTCAACGAAGACGCCGGTCGCTTCAATAATCAGATCAATACCCCAATCTTTCCAAGGCAAGTTTAGCGGGTTGCGATCGCTCACGCATTTAACTGTCTTCCCATTTAGGGTAATGGAATTTTCATCCGCACTGATGTCCACATTCTTCAACGTTCCCATCATGGAATCGTATCTGAGCAAGTGAGCATTACTTCTGGGATCGGAAGTGTCATTAATAGCTACCAACTCTAGCTGGCTGTTTTCTCTGCCCAGCCAGCAGCGCGCAAAACTGCGTCCAATACGTCCAAAACCATTGATCGCGACTCGAATCACTTTAGTACCTCCTAACGATGGCAGCCTCTAGCTCAGGCTTAAATTTTGGAAAAATTTAAGAATTGACTTATGAGACAAGATCATATCGCAAAGGTCGATCCTTTCTAACTTTTTGTGTTTATCAAAAAAGCTGGAACTTTTCTAGAAGGCCGAATTTGCAAGGCAGAAGGCATTCGGCTTTCTGCCGCTGGTTACTGGTAAAGCTGATGGGCCGCAATATAAGTTCGTACAACTTCCGGGACTAAGTAGCGCAGGTTGCGACTTTCGGCGCAGCAGCGGCGGATGTGGCTCGACGAAATCTCGATCGCACCCATGGAAAGCACCTCCCAGCGAATTTCCACGTCCAAAAGAGCCATTTGTTCGGCAACTCGCCGGCCCACAGCATTTGCCTGAACCTGCATCCTGTCCCCCCCGGAATCGAGGGGTTTTCCACCCGGACAATCTCCCCACTCGGACAGTCCCCCAATCTCCCCGCTTTCTGCTGTCTCTGGAGATCCCTGACTCGGACGCGGGGCCACCAACCAGTCGCACAACTCGGCAATTTCGGCGCACCGGTGCCATTTGGGGAGAGTAAGGAGTGCGTCGCTACCAATAATCCAGTACCAGCGACGATCGCCGGGATACAATTTTTGCAAATACAGCAGGGTGTCGATCGCAAAAGAACTGTCGGAGGGATTTGTCGAGGGCGGCGCAATTACGAAATCTTGGCGATGGGCGATCGCCAAAGCAAGCATTTCCCGCCGCCGCTCAAAACTTGCCAAATCCGGGCGCCACTTGTGAGGAGGAGAGCGATCGGGTACCCAAATGACTCGATCGAGAGCAAATTGACTCGCAGCCGTCTCGGCTACCAACACGTGACCCCAGTGAACCGGGTCAAAAGTCCCCCCCAAAATCGCTATTTTTCCCATATTTCCCCAAAATCAGGATTAATACAGACATCGCGCCAATTTTATGTTTATACACTTTTAACCGTAAGCTCGTTGATTAGAAAATTCTCGCTTTACATCGGCGATCGACCCCGGGACGACCCTAGTTTAGACGACAGTCCTGGACGCTGAGACCGGTTTTTTCAACCCCCTTAATTCTTTCACACCTTCAATAAGACTTAAAAAACCCGCTTCTGAGCGTTGGAGTGGGTTCGGGACTGGATGATTAACCTTGCCAATGTTAATCCCAACTTGTTTTGAGTGCGCGATCGACCGCCCGAGCATTCGTTTGTGGGCGACCGAAAAAGTTTTGAGGGTAGATATACTTAGCGCAGTAATAAAAATTTTAAGGACTGCCAAGAGCGTCGATCGGTTTCTAGATCAAAACCAATGATTTGGTTCGATCTGGGGCTTTGCAACTATTTCGACTGACTGCATACTTTGTATATATACAATAAAGTCAGAATATAGCATTTCTCAGTAACATGAGGTACTCATAGGGCATGGGCAAAACAGGGCATCGGGCATCGGGCTCGCCCCCGTACCTCACAACAGTGAGTTTTTGCTATATATACTATAAAAAAATCGTGTCAATCTCTAACTTTCAAGAAAAAATGACCGTAGGAGTAGATAAATGACTGCAAAACGAGCGAAATTTTGTTGTTCGTGGTAGTGTTTGTAAATCCTTATGGGTTTTACCCTCAATCTTGGTAGAAAGGTTGTGGGGCTTTTGCTGCCGTATCCCAGCACAGCGGGCGGATCGAAATAGAAAGAATGCAGGAGTATGCAACCACCCAAAATTAATCTATTGGTCCCGACCCCAGACCCCGTTTTCTGTTACCTGGAATTTTCGAGCTGTGACTGTTCCGGAAAACTACTCGGTACTAAGTCATATAGGATACAAGACAAACATCTCTACAAGTCCCTCAAATCTAGGGACGCGCAGAGAATTTTCTACCAAATCTCTAGCGAACTGTATCCTGAAAAAACAATTCTTGATATGATATCGCGTGTTATTGGCGTGGTGTGGTGTGTGAGGAGCAAAGATGCCGAGTTCTGTTGATTTTAGCGGTAGACCATTTCATTTCATCGGCATTGGTGGGATTGGGATGTCAGCCCTTGCCTACATTCTAGCTAAACGCAAGTTGCCTGTGTACGGCTCCGACATTAAATCGAGTCACATAACCGAGCGCTTGCAAGAAATGGGAGCTCATATTTTTTGGAGTCAAGACGCCAGCAATTTTGAATTATTTCAAACGGCCCTTAACGGTAGCAGTCCCGACTGCGGGCAACAGGAAAGAGCAGTATCCTCTATAGTCGCGGGTACGGTAGGGACTTCTGTCGCGACAGCCAAAGCTGTCCAATTGAACGGCAACGGTTCAAGCGCCCAAGCAATTCCGGGATTGCCTCAAGTAGTATGTTCGACGGCAATTCACCCAGCCAATGCCGAATATCGAGCTGCTTTAGATTTGGGCTGTCCGATTTTTCATCGATCGGATGTGTTGGCAGCGTTAATTCAAGATTACCAAAGCATAGCCGTAGCGGGGACTCACGGCAAAACTACTACTAGCAGCTTAATCGGCTTCATGCTGATGGCTGCGGGTCTAGACCCGACGATCGTGGTAGGAGGCGAGGTAAATGCTTGGGAAGGCAATGCCCGTTTGGGGGAAGGCCCCTACTTAGTTGCCGAGGCTGATGAATCCGACGGTTCTCTCGTCAAGCTGGTAGCCAAAATTGGCATAGTGACGAATGTGGAACTGGATCATCCAGACCATTACGATACCCTCGACCAGGTAATAGACACATTTAAGGTGTTTGCCCAAAACTGTCAAACCTTGGTGGGCTGCATTGACGACCAAATCGTCAAAGACTGCCTCGATCCTAATGTCAGTTATAGCTTGCAGCCGAACAGCGGTGCTGACTACACGGCTTCGGACGTGGAGTACGGGGCCGAAAGTACCAAAGCCCGGATTTGGGAGCGAGGAGCTTTCCTGGGGGAAATGGAGTTGAAGTTGCTAAGCACACACAATCTCAGCAATGCACTAGCTGCGGTAGCAGTGGGCAGATTGTTGGGGTTAGAGTTTTCGGCGATTGCCAAAGCGATTGCTGGCTTTGAAGGAGCTCGCCGCCGCTTTGAGGTGCGGGGTTTTCACAATGACATCCTGTTTGTGGACGACTACGCCCACCATCCTAGCGAAATTCGCGTCACCTTGGCGGCGGCTCGCTTGCGTATCGAAGGTAGCGAAAAACATCCCAAATCCCGAAGAGTGGTTGCAATTTTTCAACCCCACCGTTACAGCCGGACTCTGACATTTTTGCCAGAATTTGCTCAATCTTTTGGGGATGCTGATTTGGTTGTGGCTTGCGATATTTATAGTGCTGGGGAACCGAATTTAGGAGAGATTAGCGGGCAGCAGGTTGCTGATTTGATTGCTAAAGAAGGCCGAGATGTTGAGTTTGCGCCTTCTTTAGAGTCAGTCACTAAGTTTTTAACCAAAAATCTGCAACCGGGGGATTTGGCTCTGTTTTTGGGCGCTGGTAATCTGAATCAGATTATTCCAGAGGTTATGGCTTTTTATCAACAAGCCGATCGCCCCGATTAGCTCGCGAACTGAGTAGAGTCGATCGACATTATGGCATGGCACGTCGTGCCGAAACTTCCGTCGGACGGCTCGCTCAAAGGGGTGACACAAGTTAGCTAAATGGATTTTCAACCACGTCTTCGAGCGAAGGTATTTTTAAGGATTTTCAAGATGGTGACTATCTCGAATGACTCCTCTGTTAAGGACAATCGGCGAGTGTATTCTCCTATTTCTTTGCGGGGAACTGATTGCAAGATTAACTCCCAAGTTTCGCTCTCTGGCCTGACTTCCTTCCGAGTCGGCGGCCCGGCCGAGTGGTACGTTGCTCCCCGCAGTATAGAGGCTTTGCAAGCGAGTTTTGCCTGGGCACACGATGAAGGGATGCCCGTGACTCTGCTGGGTGCAGGTTCTAATCTGTTGGTGAGCGATCGGGGTTTGTCCGGTTTGGTCGTCGGCACTCGCTACCTGAAACAGGTGAATTTTAATGCAGAAACAGGTCAACTTACAGCCGGGGCGGGGGAGTCAATTCCCCGCCTCGCTTGGTTGGCAGCTAAACGGGGCTGGAAAGGTCTAGAATGGGCAGTCGGCATACCGGGTACCGTGGGAGGGGCTGTGGTGATGAATGCAGGCGCTCACAGGGGCTGTACTGCTGATATTCTAGTCAACGCTCGCGTCCTATCCCCTGGCGGCAAGGTGGAAATTCTGACTCCCCAAGAGTTGGAGTACCGCTACCGGACTTCGGTGCTGCAAGGGGGCGATCGGCTGGTAACAGAAGCGACTTTCCAGTTGCAGCCGGGATTCGACCGATCGCAAGTAATGGCAGAAACTAATGACCATTTCAGCCAGCGGCGGACAACTCAACCTTACCACTTACCGAGCTGCGGCTCAGTCTTCCGCAACCCCGGCCCCAAGACGGCAGGTTGGTTCATCGAACAAGCGGGACTCAAGGGATACCAGATCGGCGGCGCACAAGTAGCTCAGCGCCATGCTAATTTTATTCTTAACTGCGGGTCGGCAACGGCCAATGATATTTTTCAAGTGATCCGCCACGTTCAACAGCAAGTCGAGCAGCGGTGGTCGCTGTTGTTGGAGCCAGAAGTTAGAATACTGGGAGAGTTTCCCTTCTAAGGCATCATTGAAGTAATACGGAAACGGCAGACTGCCAGCCCACACACCATCACAAAGTAGTTATGACAAAATCAGGACAAGGATTTGGCTTCGGCCTGGGAAAAATGAAAGAACTGACTGAAGCTTTCAAAAAAGCTCAGCAGGTTCAAGAAGGAGCTAAAAAGCTCCAAGAAGAGTTGGATGTAATGGAAATTGAGGGAACTGCCGGCGGCGGCTTGGTCAAGGTTTTTCTCAGCGGCAACCAAGAACCCCGCCGCGTGGAAATCTCACCGGATGCCCTCGGTGAAGGTGCTGAGGTGGTTTCTGAACTCGTCACGGTAGCGATGCAGGATGCTTACGCTAAGTCTACGATGACGATGCGGGAGAAAATGGAAGAACTCACCGGTGGACTAAATCTCCCCGGTTTCGGTTAGTCATCAGTCATCAGTCAATTGTTGACTGTTGACTGTTGACTGTTGATTGATTAAACTTTCTGGAAAACCGCTATAGTAAGGTGCGTCGCTGCTCCATGTTCGATGGAACTTGCAGATAGACTCTGAAAGCGACGCACCCTACAAATTAGCACGGCGTTGACTGTTGACTGAGTAATAACTAATAACTAATAACTACTAACTACTAACTAATGACTAAATTATTGTTTGTCTGCCTCGGAAATATCTGCCGATCGCCCTCAGCAGAAAATATTATGAATCACTTAATTGAACAAGCTGGTTTGAGCGATCGCATCACCTGCGATTCGGCTGGAACAGCTAGCTATCACATTGGCAGTCCCCCTGACAGGCGGATGGCATTGGCGGCGCGGAAGCGAAACATTGAATTGTTAGGCGAAGCCCGCCAATTTACCAGGAAAGATTTTGAAAATTTTGATTTGATTCTGGCTATGGATCGGGATAATTATCGCAATATTCTTGCCCTGGACCCGGCTGGAAAGTATAAAGATAAAGTGCGGCTGATGTGCGATTTTTGCCAGAAATACGACCTTAAAGAAGTGCCAGATCCTTACTACGGTGGTCCGGAGGGATTCGATCGAGTAATTGATTTGCTGCTGGACGCTCAAGCGGGTTTGTTAGAGTACGTTGTCAGTCAGCAAAAATTAACAGTTGGCGGTCAGCAATCAATTTAAATTAAAACAGTGCCTGTTTCCGCCCGAATATTAGCACTGCTGTAGGGGGGACAACACTAACAAAACTCGTAACTAGGGATATCACATTTGTTCCCGCTCCCCCTCCCAAAATGATACTGGGTGACAAAGAAAAAGTTAAACTTGTCAATACAAAATGGGGAGAATTGATACTCAAAGCAGCAATTGGCAGCAAAATAGATGGATACCAAGGCATTAGCCAAGGTGTAGCAAACAAAAACAAAGTGAGAGTCGTCCATCCCATATCTGATACCAAATTAATTTCCCCATCATTTTTGCGGAAGAATGATTTAATTAACGTCCCTGCATAGTAAACAATCCAACTTAAATACGCAAAATATTTGAGGAATGATAAAATACTTTCCCTAGTTTCAACACTTACATTTGGCCAAAAATTTAGAAATAAATTGATTGCGTGGTGAAAAGAGCGAGCAGTCGAGCTCGCGGTTCCCGGATTTAAAAGACTTCTCCAAGCAGAAACTGTTGGCATAAATGTATAACTTATCACCGCGATAATTAATAAAGACAGCAAGACTGATGCTGCTAAATCTCTCCACCGACGCTGCTTGCAGAGGAAAGCAAAAACTAAGGGCAGCCAAATTATAGGTAAGGTTTTTATAAAAAAACCTACCCAAATTGCCAAAATTGCCAAAACATAACGCTGGTAATAAATACATCCTATTAAAACGATCGATGTATTGGCAAGAAGAACGTCAAGGTGAGCATTAGCTATTTGCTCGTTCAAGAGCATGGGATTGACTAAATAGGCCAGTGTTATGAGGTTACGGTTTTCAGAATTTGTTAGCAACCGCCAAATTAAGTAGCCATTGAGCGTGTGTACCAACACGCAGATGATTTTAAAAATATAAACTCCTAGTAAAGGGCTAATCGATCCGCCAAGTGCTGATAGGGCAAAAAAGCATAAAGAAACGGGGCCGTAGGTAGAAGTTTGCAACCATTGGAAGAAGGGAGATACGTTAGAAGTTAAGGTATCGGGATTATTTAAATAAGGATTAATTTTTTGTAAGCTCATCGCTCCGTAATGCAAGTACATATAAATGTCACTGCTTTGAGGATAAGCTATGAGCGCAAGTGCCAGAAAGGGGATTGCATACTTGCAAATGTCTAAAAAGCTGGAACTTGTCTGTTTTTTTTGAATTAACCAAATAATATATGTAACTGTTGCTATCAAGTAGGAACCGTTAATCAGAACTCGGATGAGGCTGAAACCGCTGGTAGGGAAATCGTTATAGTTGTCTCCACCCTGTAAAACGCTGTAATACTTGGTAATTCCCATTGATGTCATGGCAATACAGAAAATTATGGAAGCTGCTAATGCGGCAGCATATAGAATTTTCTGATTTTTTAAGTAATTGTTGACCATGATGTTATTTATGCAGCGCGGTAAGTGCAGGTAATTTTCTTCCCCAGAGCTTTGGCGGTTATCTGACTAAATGGTGTTCCATCGCAAAGCGAACGAGTTCTGCTCGATTGTTGCTGTCGGTTTTTCTGAACAAGCTGCTGACGTGCTTTTCGACAGTTCGAGGACTCAGGTGGAGCCGATCGCCTATTTGAATATTGGAAAGACCTTCTGTCAGCAAATCTAGCACTTGTTGCTCTCGCTGAGTCAAACTCGGAGAATTTTGGCTGGGAGAGGGGCGTGAAGCGGAGCTATCCCGTAGGGAATCGCCTGTGTTTGACTTTTGAGTTAAAAAATCTGCTTCTGGCTTGCCATTGGCTCTGCTGCGTACCTCTGTTGGCGTCGGTTCGGGTTCCGGGGTACGAGAGGGTGCTTGAGCGATCAGAGCGTAGCGATCGAGCAAAGAGCGAATAACCGCCCCTAATTCCTGGAGTTCAAAAGGTTTAGCCAGATAATTGTCGCACCCCATCTGATAGCCGCGAATCCGTTCCTGGGTGCTCGTGCGTTCCGTCAAAAAAATCACCGGCAGCAAGCGGAAAGCGGGACGAGTCCGAACTCGCCGCACGAATTCGTAGCCATCCATCTCGGGCATTGTAATGTCGGTAACAATCAAGTGGGGCCCAAATTCATCTACCAAGCCTAAAGCTTCTTTGCCGTTCTCAGCAGCGATTACAGAGTATCCGGTAATTTCTAGATAATCGGTAATCGACAAGCGAGTCGCGAAATCGTCGTCAGCAACCAGAATCGTTAATGGCATGGGGGGAATTAAAAATTAAACATTAAAAGTGACTAATTTCACTTTTAATGTTTAATTCTACTGTTTAATTCTGTTTATAACTGGCTGTTAAAGTAGCAGGCTGCCCTAATGTTCCCTCCAAAGCTACGCCGCGCCCGTTGGCTGCCAAATGCCGCAGAGTTTTGTAAATTGTCTCGATTTGCTCTGGTTTTCCGGCTTTTTTGGCTAGTTCTGCTACAGACAGAGGTGTTTGAGCATCTTTGAGCACTTGCAGTACCCGCTGCTGCAAATCCAATACAGCAGCGGCCGCTTTTTTGCCTGCTTCGACGCCCGGCTGGTGATAGGCATTGACATTCACCAAGGAACCGTAAAAACCTACGGCTCTTTCGTAGAGGGCGATTAATGCTCCTACTGTCTTAGGGTTGACTTGGGGAATTGTGACAGTAATGGAATCTCGGTGATTTTCGTACAAAGCTTGTCGAGTTCCCTGCAACAAACCAGACAAATAATCTCCCGAAGTGACCCCGGTTTCTACTTCTGGGGAAATGCCTTGCCTGTCTTGCAAAACTTCGATAAATGTTAGGAAGAAATTCGGCACGCCGTCTCGCAGTTGCTGGACGTAGGCGTGTTGGTCGGTGGTGCCTTTGTTGCCGTAAACTGCGATTCCTTGATGAACTGTGTTGCCGTCTAAATCTTCCTGTTTGCCGATCGATTCCATGACTAATTGCTGCAAGTAGCGGCTGAACAATAGCAGTGAATCTTTATACGGCAAAACTACCATATCTTTTTCGCCGCGTCCGTTGCAAGCAAAATACCAGGACATTGCTAACAAGGCGGCGGGATTGTGTTTGATTTCGGTGGTTCTGGTCGCTTCGTCCATGACTTTAGCACCGTCGAGCATCGCCCGAATGTCGATGCCTTGCAAAGCTGCTGGCAAAAGTCCGACTGCTGACAGTTCCGAAGTGCGCCCTCCCACCCAATCTGCCATTGGAAAAGTGGTAATCCAGCCTTCGGATTTGGCTAATTTGTCTAGTTGGCTGTCAACTCCGGTGATGGCAACTGCCTGTTTGGCGAAGTCGAGTTTTTCGGCGGCGAAGGCTTTTTGAACTTCAATCATCCCGTTGCGGGGTTCGGGCGTGCCGCCGGATTTGGAGATGGTAATTACTAGGGTGCTGGCGAGTTTGTCTTTGATTTTGTTAAGGACTCGATCGATCCCAGCCGGATCTGTGTTGTCAATAAAATGAATTGCTAGGGGCGGAATGTCTGGGGATAAAGCTTCGGCGACAAATTGGGGGCCTAGGGCGGAACCGCCGATGCCGATCGAAATTATGTCGGTAAATTGCGGAGCAAAGGGCGGTTTAATATCGCGGTTTTGAACTTTCTTGACAAATGTTTCGACTTGTGTTATGCCTTCGACTATTTCTTGTTTTAATTCTGGAGTGGGAGCTAAATCGGGGTTTCGCAGCCAGTAGTGGCCCACCATGCGGTGTTCGTCGGGATTGGCGATCGCACCTGCTTCCAAAGCTGCCATGTCTTTGAAAGCTTTGTCAAATTTGGGCTTCACTGCTGCTGCGAAAGCGTCGTCGAATCCCATGCGGCTGATATCGAGGTAAAGTCCCAATCCCTCGTGATAGTAAAGCCAGTCTTGATAGCGTTGCCAGAGTGCTGCGGCGTCCATAGGAATTCTCTACAATTTTTTTAATGTTCGATCGGCGTCGTCAGGAATCCACCAATTGTAGTTTAAAACGATCTGATGTACGGGTTTTGCAGAATCGCAATAAATTTAAGCATTAATCGTCTCAAGGCAGCCGGATCATTCGGCAGCCAGAGCATTCGGCAGAACTAAACAAGAAAAATATGACTTCGGCAACACTCTTTGTAGGTAGATCGCCCGTTCATGGCAACACCCCGTAGATAGATCGAAGCGGCACAGAGATTTAAGTGCAGTCGGGGTTGGGCTTTGACCCCCGGTTTAACAATATTCAAAAGCGGGCGATCGGGATGTGTAAAATAAGCATTGCGGTGAGGTTAAATATACTTTTAGGTGTCGCTCAATTATCGGCTAAAAATATAATCAACAACTGTCAACTATCAGAAGTGTCGTATAATATACAGATATTTAGAATTTAAGTGCGATCGACTATGCTTGCTCTATCTCCAGAATTAAAAGAAAGGTTAGCAACTCCGCTCAAAATCGGCGATTTTGAAGTTAAAAGTCGCGTCCTGCAATCGCCCTTATCCGGCGTTACCGATTTGGTATTTCGCCGCTTGGTGCGCCGCTACGCGCCGGATTCGATGATGTACACGGAAATGGTGAACGCTACGGGTTTGCACTACGTGAAGCAACTGCCGAGAATTATGGAAGTTGACCCGAACGAGCGCCCGATTAGCATTCAATTGTTTGACTGCCGGCCGGATTTCTTGGCAGAAGCGGCGCAGAAAGCAGTGGCAGAAGGAGCGGATACTGTTGATATTAATATGGGCTGTCCGGTTAACAAAATTACTAAAAACGGCGGCGGTTCTTCCCTGCTGCGAGATCCGGAAACGGCCGAGGCAATTGTGCGGGCTGTGGTGGAAGCGGTAGATGTTCCTGTCACGGTTAAAACTCGGATCGGTTGGACTGACAAAGAAATTAATATTTTGGAATTTGCCAAGCGGATGGAAGATGCGGGAGCAAAAATGATTACCGTGCACGGCCGCACTCGATCGCAAGGTTACACTGGCCCGGCAAAATGGGAGTGGATTCGCCGAGTGAAAGAAGTTTTATCGATTCCAGTTATTGCTAACGGGGATATTTTTTCAGTGGAAGCAGCGATGCGATGTCTGGAAGAAACCGGCGCCGATGGAGTGATGTGTTCGCGGGGAACTTTGGGCTATCCTTTTTTGGTGGGAGAAGTTGATTATTTCTTGAAAACTGGTGTGGAAAAGATAGCTCCGACACCAATTGAACGGCTCGAATGTGCTAAGGAACATTTGCGGGCTTTGTGGGAATATAAAGGTGAAAGCGGTGTCTCCCAAGCGCGCAAGCACTTAACCTGGTATGCTAAGGGTTTCCCCGGCGCTGGGGAATTGCGGGGCGTGTTGGCTGTGGTAGAAACGGTTGAACAAGGTTGCGATTCGATCGATCGCGCGATCGAGCAATTGCCCGCATAAACTTTACCCGCAGAGTTCAACTAGGGGTTACAGAAACAAAATTCACCTCTGCGGGCTAAGATTTGAGACAAAGTTAAAAATTTGTGTGTGGGGGAAAGCATGGATTCCTTAAAAGGGCGAGATTTATTAAGTCTGGCAGATTTAAGCATTGACGAATTAAATTATTTGCTAGATCTAGCAGCCAGTTTAAAATCGGGAATGGTCAAGTTGAAACGCAATAAAGTTCTCGGCTTGTTATTTTCCAAAGCTTCGACGCGAACGCGGGTGAGTTTTACAGTTGCAATGTACAAATTGGGAGGGCAAGTAATCGACCTCAATCCCAACGTTACTCAAGTCAGCCGCGGCGAACCTTTAGTAGATACAGCCAGGGTTTTAGACAGATATTTAGACATTTTGGCGATTCGGACTTTCGAGCAAAAGGACTTAGTAACTTTTGCTAATTATGCTAAAATTCCTGTAATTAATGCCCTAACAGATGACGAACACCCCTGTCAAGTGCTGGCGGATTTGCTGACAGTTAAAGAGTGTTTTGGCAAGCTGGAAGGAGTAACCTTAGCTTATTTTGGTGACGGTAACAACATGGCAAATTCGCTGATGTTGGGCTGTGCAATGACGGGAATGAACGTAAGAATTGCTTGCCCTCAAGATTTTATGCCCAATCCTGAGATTGTGGAAAAAGCGAAGGCAATTGCTAACGGAAACACCGAAGTTACTGTGACTGCTGATGCGGCAGCCGCTGTGAAAAACGCTCAAGTGATTTATACCGATGTTTGGGCGAGTATGGGACAGGAAGAGGAAGCGAAAAGCAGGATTCCTTTGTTTGAGCCTTTTCAAGTCAACGAACAACTCGTAGAATTGGCAGATAAGAATGCAATTGTACTGCACTGTTTGCCCGCACACCGCGATGAAGAGATTACGGATGCAGTGATTGAAGGCAGTCAATCGCGCGTTTGGGATCAGGCAGAAAATCGGATGCACGTTCAGCAAGCCTTGCTGGCAAGCATCCTGGAAAGCGATTAGGAATTAGCTAAAAATTAGTCTGTCGGGGGATCGAATCGACCCGATCGCTACTTTTTGCAGACCGCTGCCGCTATCATTTCATTTGAACCAGGATTATTTGCAACCAGCCTGCAATTATCCGTTTCAACCATGATTAATTGCAATCTCTTAAGTAAAAAAAATGAATCACATCACTGCGACAGACTTACTCGAAAATCTCAAATGGCGATATGCCACCAAACAGTTCGATCCAGCCAAAACAATTGCTCCAGAAATCTGGACAGCTTTAGAAGATGCGTTAGTGTTAACACCATCTTCTTATGGGCTTCAACCTTGGAAATTTCTGATTATCACGAGTTCGGAACTTAAAGAACAGCTAAAGCCTTTCTCCTGGAATCAGTCACAGGTTACTGATTGCTCTCATTTTGTCGTGTTCGCGATTAAAAAGAATCTCACTGCCGAGGATGTCGATCGCTTTATTGCCCGCACTGCCGAGGTGCGAGGCGGGACTGTAGAGGCAATGGCAGGATATCGGAATCTAATCGTCAGTGACTTGGTTGATGGTGCCCGCAGTTTTAATATCAATCAATGGTCAACGCACCAAACTTATATTGCACTGGGCAACTTTATGACAAGTGCTGCATTGCTTGGTGTTGACACCTGTCCAATGGAAGGAATTGAACCTGTCAATTACGATCGCCTGTTGGGTCTTTCTGCAAAAGGCTTTACTACCGTCGTAGCTTGTGCGGCTGGCTATCGATCTGAAGCAGATAAGTATGCTTCACTCGCAAAAGTAAGATTCCCTAAGTCAGAAATCTTAGAAACTTTATAGAACCCATTTGGTATCTTTTTGAGCGAACTATGAAGAATCCTCGCCCTTATAGGGCGGGGAGTGTCAACATCTGGTTGTACTTTTTGGTTAACGATGGCAACTATAATAGAAACAGGCAACCACATTGCCCAGAATGGCGACGGTACACTCTTCTCTTTCTCAGTGTCCTCTGCGCCCTCTGCGGTTAATAAAAAAAATATAACTCACAAATGAACAGAATTGATACAACCGTTTTCAATTTGATACCAGAGGAGGCAGCATTTGCTGAATTGGGATATTAACAGTGGGAAATTGCAGCGGTGAAACGATCGCACTTTCCCCAAGAATTACCTCGCTGCAATACCCATTTTCAGCAGGTTCTAGAAAAACGTGCAGTTGCCGTTCATTGACATTTAACACCCAATAATCGGCAATTCCCGATCGCGCGTAAATTTTAGCTTTAACTTCGCGATCGTAAGCCAAACTGCTGTCTGCTACTTCAATAATTAGATATATTTCTGAAGGAGTCGGATGGTGAGTTGCATAGTCTAACGGATCGATTATTACTAAAGCGATATCTGGTTCTGGTTCGGAACTGTCATCAAGGGCGATCGGATCTTGGGTATAAACAGCAGCCTGATTTCCTAGAAGATTGTGCAGCACGCTGGCAGTGCGTCTAGTGGCGGAGGTGTGAGCAGTTCCTTTTGCACTCATTTTGATGATATTTCCTTCAATTAATTCCACTCGTTCCTCTGGGTGAAAAAATCCCATCTCTCCCAGTTTGTGATACTCTTTAACTGTCCATTTACGGAGCGTGAAAGCAGCTTCTGTTGTTAGCATATCTCGATTGATAAATTTATAATTTGATGTGGGATGATTTTATTTTAGCTTATGATATTAACTGATTTAACTTTAACTGGTTCCCAGGCAGAGCCTGGGAACGAATATCTAGAGGCTCTGCCTCGCAAGGTTTTATGGAAATTGGAGGCAGAGCCTCCGGATCTGCGTTACCAGGCAGAGCCTGGTAACGAGTAGACGAGTT
Organism: Microcoleus sp. F6_B6; assembly: GCA_036702215.1. Taxonomy (GTDB): domain Bacteria; phylum Cyanobacteriota; class Cyanobacteriia; order Cyanobacteriales; family Microcoleaceae; genus Microcoleus. The sequence goes on from JAUBST010000017.1 coordinate 144,582, forward strand.
AAGAGGCTCCGAAATTGATTTTTGCAACTTCACCTGCGACAACATTAACTGTTTGTTGAATTTGACTTCCGTCAACTTTCAACTGATAAGTTCCAGGAGAAAGCTCGATCGCCCCAAACCATCCTTTGCCATCGGCGCGCAGTTGACGCACTTTGCCCGCAGCATCGATCGGCTGCAATGTCAAGCTCGCACCGTCGCAAGTTCGTGAAGCGAAGCTATCCCGTAGGGAATCGCACTGCTGCAAATTTCCGGCGATCGCACCTGTAGTCGGCCGCGACTTCCAAGGCATATCGGGAACGGCTGCTGCTGTCGCCCACACAGGCTGAGTTTGATAGGTTTGGCCCGTCGCAGCATCCACGTATTGACTCGGCTGCGACAGCGCGGTGTAAAACAAATCGTTGCTTTGGGGAACGTATTTCCAAGGCTGGCGGGGCAAATCACCGCTGCCGCCCGATCGCAGTTCCACATTCGTGTACACGTTGCTGCTAGCGTAGGAATAGAGAACCGTACCTGCGACGTGATTTCCTTTCGCAGACGGCTGTTCGGCGCGGCGAATCTGGCCTAGAGTATCTTCGATGTAGTTGAGGTAATTGCCGGGGCCGATCGCAATTTGGCGGTTGTACTGGTGGTCTTTAGCGTACTCGATCCAGTGGTCATAAGCGAGTTTTTGCGATCGTTTGTACTCGCGCTGGTAAGTCATCGGCATCGCCATGTCTACGATCCCTTCTTCCAGCCAAGCGCGCCAATCTTGCAATACTTCTTTGTAAGGCTGCGTTTGATACCACCCTGCATCGTTTGTCGGGCCGTCTCCCCAGGCGATCGTGGCGGCGGTAATTTTAACGCGCGGTTTAATCGCAAGGCTTTCTACATAAAGCTTGCGGACTAAATTTGTCACCTGGTCGCGCCGCCACTGCATCCAGGCTGGATCGGTGGGTGCGGGTTTGCCAGTACGCCCGGTTTGCTGGTTGAAACGGGCGATCGAAGTCGGATTGTAGCCCCAAGTCGGCGCGCCGTAGCGCACGTAATCCAACTGTACGCCGTCCACATCGTAGCGCTCGATCAAGTCCAAATAGACGGAAACAGTATAATCTACGGCGTCTGGATGGCCGGGATCGAGGAAACCGGGTGATTCCCCCCCGTAAGTCAGCATCGCCCAATTGTTGGTTCCTGGGGCAGAAGGCCCGTGTTGTTGCCAAACGTGGCCGGCGGGAAGTTTGCCGCCGGAAACCACCGGCAGCGTCACCATCCAAGCGTATACTTCAATGCCTGCGGCGTGGGCTTTGTCAATCAAATCTTGCAGGGGATCGAAACCGGGGGGAACGTTGGGATCGAGGGTGCGGGGTTCGATCGCGCTGGTGTAAAAAGCATCGCCGCGGCGGCGGACTTGGGCGACGATCGCGTTGGCATTTGCCCGCTGCGCGTCTGCGATCAATTTTGTGACTTCTTGAGGGGTTTTGAAGCCGGGGTTGAAGGCGTCCACCCAGAATGCCCGAAATTCGGCGGTTTGAGTTTGCGGGGGCATAAGTGCGATGGCGCGGGATGGGAAGTTGGAGAACCAACCAGGAGTCAGCAGAAAACTAATTGTTAAGCCGATCAGGAACAAGCTTGACAAAAAGAATGTTTTGGTCTTTCGCATGAGAAGTGTGTGAGAGAGCGTTTAACAGTCCCTTACGGACTTTTGGTTTGAGAGTCCGCTTGACATTTTCGCACAATGGTACATTAAGTGGGTCGATCGGTAAATAGTTGAGTAATACCGCTGGCAGAGTCCAGAATGAGATTAAAATTGACCTCGCCAAAATGGGCGATATTTTCTGATCTTTCAATATAGCGGTTGAGCCAGTAAATTGAATCCGCTACACCACTTAACATAGTTTTAGAGGGTAAATAGGGTTTTAATGATTTTCATTTTGGCTGTATCAATGCCGGGTTCAAGTTTGGCAATTGGAGTTAGGCTTTTCCACTTGCCTTTATTCGCGGTGAAGATAGCATCTGCTGTTTTTTCGGCATCAATATTTTCAAAGCCTCCTATTTTATTAGTGGATAAGTAATTGAGGCGATCGAAAATTTCCTCTCTTGATGCACGTTTCACGCTGACTGCTTCAGGAGGTGGCGGTGGTGGTGGTGGCGGCGATAGAGTAAATACTTGAGCAATACAACCTAATCTCGCCTTAGTCAAATTACAACATTTTAGCTTAGTCAAAGGGCTAAAATCTGACCATTGATCCCGGTTAGATTCTAAAATTTTATTGGCAGCTTCAACTGGTTTTACATTGTTCCAATTATGCTCTTTAACTAAGTATTCAAGTGCAGCTATAATAGTATCTTTTGATGCTGTACTCAGATTGACTGTGGGATTTGCTTCTCGCGCTAGAATCTTCGCTTGTTCAATATTTGACGGTTTTGGGTCAATGACAATACACCATACTAAATCTAATTTGGCTTGTTGAGCTACAGCATAGACAAAGTGATTGCTCACAACTTGATACTGATAGTCGCCTGTTTCTTTAACTATAATCGGAATCCAATTGCGATTCCCTGCTTGCAAGACGGCTTCGGCGGCTCCGGCAATGATAAACTCTGACTCAGAGCAGGGTTCTGCTGACTCAATTTTAGATAACTTCAAGTGCATTAACTTACCGATGTTCTCAGAATTACTCATACAAAAAATACTCCTTTGCTAATTTTAAGTAATATTCAGCGGCTTTTTTGTGTTGAAAAACCGCTGGCTTTCGAGAAAAAGCTGCACTTGAAACAACTTCATATTCTGGAACATTGAATATACTTGTGTCAATCACCGTTTTTGTAGATTTAGGCCAATAATAGGGTAATAAATTAGAATCGAGAATATAACTCTCTCCTTTCTTAAGTGTAAGAATTGCTTTAATTTCTGCATTGGCTCTTTTGATTGAAGCCTCTGTTTCTTTATGTTTATTGAAAAATATCGGCAAGGCAATAGGGCCACCGTCCTGCCTAAGCTTCTTAACTTCAGGTAAGAATCCTTTAATCACTTTAGCAGCATTCTTTAAAGATGAAAAATTATTGTGTTCTGTTGGCATGAGGATTACATCGGAAGCTACCACACAGCTTTTACTAAAAAAAGTCCAGTTCGTAGGTGCATCAATTAAGATGTAATCATAATTACGAACAAAAATCTCAAGCAAATCTCGCAGCCTTGCTGAACCTTTCTCAATTTGTGCTTCATACTCATAATCCATAAACTTCGATAACCCTGTATCCGATGGAATGACATCAAACACCTTAACTAATTGACCCGCTTTATTCTTCAGATTAAATGCTTGAATAGTGTCTTTAACATTCAATGTTCCCTCCCTCAAGCAATCCGATAATTTTACTTTTCCCTCCTGTAAGCCTAATGAATCTGTTAAATCTCCTTGTTGTGGATCGAAGTCAACAACAAGCACATTTTTCTTCTGTTGTCGAAGAATCGCAGCCAAGTTGATTGTCGTTGTAGTTTTTCCCACGCCTCCCTTATCATTATAGATGCAAATTGTTAAAGCTTGAGGTGGATTTTCCAGCAAGTTCTTAATTTTAGTAATAATCTCAATGATATTATCTTTGGTTATCCTCATGCAGTTAGTAGCAGGCAATACGATTTTACCATGTTTGCGGAATAGCTGGATATCTGTTGAGTTAGTGATAATACCCCATTGAGATGTTTGGCACTTAGGAGCAAGAAGATAACCTGTTATCTGTTCTTTAGCTTTTTTGTACATGGGAGTACCTTCTGCTAAGTTAATGATGGCATTTCCTGATACTCTCCCTTTAACTTCAATGATTAAGTATGGCTTATTTTTAGCAAAGGCAAATTTTTCCTCATCGTGATTCTTGCGAGCAGCAAAATCAGCAGGACCCTTCCCTGTTTTAAACTGTTGTACCCACTCATCAGAGCTGAATCCAAGTGCATTTAGAAGGCATTTGACAAATCTATCTTCGACTTCTGGCTCTTCTGCATTCTCTGAAATACTATCTAAAACTTCATTCCAGTTGATAGTTGTCATCATTTAGACCTAGATACTTAAGTAAAATCATAACGCTTGGTTTCAGTTTGTGTCATCGTTAGCTACCTCCCGATCTAGCTATATGAACAGTCAACATACTTTTGGATAAGTTATATATTTTCTAGTGCGCTTGACATTTTTGCACATCGGTGCAATTTTGGGCGAAAATACACTGAACTGGCGATCGCACTTTTTGAACAAATGATAGTACCGCACTTTCAAACCCTAGCCCTTCCGGGTAACAGCTACTCAACTGCAAGCAATTTACTCGATCGAGTAGATGGCTGGCGCCAAGAAGCAACCCGAAAGTTGCAGCAAAGCCAGAGAGGAGAAAAAGGACAATTTTTAACACCTTCCTCAGTCGCAAGTTTGATGGCGGGAATGTTTGAATTTAACTGTCCCGATATATCCCTGTTAGATGCCGGTGCAGGAATTGGTTCCCTGTTAGCAGCCGTTGTTTGCGAACTTTGCCAGCGCCCAAACAAACCGCACAGCCTGCACGTTACAGCTTATGAAATTGACCTTATTTTGATTGAATACCTCAAGCAAACCTTAGAATTGTGCAGTATTGAATGTCAGCGTTTTGGGATATCTTTTACCTGTGAGGTACGCGAAATTGATTTTATTCAAGACAGCGCCGATATGTTGCAGCCCAATCTATTTACACAGCGAGTAAAACGGGAATTTACCCATGCAATTATCAATCCTCCCTATGCCAAGATAGACGCTAAATCCCAAGCCCGAACCTTGCTGCGTTCTATAGGACTAGAAACCAGCAATCTCTACGCTGGCTTCACAGTTGCTGCTGCTCACCTGCTCAAACCAAACGGTGAATTAGTATCGATTACTCCCCGCAGCTTTTGCAACGGTTTATACTTTCGAGATTTCCGCAAAGTATTCCTTCAAATGATGGCTTTACGCCAAGTACACATCTTTGAATCGCGACAGTTGCCATTTCGCGATGATGCGGTGCTGCAAGAAACTATTATTGTGCGCGCCACCAAACAAATAGAACAGCCAGAAACTGTACTAATTACCTCAAGCAGCAGCGCGGGCGACGACCTGGTTTTGTCTCACCAACTGCCCTATACCGCCCTAATTAATCCCCAAGATTCCGAGCAATTTATTCGGATTATACCGGATTCTGTCAGCCAGAAAGTAGTCGAGCAAATGGCTCAATTTACTTGCACCCTAGAGGAATTAGGCTTAACAGTTTCTACCGGAAAAGTTGTAGATTTTCGTGTTCGCTCTGACTTGCGACTAAAACCGGAAAACGGTACAGTTCCGCTGATTTATCCCGCACACTTCTCGGCTGGCTGTGTTGAATATCCCACCGCAACGAGAAAGCATCAAGCTTTAGCTGTCACGGAAAAAACTGCTGCACTCCTCGTACCTAACGAACATTATGTTTTGAGCAAGCGCTTCTCCTCAAAGGAAGAGAAAAAGCGAATTGTTGCAGTTGTCTGGGATGCCAATAAAATTAATAGTTCTCGCGTTGGTTTTGAGAACCATTTGAATTATTTTCACCAACAGGGACGCGGATTAGACCTCACCCTGGCGCGGGGATTGGCCGTTTATCTAAATTCGAGCTTGGTAGATGAGTTTTTCCGACTGTTCAACGGACACACTCAAGTTAATGCTACGGATTTACGCACTTTGAAGTATCCTAATCTAGAGCAATTACTTTTACTAGGTAGTGAAATTGGAGACATATTTCCCACACAGCGGGAACTCGATCGACTTGTCGAGAGACAACTGCTGAACGCAACAAATCTGTTAGAAAATAGTCCGATGACAATCAAGAACCGTATTGATGAATCTCTAGAAATACTTGCAGCGCTGGGTTTTCCAAAAGGTCAGCTTAACGAACGTTCAGCCTTAACTCTTCTGGCTTTGCTTGACCTCAAACCAAAGGATGCTTGGGAATTGGCGAAATCTCCACTTCGAGGAATCACACCAATTATGGAATTTATGGAGAAGGAGTACAGTAAAAAATATGCACCAAATACGCGGGAAACTGTGCGCCGCCAGACGGTGGATCAGTTTCTAGATGCAGGTTTAATTGTTGTTAATCCTGACAGTCCCGAACGTCCGGCGAACAGTCCAAAAACCGCATATCAGATAGAAGAAAGTGCTTTGGAACTGCTGCGAACTTATGATAGTTCTGACTGGCAAAAGAATGTTCGCGCTTACCTCGTTCATTTTAACTGAGATATTGCACCATTGTCAATTACTTGTTTAGGAACAGGCAAGATGCCTGTTCCACAAGAAATACACTCTTTGTGGAACAGGCCGAAAAGCCTGTTCTTGACAATGGTGCAAGATTTAAGTTTTAACGGAGAACATCTTTTGCAGGCTTATTCCAAAAATGAAAATATTTGTGAGTATGAATGATGCTAAAATGCACTATTTATATGGCTGCCGCTGGCATCGGAATGGCATATACTGTGATGCCAGGGGTTGAATTGACCGGAATTGTCGATCGCACTCAGTAAATCAAATAAGTAACTAGGTAAAATATCTCTGCAATGGAAAAAAAGCATAACGCTGGATTGTGGGTATCAGTATTGTATTTCGCTCAAGGTCTCCCTTACACCGTCGTTAATTTAATGTCGGTGATTTTTTTGAAAGGTATGGGAACCAGCAACGAGCTCATCGGCTGGACAAGTCTTTTGCAGTTTCCCTGGGTATTAAAAGGTTTGTGGGGGCCAGTTGTTGATTTGCATTCCACCAAACGCAAATGGATTTTAACAACCGAAATCATTTGTGCTTTCCTGTTTGCTTTCCTAGCTTTTGGCGTATTAACGCCGGCACCGATTATTATATCGCTTGTTATCTTTACGGCGATCGCCTTTGTGTCAGCTACTCACGACATCGCCATTGACGGATTTTATTTAAACACTCTCAATAAAGACCAGCAAGCCTTGTTTGTTGGGGTTCGCAACACGGCTTATAGAGGTGCTGTCATTGCGGGTAGCGGTGTATTGGTGTTCTTAGCCGGGAAACTGGCCGAACAGCATTTAGTCACCGGAAATACAGGCGATACCAAAACATATCAAGACATTCCGCTGTCACTTTTCGGTTCGGATTTTAGGGTGTCTGCGCTTAACTACGGATGGGGCACAGCCTTTGGGATTTGTGCGATTATGTTTGTGCTGATTTATCTGTTTCAGCGGTGGTATCTTCCCTATCCTAGAAATTACGATCTGGAATCCGACACCCCCCAACAAACAACCAGCTTTATCGAAGCATTCAAAACCTATTTTCAGCAAGATAAAATAGGTTGGATTGTGGCTTACGTCTTGATTTTTCGCTTGGGCGATGCCTTGACGTTTAAAATGGCTCCGCCATTTTTGATGGATAAAGTTGAGAAAGGAGGATTAGCAGTTTCTACGTCGGATATGGGCTTATTATCCGGTACTTTAGGGGTAATGTTTCTGTTAATAGGAGGGTTGCTGGGCGGCTATTTAATTGCTAAACAAGGATTGAAAAAATGGATGTGGCCGACGGCAATTCTGCAAAATTCAACTAACCTGCTGTATTGGCTGTTGGCAATCAATCAACCGGGGATTGAATGGGCTTATGCTGTAAACTCGATCGAGCAATTTACTTACGGACTTGGCGTAGCTGCCTATACAGTGTTCTTGATGCGGACTGTCCGCCCTGAATACGAAGCATCTCACTATGCAATTACAACGGCCTTTATGGCCGCAGGAGTGATGATTCCGGGCGTTTTTAGCGGCTACTTACAGGCGAATCTCGGCTATCAAAATTATTTTTTGATGAGCGCGCTGGCTGTGATTCCCGGTATGCTGACCATTTTCTTTCTGCCCCTAGAAGATGAGAAACAATTGGCATCCATGCCCAGACCTGGACTGGACGATTTCGATTAATATCAAGTCCGGTCGCTATAACTATAAGATTCGGGCAGGGGTGGGTTTACCAATATCTGCACTACTTTTTCGAGATTGGACCGAACCTGCCCCTCCAGGAATATGAATGTTTTTAATCATGGAAAAATATAAATTGTGCGTGTTTGTTTTCCTAAAATAAAATAAGGACACAACATTGTTGTGTCCCTACCGAATATCTGGATTGCTCGCCGCCAACTAAATTGAAATAAAATCACTAGCTGTTAGCGGACTACTGGGAATGCCAGGAATACTGGCAAGAACTTCGCCGTTACTGGCAATTTCGATCGTCGTTATAAAATCGCCGGGAGTAACTCTTACTTGGTTGAAGGTCAAACCTCCGCTCAAACCGATTAAATCTTGACCCTTTTGAAAGTCTACAAGTGTATCTGTACCCGCACCTAATCCTAACACGAATACGTCGCGTCCAGCGCCACCTATTAAGAGATCCGCACCCATTGCGCCAATGAGTGTATCGTCTCCTTCTCCACCGCTCAAATTGTCATCCCCTTTGCCGCCTAATAGCAGGTCGTTGCCGCTGCCACCGCTGATAATATCGTTGCCTTTGTTGCCGCTGAGAGTGTCGTTTCCCCCATTGCCAGTGATAATATCGTCTCCTGCAAAACCTGAAGCTGTATTGTTGGCATCGTCGCCTACTAAATTATTAATTTGGGAGACATCGAGAGCAGTTTGCATTGCCACAACGTTTGCTAAAAAGGAGTTTCCCGGAGCGGTTCTTAATTGTTCTAAACTGCTGCGCGATTCCAGCGATGTTGCTAAAGTTGGCAGTGCAAAGTCTAAGCCAGCTAACAGCTCTAAATAATCGGAATCTGTGAAAGTGAAATCAGGGCGGTTCAACTGGTCTACAGAGATTTCTGTCTGAGTCAAGCCGGGAGGAGGAGAAGTTAACAAACCGCTTTGGGTGTGCTTTTCCAAAACAAGTAGCGGGTTGATAATCGGGTTAGTAAATGTTTGAAGAACTACTTTTCCCGGTAGAAAAGCTTCACCTCCCAAACTCACAAAATCGCCGCTAACTATGTAGTGAGTTATATTTTTTCCGGCGCCGGCTTTCTGCTTGAATGTATTGACTGTACTCTGAGCAACTCCGGGAGAATTGAAGGTGACAATATCTCCGATAGTAGATGTAAATTCGGTGGCGGCTAGTTGCGTTAGGGCGCCGCCTAAGCTGTGTCCGAGAAGGTCTGGTGGCAAGCGGCTGGGGTTTTTGGCTGTATCTTGACTGATTTGGGTCAACCAATTTCCTAATGCTTGTTTGTTGGCTTCAAATTGGTTGAAACCGGTGCCGCGCGGGTCTGCGTTGGCAATATCGTCTATGAGCGAGTCGGTGCCGCGAAATACTAAAACGGGCGGTTTGTCTGGGGTGGTGGAAATTAAGCCGATCGCGTGCAATCCAGTTCCGGGATCGTCAAAGGTGCGATCGATTTGATAGCCAGCAGCACTCAAGCCTGTTTGAACTAAAGTTTGAAACTGGGGCTGGTCATCTATGTAAACAATTTGCTTGGCTATAGTTTCGTAAGCGGCGGGGGAGGAGGGCATATTTTTTTATTTCCTGTCGTTTGATGGGGAATTAGTTTTTAAGGGTAGGGTCGAGAGAAGATGTTACCATCTTCTCCCTCCCATTCGGAACCGTGCTTGCCACTTTCATGGCACACGG
>JAUBST010000018.1:0-151464 GCA_036702215.1 Microcoleus sp. F6_B6
GAAAAATCTTCTCTTTATCCCTTGGGCTTTTCTTGGCAGCTAGATTAACTGCTACCCCTACTTATTGAGCCGATACATTGTTTTGATGAAAACTGCTGTGGGAAGCTCGTCCGCAGTGCCAAAGCTGCATGAAAATCGGCGTTTCGCGGGCATGAACCGCAGCCACAACTTGTTTCCAAGCTTCGCCTTGCTCGTCTGAATAAATACCGGGCGTATTGAGCCAACCATTACCTCGAGCAGAAACCACTGTGGCTTCTGTAATGATTAAACCAGCGGAGGCTCGCTGAGTGTAATACTCTGCCATCAAGGCGTTGGGCATCCGCGCTTCACCGGCTCTGGCTCTGGTCATGGGTGCCATGACTACCCGGTTTTTTAAGGGTAAATCTCCGATTTTGAAGGGGCTGAGTAGGAGTGGAGAAGTTGTTTGAGTGGTCATAATTTTGAGGTTTTCTCAACTGAAGAATCTGGGAAATCACCTATAGCAACCGCCGGTGTTAAAATGCAAGGCGCAAGACATCCAAGGGTCGCCAAAACGCAAGCAATCAAACTGATCTAGGTGTTTAGGAATTTGACTTTTTAGCCAAGACTCTTCTTTGTCCAATTTTGTCAAACTCTGGAGAGTATGGCGGTAAATATAATAGTCTACACCCTGCTGTTTGAATCCATTCGTGAATCCGACCACTTTTATCAAATGTGAGATTATCCATGAGCACCACCTGTGCTGTGAGTGTTGGAAGTAAACTTGTTTCTAGCCCAAGAGATGAGTAAGGAGATGGATAGCTGCGAGGTTTCAATCCCTGGTAGGGTTTTAGGTTGTTTTCGGCTATCATCGTTTTCCTTTAAATTCCCGGTGAAAGTTTCAATCCCTGGTAGGGTTTTAGGTTGTTTTCGGCCAATCAATGTCGCAAACGTGGTATCGAGCTTTTTTAGTTTCAATCCCTGGTAGGGTTTTAGGTTGTTTTCGGCGCACCTTTTCTACCCTTTCTTCTGTTCCCGACAGTTTCAATCCCTGGTAGGGTTTTAGGTTGTTTTCGGCACATCTATTTTGCTCCGATTTGAATCGTGATTTTGTTTCAATCCCTGGTAGGGTTTTAGGTTGTTTTCGGCTCAAGCAATATGGACGACCAAAAAATAATTGATTTTGTTTCAATCCCTGGTAGGGTTTTAGGTTGTTTTCGGCGCGATCGACTCATGACTTGGTGCTACCAGCAAGGTTTCAATCCCTGGTAGGGTTTTAGGTTGTTTTCGGCTCAATTTTGGAAGAAGCACGGGTTACTGAAGGGTTTCAATCCCTGGTAGGGTTTTAGGTTGTTTTCGGCCATCATTTCATACATATCAGATGCCCAAGCCGTAGCATTGTTTCAATCCCTGGTAGGGTTTTAGGTTGTTTTCGGCAACCTGCGAATCGCTTTGAATCCAATTTTGAGCATTGTCAAGCTCGTTTCAATCCCTGGTAGGGTTTTAGGTTGTTTTCGGCTCCAGCCGAAAATCTGAGACGGCGGAAAAAAGGCGGGTTTCAATCCCTGGTAGGGTTTTAGGTTGTTTTCGGCAAACGGATAAGTTTGCAAGCGTTGAGGGGCAAAATGTTTCAATCCCTGGTAGGGTTTTAGGTTGTTTTCGGCGGTAGTCGAGGCACATGGCCGCCGAGGTCAAGTTGGTTTCAATCCCTGGTAGGGTTTTAGGTTGTTTTCGGCGCAAATTGCCATTTATCCAAGCCAGAACCTGTAACACTGTGTTTCAATCCCTGGTAGGGTTTTAGGTTGTTTTCGGCTTGACCGTCTTTATCAATTTTGTTGTGATGGAATATTTGTTTCAATCCCTGGTAGGGTTTTAGGTTGTTTTCGGCTTGCTTATTTAGCTGTTGCTGTTCTTGACAAACATCGTAAGGTTTCAATCCCTGGTAGGGTTTTAGGTTGTTTTCGGCTTTCCCGCTGCAAGAAATCAAGCTCTATTTAGAAGTTTCAATCCCTGGTAGGGTTTTAGGTTGTTTTCGGCCAAATATTTTGGCGTGTGATATATTCAATTAAGAGTTTCAATCCCTGGTAGGGTTTTAGGTTGTTTTCGGCGCTAATAGTTGGCGTCGTCCCCTGACTCCTGAAGAATTGGGTTTCAATCCCTGGTAGGGTTTTAGGTTGTTTTCGGCCGTTGGGCGCGGGCTGCGAAATAATTTGACCGACAGCGTTTCAATCCCTGGTAGGGTTTTAGGTTGTTTTCGGCTCGGCTTTAACAATATAGGCGACCTCCCAAGGGAAGCGAGTTTCAATCCCTGGTAGGGTTTTAGGTTGTTTTCGGCAAGAAGAAGCTCCTACCCCAGAAGAGCAATCTCAGTTTCAATCCCTGGTAGGGTTTTAGGTTGTTTTCGGCCAAAAAATGCTGTCTGCCGTCGAGGCTTCAGATAAAAAGTTTCAATCCCTGGTAGGGTTTTAGGTTGTTTTCGGCTCGTTTTTCTGCTGTAGCTTTGGCACGGGTGCGGTTTCAATCCCTGGTAGGGTTTTAGGTTGTTTTCGGCTTAGAGCGGGTGGCTTCTTGTTTAAGTATAGCATGAGTTTCAATCCCTGGTAGGGTTTTAGGTTGTTTTCGGCCGCTGATATTAACGGTCTGCAAGTCACGGTCATTTAGTTTCAATCCCTGGTAGGGTTTTAGGTTGTTTTCGGCTATCCAAATCCACGCCTCCTCAAAGTCTACGGGGGTTTCAATCCCTGGTAGGGTTTTAGGTTGTTTTCGGCTGGAGGCTCCCACACCGCTGCTGCCCATCCCCACGCTTGTTTCAATCCCTGGTAGGGTTTTAGGTTGTTTTCGGCCCAAAACGGATAGCGCCGTTAAAAATAGTTTCTAAAAGTTTCAATCCCTGGTAGGGTTTTAGGTTGTTTTCGGCTTAAAGGCTGGCATTTTGCGATCGAGGTGGTGAGTTTCAATCCCTGGTAGGGTTTTAGGTTGTTTTCGGCTCAAAATCCGAACGGAGAAGACGGCAAAACATTTGTTTCAATCCCTGGTAGGGTTTTAGGTTGTTTTCGGCTCGAGCACCATCTCTTCGCGCTGAATGTCGCAAATACGAGCGGCGTGTTTCAATCCCTGGTAGGGTTTTAGGTTGTTTTCGGCCAAATGGCAGGCAACCCATCAAATCAACTCATCCGTTTCAATCCCTGGTAGGGTTTTAGGTTGTTTTCGGCTGGGGCGCACACCTTCACCGACGAGTTCGGCCAATTCTTGCTGCGAGTTTCAATCCCTGGTAGGGTTTTAGGTTGTTTTCGGCTCATCCTCGGTCAGGGAACCTCGATAGCTCCCCGGAGGAGTGGTTTCAATCCCTGGTAGGGTTTTAGGTTGTTTTCGGCTCTCAAACATAGCGCTGCAAGTGCTGCGGCAGTGTTTCAATCCCTGGTAGGGTTTTAGGTTGTTTTCGGCGTTCGCTCAATGGAGGGGCTATCAATGTGTAGCTGGTTTCAATCCCTGGTAGGGTTTTAGGTTGTTTTCGGCGCGATTTTGCAAGGCTTTGGGTTATGCCCCCTCTCAAGTTTCAATCCCTGGTAGGGTTTTAGGTTGTTTTCGGCTTGGTTGTTGCCGGATTAAAGAGTTTTTATTCGGCAGTTTCAATCCCTGGTAGGGTTTTAGGTTGTTTTCGGCGCGATCGACTCATGACTTGGTGCTACCAGCAAGGTTTCAATCCCTGGTAGGGTTTTAGGTTGTTTTCGGCTCAATTTTGGAAGAAGCACGGGTTACTGAAGGGTTTCAATCCCTGGTAGGGTTTTAGGTTGTTTTCGGCTTTTTCGGGGGAGATTGTGTAAAGGGCGATCGGGTTTCAATCCCTGGTAGGGTTTTAGGTTGTTTTCGGCTCGACACAATTAACGAATTAGCAGCCGCGCTGGGAGTTTCAATCCCTGGTAGGGTTTTAGGTTGTTTTCGGCGAATCGCAGATTGTTGTCGAACTCAAGCAGGTTAAGAATGGTTTCAATCCCTGGTAGGGTTTTAGGTTGTTTTCGGCCTAAAAACAAAAAGCTCAAAAAAATCACCAGCACAAGTTTCAATCCCTGGTAGGGTTTTAGGTTGTTTTCGGCTTGCTCCCAACATTGTAAAAGTCCCTATCCCGCGTTTCAATCCCTGGTAGGGTTTTAGGTTGTTTTCGGCTTAACCCTTCCATTATCATTGCGATACTGGTAGTGTGTTTCAATCCCTGGTAGGGTTTTAGGTTGTTTTCGGCCTAAAGGTGGTTTACTGTTCTTTGCTGAAATTGATTTAAGTTTCAATCCCTGGTAGGGTTTTAGGTTGTTTTCGGCAATCGCGGTTTGTGCCTCCCCGTTTCCCAGTCCGAGTTTCAATCCCTGGTAGGGTTTTAGGTTGTTTTCGGCTTCCGATCGAGAATTTGCAGTCCTAATTTTTGTTTCAATCCCTGGTAGGGTTTTAGGTTGTTTTCGGCAGCCAGATATTAGAAGGATTGCCAATTGATTCTGGACGTTTCAATCCCTGGTAGGGTTTTAGGTTGTTTTCGGCTCTGTTGTGTCTGGATTTTCACCCGCATCTAGTCGAGTTTCAATCCCTGGTAGGGTTTTAGGTTGTTTTCGGCGAAACGGCTTCCGATCTCTACAACGGTTCTGCAGTAAAGTTTCAATCCCTGGTAGGGTTTTAGGTTGTTTTCGGCACGAGCGTCATTGATTTTGGTGCAGGTCGATTAGTTTCAATCCCTGGTAGGGTTTTAGGTTGTTTTCGGCTTCAACTACACCTACACCGCCCCTACCGCTGACGGTTTCAATCCCTGGTAGGGTTTTAGGTTGTTTTCGGCTGGAGATCGGGTGCTACCCGCACCATCCGAGGTTTCAATCCCTGGTAGGGTTTTAGGTTGTTTTCGGCGCGATAAGGTTATTTATCCTGCGGCTAACCGCAAAGTTTCAATCCCTGGTAGGGTTTTAGGTTGTTTTCGGCTCGAGCCGCATAAAGCGCGATAGCTAGAGGTAGTATTGTTTCAATCCCTGGTAGGGTTTTAGGTTGTTTTCGGCTTGGCAGGTACGTCAGTTAATTTACCTGCTAGTGCTGTTTCAATCCCTGGTAGGGTTTTAGGTTGTTTTCGGCGGGCGAGCGCTTTACCTGCTAGGCCATCCCGGAGCTTGTTTCAATCCCTGGTAGGGTTTTAGGTTGTTTTCGGCCTTGCGAGATGAATATGCACTGCATCCGCATCGTTCCAGTTTCAATCCCTGGTAGGGTTTTAGGTTGTTTTCGGCGTTTTGCTCAATCCCGTCACAAATAAATTGATAAGTTTCAATCCCTGGTAGGGTTTTAGGTTGTTTTCGGCTTCGGCTCTACACTTTAATTATTGAATTTTGGTTGTCTAGTTTCAATCCCTGGTAGGGTTTTAGGTTGTTTTCGGCTTTTTCAAATTGTATCTGAGGAGATTTAGGCTCTGTTTCAATCCCTGGTAGGGTTTTAGGTTGTTTTCGGCTGTTTTGCTAGCCCAATCAGCACCTGTTAAAGTGTTTCAATCCCTGGTAGGGTTTTAGGTTGTTTTCGGCAAAATGTGGCAGCGGCTGCATAAACTCACCTGTTTGTGTTTCAATCCCTGGTAGGGTTTTAGGTTGTTTTCGGCCGATCGCTCTCGCTTATTCACTGAAAGAATGGCGCAGTTTCAATCCCTGGTAGGGTTTTAGGTTGTTTTCGGCGCATTACCCAAGAAGTCGGAAGCATTGCCGGCTTGTTTCAATCCCTGGTAGGGTTTTAGGTTGTTTTCGGCCTAAAACGAGCTTCCACTGCTGAATGGGGTAATTAGTTTTAATCCCTGGTAGGGTTTTAGGTTGTTTTCGGCTATCTTTACACTTTTGCTAAAGATGTTTTGAAAGTTTCAATCCCTGGTAGGGTTTTAGGTTGTTTTCGGCTCACAGACTTGACAGTATGCCCTGCCGTACCGCACTGAGAGTTTCAATCCCTGGTAGGGTTTTAGGTTGTTTTCGGCATTAACTCGACTAGAGGCAGTAATTCTTGATGCCTTAGAGTTTCAATCCCTGGTAGGGTTTTAGGTTGTTTTCGGCGATGATAGTGATTGTTGGGTAGTCGCCCCATATCCTGAAGTTTCAATCCCTGGTAGGGTTTTAGGTTGTTTTCGGCTGAATTTTTAGGCTTTTTCATGTCACTTTAATTGTTTCAATCCCTGGTAGGGTTTTAGGTTGTTTTCGGCTTTGTCGCTCAGTCCGTTTTCAATAGCCTCAAGGGTTAGTTTCAATCCCTGGTAGGGTTTTAGGTTGTTTTCGGCAAATATTGAAAGACTGGTATCCCTTGGTGCTACAGTTTCAATCCCTGGTAGGGTTTTAGGTTGTTTTCGGCGTGCAAAAGTGATCCAGTTTCTTCTGGATGAAGGGATTGAGTTTCAATCCCTGGTAGGGTTTTAGGTTGTTTTCGGCGGCAAGAAATTGGTCAGAAAATAGTGGATACAAAAAATGTTTCAATCCCTGGTAGGGTTTTAGGTTGTTTTCGGCTCAATTAGGGCTGCGAACCCCAGATTAGCAAGAGAGTGTTTCAATCCCTGGTAGGGTTTTAGGTTGTTTTCGGCCTAAGTATATCCCCTCCCAATGGGTGATAGAGTTAGCTGAGAAAGTTTCAATCCCTGGTAGGGTTTTAGGTTGTTTTCGGCAATATTCTAAATCTGATTTTGTAACTTATTTGTATTCGTTTCAATCCCTGGTAGGGTTTTAGGTTGTTTTCGGCCAGGCTAAGTTTTCCTTTGTTCTGCTGGGTTTTAGCGAAAGTTTCAATCCCTGGTAGGGTTTTAGGTTGTTTTCGGCTTGGGGTCGCATTAGCCCCCATGGGTTTCATGGTGTTTCAATCCCTGGTAGGGTTTTAGGTTGTTTTCGGCGAGGATTAGCCAAAGCAGCAATTAAAAAGAGTTCGTTTCAATCCCTGGTAGGGTTTTAGGTTGTTTTCGGCTTGTCCTGGTTTTTTGATTCTGTTGATTGAATGTTCAGTTTCAATCCCTGGTAGGGTTTTAGGTTGTTTTCGGCTTAAGCGATGCAATTATTTTTAGAATAAAACAGGAAGTTTCAATCCCTGGTAGGGTTTTAGGTTGTTTTCGGCTATGGAGTAACTCTTTAAGCTGTTGTAATTCCTCTTGTTTCAATCCCTGGTAGGGTTTTAGGTTGTTTTCGGCGAGTACATCGAACAATGGGAAAAAGAATGCGTGTTTCAATCCCTGGTAGGGTTTTAGGTTGTTTTCGGCCCCTTTTCAACTTGATTTAACGAAAACACTAGCTGCCACGTTTCAATCCCTGGTAGGGTTTTAGGTTGTTTTCGGCTCCTTGTTGTTCGGGAAGTTCGATCGCCTGTGCCGTTTCAATCCCTGGTAGGGTTTTAGGTTGTTTTCGGCGCAAAATACTTGGTCGGATTGTGGGGCGGCACGTTGTTTCAATCCCTGGTAGGGTTTTAGGTTGTTTTCGGCTTTTCGCATTCCAAGGGTTCAGATTAATATTACACGAGTGTTTCAATCCCTGGTAGGGTTTTAGGTTGTTTTCGGCGTTGTCCGTTTTTTTTATTGTTTGCAGTTTGCCCAGTTTCAATCCCTGGTAGGGTTTTAGGTTGTTTTCGGCAAATTCGTACAAAGATTGTCTGTATCTTGTACAGAGTTTCAATCCCTGGTAGGGTTTTAGGTTGTTTTCGGCTTAATTTCGGCCCAGATACAACCCGCCAAATACAGTGCGTTTCAATCCCTGGTAGGGTTTTAGGTTGTTTTCGGCTGAAACAAGTGATATCATCAGCTTCAAGTTTCTACAGTTTCAATCCCTGGTAGGGTTTTAGGTTGTTTTCGGCCTTAGTTAGTAAAATGTAAGCTTTGGGGTTTCCTGGTTTCAATCCCTGGTAGGGTTTTAGGTTGTTTTCGGCGTCCTTTAGAAAAGTCACTAAGTTTAGTTAAATGTTTCAATCCCTGGTAGGGTTTTAGGTTGTTTTCGGCCCGGCTTTCTTCATCCTGCGCCGTGCTAGCAATGTTTCAATCCCTGGTAGGGTTTTAGGTTGTTTTCGGCTACAGACGAAGATTGATTCACTCGCAAAAGGTAGTAGTGTTTCAATCCCTGGTAGGGTTTTAGGTTGTTTTCGGCATTTTGAAAAAGTAAGGGAAGAGATAAAGAAAAGTATTTTAAGTTTCAATCCCTGGTAGGGTTTTAGGTTGTTTTCGGCTCTTGGTGCGAGTTCAGGAAGACGATACCTTCGTTTCAATCCCTGGTAGGGTTTTAGGTTGTTTTCGGCTCTAGCAGAAAGGTATTCGGAGAATGCAGCCCAACTAGGTTTCAATCCCTGGTAGGGTTTTAGGTTGTTTTCGGCTCTACTTCGTCGTTAGTGCGATTAGTAGAATTAGTTTCGTTTCAATCCCTGGTAGGGTTTTAGGTTGTTTTCGGCAGAGATTGCCACTCGTCAAACCATTCGCCAAAATCGTTTCAATCCCTGGTAGGGTTTTAGGTTGTTTTCGGCACGAGTCTACGAATCAAGATAGCCAGTCCACGATCGTAGTTTCAATCCCTGGTAGGGTTTTAGGTTGTTTTCGGCGCACAATAGTTTACCAAAAATGAACCAATTTAATGAAGTTTCAATCCCTGGTAGGGTTTTAGGTTGTTTTCGGCTGCAACCACCAGATGACAATACCATGAAAAAAAGTTTCAATCCCTGGTAGGGTTTTAGGTTGTTTTCGGCTATAATAAATACAGTGCTTTAAGATACTGTATAGCTATGTTTCAATCCCTGGTAGGGTTTTAGGTTGTTTTCGGCGAAAAGAGCAAATACTTCCATATCTATCTAAAATTGAGTTTCAATCCCTGGTAGGGTTTTAGGTTGTTTTCGGCAAAAAGTTCAAGCTCATCCTGTGGCTTCCAAAAGTTTCAATCCCTGGTAGGGTTTTAGGTTGTTTTCGGCCTGTCAGTTCGGCAATAGCTTCGGCAATATTTTCAGTTTCAATCCCTGGTAGGGTTTTAGGTTGTTTTCGGCTTGTCGCGATCCTATCTATTTTCAATCATCAAATAGTTTCAATCCCTGGTAGGGTTTTAGGTTGTTTTCGGCCGAACAAATTCTTTGAGGAGTTTCATTAATTGTCAATCCCTCAGTTTCAATCCCTGGTAGGGTTTTAGGTTGTTTTCGGCTTTTGAATTTAGATACTGCGCTCAATCGGTATCTTGTTTCAATCCCTGGTAGGGTTTTAGGTTGTTTTCGGCCCGGCTCAAATCCACCTGCCAAAAAGTCAATAATTTCGTGAACGTTTCAATCCCTGGTAGGGTTTTAGGTTGTTTTCGGCAGTAAATTTCCAAACTGACTGTATTCTTCATCAGAAGGTTTCAATCCCTGGTAGGGTTTTAGGTTGTTTTCGGCCTAAACACAATACTAATTTTAGTCATGTTAATTTGGTTTCAATCCCTGGTAGGGTTTTAGGTTGTTTTCGGCTCAATCGGCGGGCGTTCGTATACGTGCGATCGTTTCAATCCCTGGTAGGGTTTTAGGTTGTTTTCGGCGAGAAAATATTTGTAATTACCAAAGCCTGAGAACTAGTTTCAATCCCTGGTAGGGTTTTAGGTTGTTTTCGGCGATACATAAATTTCCTCAGTTTTTTCATCTTCAGGTAGTTTCAATCCCTGGTAGGGTTTTAGGTTGTTTTCGGCGCTACATTGAGAGAACATTACAAAATAATCTGTGGTAATGTTTCAATCCCTGGTAGGGTTTTAGGTTGTTTTCGGCGTGGTGGAGAGAAGAGGAGGGCAAGGTAGCTGCAAGGGTTTCAATCCCTGGTAGGGTTTTAGGTTGTTTTCGGCTCTATATGTAGTGTTATATTATTTTATATGCCATCCGTTTCAATCCCTGGTAGGGTTTTAGGTTGTTTTCGGCTTTATCACGATTAATGATGCAAATAACTGCCGATTTCGTTTCAATCCCTGGTAGGGTTTTAGGTTGTTTTCGGCTTAATTGAAGAAGCTACCCGTCCGGTAGTAATTGAGTTTCAATCCCTGGTAGGGTTTTAGGTTGTTTTCGGCCCGGGGGAATTTTCCAGCAGCTCGAGCAGCGGGGGTTGGTTTCAATCCCTGGTAGGGTTTTAGGTTGTTTTCGGCATATTAATGCTGTTGTTACTAATAGCAGTGCTAAATGTTTCAATCCCTGGTAGGGTTTTAGGTTGTTTTCGGCACCCAGAAGGAAACTCACCGGGAAACGACACCAAGTTTCAATCCCTGGTAGGGTTTTAGGTTGTTTTCGGCGGACGCGGCAAGCATGATGCCAGCAGCACAACTTGTTTCAATCCCTGGTAGGGTTTTAGGTTGTTTTCGGCGCTTATAGATGCGTCGATCGCATCGTAGGTGCAGTTTCAATCCCTGGTAGGGTTTTAGGTTGTTTTCGGCTTGAAACTCTAGCAAACTGGCAAAGCGGGCATTGTTTCAATCCCTGGTAGGGTTTTAGGTTGTTTTCGGCCAAACATTCATATGCAGCAAGCAATAGCACCTCGTTTCAATCCCTGGTAGGGTTTTAGGTTGTTTTCGGCGCGGGCAAAGCTTTGTTTGCTCAGGGATATATGGTTTCAATCCCTGGTAGGGTTTTAGGTTGTTTTCGGCTTTAGATTTTAGATTTTGGCGATGCCGCACAATTCCTTAGTTTCAATCCCTGGTAGGGTTTTAGGTTGTTTTCGGCAAATTTTGGAGAAAGCATCAATGCTTTTAGAGGGTTTCAATCCCTGGTAGGGTTTTAGGTTGTTTTCGGCTTCAGAAACAGAGCAAGAGGCGGCATTATTGGTTGTTTCGTTTCAATCCCTGGTAGGGTTTTAGGTTGTTTTCGGCCATGAATCAGATTCAGAAGGGTGATGGAAAGCTTGGTTTCAATCCCTGGTAGGGTTTTAGGTTGTTTTCGGCGGGCGATCGGCTGTAGACACTTTGTAGACAAATAGTAGTTTCAATCCCTGGTAGGGTTTTAGGTTGTTTTCGGCTCTCTATCGCCTCTACCACTTCGTTCACTTGTTGGGAGTTTCAATCCCTGGTAGGGTTTTAGGTTGTTTTCGGCGGAATTGACGTGTCCGCGCAGCGCGTGGATATTGTTTGTTTCAATCCCTGGTAGGGTTTTAGGTTGTTTTCGGCTTGTCGTACAACACGCGCTAAATCTTGAGGTGAGTGAGTTTCAATCCCTGGTAGGGTTTTAGGTTGTTTTCGGCTAAGGAAGATATAAAGCCTGTTATTGAGTTCTCTATGGTTTCAATCCCTGGTAGGGTTTTAGGTTGTTTTCGGCTGCCTCACGCCAATCTACTATCCACGGGCTAGAAAAGCCAATGTTTCAATCCCTGGTAGGGTTTTAGGTTGTTTTCGGCCTAAATCTCTAAAAGAAAGCCCATCGGCTGCAAGGGTTTCAATCCCTGGTAGGGTTTTAGGTTGTTTTCGGCCGCCCGTTCCAGAAGCCTTGCTGTATTTGGTTTTCAAGGTGCAGTTCCGTGAATCTCAAACCAAAGTACCATTCCAGCCGGCAGCTTGTCAATACCCAAATTTCCTTACTCACTCCAAAACGTTATCCTGTAAAGCTTACAGACTTTCCGTGAATCGTTTTTTCAGAGGAGGGGCATCAAACTCTTGCTGGACATGAGTTTGAGCCGAAAAATTTGATACCCCGATTTTAACACCTACCGATTCACGGAAACTAAGCAAAAAATATTGTGCGATCGGCAGGCACTACCCCACCAATGCGTTCGATCTTACCCTGACAGCAGGCGCACAGCGGGAAAAACAAAATACTGTCTTCGTTCGGTTTGATGACTTTGTTCAGGCGCGATCGCAACTTAGCATACTGAGTCTCGCTCAAATCAGCACACTCGAACACACTGTACTGCATCCACTGCCCGTAAGACTTGAGCATTTTGTGAATCTTTGTCCGGCGCTTGTCTTCCGAAATATCGTAAGAAATCAGAATGTGCATATCTAGTACAAAACTAAAGGTGGATATTTGTCAATCTCGCCCATCAAATATTTCGCCAACAGCCGCCCTTGAATTTCAAAAGCTTCTTGATAGGTGCACTTGCGTTTCAAAACAGGATGCTTAAACTCAGACTGCTTTTTCTTTTCATACAACTTCAGAAACTCTTTCCGTCCCGCTTCCGACAGCCGCACCACATTACTCAGCGGTTCCACAGTAAAATCATTCGGCGTCAGAATCCGGCGGTTAATTGCATTCAAAATAATACTGTCTGCTACCAAAGGGCGGAACTCTTCCATCAAATCAAACGCTAAACCCACGCGGCCGTAGCGCTGCATGTGAAGGTATCCTAAATAAGGGTCAAATCCCACAATATTAATCGCGCTTTGCACGTCGTGACGCAGCAGCGTGTAAGCAAAATTCATCAAAGAATTCACCGGATCGGTAGCAGGGCGGTGTCGCGGTTGAAACACAAAGCCTTCCGCGCGAATTAATTGGTTGAAAACCCTGAAATATGCCGCGCTACCAGCACCTTCCTGTGCGCGCAAAGAGTCAATATTGTCAGTTTTGTCAAGTTTGGCGATCGCATTGGAAATCTGCATAATTGCCGAGGCTAAATTGATTTCCGAATGTTCCCGCTGAGTTTGAGATAAACTGGTGCGATAATTCTTCAATTTCCCGCGAATAAAACCCCGGACAACATGAATAGCTTGGGGAGTTTCCCCCGCCGCTTTCCACTGAGCATTGCGAACGAAAATGTTTTTACTTAATTCCGGTTCCAGCTTACCCAAATAGTGACCGGTATCGGTGATAAAAGTCAGAGGAATTTTGCGTTGTAGCAATTCTGCGATCGCCGCCGGAGAAATAGTCGCCCGTCCTAAAATCACCACTCCATCTAAATGAATCAAAGGCACATCCTGTAACATTTGATTCTTAGCCTTGACATTGAGCCGTTCATCTGTTTTCCCGATAAACACATCATCTTGATTGATATACAGTGTTCCCACGATCGACTCCTAAATTTGTAGTTTGGATTAATTAGCTTCTTGATAGCGCAGGACTTTCTCAACAGCTTGCGGCAAACATTGCTGATAAAGGCTGCAACCTTGACAGCGTTTGCTATAATTAGGTCGAGGCATTGTGCCTGTTTGCAGCAAAAATTGGATAGCGGTGATAGTGGCGATCGCATCCTGTCTTAACCCCTCAGAAATCTCGACTAATTGCCGCTGATGCGACTGCGCGTAATACACATATCCAGTGGCAATATTTTTCCCGGTCATTTCCTCCAAACAAAGCGCTTGGGCGCAAACTTGCAACTCGTCGTTATCCCATTCCCCCTTCCGTCCCCGCTTGTATTCCACGGGATAAAGTTCGCCCTCAGCCGACTCAATCAAATCCGATTTGCCGATAAGTTTATACTTCTCAGACTTCAGCCAAATCGCCCGAACCTGCCAAGTTTCATCGCGGTTAATCTCGCCCATCGTGTGAACGCGATCGTGCAAACTCGTGCCTTCAATGGTATACTGATTATCGGTGAATTCTCCCGCACAAGACATTCGCCAGCAGCGGTGAGGACAGTAAGAATATTGGTTGAGAGATGCGATCGAAATGTAATCAGAATCGTTCATAATTTTGATGATTTGTAAGAAATTGGTAATTGGAATTAATTAGTGATGCCCCAGTCCGCCAGGGGTTGAAACCCCTGTCTCATAGCTTAAGTCGGTTGAAACCGACTGAAGAAGTAATTTAATGATTGATGAGATTTTGAGCTTATCGGTAACAGTAAGCGCAAAGGTTGAAACCGACTGAAGAAGTAATTTAATCATTCATACTTGCAGTCCTCTTTAGAGGACTTTAGCTTTGAGGCAGGGGTTTCAACCCCTGGCGAACTATGGGTTTTACGTTCAGTTATCAAGAACTTTTTTTCACAACTATTCGCCTAGTCATTCCCATCCCCATAGGAGTTTTCCTCCCCACCCCGCAGTAAACAGCAAAATCAGCCAAAGCATTAATTTGCTTGATCGCTAAAGGCTCGACATCTCCCAAAATCCGATAACTAACCTCCCCAACCATGCCTACAAAATCGCTTTGATAGTTAGTCAATCTTTCACTTCGGATATTGACAAATGTCGAGAAAAGTGCATCGAAGGAAAGCTCAGGAATTGCGATCGGGCTGTACTTGTTCCACCGACTGAGGAGACTGTTAAAAACGCAGTCTCTAGTAGGAATCACCGAATCAAATTTGCCTTGCCTAAAAGTAGTAGGAGTCGCAAAACTGAAAGCAATTAAACGATTAGTTTCGGAAGCTTGTTCGTAAAGTTGAGAGTAACTGCAAGCATTAGCCCAAGGCTGATCTACTTGGGGGGTTCCTAGAATCTTAGCAATCATCAAATCGGCGGGTCCGAGATGCCACGGCTTCGACGGATTGAGGTTCAGCCAAAGATTAGTTAATTGGCCGAATAAAGTGTCATCAAGCAGAGTAATCCGCCACCAACAGAGGGTGTGTTCTGGAATCGATTCTGTGTGTTCCCATTGCAGGAAATGGTGTTTTTTGAAAGGGCATTTTTTAGTTTGCAAAGGGCTGAGAGTGAAGGATTTTTGGGCGGCGGCATCGTGGAGGCGATCGCCGAGTTTTTTGTCAACGGAGCTCACGAGGGTGAGGAAGAGGGCGTGCAGGTGTCTTCCGGTGAGGTATCCGGGGGGAATTGGGGCGAGGGGAAGGATGTTGAGGACGAGGCTGTGCGGCATATTTGGTTAATGGTTGGTGATTGTTGAAAGCATTGCAGACCACCAGGAAATGATATGATTTGCGATCGATTACCGATAATATTGTAGGGGCGGGTTTACCAACAATATCTGCCAATAATTGACAATCTCAAAAACCCGCCCCTGTCGGGGTATTACGGTCAACCCAAGGGATATCATATGATATGATTTGCGAACGATCGAGCATAATTGAAGATCGGGGCGGGTTTACAGAATCTCTCGTTTTTATTACAGATATTGGTGAACCCGCCCCTACAGAAATTATGGTAAATTGCTCGTTCCCAGGTAGAACCTGGAAACGCATTTCTAGAGGCTCTGCCTCCTATTAATCGGCCCGAAAGCGGTATGCCATACACGCCGGAATTTTGAGCTTGTCAAACTCGTAATATCGCCCTAGCATTTTGACATTTTGGATGAGGCTAACCGGAGGCATATTAACCACATCGTAGCTAATCACTTGATGGGAAAACATCACATCTAAAGGGTTGAGAAGATAGGGAAAGATGAAGTCTGTTTCTGAGGGCGATCGCTTCACTTCCTTGTGTTCTACAATTTCGACTGCTGCTTTGCTCATCCACTTTCCCAAACGAATCCATTTCGCCAGTTTGAGAGACTTCTCTGAGATTATGAAAAACTCAAATTTACTTTCCGGCGCAATTTCTTTAGTTCTACCAAAACTGGGGATGTTTTTCTGGGTTTTCTCCATCTCAACGTGATAGTTGTTGTTGGCGTATTTCCAAGTATTGAGAGTAGAAGAGTGAGAAAGAGAACGCCCCGGAGTAACATAAATCCCCTGTTGGTTGAGTGCCGTTAAATGCGGCTCGTATTTAGGAACTTGTTCGGGACAGAAATAGCGATAGGAATGTTCTTCAGAAACGGTGGTGGAATAGATTTCGCTATCCACCAAGCCGAGGGCGTAACAAAGCGCGTAATTGTGAATTACCGGCTCAGTTTCGTAAAGCCTCCCTATCTCGCGAGTTGCAAAATAAAGGCTATCGTGCAACTCGATTTGACAGCGGTAAATAAAAGCCACGATTTTTACTCCGTAGGTGCAACTGCTTTTTTACCTTTCTTGCCTTTTTCAGAACTTTTTAAGATATGTTTCTGAGCATAAGCTGTGGATTCGGTATTGGCTTGAGTCAGCATTGCTTGCAGTTTAGTTTCATCGCTGGAAATCGATTTAACCTCTGCCAAAAGGCTATTAAAAGATTCGCCTAGAAAATCGCGGTGCGAGATGCACTCTCCATCCATCACTTCAGAAATTGCTCGATTTGCATGAGTCAAAACATCATCTTCATTGAGAGGATCTGGGGGATTAATTTTGCCAGCAGCACTCATCAAATCGTAGATTTTTTGCGTCCACCGCAGATTGCTAACAATCTCGCCATCAGCAAAAATCACTCCGATCAATTCATTGCGAACTCGACCCGTGCGAGTAGTTTGCGCTCCGTAGTGCCGCGTTCGGAGAATGTTGTTAAAAACGTACAGAAAACCTGTTTCTGTCGGGTCTTTCAACGTTACAATGCTGGGAAAAAAGACTTGAGGCAAAATGTGGTCTTGACTGTTAATGCGACTGGTAACTTCCCCCTGACGGCTCATTGTTCCACTTTCAAACGGTGCATTGAGGGTGAAATTGAGGTGAGAATCGTCGAAGGGAGTGATGGAATAAGCAGTGTCTACAACTACCTTGGATTTCTCAGAACCCGAATCGCCGATCGCAAAACCGTACAAAATACAATCAGGAGTAGTTTTGCTGAAATCGACGTTGTAGTCGCACTTTTCCCAGTCGCCAATTTTGTAATTTCGCAGCAACTCCCGTCCTGTTAAACGTTCTGGTGTAGACTGCTTCCGCTTAAACATTGCTAAACGGCTGATCTGCGTTTTGTCTTGAATTCCAGCACTTACCCTTGCTTTATTCAATTCGCCGTCTGTCTGAAACAGCGGATAAGATTCGGTGACGCGAACGGTGATAAAATGAGCGTATTTTCCCATCGGTTTTGCGGGAATTTCATCGTGGAAAAATTTAGAATCGAGGGTTTTCAGAAATTTCATGGTTTATTTCTCCAGTACAATCTGATTGCAAAAATGGGGACTATTTAGGCGGATTCTGTTTCTGTTTCGGGAACTTCATCAGGTTCTTCCTGCTTGCGTTCCCTGCGTTCTTTGTCGTCTTCCAAGCGATAAAGGTAATCGCAAGTATCCCGAATCAAGTTGAGTTGAGTGCCTGCTAAACGAGCGCGATCGCCCTTCAAACTTCCATTAAAAATCACCTCCACAAAATACTTAGCAAAATCATAAATTGCTTGCCGTTCTTCCTCAGAATTCAAAGCAGGTTTCCATTTCCCATCAACAAAAGCAAGTCTCGGTTTTCCTTCTGCGGCCCGCCGCCGCACGTTATTCATCAGCTTTGACAAGCGCCCGGCCACAATATCTGTTAAAGATTCAGTATTGTTGGCTAAAGCTTTGTCAAATTTCAGAATAACGTCAGCAGCTTCGTCAATAGGTTTTAGGACGGCATTAGCTTTCGCATATTGACTTTTTGCCCGATAAAAGCGGCGGTACAGTTCGGTCAGTTCTCGCATTTGATTCACGGTTTTTCCCTCCGGTTCAAAGTAGTAGTAAAAATTTAGGTACAGACGGATTTTGGCAAGGGGTACGGACTCGATTTTGTCTTGTTTCCGCAGCCATTTATTCAGGTAGTGAAAGACATAAAGAGGACTGGTGTCTAAATCGCGTGCTAAATCTGACAATTTCCCCCAGTCGGGATTGCCATCTTTTTTGCGGTTGACTTCTAAGTGAATGCAGTAAGCGGTACTTAGTGCATTTAGGGGTGAAAATTTAGGCGGATTTGATGGCGGAGGCAAAATGCCGTCTAACCGATATTCATCTTGCTTAATCAGAGAACGAATTGCTTGATGTTCGCCATCAATCACAACTGTTTTTTCAAAATCTGCACCGCTAATAAAGGGCGGTACTGGCGACTCGGATGCAACTGTTTTGACATCGAGAATTAGCGGTAAAGCAAAGGCTAACCAAGTTGGCATTACCCAAGATTCGGTATCTGTGGCATCTTTTCCTGGTGGCAATGCTAGGAAGAAAAAGGTCAGCGGTTGATTGTCGGGATAGCTGATTTTGAAAGTGCGATCGTCTTCTGCTTGCAAATTCTTCTGAATCAATAATGAATCAACTTGTTGATAATTGTCAAGGGTAAAATTTGCAATTTGTTTTTCAGTAATTAAGTGCTTGCGAATATCAGCATCAAATCTCGTCCTAGCAATCCAACTGTAAGCTTTCTGAAGAAATCTGTTGGTTTCTGGAGTAAAAAAGTAAGCGGGGTAAAGATAGAGATAGCGGTATTTGCGCCCTTCAAAGTCTCCTCCTGTGGCATTGGTTTGATTCATCAAAATTTGTCTCAGCATGATTTCTATAGACCAAATTGAGCAAATCTGACGCTTGGCAGCTTGCGCGTTAAACAAAATTTGGCGGTTGCTGTAAACTTGGGGAGTAAATAAAGTCGCCGCCTCCATTTGTTCCGTCACAGTGTAAGCCGAACTCGACATCGCACAAACATTTTCGCGTCCTCTCCCTGTGATTTTTGCTGCACTGTAGCGCGCCAATTCTAGTAAAAACGGATCGGTTTCTGGTTTGACAACTGCCCCCGCCGGCAAAGAAACAATGCGGCTGACATAAGTCCGCAAATCGTTCCAGCCGTCGGGAATTTCAAACTTTTCGACGAGGGGTTTGATGAGAGTGGTGGCATATTCAACCATATCGGTTAAGACGGCACGCACTTCAGTTTCATCTCGTCCTTTATTTCGTTCAAAATACTGTGCAGCTAAGTAATACCAATCCAGAGGAACACCGCCTGTTTTTTTCAGAGATTGGATTGCTTTTAAAGCGGGGATTTGGTCGGCTAAACCTAAATGTTCCGCAAGTTTTTGAGTCAAATCTAATTCCGGCGGGCTTTGGCGTTTAGCTTTGGGCAATTCTTTCTGAGAATCACTCAAGCGTTCCTGCCATTTACTCCAAATGCCCCGACACAGGATATCTCCAAATTCGGCTAGCCTATCAATCCGATAGTCTTCTGGAAATTCAAGATTTAATTCACCCGGTAAATCTCCATCTTTTTGGAAACTTACCAAGCTGTCGCTGCGCTTTTTGGCAGAGGATGCTTTGGTGCTGGTAATGAGTTTGCAAGCTGCGTCGATGCTAACTCCCATGAGTTCGATTATATCAAAAAACAGCCAATAGAATTCACCAAATTTAAATCCTTTTCCGTCTCGGCTAAATCCTGTTGTTTTGAGCTTCAATTTCTCGGCACAAAGGTTCTTGATTTTGGCGATAACTTGGTTAGGAATTTCAGCAGTTTTGATGGCCAGTGCATCGGTTTTAGCTAGATAAACTACACCGTCTGGTAAATACAGCAGCGGTGCATAAAACTCGCTGGGATGAGCGTCCATCAGAGCATTGTTAATGATATTTGTCAATACTCCGCGATTGTCTGAAAGCGAGTGATAGGTAAATTTAAGTTGTCCGTTGCTAAGAGAATTCAAAACTTCAGATAAACCCTTAGCTTCCGCATCGCTGGGATGTTTGATAACTGAGGCGAATAAGTCTGAGAGTCTGACTAAATTGGCGATAGTTCCTCTGATTCTACCATCGAGTTTAGGCTGCAATCCGCGATTTTCAAGACCGCGATCGCTATCATGTTTGACTCCGGCATTGTTGCTCATCCACACAAGATCGTCGATGTGCGATCGCCAATTTTCGCCTAATAAACTATCTAATCCGAGTTGTTGAATTTTTAGAGCCACATAATCGCGTCCGAAATTGGGGGCTTCGTCTTTGTGAGGTGGTTTTTCTTGCCAGTCTCGGTTGGCAAATTTTCCCTCTGAATCGTTAGTTTTCAGCCATTCACAATAATCTGGAAATTTGTCGAAGTCATGCAGGATGTACGATGCTACGAACAAAGCAATTTCAGTTTCACCGCAGTTGCGTTTAACGGGGTTAGTTTCCGGTGTTTCTGTCTTGAGTTTCTTGAGGATTCGGTAAGTTGGGAATAAGCCGTTAAGCAGGTGAGAAGTAAAGGATTGATCGTGTTTGCTGCGCTCGACATTTTTGCCTTTTGCGCGCATATATTCAGTAAATTTACCGCCTTTAGCTGTGGCTCCAACTAGCTGCTGAATCAAGTTTTGCAGGACGTTTTCGGCGAAGGATTCTAAAAGGCGATCGCCCTGATTTCCTTCTGCTTCTCGAATGGCTTCTTTAAACAGTCGAACAGTCAAAAGTTCGTATTTCGCTGGCGTTTCACTGTCATCATCATCTGGAGAATGCAGCCATTTATAAAGTTCATCTTCATTCATAATTCTGTTTCCTCTGGTTCAGTGGGTTGATATTCCTGAATCGTACCCTGTCGAATAATCCACAATTTGCCAAAAACTTCTGCTTGCTCTAATCCGAGGATTAACGTTTCTATTGCTTCTCTCCACTCTGTAAAATTGGCACGAGATGTTAGCCGAATTACAACAATTCCCGCATACTCAGATGGATTAAACCGCATCCGATTGCCAAATCCGCGATCGGCAGTAACTAAACATCTTTCCTCTTGACGGCAAACATTAATCAGTTCCACATCGGGTGCTGAAGTCAAACCTTGATTTGGTACTGTTTCTACGTCATGCCCAGCCAAACGTAAAAAGGTAACAACGCGAAGATCGACATTTTCATCTAGCTTTAACTTCACGTTGTTGCTTCCTCCTTTTTTCCTAATGGAATGTCGGTATAATAATCTCGCGTTACTTCGGCACCGTAAGCAATACAAGCGAATACATCTTCTCTTTCTATGCTTGGATATGCTTCTAGGATTTCCTCAACAGTCATTCCTCCAGCTAGGTAGTCAAGGATTAGGGAAACCCAAATCCGATGGCCGCGAATGCAGGGTTTTCCAAAACAGATATTTGGATCGATCGAGATTCGGGATAGTAAATTATCTCTAGTCACAGTAGTCTTTCTCCAGTAGCGTACATCTTTAGCATATCCAACCTTCATCCTGCTGCGGTTTCCAGTGCCAAATCAGCGTCTCCAGCAACAGTGCCGATCGCCCAAATGCTATGGTGTAATTTGCTTTACCATCAAATCGATCGCTCAAAGCATAGGCTTGGAAATGCACGGGCAATCCACACTTGGCTCGCAAAGTAGCGCGATCGCGATCGGAAACAAAACACACTAAACTTCGATTAGATAATTTGCGGCTAATCTCGTTAGTTCCCCCTGTCACTTCCAAACCTTTCAGGATTTGCACCTTGCCGGATTTAGCAATCTCGCTGAGGTCATCTCGCGAGCAATAAAACTGCCAATCTTCTCGCAATTCCCGATATCCAGTCAATTTCAAATAACACAAAGCTTTCTCAAAGCGGCTGACAGCTAACCCGGCTTTTTTAGCTCGCTCCATAAAGTCGGCGCTTGCCATCAACTCAAAATGAAAGTTACTCAGCAAACTGGGGAGATTGTAAGTTTTAAACCGTTCTTTCTCAGGTTCGTCGGGATTAGTAGTGTCATAAATCGCACAATCTAACTGGCTGATACCGCGAAAACTTCGAGCCTCCTCAATAATTTTCTTTTTCTCTTTTTCCATGCAGCGGAAAAGCTGTGCTCGCATCTGTTTAATCGTAACTCCCAAAGCTTGCTCAATATCGGCTGCAAAATTATCCGCTGCTTCGGGATATTGGGTTTTCATCTGATAATTTCTTTCTAACTCAAAATGCACGCAAGCTGACTGAATTCCGCCCCAGCGTTTGGGATACTGTCGAAACTCATTGACATAGCCGTAATGCTGGCGGATGGCTTCGGACAAACTAATGCGATCGCGCGTTTCGCCATCTTCCAGCGGGTGATTTTCAGCCTCAAACAGCCTCTCGACAATAAAGTTGGGCAGCAAAGCATAAGCTTGATAAATGTTAAAGCCTGGATGTCTCCCCAACCTCCCGAAACGCTGAATAAAATTCCCCGCATCTGCTGCTTCAAATACTAAAAAGTTAATCCGAAAATCAACTCCCACATCAATTGTCGATGTTCCCAAAAGTAAGTCAGCGTCTTCAACAGATTTAGATTTTTCTGTCTCGCCAGTCAATCCGGTATTTTCTCGGACTTTCAACCCCAGCGGTTCAAAAATTGCTTTAAACTTCGGGACTAAAGTTTTAACAGCCGCGATAGAGTTAAGGATAATTGCACCTTTACTCCCTGGATTATCTTGAAAAAATTTCAAAATCGTTGTTTCGGAATTTTCGACAATCCAGTTATAACTGGAACGCAGATTGGGTTCTAACTTTTGCGGAAAACTCAAGTTAATCGGATAACTAATCTGCCGCCAGTTGTCGCCTGCGGCAAACTGATAACCTCCCTGCTTGACTGGATCGATTATGCAATACTTTAACCCAGCCTTGGAAAACCCCTCTTCCAACAACTCGTTTGGGGTAGCAGAGAGGAATAAAAATTTTTTGCCGGGAAGTGTATGCTTAATTAGCAAGATGGCATTGATGACGCTGGCAATTTGGGGAGATGAGAAAATGTGGAATTCGTCAAAGATAAATAGTTTGTAGTTGTCGTCTATTTTGGCAAACAGGCGATCCGCGTTATCTCCTTTACCTTCTTTGTTGCGTCGCAAATAGCGGAAGTCGTGGATGTAGTGAAAGATATCGGGATTTGTCAGCAAAATTTCTGAGTTGTCGGCGCGATCGCACAATCCTGCTAATTTTGAAGAAAGTTTATTTGTGGCAATAAAATCCTCAAGAATCGCCGCATTCAAACGATAAATTTGCGGGTCGTTTTCCGGTTTAAACAGTGCTTTGTAGCCTCTTACCTGTTTTTCCTGATCGCGCGCCAGTTCGTTTGTCGGGTACATTGCTAAAGTGTACGTGCGATTGGTCACGGCTGCCAGAAAAGCTGCTAAACTTTTACCGTCCCCTGTCATTGCTGTATTGAAGACAACATCAATGGTTGGGTCTTGCAGTGCTTCGTAGGTTTCGACTTGATGCCGCGAGAGTCCGTCCCAGCCCCTAGGTAAGGTAATGCCTGATGGAAGCGTTTGGGCGGGACATGAGTACACGGGTTTAAGAGTTATAGAATAATTTGCCATTTTTAATCTATTCCCGATCTATTATTGTCTCGAAGAGCATCTAGATAAGTAGTGACTTGCCGTTGATAAATCGGGTATTTCTGCAATACAAGAACGATGGCTTGATGCACTTTGACAGGATCGATTGCGTCATACAGATGTACCAGACGGTTACGCAAAATACCGGATTGAGATAGGATTTTAGCTAACTCCGCTGTTATGATGCCACAGTTGCTAACTTCTATAAAAACATCAAAGTTGCTATTCGGTTGCTGGACTTCTAATCGCTTGAGGAAATATCGATTGACATCAATTGCAACTTGAACGCTCAGTTGCAACAATCGTTATACAATTAACTGCTTTCCCCGATCGCTAAGATATTCTTCTAAAGTAATAGACTCAAAAGAACTTAAACTCTCTAGATAGTCTGTCATAAAATCCAGCTTAGCTAAGACGATCGCAGGCTCAATCTCCTTCATAATCCCCTCCTTTGCAATGCAATCTCGATTTTTTGTCGCAGATTCTGACGCAGCACTTCTAATTCTGCATCAGTCATCAAACATTGTTGTTTAAAAGCTTCAAATTGACCTAATTCTGTTTCGTACAGTAAAATTCCATCTCGCGCCACAAAATGAGAAATTAGCGACGAACAGCGATGTAATTCCACAACATCAATTTCATCACTATTGATTCCAAAAACTTGACCCAAAATTCCTGGAACTTCAAACCAAGAAAATCCCCGGTATTGGCAATATTCTTGTCTAAAATTTTCATCATAAAGTGCGGCAAAATCCCAATCACTTTTTGCGTGAGTATCACCTCTGGCACGAGAACCAAAGAGAATTAGCATTTTGAGGTAAGGAATTTGTTCGGGAAGTTGTGAAGCAATTTCCTGAAGTTCAGTCAGGGTTGGGGAAATTTGGAGCATAGTTAACTTGTGTAGGGTAAACAAATTCGAGGACGAGGACAGCAAATTTTCTGTCGCGATCGGAGTTTGTCTCTGGCACTTTACAGGGAGATGGGAAGAAAATTTTCCCCAACCCCTGGCAAAATAGCCTTACACCCTATTATTGACGTTCAGCAACAATCGGTTTCGTGCTACTGCCGGCTCAGGTGGCGTTTCTCAAGCTGATAGCCTTTGTTCTCTCAGCGATTTGTACTTGCACTAAAATTATATTTGCATTGAAAACCAAATCTGTCAAGTATGTAATTACACTTTTGTTGAATGCCCCGCAAAAAAGAGACAATTACACTTTCAATTCCGACCGGAACCAAGGAACAGCTAGAGGCGATCGCCCTTCGCCTCGGTATCTTATGGGGCAAGAGTCCCAGTGTGTCTGGGTTACTGGTCGCGATCGCCCAACAAAAAATCGAAGTGGGCGAACCCTTTACCCTAAATTCAGTGCAGGTACAATCCTTGAACAAAGCCGTCAAATTCCTCAACGACTCCGGCGAAGTCGAAGCCGCCCAGATCGTCATGGCATTACTTTTGGACAAAGCCAATCTGGAAACCCCTTTCCGGCAAAAGTTGCTCGAACAAGTCAACCAAACTGCCGAAGCGTGGCGGATTCGACTCAATCAACTGATTGACGACCACCAACCGTTCAGGCTGTTTTACCAGTCAGGCAAAGACAAAGTGAGCGAATTTACTGCCCGCAGTGCCAAAATTCGCCTCTACGACAAGCGCCTGTACCTAGAAATCTGGTGCGAGGATGCTGACTCCAGAGAAATCCCGGAATTAGCTCACAATCGGTGTTTGCGCTTAGACAAGATTGTTAACTTGTTACCTGCAAGTGAAAAATGGCGCGAAACCATAGACTATCTAGAAGTACACTTACACTTAGCGAGAGGATTGGCTGGGAACTATGAATTCAAACCGGATGAAGATGTGGCAAATGAAATGGTGGGAGACGTGCGCCATGTAGTGAAGCGGGTATCCAGCCGATTCTGGCTGTTCCGAGATGTGCTGCGGTACGGCAAAGACTGCGTGATTGTCTCGCCCCAGAATGTGCGCGATCGCTTCCAACAAGAACTGATCGACCTCTGCCGCCAGTACAACCTGGAAATCCGCGATTAAATCAAAAAAAAAGCAGCCGGTAAAGGCTGCTTTGACAAATAAACCGTTGTTGAGTTAGAGGAGAAAACTTTAAATCGAATTCAAATTACCGCTGTTTCCACTCCTGCCTGAGTTTCCACTATTTTTATCTACCGCTGACTCACCTTGCCTTCAGAACAAAACTTCAAATCCCGATTAGAATGCTGCTGAAAGTTCGTTGACCACTTTCACTCGGCCTCTGAGCACCGCCCGCAGCAAGCGGTTGACACAGCCTCTGTCTTCGTCATTCAGAGAGTCGTCGAAGGTGGCGGCCATCAAACCGTAGCGATCGGCCAGAGTCAAAACGCCTGTATCCGTTACAGAAGCGAGGATTTCAGAGATAGCGCCGGGGAGGAGTTGTATGGGGTGCATGGCAGTGCGGTTGAATTCGATATATTTATCATCTTCTGGTTTCCTCAAACTATCGGTGATATTAATGAGGCCGCGAAGGTGATTCTCTAGGGTGAAAGCAAGTGATCCGAGTAGAGTAAAGTTGTGACTTGGGTCACAGGGCCACAGCTTGCCGCAGGCAATTCCATCCCGCGCCGATTTTTGGGTAGGACGTGGGGCTGACGGCATTTCGCTAAAATGATCGTTAATCCCCCAACCAGTTTAATTTTTACCCCGGTACCGAAAATGCTTGACTTTCTCAATCCTCTCTTGGGCCGCAAGCCCGATCGCATCAAAGCCAACGTGGAAATCTATACTTGGCAAACCTGTCCCTACTGCATCCGCGCCAAAACTTTGCTGTGGTGGAAAGGCGTAAATTTCACGGAATACAAAATTGATGGCGACGAAGCTGCCAGAAAAGCAATGGCCGATCGCGCTAACGGACGCCGCAGCGTGCCCCAAATTTTCATTAACAACCAACACGTAGGCGGCTGCGATGACATTCACAAACTCGATGCAGAAGGACAGTTAGATCCGCTGCTAGCTCAACCAGCAGTTTAAATTAGTGTAGGTTGGGTTTCGTTCCACCTGCTCAACCTACAAATTTACAAATCTTTGGCAAATTTACTTAGATTATCTTGCCGCCATTTAGCATCCGATCGCCTGTCTGTTTGCAATTCTAAGACGCGAATCCCGCTATTTGGCAAAAAACTTAATTTTTGTTTGAACTGTTCCCAATCGTCTATTACCTCGTGTTCCACGCCATAAGTTGCACACAACTGAGCAAAATTGATATGCTGCGGCGTGGCAAAAAACTCTTCAAAGGGCGGGTCAAATTTGGCAACTGGCAACATTTCAAAAATTCCGCCGCCGTTGTTATTAATTAATATGATTGTCAGATGACCTATAAATTTATTTTTAATTAAAAAACCGTTTGTATCGTGCAAAAGTGTTAAATCGCCTGTTAGCATGATGCTGCTTTGATTGCGGTGGGCAACTCCCAAAGCTGTTGATAATGTGCCGTCTATACCGTTAGCGCCACGATTGACAAAAGGTTTTATTTTTAAGTTGTTCGGCTTCCAGAAAAACTCTACATCTCTGACGGGCATACTGTTGGCAATAAATATCGGTGTTGCTGGCGGCAAAATTTGGGAAAGCAGCCAGGAAACTTTGGGCTCGATTATGTGGTTAATTGTTGCTATTTTTTGGTCGATTGTTTGTCTGACTTGGATTTCGGTGTTGCGCCAAAGTTGGAGGTATTTGTTTGAGAGTGAGGTTGGAACCCCCCCTAACCCCCCCTTGCTAAGGGGGGGGATTTGAGTTGACTCGCCCTTGTTTAGGGGGGGAACTTGAGTTAATATAGTTGCGAGATTTTCTACGGAGGTTCGCAGGTGAATTGTTTTGCCGTGTAGCGGATCGAAGTTGTGGTCGCTGGGGTCGATTATGTAGCGTTTTAGTTGGATTTTGTCTAGCCAGTTTCGCAGTTCTTTGCTTGTGGGTAAGTCTCCGATTTGAAGGGCGATTTCTGGGGTTAATTTATCTGCTAGGAAGCGGTTTCGCAGGATTAAATCGTAGGTGGAAATGAGATGGGGGTTTAGTTGGGCGTAGTTTCTGACTGGGGATAGTCCTTCTGCTAAAACTGGCCAGTTTAAGGATTTGGAAATTTGGGCGATCGCGCTACAGTATTTTTCGGGAAATTGAGGCTGTGCAACGCCTGCAATAATAATCCCCCGATCGCACTTTTGCCATTGTTGCATTGTACTTTCTTCTTCCCCCCTTAACAAGCTGGGGGGGGTAGAGCTTTCTCCTGCGAAAATGGGTTCTAATCCTGCAAAGAATTCTTCGGGATTGAATTGTGTTTCTAAAGCTTCTACAGCTATGTCTGGAACGGGTACAAGCGGGTCCCGAAAGGGGATGTTGAGGTGAACGGGGCCGGGAGTTGGAAATTGCGATCGTTCCCAAGCATACACGATCGTCTGCCGCAGATAGTCTAGCATTCCTGTGGACGCAGAAGGTATCGCTAATTCGGCTTGCCAGTTCGGATAATTGCCGTATATTTTCACTTGGTCGATCGCTTGTCCGGCGTGACAGTCCCGCAGTTCTGGAGGTCGATCGGCGGTGAATATTAGCAGCGGAATTCGACTTTCTCTGGCTTCTATTATCGCAGGATAAAAGTTGGCTGCTGCGGTTCCCGACGTACAAATTAGTGCTGTTGGTAAACCTGATTTTTTGGCAATTCCTAATGCAAAAAAGCTGGCTGAACGTTCGTCGAGTACGGGCAGAGTTTCTATTTTGTTGTTCTGGGCAAAGGCTATTGTTAGCGGTGCCGATCGCGAACCGGGACAAAGGACGGCGGTAGTTAATCCCAGTCGCTGCAAAGTCTCTGCTAATACGGAAGCCCAGACGGTATTTGTGTTGCGAAAATCTATTGGCATTGCTAAATCTGAGTAGCTCAACTCTGTATTGTGCTACGATATTATACCCAAATAATTGTCAGGATACATTTTTATGATTCTTGAGGCGGTTGTGCTGAATGTCAAATCTGGCTGTGAGGGCGATTTTGAGATAGCTTTTAGAGAAGCCTCCAGTCTGATAGCGTCTATCGATGGATATTTATCTCACGAACTTCATCGCTGCACAGAAGTTCAAGGAAAATATCTCTTATTGGTGAGATGGGAAAATTTAGAAGCTCATACAATTAGATTTAGGAATTCGGCTGAATATCAAGAGTGGAAAAGAATGCTTCACCATTTTTACGATCCTTTTCCCATAGTTGAACATTTTGAGGAAGTGAAAATTAATTAAAATGACTTACGCATTCCAACCAAAGAAACCGGGTTTTTACGGCCTATTCGGGCTACAACGCATCTTTTCATAAAAAACCCGGTTTATGGGAGCGGATTAAAATTAGCTGAATTAAACTAAAGCATTTAAAAGTGCCTGCAATTTGAGCTGAATTTCTGCTAGTTCTTTCTCTGGTTCCGAACCCGCCACAATACCAGCACCAGCATAAAGTATAGCCCGATCGCCGTCGATTAAAGCCGATCGAATGCCGACGGCAAATTCGCCGTTGCCGGTGCGATCGATCCAGCCGAGGGGTGCTGCGTACAAAGAGCGATCGCAGCTTTCGCAGCCGCGAATTTGCTGTAGGGCAATATCTCTCGGTACGCCCGCCACCGCTGGCGTTGGATGCAGTTGGGATAAAATCTTTAATAAATGAATATCAGGGGGGATTTGAGCAGTTATGGGTGTCCACAAATGCTGAATGTTTGATAGTTGCAGCAATCTGGGCACTGGGGAAAAATTGGGAGTTATGCCGAGTTTAGACAGGCGATCGACAATAAAGTCAATCACAACTTGATGTTCTCGAATATCTTTCTCGCTTTCTAGCAATCCTTGGGCTAATTTCGCATCTCCTGCCTCAGTTTTTCCCCTCGGTGCTGAACCTGCTAAAGCATCTGTTAATAACTGATTGTTGTGAATGCTAATTAAGCGTTCTGGACTGGCACCGATAAAATTTTGTCCTTTGCCGTTACTGGTTGAAAATACATAGCAATCTGGATAGCTGAGGCGCAAGTTGTTTAATGAATCTATTAAACTGAAAGGGGTTTGAGAAATCACATTGATTGCTTGGGATAAAACAATTTTACTAAAATATTTAGAGGCTATCAATTCTAAAGCAGACTTGACTGATGTTTTAAATTGACTAGCATCATTCACGGGGATTTGTTTCAAAGATATCGAACTGTCGATCGCAGTAGTTAGTTTATGGTATTTCCGAGATTCAATTTTATCAAAGGTTTGCCAAATATTTTCAGCAATATTTTTCACGTTTCGATCTTTTTCTATGATGGCATTTGCGACCAGAATGCAGCTATCTTTCTGTCTGGTAATTTGCCATTTTGGTAAAAATATGGTGGCGGGCGGAAAGTAAGAATTAGCGGCAATGTTCTCATCAAAAAAAGCAAAGCTACAAAAAAAGTGAGGCCCGCTAAAGGGCAAGCGTTCCGCACCAATAGTAATTGTATTGGCAACTGTTGAACGAATAAAGTTTTGAGCTGCCACAAATCGATCCGTTCCTGCTACTGTGAGATGGATTGCCGAATCAAGGGCGGCAATTGCAAAACTTTTGCCGGCAATTGGGTCTCTTTTTTCAAAGTAAAAGTGCCGCTGACAAGGTTCGGAAATCTCTTGCAGTACAGCTAGCGGATCGAGGGGGTAAATTTCCTGAGAAATACTAACTATTGTTGTGCGATCTTTTTCAGTTAAAGACTGCTGGCAATTTAACAGAAACTGATGCAGTTGATTGCGGTCTTGCAAGAGATTAGCGCGGTGCGGTATTACTGTCATGAAAGCGAGAATAGCAGATTTGTCAGATCGAGTGTGGGTTTGTCCGGCTAAAACCCCTATTTCGATCTAAGCACGGGAGGGCGATCGCAAAACACGACCTTTCGAGTTTCCCTCCCTGTTTGGGCTCTGTTGGGGAAAAAAACCGACCGTCGGGCGATCGATCGAAACATTTAGACACAAAACTTTAAGATCGATCGGCTAAATTTCGCAAAAGTCGATCGCCCCTGCCGAGGTTTACACACGGCTACTTGCGCTGTTTGAGTACCGCCACAGCCTCTGTGGGGATGCCCCCCGCCCACTCAACCCGATACAGAGTAGAGTTTCTTCACCAATAAAATTGTAAAATTACTAAGCTGCTATCAATTGAATCAAGTTTGTGTGATGACAACAAAGTTAATTGAACGTCCAAATAGTAAATTGTGGCTGGCGGCAATCAAGCCGCCCATGTACAGCGTTGCGGTGATTCCTATTTCAGTAGGAACTGCAATTGCTTGTGCGGAAACTCCAGCGATTAATTGGTCAATTTTTTCGACATTTTTAATTTCAGCCATTTTGATTATAGCATGGCTGAATCTCAGCAATGATGTATTTGACTCGGAAACAGGCATCGATAAAAACAAAGCACATTCCCTAGTTAATTTAACCGGAAATAAAGCTTTAATTTTCGGGCTGGCAAATCTGTTTTTAGCAGTCGGAGTATCAGGAATCTGCGCCATAAGCTGGTGGCAAAAAGACCCAACAGTAATTTTGCTAGTAGTTTTGTGCTGTGCTCTTGGCTACACTTATCAAGGGCCTCCGTTTCGTCTTGGCTATCAGGGTTTGGGGGAAATCATCTGCTTTTTCACCTTTGGGCCGCTAGCCTTCGCCGCTGCTTATTACAGTCAAACTCAAACTTGGTCTGCCACTAATTTTGCGGCTTCGGTAATCGTGGGAATTACAACGAGTATCATCTTATTTTGTTCTCACTTTCACCAAGTTGAGGACGATTTGGCGGCGGGTAAAAAATCACCGATTGTTCGACTCGGTACGAAAAAAGGTGCCCAGTTGTTGCAGTGGTTGTGCGGCAGCGTTTATGCTTTGACTGTGCTATTTGTGGCTTTGGGAATGTTCCCAATTTGGACGCTGTTGATTTTTGGGAGTTTGCCATTTGCGATCGACCTTTGCCGCCATGTCACAGACTATCACGACCAACCGGCAAAGGTCAGCAACTCTAAGTTTATCGCAGTTACGCTGCATTTTTCGAGCGGATTGCTGCTGGCGTTGGGGTTTGTTTTGTAGAGTGGCTAATCAAAAATTCCGGTAAAATGGAGGTATGGTTTGCTAAGTTGAGGGAGTTGGTGGAGTTGGCAGAGTTGGGTGACTTCTCAAAATCTTCTTGAGTTCAGCAATCCGTACCTCACATTGAATCGTAAAAAAGGAGAATCAAAGCATGAATACGCGAGTAGAAATTAGCCAAATTCTGAGCCTAGAAGAAATTAGGCACTTATATCCTAGCGAGTGGGTGCTAATTGCTTACACTGAACTGGATGAGGATTTGAATGTAATTCGAGGTGAAGTTTTAGCACACTCACCGGAGCGCGATTTGCTTTACAATAATGCTTTGTCAAGGAAGGGAAAATCGGTGGCAATAGAATACACCGGCCCTATCCCTGAAGACTTAGCAGCTATGTTGTAACAAAAATGCCAGATTATCAAAAATCTTATCGCTTGTTGCGTCACGGACGAAATTTGCTCGCGGTGCAAGCAACCATTGGTGGAAATAATGGTGACGCTACTGAGTATCGGGTGCGTTTATTGGTGGATACTGGAGCCAGCTACACAATATTGCCAGTTAAGACATTAGAGGATTTGGGTTACGATACGCGCAATCCTCTACGCAGGCAAGAAATCTTTACAGGTCAAGGAAGAATCTATGTTCCTGTAATTAATGTATCTTGGTTTAATTGCGTGGATCAACTAATAGAAAATTTTGACGTATTTGCCCACGATATACCGCCAAATGTTCGTATAGATGGTCTTCTTGGTATGGACTTTCTCATTCGTTTTCAGGCGGTTATCTCTGTTAGCGATGCGGAAATTAGATTTCAGTAAATACGGCAATTATAGTAAA
This sequence comes from Microcoleus sp. F6_B6, assembly GCA_036702215.1. Classification (GTDB taxonomy): domain Bacteria; phylum Cyanobacteriota; class Cyanobacteriia; order Cyanobacteriales; family Microcoleaceae; genus Microcoleus. The sequence continues at coordinate 31,714 of JAUBST010000018.1, forward strand.
AATTGTATATGGAAAAATTTAAAATTTATCAATTTCACTATTCCTTAAATGGTAACATAAATCAGCAGACAATTTTATTTTTGCATGGATTCACTGGAAAATTTAAAGATTTTAGCAGCGTCATTTCCTTACTATCTAAAAATTATTGCTGCCTAGCAGTTGACCTTCCCGGTCACGGAGAAACCAGAGTGATGGGCGACGAAAGTTGCTACACTATGTCAAATACTGCCCAAGCATTGATACACTTATTAGATGATTTACAAATATACAAATGTTTGTTGTTGGGCTATTCAATGGGCGGGCGATTGGCACTTTACATGACATTACATTTTCCAGAAAGATTCGAGAAAGTAGTGTTAGAGTCAGCTTCTCCGGGATTAAAGACAGAAAAAGAGCGATCGCACCGCCTGGAAGCAGATTTACAGCTAGCACAAAAGCTGGAAAATAGCAATATAAAAGATTTTTTATTAAACTGGTACGATCGCCCTTTATTCAAATCTTTAAAAAACTCTCCCAACTTCGACAAACTCATAGAAACCCGCTTAGCAAACAATCCCTTAGAATTAGCCAAATCACTCCGCAATATGGGAACGGGCAACCAGCCCTCTCTCTGGGGAAAACTGGCACAAAATCAAATCCCTCTCCTTTTGCTAGCTGGAGAATACGATGATAAATTTACAACTATAAATACCGAAATTGCTAAATTGTGTCCAGCCGCCCGTCTGGAAATTGTACCAAAAGTGGGTCACAACATCCATTTTGAAAATATTGATAATTTTGTCACAGTTGTGAGACAATTTTATGATTAACTAAAAAACTAATGCTTTATCAATTCGAGTTTCGCACTTATCAGCGAAAATTTAAGCGCCCCTTGCAAACAAGTCACGGCATCTGGGATATTCGATCGGGAATTATTCTGCGACTTGTTGGCGAGAATGGTCGAATTGGTTGGGGAGAAATTGCCCCTTTGAGTTGGTTTGGTTCCGAAAGTTTTGAGCAAGCTTTAGATTTTTGTCACCAGTTGCCAGGTAATATTTCATCAGAAATGATTTTTGCTATTTCCGCTGAATTGCCGGCTTGTCAATTTGGCTTTGAGTCAGCACTATCAAACGAGCAAAATTCACCCCCCCCAGCCCCCCCTTGCCAAGGGGGGGAGAAAGCCAAATTGCCGGCTTGTCAATTTGGCTTTGAGTCAGCAATATCAAACGAGCAAAATTCACCCCCCCCAGCCCTCGCTTGCCAAGGGGGGGAGAAAAGCGAAAATTTAACTTACCTTTCCCAAAATGGGGAGAAAATGCAAAATCGGTTCAGCGGTTTATTGCCAGCAGGAGAAACAGCTTTGCAGGCTTTGCAAGTGCTTTGGTTAGAGGGATATCGCACGTTTAAATGGAAAATTGGCGTTGCTGCAATTGAGGAAGAATTAAAGATTTTTCAGCAGCTAATCGAAGCAATGCACAATTTGTGCGATCGAGAATCGGCATTTTTGCGGTTAGATGCCAACGGGGGACTCAGTTACTCGCAGGCTAAAACATGGCTGGAAGCTTGCGACAAGGTAAAAGCAACTGACTTTTCCGCAGATATTGAATTTTTGGAACAGCCGCTGCCCGTAACACAGTTTCAGGAAATGGTAGAATTGAATGCTATTTATGCAACTGCGATCGCCCTTGATGAATCTGCCGCCAACCTCGATCGCATCCAAGAGTGCTACAGCCAAGGCTGGCGGGGCATTTTCGTCATTAAACCTGCGATTGCTGGTTCTCCATCCCAACTGCGAAAATTTTGTCAAACTCACAATATAGACGCTGTTTTCTCATCAGTATTTGAAACCGAAATCGGCAGACAAGCAGCATTAAATTTAGCAACACAATTGTCTTTAAATAAAAGAGCACTCGGCTTCGGCACCGATTCCTGGTTCGATGACAATCATTCGATTTTAGATTTTAGATTTTAGATTTTAGATTACTCCCACGACTAACTCAAGCGGGTTAGGTAATTGTTTTGAATCGAGAAACTTGGTGAAAGCATCTATGGCAACAAATCTAACAGTAAATATTCTGGAACTCGCGGATCGCTTGCCCGATAATTGGCTTATTGGTTGTGACAGTCGCGAATTTGCCCGAATTGTCGATCGGCTATTTCAAGAAATCACCCAAAATCCCGCACAAAAAACACCCCCAAAAATTTGCCTCGCCGAACCAGAACCCGTGCAATTTCTGGCGAGTTTCACCGCCGCCCGCGCCGCCAAATGCCCGATTTTTCTGTGCAATCCCAACTGGGTAAAACCAGAATGGGAACAAGTCTTTGATTTAGTCCAACCAGACTTAATTTGGGGACAATACCCGCTGCCCAACAATCCCCATATCCCAGTCCGCGAAGGCGGACTTCGTTTGTATAGCCGCGAATTCCATGCGCCGACTAAAAGCGGTTTTGATACAATCATGATTCCCACCGGCGGTTCTTCAGGAAAAATCCGTTTTGCCATCCACACTTGGGAAACGCTAACAGCATCAGTACAAGGTTTTCAACAATATTTTCAAGTGGAAAGAATCAACTCTTTCTGCGTTTTGCCATTATACCACGTCAGCGGTTTAATGCAATTTATGCGTTCCTTTACTAGCGGCGGACAACTGGCAATTCAGCCATTTAAAGAATTAGAAAATGGTAAAATATGCGACATCGAACCAGAAGAATTTTTCATTTCTTTAGTTCCAACTCAACTGCAACGGCTGCTGCAAAACCCAGATACAGCTAATTGGCTGGGACGGTTTCGGGCCGTACTTTTGGGCGGTGCTCCCGCTTGGCCGGAACTTTTAGAAACAGCTAGAAACTATCAAATCAAATTAGCGCCCAGTTATGGCATGACCGAAACCGCCTCGCAAATTGCTACACTAAAACCCCAAGATTTTCTCGCTGGCAATAACAGTTCCGGTAAAATTTTACCGCACGCTCAAATAACTATTCGCAGTGCAAAAGGCGAGATTTTGTGCGACAATCAAATCGGAAATATTGCGGTAAATGCTAAATCTTTGGCGTTGGGTTATTATCCTGAACAATTTGGCGATCGCAAATATTTCCAATTAGACGATTTGGGATTCTTTGATAAAAATAACTGCTTAAATATCGTCGGACGCAGCAGCGACAAAATTATCACAGGCGGAGAAAATGTATTTCCGGCGGAAGTTGAAGCCGTGGTGCGATCGACTAATTTAGTGGCGGATATTGCTGTAATTGGCTTGCCAGACAAAGATTGGGGCCAAGTCGTTACGGCTATCTACGTTCCCGCTAATTCCGAAGTGACTGTCAAAAATCTGCAAGCGGCAATAGAAGATAAGTTGAGCAAGTTTAAGCGACCGAAATATTGGGTATTCGTCGAACAATTGCCGCGCAATTCTCAAGGCAAAGTCAATCGAGAACAATTGCAAGAAATTGCGATGTGTCATTGCCGATGAATCGATAGTATTAACCGGATTTGACAGTAATTCCTGTAGGGGCGGGTTCACCAATATCTACAACACCAGTGAGAAATCTCACAAACCCGCCCCGGCCCCGCCCAATTCCCAATTCCCAATTAGTGCAAACCTAACAGCCTTCTCGTCCTCTCTGCTTCTTGTCTTTGAAAATCCACAAACTTCAACATTCGGTAAAGTACCTCTATTTGGGGCAACTTAATACCTGCTTGTTCCGCCACCCGTATCGGATTCCCAAAAATCGCCTCAACTTCCAGGGGCCGCGATTCATCATAATCGATTTTCATGCTCGTGCGGTAAGGCTTCATTTTCTCAGTGTATTCGAGCATATGTGGGATAAAGTCATCGGGAATAATGCGATCGCAACTTTTGGCTCCCGCTACCACTTCCTCCATCATTTGCTTAACTAAAATCAAAGTATCGGGATTAGCCATCAGTTCGTCAGTTCTCGCATCCAACACTACAGACAGCCCGTTATAAGGAATATTCCAAACCAGCTTTTTCCACCTTGATAACAGCAAATCTTCGCTCATTTTGATAGGAATATTAGCACGTTTAAAGTCCGCAGCAATTTGGTGCAATCTATCAGTAATACCAATGGCTTTGTAGTCCCTGGCATATTCTCCCAGCGTGATAGTGCCGTAATCTAGGTGGCAGATGTGACCGGGACCAACTTTATAAGAACACAAAAAACACAGCCCGCCAACCACTCGTTCGGCACCGACAATTTTAGCTACTTCCGGTTCCGTATTCAATCCGTTTTGCAATACTAAAACCGCGCCGTTATCCTTTAATAAAGGAGGCAAAATTTTAGGCAACAAGTGATTTTGAGTTGTTTTCAGCGCTACAATTACTACGTCGCACTGAGGCATTTTGTGCGCGTCGTGGTAGGCGCGGACGTGGGGGAGGGTGAAGTTGCCTTCGGGAGACTCGACAATCAAACCGTGTTTTTTGACGTAATCGTAGTCGCTGCGTAGCAAAAAATTGACTTCTAAACCTGCTTGTTGCAGTCTAGCACCGTAGAATCCGCCTAAAGCTCCCGTGCCCACAATGGCATAATTGCGATTTGACATACTATCAAAAACTCCGAAAAAATTCTCAACCTAAAAGAAATTAGACCCCGCTCAAAAACGGATACCGTGCCGCGTACTTAAGTCGCGTTCGGTCCCAAATTTTAGACCAAAGTTGAAACTCCCAGATTCAATGCTGCAAGCAAATCTAAAATCTAAAATCTAAAATCTAAAACCGTGCCGCGTACTTAAGTCGCGTTCGGTCCCAAATTTTAGACCAAAGTTGAAACTCCCAGATTCAATGCTGCAAGTAAATCTAAAATCTAAAATCTAAAATCTAAAATCGACTGACTGTCATACCCTGCTATTATTTAAAGATAGAACTAATCTGAAATCTCACTCTCAAATTTCTTCATCCACTGCATCAAGTCTTCAGATATCTGTTTTCTAGTTCGGCTAACTGCATCGATGCAGACGTGCTCAGTCAGAGCTTTAGCAGCGCTTCTTCCTGCAACTTCCTCAGAAAATACTTGATAGGCAATTTCAAATTCCTCGCCAGTAACTTGTTTGGGCGTCAATTGAATTATCAGCCGATCGCCCGCAAACATTGGGCGATAAAAATCTACACTAGCATGAATTATGGGAAAAGCAACCTCGGGATTGCTGAAAAATGCTTTGAGATTGATTCCCGATGCTGCTAGAGATGCCTCGTAAGCTTCGTGGCACATCGCCAAAACGTTAGCAAAGTAAACGACTCCAGCAGCATCGGTATCTTGAAAGCGGACAGTGCGGGTGTAAGTGAAAGGCATTTGAGGTAGTAACGGGCGATCGCAAATTCGATCGCATTTTTACTAACCATCATATCGGTAAACCCGCACTTAGGGAGAAGTTATTAGCTAAGTAAGTAGGCGCTAATTTTTTATATTTAGGACTAAGACCAAGTGTCACAAATAGGGGGTTAATTTTTTGTTATGTTGTTGCGCTGGGGGGCTCTTAGCTTGGGAAAGAGCGCTCATGCGCAACTACATACCTTTGTTTAATGTGCCAGTTGCCTAAGTCCTAATATTGTATAAAACTCCCCCTCCTCACGCCTTTGACTTCTTTGTTAACCTTTGTTCTTAATCAACATCACGTCTATAATCTTGAGGGCCATATCTTCAGAAAGCCCCAATGCACTGTAAAGATCGTTCAAAAGTTCTTCTTCTTCTTCTGAAACCTCGCCATCTGCTAAAGCGATATCAGTTGTGACAGCAAAAACTGTTTCTTTAAGTTCGTCGGGAAGGGTTGCCAAAGCAGCATTAAACAGTACCTCAACTCCTTGCCGCTGCAGAATCATCAGCAGGCGATCGAGCATTTTTCTCATCACGTCATCGGGATAGCTGCGGAACAGTTGCATCCGAGATAGCGTCATGCTAATCGCTTTACTTTCGCTGTCATTGATGTAACCGTCGGCTGCTACAGCAATTAGCGCGATCGCCGCAAATGATTCGGCAGGCCCTAACGTTACTTCCGTTTCTTGGCGAGTCTTCGATACTTTATCAAATAAACCCATGATAGTTTCCTCATTATTTAGTGGTCGATTTATTGAGTCAGGATGGGTTCTGGCTCTGGAGGTTTCTTTGGGGATGCGTGATAATTATATCAAATTTTGTTAGTTATTTATTATCAATAAAATTATGAAAAACTTAAGAATTTTACTTTCCCCATGAGGCGCTGCAATGGCGGGTTTATTCATTTCCTGAATTGCCTTCCCATATTTGAGGTAAAACCCGCCCTCCCAGCGCCGCCGATCTACTTGTGAAAAATGGCTAAATCTGCTTTCAGGAAATCAACAAACTGCCGCGCAGTCCTGCCCGATCGCCCGTTGCGGCGAGTTGCCCATTCTTTAGCGCGGTGTTCCAAATCCTCAGCAGCGAGTTTGATTCCAGCAAGTTCTGCCAGATGTCGGACAATTGTTAAATAAGTGTTTTGATCTGCCGGTTCAAAAGTTAAAGTCAAGCCAAATCGATCGCTAAATGAAAGTTTTTCCTGCACAGTATCCCAAGCGTGAACTTCGTCTCCATCGCGGGGGCGAGGCCTGTCGTCAAAAAACTCTCGAATTAAATGCCTGCGGTTAGATGTGGCGTAAACTACTACATTTTGAGGGCGGGCAGTGACATTTCCTTCCAAGACAACTTTCAGAGCTTTAAAAGCCTCGTCATCTTCCTCAAAAGACAGGTCATCCACAAAAATAATAAACTTTTGAGGAACTCCCCGCAACTGCTCGACAATTAGCGGCAAATCTTGCAAATCCGATTTAGATACTTCAATCAAGCGCAGATTGCGAGATCCAAACTCATTTAACAGCGACTTCACCAAAGAAGACTTGCCCGAACCGCGGCTGCCGTACAGCAATACGTGCAAAGCCGGATAACCTGCCAGCAAAAACTCCGTATTTTTCACCAAAGCATCCCGCTGCCAATCGCAGCAAACCAACTCTTTTAAAGTTATGCCATCGGGATGCGAAATACTCGCCAACTGCCCTCCCCGCCACGCAAAAGCGCGATATTCTGCAAACAAACCCGTGCCAAACTGTCGGTAATAAACGGCTAAAGATTCCACCGCGCTAGACCATTTTTCCAGTTTTCCGTGCAGCGGCAAATCTCCCTGTTCTGCTACAGTTTCTGAATGCCAAATCGGAGGCACGGTGTCAAGTTGACCCGCTACCCGCACCCACTTGCTCAATTGTTCGCTGGTGCATTCGTAAATATTTTGCAGCACTTGTAAATCATGTCGCGCGGCCTCCACCAAAGCGGGGGGCAAACTCGCAAAATCTGTTTGCTGAGCTCGGCGAGAAAAGGGGTTTTCGTCTTTGAGAATTTCCCAAATCAGAGAATCTTTCCAGCTTAAATTTTTAGCAGCCTGAAGTTTGAACCAGTGCCCGTAAGCTACCTGACATTCCAAACCGCTGACTTCGCTGTGGTGGAGGGCTTGCAGCAAGTCGAGAAAGGCTTGACCTGCGGGGCTTTTGAGAACTGATTGATACAGCAGCAGGGATGCTGCTTGGCGCTGGAGGTAACGGATTTGGGCGATCGCACTAGAAGTTAGAGCTGACATAATGGCAATTGTATAACAGTTACATATCCTGACTGGCTTTAATAAATTTTCTAACAATTTGTGACCGCAATTGCAGGTCTCGCTGTATAAACTTAGATGCAAAGAGTGAAATCTGGAGGATTAAAAATGAATTTAGGGACAGCAGCGGCGATCGGCTACGGCATTTTAACACTGATTGGCGGCATCATGGGTTATATCAAAGCCAAAAGCCAAGCCTCGCTCATTTCGGGCTTGATTAGCGGTTCGCTGCTAATTTTTGCCGGCACCGCCCAGCTTATGGGACAAAGTTGGGGTTTAACATTAGCAGCAGCCATCTCCGCTGTTTTAGTAATAGTCTTTATTGTGCGCCTTGTGAAAACTCAAAAATTCATGCCGGCCGGAATGTTAATTTTAGCTAGCTTAGCGTCCTTGGGCGCGATCGTTTACGAAATCAGCGGTCAATATCAATAGTCATTCGATTTTAGATTTTAGATTTTAGATTTTAGATTGACTCCCCAGCCTTGAGTGGGAGGTTGAACTAAAGTCTAATTTTTTTATTTTCCTGACTTATACCAATTCTGAACAGTCCGCGAGTAGGGACGCGGCAATGCCGTGTCCGGTGCGGGGATATGCGACTTTTAATAACTGGTATAATTATCAGATTCTGGGGTTGAGACCGCCACTAAAACTTCTAAAATCAAACGATCTGTGATTGACTCAATCACTTTACAAAGACTATTCAAAATCGAACCCACTGATTCCCATTTTGCTTTTATGAACGATAGTTTTTACACGCTATTTCAGCGTTTAATTAAAAGTCTTCATATAAGAATCAGACAAGATTTCATTGGCTCGGTAAACTTCGATAAAATCTCTCCAACTATACAGTGCACTCGTTCTCTAAATCTCGCTTGTCTGTTGAGGTCGAAGCATTCAATACAAAATTACATTTTTTCTAGATCGAGAGATTGTAATTATTTAAAAATCAAATTGGGAGTTGGAAAGAAATATTCCCTTTAACTGTGGGGCACCTCTACTACTTTTTTCAAATCCGAGAGAACTCAACTGAAAATTATCCAACTGAGGAGGAATTAGAAATGCCTTATTGGCACTTTCCACCAACCTTAAAAAATGAGCTGAATAATAGCAATTAAATGACCGATGACTAATGATATCATGTACGCTCTAGCGATTAAAAAGGCGGGTTTTTGATATTGGAGATTGTTGGCAGATATTTTTGGTGAACCCGCCCCTACCCTATTAGGGGTAATCAACCAGAATTGATATTACACCAGTTCCTCAAAAAAAATGCAACGGTAGGGAAGTTCCCAAGCATTATGCAGTAAGTCATTCCCATCTAAAATCTAAAATCTAAAATCTAAAATCTAAAATCGTATTACCTCAACCACAACTTAATAGTATTGTCTTTAGAACCGCTAGCAATAGTTTTGCCATCCGGGCTAAAAGTCACCACATAAACCTCATCGGAATGTCCCGTCAAAGTATTAAGCAATTCTCCGGTAGCAAAATCCCAAACTTTAATAGTTTTATCCTTGCTCCCGCTGGCAATAAACTTCCCGTCCGGGCTGATAGCAACCGAGACAATATCGTCAGAATGTCCCTTGATAGAGCGAATTAAATCTCCATTTTCGATATTCCAGATTTTAATAGTTTCATCGTAGGAACCGCTAACAATTGTCTTGCCGTCGGGGCTAATAGCAATTGACCTCACCGGCTCGCCGTGTCCCTGAAGAGTTTTTAGCAACCTCCCCGTTGCTACATCAACAATTGTAATTGTTTTATCCTTAGAAGCGCTAACCAAACTTTTTCCATCGGGAGTGAAAGCAACAGAATAAACAAAATCTGTATGGTCTGGCAAATTCTGAATCAAACTGCCAGTTGCTGCATCTGAAATCTTTGTGGTTTTGTCTCCGCTGCCGCTAGCGACAAGCTGTCCGTCGGGCGAGAGAGCGACAGACCAAACAGAAGCAGTGTGGTCGAGACTGCGAATCACTTGCCCTGTTTTCAAATCCCACAGCATGACTCGCCAAAAACCGGTGCCAGTAGCCAGTTTCGTACCGTTTGAGTCAAAAGCAACCGACCAAATAGTGGAGGAATCTCCTGGAAAAGTGCGGATCGACTTGCCTGTAGCTAAATCCCAAATTTGGATGGTTTTGTCTTTAGAACCGCTGGCTAACATTAAGCCGTCTGGACTGAAAGCAACAGACCCAACTGCATCTGAATGCTGAGCGAAATTTTTGACTTTGGCGTTCTTCCACCGCAGACCTGCTTGGCACTGTTCTTGTAACTCCCGAGCGGACGAATAGCTGCTGGAAGTGTTGGCAATTGTTGGTATTTGGCTGATGCAGCCTTCATAATTGCTGGCTTTGTAAAGAGCTTCAATTTGATTGAGCTGTTGGGATTCTTTTTGGGCTCGCTGCTGCCATTGTTGCCACTTGAGATATCCGTAAATTCCGCCGATCGCAGCTAAGATAGCAGCAATTGTTGCCCCGACAAGATAAGGATTGAATTTGCTAGTTTCTTTGGGGACAAGTGCTGCTGGGCTGGCGCTCCTCTCCGTTGGAGCAGCCCCCGTAGGGGCGGGCTGCGCTAACGAGAAATCGGTTTTTCCGTTGAGATTTACCTGCGGGGATACCGCCGGACTTGCCTGCAATTCGATGTGAGGGGCGCTGCTGGCTGGTGGCAGATTGGGGTTGCGGTGTCCCTCCAAAACTGTGGCGATCGCCTTGTACAATTTAGCAAATAAAGATTTAGGAATGACTAATTCTTCGATTTTCGCTGCATCTTCGTCGGTAAGCCCTAAAACTTGCTGCAAGCGTTTTAATTCGTCGCGAGTTTCCTGAGAAAAGGGATATTCTTGCTGCATTGCTTCTTGCAGTGATTGTTCGTAGCGTTCGCCTTTTTCTCTGTATTTCCGGTAAGGGTTCAATACCTCATCTTCGATCGCCTCTGCTTCTTCTGGCAGCAATTCCAAACTGACGCGCAGTTCATCTAATATTCTCCGACCGACGACTGTAATATCACCCCGGCTGCTGCTGCGCCGATCGACTTCTTCGCGATATATTGTTAGCTTGGGAATCCGCGCCCGCGAGCGATCGCCAATTTTCCTCAAATCGGCTAAAGCTTCCGCCGCCGACTGGTACCTCTCCCGAAAATCGTAGCGCACCATATTGTCTAAAACATCGGCCAGCGCTTGGGAACACGTGGCTAAATGCCGCCAAACAATTTCGCCTTTATTAGAATTTTTCAAATCCCGCAGTTTCGGCAAATCGTAAGCGGGCAAACCCGTCATGGCTTGGATGCCAATCATTCCCAAAGCGTAGATATCGCTGTTGAGTTGCGGGTTGTATTGAAATTGCTCGATCGGCATATATTCCAGCGTGCCAATCCGCACAGTTACCGGCGCTTGTCTTTGAGCGATGTGAATTTCTTTCACCGAGCCAAAGTCGATTAACACTAACTTGTTGTCTGAATAGCGGCGGATTAAATTTGCCGGTTTAATATCTCGGTGAATTACTCCCTGTCCGTGTACGAACACTAAAATTTCTAACAGTTCCTTCAGCAAAGCAATCATTTTTTCTTCGCTTAGAGGTTTGCCCGGTACAATCTCCGTTGATAGCGAGTGACCGGCAACAAAGGATTCAACTAAGAAAAATTCTTCATTTTCTTCAAAATAAGCGAATAGCTGAGGAATTTGGTCGTGTTGACCGAGCCTTTCTAGAACTTCTGCTTCTTTTTGAAAAAGACGGCGCGTAGTATTAATTAATTTCGGTTCGGTAGTACCGGGACGCAGGTGCTTGACAAAGCACTGCGGTTCTCCGGGACGGCGAATATCTTTGGCAAGATATGTTTGTCCAAATTCTCCTGTTTCTATGACTTCAATGATTTGATAGCGTCCATCTAAAAGTTGGCTCACCATGATAATAACGCAGCCTTTTTTTGGTTGATTTTCGCAAGAAACAGTTGCACTGTTGAGTCAGTTGTATAGCCTTTTTCAAGTAAATGAGGTGTGGCTGGGTATTGGCAAAACAGGGCATTGGCCATTGGCAAAACAGGGGATTGGGTATTCGGAATAGTTGTTTCTTTCCTTCTTCTTTCTTTCCTTCTTTTTTCTTTCCTTCTTCCGACTTCCATCGGAATTATTCCCTCTTCCTTCTTCCCTTCTAACTTCTGACTTCTGACTTCTGATTGAGATATTGCACCCTTCTCAATTACTTGTTTAGGAACAGCCAAGATGGCTGTGAAGCGAGAAAAATCATTCTTCGCGTCACGGGCATCTTGCCCGTTCTTGACAATGGTGCAACATCTGTGTTCTGACATACTTTATTTTTTCAACATCTGCAAAGCTTGATATCCCAAGAAGAAAAAACCCAAAGCGCCGAGTATCGCTATCGTGTTCGCCAACACATCGACTGTAAAAAATTCGCCCATTGCAATCTCCTCTGACAACTGATATCTATCCTCGGCTTTTCGGTCCCTGTCTGGGTGAGGGGTAAGACCCCTCGCTGCGGGCTAGCCGAAAGATGCTCACAAATTATAGCAAAAGAGGCGGTCAATCGATTTTAGATTTTAGATTTTAGATTTTAGATGGAAGCATTGACTTGCGCGAGATGAATCACGTGGCGGGTATCCTGGATGCTTGATTGTCAAAATAACTTTTCGGGCGATCGACTAGCTTTTTGTTTTAATATTTTTTAATATTTAGGGAGACAAATCGTGCACCGAAAATTTGAGGTCAGTTCGCTTTGATATTGTTAACCCTGCTAATTTTTTCTCTCATAGTAAGTAGAGCTTACACTAAGAATTTGCGCCGATCGGTCAAAAATGCGCCTCGAACCGACAGAATTTCAGCGATGCTCTCACCTGAGTCAGCCGCGCAGTTCCCCAAAGTTTCGGTAATCGTACCAGCATACAACGAAGCGGAGAATATTCGGGATTGCGCGATCGCCATTTTGGAGAGTACGCCCCTGTCTGCGGACAACCTAGAGGTTTTGATTGTAGACGATCGATCGACAGATGACACGCTAGCGATCGGCCAAACTCTGCAACAGCATCTCAACGACCCCCGGCTTAAAATATTAGCAGGTGAGCCGCGACCTGCGAATCAATATTGGGCGGGCAAAAACTGGGCCTGCGCCCAAGCTGTTCAAATAGCAACCGGAGACTTCTTATTATTTATCGATGCCGACGTGCGGCTCAAACCGGGGGCGATCGAAACCGCTATTGCAACAGCAGAAACCGAGAAAATAGACTTGCTAACCTGTATGCCAGCGCTGGTTTGCGAGTGTTTTGCCGAGTGGTTGGTGCAGCCGATAATGTTCAATCACCTAGCAGTTTGCTACGACTTTACCGCCGTCAACGATCCGACAGCAGACAGCGCTTTTGCCGGCGGCCCGTTTATGCTATTTAGGCGATCGGCCTACGAAAAAATCGGCGGTCACGAAGCAGTTGCAAGCGAAATTGTGGAAGATGTGGAATTAGCTAGGCGCATCAAACGTGCGGCTTTAAAGCTCGGACTTTATTCAGGGTCAAATTTGGCATCCGTGCGGATGTATCGGTCTTGGAACGCATTGTGGGAAGGCTGGACAAAGAATCTGTATCTCGGCGCTAACCGCAGTTGGGGGTTGATGGTTTACATGGCTGCAATTATGTTATTTCTTTATCCTATGCCGTGGATAGGAGTATTCATTATTCTGAAACAAATAATTTCCGTCTTCCCTCTTTCTTCTTCCGTCTTCTCTCTTCCTTCTTCCTTCTTCCTTCTTCCTTCTTCCTTCTTAGTAATAATCGTAATTTTGCAGCATTACAATTTGCGCCGATTGGGTGCCGAGATTTCCGACTGTCCGACGAAATACTGGTGGTTGGGAGGTTTGGGAGGTGCGTTAGTGGCGGCGATGGCGATCGCCTCTGCGATTAAAACAGAAACCGGCTGGGGATGGACTTGGCGCGGTAGAGCTTTGCAAATTAAGAGTTAATAGCAGCAAGCTCAAATCATTCGTGACAACCGATAGTTTTTTGGTAACATTTCTTGATAAATATGATTTTTATGAAGTCAAAGTCATAAATTTTATGAATTGACTTTCATATCGGTTTATTTAATAATATTAATCAACATCCTCTTGCCTCGAATTGGAAGGAACCTCATGTCTGTTTACACTCTGAGTGATTTAACTAATCACAATTCAGATTTGTTGCAAGGTGCTTCAAAACATAGCTGCCCGATCTGCAGCAGCCGCGCTCAAACCTCAGATTCCAGCGCCGAACGATCGGCCGCTCAAGCTTGGGCCTTCAGCAACTTTAACGATATCGATGCTCTGCTGATAAGCAGTGGAGCAAACCCCCAACAGCCAGACAAATGGAACGTGGCTCCCGGCGGCACCATCACCTACAGTTTTGTGACTGCTGACAGCGCGGACAGTTATTTTGCAGATAGAGACGAAACCAATATTGAGGAAGTTAACGATGGCATCAAACAGAATGTCCGCCAAATCTTGCGGGACAATTATGCCACAGTCTTGCCGCTCAACTTTGTAGAAGTTCCAGACTCGGCCCAAAGCAACATCAGAATTATGTTTTCTGACGGGCCGGGTGCTGACGGCTATGCCTACAGTGGTTATCCGGATCAGTTGGGCGCGGTCGCCATCCACCTCCAAAAGCTCAATGAAAACGATCCGGAAAGAGCTTTTTCCGCAGGCCCCGGCAGTTACGGCCACTCTACTTTAATTCACGAAATCGGTCATGCGATGGGTTTGAAGCACCCCGGCAACTACAACAGCTCCAGCAGCGGCTTAACAGGAAACCTCGAAGACCTTCCGTATCTGCCGTTTGACAAGGACAACACGAGAAATACGATCATGTCCTACAATGCAGCATATAGCAGATTTAACGATCCCAACGGCGAAAATCCCCGGAGTTTGATGGCTTATGACATCCGGGCCTTGCAGTATCTCTACGGCGCGCGCGACGACTTTAACGATGGCGATGATGTTTACAACTTCGACAGCAGTAATTTCAATACCGTTCAAACTATCTGGGACGGCGGCGGCAGCGATACTTTGGACTTTTCAGCACTGCCTGCCAACAACGTTTATTCTTTGAACATGAATCAGGGTAAGCCGCTGACTGCACAGAGCGCTCTGGGAGGTCTAAGCTACTATTTAGAAACTTCGCAGGTGGCGCTAGGTAGTGAGCTCGATCGGCTTTATACAACAGAAACCTTTGGCACGTACATTGCTTTTGGCGCGGATATCGAAAATCTGGTAGGTTCGCCCGGGAATGACCAGGTACTGGGAAATCAATTAGCTAACAGTATTCTAGGCAGTGCGGGGAACGACACGGTTAGTGGGGGGCGGGAAAGCGATAGTTTGGACGGCGGCGAAGGCGGTGACTATATTTACGGCGACAAAGGCATGGATGTGTTAACTGGCGGGGGCGGGGGGGATTGGCTGCGGGGCGGTCGGGGAAACGATACTATTATCACCGGTGTCGGTTTCGATGACATTGTGTTGCAGCCGGATGGGGGTACGGATACGATTGTTGATTTTGCTCCTGATGTGGATTGGTTAGTGTTAGTTGATGGTTTGACATTCGAGCAACTGTCGATCGTACCTTCAGGCAACGATACTGAAATTCGGATAGGCAGCACCGGACAAGTCTTGGCCCTGTTACCGGGAATGGCGTTAAGTTCGATCGGGGAATCTGATTTTTTTGTTGTTTAAAGTGATAGAAACGGAGGACACGGTAATGCCGTTTCCCTACCCAATTAATGGTAGGGAAACGGCACTGCCGTGTCCACTCTGATTATGCTTGTGCATAAACAAAAGCAGGTACCCGCTTGTAAGCAGGCGTGCCCGATCGCTTTTCAATCTCCGGGTGAAAAATCACATTAACTTCCGGATAAAACATCAAAGCAGCACCCTCACGAACCGCCCCGTAAATCACCTCGACATTTTCCATTTTGCCCGCATTTCCCTGCACCGTCACGCGCTGATGTTCTTGCAAACCCGCGCTTTCTGCATCCGCGCGGTTCATCAAAATACAGTTGCGGTGCGGCATTCCCCGGTACTTGTCATCAATTTTGTAGACGACAGTATTGTGCTGAGAATAACTGCGTCCCGTCATCAATGCCACAACAATACCCTGTGTTGATTCTGATACTCCAAACTCTTTCGCTTCCGGTAATTTCAGCTTAGGTAAAGGCGCCACAAACATCTTCGCTTTCCCAGACTCTGTAGGGAATTTAGGTTCTGTAAAAATGCGACCGCTGATGGTGAATTCCTCTTTAGTTTCATCAATTGTCGCTATCTTTTCATAGCCTGGAATCGTTTGTGCAATCAATAGACGAACGTATTTTGTGTCTTGAAGTCTGCGCCAATCAACGGGAAAATCGCCGTGAATTCTGCTGGCTAACTCTGTCAAAAAATGCACTTCAGGAATCAAATCCGAATTCTGGAGATGAGTTTCGCCCTCATCATTTAAACGCACAAAGTTATTCCCAGATTCCACCGTTGTTTTGTGGGGGTTTTCAAAGCGATTCAGCACCGGAATCACAATTGTATTGTACTTTGCCAATCCGTGAAAATGCCCTAAATTCGGTTTGGTTGCGAGGTAGATAACGGTTTCAACATTGCTTAAAGCGCGTTTTGCTTGCGTTGAATCTGGATTCGCCCCATACAAATTACCGCCCAGACAGATCAGGGTATCGACTTTGCCTGCATCTGCTGCTTCAATGAGC
Organism: Microcoleus sp. F6_B6; assembly: GCA_036702215.1. Lineage (GTDB taxonomy): Bacteria > Cyanobacteriota > Cyanobacteriia > Cyanobacteriales > Microcoleaceae > Microcoleus. Next base: position 48,021 of record JAUBST010000018.1, read on the forward strand.
GATCGAGTTTCGTAACCCTTAACAGAGCTCAGGGGACGATTCAATAACTTTTCTAAAGCTTGTTGAATTTCTTTTTTCAGCTTGACAGTCACGCCCATAGAGCCGAATCCTTGGACGTTTGAGTGTCCTCTCACGGGCATTAATCCCGCCCCTTCTTTGCCGACATTTCCAGTCATCAAGGCCGTGTTGGCGATGCTGAAAACGTTATCTACACCGTTATCGTGTTGGGTAATTCCCATCGCCCAACCGAAGACAACCCGCTGGGAAGTGCCGATAATTTTGGCGGCTGCCTCAATTTCTGCGCGGGAAACTCCGCAGGTTTCAGTAATAGTTTCCCAATCGGTTTCGCGGGCGTGTTGGACTGCTGCTTCCCAGCCTTCTGTATGAGCTTGCAAGTATTTTTCGTCCAGCAATCCTTGTTCGATTACAGACTTTTGAATGCCGAGAAATAGCGCCGTATCGCTGCCGGGAATTGGCTGCAAGTACAGCGAGGAAATATCGGAACCGGGGATGAGCGACTTGACGGGAAATGCGGGAGAACCAAACTTGACTAACCCGATTTCCATCACCGGATTAATTACAATTATTTTACCGCCTTTGTCGCGAAGTTTAATCAATTCGTTCATCAAGCGGGGATGGTTGTAAGAAGAATTGCTGCCCGCGAGCACGACGCAATCTGCTTCCTTCAAGTTTTCTAGACTCACTAACGAGGTGCGGGTGGCAAACATTTCGCTTAACCCTGTTGTCGAGGGAGCGTGGCAGAGATCGGAACAATCTGCTAAGTTATTGGAACCCATCGCCCGCATCATCAATTGCAGCAGAAAAGCCGCTTCGTTGGAAGAACGGCCGGAACTGTAAGAGGCAACTCGTTCGGGAGTTTTGCGAAACGCAGCTTCGGCAATTTGATAAACTTCTTCCCAAGAAATGCGATCGTAATGAGATGAACCAGCCCGCAAAATCATCGGAAAACTCAACCTTCCCAGCCTGTCGGCTTCCATTGAAGTTAATTGCTGAAGTTGTGCAATACTGTGCTGTTCAAAATAGTGAGTCGAGACAGGCGGCTTAATTTCAGCGGAGATTGCTTCCACGCTTTTCATGCAGCGCTGAAGTTTTTCGCCCTCTTCATTTGTAAAACCTCCTTTCTGCCCGCCAGTGCCCCAAGAACAGGACAAACAAGCACTTTTGTGCAGCAAAGTTTTCCAAAGTTTCGGCCCTTCTGGGGACAATGTATGTTCGGCCCAATATTCTATTACGGGCAAACCGCCACCTATCTCTGGTGTTTCCTCGTTTGTCTCGTTGAAGGGCGGAAGGGGTTGCACATTTTGGGAGTTGACATCCATGCGGTTTACCTCGGGTTTTGATTGCTGGTTAATTCGGTGGGGAATTGCCAAAAAGGTTAAGCTTGTCAGTCGAATTTTAGCGCAATTTTACTGCCAACACAATTAGCCAGTAGATAGATTTGTTTAACCTATCGGTTGAGCAACTCGACAGGCAGACGCGATGGCCTCTTGACAAAAAAAATGTATCTATTATAATTATTTATATACTTCAGATATAAACACTACAAAATGCTAGAACTACATAAAAGTTATGTAATCGACGAAAATCAGCAGCCGATTGCTGTTCAAATTCCCCTTGAACAATTTGAGAAAATAGAGGAGATTTTGGAAAACTATGGTCTGGCTAAACTGATAGAAGAAACTGAAGGTGAGGAGAGATTATCAAAAGAACAAGCACTAAAGTATTATAACTTAATTAAACAAAATAATGTGGCAATTTGAATATACAAATCGGTTCCTCAAAGAACTAGCTGCTTTACCTGCTGAAATTAGAAGTAGGATATAACCTATAGTTTTTCAATTCTTAGAATCAGACAATCCCTTTGCATTAGGATATCTGGAAAAAATGAAAGGTTATCCAGATAAATATAAAATTCGTATTTGTGACTACCGTATTGGACTCACAGTTGATGCACCGACAAAAACTTTAATTTGTCAGCGAGTAGCGCACCGCCGAGACATATACAGAATTTTTCCATGAAATTATGTTGATTAGAATTAGCAAAATATAATTATGTAGGGTGTGCAGCCCGCAACTTACCGCTGTCAATTTCACCGCTTCCCCTTATTTAACGCCTGCTTCCCAAATCCAAGACACAGCAGTCGATCGCCCTCAGCAACATTCGGGTCATTCTGCAAATAATCTCCCAACCATTCGCAACTCCGAGCAATAATATTATTCAATTCCAAATTCTCCACAGGCCACAAAATTACACTTCTATCCCTGCTAGCAAAAGCCAGAGTTTTGCTGTCCGAACTAAAAGTAACGCTCAACACGCGATCGCTCGATTCCAAAGTCTTAGATAGCAGCGCCTTCTTGCCGTCAAAATCCCACAGCTTAACAGTATTTCCCCCACTCGCCGCCGCAATCAACTTGCCGTCGGGACTAAAACTCACGCTTTCTACAGTATCGCTGTGGTCGAGTTTTTCAGTTAAATTCGCCACCTTTCCATCAAACCCCCACAAATAAACTTTTTTGTCAGCGCAAGCAGCAGCAATAGTCTTCCCGTCGGGACTGAAGCTAACATTTTTAACGCTGTCCTGGTGGTCGAGAGTTTTCAGAATTTTCGCCGACGAACCGTTAAATTGCCACAGGTAAACTCTCTTTTCTCCGGTAATTTCAAAAGCCTTTTTCTTCCCGCTTGCCTTGTCCTCAGCAGCGGTAGCAGTAGCAATAGTTTTGCCGTCGGGACTGAAGCTAACGCTAATTACTGGATTGGTGTGATCGAGTTTGGCAAACAAAGTTGCTTTAGCACCGTTCCAGCGCCAGAGGTACAATTTGCGATCGGCACTTGCGGCGGCAATTATCTTTCCGTCTGGACTAAAACTCACGCTTCTGACAATGCCGCTGTGGCTGAGAGTATCTAACAGTTTGCCGTTTAAACTCCAGACTTTCACTGTTTTGTCATCGCTGGCCGAAGCAACAGTTTTATCATCAGGCGAAATGCTCACCCAGGTAACAGAATCATTGTGGCCTTCTAAGGTTTTGAATAAACTGCCGTCAGTGCGCCAAAGTCTCACTGTTTTGTCTCCGCTAGCAGAAGCAATTGTTTTGCCGTCAGCACTAAAACTGACTTTGTAAACCCAGTCTCCATGTCCCGATAAAATCTTATTCAGCGGAGTGCTGTCCGGTTTCCAAATTTTCACTATTTTGTCCTTACTTGCGGAAGCAATAGTGCCGTCGGCGCTGAAACTCACTGCCCTCACGTCGTCTTGATGTCCTCGAAAAGTGTTGAGCAAAGTGCCGCTGCGACTCCAAACTTTCACCGTATCGTCTGCACTGCCGGTGACAATTTTTTCGCCGTCGCGACTGAAACTCGCGCTGACAACTTCATCGTTGTGTCCTTTGAGAGTTCTGATTTCCTCACCGTTTCGGTTCCAAACTTTGGCTGTGGTGTCGGCACTGGCTGAGACGAGTTCTCGACTGTTTGGACTGAACTTAACGCTGTAAACAATGCCAGAATGTCTGGTTAATGTTTTGGGATTAATTCTAAATTTCTGGGTTTTACTTTCTCGGTTCCAAAGTTTGACAGTTTTGTCAACACTTGCTGAGGCTATTGTTTGGCCGTCGGGACTGAAACTGACGCCGAGTACCCAGTCTTTGTGTCCCGTTAAGGTTTGCAGCAATTTTTTGTTCGCAAGGTTCCAGATTTTGACGGTGTTGTCGTGACTGGCGGAAGCTAGGGTTTTGCCGTCGGGACTGAAACTGACGCTGGTGACGATATCGCGGTGGCCGGATAAAATGCCGATCGCACTTTTGTCGTTATCTACTTGCCAAATTCTAATTGTGCGATCGGCACAACCAGTAGCGATCGTTTTCCCATCGGGACTAAAACTAACACTCGTCACGCTATCCGGGTGATTGAAAGTTTTTAATAACTTACCTTCCTTGCTCCACAATTTCACAGTTTTGTCAGCACTTGCCGAAGCAACTGAATTGCCGTCGGGACTGACACTCACATCCAAAACAAACTTGCTGTGCTGCTCGAAACGGTTGCGTTCTTGCACGCCGGAAACTGCTTGTCTGAGTCTTTCAGAAATTTGATTTTTAGTATCCGCAGGCAGCGCTGTACTTTTCTGAGAACCGCGACCAATTTTGATACTATTTCCCAACACTCCTAATTGATTTTTTTCATTAGAAACCACCAAAGCTTCCGACGCAGAATTTAGGGCATCAGTCCGACTGGTTTCTGCTTCTTGCCGCGCGCTTTCTGCTAATTTTGCTTGCTCGAATGCCATCGCCGAAACACCTCCGAGTACAAGCACTCCTAGAACCGCCGCCCGCAATTGCCATCTCCGAGTTTGGTAAAGTTGAGCTTCCGCTTGGTACTGTTTGTCTCTAGCTTCCGACAGCAAAGCATCTTGCTCTCTATCTTTGCGAATTTGTTCAATTTCATCTCGGTTAATTTGATTTTGCTTTCGCAGTTCCTCAAATTCTGCCTTTTTATCTAATTCTTGCTGCTGGCGAATGAAGCTAACTAAATAATCGTGAACGAGCTGATAAAGCTCTGCTGGCAGTTCCGTCCACCGAAAAACTAAGCCAGAGTTTACTAACAGTTCTAAGACTAAATCTAATTTGTCAGCTTCAGCAAATGTCGCTAAATTAGAGGCTAATTCGGCGCGGGTTTTTAGGGGACGGATCTCATCTTCATCTGTGAGCAAATACAAAACTCGGCGCGCCGCCACTTCATTTTCCGGGCCGCAATCTTTGATGACTTCTTCGAGAAACCTTTCGACTAATTTTTGTTGCGGATTGTTGCCGAGTTCCTGATATTGAGCTAAAGTTCTAATGTCCTCTTGTTGCAGTTGAGCGCCGACAAGTTGTAGCTCGATCGGGCGGACTTCTCCCAATTCTCCAGCTAAATCTTTGACTAATTCTTCAATCAGCTCTGGTTCTAAGTAAAACTGCGATCGCTCAGTTAAAGTGCGAATTACAGATCGCGCATCGCCCAGCGAAAAATTTCCCAAATAAAACAGAATGTTTTTGCTGAGAATGTCCTCCAAAATATCATTGTTAACGAATCCTTTCGGGTTTTTTGGTCGAGAAAATTCCAGCAAGTAGTGCAGGTAATCTTCCCGCAAACACAGGACGACTTTTAAGTATTTGATTTTCAAGCATTCCCGCAAAAAATCAAAAAATATTTGTCGTTCGGCTGGCTCTTTCCACACGAAAAAGAATTCTTCAAATTGGTCAAATATCAGAACAGTCACTAAATGCTCTGAGTTTCTTTGCAGCTCCTTGATAATGTTTTCGTATTCGATCGCCTGTTGTTGTATGATTAATTCTACTGGCTGTGACTGCTCCCTTTGAGCCTGATTATTCCCAGTCGAGTAACCGTGAAATCCCGAAATAAGATTTCCCTTAAATTCGCCCGCTTCTACTGGAAAATCTACCGGAGCAGTTTCTGCTACTGCTTCGGTAATTTCAGGCTCGAATATTTCAGCTTTCCCAGCAGATAACTGTCTGGTCAATTCCCGCGGCCAGTTGTTGTAAACTTGCAGCACTATCGGCAAAACAGTCCGCATTTCTATTTTTTTTTGTTTGAGAGCCGGTACTAATCCTCCGGTGACTATTGAACTTTTGCCAACTCCAGACTGACCGTAAATTACTGTCAGTTTGTCGGGGGTATTGTTCATTCTATATATCAAGCGGTTGAGGTCTTCTTCTCTGCCGGAAGCAGTAATTTCGTCAGCAATAGTAGCAGCGCCGACAAGAGTTTCGGCGACTGGATTAACCGCTTCTCTGTGCGGCTGCAACTTTCCGGCGCCAATAAAAGCTCGGAACCGATACGTGTGTTCCACCGCTCGATAATCTTGCTTAATTTGAAATGCTTCGAGATATTCTCCCCGCTGAAAATAGAGCGATCGCAGCATTTCTAAAACCCGCAAATACAGTTGGGGGTTGTAACACGCTTCGGTTTCCGATCGAGCAAGCTCTAAATGCGCGATCGCCTCCTGCACCTCACCCAACTGACTCTGGGCCTCTGCTAAAATTAACAGATACAAGCCTAGATGCTGCGACTTTACAGGGGTTCCCTGTCCCGTCGCTTCTAAATTTGAGTTGAGAACGTCTAGAGCGGTTAAAGCCCATTCTTTCGCCCCTTGCCAGTTCTTTTGCTCTAAGGCTACTCTAGCCAAAAAGCCGTAATCTTGAGCCAAATTAACTGCTGAATTTTCCATATTTTCATGTAACCTCCGAGCTTTGATAGCTAAATTCCAGAGTGCATCCCAATCTTCTAAATGCTGCAATACTTCGCCGAGTTGATTGATGAATATACCAACGGCATCCGACTGTCCAGCGCCTTCTAAAACATCAATACATTCCTGAAAATAATTCTTAGCTTCTGTCCAGTAAGGACGGTTGCCGCTGCGGTGTCGTTCTGCTTGAAAGCGGTAGCAAAGGCCGATGTGGAATAGCAGAATTCCCTCTAATACCGGTGCCGGGTGAACGGTAAATAACAAATCGCTAAATTCTGTTTTACTTCCAATAAATGGTATTTGATACTTCCAAAATTTGAGACTTTTTTGATACAATTCCAGAGCAGCCGGGATACGGTGACAAGCATATTCGTGCCGACCGCGAATAAATTGCAAACTCGCTTCAATAGCTGGTTCTAACCTGATGTTGCAAGTTTGCAAGTCTTGGGTAGCTGACTCTAATTCACTCAAAGAATTGGCTCCGAGCACGGCAGAATTAGTTAAACGCCAATTGCCGCTTTCTAAAATGTTGGAGAAAAGGCGATCGGCACTTTTACCCAGAAAATTCACCAAGTCGTCTGGGCCGAGCACAAATTCAACAGTTGTCGTCCAAGTCTCGATATCTGTTACTAACCGAATCAGTTTTTTTAAGATTTTGTCTGTCACCCACAGCACCACCGGGAAGGGAAAATTATTCCGAAATTCTTCCCTCACATAGTTGGTAGAACTCAGCACTCGATCGATCGCGCTTACCGATTCCAATCCAAACACCATTAAAGCTGACGGCTGGCTGCCAGCAAGTTCGGTTTCTATCGTCGTGTAAAGAGTTTTAACAGATGCCGGGAGGACAATTTCTCGAATCTCAATACCAGACTCCTCTCGCAATTGCCGTACAGTTTCCTCTCTCATCCCGCTGTAATTGCACCGTACCAAAATCAGCGAAAATTGCCCCTGAGACATTCTCAAAGTTCGGGAGAGAGTTTGCCGCGAACTTTTGTTTTGCTGTGCTGCGGTCTCTTGCTGGCAGTGCGAATTAATCATAATTAATAGTTAAAAAATGTTCTCAGGATAGGTGCGGTCAAATGCTGAGTCAAGCAGGGAGCCGAAGGGCGATATGGTAAAAAAAAGGAATAAGAAATCGACCGCATGGGGAAAGTGCAATTAAGAACATCCCAACCCTTTTTGCGGTTGCTATAAGCTGATTTGTCGCCGTTTTTGCCTTTGCAGCAAATCACAGCGAACAATCACATAGTTAAGTTGATTTTATCCCGTTTTTGCGATTACCAATCACAGCGAACAATCACATAGTTAAGTTGATTTCAGCCTGCATACTTATTGTTGTAGCGGATCGAATTAAAGCATACCCTAAAAAATACATACTCTGTTATTCGCATATTCTCAGCAAAATCAACCGGATTTTATTGAAATCTTTACGCTAGCTCAAATTGTACCCAGCCAAAGAGTCGCAGCGCTGGCGATCGCCCAAATCGCACAAATCCGATTCTGTTATTCGCAAATCGCTGAAATCCGGCATTCCTTGCTTGACTGGCCCCTCGCCGCACTGAGATAAACTACCGGGGGCGGCTCATCAATTACAGCTTGAAGATTGTTTGTCATAAATTTACTAATCTCCATATCTAAAGTAGCTGCAAAATCAGGTTCATCCCAATCCTCGCTTTCTTCAATGCTGATTGTTGTTGGTGCGCCAATATCAAAATCAAGCTCATCGCTAAAATCCGAAACGTTCTTAATTGGATCTATTTTCTGACCGGTATCAGCGGCCAAAGCTTGAGTTGTATTAGCCATTAGTACGATCGGCAGTGCTGCTATGGCACTTATCGTTTGTCGGACTGTGATTTTCCTCATGCTATCCTCCTGGTATCAACCAAACTTGGGTGGTGCTATAAATTCAACATCCCCTGCTACTTTCCTGCGCTGTCAGTCAATTTTAGATTTTAGATTTTAGATTTTAGATTTACTCCGCAGATGAGTGTGAGAGTTTGAATTTTGGTCTAAAATTTTGGGCGGCTTAGGACTTTAGTCAGGGGCTTGTATCCGTTTTTGAGCAGGGTCATTAATTAAGAGCGATTTTTTTTCCCGCAGGATATAACCCGATCTGTGAGACTTCGCGGTAAATTTGCTTGACGCAGGGTATCGGGCAAACAGTTGGCCTTTCTCTTTACTACGTAAAAACTCTTAAACCGTCAGGTTTTCCCGTTAAGTAATTTCCGAGCTTTTGCGAGTGTCCATCTCGGACTCAAAGCGGTCAGAAGTACGCGCGTCCGTCGCTATCCCGTAGGGAATCGCGCACCAGTTTTCCCACTCCCGCGCTGCCAGCCAGCTCATGTTTAGTACCACAACCACCAGATATCTGTCAATACTTTTATCTTAACATTTCTAATTTTTTGCATAATTATCGTTACCAGGAAGAGCCTGGTAACGCACGTCGGCGAGGAAGAGCCTGCAACAAAGCCGAGAGGGCTGCTACTGAGTCAAGCCGTGTTCGAGAGCGAAGCGAACCAACTCAGTACGGCTGTTAGTACCCGTCTTGCTAAACAAACGGCTGACGTACTTTTCCACATTGCGGACGCTAGTTTCCAAGCGGCGGGCAATTTCTTTATTCATCAAACCTTGAGCAACCAAATCCAAAACACTTTGTTCTCGCGGAGTCAAATCAATTTTAATCGGCGAAGGACTTTGGGCGATCGAACTCCGCCCGCTCAGCAAAGACTCAATTCTCGCCATTTGGCTTGTCAAAGCAGCAATATCTGGACTTTCAGCACTTTCGCCCGTCTCCTTAGCAGCCGCGCGGCGGGCCAGCAAATTGGTTACTATTGCTACTAACTCGTCGGGATCGAAGGGCTTAGAAAGATAAGCATCGCAGCCTGCTTGATAGCCTTGAATGCGATCGCCCGTCATCCCCTTAGCCGTCAAAAATACCACCGGCAAAGCCTTATAGCGAGGATCTTCCCGCACTTGCTTGAGAAATTGATAACCGTCCACCTGCGGCATCATAATGTCTGAAATCACCAAATCGGGATTAGTCTGCTGCAAGAGTTCCCAGCCGTCGCGAGCATTACTGGCAACCTCAACCGCAAAATCGCTATCTTCCAAATAAGCTTGCACTGCTTCCCGCAAGCCCGGTTCATCATCTACCAATAATAATCGTGCTGACATAGTTGTTACCCTTACGCTTTACCGCTATTTTTAAATTTAGCCGAATTTAAGTCTTACTGTCACTCCATCCCTCGCAGGAAGTTAAAAAATTGTTGTTCAACTCAAGAGCTTTGAGTTAGGTTTTGATCTAACGATTAAAAAGTTTTTAAATCTTTAATTCAAAACTCAAAACTCAAAACTCAAAATTATTCTTGAACCCTTCCACTTAAACTTTGGAACGATCGGTCAAAATTTCATAGCCGGTTTCCGTCACCAACACAGTATGCTCAAACTGAGCCGACATAGCATTGTCAACCGTTACAGCAGTCCACTTGTCAGAAAGCGTCCGAGTGTACTTAGAACCGGCATTCAGAATCGGTTCGATCGCCAATGTCATGCCCGCTCGCAATTTCACGTTCGGCATTTCCCGCGTGCGGAAATTGAAAACCGACGGTTCCTCGTGCAAATTTCGCCCGACACCGTGGCCGGTAAACTCCTCAACGACGTTAAAACCGTTGCTTTTGACGTGATCTTCGATCGCACCGGCGAGATCGAGCAAATAGGCTCCAGCCTTCACTTGTTCGATGCCTTTGTAGAGAGCTTCTTCTGCGACTCGGATTAATTTTGCCGATTCCGGTGTCACCTCCACAACTGCGATCGTAATGCAAGAATCGCCGTGAAAACCTTGATAATATGCCCCCGTATCTACCTTGAGAACATCTCCTGCCCTAATTACCTTTTTGGCGCTGGGGATGCCGTGAACAACTTCGTTATTAATGCTAGAGCAAATCGATCCGGGGAAACCGTGATAGCCTTTAAAACTCGGAGTTGCCCCCATTTCGCGGATGCGTTTTTCCGCATAAGCATCCAAATCAGCAGTAGTCATTCCCGGTTTCACCATTTGGGAAATTTCTTTGAGTACCGTTGCAACGATTTTCGCTGCCTGCCGCATAATTTCGATTTCGCGTTCCGACTTAATTTCAATGCCTCGACGCTGTTTTTTGACTTGGGGTGCTTGAGTTGGGCTAGAAAGCAGACTGCTAAAAATATTCATGTATTGATTGGCGGGTAATTTTGTACTTTGACGGCAGGTTGAAGCAAAAAACGGCAAATATCCAGCTTTTTGTGGAAAAACGGGTGTCTTGTTCCGAACTGTCGATCGCTTGTCCTTTTAGCTAGCTTAATATTTTTCTCACTAATCGGCACGGGATTGGGGGGTCAATCGATTTTAGATTTTAGATTTTAGATTTTAGATTGACCCCACGAATAAATACGTTCGGCAAGTTTCATCGGATACAGGTTTTTTATTTCTGGACCGACCGATCGCGTGGCGGGTATCCTGGATGCTTGATTGTCAACAAAGCGGTTTCAACCGCCGAGCCCGTTGGAAAGCACCGAAGAACACTATTGTCAATCAGCCTTCACAGGCAGACTCTCCTGCCCAACCCCTACTCCCCACAATAAAATCTAATCTTTGTGGAACAGGCATCTTGCCTGTTCTCGAGCATCGTGCAAGATGTGAGTTGGATCGGGATTTCCGAGTATTCCTGTGAGGTTGGCAATTGCGGCAATTAACTTATTTATGTCAACTGGTTTAGATAAGTGCATCTGGAAACCAGCTTCCAGCGCTTGCTGGCGCTCTTCCTCTCTCGCGTAGGCCGTCAGAGCGATCGCAGGCATCTTTCCACCCCTGAGCACTTCCATTTCTCTCACCCGCCCGATCAACTGGTAGCCGTCTGCTTCCGGCATTCCAATGTCGCTCAGCAGCAGATCCGGCCAATAACTCTCCAGTGCAGCTAGAGCCCCGGCTACCGATGCCGCCGATCGCACTATAGCTCCTTCGTCTTCGAGTAAAGCAATCAAAAACTCCCGCGTGTCATCGTCATCATCCACCACCAGCAATTGCAAATTAGCCAGAGTGGGGAGAACCTCTGTCGCGTCATTGAGCGGCGACCAAGCATCCCCTGCACCTGGGGTCTTATGTGCAACAGGTAAACCCACCGTAAATTTCGCACCCGCCCCCGGATTATTCTCTGCCTGCACCTTACCGCCGTGCTGTTCCACCAAGTGACGGACGATCGCCAATCCCAGTCCCAAACCCCCGTAAGACCTAGTTGTGCTGCTATCAGCTTGGCGGAAGCGATCGAAAACATAAGGCAAAAAATCAGGAGCAATACCGATGCCGCTATCAATTATCTGAATTTGAGCCTCATCGCCAACTGACTCTAACCGCACCTGTACTTTACCCTCTGGCGGACTAAACTTAATCGCATTTGACAGCAAATTCCAGACAATTTGTTGTAAGCGATCGAAGTCGCCGATAACTTCACCTACATTGGGACTGCACGTTAATTCTATGACTATTGATTTTTCCTCAGTCAGCGGCTGCAAAGAATCAATTGCCAGCTTGATCGCAGATTCCAACCGAATCGGGTGCATATTTAAATTTAGTTTCCCCCGCAGAATCCGCGAAACATCTAAAATATCTTCGATGAGTTGAGCTTGAGATTTAGCATTGCGCTCAATTGTTTCTAGGGCTTTCTCCATCGTCTCTCGGTCAAATGTTTTGGTACGAAGCAGCCTAGACCAGCCGAGAATCGCATTTAAAGGAGTACGGAGTTCGTGAGAGAGAATAGCTAGAAATTCATCCTTCATCTGGTTAGCTCTCTCCGCTTCTTGCCGCGCCACTTGTTCGCGGATTAGTCTGCTGTGTTCTTCCTCTGCTTGCTTGCGGTCTGTGACATCTCTAACCGTGCCCACGTGACCGATCAGTTTTCCCAAATCCGAAAACATTGGCGACGACTGCACATTTATCCAACGCACAGTTTCGCGACCAGCTAATCGAAACTCGTTAGAATATTCGTGGCCTTCTTTAATCCAAGCTAACCAATCTGCTACTACGCGTTCTCGATCTTCTGGATGAACTTCCCGCTGCCAAATCTCTACTAAACTTTCCTCCAATGTTAACCCGCAAATTGCTTGACAACGGGGATTGATGTAAGTACAGCGGCCTTCAACGTCAGCTAAGTAAATTCCCAGCGGCGAACAAGCACACAAAGTGCGAAACCGCTCTTCACTTTTACTTAGTTCGCTATTAACCGCAGCTAACTGCGTTGCTTGCTGTTTCACCTCGACTGTTTTTTGGAACAATTCCACAAATACCTGCACCTTCGAGGTCAATATTTCCGGTTCCAAAGGTTTGAACAGGTAATCCACCGCACCCAGAGAATAACCTTTAAACACGTGGTTGTCATTACTGCTGAATGCTGTGATGAAAATAATCGGAGTCGCTCGCGATCGATCTCTAGAGCGAATCAATGTTGCTGTCTCAAATCCATCCATTCCCGGCATCTGCACGTCAAGCAAAATTACCGCAAAATCTTCATTAAGCAGACATCTGAGAGCCTCCGCGCCTGAATTAGCTTGTACTAGATGATAAGAGGGGCTGTTGAGAATAGCTTCTAGAGCTACCAAATTTTCAGGGCGATCGTCAACTAAAAGGACATTTACTTGATGGGGGGACTGCTGATTCATAATTTTTTTAATCTTTAATTCTTAACAAATTGACTAAACGGGGAGCGATTTTAGAGAGGGGTAAAATCCAGTCTACTTCAACATTTGCGATCGCCGACGCTGGCATAGTCGGGCATAGAGCTGAAGCCGGTTCCTCTACAAATGTCAATCCTCCCTCAGCTTTAATTTTTGCCAGCCCTTTACTGCCATCGGAATTAGCTCCCGTTAAAATTATGCCGATAACTTTCTCCCCAAAGGCATCCGCAGCAGACTCAAACAGCACATCGATTGAGGGCCGCGCGTAGCAGACAGGAGCCTCAGTTGATAGTGCAAATGTAGGAGTTCTGCGATTGGGGATTGGGGATTTTGGATTTTGGATTGACTCCACTGCCACGCTCCTCCATTCTGTAAAATCGTTTTCATACAGGCTAAACTCCTCCTCAGAGGGCGATTCTATTAGCAAGTGATAGTCAGCAGGAGCCAAGTAAACCCGTCCAGGTGCGATCGGCTCTTTGTCTTTTGCCTCTGTGATTTGGAGAGAGCTTTGCTTTTGTAAAAAATAAGTAAGCCTATTCTCAGAACTCTTATGGCGGTGTTGGACAATAACTACAGGCAAAGGAAAGTTTTGGGGCAAATCTGCCAGCAGCACAGTCAGAGCCTCTAGCCCTCCCAAAGACGTACCCACAACCACTATTTCAAAATTTTTTTTATTTAATTCTCCGGTAGAGTTTCTCACTACTTTCAATTGGTTCATAGTATTTTTCATAAGGTGTAAAAGTGAGAGACTCCTGATGTCCTAGTCCTAAAACCCCAAACATTCCCAGGCTCTCATAAAAAAGCTTGTGTACCCGCTCTTGGAGGTGTGAATTGAAATAAATCATCACATTGCGGCATAAAATAACATTAAACTCATTAAAAGAATTATCAGTTGCTAGGTTGTGGTGAGCAAAGACAATATTATCTTTAAGGGAAGACCGAAAAATCGCATTTTCATAGGCAGCAGTGTAATACTCAGAAAACGCTGTCTTGCCCCCAGCTTGGTGATAGAGTTGCGTATATTCTTGCATTTGTTTCAGCGGGAATATCCCTGTTCTTGCTGTTTTCAACACTAATTCATTCATGTCCGTAGCGTAAATCCGACAGCGGTCATACAGTCCTTCTTCTTGCAGCAAAATTGCCATAGAATAGACTTCTTCTCCCGTTGAACATCCAGCGTGCCAAATCCGAATAAAAGGATAAGTCCGCAGCAGCGGCACCACTTTATTTCTGAAACTAATGTAAAAACTGGGATCGCGAAACATCGCCGTTACATTGACAGAAATGTCCAGGAGTAAACGGTCTAGGTAAGCAGGATTGTGAAGTACCTTTTCCTGAAGTGCAGACACAGTGGTCAGCCGTTCCGAGCGAATAGTGTTCCTAATACGGCGTTTGAGAGAGGCAAGAGCATAATTGCGAAAATCAAATCCGTAATAGCGAAACATTCCCTCTAGTAGGAGTTGAATTTCGATTGTTTCCAGTTCATGGCTTTCGGGCATTTTTAATTAGTTATTGGGAATTGCGAATGGGGCAGCGGGCATGGGGCATCGGGCATCGGGCATGGGGCATGGGGCATGGGGCATGGGGCATCGGGCATCGGGCATGGGGCATGGGGTATGGGGTATGGGGCATGGGGCATGGGGTATGGGGCATGGGGCATGGGGCATGGGGCATCGGGCATGGGGCATCGGGCATGGGGCATGGGGCATGGGGCATGGGGCATGGGGCATTGGTAGCACCTAACAAATAACTACTGACTACTGACGGCTGACGGCTGACTGCTGACTACTGCCAACTGCCCACTGCCAACAGTCAACTGCCAACAGTCAACTGCCAACTGACAACTGACTTCCATTATCGATAAAGCCAGACACGCAGCAGCGAGAGCAACTGTTCCGTATCAACAGGTTTGGTAATGTAGTCAGACGCACCAGCTTCGATACATTTTTCCCGATCGCCCTTCATAGCTTTCGCAGTAAGAGCAATCATTGGCAAAGAAGCAAATTGAGGCATATTACGAATTGCTTGCATGGTTTCGTAACCGTCCATCTCTGGCATCATCACGTCCATCAACACAATATTTATGTCAGGCGTACTTTGCAATTTAGCAATACCCTCTCTGCCATTCTCAGCATACACAACTTCCATTTTATGGCGCTCCAGCATACTCGTGAGGGCGAAAATATTCCGCATATCGTCGTCAACAATCAAGACTGTTTTGCCCGCGAGCGTCGAATCAGTTTGATACAATTGCTCTAGCATTTGGCGCTTGGGTTCCGGCAAATTTGCTTGGACTCGGTGCAAAAACAAAGCTGTTTCATCTAACAAACGTTCTGGCGATCGCACATCTTTAACAATGATTGTTTCCGCCATGCGCTTCAGTTGAGTTTCTTCGGTTCTCGTCAACTCTTTGCCCGTATAAACAATAATCGGCAGACTTTTCAAAGTAGGCTCTTGCTTGATCTGCTCGATCAGTTCAAAACCCGTCATATCTGGCAGTCCCAAATCGAGTACAACGCAGTCAAAACGCCCTGACCTCAAAGTTGCTAGCGCCTCTGCACCGCTCCCCACAGCCGTGGTAGAAACATCGTGATTGCCGATTAAATCCACAATACTGAGACGCTGCGTTTCGTCGTCTTCCACAACTAGCAAATTCTTCACGGGCCGCTCCACAAACCCCTTAATATCAGTCAAAGCTTTGCTCAATGCTTCGCGACTGACAGGCTTTTGTAAGTACGCGATCGCCCCTAACTGCAAACTGCGCTGCCGCCCTTCTTCAACTGATACAATGTGAACCGGAATGTGGCGCGTACTGGGGTCGTGCTTCAAGCGATCGAGCACTGTCCAGCCATCCATCACAGGCAAATTTAGATCCAGCATAATCGCAGTTGGCTTGAACTCTCGCGCCATCGCCAAACCGATATCGCTCCGCAAAGCCAGTAAACCTTTAAAACCCTGTTCCCGTGCCATATCCAAAAGAATCCGAGCGAAGTTCACGTCATCTTCCACAATCAACAGCACGCGATCGTCGGGCTCGACATTTTCCCGGTCATCAGCGATAATCGGTGATGGATAAGGGGCGATCGGCAAGTTGAAACTTGGCGAAGGAACAGCAGAAGAAATAGCAACCGGCAATTGAGCCGTTTGCTTGCCCGTTGCCGATTCGCTATCATTCATCATTCGCGATTCTTGGTAAGTTTGGGGCAGATAAAGCGTGAACCTACTACCCTCACCAGGGCTACTTGTCAATCTAATTTCTCCGCCTAACAGATTAGCGATTTCTCTACTAATTGACAAACCCAAACCCGTGCCCCCGTATTTGCGGCTAGTGCTACCATCAGCTTGTTGGAAAGCCTCAAAAATAACCCTGTGTTTTTCAGCAGAAATCCCAATCCCCGTATCGCTAACTGAGAAAGCCAAAACATTAGGCGAACTCGTTAAACTTTCTATCTCTAAACTCCACCCTTCCCGCACTACTTCGACATGCAATTTCACCTCACCCCGCTCTGTAAACTTAAACGCATTAGAGAGGAGATTCTTCAAAACTTGTTGCAGGCGTTTAGCATCAGTATAGAGACCTTTTGGCAACCCGCCCTCAAGCTCAATTTTAAAACTCAACTTCTTATCCTGGGCGATTTGGCGGAAAGTTCGATCCAAATGCTCTCGCAAGTCGGCAAACAACACTTGCTCAATTTCCACTGACATCGTGCCTGATTCAATCTTAGCCAGATCCAAGATATCATTAATCAGCCCTAGCAAATCTGTTCCCGCCGAGTAAATTGTGCGCGTGTATTCAACTTGCTTCAAAGTCAAATTACCCTCAGTATTGTCAGAAAGCAATCGAGCCAAAATCAACAGCGAATTCAGCGGAGTTCGCAACTCGTGAGACATATTTGCCAGAAACTCCGACTTATACTTAGAAGTTAGAGCCAACTGTTCTGCTCTTTCTTCCAACAACCCCCTCGCCTGTTCGATATCTCGGTTTTTCCGCTCAACTTCCTTATTTTGCAGCGCTAGCAATTCAGCTTGTTCTTCTAATTCTTCATTCGTTTGTTGCAACTCTTCCTGCTGACTCTTCAACAGTTCCTCAGATGCGCGTAGCGACTGCGCTTGTTGTTCGAGACGCTTGTTAGTTTCCGTTAGTTCTTTTTGCTGAGTTTGCAACTCTTCTGCCAAAGACTGCGACTGTTTCAGCAACTCTTCCGTCCGCATACTCGCCGCAATTGTATTTAAAACAATGGCAATACTTTCTGTAAGTTGGTCGAGAAATGTCAAGTGTATTTCGCTAAAGCGGCGGAACGAAGCTAACTCTATTACTGCCGTCACTTGTCCCTCAAATAGTACGGGTAAAACCACGACATTCAACGGCGTAGATTCTCCCAGTCCCGAGCCAATTTTAACGTAGTTGTCCGGCACTTCAGTCAACAGGATTCGTTCTTTTTCCAAGGCGCACTGTCCTACCAAACCTTCCCCTAAATGGAATCTATTTCCTAACTGTTTGCGTTCGCGGTATGCGTAGGTACTTAACAGTTTGAGAAACGGATCGTGCTCCATACCTTCCATCATAAAGAATACGCCATGCTGAGCAGAAACCAGCGGCGTCAGTTCAGAGAGAATTAGTTTAGAAACAGTTTCTAAATCCCGCTGACCTTGTAGCATTCGAGTGAACTTAGCCAGGTTGGTTTTCAGCCAATCTTGCTCAGTATTCTTCTGCGTAGTCTCCCGGAGATTGGCGATCATCTGGTTGATGTTGTCCTTAACGATCGCAACTTCTCCTTCTGTGGCGACGGAAATTGACCTCGTTAAATCGCCTCTGGTAACAGCAATTGCCACTTCGGCGATCGCCCGCAACTGAGTAGTCAAATTCGCCGCCAACTCATTCACATTATCCGTCAAATCTCGCCACGTCCCCGCCGCACCCGGAACCTTCGCCTGACCGCCTAATTTCCCTTCAATTCCCACTTCCCGCGCCACTGTAGTTACTTGATCGGCAAACGTCGCCAGCGTATCGATCATCTCGTTAATCGTATCTGCCAGAGTCGCAATTTCTCCTTTTGCTTCCAGCATTAATTTCCGCTTCAAATCGCCATTCGCCACCGCCGTCACAACCTTAGCAATACCCCGCACTTGCGCTGTCAAATTCCCCGCCATCGAGTTTACATTGTCGGTTAAATCTTTCCAAGTTCCCGCAACTCCTTTCACGTCAGCTTGACCGCCCAATTTACCCTCAGTTCCCACCTCCCGCGCCACCCGCGTCACCTCAGAAGCGAAGGAATTAAGCTGATCCACCATCACGTTAATAGTATCTTTCAACTCCAGAATTTCGCCTTTAACATCGACGGTGATTTTCTTAGACAAATCGCCATTTGCCACCGCTTTCGTCACTTCCGCAATATTCCGCACCTGCGCCGTCAAATTCCCCGCCATCAAGTTAACATTATCGGTTAAATCTTTCCAAGTTCCCCCTACACCGCGCACGTAAGCTTGCACGCCTAATTTACCTTCCGTTCCTACTTCCCTAGCAACTCTGGTTACTTCTGATGCGAAGGAACTCAACTGATCCACCATGATGTTAA
The DNA here is from genome assembly GCA_036702215.1 of Microcoleus sp. F6_B6. Taxonomy (GTDB): domain Bacteria; phylum Cyanobacteriota; class Cyanobacteriia; order Cyanobacteriales; family Microcoleaceae; genus Microcoleus. Next base: position 66,559 of record JAUBST010000018.1, read on the forward strand.
TCGTGTTTTTCAGTTCGAGAATTTCGCCTTTAACATCTACTGTAATTTTTTTAGATAAATCGCCATTTGCCACAGCCGTCGTCACTTCCGCAATGTTGCGGACTTGGGCTGTTAAATTCCCCGCCATCGAGTTAACTGAATCCGTTAAATCTTTCCAAGTTCCTGCAACTCCTTTAACTTCAGCTTGTACGCCTAATTTCCCTTCGGTTCCCACTTCCCTAGCCACCCGCGTTACTTCCGAAGCAAAGGAATTTAACTGATCCACCATCGTGTTGACAGTGTTTTTTAACTCCAGAATTTCCCCTTTCACATCGACAGTAATTTTCTTAGATAAATCGCCATTGGCCACAGCAGTCGTAACAGCCGCAATATTCCGTACTTGTTCTGTCAAACTGCCTGCCATAAAATTAACTGAATCCGTTAAATCCTTCCAAGTTCCTGCTACGCCTCGAACATCCGCTTGGCCGCCCAGTTTACCTTCTGAACCCACTTCTCTAGCAACCCGCGTAACTTCAGATGCAAAGGAATTAAGCTGATCTACCATCACGTTAATGGTGTTTTTCAGTTCTAAAATTTCGCCTTTAACCTGTACCGTAATTTTTTTAGATAAGTCACCGTTAGCAACCGCCGTCGTTACTTCAGCAATGTTGCGGACTTGTGCTGTTAAATTCCCGGCCATCGAGTTAACTGAATCCGTTAAATCTTTCCAGGTTCCTGCTACTTCCTGCACTTCTGCTTGTACGCCTAATTTCCCTTCCGTTCCCACTTCCCTAGCAACCCTGGTTACTTCTGATGCGAAGGAATTTAACTGGTCAACCATCGTGTTGACGGTGTTTTTTAGTTCGAGAATTTCGCCTTTGACATCTACTGTAATTTTCTTGGATAAATCGCCCTTTGCCACAGCGGTTGTTACTTCAGCAATGTTGCGGACTTGGGCTGTCAAACTGCCTGCCATGAAGTTAACGCTATCCGTTAAATCCTTCCAAGTTCCCGCAACTCCTTTAACTTCTGCTTGACCGCCGAGTTTGCCTTCGGAACCTACTTCCCTAGCAACCCTGGTTACTTCTGATGCGAAGGAATTTAACTGATCCACCATGATGTTAATCGTGTTTTTCAGTTCGAGAATTTCCCCTTTAACATCTACTGTAATTTTTTTAGATAAGTCACCATTTGCCACAGCCGTCGTCACGTCGGCAATGTTCCGTACTTGTGCCGTAAGATTGCCGGCCATCGAGTTAACTGAATCCGTTAAATCTTTCCAGGTTCCGGCCACTCCCCGCACTTCAGCTTGTACGCCTAATTTGCCTTCGGTTCCTACTTCTCTCGCCACCCGCGTTACTTCTGAGGCGAAGGAACTCAACTGATCCACCATGATGTTAATCGTGTTTTTCAGTTCGAGAATTTCGCCTTTGACATCTACTGTAATTTTTTTAGATAAATCGCCATTTGCCACAGCCGTCGTCACTTCCGCAATGTTGCGTACTTGGGCTGTTAAATTCCCCGCCATCGAGTTAACTGAATCGGTTAAATCTTTCCAAGTTCCTGCAACTCCTTTAACTTCAGCTTGCACCCCTAATTTCCCTTCGGTTCCTACTTCCCTAGCCACCCGCGTTACTTCCGACGCAAAGGAACTCAACTGGTCTACCATTGTGTTAACAATTTGGGCTGTTTGGAGGAATTCTCCTTTGAGGGGTCTGTCTTCTATTTCTAGGGCGATGGTTTGCGATAAATCTCCTTTTGCTACGGCCCGAATTACTCTGGCGGTTTCAGAGGTTGGTTGCACTAAATCTGTAATTAAGGTATTGACAGAATTTACGCTAGCTGCCCATGACCCCTCGGCGCTGCCGATGGTGGCCCGCTGGGCGATTTTTCCTTCTTTACCGACAACTGTGCCGATGCGATCGAGTTCGGCGGCCATTTTCTGATTGAGCTCGATAATGTCGTTAAGTTCGTCGGCAATTTTCCCCGCTAGACCGGTCTGGTCTATGGGCATCCGAACTGAAAAGTCCCCTTTTTTGACAGCTACTAAGGTTCGGAGTAACTGTTTGGCATAACCATTATTGGAATTGGGGCTTGTTGTCTGTGCAGTTGACATGACCGTTACCTTTGGGGAGTTTGAAGGGGAAGGGGGGAAGATTTTGGAGATTATTGATATTATCCGACTAAAGCAGTGTCTGATTGCTTCTATCTAAAGATAGATGACAAATTGCTGTTTATGAGTTAATGGTTATTTGTTATTGGTTGGCTAAAGTTTATGGGGTAAGGTGCGCATTGCACACCCTACAGATTACTGGTGATTGGTTTTTCGTTTTTAGTTGTCAGTTGCAATTCCCGATGCCCGATGCCCGATGCCCGATTCGCAATCACGATCGACAACTAAGATTATTTCCAATTTTGCCACGAACTATTGAAGATAGAAGTACCCGGAAAGGCGATCGGATTAGCATTTTGTTGCAACCGTAACTGCAACACTTCCAAATTTGGCTCGCGGGACGGCAATTCGTCCACTAATTCATAAGGAAGAATCCCCTTTTCTAGGGAAAAAGCAGCCGTAACTCCCGCCGCCGCACCGGCAGACCATTCAAAAGAATGCACTCGATAAGCAGCGGCCGCTGTGTGGCTAGTAGCAATACTTTTACCCGCCACTAACATATTGTCAATTTTTTGAGGAATCATTGCCCGCAGCGGAATTTGAAAGGGATAAGCTTGCCCTTGACCTTTGCGAGTACCTTCGCGTTCGGTATTTCCCGGTGCTTCCGGCGGGCTGTTGGTCATGCAGGGGTGAAAGTCGATCGCGTAATGACCGATACCCACAGAATCAGGATAAATCGTAGCGCGCGATCGCGATTTTGTATCCTCAACAGATTGACTTCCCACAGCCAAAGCCGGCGCGTTCAAACCACCCACAGCCAACCACAAATTGCGATACTCTTCCTCCGACAAATTCTGGCGGTAAAAATCAGCCGTAAAGTCAGTGCGAGACATATCAACTTCCCACACCGTAAAACCTTGAGGCTGATTGAAACTCGGCCGCCCAATAATGCGCCGGCCCTCCCGCATATAAGGATATTTAGAAAGTCCGTGCACCGTCCCCATCGGCGAATCCAACCCGCTCAAAAAACGATTGTTTGGATTAGGCTTTTTGACTCCCTCTCCTAGCTGCGAGTCAGTAGTTCCTGTTACCAGCCAGTAGAAAAATCCTTTGGCATTTTCCTCTCCCTTTCGCAAAGTTTCGGTTCGCAAACCGCCCATCCATCCCCCCGGTTGCAGTTGACCGGACTCTTGCAACTGCTCGCGAGAATAAATTAAATTATCCCCGGCAGAACCGGGACGATAGTCATTGCCCCAAGTCCAATTTTGCATCGAAATATCCCCCGGATAAATGGGGAATTGCTTCGGGTCTGAAGGTCGCTTTTCATCCGGTCTCATGCTCCTAATTTGGCGGTAGGTGAAAACTAAGGGAAAGCTGGCCAATCTCTGCAATTCGTAGCTGTAGTAAGGAGCGTATTGTTGATAAAAAGAAGGTAGTTGATGCTGCTGCGGTTCCTTCGTTGCCTGCATCGCAAAGGTGTAGGTAAAACCTTGAGTGCAGTAAGCGTCGCCGGTGGGGCTGGGGGAGGAAGGTTCCAGAGGGGAACGCGGGTCAATTCCGAGGCGGTAGGGAACATCCGCAAGTCCGATCAATTCGCCTGTTTCCGTGGCATCTACAACGTACCAATCAGCAGGTCTAGGTTTTGAATTTGACTGGTTAGGTGGTTTGGGAATAAACCGAATAATAGTTTTATTAAAACGCGGAGAATTTTCGTAGCGATAGGCATCTTCGATAGTTTGAGAAAGAGTTTCGGTGTTGAGTGGTGGCGTGTTGGCGGCCGGTTTGTGTTGAATGGCGATCGCACTTTTAATTTGTTGGCCGCCAACCGCATTCCCCGCCGCAGCAGGAGTAATTGCTAGTTCTTTAATAACCGTATTGGGAAACCATTTCAGGGTGCCTTTGCCTTTTCTAGCAGCATCCTGCAAGATGTTAAATAGAATTTTGTGACCGTCGTAGGGCATGAAACACGAATAGCTAACCCAACAGCCTCCGGGATTTAGCCGGCCGTAATGTTGCTCGATCCGCCGCCGCAATTCTAGGTAGCCGCGGGGGTAAAATAAGAGCGATCGCTGAGTCTCTCTTTCATCGAGTGCGGAAGTTCCCTGGGAGGAAATTTGACCGCCTACCCAGTCAGTAATTTCAGTGAGGCAAACTGTGCGCCCTGCCAGCAAACCTTCGTAAGCGGTAGCAGCGCCTGCAAGCCCGCCGCCTGCTACTAGAATGTCGCAAGTTTCTGCAGTGTCCGGATTGCGGGGAGGTTCGGCAAATACTGGCGAAATGCTCCCTATCGCGGAAATGATGCCGAGGGTGAGGCTAAGGATCGATCGACCTTTGAGCAAAAATAGATACTGTCGAAGTTTCATCGGAGATTGTGGAATTAATTTTGACATAGCGCGAAAAACACTCATCTCATCTAAATGTTTATTTTGCAGTATACTGGTATTTCGCGGTGTTGTCAGGGATTTTTTTTTTTAGATAAGAGGCATTAATACCAGTAACAACTATTGAACAGCCGGATCTACCTTATGCTCAAAATTTTAAATTTTTTTAGGTCATTGATTCCTTTTGAGAGTTTAACAATTACCACCAGTTTAACTTTTTCGGAAGTTTTACACAGGTTGGACGAAGTTGTCACTACTCCAAAACTTTTTAGAGTAACTCTACCCTTTGGCTCACCACCTGCCAAACCCTATGAAGGAACAATTTCTGGGAAAAAATTCAAAATCAATCGCATCATCATCGGTCGCAATTCATTTATTCCCATTATAGAAGGAGATATACATCCTCAAAAGTTCGGTTGTTACATAAAAATTCGGATGAGTTTAAATAAAATAGTTCTAGGATTGATGATTCTTTGGCTGTGGACAACGGGCAGTATTGGAATGTTTGCTTTATTTGCTTGGTTAGTAGAACCATCCGTGGGAGCGATATTTATACCAATTTTAGGAATGTTTATTTTGGGCTGGCTTTTGTGCTTGATTCCATTTAAGATAGAAGCAAAAGCAGCTATAAAATTTTTGTGTATTTTGTTAACATAAAGTAATCGATAGCGACAATATTTTAGCTGTATTGTTAAAAACAATCTAGCTTCATCGGCGGTAAAAAAACAGCTCAACTTTTCGGCATTACCCATGCGTCAAAACCAACTCAAACAAAAAATTAAACAAGGCGAAACAGTCCTCGGTTTATTTATGAACTGCGCTTATCCCGCATTCATAGAAATATGCGGTCACGCTGGATTTGATTTCGCCGTCATCGACATGGAACACGGCCCCCTGCACCCGCTTGCTGCTGAAGATTTGTGTCGCGCCGCCGACTGTAGTGGAATTGCACCGATTGTTCGCGTCCGCAAAAACGACGGGCCGCAAATTCAACGAGCTCTCGACATCGGCAGTGCAGGCGTTCAAGTACCTCAAATTGAAAGCAAAATTGATGCTGAAACCGCTGTCAAAAGCGCTAAATACAGTCCTCTGGGCACGCGAGGCCTTTCTTTCGCTACGCGGGCCGGACTTTACACCGCCGCAGGTACAAATATCACCGACAAACTCAACGAAGAATCTTTAGTTGTGATTCATGTCGAAGGCAAAGGCGGCATCGACAACCTAGCAGAAATTGTGACTGTGCCAGAGGTGGACGTGATTTTTCTGGGGCCTTACGATCTGTCACAGTCGATCGGGATTCCCGGCCAAGTCCGCGACCCCCGAGTCATCGACATGATGCAGGAGGCAGTGCAAACCATCCGCAAAGCAGGCAAAGCCGCCGGTACTTTTGCCGAAAACCCCGAAATCGCCCAGCAGTGGATTGATGCTGGCGTTCAGTACGTTGCACTTGGGGTCGATGTTGCCGTTTTCCTGCGGGCCTGTCAGTCGCTGGTCAAAGCAGTCGATCGATTTTAGATTTTGGATTTTGGATTTTGGATTAAAAGAAGAACAAGCCCCCCACTTCATCTTGTCGTCTTTACGATATCTTTGCAATTTTTCTAGTGTCTTTTACGACACATACAAAAAACCTGCGCTAGAGTAGAAGCATACACCTCCTCAAGGCAAAATTAGGGAGGGGAGCAAGGCTTCAGGGAGTAAAATCTATGAAAACCGTATTAGAATCCATTCATTTGGATTATGCGTTCATGTTTACTTTCAAAAAAGTAAACTCGATTAAGCTAGAAGGTTTCAAGGAATTTTTTGACGATATGCCTGTCGATCCGTATGTGAAAGGTAAGTATCGTTCGAGAAGATTGTCGCGGTTTGCAGTCAACGGAAATGAGTTAGTTAAGTTGCCTCACGGCTATTTGTATCAAAGCAAAACATACAATCCGCTAGTGGGCGATATCCGGCGGGAATTTGCCGAATTGGACGATCGGCTAATCGCCCTCGATAATTTCAAACAGATGATTTTTGCTTTTTTCGATTCCTGCAAAATTCACCCGGAAGCTGAAATCGGCATCCATCAAATCAGGACAACTTGTTCGCCAAACAATTTCGGCAACCCCGCACCGGAAGGCATTCACCAAGACGGTACTGACTTTATCGGCATCTTCTCGGTTGACAGAACTAATATTGTCGGCGGGGAAACGCATTTGTACTTGGCTAAAAAAGAGAAGCCTGTTTTTAATAAAATTCTGCATCCGGGAGAATTGCTGTTAGTTAACGACCACGAGTTTTTCCACTTTACTACGCCGATTAAACCGGAATCTGAAGGCGTGGGAACCAGGGATGTCTTTGTGCTGACTTCTCCGAGTTTGCTTACCGATTGAAGATACAGTCCTGGACGCATAACCTAATGATGTAAGGTGCGTACTACGCACCTTACTCCGATTACCCATTACTGCATCCCACAGATCGCCTTTTGGTTGCGCCCCCACCCATCTCGATCGCGGTTAATGCTTGGGAAAATCGATTCCTGAAATGGATATTCCTTCCATCTTCTGCACGTATCGTCCTTGAGCCGCTACACATTCTGCCATTTTTTTAGCTTGTATGGGTTGACTCCTGGGATCGGGCGAGATACCTCTATACTCCCATGTACCGCGAATGTCGCCAGAGAATGCTTTTCCATTGTTTTTTAATACTAGCTCAGTGCCATTTGTATCAATATAGAATTTCCCATTTTCCAAAGACACGCTGCTAATGGTGATAGATTCGACTCCTTTGTAGGGATTTGCAGGGCCATCGACGATCTTGATGCAGATTCTATTGTTTTGATGTGCAATCTCTCTACGGGAGTTATTGAACATTGTGCCTTGAGCGTAGTAAGCTCCTGTGGGAAGAATTGTAGAGCCCTGTTGATTACTTTGAGCAGAGGACAATGATGAGATTGACAGAAGGATAGAACTAACAATTAGTGTTTCGATCGCCAAACATTTCATTTGCAACAAAACTCCATTAAAATTATTTTTTCAGATTCTACACGATCGCAGATGCTCTATAAACTTCTTTAGAGTTCTTCCAAAAGTCAAATTTACCCCCCGCCAATCCCCCCATATCTGGCTATAGATATAGTAACTATAACAAGCCGTACAAATCTCCTCTGAAGACCAAGGGATCTCGCCCTTCACTCTGTTCTGTCTGCTTTTGGAGGTAACTGTAGAGCGAGAGCCCTCCTAACATAAATCTTTATTTGTAGTTTTTTTAAGAAATGTAAAAAATCATATTTTTTTAGTTAAAACTTAAATGTTGTTTAAAGTGCAGGCTAGTCTCTATATTAGAGGATACATCTACTTACAAATTGAGAATTGCTAAAAAAATGTGTATTTCTTCTTAAAAGAGGCTGCAAGAATGATTAATTTAGCCTGCTACGAGATTACTAACCAAATTCATGAAAGTAACAATTCTTTAGTTTACCGAGGACTGAGAAAGCAAGACAACCAACCAGTCATTCTCAAATTTCTCAAGCAAGATTATCCGATGCCAGCTTCGTTAGTCAGATACAAGCAGGAATACGAAATTACACGCAATCTCCAGCTAGAAAGCGTGCCTAAAACCTATAGCTTAGAAAGATACCAAAACAGTTTAGTTATCATTTTCGAGGATATTGGTGGAGAATCATTAAAGCTGTGCTTGGCTACTCAAAAACTTACCTTTGAAGAGTTTTTGTCAACAGCCATTAAAATAACGAGAGCTTTAGGTGAAATTCATCAACATAACATTATTCATAAAGATATCAACCCCAGCAATATTATTAGAAACTCGACCACAGGGCTAGTCCAAATCATAGATTTTGGCATCTCTACTGTTTTAAGTCGTGAGAATCCTACCCTAAAAAATCCTAATGTTTTAGAAGGCACTCTGAGCTATATATCGCCGGAACAAACAGGCAGAATGAACCGAACGATCGACTACCGCACTGATTTTTACTCATTAGGAGTCACTTTTTACGAACTGCTAACGGGGCAACTGCCATGCGATTACAACGATGCCATGGAATTAGTCCACTGTCATATTGCTAAACAAGCAGTGCCGCCCCATGAAATAAATCCCGAAATTCCTAAAGTTGTTTCTGATATTGTCATGAAGCTGTTAGAAAAAACAGCAGAAGCTAGATATCAAAGTGCCGGGGGAATTGTTGGTGATTTTGAAGAATGCCAGCAGCAATTACGAACTAAGGGAAGTATTGCAGATTTCGCGATCGCCCAAAAAGATATTACGGATAAGTTTCAAATTCCGCAAAAACTCTATGGTAGAGAACGAGAAGTAGAAACCTTATTAGTCGGGTTCGCTCGCGTCAGCAATGGCACGACAGAAATTATGTTAGTGTCGGGTTACTCTGGCATTGGCAAATCGGCCTTAGTGCAAGAAGTTTATAAACCGATTACTAAAGCAAGGGGTTATTTTATTGCCGGAAAATTCGATCAATTTCAACGCAATATTCCTTATTCGGCTATTGTTAAAGCCTTTCAGTCCTTAGTCAAGCAACTATTAACTGAAAGTCAAACCCAACTCAATAGCTGGAAAGAAAAACTTTTAGCGGCTTTTGGTGATAACGGTCAAATAATTATAGATGTCATTCCCGACATAGAACTCATCGTTGGCAAACAGCCACCAGTCCAAGAATTAGGTGCTACGGAAGCGCAAAACCGTTTTAATTTAGTCTTTCAAAAATTCATCCGGATATTTGGCTCAGTTGAGCATCCCTTAGTCATCTTTCTGGACGATTTGCAATGGGCTGACTCCGCTACTCTGAAACTGCTGCAAGTAATGATGGCAGATGAGGAAACGAAATATTTATTTCTAATGGGTGCTTATCGAGACAACGAAGTTAACCCCACGCATCCTCTGATAATGACTCTGGAGGCGCTGCACAAACAAGAAGCGACTATTAACCAAATTACTTTAACTCCCTTAAATATCGAACATATCGCTAAATTGATTGCTGATACTGTGCGTAGGGATAGAGGAGCAGTAATGCCCCTAACTGAGTTAGTCGTCGGTAAAACTCAAGGCAATCCTTTTTTTGTCAATCAGTTTCTCAGGACTCTCTATGAAGAAAACCTCCTGAATTTCGATTTATTGCAAAGGAACTGGGATTGGAATATTTCACAAATCGAAGCAGTACGGATTACCGATAACGTCGTTGAGTTGATGGTCGGCAAATTGAGAAAGATGCCAGATTTAACTCAGCAGGTTTTAATGTTAGCCGCTTGCGTTGGCAATAGTTTTGACTTAAATACTCTGTCGATAGTCAACGAAAAATCCACCGCCGAAACTTTTCAAGAGCTAGTGCCAGCCATCCAAAATGGATTAATTTTAGCCACTTCTGAATTAGGCGCAACGGAAGAAGAGATAGTTAAAGCTCATCTAGTGATTACTACTTATAAGTTTTTGCACGATCGCGTGCAACAAGCTGCTTATGCCCTGATTGAGGAAAGTTCTAAAAAAACAGTTCACTTACAAATTGGTCGCTTGCTCTGGCAAAATACCTCGACAGAGAAACGAGCGGAAGAAATATTTGCGATCGTCGATCATTTGAATTTAGGAATTGAACTGGTTAGCGACGAATCCGAACGCACTGAAATCGCTAAACTAAATTTAATTGCCGGTCAAAAAGCCAAAGCAGCTACAGCCCATGAGTCGGCGGTTAAATATTTGCAAGCGGGTTTAGGACTGTTAGCAGAAGATTGCTGGAACAGTCAGTACGAACTGACATTAGCGCTGCATGAGGAAGCAGCAGAGGCAGCTTTTTTGAGAGGTGATTTTGAAGGAATGCAGAGAGGTGTTGAGATAGTCCAAAACTGCGCCAAAATGCTGCTGGACAAAATTAAAGTGTACGAAGTCCAGATCCAAGCTTACATGGGGCAGAACAGGCTACTAGAAGCGGTTAATACAGCGCTACAAGTTTTAAAGCTGTTAGGGGTCGAGTTTCCTTCTAAGCCAACCCCGTCAGATATTGGGCAGGCGCTAGGAGAAACTGCGGCAATTTTAAACGGGAAGCGAATTGAGGAATTAATCGACCTACCTCAAATGAGCGATCCCTATAAACTAGCAGCCATGAGACTTTTATCAAGTATCTTTGCTGCTACATATATTGCAGCCCCAGAACTGTTGCCCTTGACGGTATGCAAACAAGTAGATTTATCCGTCCAATATGGCAATGCTTCGGTATCGCCCTTTGCTTATGCCAATTATGGTTTTCTTCTTTGTGCCCTAGTTGAAGATATTGATTCAGGTTATAAGTTCGGTCAATTGGCTTTGAATCTAGTGTCAAAGTTAAATGCTCAAGAAATCAAAGCCAAGACAATTGTCATAGTAAATATATTGCTCCGACCTTGGAAAAAGCATTTGAAAGAAAGCTCAGAGCCTTTGGCCTCAGTTTACTCTAGCGGCGTGGAGACAGGAGATTTACAATATGCTGCCTTTGGTTTACTGCATTACTCCTATTCCGCTTACTTTAGCGGCAAAGAACTGACTGCCCTTGAGAGAGAAATGGCAACGTACAGAGATGCTATTCATAAAATCAAGCAAGAAACAGCGCTTAATTATCACGAAACCTGTTTGCAGGCTATCTTAAATCTGCTCGGAAAAAGTGAAAATCCATCCCTTCTAAAGGGTGAAGCCTGCGATGAGGAGAGCAAGTTGCTATTGCACCAGCAAGCAAACGACAAAACGGGAGTTGCCTACATATATTGGAATAAATTTTTACTTAGTTACTGGTTTGACAATTACTCAGAAGCGATTAAAAATACTGCCATAGCAGAGAAGTATTTAGACTTAGTGGTAGGATTGCCTCTTGTTCCTCTCTTCCATTTTTACGATTCTCTGGTGCGGTTGGCGGTGTATTCTGATACTCCACAGTCAGAACACCAGGGCATTCTTGACAGAGTACAAGCCAATCAGGAAAAAATGCAGAAATGGGCGCATCATGCTCCAATGAATCATTTGCACAAATTCTATCTAGTTGAGGCAGAAAGGCATCGTGCTTTAGGGAACAAAATAGAAGCAATCGAGATGTACGACAAGGCGATCGCTCTGGCTAAAGAAAACCAGTACATCAACGAAGAAGCACTCGCTCACGAACTCGCCGCCAAATTCTACCTGTCGTGGGGCAAAGAAACGATCGCCCAAGCTTATATGCAAAACGCTCATTATAGCTACCAACTCTGGGGCGCTCTAGCTAAAGTTGAGGATTTAGAAAAAAAATACCCCCAATTCCTAGCTAGAACATCAGCAAAGACAACAACTCAAACAAATGTTAACCGAACAACGATTAACGCTACTACCAATAGCACTAATTTGGGAGATACGCTAGATTTAGCCACAGTCATGAAAGCTTCCCAAGCAATTTCAGGTGAAATCGTTTTGAGTAAGTTGCTGGAAAGGTTGATGAAGATTGCGATCGAAAATGCTGGCGCTGAGAAAGGCTTTTTGATTTTAGAAAAAGCAGGAAATTGGGTCATTGAGGCAGAAGGTTCGGTGAAGGGAGATGAAGTTAGCGTGCTGCGATCGCTTCCCCTCAATCTAAAAGCTGATTCTGGGGAAACGCCAAAACTGGCAAGTACGATCGCCCACTACGTCATCCGCAGCCAGGAAAATGTGGTTTTAAATAACGCCACCCAAGAGGGACAATTTACCCGCGATCCTTATATTGCAGCCACTCAACCGAAATCGATTCTCTGCACTCCTCTGCTGCACCAAGGCAAGCTGACAGGTATTCTTTACCTGGAAAATAACTTGACAGAAGGAGCTTTTACTACAGATAGGCTAGAACTGTTAAAATTGTTATCGGCCCAAATAGCCATTTCCATTGAAAATGCCCAACTCTACAATAACTTGCAGGAGTTCAATCAAAACTTAGAGCAATTAGTGAGCGATCGCACCCACGAATTATCTAACGCCTTAGATAATTTAAAAGCCACTCAAAGTAAGCTAGTCGAAGCCGAAAAAATGGCATCGCTGGGAGGATTAGTTGCAGGCGTCGCCCACGAAATTAATACTCCCATCGGCGTGGGCGTTACCATTGCGTCAGCATTGGCAGAACATACCACAGAATTTGCTTCTACTTATAAGAGTGGCAAAATGAAACGCTCGGAACTCGAAGAATTTTTGGATATAGCCACCACTAGCAGCAACACCCTTCTAACTAATCTAAATCAGGCAGCAGCATTGATTCAGAGCTTTAAAGAAGTGGCCGTCGATCGATCGAGCGAAGAACGGCGAACTTTCGGCGTCAGAAATTATATGGATGAAATTTTAACCCAATTAAAACCCAAATTGAGAAATAGCAAACATTCGATCGAAATTAAGGGAGACACCAAGATTGCCATAGATTCTTATCCAGGTGCTTTATCCCAAGTTGTCACCAATTTGCTGATGAACTCTCTGATTCACGCTTACGAACCGGGCGAATCTGGTCAGCTCGTTTTTGATTGGCAGCAAGAGGGATCTCGACTTAGCTTTGAATATTCCGATGATGGTCAAGGCATTCCCCCAGAAAATTTAAGTAAAATTTTCGAGCCATTCTTTACTACCAAACGCGGTCAGGGTGGTAGCGGGTTGGGATTGCATATTGTCTACAATTTAGTTACCCAAAAACTCAAAGGTGAAATAGAATGTAAAAGTGAGGTGGGAGCAGGCACCAAATTTATTATTAAGTTACCCCTACAAATCGATTCACAACCATAGTTTCCTAAATCTCAACATCAGTAATACAGAAAGGTGAGCAGCAATGGACAACAATATTTACGGCTTTTCCAAGGAAAAATCATCTGAAGAAGTGTTATTTGCGGAAGAATTTAACTCAGATGAAGAGGTATTTTTTGCCGATGAAGTATCAGAAGATACTCAGACAGAAAACTGGAAAATTTTGATTGTAGATGATGAGGCTAAAGTTCACATAGCTACCGATATTGCCTTAAGAAAGTTTGTTTATGAAAATAAATCTTTAAAATTTATTAGTGCTTATTCCGCTAAGGAAGCTAAACAGTTAATTCAAGAACATCCTGATGTGGCTATCATCCTGCTTGATGTAATCATGGAAACAGATGATGCTGGCTTAGAGTTTGTGAAATATGTCCGCGAAGTGTTAGGCAATCAGTTAGTGCGAATTATTTTACGCACGGGTCAACCCGGACAAGTACCTGAAAAAAGCGTTATTATCAATTACGATATTAATGACTATAAAACTAAAACTGAATTAACGACATCAAAGCTATACACTACGGTGCTAACAGCTTTGAGAAGTTTTTGTCTAGGTCAGAAATTGCAGTCGGAAATAGAGCGGCGCGAACAAGTAGAGAAAGCACTCCGTATCAGTGAAGAAAAAGAACACCAAAAAGCTGTTACCTTAGAGCATTTTGTCAAAGAGTTGCAAGAAACACAACTCCAGCTAGTTCAAAGTGAAAAAATGTCTAGTCTCGGTCAATTAGTTGCAGGTGTCGCTCATGAAATCAATAATCCGGTTAACTTTATTTACGGCAATATCTCCTATGCGAAAGATTATATTAAAGAACTCATCTATATGTTGAATCTCTACCAACGCCATTACCCCCTACCAGAAGCAGAAATTCTCAATGCAATAGAAGATGGAGAGTTGTCATTTATCATGGAGGATTTGCCAAAGTTGCTTTCTTCCATGCACTTAGGCATCGAACGCATTCGCATTATTGTTGAGTCTCTGCGAAATTTTTCGCGCTTAGATGAAACTGAAATCAAATCAGTAGATATCCACGAAGGGATTAATAGCTGTTTGATGCTTTTACAGCATCGCCTCAAGGCTAAGTCAGATCGCTCTACTATTAATGTGATTAAAGACTATGGTGCCTTGCCGCTTTTTACCTGTTATGGAGGTCAGCTTAATCAGGTGTTTATGAACCTTTTAGCGAATGCTATAGATGCTTTGGAAGAGCGGGAAATTAGAGAAGAGGGTGCAGTTTTTCATCCCCAAATTTTGATTCGTACTGAATTTGTACCGGAGAATTCGCATGACAAAATTAGCACTGATTCAGGGATTCGGGTAATTATTGCTGATAATGGTATTGGCATGACTGAGCAAGTTCTTTCTAAACTTTTCACTCCCTATTTTACTACTAAGCCAATCGGAAAAGGTACAGGGATAGGGTTGTCAATCAGCAGAAAAATTCTGCGTGAAAAACACTGCGGTCAATTGCACTGTATTTCTGCGCCCGAGCAGGGAACGCAGTTTATTATGGAGATGCCTACTATCTGTAGAGTAACCAATCTCGCGGTATCTATGGTCTAGGAAACTCATTGGGCGGAATCCATCATAGAGCTGTTTCCCGTTGCAGGGGAGAAATCAGCAGTAATTCCGAGAGTTACCCTAATGGGCTTAGACAAAAAGTGAAGCCAAAATGGCTAAAAGCCTAGAGAGAGAAAGACTTTTACCTCGAATGGGTAGGAATATAATATTTACAAGGGTTTAAGGCATTTTGATGTCCTCAACGTCTTTCCCTTGCAAGGGAGAGGTATTCAGCCCCTAAAGGGGCGAGAAAAGGTCTAAGTCCCATTAAGCAACTCACAGATAAATCTTATCGAAACTTCCGTTCATATTCTTGAATGGGAACATCATTAATGCTAGCTTCACGTCTTCGCATTAACCCATTTTCTGCAAATTCCCACTGTTCATTACCATAGGCGCGATACCAGTAGCCAGAATCATCGTGCCACTCATACTCGAAGCGAACAGAAATCCGATTGTCTGTAAAACTCCACAGTTCTTTCTTTAAACGGTAATCTAATTCCTTTGCCCATTTTCGTCTTAAAAAAGCCTTGATTTCTTCCCGGCCGCTGAAGAATTCGGCACGGTTTCGCCACTGAGAATCTTCCGTATAAGCTAAGGCTACTCGTTCGGGATCGCGGGTATTCCAGGCATCTTCAGCAGCTTGAACTTTAGCTTTAGCCGTTTCCAACGTAAAGGGCGGTAGAGGTGGTTTAGTTTCCATCAGCTTTGTTTTTTGTGATTATAAAAGATAAGGGCGGGATGCTCGCGCTACAGAGAGAGTTTTGGGACTTTGATATCAATCCTCAGCATCGGGATCGATTCCCATTGCTCGCAGTCGATCGGCTAACTGGGTGACTTTTCGCTCTGCTTGTTCGGCTCTTTCTCGTTCTTGTTCGGCTCTTTCCCGTTCTTGTTGAGCTCTTTCTCGTTCTTGTTCGACGAGGGCCCGCTCAATTTCAACTTGTTCGGAGCCAGTTAACAGCAAATTCCCCTGCGAATCCCACCACCGCAGCCAAAGCAGTTCTTGATTTTGATAGCTTCCCTGCCACAGTCCCAATTCTACATCTAGTACAGGAATGGGATAGTGACCGCGTTCGTTTGGCTCCATCCTTCGATACACAAAATCTATCAGGTGATAGACTTCTAAATTGCCCGTTCTCATTTCATAAATACCGTAGTAAGGGATGCGAATAATTCTCTCGTAGACCCAAAACTTACCGGGTTTAGTTGTTGTACCGTCGGCCGCCACAGAAAGGGGAGTACGATCGCGCTCTTCCTCTCCATTACCGCTAGCAAATTCTAAAGCAATGAACGGAGCCATGTGTTCCCGCCAAAGTACATAAGAACGGCGAAAACCGTCAAGTGTTGCCGGTACATTCGGCACGTAAAACCAATCCGGTGCTTCTGCACCTCGCTCTGGCGGGTCAGTTTCTCGCCAGTAAATGCCGCAATCTTGCCCGATCGCATATTGTCCGTCTGGATGCAGCCGCTCTACAACCGGCCCGATCGAATCTGTCAGAATGATGCTCTGAGGATGCTCCTGGAAATTTTTCACAAATGTACCGTCTTCGTCTGGCAATTGGGTATGATCGGGGAATGCAGGAGGCAGACCTGTAGCAGTTATTGTCTCGTTCATCGTCTTTTCCGTGCAGTTATTGTTTATTGTACTGCGAAATTTTAGATCGTTCTGATTTGAAACTTTAGCTAATATTCGCTAATATGGAAAAGCGATCGTAAAAGGTAAGTCAAATGGTTGTCGCAATTTCTAAAGCAGGATTGGGTACAGGTGCGGCTTTCCTGTCAAACGTGACATGGGAGACTCTAGAAAAGTTGGATGCAGATTTGGCGGAAACTGGGGCGCGCTTAACTTATTTGGATGGGTGTTTAGAAATTATGGCTCCTTTATCTGATGCTCATGAAGAACCTAAAAAAACTTTAGGTCAGGTTTTAGAAGTTTATATGCGGACGAAGGACATTCGTTTTTATGCCCGTGGTAGTACAACTATCGGGATGAAGGAGTTGGGTGCACGGAAGGAACCAGATGAGTCTTACTGTTTGGGTACGCGCAAGTCGGTTCCAGATTTGGCGATCGAGGTAACAGTGACGAGTGGTGGAATTGATACGCTGGAAATCTATCGTCGTGTGGGAGTGCAGGAGGTTTGGTTTTGGGAGGATGGGGTAATCTCGGTTTATTGCTTGCGTCCAACGGGGTATGAATTGGTGAGTAAGAGCGAACTTTTGCCGGAGTTGGATTTGCGATCGATCGAGTTTTATTCGCGGATGGCGGATCAATATGATGCGGTGAATGCTTTTATGCGATCGATGATTTAGTTGAGAAGTGCGATCGATGTTACAGTTTGATACTGCTAGAATTTGACTTGGATTGAATGTATTGTTTAAATACAGGATTGAGTAAAAATAGCGCTCCCGACCCTACTTGTACTTTTTCCAGTAAGCCGCGCCGCGCTAAAGATTGTATGGCTTGCCAAAATTCTGATTTAGATAACTCAATATCGGCAGGTGCTTGGGAAATATCTACCGCTTCATCTTGACTTGCTAACCAATGGCTCACCTTTTTTTCTGACTCCGATAAACGCTCTAAGTGAGATTCTAAAAGGGTTTCTAAGTCACCTAAATAAATATCATTATTATCGGTTAAAAACCGGGAAGCGCTACCGTCAAAGAATTCTAAAATTGTTGAAGCTATGATATTTAACCAGGAAGGATGACCTTGATAAAGGGCGATCAAGTCTGACCATTTTTCCTCATCTGCTAATCCTTTTTCTCTGAGAATTTCTGCCGATTCTTTCCCTAACCCTTTGAGGTGTAAAGTTCGTGCAGGTCGGTTTAGTGCTTCTAAGGTGGCGATTTCTCTGGGTTGTTCCCAACTGAGGATAATTAAACAACTCTGATGAGAGGATGTGGCAATTTGTTTAAAAAATTTGCCGTAGTCTTCATAGCCTGTTAAATATTGACCTGCTAATTGACTGCTTTTAAAAATATTTTGTACGTCATCAAGGATTACTAAACAGCGTGAGGCGCGAAAATAATCGATGATTGTGGGTAATGGGGGTTGTGGCGATCGCCCAAAAAATTGCTTGAGTTCGGTTTGGAGGGTTGACAGTGTGGGAGTGTTGGTGAGGCTTAACCAAATAATACAATCAAATTCGGTTTGAGTTTGTTCGATGAGTTTGAGGGCGATCGCGCTTTTGCCAATTCCGCTTAAGCCGTAGACGGTGATTAAGCGGGTGTGGGCTTCTAAGATCCATTGTTTGAGGGTGGAGAGTTCTGAGGTGCGATCGTAAAAGTAAGGGAGTTCGGGTGCTTCTGTTAAATCGATGATGGGCGATCGGGCTTGATTTTGGGGAGAGTCTGGGGGAAAGGGCGATCGGGTTTGTGTATCTTTAATAGTTTGTATAAATTGACCACAAATAACATTATCAATTTGTAATAAAGAGTCATGTAAATGAGAAATGTTAGAAACCCTATATTTTTTCTCTACCTTGGAACGAAAATTATATTTATTAAGGTCTTCTCCTAATTCCTCACGCAAGTTTTCCCATAACTTAGCCGCTTCTTTTTTAACGTGAGATTCACTACAATTAAACTCTTTAGCTATTTGAGGATATTTTTGCCTTTGCCAAACACCCGTTACTATGGCTTCCTGTATAGGTGTGAGATGTTCTCCAGTTTTATCAAAAATCAAATTATTCATCCATTGTACAACATCTTCAACATTCATACGTCAGCGTTGAGCGAGGTTTAGTGTACTATATTCTACCAAATCCTACGTTGTCAACTGAATTGTACCGATTTTTACTAAATTGGTTTGGAATGGTTGGGAAAATTGGGTACTGAATGCTACGGTTTGGAGTTGTCAAAGTTAAAAGGCACAAAATAAAATTTATACCTAGCTAAATAATCAAGAGGTTACTACGATGACTCTTAAAATGAATTTATTGTGTTCTTCTTGCCAATGTCGAACCTTGCATGAAGAAATGAGTTATACAGACTTAGCAAAACTTGATAATGAAACAGGAGTTTTGGAAAACAGTATAGCTGTTCTTTTAGATCGTTATCCTTGGGCCAAGCGTTTCATCGGACTTAAGGAGACTGACTCTCGTAAGAACATAGTCCCCATGCAATGTACTGTATGTGGTTCTCCTCGTGGACTAGGCGATGGGATTTGAGAGTATTCTAGGAATCGCGATAGTGCTACTTGAGAGTCCTTTGGAAGCGTCATAACTTTAGATTCAAGATTCTTAAGCGTCATAGTATTTAAGAATTTTCTGATACATTAATTTTCTCATACTTTGAGATTAAAAACTATATTACTAGCTGATTACTCGCAAGTCACGGAAGTGCGATTGTACCCAAAATTATAATCAAATTCCTCCTCACTCACGAGCGCAAAATATCATCTACAATAACCGTACCACCATCACAGAAGTCTCTACTGAGATGACAATCTTCAAGTAGTGCAGTCCCTATGAGCGGACGATGACCCATTCCTAGCACTGCAACATCTTTTTCTACACCATTCCACAAGTTAGAGGTTCTCCCAATCACTAATATCAACTTTAGCCTGTCGCAAAATCTTAGCTAAAAAGTTGGCACTGATATCACCTTGATGAGGATTGGGGATGGTAATGCGAAGGTTATCTTTCAACATGAACTGATGCCTTTTTCCCGAATAGGGGCAGTCAAATCCCAGTTGTTTCAGATAATAAATTAAGTCTCGACGTTTGACTGGTTTTAAAGGAGGCATCAGGCAACTTCCTTGGTAACTTTAAGGTCGATATTATCGAGGACGGGTAAAGGAAGATTCATGGTGAGACCAAGTAAAATCCAGTCTTCCAATACCTCTTGCAATTCTTCTCGACAAGCTTCGAGACTTACAGCATTTGCATAGACTCCCTCACAGATAGGAATTTCTCCGTAGAAAGTCCCATCATCAGGGAAAATTTCATACTTAGCTTGCTTCATGGCAGCTTGGATGTATTTAGTTAACATATTAAAGCACTCTCCTTTTGGGATTTCTAGCTGATGACGTTATAAAAAAGTTATATCATCAATTAATTCTTGTTCAGCTAGTGGATGAAATATCACGTTTTTCATTGCAGAAACCCGCGAATCTTCTGAAACACTTGTTCAGCCGGAATACCAGTGACTTGACCGCCATCCATTTCTCGATCGCGCCTTTGGGCTTCTTGGACCCAGACAGATGCCACTTCTGGATCGATTTCACTACTTTGTCCCAAGTGCTTTAGGAGTCGCGATAGCAATATTGCTTGAGAATCCCTTGGCAATGCCATAACCTCAGCTTCAAGATTTTCAAGGGTCATAATATTTAAGGATTTTATGATACATTAATTCTATCATACTTGGGAATCAACAACTGCTGATTACTCCCAAGTCACGGAATTGCGATCGCACCCAAAATTATGAGCAAATTCCTCCTCACTCACGAGCGCAAAATATCATCGACAAGAACCGTACCACCATCACAGAAGTCTATACTGAGATGACAATCTTCAAGTAGTGCAGTCCCTATGAGCGGACTATGACCCATTCCTAGCACTGCAACATCTTTTTCTACACCATTCCACCAAATAGTTGCCAAATAAACGTTAGTTGCCACATTAGAATTATCAGCTAACTTTGCATTAATTTTTCCAAGATAAGGCAACGCAAGTTTAGCAATCGCAGTCGATGGCAAAGTCAAGAAACCTTCAAAACCTGTATCAACAACACACTCAATTTCTATATCTGAATTTTCTGGCAGACGCAAATTTAAGCTAATTCTAGCTTGTCGCCCAACTACATTTCCTTGTATCATTCTGCCGTCCTGACCAATGTACCACCAACAGCGTAAACCGCATCAAAACCAATCCGTTCTCCCCAGATTATTGCATTAGGCTGTTTAGCTTTTAATTTGCTACTCGTTACTACCAAGTCCTCACCAATTTCATATTCACCAGTCTCCACATTAATTGAAATAATCTTGCCAATATTCTCCGGTGTCTCTACTTGAGCGCGGATAACATTCTCATAAAGTTCTTTGCCGCGTTTCTCAAACACTTGTTCAGCCGCAATGCCAGTAACTTCGCCGCCATCCATTTCGCGATCGCGCATTTGGGCTTCCTCACTCCAGCTAGATGCAACTTGTGGATCGATTTCATTAATTTCTCCCAAATGTTTTAGGAGTCGGGATAGTAGTGCTGCTTGAGAGTCCTTTGGAAGTGCAAGAAGCTCAGCTTCAAGATTTTCAATTGTCATAGTATTTAAGAATTTTCTGATACATTAACTCTATCATACTTTGGGATGAAGAACTATGGCTGAGACTTAAACTTGGCTTTCGCTGCTTGAAGTTTTGCTCGAATAGCTTCTTCACCAGGTTTTGGTGGCTGGGCGGCAATTCTGGCAATCAGATCGCGATTTTTTTCTTCGTAGTAAAGCCGCAATTCTTCAGCTTCCTTAAGCACCATTTGATACTCGGCTTCAACATCAGCGCGATTTGCCTCAATATAAGCTAAAGCTGCATTAATTTGTGCTTCTGTAAGGTCAAATAATCCCCTGATAAACTTAGGCGGATATTGAGCGGTCACATAGTCCATGATGTCGTAGATAGTGATGCGCGTACCTGCGATCGACAGTCCTCTTTCTGTACGGATGATAGCTGTTTGTTCGTCGGATATGCTTGTCATGCCTCTAACCTCCTAGAAGTTATTTCTATATTATAATAATTATCAAAACTCTTGCAACAATCATTGGTTATTGGTTGTTTGCGCTCACCCTGAGAGTAAGGTGCGTCGCTCAGCGATTGTCGATTTTCATTGAGGATTTAAGGGCGACGACTCACCCGGTTTCTGACTCCCCACAGACTCCAAGAAACCGGGTTTATGCGATAATTTACGCATCCTAACCGAGATTTTGAAAATAAACCCGGTTTCTGACTTCTCACAGACTCTAAAAAACCGGGTTTATGCGATAATTTACGCATCCTAATTGAGCTGATAAGAGCGGGCATGATTGCTAATCCGACAAAGCCCGTATTCCCTAACATCGCAGCTAGGATAAAACTGCCTTCGCTCGATCGCTTCAGGGAATTAAAATTTAATAGAAATAAATTCACCAGAGAATTTTTGCCCTGAAAATAGGGCTTTTTGATGTGGGCCGCACTCAGCCTACGCAATAATACCCAAGTCAGCCAAGCACAACTCGTACTCAGAAATAACACGAATATGGCGATCGCCGGCGTGAATCCCACAGCACCAGAAAAATCGCTCTGACGGGCTAAAACTAGAATTTGCAGCGGTATCCCAATCCAGAAAAGAAAGTGGCTCAGCAGCTTGGGAAAATCAACTGGGATGTACCGAAACAGCAGCAGTCCCAAGCCCGTCCAGATAACTAGAGGCGTATAAGCGTGAAATAAGGTTTCAATCATAAAAATTTAACAAGACAATTTGAAATGCCTCTATCTATTAATAGTAATGCTAAAATCAGTTGAAGAAATGGGAATTGTCGTTAGCGGAGCCCTCGAAGAGAATTGCACTTGCACGCTTTTTCGTCCTAGCGTGTTCGCAGCACTGCCGTCCCGAAAATTTCCGCCCAAATTCCCGCACCTTGCAGGGCACAATCCTCAGAATGGCAGCCCCAAATGCTTGCAGATTTTTGCCTTCAGTTTCACAAAACCTCTGTTAATTTGACCAATGTGCGATCGAGCTATCTTACTTTTTCCCAACAGATGTCCTACGTTTTCCTGCTACTGCGATCGAACGAAAACAGGCGGAGACTAAAGCTGCTGATGACTTGCACTCATCAATTCAATTTCAAAGCATTAACAGGCACCTCATCCCAAGAACTAACAGTCCGCAAGGTAGCAACCCAGCCCTGCTGTTTTTGCTCTGCCGTCAAATTCTGCTCAAAAGATTCGTGGCAATCCTTCGCTTGAGTCTCATCGCAACAAGCAATGCAAGAATAAAGAATGCCCGACGGATCGATTTGCTCGTTTACCCAAATAATCACGATCTACTCTCCCTAATTAACTTAACTATTATCTAAATTTTCCTATATTTGGGTCAATTAAGTAGGTAGGTATTAATTAACCCGCTTAACAGGCAAGATACCTGTTCCACACACAGGCAAGATGCCTGTTCCACACACAGGCAAGATGCCTGTTCCACACACAGGCAAGATGCCTGTTCCACATACAGGCAAGATGCCTGTTCCACACACAGGCAAGATGCCTGTTCCACCACAGATGAATTTTTTGTGGGGTGGGCTTCTAGCCCGCCCTGAATTGTTTCGATGCCAAAGTTGCCAAAGACTCGCCCGCAACCCGGCAAATCCGCCAGTCGGGCATCACATCTGCACCGATACCCTTGTAAAATCCGATCGCCAATTCATTCCAATCCAAAACACTCCATTCCAAACGCCCGCAGCCCCTTTCAACCGTCAACTGCGCTAAATAAACTATCAAAGATTTGCCAATTCCCCGCCCTCGAAACTCAGGCAGCACGAACAAATCTTCCAAATAAATTCCCGGCTGAGTCAAAAAAGTAGAATAATTGTAAAAAAACAGCGCCCAGCCCACAACTCGACCCTCGCACTCCGCTAAAATCGCTTCCGCAAAAGGTCGATCGCCAAACAAATGATGTTCCAAATCAACGGCATTGCCAGTAACCGCATGAGATAATTTTTCGTACTCAGCTAAAGCTTTAATCAAATCAAACAGTACCGGCACGTCGGCGCGGGTAGCTGGACGCAAAATTACCTCAGAAGACATAAATAAGTAAGTAGTACGCGACAATCCACAATTAAAAATACCACATCTAGACATTTTTAATTGGTAATTTTTAATTAAGATTTTCACCTTGAACAAGCATATTTACGGCGGCGTCGGAGTTCCCACCCACAATAATTTTAAGATTTTTCCAAATGCCAACTCAATTTTTTTTACTTTATTTCAACCAGCCCTTCAATCGTTCCGTCACTTGAGGGCGGCGCAGTTTCCGCATTGCCTTATTTTGAATTTGACGGACTCGTTCGCGGGACAAATTGAACAAACTGCTGACCTCTTCTAAAGTGTAAGGTTCGCCGGTCAGCAAACCGTAACGCATAGCAACAATCTCTTTTTCCCGCTCAGTCAAAATACTGTCCAACACCTCCAAAATATCTTGGCGCATCATCATCTCATTCATCTGAGCTTCGGGAGATTGCGTCGCGTTATCTTCGAGAACATCCAAAAGTTCGGAACTTTCTTCTGAGCCGATGCGGTGGTTGAGAGACAAAGATTGGCGGCGTACTTGCTGGAGGTAGCGAAGCTGTTCGCAACTAACTTCCATTTCTCTAGCAAGTTCAGTTTCAGTGGGATTGCGTTGAAGAGAACGCCTCAAATCCCGATAAACTTTTTTGAGTTTATTTAACTGTTCGACAATGTGAACAGGCAAGCGAATCGTCCGCCCTTGATTGGCAATTGTCCGGGTAATTCCTTGGCGAATCCACCAATAGGCATAGGTAGAAAATTTGTAACCCTTCTCCGGATCGAACTTTTCGGAGGCTCGATTCAAACCTAAAGCTCCTTCCTGAATTAAATCGAGAAAAGGCACGCCCCGATTGAGATAGCGTTTGGCAATCGAAACTACCAAACGCAAATTCGAGCTGATCATTTTCCGTTTCGCCGACTGACACTGGTGGCGAAGCTGTTGCAGTTGAGTTTCGCTTATCCCCAAAGCCGCTGCGAGTTCAGCTTTTGTCGGCACTCTGCCCAATTCCTGCTGCAAACGCTGTTCTAGTTCATCCAGGGCTACCAATTCTTGAACGCGGCGCGCCAACTCTACTTCTTCGGCGGCTGTCAGTAGAGGATACCGAGCCATTTCCTTGAACAAAGCTCCCACTGGATCGTCGGCAGACCAGTTGTTGTATGCTGACGATCGAGTTACCGTCGGACGATCGATCTCGGTGTCTTCATCTTGTGCGATCGGGAGTGAGGCTTCGGGTGCCACCGCAAAACTGCCTAGGTCAGATTCTGCCATATCGTGCTTGGTGTCGGTGGAATGATTTGAAAAGTATCCCTTAACTTTAACCAATTTAACCGGAAATTTCCGAAATCCGAAATCCAAAATCCAAAATCCAAAATCCAAAATCAATTAGTTCGAGCCAGTAAAGGAGCTGCCTGCAATAATTGCTGAGTATAAGGGTGCTGCGGATTAGCAAAAATATCCCTAGTCTTGCCGATTTCAACAATTTTTCCAGCATTCATTACCGCAATGCGATCGCAAAAAAATCTCGCCACCCACAAATCGTGCGTAATAAACAGATAAGTCAAATTAAATTCCTGCTTCAACTCCAACATCAGCTCTAAAACTTGAGTCTGCACGCTGGCATCCAGCATACTCACAGGTTCGTCGCAAATTATCAGTTGCGGGCGAGTAATTAAAGCGCGGGCGATCGAAACCCGCTGCTGTTGTCCTCCTGACAATTCCCCCGGATAGCGGCGAAAGAAATCCTCCCCGGGAGTTAAACCCACCCGCTCTAACATTTGGATTACTTGTTTTTTAGCTTCGCTGGCATTAGCTAATTTGTGAATAAATAAAGGGTCAGCAATACTTTGCCCGACAGTCATCATCGGATTCAGGCAAGCGTGGGGGTCTTGAAAAATCATTTGCATTTCGCGGCGGTGCTTCCTCACAGCATCGCGGCTCAGGGCAGTTATATCTATTCCTTGAAATTGAACTGCCCCGCCTGTCGCGGGAATGAGCTGCAAAATCGTGCGTGACAAGGTACTTTTTCCGCAGCCTGACTCCCCCACCAGCCCTAGGATTTCTCCCCGTTCTAGCTCTAAACTAACGCCGTCTACGGCTTTAATTACCTGCCGATTCCGGGCAAATAACTGATCTAATAAATTGCTTTCTAAACTGTAGTGTTGCTGCAAATTCGTTACTGTCAAAAGAGGAGAACTTGTTAAGTTTGCAGTAACGACTTCAGTCCTGATTTCCTCGAACGCTAACCCTTTGCCAGAATCGGCTTGAATGTGCAAAGCTGCTTTGAGGAGCGATCGAGTATATTCGTGCTGCGGCTGTTCAAAAACGTTTTTCACCGGCCCTGTTTCTACGACTTTACCGCCGTACATCACCGCAATGCGATCGCAATACTCGGCCACCATCGCCAAATCGTGAGAAATCAACAAAATAGCCGTTCCCCGTTCTTCGCAAAGTCTGGTTAATTCCTGCAAAATCTGGGCTGCTACAGTTACGTCCAAACTTGTAGTCGGTTCGTCGGCCACAATCAATTTAGGATCGAGCAAAAGAGCCAAAGCAATTGCTACTCTTTGGCGCATTCCGCCGCTAAATTCGTGGGGAAATTGCGACCAGCGAGACGCCGGAATTTTCACAGCTTCCAAAATGTCGATCGCCCGTTTCTTAGCTTGCTGGCGATCCAAATTCGGTCGGTGAGCTTGCAAAGTCTCGATGCAGTGTTCCCCGACAGTCATCAAAGGATCGAGACGAGTCATCGGATCTTGAAAAATCAATGCCACAGCTTCGCCCCGAAACTGTCTGAGTCGAGAGGCATTCATCTCAAACACCGACTCTCCAGCAAAACTAACTCGCCCCTCAATCAGCGTCGAATCCGGCAGCAACCGCATCGCCGCCCTTCCCAAAGTTGACTTGCCGCACCCAGACTCCCCAACTAATCCGAGCTTTTCCCCCGGTTTCAGCGTCAGGGAAACCCCGTCAACGGCCCAACCGGATTGTCCCCGCCGCTGAGGATAAGCTACTCGCAGATTGTCAACGGAAAATAGAGAAGAGTCATTAGTCATTAGTCATTAGTCCTTAGTCAATCGATTTTAGATTTTAGATTTTGGATTTTAGATTAAAGAATTGAAGCATTGACTTGCGCGAGATAAATTCGGGGGCTTGTATCCTGGATGCTTGATTGTCAGTAGTCAGTGGTCAGTTGTTATTTGTTATTTGTTATTTAACGGTCAATATACTGGCTGTTAGTTGTTACTTCTTAGTGTTCCAGAGTTATTAGTTATGGGCAAGAGACTGCTCTGCTGTTTGTAAATACAAATAAAAATAGCTACAAACAAAGCTTTTATTAGTACATCATTCACCGAGCAACTGATAACTGACAACTGACAACTGACAACTGACAACTAACAACTGACAACCATCAACTGACTAAATTTCCTTTCGCTTCAACTCAGCTCTCCGCAGTATGTAAGTAGCGGCACAATCTGCGTGAGGATGGTCTGCTAAAACTTCCGCGAGTTCCAACACGTATCCGGCGATATCCGGCCCCAGCTTCTCAGTCAGCACTTGACGTTCCCGAGAGGCGAGTTCTTGCACGCGGGCCCTAGCTTGCCAATTCGGAGAAAACATCTTGTCAATCTCGGTATGGAATCCCAGACTTTCGAGAATGTCCCACTCGCCGTTATCGCACCAAATGCCCCCGCACAACATACAGCGCTCTATGTAAAAGGGTACTCTGCTGAAAGGAACTTTCGCCCGCGACAGATAGTGACCGTCTTCGGGACACAGCGCTGCTTTGCTGTCGTAGACAGACGGGGTGAATTCTATGCCGAGAGTCCCTGTCGCATTAGGCTTCTCGGATTTGTTGTACCACTGGTTCTGCTCTTTTTGCCAAGCTTCGTATTCTCTGCCTGGAATCCAGATACCGTAACAGTTGGGACACCACTGCACCGACATGCGGCCGGCTAAGGTACCGCCTTCTAAATTGGGATGTTTGCATTTTGGACATTCCACCGCTTTATTTCTCCTTGCCTTATTAATTCCCTGTTAATTCAATTATTAATTCTGTATCTGGGCGGGCCCTGAAGAACCAGAATTTTTTTGCAGCAGCGCGCCGCAGTAGCCGATTAGCGTGTTGAGCCGCGCGATCGCCGCAGTTTGCCTCGCCTCTGCTGTCGCTGGCTGGCGCGACGCTTGCAAAAACGTGACATCTGTCCCCAATAACCGCAGTTGCTTGTGAATTTCCGTCAAATAGGACTGCTCTGGGGGTGTTTCTGAGGCGTCTAACTCATCGCTTTCGGCTCTCATAATTTGGTTTCCGAAAAATTGTTGCACTTTTGTGTATTCGATCGCCAGCGCGGCCCGATCCAGATTATCCTCTGCTGCTGTTCTTTGTAGTTGTTCTAGTGCTTGCTGTAATTCTTGGTAGCACTGGCGGCGGTCTTCGGACAATATCATGATTTTGTAAACAAATTTGTATTTATAATCTAAAGTAGATACTTACTTAAGTTTGCTCATATTGAGGGAAGTCCTGGGTTTTTGGAGCAATTCCCTGTTTTTTGAGAACTTTTTCTGATAGAGTGCCTTGATTAAACCCTTCTGGCTCATGCTTTTAGTTTAGCGTTGCCTGTGAATGCCGATCGCCCGCAACCTCAACTGCTACCGCCAAAATATGCTTATTTTACCCGATCGACAGACCGTGGTGGCAGTGGTATCACTATATTTTCCTACCTCCGAGGGGGGGCGACTCGGAATTAGATAGGTATAGTTAACGCAAAAATCGACTATTTTTTGGAATTGCAAATTGTGGCATTCAATTAGTTTAGTATAGCTAAACACATAATTTCGGCAATTCAACCGGAAACCGGCTTTTTACCATTTGTATTTCTAAGTTTTAAAGGTGTACCCCATGAACGCGAACACTCTGACTCAATCTCCTTCGATCGATCCTGCTGTAGTTCCCGATTGGCTGCAAGAATGCCTGAATACTCGATCGCAGCCTGATGGGGACCCTAACCAGAATTGCTCGACGGACGACAGCTTAATTTGTCGGGCCTTTGAATTTGCCCGCGACTTGCACCAAGGACAGTACCGCAAATCTGGAGAACCTTACATTTGCCATCCGGTAGCTGTCGCTGGAATACTCCGGTATATGGGCGGCAACAACGTCATGATTGCCGCGGGCTTCCTCCACGACATTGTTGAAGATACAGATATTACTCTCGAAGAAATAGAACAGCGGTTTGGCGCCGAAGTGCGACAGTTGGTTGAAGGTGTCACCAAGCTTTCTAAGTTTAATTTTTCCAGCAAAACAGAGCGCCTTGCGGAAAATTTCCGCCGAATGTTCCTAGCAATGGCTAAAGATATTCGCGTCATTGTCGTCAAACTCGCAGACAGGCTGCACAACATGAGGACTTTGGAGCATTTGTCCGAAGAAAAGCAGCGCAGTATTGCCCTAGAAACCCGAGATATTTTTGCTCCCCTAGCAAACCGTTTGGGTATCGGCCGCTTTAAGTGGGAATTGGAAGATTTAGCGTTTAAATACCTGGAACCGGAAGCTTACCGCGAAATTCAGGAATTGGTGGCGGTGAAGCGGGCCGATCGAGAAACTCAACTCGCAGAAGTCACCGATTGTTTGCGAGAAAGGCTTGACAATTTAGGCATTAAATGCTATGAAGTTAGCGGCCGTCCCAAACATTTGTACGGGATTTACGCGAAGATGCAGCGCCGCCAGAAAGGGTTTAACCAAGTGTACGATATTGCGGCGGTGCGGATCATAGTAGAAACCAATGATGACTGTTATCGCGCTTTGGCGATCGTCCACGATTCTTTCCGCCCGATTCCCGGGCGCTTTAAAGATTATATCGGTTTACCAAAAGCCAACCGCTACCAATCTTTGCACACCGGAGTAATCGGAACCAGCGGCCGCCCCATCGAAGTGCAAATTCGCACCGTAGCAATGCACCACATTGCAGAATACGGCATTGCCGCGCACTGGAAATACAAAGAAACTGGCGGTTCTAACACAACAGTCACCGGCGACGACGAAAAATTTACTTGGCTGCGACAACTCCTCGAATGGCAAAGCGACCTCAAAGACGATCGCGAATATTTACAAAGCATTAAAGACAACTTATTCGACGAAGATATCTACGTTTTTACTCCTAACGGAGACGTGATTGCTCTCAATAGCGGGTCAACTCCCGTAGATTTTGCTTACCGCATTCACACAGAAATTGGCAATCGCTGCACCGGTGCGAGAGTCAACGGGCGGATGGTAACACTAGACAAGGTTTTAAAGAACGGCGATATTGTAGAAATCTTGACCCAAAAAAACGGCCATCCGAGTTCCGACTGGCTGAATTTTGTCAAGACAAACGGAGCGAAAAACCGAATTCGCCAGTGGTTGAAGCGATCGCACCGAGATGAAAACCTCGCTCGCGGGCGGGAATTGCTGGAAAAAGAATTAGGTAAAAACGGCTTGGAATCTTTGCTGAAATCTGAACCAATGCAGTCGGTGGCTCAGCGCTGCAACTACCACAGCGTCGAAGATTTAATCGCCGGTTTGGGCTACGGCGAAGTCACCCTAAATCTCGTAGTAAATCGACTGCGAGATTTAGTAAAAGTGCAGCAAAAAATTGAAGCTGCTCCCGCAGGAACCCACGAATTGCCCCAGTTAATACCTGCATCGACGACACCGAAACCAGTACCGAGTTCGTCTCCGAGCAAATCGCCGATCGCAGGTGTAGAGGGATTGCTCTACCATTTATCCGGCTGTTGTTGTCCGATTCCTGGGGAAGCAATTATTGGAGTTGTGACTCGCACTCGCGGAATTTCGATTCACCGACAAGGGTGTTCAAATGTGGAGAGCGTACCGGGCGATCGGTTGGTTCCCGTGAGTTGGAATTCGAGCGATCGCAATGCTAGCCGCCCCAATACTTATGCTGTCAACATTCAAATTGAGGCTCTCGATCGAGTAGGTGTTCTCAACGATGTATTGTCGCATTTAAAGGACAACAAAGTCAACGTCCGCAGCGCTCAAGTAAAAACCTATCCCGGTTTGCCCGCATTAATTGACTTGTGCATGGATATTGAGGATAAGGAACAGTTCGAGCGGACTTGTATGCAAATTAAAAAGATGAGCGATGTTTTGAATTTGCGGAGGCTGAGTGAAGGGACTTAAGAGGAAAGTCTTCCTATGGCAAAACTCAGCCTTAACTCGGTTATTCCTTCAGCAAAGCTGACCAACTATTTATTAATCCGGCTTCCTAAAGACGACAAATCTCAGTTTCTCGATCGAGGTGGTTACAGCATAGAAAACTGGCAACAGCTCGATCGAGATTTAAGAAGCCAGATACTTCCTCTGGAAGCGGAGCAAATGGAAAACACCAGATACGGTCAAAAGTACATGATTAAAGGCAGTTTGACAGGTCCAAACGGTACGATTTTACAAGTTAAAACCGTTTGGATAGTTACCGAAAGCCTTCAAGGTACAAAGCCCCCGGATTCATCCGTGGAGGTAGAAAAATGCTCGCCCCTCATTATTCACTTGCCCCCCGGATTCATCCGTGGGGTCAATTCTTCAATTCTTCAAATCTAAAATCTAAAATCTAAAATCTAAAATCGATTGACTCAATCCGAAACCAGATTTGTTACATTAGTTCCTGATTGACAAGAGGTTAAGCCATGAAATTTGAACTGTTTTCACAGGTAGCATTGCGAGAAGACATTCCTAAGTATGGCCTAAAAAAAGGTGATACAGCAACTATTGTTGAACATTACCCGATGCCTGAAGGTGAAGAAGACGGTTATAGCTTAGAGGGTTTCAATGTAGAAGCAATTACAGTTGAAGTTGCAGAGTCCCAGATTGAAGCAATAAAAGCTCCTGTTTTGCAGCTTGGAAAATATTGATTACCATTCGCCTTCCACCAGCCTGCGATGAGAGCGACTCATCTTGCGACGCAAAATTTGTTCTTCTTCAGAGAGAGGTACTTCGCAAGCAGCATTAATTTGTTCTAACAGTTGTTGATTTTCGCGGCGGCGGATAAATTCTTCAAGCGCTATTTCGATCGAAAAGCTCTGCGAAATTTGCATTTCACCAGCTAATGTTTCGGCTTGTTCAAATAAAGATGCTGGCAATGAGATAGCAGTTTTGACAGTTGTCATAGCTTTCTAACTTTATTTATTTATACGAGTCTAACTAATAGTATAGCTAACCACAATACGGTTCCGCAAACAGGCAGAACAATGAAACCCTTTATTTCGCCGGAGCGACTGGCTTTGACACGCCCAACTTTTGCTGCAAAAACTCCTGGGCTACTTGTCCGGCTTCCTGCTGTTTCCCGTCAACTTGATAGTTGAGTTTCCGCATATCTTCCTCAGAGATTTTGCCGCCCAATTCTGCGAGGACTTGACGCAATTCTGGGTATTTTTCCAAAATTTGCGATCGCACAACCGGAACTGCTTCGTAGGGCGGGAAATAGTTCTTGTCATCTTTAAGCACTACTAAACCCAAACTTTCAATCAAACCGTCCGTCGTATTGCCAGCAATCACATCTACTTCTTTTTGTTGCAGGGCTTGATAAAGCAATCCTAACAGCAACTCCTTCGGTTCTTCTCGAAACTTAATCCCGTAAGTTTTTGCCAATCCGGGAAATCCATCTTCTCTCTCGTTAAATTCAGGACCGAAACCAGCCCGGAGGTTAGGTGCAGCTTTGCCTAGTTGCGAGAGAGTTTGTAAATTGAGTTTTTTGGCATCGTCTCCCCGCACAATAATCGCAAAACTGTTGTTAAATCCGAGCGGTTCCGTCCATTCTGCTTTAAACTGTTTGGGATATTCTTGTTTGAGGTAATCGAGGACTTTTTTGGGGTCAGAAATCGATTTCTGTTTGAGCAGGTTGGCGTAAGCAGTACCCGTGTATTCGACGTACAAATCGATTTTACCTGCTGTGAGAGATTGATGGCAAAGCGAGCCTCCGAGATTCTGTTCGCGTTCTACTTTGATATCTGTTTTAGATTCGATATGGCGTGCTAAAATTTCTGCGAGGATGACTTGTTCGGTAAAGTCTTTCGAGCAGATGACAACTTGCTTTTCTGGCTTAGAGGTACATCCTGCTACTGCAAACAAACAAAGCAGCCAGCAGGAACAGAAAAAAAAATCGTTCTTAGATATTTTCATAAGCGAACTCATTTTTTAGTGACACAATTATCAGCTTCTAATTTATAGCATTTCTCAATCATTTGTAAAGGCAAAATCCGCAACTGCTGCGGAGATTTTAGGATTAGCGCCGCTGACATCTCGCAAGATACCTACTTCTTCTATTCCTGTTCTTGATTCTTCCTTCGTGTTCTACCCTTCGGGAACGGCTTCGCCGAACGCACCTCGAAGCGCTTCAATCATCCTAATTCTTCCTGCCCGCAACGAGTAGATTTCTTTTACACCCGCACTTTACCCGACTTTCCTTTGACTGTTGTAACATTTATTTATAGACATGGAGGACAAAAAATGGTAATCAGCGCCAGCGATATTATCCAGCAGCAGCGGCAATTTTTTGCGACTGGGAAAACTAAGGATGTGGATTTTCGGATCGAACAACTGAAAAAACTTAAAAGTGCGATCGCTTCCAATCAATCACGGATTGTGGATGCTGTCAAGGCTGATTTGAACAGGCCCGAGTACGAGGCTTATTTTGAAATTGCTGCGATCGCAGAAGTTAATTATGCCATCAAAAACGTTAAATCGTGGGCCAAGCCGAAAAAAGTGCCTACTTCGATCGATCAATTCCCAGCATCGGCCCGCATTTACCCAGAACCTTTGGGCGTAGTTTTAATCATCGGGCCTTGGAATTACCCATTTCAGCTAATGATATCACCCTTGGTCGGGGCGATCGCCGCCGGCAACTGCGCCATCCTCAAACCTTCAGAAATCGCCTCGCACACGTCGGGAGTTGTCGCCGACATGATTAGCAAAACCTTCGATCCCGCCTACGTAGCCGCCGTCGAAGGAGGAGTCGAAATCAGCCAACAATTATTAGCGGAAAAATTCGACCACATCTTCTTTACTGGCGGCACAAAAATCGGTAAAATAGTCATGCAAGCCGCCGCCAAACACCTGACACCTGTCACATTAGAATTGGGCGGCAAGAGTCCTTGCATTGTAGACTCAGATATTCAAGTTGAATACACTGCTAAACGCATTGCGTGGGGTAAATTCATCAATGCCGGTCAAACTTGTATCGCTCCCGATTACCTGTTAGTTGACAAAAAAGTTAAACCAGATTTGATGCAGGCAATTAAAACAGCAATTCACGGGTTTTACGGCGACGATCCGCAGAAAAGTCCCGACTATTCCCGAATTATCAATCAGCATCATTTAGGACGTTTGGCAGAGTTTATCGAAGACGGAGAAATTGTCGTTGGCGGTCAAATCAACCCCGAAGATAAATATATTGCGCCGACGGTTATCGACAAGGTTTCTTGGGATTCGCCTGTGATGAAGGATGAGATTTTCGGGCCGATTTTGCCAGTTTTGGAGTATGATGATTTCCAAGAGGCGATCGCCAAAATCAACGCCCGCCCCAAACCCCTAGCTTTGTATTTGTTCTCCAAGGATAAAGAGAAACAAGAGCGAGTTTTGCGGGAAACTTCTTCCGGCGGAGTTTGCATAAACGACACGGTTATGCAAGTCGGAGTAACAACTTTACCTTTTGGCGGAGTTGGCGACAGCGGCATCGGCACCTATCACGGCAAAGCAAGTTTTGACACTTTTTCGCATCAAAAAAGCGTGCTGCAAAAGTCATTTTTACTTGACTTAAAATGGCGGTACGCTCCCTATCTAGGCAAGTTAGATTTGATTAAGAAAATTATCGGTTGATCGATCGCACTTGCAGGGGCGGGTTCACCAACGTTTACAGTATCAGCGAGATAGCGAAATCAACCCGCCCCTTCCTGATATTATCGGTTAAGCGATGCCACGGCGAACGATTATTTCCATAAATTTTAAATGATTGCTTATCTGTTTTATGAACGATTTAGAGCCCAATCTCTACGTCACTCCTAAAGAACAGTTGCCCCATCCAAAATAATCCACATGAGAAATGTTTATAATATCTTTTAGCATCTTCTCCCTAACAAGCAATTTATGGAACCTTTAGCAAACGAACGCTGTGCCGCCTGCCGCCCAAACTCTCCCCGCGTCACAGCTTACGAAATTGTCCAACTCAAACCTCAAATTCCTGACTGGAATTTTATCGAAAAAAATGGCGTTCCCCAAATAGAACGCACCTACGAATTCCCGGATTTCAAAAGTGCGATCGCCTTTACAAACAGCGTCGGCGAAGTTGCAGAAACTGAAGGACATCACCCCGCACTGTTAACCGAGTGGGGGAAAGTTACCGTTACTTGGTGGACTCACGATATTTCTGGACTGCACCGCAATGATTTTATTATGGCGGCGAAAACCGATGCGATCGCCAATCAATTCCCAAAATAAAATCCGACTTATAGCCCGATCCCAGTCTAAGAAAGCACCGCCCTCGGTACTGGCGAATGTTGATTGGCATTATTCAACAACTCCAGATTCAGTCGGTAGCCGACATTCCGTACAGTTTGAATCAGGCTCGGCTGTCGCGGGTCGTTTTCGATTTTTTTACGCAGAGAGAGTACGTGAGTGTCGATCGTCCGGGGGTTATCAATCGCATCAGGCCAGGCCCGACGCAGCAAATCCGATCGCGACAGCGGCACTCCTCCAGCTTGAGCGAGCACGTACAGCAGGCTAAATTCCTGGGGAGTCAGCTCAATATGTTCCTCGTACAACCTGACTCGGCGCTGCACCAAATCAATTTTCAGCAGCCCGCACTCCAGCGTCGCCGGCGGTATCATCGTGCGGTTGCGGCGCATCAGAGCTTCCACCCTCGCCATAAACTCTTGCATCCCAAAGGGTTTAGTCAGGTAATCGTCTGCCCCCGCCTTCAAACCTTCAACAATATCCGATTCCGAATTCCGCGCCGACAGCATCAAAATCAGCGACTGCTGCTGCTGTTGCAGCCAGTTGCAAAATTCCAAACCGTCCCCATCGGGCAATTGGGCATCCAGAATGACTAGGGTTGGCTGGCGGCTGAAAAATATTTCCCTAGCGTGACTGATATCCGCTGACTGGTGCACCCAGTGACCGACTTGCTGTAGATGCCAGCCCAAGAGCGATCGCAGGTGCGGATTCCCTTCAACAATTGAAATACTTGCAGATTCCACAGAGGCGAGCTTCCCATATCACTAATTGCTACAAGGTTAACAGAGCTTTTGTCAAGCTTTTGTAACCATCGCTACTCAAGCACGAGCTGCATTTACAGCAGCGGACATACCTAGGGTAGGAATTTTAAAGATTGGGTTAATTTGGCAGGGTCAGCCTGCAGAATGGTTAAATCATTCTGGCGATGAGCTTACAATGAAAATAAGACAGTGTAAAGCCGATCGATCCCATGCCCCAACCGCCTGCTAAAAGCGATCCCCCCGACCCAGCCCCCACTCCCAGGAGGTTGACAAATCGCGCAAGTGAAACTAGAATTCCTCCAACCGTTCGCTCGGTAGCCGGAACACTCAGCCACTTTGACCGCCAAATTCAGCAACATCCCGACTCTATTCAACGCACAGCGAATTATCTAGGTGCGCGCACAAAGTCGAGCAATTGCATTGCAACGAGTGAAATTTTTTATGGAGGGTAGCCTGTTGAGCAGGGTAAAAACTTTTATTTAGAAATAGCCTCAAGCTGAGCCACTCAGCATCAATCGAGGCCATTCCTAAATCCCGCCGTCATTATACAAACCACAAAGGATTTCAAGCTCACACCATGCTACAAGACACCCAAACAATCCGGCACTACCAAAAACTCACCGACGCCCTCGTCGAAATGTGGAATAGAGGTTATCGCTTTGATGACCTGCGGCTTTACTTAGACGGGTATTTAGCAGCCATGCGGCATTCCAACAGTCTGGAACCCTATCTGATTCACAGACTAGAGGAAGAAGCAGCGCGTTACATTCACGACCCCTCCAATTTTGCAATGCCACAGACCCAAACAGAAGCAGACTACTATTAAATAGCAAATTGGTTCGATCGACCCTTGATGATTTGGGAATTGGGAATTGGCAATTGGGAATTGGCAATTGGGAATTGGCAATTGTAGTAACAGGTTCCCCGGCTCGGTCTGGGAACCGATGTCTAGAGGCTCGGCATCGCTTTGGGAGCCTAAAAATTCGAGGCATAGCCGACCGCAGTGCGTTTCCAGGCTCTGCCTGGTAACGAATAATTAAGTAAATAAACCTAATTGCACGTAAAACGCAATTGCTGTTATTTCCCCGACTTCTTTAAGAAGTCGGGGATATGTTTTTTCTGTCTAATTTAAGAAGCCAAAGCCACTTCTACAATTTCTTGCAATTCGCCCTTTTGATACATCTCGATCATAATATCCGAGCCGCCAATAAACTCGCCGTTGATATAAACTTGGGGAATTGTCGGCCAGTTGGAATACTCTTTAACGCCTTGACGAATTTCCTGGTCTGCCAAAACATCAACCGTTTCGTAAGGCACTCCCAAAGTATTGAGAATTTGCACCACAGTATTAGAAAAACCGCACTGGGGCATTAACTTATTGCCCTTCATAAACACCATGATTTTGTTTTGCTTAACCAAGTCGTCAATTCTTTGATGTGCTGTTGTACTCATTGTCGGTCCTAATATTGTTTGAAAATTTTTAAACGTTGACTGACGCAGAAACCGCGTTTTTTACGAAAATCTTTCGTTACAGCCATAGATTCCGGTAAAAAAAAACCGGGTTTTTGTGGTTTTTGTGGGTAAGTGGAGCAGTTGTATTTCAATCAACTCTTGACACCAGCACCAACTTGTGATACCACTTGCAAGTCAACAATTAAGCAACTTGATTTTTAGCTTCCCATTCTGCGGGAGTTAAGGTTTCCAAGCCCAAAGCGTGGATGGCTTCACTAGCCATTGCCTGTTTGAGAGCGCCGTAAACCAGTTGGTGCTGCTGTACTCGGCTTTTTCCTTCAAAAGCGGCAGAGACTACTCTCGCCTGGTAGTGGTCGCCACCGCCAGTTAAATCGTTAACTTGTATTTTAGCGTCGGGCAACCCTGCCTTAATCATTTCTGCTACTTGAGACGGTGTAACCATTGGTTTCTGTGATAAACGGCTGTAATTTAGATTTTAGTAGAACTATTTGTTGGACGATCGCGGTTGACTGCTGGCAGGCCGGGGAAAGGGCGCATCCACAAAACCCAATTCCAGTAACTGCTGGTAAGCTTTCTTGCCCAAATCGCGAGTTGGCTGCTGCGATCGAATAATCTGAATCAGCAGGGGCACCGCCAGTTCGGGCTTATTTTGCGCCCGGTGTACCAACGCCAGCCGGTAGGTAGCTTCGTCGCGCATTTGAGCCGTTTCTACAGCTTTGGCGCGGTGGCTTTCTGCCAAGCGGATGTCAATTCCGGCAAAACTGCTGCCCAGTTGTTGGTAGAAGTTGGAGAGTTGATTGAAAATCTGGCGGGATTCTTGGAGTTTTTGAGTGGCGAGTGCGTAATTCTGAGCGGAAATAGCACTGCTGGCTTCTGTCATCAAACGCTGGCCTCCTTGGACGCTCAGCAAGCTGCTGTCTTGCGTCAGAGGGCGAAGATTGTTGGGGTCTGTGGGGTCGTCGGCGGGTTCGACTTGCGGTTGGTTCTCTGGCCCAGAAGGTTGTTGTGCTTGGACTTGGAGCGGTTGCAACAGGGTAAAAGCTGCGATCGCCCCGATCGTAATCCGGGCAGTGGAGCGAAGCCAGCAAACAGTTCCAGAGTATACCATGAAATTACTTTGCGCCTGTGCGCTTTAAAAAAATATTTAGCTTGAGCCGATCTTACCATTGGCGATCGCAACCGGCTAAGTGTACACCAAATTTGTTGAAATGTCAAAGGGTTCGATCGGGCAAAAGGTTCTTTAGGAAAAAT
Source organism: Microcoleus sp. F6_B6 (assembly GCA_036702215.1). Lineage (GTDB taxonomy): Bacteria > Cyanobacteriota > Cyanobacteriia > Cyanobacteriales > Microcoleaceae > Microcoleus. The sequence goes on from JAUBST010000018.1 coordinate 105,067, forward strand.
TAAGTAGAGACTTGACTGGTCGTTCTCAAAATGAGAAGATAGAATGGTAGTTGAGAAACGATCTATGAGACTGATTTCTAAGAAAAATCTTCTGAGTGCGATCGAACCCTACCCGGATGCCCAGAGTGCGATCGAATCCTGGTACCAGCTAATCCAAGACAACGATTGGCAATCTCTAGAAGATGTGCGAAACGGATATTCGCGATCGGTCGATCAAGTCTGTGGATATACCATTTTTAATATTAAAGGCAATCAGTATCGATTAATTGTACAAGTTAAATACAAAAGCAAAATTATATATTTTAAGCAGTTCTTAACTCATGCCGAATATAGCAAAATCAACTGGGACAATGAAGATGAAGTCAAAAGAAAAATAAGTTAAATTATACCTAAGCATAGGGGAAAAAATACAGATTTCCGGATTAATTTAACAAATTAAAAACATTTACACCAATCGTCAAAATCAGGATATCTAGAAACAAACACCCTGATTATACTTGAGAACCATGTCTAATTAAACAATGGAATGAACCATGAATATAACAATTGAGAAAACAGCTTACGGTCAACTGCTGGCGAAATCGCAGCCTAAGCCCATCCTGAACGAAGAAGATTACGATATTGCCCTCGCAGAAGTAGAATCTCTGATGTCTCAGGAAGAATTAACATTAGAAGAAGAAACTTTACTGAGCCTCTGGGCTCTGTTGATCGAAGAATATGAAGCCAAGTATTACCCAATCCCAGAAGCGACTCCCCGGGATGTTCTATTGCATCTCATGGAAGTTCGCGAACTCAAACAAGCCGATTTAGTGGGCGTGATTGGTTCCAAAGGAGTAGTTTCTGAGGTGGTTAATGGGAAACGGGCGATTAGCAAGGCGCAAGCTAAGGCGCTGGGAGAATTTTTTAATGTTAATCCTAGCGTGTTTATTTGACTGAGATGTTGCACCATTCTCGCTTAACAGGCAAGATGCCTGTTCCACAAGAAGAAAATTCATCTTTTGTGGAACAGGCATCTTGCCTGTTGCTGAAAAAGTTTATTGACAATGGTGCAAGATGTGAGTTTGAGGGATTTGCTGAATCACTGTTAATAAGCCTTTTACGGGCGGGCTAGAAGCCCAACCCCTACTCCCCACAAAAAGAAAATTCAGTTTTTGTGGAACAGGCATCCTGCCTGTTCTTGAGAATATAGTAAGACTGAATTAAAGTTAAACAAAGGCATTTCTGATGGTACAACCAAACAAACCGACCTCCGAAACTCTCCAAAACTATCAAGGAATTGGAGTACCCGATGAAAGTCTGGCAGTGATTTTGCAGCGCGGCGGCGACGAATTGCTGCTGTCAAAAGCGGACGATCGCTTTACAGTCCGCCCCTCACCAACAGCATCAGCCTCAAACGATTGGGCTGCAACAACTGGGGCAAAACTCAACCGCCGCATCGCCCAAACCAATCTCGAAGAATATCTCGTTGCGCCCTCTAACCTAGAAGCAGCAATGCAAGCAGCCCGCGCCAGCGATGCTGTAGCTTTTGCCAGCCACGTCTATAGCCCCGCCAACAATCCGAGTACATTCTTTTATTTAACCGACCAAATTACCATTCAATTTGGCGAACAAGTAGACGAACAATCGCGAAAGACGATCGCCAATGCAGCAGCTTTAAAAATAGTCCGACCAGTAGAAGGAATTCCCAACACTTTCGTCTGCGAAGTCACAAAACAAGCAACAGAAAACCCGGTCAAAATTGCCAACCGCCTGACAAGATATCCAGAAGTTCTCGTAGCCGAACCCAACATTTTAGTAGAGACGCAGCAGCATTACACGCCCCGCGATCCGCTTTATCCCAAACAGTGGTATCTCAATAACAAAGGCGGCAAGGAACTTGTCGGCGGTGCCCAAATTTATGCCGAACCAGCTTGGGACATGACTCGCGGAGTTCGATCGATCGTAATTGCGATCGCCGACGATTCAGTTGACATCACCCACCCAGATTTTCAAGGCCAAGGCAAAATCGTCTCACCCATCGATTTCAAAGACGGCGACACCTCCCCGATGCCAGTCGCCAACTCAGACAACCACGGCACAAGTTGTGCCGGCGTCGCCGTTGCAGAAGAAAACGGCCAAGGCATTGTCGGCGTCGCCCCCGGCTGCGCCCTGATGCCCATCCGTACCACGGGTTTTCTCGATGATGATTCTGTCGAAAAAATGTTTAATTGGGCGATCGAAAAAGGTGCCGCCGTCATTTCTTGCAGTTGGGGGCCTTCAGCAGTTTACTATCCCCTTTCCCTGCGGCAGAGTGCCGTCATCACCAAAGCAGCAACCCAAGGGCGGGGCGGCAGAGGCTGCGTTATTCTGTTCGCTGCGGGCAATGCCAACCGCCCAGTCAACGGTATTGTTAACGAGAAAGGCTGGCCCGACAACATCCTGGGCGGTCAAACTAGATGGCTGGCAGGATTTGCCGTTCACCCAGACGTAATTGCCGTCAGCGCTTCCACTTCCCTCAACAAAAAAGCAGCTTACAGCAATTGGGGCACCACCATCTCGGTTTGCGCCCCCAGCAACAACGCGCCCCCGGGAACTTGGCTGCCAGAAACCGGATTTATCGGCACGCCGCCGGAGGTGACGCAGTATTTGCCCGGTTTGGGGGTGTTTACTGCCGATCGAGTGGGCGATCGGGGCTACGACTGGGGGGACTATACTGATACCTTTGGCGGTACTTCCAGCGCCACTCCAGTGGTCGCTGGGGTTGCAGGGTTGATACTTTCGGCTAACCCTCGTTTGACGGCGCGGGAAGTGCGGGGAATTCTCGAACAAACTGCTGAGAAAATTGTCGATCCCGATCCCGATCCCCAGTTGGGGAATCGCATGGGAAATTACGATCCTAACAACGGTCGCAGCGATTGGTTTGGTTACGGGAAAGTGAATGCTTTTAAAGCTGTGCAAGCTGCGGTGAGAAAGGGCGGCGGCAATCCGAATATCGGGGGTCTGGTGTTCAGCGATATTTCTGGACATTGGGCACAGAAGTTTATTGAAGCTTTGGCGGCTGCGAATATAATTAGCGGTTTTCCTGACGGTTCTTTTAGGCCTGATGAGAGTTTAAACCGCGCTCAATATGCGGCGCTGTTGGTGAGTGCGTTTAGTCCGATTCCGAGGTTGCCGGCTACAAATTTTATTGATGTTTCTGCTAGTTTTTGGGCGAGAAGTGCGATCGAACGGGCAAATCGGGGGGGGTTTTTGGCCGGGTTTCCGGGGTTGAAGTTCGGCCCGAATCAGAATTTGACTAAGGCTGAGGCGATCGTATCTTTGGTTAACGGTTTGGAACTCAAGGGCGGCAATCCTGATTCTTTGAAAGTTTACATCGATCGCTCTCAAATTCCTAATTATGCTTTGAGTGCGATCGCCACAGCAACTGCTTTGAAGATTGTGGTTAATTATCCTTCCCGCGATTGGCTTTCGCCGCAGCGGGATATCACTCGCGGTGAGATTTCGGTTTTGATTTACCAAGCTTTGGTGGCGATTAATCGGGCAAAGGCGATCGATTCTCCTTACATTGTGTAGCGAGTCCCAAACACTAGACAAGATGCCACAGATATTTGATTGATCCGAAAACCGCAGATGTAAGGCAGACACACGCAGATGAACGCAGATAATTGTCTAATTTTTGGCGAATGAGTGCAAGAAGTCTATTGAAACTAGCCCTACTTTTACTTGTGTTAATTTACTAAGATTGTTTCCAGTAAATCCACCACAATTATTTTAGGGGCTGGTTCACCAACTATCTGTAATATCATCCCTAGATCGGTAAACCCGCCCCCAACAAACCCGAAGACTAGACAAGATTGCATTAATTCCCAAACTATCTTAAAATCATCTGCGTCGATCTGCCTTAAATCTGCGGTTACTCTATTAATCCAATTTTCAACCTCTAAAATCCCCCAAAGCTTTCAATGCAAATTGCGGCAAAGCTAACATCCTGCGCCACCGCCAAGGTTCTTGATAAAGCCTGTACAGCCATTCTAAATGATTGTCGCAAAACCAAGCCGGCGCGCGGTCTTTTGTTCCCGCCCAAATATCGAAACTGCCGCCAACTCCCACCCAAATTGACTGAGGGCAAAGGTGTCGGTGTTCGGCAATCCAAAATTCTTGGCGCGGCACTCCCAAGCCTACAAAAATCAGCTTTGGCTGCATTTTTTTGAGGCTTTCACGGAAGTCTTTTTCTTCATCTGCGGAAAGATAACCGTGTTGAGAAGCAATTGACAATCCGTTAACTTTTTGCTGCCAAGTTTCTGCCGCAGCAACCGCCACTCCGGGGGAACCTCCAAAGAAAAATATTGATTCAGAATTTGGCAATTTTCCCGCTGCTTGTAACAGCGATTCTGCTAATTCAATCCCCGGATACCGCTGTGCCGGTTTGCCGCGCATTCGCAAGTACAGCACCACTCCCGAACCGTCGGGAATCACCAGTTCCGCTTTGCGAATTACATCTGCTAAAGCCGGATTTTGCTCGGCTTGCATCGCCATTTCAGCATTCAGCGTGACGACGTGACTTCCTAATCCTTGATGCAGGCGCTCCATCAGCCAACCTGCATAATCATCTAATATGTGGACTGGTAGTCCCAGCACTGAAAATTGCGCCTGCGATCGATCCATATTTTTTTTTTAGCTTCCTACACACCTAGTTATTTAAATTAGCTTAGATTGGCGATCGACGCACTTGCGAGTTTTGGACGGCAAAAATCCGGTTTGTGCCGAAAATAGGGGAGAATCAAGGGTGAGAGCTTTTGTCTGAGTGCGATCGCGCTCGCGAGTCTTGTCTAGCGGTTCTCTCTTGGCTGTGAGATACTCGCCAGTTAATTACCAATGCCCCAACTCCCCAATCTCAAATCTCAAATCTCAAATCTCAAATTTCCACCTGTGCGATCGCTCATTAGTGTTCGATTTTTTTGACAGAACCGTCGGCGTACCATTCCATCGGTACGAGTTCAATTTTACCATTAATCTTCACTGTAGAGTAGACAATTTTTACGAAAGGAACGCTGTTGTTATTGTTGTTGTTGCGGCTAGACATGGCAATCACCTTGTTCTGTTTGCAAAACTTGAGAAATAATCTGAATTCTGATATAGTTAAAAGTCTATTCACCGCAATTCAGCTCGCATCAGGAAAAACAAGGAAAACGAAATGGCGATCGCAACAACTCAGCGGCAAACGAGGTTAGATTATTACTACCAGCAAATCAAAACCGTCATTCTCAAGCGCCAGAACCCAATTACGGGTTTGCTGCCGGCGAGTACCGCCGTTAACGCCCACGGCGACTACACCGATGCCTGGGTGCGCGACAACGTGTACAGCATTCTCGCGGTTTGGGGTTTGGGTTTAGCTTACCGCAAAATTGATGGCGATCGCGGCAGAACATTTGAACTCGAACACAGCACAGTCAAACTAATGCGCGGCTTGCTGTTTGCGATGATGCAGCAATCGAGCAAAGTAGAAAGTTTTAAAAATACTCAGTTGCCTCTAGATGCTTTGCACGCTAAATACAATACTCAAACTGGAAGTGTTGTTGTTGGCGATGACCAATGGGGACATTTACAGTTAGACGCTACATCTATATATTTGTTAATTCTTGCTCAAATGACGGCTGCTGGGCTGCATATAATTTTTACTATTGATGAAGTCAATTTTATACAAAATTTAGTTTACTACATTGGGAGAGCTTACCGCACCCCAGATTACGGAATTTGGGAAAGAGGCCATAAAATCAATCGCGGCAATGCAGAATTGAACGCCAGTTCAGTTGGCATGGCAAAAGCAGCGCTGGAAGCAATAAATGGGTTGGATTTGTTCGGGATTAAAGGCTCTCAAGCATCAGTTATTCACGTTTTGCCCGACGAAATCGCTAGAAGTCGGATAACTTTGGAATCGCTTTTGCCTCGCGAATCTAGTTCAAAAGAGGTAGATGCCGCTTTATTGAGCGTGATTAGTTTTCCGGCTTTTGCTGTTGAAGATACAGAATTAGTAGAACGGACTCGAAATAAGATTATTGACAAATTGCAAGGAAAATACGGCTGCAAGCGGTTTCTGCGGGACGGACACCAAACTGTTTTGGAAGATGCCGATCGCCTGCACTACGAACCCACAGAATTAAGGCAGTTCGAGCACATTGAATGCGAGTGGCCGCTATTTTTCACTTATTTATTTTTGGACGGTATATTTCAGGGAAATCAAGCGCAAGTACAAGAGTACCGGCAGCGTTTGGAATCTCTGGCAGTCGATCGCTCTGGTTTGCCGCTGCTACCCGAATTGTACTACGTCCCAGGCGAAAATATAGAAGCAGAAAAGTTAAATCCCCGCAGCCAACAGCGCTTGCCCAATGAAAATATTCCCCTCGTTTGGGCGCAAAGTTTGTATTTTCTCGGTCAATTGCTGAACGAAGGATTAATCGCAGTTGGCGACATCGACCCGCTGGGAAGGCACCTATCAGTCGGCCAACACAGAGAACCTTTAGTGCAAATTGCACTGTTAGCTGAAGATGAAGATTTGCAAGCAGAACTAGCCGCTAACGGCATTGCGGCGCAAACCCCAAAACAGGTAGAACCAATTCAAGTCCGCCAGACTAAAGAATTATCAGCTATTTACACGCAAATTGGACGCAACGACCAATTAGGCTTAACCGGCCGCCCCGTGCGCCGTTTGCGGAGTTTAACAACTTCTCGGGTGTTTAAAATTCGCGAAGAGGCGATCGTATTTCTCCCCTCGTTTTTGGACAGACAAGAATTTTACCTAACTCTAGATTACCATTTCCTCGTATCTAAAATCAAAAGCGAAATAGCTCACATTCACCGCCACTGGTATCAGTTGGGACGCCCCACGGTAACGCTGATGTTGACTCACACGATGCTGGAAACAGGCCGGGAAGCGTTGTTAGAATTAATGAAGGAACTCCGGGACGGACACTGCAACAACACGCCAGTTAAACTCGGAAATCTCAAGCAGTTAATGCTGACCGCTGGCACCGAAAGAATTGATTTCATGCACGATTTTGAATTTACCGAATCTCCGGTGACAGGTGCAGTAGAAACGCGCAGCTATCTAACTTACAATCCTGAAAAAACTTGGCCTCTGGGTCACACGCAAGAATTTAAATTAGAGTGCGAAACTAATACTCAATTCTTGCTAACTAGCCTGCGCGATTCAGAAAATTTGTACGAACAAATTGAGTTGCTGCACACGTTAGTTCGCCTCAAAGGATTAAATTTTGATACAGGATTTGGAGGTGCAGAACAAACAGTTAAAGTAGTGGATTTGCTCAACGAAGTTTATACAAAAGCTGGAGAAAGTTCGCAATCAAAAATCCAATGGGCAGTCATCCGCCATGCCGCAGGTTTGCTCGACAAGGTTGATATCAGCTTGTCCGATGCGGTGACAGACATTTTGGTGCGGCAAAAACAGATTGCTGTGGGGAAAGCTTACAGCGAAGATTCGATAATTTCGCGACCCGGCTCTTACACGGAAGTGATGGACAAAATTCGCCAATTCTGCGGAGAAGACATTCGCGATCGAGTTCTAACTCAAGAAGTTCTCATCTACCTAGGCTTGCTAATTAAAGCCGAACCGCACTTATTTAAAGGTTTGCTGACGCTGAGAGTTAGCTACTTTATTTTGCTCTTAACCAGCGAATTAGCCCGCGAATTGGGAGTTACGCAAAATGAAGCTTACGAATATTTAATGCAGCTAAGTCCCTTTGAAATCAAAAATCGCCTGCGCCAAGTGTTGGCAGAATACGAGGAAATGAATCAAATCCTCAAACAGCAAGAATCCCTGCGCGTCAAACAGCCGGAAAAAGATATTGAATGGGTAGTAGCGCCAGTTTCCGAAGAACAAACAATGCCTGCGGGAGGATGGCGGCGGAAGCGGCAAATGGAAGGTGCAGTCAATCGGGTACCGAAGGATTTTTATCCGAGTGTTTGGGGACTGCTGCGGCACTGCAAAGGCTTGATAATTGGCGACAAATTAGAGCGGCGCAATCGGTTAGACAGCCATATTATATTATCGGAAATGACACCAGGCGAAAAGAATTTCGCGCTACAAATCGAGCATTTGCTGAATAAGATTGTCGCACCGGAATACCGACAAGTCAATATTGAGGCACTGATGGAGTTGGCTGCGATCGCCCAGCGCAACCCCGAGTTGAAGGTAGAAGAATACATCGTTTTAGATGTGTTGGTCGGTCACGCAGTGCGCCTGAATTGGCAAGGAAAATACCCGGAAAGAGCGGATAAATACGACGAAGATAAAGCGGCGGCTTGGCAAGCTTTTTACAATACTTCGCCTTACGTTTGCGCGAGTCACGTACTCGATGCTTTCCGATTCTTGACGAAGTTTGGATAGATTTAGCGGCAATTCCGGACAGCCGGGATTATGCCAGAGCCCTCACGAGCGCGAGCGATGGCTGTGGGAAAGCAGATCGCGCCTACAAATAACGTCCTTACCCTGCGACACGTCACCCGCACCGTGTTTTTGGTACGGTTAACACCAGCGATACTTCCCCCGACGCTCGCGCCGTGGAGAGTTCGCTCGGCAGGGTCATCATGGCGTTGACACAGCCTTTTCGGTTTCTATGAATAGCTTGGTACGGTTTTCTTCACTGCCAATTACTGCTGATTCTTTCGCACTTATTCGGGAAAATACGACTAACTAGGTTGGGTTCTCCTGACTGTTCCTCTCACTTATAAAGCGGCATCATAATAACTGTAAGCGATGAGCTTCAACCCAAACTTTCCTTATAAAGTTTTACCAATCTTTGAGGTGACAGATTATGTTGATGCGCTCTTGGCAACCATTCACGGAAATTGAAACCATCCGCCAGCAACTCGATAAAGTTTTTGACCAACTGGCAACAACGAGAGATAACTCAGAAGCCACTTGGATGCCCGCTCTGGAATTGGCTGATGTTGGTGACAACTTCGTATTAAAAGCGCAACTGCCTGGAATTGACCCCAAAGACGTTGACGTTCAAGTGACTCGTGAAGCAATTTCTATCTCTGGCGAACGCCGCTACGAAAACACAGACGAGAAATCTGGGTACGTCCGCTCTGAATTCCGCTACGGCAAATTCCACCGGGTAATTCCCTTGCCCGCACACATTCAAAACGACTCCGTGCAAGCTGAATGCAAACATGGCATTCTCACGCTAACTCTGCCCAAAGTCACTGAAGCTCGCAATAAAGTTGTCAAGATTAACTTAGCCGAAATTGCTGGAGCTTCAACGAATCCCGCTTTGGAACAGGCTAACCAATAACGATCGGCTGTGCTTAATCGAGTGAGGCAAATTTTCTCAAATTTAGCCTGATTGGATTTACTTAACAACAACGGAACTGGAAAAGTTGATACCGGGAGCTACGATTGCTCTCGGTATTTTTTATTTGGGAAAGCCGAGCGAAAAGCTGCCTGCGTCCTGAACCCGCAGTGAATTCAGTAACGCTTACAAGGCCGGTTTCTCGTAAATGCAGTCGATGTGCACTTCGCCAGCAGAATAGCCAATCGATCGCCTTCGGGGCATTGAAGTCCCTCGCTCATGCCTTCCACCTCCTTGGTTCACCCCAAACTCCCCGAAGGCGTAGGCTCCATCCGGGGCGGAGCCATCGCTGTCTCCTTCTACGCCCGCAACCGACACTTAATCTGTGCAGTTCATCCCACAGGCTCAGAAACCGACACTTGCCCGGACTTTTGAGCAGACCCCAACGCCCAACCCGATGAACTGTGGGAACCCAAAGGGGCAAGCTACTATAGCGGCGAACTTATCCTGCAACGCCCTGCAAAGGTGGACAGGCCTTGCAGCAGTTAGAACTTTTGGATACCCACCCCCTGTTTGCTCCTCGGTGTCCCCAATGTGAAATGACCGATCCCCGGTATGAAACGCCGCCTGTTGATTGGGATTGTTCGGCTTGCAGATGGAGGAGGGATGATTCGGTTTGAGGTGAGAGTTATTGGTAACAAGTTAAGCTAAGAAAGCATTTGTCAATCAGCAATTAGGCTCGAGATTTACTGGGATTTTGGGCCCTAAACTGAGATTTGGCCGATCGAGCGATCGTGCCGAGGGAGATATTTATACCTAATCGCTATCAAATCGTAAATTTTCCACTCCTCAAACAGCAGTTTTTTTGAGTAATATTGCTGATTGACAAATGGAATTAAATCTTAACTTTTCACCCATGAGTGATGGTTGACAACGATAATTATCATCAGCGGGACAACACTCGATCGACACGCCAGTTAAAAATGCAGCCGACTAATCCCCCAACAAACACCCAAAACGCGCATTGAGGCAGCACAGTTAACAACACAATCTCATGAGGCCGCGAGTGCCCGAAGCGAAACACGAGCTCACTTTTGTTGAGTAAATTACTATGTTACAATCAGCTCCAATAATAATTAAGTTTTAAAACCGGCCTTAACCGGACGCTCAATTCCCTCGCGATCGCTAGAATAACAATGACTCTCAACTTAACTGGCTATCAATTCGTTGAAACCCTCCACAGCGGGATCAGAACTTCAGTCGATCGCGCTCGGAGGATTTCGGACTTTTCCAGCGCGATCGTCAAAACGCTAAAGGCTGAGTATCCCACTCTTTCTGACATCACCCGCTTGCGGCACGAATATCAAATCCTGCACAGCTTGAACCTAGAAACGATTATCAAAGCAATTAGTTTAGAAAGCTATAAAAACGGTTTAGCACTGATATTAGAAGATTCAGGCTCCCAGTCTATCAACGATTGGATGAAGGGCAAAAAACTCGCAATCATTCAATTTCTGTCTTTGGGAATCCAGCTTGTCTCTGCCTTAGCAGAAATCCACAAACATAACATTATTCATAAAGATATAAAGCCACAAAATATTATCATCAACCCAGCCACTGAAAAAGTTCAAGTTATTGATTTCAGCATCGCTTCGCGCCTGGAGCGAGAAAATTCGACCCTCAGCCATCCAGATTTGCTCGAAGGCACACTCGCCTATATGTCGCCAGAACAAACTGGCCGGATGAATCGGTCAATTGACTACCGCACTGATTTTTATTCACTAGGCGTTACCTTCTATGAAATGCTCACAGGCGAGTTGCCCTTTAATTCCAAAGACCCGCTGGAATTGGTACACAGCCATATTGCCAAAACTCCCATTCCCCCTCACCAGCTAAATCCTGAAATCCCCCCACAAATTTCAGCGATTGCAATGAAACTATTAGCTAAAAATGCTGAAGACCGCTACCAAAGCGCTGAGGGACTAAAATTTGACTTAGAAACTTGCTCGATCGAGCTACAGGCTAGCGGATATATTTCCAACTTTGTTGTTGGAAGTGCGGATAAAGCAGGGCAATTAAATATACCGCAAAAGCTCTACGGTCGCGACCGAGAAATTGAAAAAATTCTAGAAACTTTCGATGGCGTTGCCAGTGGTACCACCGAATTAATGCTGGTTTCCGGTTATTCCGGGATAGGCAAAACAGTGTTGGTCAATGAAGTTCACAAACCCATTGTGCGGCAGCGAGGATATTTTATTGCAGGTAAATTTGACCAGTTCAAGCGCAATATTCCTTATGCTTCCCTGATTCAAGCATTCCAATCCTTAACTCAGCAACTTCTAACCGAAGGCGAAGCAGAAATCCAAACTTGGAAAGAAAAACTGTTATCCGCTTTAGGCGATAACGGACAAGTCATCATTGATGTTATCCCTGAAGTTGAATTAATTATTGGCAAACAGCCACCCGTAGCAGAACTAGGGGCAACTGAAGCTCAAAACCGTTTCAGTCGCGTCTTTAAACAATTCATAGGCGTATTTACGACTGTTGACCATCCCTTAGTTATCTTCCTCGATGACTTGCAGTGGGCGGATTCAGCATCGTTGAAATTAATTGAATTGCTAATAACTGATTCTGATAGCAAGTATTTATTGCTGATTGGGGCATATCGAGATAACGAAGTTTTTCCCACTCATCCGACGATTAAAACAATTGACAAGATTCGCCAAACAGGTGCGACGGTGAATGATATTGTCCTTCAACCATTACACCTGGTTGATGTCGAAGAATTAATTGCGGATACTTTAAATGAATCTGGCGGTGCAGAATCCCTGTCTGTAAAGACGCGAAATTTCGCGTCTCTACTTTTCAATAAAACGCAGGGCAATCCTTTCTTCTTAAGTCAACTCCTCAAAACCCTCTATCAAGAAGATTTGTTGACTTATAACTTCACCCCCCTAATCCCCTCTTACCAAGGGGGGACAAAGGGGGGTTGGCAATGGAATATCGAGCAAATTCAAGCGATCGGCATCACCGATTACAACGTTGTCGAACTGATTGCTAGAAACATACGCAAATTGCCAGAAGACACCCAAAAAGTATTAAAATTTGCTGCTTGTATTGGCAACACTTTTAACTTAGAAGTTTTGGCGATTGTCAATCAGGAATCATCCTTAGTCACGGCAGCACAGTTGTGGGCAGCACTCCAAGCTGGGTTGATTTTACCTTTGAGCAATGAATACAAAATTCCTCTCGTATTTAGTCAGGAAGAGTCGGGCGGTTTTACCTTAACTGATGTGAAGGTTGACTACAAGTTTTTACATGACAGAGTGCAGCAAGCTGCCTATTCTTTGATTCCAGACGATCGCAAAAAAGAGACCCACTTAAAAATCGGTCAACTGCTGCTGCAAAGTACAACGCCAGAAGATAGAAAAGAAAATATTTTCGCTTTAGTTAACCAGCTAAATTATGGTACTGACTTACTTACCGCTGAATCCCAAAAATATGAACTAGCCCAATTGAATCTGATTGCCGGTCAGAAAGCGAAAGCTGCTACAGCCCACGATTCCGCAGTCAAATATTTGCAAGTGGGTTTATCTCTGCTAGCGGTAGATAGTTGGGAGAGTCGGTATGAACTGACATTAACGCTGCATGAGGAAGCAGCAGAGTCAGCATATTTGAGTGGTGATTTTGATGGAATGCAGAGATTCGTTGAGATAGTACAAAACTGCGCCAAAACGCTATTGGACATAGTAAAAGTGTACAAAGTCCAGATTCAAGCTTATATGGCGCAGAACAAGCTGCTGGAAGCATTGAATACGGGGCTGCAAGTCTTAAAGCAGTTGGAGGTAGAGTTTCCCGACTCGCCAAACCCATCTGATATTGGGCAGGCGCTGGGGGAAACTGCGACAATTTTGAGCCGCACCCGAATTGAGGACTTAATCGATCTCCCTGAAATGACCGATCGTTATCAATTAGCAGCGATCGGGATTTTGTCAAGTATATTTTCTGCTTGCTATTCTGGGATGCCCGCACTGGTGCCTTTAACAGTGTGCAAACAAATCGATTTATCCGTTCAATACGGCAATGCTTCTGTCTCTCCCTTTGCATATGCGGTATACAGTCTTCTGCTTTGCGGGGCGGTAGGAGATATTGAGGGGGGCTATGAGTTCGGCCAATTAGCTTTACGTCTAGTGTCAAAGTTAAATGCCAAAGAAATCGAAGTCAAGACTTGCCACTTGGTGTATGCTGCCGTTCAACATTGGAAAGAACACGTCCGGAATACCTTAGAACCTTTCCTGTCAGCTTTCTCTAGCGGGCTGGAAACTGGAGATTTAGAATATGCTGGCTATGCCGTCATGGTGTGGAGTCATTACTCGTTTTTTGTTGGGAAGCAACTAATGCAACTCGAACGAGAGATAGCAACTTACACAGATGCACTTCATAAAATCAGCCAAGAAACAGCGCTTAATAATACAAAAATTTGTTGGCAAGCCGTCTTAAACATGATGGGAAAAAGCCAATATCTATGTCAGTTAATGGGGGAAGCCTACGACGAAGAAAAAATGCTGCCGCTATACCAGCAAACCAACAACCAACTGGCACTTCATTACTTATACTTGCACAAACTTGCGCTTTGTTACGTGTTTGAGAATTACCAGCAAGCATTAAAAAATATCCCTCTAGTAGAAAGTTCTTTTGGAGCATCTACTGGGCAGCTAACTGTTGCGATCTTCTATTTCTACGATTCTCTAGTACGGCTAGCTGTGTATTCTGAAACTTCACAGTCCGAGCAACAGGAAATTCTTAACCGAGTACAAGCTAATCAAGAAAAATTGCAAAAATGGGCGTATCATGCCCCAATGAATCACCTGCATAAATTCTATTTAGTAGAGGCCCAAAGGCATCGTGTTTTAGGCGAAAAAGTAGAAGCGATCGAGATGTACGACAAAGCGATCGCTCTTGCTAAAGAAAACGAGTACATCAACGAAGAAGCACTAGCTTATGAACTCGCTGCTAAATTCTATTTAGAATGGGGTAAAGAAAAGATTGCCCGCACCTACATGACCGATGCTTATTATGCCTATATGCGCTGGGGAGCTTTAGCTAAAGTTAAACATCTAGAAGAAAAATACCCGCAATTAATAGTGCGAGCCTCTGCGCTCACCGAAACCCCTTTCAACCCTATGACAATTGCTCCTTTGACCGTGACAAGCGCTCAAACAGAGTTGCTAGACTTGGCAACTGTAATGAAAGCCTCTAGTGCCATTTCTAGCGAAATTGTTCTACCTAACTTGCTCATCAAGTTAATGAAAATTTTGATAGAAAACGCAGGTGCTGAAACAGGAGCGCTGATTTTCTCAAAAGAGGATCGACTTGTTATAGAAGCGGCGGGGACTAAAGATCGAGTCCGAGTGCTAGAATCTTTACCAGTATCAACTTCTGGGCAAGTGCCTATCTCGGTACTCAATTACGTCACCAGAACTCAGAAAAATGTCGTTTTAAATGATTCGGGCCTCGATGATATCTTTAATGCCGACCCCTACATTACCCAACACCAGCCAAAATCTATTTTGTGTGCGCCTATCTTATCTCAAGGTAAGTTGTGTGCCATCCTGTACCTAGAAAACAACTTGATTGCTGGCGCTTTCACGCCGAAGCGGGTAGAAGTGTTGCGGATGCTATCGGGACAAGCTGCGATCGCCTTAGAGAATGCCAACCTCTATCACACTTTAGAAGTCAAAGTAGAAGAGCGAACCGAGGAATTAAAAGCCAAAAATACGCACCTAGAAGTAGAAATTCAAGAGAGACAGCGAGCCGAGCAAGCGGCCGAAGCCGCAAACCGCGCCAAGAGCCAATTTCTCGCCAACATGAGCCACGAACTCCGGACACCGCTCAACGGCATTTTAGGTTATACCCAAATCCTCAAACGAGATACAGGTTTAACCAGTCAGCAAAAGTCTGGTATTAACATCATTCATCAGTGTGGCGAACACCTCCTAACTCTGATCAATGACGTTCTAGACCTCTCCAAAATCGAAGCTGGAAAAATGGAACTCTACCTCACCGAGCTTCACCTGTCAGACTTTCTTCAAGGCATTACTGAAATCTGTCAGATTCGCGCCCAACAGAAGGGAATCTCTTTGATTTACGAACCGCTAATTCCACTTTCCATTTGCGTCCAAGCCGATGAAAAAAGGTTGCGGCAAATTCTCATCAACTTACTCGGTAATGCGATAAAATTTACAGAAAAAGGAGGGGTTAGTTTTAAAGTAGAAAGACTGGAGACTCAGCAATCTTTGTCGTCACCAATCGCCAATCCCCAATCCCCAACAGCAAAATTTATTTTCCAAGTAGAAGATACAGGCATTGGCATCGGGCCGGACGAACTCTCAAAAATATTTTTGCCCTTCGAGCAAGTCAGCGGTTCAGTTAGCCAGATCGAGGGAACAGGATTAGGGCTGGCAATTAGTCGCCAATTAGTGGAGATGATGGGCGGCGAACTGAAAGTACAAAGTTCTTTAGGTAAAGGCAGTATTTTCTGGTTTGAGTTAGAGCTGCCTATTATCGAAAGCTGGGAAGGGGAGCAAAAAGAACCTGAAAAAATTATCAGGAGTTTCTCAGGCGAGCGGCGGAAAATTTTAGTAGCTGACGATCGCTGGCAAAATCGCTCCGTCCTCGTTAATCTTTTAGCTCCCATTGGGTTTGAATTGATGGAGGCAACGGACGGTCAAGACTGCGTGAATAAAGCGGTGTTATTTCAACCGGACTGTATTATAATTGACTTAGTAATGCCAGTCATGGACGGCTTTGAAGCGGTGAGGCAGATCAGAAAAATCTCTGCCTTGAAAGATGTAATTGCGATCGGAACTTCTGCTAGCATTTTATCCGGCGATCCCCAAAGCATTTTCCATGCTGGTTGCAATGCTTTTCTCCTCAAACCAATTCGGGCAGAAAAGTTATTAGAATGCTTGGGCAACCATTTAGGTTTAGAATGGGTTTATGATGAGCGAACAACTTTCTGTTCAGAAGGTATCTTCACCCATCCCCCTTCCCAACTCCAAGACCAACAACTGATTGCTCCCCCTTCGGAAGAAGTTGCAGTCCTGTTCGATTTAGCCATGAAAGGTGAACTCCTCAGTATTGAGAAGCGAGCCAGCAAGCTGAAAGCAATAGATATGCGTTATGCACCTTTTGCCAATCAGTTGCTTGAATTAACCAAAAACTTTGAAGAAGACAAATTAGTTGAATTTGTTCAACAGTTTAGATGAGGAATAAAAATGACTAGCGAATCTTTAGACAGAGGAACCATTTTAATTGTGGATGATACGCCCACTAATCTGGGTTCAGTATTGGATTTTTTGAGCGCATCTGGCTTCACTGTTTGGATAGCTCGCAGTGGGTCTAGCGCTATCAAAAAAGTGCAATATTGCCAGCCGGATTTAATTTTGTTGGATGTTCTGATGCCAGAGATGGACGGATTTAAAACCTGTCAATATCTAAAAGAAAATGACTTAACTAAAGATATCCCAGTCATTTTTATGACCGCGCTGGACGATACAGAAAGCAAAGTCAAAGGCTTTAATGTGGGAGGAGTTGATTATATAACTAAGCCCCTTCAACAGGAAGAAGTTTTAGCTCGGGCTATCACGCACCTGAATCTGCGAAATCTAACTAAAAAGCTTCAGACGCAAATTGTCGAGCGCGAGCGAGCGCAAGCCGACCTACAAGTTTTGGCACAACAGCTAGAGATACGAGTAGAACAGCGCACCGCTGCACTTTCCCAAACGAATGAACGCCTGAAGCAGGAGGCTGCTGAACGCAAGCTTGCAGAAGCAGCTTTGCAAGCTTCGGAAGCGCGAGAGCGACAAAAAGCCCTACAGCTCGAAAATTCCCTGCACGAACTCAAGCAGGTGCAAAGCCAGCTCATTCAGAGCGAAAAAATGTCCGGGCTAGGCCAACTCGTGGCTGGTGTAGCTCATGAAATCAATAATCCAATTAATTTTATTTATGGAAATCTTTCCTATGCTCTAGAATATTCAAAAACTTTGGTCGCTATCCTTGACCTCTACGAAAAGCACTATCCCAATCCGGCTCCAGATATACAAGCAGAAATCGTGGCAAGCGAGCTAAATTATCTCAAAGACGACTTGCCTAAAATGTTCAAATCGATGTACTTAGGAGCCGATCGCATCCGCGAAATCGTTTTATCTTTGCGCCTCTTCGCACGGCAAGAAGGATATGAAATGAGATCGGTCAACCTTCACGAAGGGATGGAC
The DNA here is from genome assembly GCA_036702215.1 of Microcoleus sp. F6_B6. GTDB lineage: Bacteria > Cyanobacteriota > Cyanobacteriia > Cyanobacteriales > Microcoleaceae > Microcoleus. Next base: position 122,633 of record JAUBST010000018.1, read on the forward strand.
AGCACGCTGATGATTTTACAGAGCCGGCTAAAATTTAAGTCAGACCGCCCCTCGATTGAAGTGGTGCGGGACTACTGCCCAAACCTCCCCGAAGTAGACTGTTATGGGGGAGAAATGAATCAGGTATTTATGAATGTACTTGCCAATGCGATCGATGCTATTGACGAGTGGAACGCGCAGAGATCGCTAGAAGACATTAAAGCAAATCCTAGCGTGATTCGGATTAGCACAGAAGTAACAAGCAGCAATTGCGTAGCAGTCCGAATTGTGGACAACGGGCCAGGGATCTCGGAAGAGGTTCGTCGGGACGTATTTAACCCATTTTTTACGACAAAACCCCCCGGTAAGGGCACAGGGATCGGGCTGTCGATTAGCTGGCAAATTGTAGTGGAAAAACACCGGGGAAGCTTGGGGTGTATTTCTGCACCAGGCAGGGGGACAGAGTTTACTATTGAGATTCCGATTCGGCAGGAGTCTCCTGTCTTGTCGCTGTCAGCTTGAGGTTCTGCAAAAAAGTTATTGATACTCCCCACGGATGAATCAGGGAGATTCTTGACTAAGACCACAAAGGGACTGTCAAAGGCATTATCAATACGCCTCTACTGACTTCTTTGAGACAAAGCCCCAAAGTTGCCGCTACTTTTCGACCGATGTTTGCTGCCCCGTTACAATAGCGTTAATCAACAAACCTTCAAGAGTACGATACAATCCGCGCTCATTTGTCACAAGTTAAGGTTCTGGGCCAGTGGTCAAGGGGGGTAGAGCACATTGGTGGCAAGTTAAGACTTAATTGCATTTGTCAATCAGTAATATTACTCAAAAAAACTGCTGTTTGAGGAGTTGAAAATTTACGATTTGAGAGGGAGTAGGTATAAGTATCACCCTCGGCACGATCGCACGATCGCCTAAATCTCAGTTTTGGGCCCAAAATCCGAGCAAATATCGAGCATAATTGCCGATCGACAAATGCTTTTTTAGTTTGCTTAACTTGTTACCAATGATTAGGGGCATATTTTTAGCGGTCATCAAGCCTCTAATTTTGTGGCGAGGGCGATCGGGCTATTTCCGATCGCTCAGTTTCAGTTCGTAAATGTTCCAAAATACTCCTCTTAAGGCAGAATACTTAATACCTTGGATATAATTTCGCACTGCTGCCATCGTGAAAGGCTTAGTTAAATAAATATATGGTAGATACTCCTGATCGATGCGTTGAGCTTCTGCATAGATAGCTTTGCGCTTTGCTTCATCAAATTCTTCTACTGCCTGAAGATAAAGGTTGCCAACCTTCCGTTCCCAGTCGGACACCTCTCGTCCTGTTATCGGAGTCTGACCTTTCTGAGGTTCCTGATTATATATATGGAAACTACCTTCAGGCAAGAACAAACTAGCATTGTCATTTGGTTCTACACTAAGATTAATCGTTCCCAAACGACACTCCCAATTAAAAGAGTTAAGAATTTTGTCTATAAAAAGGTTATAACTTACAGGATTAAAATCAACTAGAATGCCAATTTTGTTTAAATTTTCTTTAATTTGTACTGCGATTGTCTCTAGAAATTTATTACTAGAATTTATCAGGAGGGTAAACTGCACCAAATTACCCTGAAAATCCAATAACTGTCCTTGATTATTGTATTCAAAGCCGGCTTTTACCAGTAATTGTTTCGCTTTGAGAGGATTGTATTCATAATCTTTTAAACCTTCTTTAGAAGAAATATAATAAGGGCTTTGTTTGGGAAGATATGAAGTTGGCAATTCACCCAATCCTCTATATATGTTATTGAGCAATCCCCTGCGGTCAATCCCATAGGCAACAGCTTGTCTAAATTCCACTGTATTAAACCAGCGAGACTTGATTGGATTGACCAAAGGTTGACCATTTCTGCTTCCTTTGTTGAGATTAAAACTAATATACGTAGTTTCCCTAGAAGGACCACCGTTGTAGATGGTAAATTGCCCTCGCTTTTCTTCCCGTTTCAATAATGAAAAATTTTGAGGAGAAACATTAATGTAATCCAATCCTCCAGAGCGGAATTGTATTAAAGAGGTATCACTATTGTCAACTATTTGCAAAATCATACGCTCGATATAAGGCTGGGTGTGACCTTGAGCGTCTTTTCGCCAGTAATAAGGATTCTTTCGGAAAATAACCCGCTCACCTGGAGTATAAGCTTCTATGGTATAAGGACCGTTCGCAATAATTTCTTTGGGTGGAGTATTAGTACCCCAAGTTGATAGAAATTTAGGCTTACCTTCTCGATCTTTTGTGTTGACTGCTTCCCGCAATGCGTGGACTGGTAATATTGGTAGTTTTGCCAGCCGAAGGAATGGGACAAATGGTTGAGGTATAATAAATTCAAATCGCAGTCGATCAATTTTTCGTACAGTGGGAAAAACGCTATTTTTACCAACTCTAAATAAGTCTTTTGCATTATTAGGCATGTCTTTACCCAGGAAAACTTCGTTATAAGTAAAAACCACATCATCTGTAGTAATTGGCTTTCCATCTGACCATTTAAGTCCTTTCCTAAGACTAAAAATAATCCGTTTCTTGTCTTTAGATATTTTCCAAGACTCGGCAAGGGCAGGTTCAATTTTTCCTTGGTAATTTTCGCTAATTAGCCCTTCGTGAGTGTAGTCTGAAATGTATGGTAACTCCTGATTTAGAGCTGGGTTAAAGGTTTTGGGGATTGCAGGACTGCTGATAACGATTTGAGAAACTGATACTACTTTGGTTTTGATATGAAGTGAGCTAAATTTAATTAGTGCAAATACTGTTATTAAAGCGAGTAAAATACCCCATAGGTGACGACGAATAGCAGTAAAAATAATAAGTTTTTTCATCCTAAAAATATTATATTGTAACGGTTTAAAGGGTATTAAGGCGCAGATAACATCGAGTTTTTGGAGTTGACTGACTTACGCTGCAAACAATTGCAGGAAATTGCGACAGATAGATTGGCTGGAAAATACACAAATGCGGGCAGCGATGGTCACTCTGTGAAACTCAACAATGGCAGGGGTTATGAGAGCTTTACCTTCTGTAACATACCAAAGTTTATTTGCGCCTACCTACTTAATTCGTAGTAGCGCCCAAACGCTACTACAAACCCCATACTACAAAACTCCTTTAGAACTCGGAATCCGACTCGCGCGGCGCGGGTCGATTTCTACCGCCATCCGCAGAGCTCGCGCAAATGCTTTAAATGCCGCTTCCACAATGTGATGAGAATTTCCTCCCTGCAACTGTCGAATGTGCAGTGTCATCTGAGTGTGGTTCACCACCGCCGAAAAAAACTCTTTCACTAATTCGGTATCGTAAGTGCCGATCCGCTGGTTGGGAATTTCCAAGCTGTAACTTAAGTGAGGCCGCCCCGAAAAATCTAGCACTACTTCAATTAAAGCTTCATCCAAAGGTGCGATGAAATGTCCGAAGCGAGAAATGCCCGATCGATCCCCGACAGCTTTTGCTAGCGCTTGGCCCAAGGTAATTCCCACATCTTCGTTCGTGTGGTGGTCGTCAATCTCCAAATCCCCGATCGCCTGCACGTCCAAATCGATCAATCCGTGAGAAGCAATCTGGTGCAACATGTGGTCTAAAAACGGAATCCCCGTAGACGCTTTGCAAGTTCCCACACCGTCGAGATTGAGGCTGGCCGTGACATCCGTTTCCAGTGTCGTGCGTTTCACCAAGGCTGCCCTAGCTGGTTGAACTGAACTTGCAGGAGGCACAGAAGGGCGATCGATTATCTCCATAATTCGCAATTGGTCATTCATTAGTTATTGATAATTAGTAATTTGAGAACGGGATTTTTTTAGTGTTGAGTCTCAAGCGAGGGGCTGGTTCTGCATGCAACTGACATCAGACACCAATGTCAATCAAGGGATTTTGGGTGGGTGGGGGCGGGTTTATTTAACCTGTCTGTCACAGGAGAAAGTTTTTGGTGAACCCGTCCCTACAAGTTCTTGAAAATGGTGCAAGAAGATGCGAGTGGGTGGGGGCGGGTTTATTTAACCTGTCTGTCACAGGAGAAAGTTTTTGGTGAACCCGCCCCTACAAGTTCTGGAAAATGGTGCGAGAAGATGCGAGATAAAACTTACTTGTTATAGTTAAAGTTTATTGTCTCAACCGGCCCCTACATAACTCAAAATTCTCGACAACTGTTACATTCCCATGATTTCGTAACCGGCATCGACATACAAAACTTGACCCGTAATTCCGCTAGCGAGATGGCTGCACAAAAAAGCCGCAGCATTTCCCACTTCCTGCTGAGTCACCGTCCGCCGCAGCGGGGCCACTTCCTCAACGTGGTGGATCATGTCCAGAATACCGCCAACTGCTGACGAAGCCAGAGTCCGAATCGGGCCAGAAGAAATCGCATTTACCCGAATATTTAACGGGCCCAGTTCAGCAGCCAGATAGCGAACATTCATTTCCAAAGCTGCCTTAGCAATTCCCATCACATTATAATTAGGAACTACCCGGACGCCGCCCAAATAACTCAGGGTCACTATACTGCCGCCGCTTGCCATCAGGGGTTTAGCTGCTGCACAAAGCCGCACCAGCGAGTAAGCGCTAATATCTAAAGCATTGGAGAAACCTTGGCGCGAAGTGTTGGTGAAGTCTCCCGAAAGTTCGTCCTTACCGGCAAAAGCCAGACAGTGGATCAGGACATCTAACTTGCCCCACTTGTCGGCGATCGTTTGAAAAGTAGACTCAATTTCGCTCTCGTCTTGGACATTGCAGGGCAAATACAGACTGGGATTGAGCGGTTCCACCAGTTCAGCGACTTTGCGCTCGTGCTTGCCTTTCTCGTCCTTCAAATAAGTTATGCCGAGGTTGGCCCCAGCTTTGTGGAGCTGCTGAGCGATGCCCCAGGCGATCGAGCGATTGTTGGCAATGCCCGTAACAAGAGCATTTTTTCCGGTCAAATCTATCATCTGTAGTTTATCTAAAAGCAACTTGCACCGTTCTCATTGGCTATATCTGACAACCCCGCCAGTTTAGACACAACTGATTCAGATTTAACTGATTCAGACACAATTGAGACACAATTGATATTAATTTTGCTGTGGAGCTACATGGGGGCGGAATTGAAAAAGTTAAGAGAAGGGCTAGATTTAATCATACAGTGCGTGTTTACCTTAACATTAGATGGAAGTAACAGAATCCTTGCATATTGGAGGTTAGGAAGTATATTTACTCAATAAGGTTAATCGGCAAGTTATAAAGTATTGATTAGTACAAAGGATCTAGTCGTGACGCATGATAGACCGCTAGCAGCCGTGTTCCGCCAAATCAGCGGCGGGGCGTTTCCACCCATTGTGGAAACCTTTGAACGGGGCAAGACAATTTTTTTCCCTGGAGACCCGGCTGAGCGCGTCTACGTTCTCATTAGAGGTGCTGTGAAGCTGTCCAGGGTTTACGAAGCGGGGGAAGAAATTACAGTCGCCCTCCTGCGCGAAAATAGCGTATTTGGGGTGCTGTCTCTGATTACGGGACACCGATCGGACAGGTTTTACCACGCAGTAGCCTTTACGCCGGTAGAGTTGATCTCGCTGCCGATCGAACAAGTCGAGAAAGCGCTCAAGGAAGACCCCGAACTGTCGATGGTGATGCTGCGGGGACTGTCGTCTCGGATTTTGCAAACCGAGATGATGATCGAAACGCTGGCCCACCGAGATATGGGTTCGAGACTCGTCAGCTTTTTGCTGATTCTGTGCCGGGATTTTGGCGTGCCAGGTACAGAGGGGATTACGATTGATTTGAAGCTGTCCCACCAGGCGATCGCCGAAGCGATCGGCTCGACGCGGGTAACTGTGACTCGTTTGCTCGGGGATCTCAGGCAAGAAACCATGATCTCGATCCACAAGAAAAAGATCACAGTCCACAACCCGGTGGCCTTAAGCCAGCAATTCACTTGATGCCGAGAAAGTATCGGATTTTGGATTTTGGATTTTAGATTCAATCCAAAATCCAAAATCCAAAATATAAAATCGGAATGACTGCTGGATACATCCTGGTATTTGTAATTTTAGTGTTGGGGGGTGTGATCGCCACTGTCAGCGATCGCCTTGGGACGAAAGTCGGCAAGGCAAGGTTGAGCTTGTTCAAACTTCGCCCCCGCGATACTGCTGTTGTTGTGACAGTAATGGCCGGCAGCATCCTGTCGGCACTTACTTTGGGTATTTTGTTTGCGACTAGCAAGCCGCTGCGAACGGGAGTTTTTAGAATAGACGAGATTCAAAAAAGGCTCAACAACGCCCGCAGAGAAATCAACCAGGCCACTCAAGAAAAAAATCTAGTTGAAAGTGAATTAGCTCGAGCCAGAGCCGCTCAAGCGCAAGCTAGAGCCAATTTAGAGCAAATTAATCAATCCCTCCAAGCAGCTAATGCCGAGCAAGCTCGGACGCAAACAAAATTAAACTCGCTGCGGGCTCAGCTCAACAGCGTGCAAGCAGCCAAGTCTAAAACTGAACAGCAGTTAAGTCAGGTAGAAGCGGCTAAATCCCAGACAGAAGAACAGCTCAGCAGCGTGCAAGCGGCTAAATCCCGCACCGAAGAACAATTGAAACTGGTTGAAACGGCCCGATCGACTACAAAAGCTCAGCTCGATCGCACTGAAAGCCAATTGAAAACAGTTTCCGCTCAAAAAACGACTTTGGGAGCGGAAATCGCCCAACTGCAAGAGGAACGCCAACAGTTAATCGAGCAGCGAGAGCAGGTAAAAACTCAAATTGCCCAGCGAGACACCGAAATTGCCCAGCGAGACGCAGAAATTGCCAAGCGAGAGCGAGAAATTGCCCAGCGAGACGCAGAAATTGTCGATCGCAACGAACTAATTGCCCAGCGGGACAAGGAAATTGCCCAGCGGGTGCAAAATCTTGCCGAGCGCGATCGAACAATTGTCGAGCGCGACAAAGTAATTGCCGAGAGGGAAGCACTCCTAGAAACCTTGGCGCAGCAACAAGCTCAACTCGAACAGCAACAAACTTTATTGCAGCAGCAAGTGCAAGTTTTGGAACGCGATTTTCAGGCAATCCGCGAGGGTACAGTTGCCATCAGGCGCGGTCAAATTTTAGCTGCTGGCGTCGTTCGCATCCTCGAACCCGCTATGGCGAGCCGCGCGATCGATCGACTTTTGCAAGAAGCAAATAAAACCACCGTCGAACTGATGCAGCCACCAAATACTAAGGTTAAAGAGCAGGTTATTCAAATTACTAAAGCAGAAATAGATCAACTAATTAGTCAGATTAAAGACGGTCAAGACTACGTGGTGCGAATTGTCGCCGGCGCTAATTACCTGCGGGAAGAAAAGGTAATTAAGGTATTTGCAGAAGCAGAAATCAATCGAGTTGTGTTCCGCGCTGGAGATGTGATTGCAGGGGTTGCTGTCGATCCGGTGATTTTGACCGACGAACAGGTGCGGCAGCAGTTGCTGCAATTGATAGAAGCTTGTCTATTTCGCGCTCGCCTGATCGGTGTTGTCGGCGGTAGAGTTCAAGTGGCCGACAATCAGGTTGAAACTTTAGCTGGTTTTATCGAGCGATTGCAGCAGTACGAGAAACCTCTGGACATTCAGGCGATCGCCGCAGATGTCACTTACATTGCCGGTCCGCTTAAGATAGATTTAGTTGCTCTTGAAAACGGAGCCGTTGTTTTCCGCACCGGACAACAAAAACCAGGCACAGGAGACTTGAAAATAAAAAAATAAGTGCGATCGATATATCGAATTTGAGCAAAAATTTTGCGCGATAGAATTACAATTTTGCTTGACATTTTCGCGCACTTGACATATCATTAAATCATGGGAATCCGTGCTGCCATATATATAGCAATCGTATGGTGCGTCGCCACCAAAAATCTGGAAGCACCACCAACAATCTTACAGCGACGCACCATACCCAATTAGTAGGGTGTGTCGCCACCAAAAATCTGGAAGCACCACCAACAATCTTACAGCGACGCACCGCACCGCTAAGAGCGCAAACAAAGAAACTAAGAATCGAACCCTGAGATATTGACATCACAAAACAAAATTTTGCTCAATTAAAATGCAGGAGCGTGCGGTGTAATGTCAGATAATCAAAATGAACCCAGAGAATACGATGCCGTCCGTGGCGGTCAAAATTCAATTCCTGTCAATGCTGCGGTACTCGGAGGCATTCCTGGTGTTAAAAGCCGATTAGCCTCACCCATTGTCGAAGTGAGAATCGCCGCCCTCTCCGAAGCACTCAAATATGGAGAAGCTGGCTTAGATGTGATAATGCAAGCCTTGCGCGAGGAATCAATGCAGGTGAAACTTGCTGCCTATTCACTCCTGAAAGATAGAGATGATTTAAAGATAAAACCGCAGTTTCAAGACTATCTCCCTACATTTGAATTTGATGTCATCACAGTGGATGCTGAAGGAAAAGAAAACAGTCGTAGAAAGTCTTTTGCTCATTACTTCCCGGAAGACTTAGGTAATGGAGTTGTGCTCGAAATGGTTTACATTCCCGGAGGCACATTTATGATGGGTTCGCCAGAAACAGAGCGAGATAGAAAAGATAAGGAAAGTCCGCAGCATAAAGTAACAGTACCAGCTTTTTATGCAGGAAAATACCCCCTCACCCAAGCACAGTACCAAGCAGTTATGGGAAATCATCAATCGGAGTTTAGAGGTGAAAAACTTCCTGTAGAAACCGTAAGCTGGAATCAGGCTGTAGAATTCTGCCGGAAACTTTCTGAAAAAACAGGCAAGATTTATCGCTTACTTTCGGAAGCAGAATGGGAATATGCTTGTCGCGCCGGAACTATAACACCTTTCTATTTTGGCGAGACAATTACCACGGATTTAGTTAATTATAACGGTTATCAACCCTATGGTGCAGCGCCCGAGGGACTTGTTCGCAGACAAACAATGGATGTAGGGAGTTTTGGCCCGAATGCCTTTGGACTTTATGATATGCACGGTCAGGTCGGCGAATGGTGCAGCGATAAGGTGCACATTAACTATGACGGCGCACCGATTGACGGAAGTTCTTGGGAAACTGGAACAAGTAGTGGCGGAGTGCTGCGTGGAGGTTCGTGGAGGAGCGGTGCGGTCAATTGCCGTGCTGCCTTCCGCAGCTTCTTCCCTCCGCGCTACTCGGGCCTTTTGGGCCCGTGCAGGGGTTTTCGTGTAGCGGTTGCTTTGGCTGTCCCTTCCTCCCTGTCTTATCTGTGAGGACTCTTCTTGACTCTTTAGCCCTTTTCCCTTTTTCCTGTTTACCCTCTTGCGCGCGCTTTAATTTTTTTTTGGAAGTCATCTTTGCACCCGATTCAAGATAGTAGGGTGCGTCGCCATCAGTAATTTGCAAATCAAATCGACAATCTCACAGCGACGCACCGCCTGCACAGGGGTGAGAGAAACCGGGTTTTTTGTGCGGGGGGTCAAAGAAACCGGGTTTTTTCGATAAATTAAAACGGGGGAGTAAAGATTGTGGCAAAAACCCGGTTTCTGATTTGTGCGCGGGGGGTGAAAGAAACCTTCTGATTTGTGCGCGGGGTTTAAGCTGAGACAATACTATATGACACTATATGACCGCACGGATTCCCATGATGATATAATATGTCAATCCCACAAAAAAGTCAAGTAAAATATGTACGATCGCCCGCAAAAATTTTGAGACATTCAAGAATGCAAGTATCAGATGATATCTAGGTTGGCGATGGGTTTCCTCGGCCACAACAGCGCAACTACAAACTTATTAACTCAGAACTAATAAATATGATTTTAGGTTTCGATCCAGGTAAAGACAAGTGCGGTATCGCCGTCATGGGTAGAGATCAGAAGGTCTGCTACCATCAAGTTGTGCAGTCAGAATCAGCCATATCTACCATTCAATCTCTGTGCGAACAGTTTTCAATTGAGTCATTGGTGCTCGGAGATCAAACGACTTCTAAGAGTTGGAAACAAAAACTGACGCAGAGTTTGTCGCCTGCGCTCAAAATTGTTCAAGTTGACGAGAGGTACAGCAGTTTAGAAGCGAGGGAACGCTACTGGCAAATGTACCCTCCGACGGGACTTTCTCGCTTGATTCCCGAGGGAATGCGGACGCCGCCGAGACCGGTGGACGATATTGTGGCGATCGTCCTAATTGAAAGATATTTGAACAAACAGTTGACAGTTGACAGTTGACAGCGAGGTTTTCAAGCAAGTTCTAAAAACTTTGGGTTTCGTGCGAAATCCTATTTTTTACTGAATTAGTTAAATCTAGCTAATCTTGTTGAACCATCCACACCAAGAATCCTAAAATGGTTTCCACGGGAAGCAGTGGATAATCGGTAAGGTCGATCGTCACTGTTGTTCCTGAAAGCTTGAGAAAACGCCATTGAGTACCGCTGCTGATACAACCGTAAATAGTGGCGATCGGGTGTTCTGCTGCTTCGTTAAAGCGCTGTGCCGCTACCATTTCAGCAATACATTGACCGATACCTTCGTTCAGATCGGCTTTTTTTGCTTCCACAACTACGATCGCGGGTGCTTCTACGGTAAGCTGTTCGGGCGATCGGCCAATTAAAAAATCGACGTATCCGGCGAGATCGCAACTGGGGTCAACATCGAATTCCAGTCCCGAAAATAAACTGATTTGGCGGTTCATCAAGCGCCGGACTTCTTGCAAAACTGGGTAGACAATGGCTTCCGATCTGGCTTTTTCTGAACCAACTGCGATCGTCCAAGGCAAATCTTCTAATTCGCTACTCAATCTCGGACTGGGATTAATTGATTCTACCTCTGGAAAAAACCGAGTTTCCTCCACGATAGTTAACTGAAAGTCTTTTTTAGCTCTAGTAATTGTGAATTGACTGTAAGGCATAATCCGATAGCTTTTTTGATAATAAGCTGTGGAGCATTTAAACCATGAACGAGCTAGGTAAGGTGCGTCATTCGCGAACACTTACTATACATGGGAAACGCTTCTCTACGCTGGGCACACTACTATCCTCCTTTAAATGCCGAACAGCTTACAGACTTTTATTCTTATAATTATGCCTTAATTTGAAATAATCTGCAATTTGTTTGATTTCAGCTAATAAAATGTACCCTAAATTAATCCGATCGATCGTTGAATAACAATTAGTGCTACTTGATGACAGCTTCGGTCAAAATTACCTTACCATTCTGCCGGACTTGCAGGCGTTCGGGGTTAATCGAATAGATAATATTGCCGTTAGTCGCTTCATAAGTTCCGTCGTCACCGGTTGTTACTTGCATGACATTGATTTGGCTGCCATTTATTTTGCTGAGGCCGCGGTAAAAAATATCGCCTTCCTGGGTTTTGCAAATGTATATAGAAAAGTTGGCTGTTGCGAAAGATTGCACCATTTGGGCCCTCGGACATCCCTCTACTTGGGCAATTTGCAGCGGTTGAGAATGCCGCAAACTGGAAACCGCGATCGCCCGAACTTTGCCGCCAATCGGTTGATTTAGCGGAGTTGCTTGTGCTGAGGCTGTCAAAAAGCCGTGAAGCGAAGCTATCCCGTTCCCCGCAGGGGTTCCCCAAGGGTAGGGAATCGCACTAATGCCAGCCATAACTAGAACTACTCCTTTAATGCCCTTAACTCTATCTTTACAAAACATCTTGTCACTCCTGGTTTTACCTTGATAATTACATCTTAAGCGATGTTTGCTTGAGATTAATAATATTTAATATCAGAAGTTAGGTGGGCGCACCAGGACTCTAAACCCTAGGTCTAAGTAAGGTGTGCGCTGCCCACCCTACACCAGTAAAAATACATAAGTATGTCAATGCGATCGAAGGGAAACAAGCGCTTGCATTTATGACTGTTTTACGCTCTTATGACTTGTAAACGCCGATCGATCGGAGAAACCGCGTTTCTTCATACTGTTATTTTCGTAGCAACCGGGTTCCCCGACCCGCGATCGCGAACTGAGTCTGTTACACCGTAATTGTTTATTTGCGCTTACCTATTTAGCGAACAATAAAAAGGGAAAGGAAAGATACATTTTCTTTACCATTTCCCCTTTTTTAAAGACATAATTCCTGACTGCGAACCCGGTAATTAATTAACTGCTGCCAACTGTTTGTCTTTGGTTTCCACAGGCGCGGTTAATGCCTCTTCCAAATCCGCACAGCCGAGTTTTTCCTCCAGAATTGCCATCACTTCGCGGCCGAAATCATTGGAATTCCGCTGCCAAGCTTCTAAACAAATTTGCCCGAAAAACGAACCCAAAGGCTCGGGATTCCACAGCAACTTGCGCGCTGTCCAAGGCATCAAACTCATGGGATCGTAACCGGGTTGCAAAATATCCTTCTTAAAGGCGTATTCTTCCAAAATTGTGTGCGGCTGCAACCCGATAAAGAAAATAGCGGGTTCTACTTTATCTGCTCCGAAAATTCGCTCTAATTCTCGGTGATAAGCAATAGTTTGCCGGATGGTTTCAAAGGTTTCGTCAATGACGTTAAACGAGTAATTCACGGAAACCACATCGTTGTAACCGGCTGCTTTTAAATCGCGACAGTTTTGCAAAACTACTCGCAAGTTGTAGCCCATCCGCATTTTCCGAACCAGTTCCTGGGAACCGCTGGTGATGCCGATTTCAAAGTAATTCATCCCCGTTTTTACCATCAAATCGCACAACTCTGGTGTGAGATTGTCCGCACGGATGTAAGCGGCCCAGTGGATGTCGTCCATGCCGGCGGCGATGATTTTTTGCAATAATTCAACTGCATCGTCGATGAATTTGCGTGCGGGGATAAATTGAGCGTCGGTAAACCAGAAATTGCGGATACCTCGATCGTACAATTGCCGAATTTCTGCCACCACCTCATCCGCCGGATTGATCCGCACTTGTTTCCCTTCAATCACCGTATAAATGCAGTAACAGCAATTGTGAGGACAGCCGCGCTTGGTTTGGACTCCCACGTAGAAGTCCATATCCTGTAAATAGTAGGAAAATTCCGGCCAAATGGTTTCGATGTAGTTATAGTCGCAAGCAGTTTTCTCGATGTTGGCTGGCTTTTCGTGAATTAGCTTCGCGCGCGGCACGGTTTCTCCCACCACATAACACCTTTCCTCGGCCAAATCTTCGCCTTTAATCAACTTCTCCAGCAAAGCTTCGCCTTCCCCCACCGAAACCACAGTTCCCGCCGGCAAACTGCGTCCCAACTGCTCGTAAAACACGCTCACAGCACCGCCTCCGACCACTGCACGAGCTTCCGGGCGGTATTTCCGGGCCCGCTTCAATCCGCGCTTAATCAGCCCCAAATTGCGCCAGAGTTCGGTGTAGTAAGACGCGGCCAAACGCAGTCCTCCGAGGGCTCCCCGGAACTTGATCAGCGGATTTTTGGCGTAGTAAAACTCGAAGGCATTTTGCAGTGGGTTGCCGCCCCGGCCGCCCACGGGCGCGTAAATTTGAATGTCCCGCCAAGAGAAAACTAGCAGAGTCGGCTTAAACTCGTCTATGCTGGCATCTAAAGCTTTAGCGAAATCCAGGGGGGGTACGGCACCTAAATCGAAAATCCGCTGTTCGACATCGGGAAACAGCTTGTGTACGTGATCGGAAAGGTAGACAACTCCGATCGGGAAAATCGGATTGCAAGGGAGGCGAACGTACAGGACTCGGTTTTCTCGGTTTTCCATGATTGCCATATCCTAAAGTGGAACTTTTTCAGCTATGTTAATATTCTTTTAATATAACTTTACATTATGTCTAATTTTCGCAATTTGACATTAAATATTCTTAAATTTTTCTATTTGGCTCCAGGGTCAGCTTGTCGGTGTGGATGGGCGACAGCACCAGAAAAAAGCTAATTTTTAACCAAATACAGCGTATATTGACCGAATCTCCAAGCTGGCGGTCAAAAAAAAATATTTCTCCCAATAAATTCTAATTTAAGTTCGATCGGTCTCTCATGTATTAGGGAGTTGGTAGTCGGCTTTACAGTAGGTGGGATCGCCTAGTGTTAGCCTAATAAGATAACTAAAACTTTTAGGCAAGGCTCCCTCAGCAATTATGGCTCAAATTCTTGACCCCGTACCCTCAGACAGCGACAGCAAGATTCTGTGCTGCTACGTCAACGCCACCAGTCAAATTCAGATTGCTCGTATCACCAACATCCCTAACTGGTACTTTGAACGAGTAGTTTTTCCCGGACAGCGCTTAGTGTTTGAAGCGATACGGGCCGCAGCATTGGAAATTCACACCGGGATGATGGCAAGTGCGATTTTGTCGGATAAAATTCCTTGCGATCGCTTGCAGATTAACGAAGGCCCCTATTCAAACGTCAATCCTAGCAGATCCCGAGAGCAAGCTCAGGGCGATCGAACAGCAATGGCCGGCCGCCCCAAATCCCGAGAAATCTCAGAACCTTTGACTGTACCGGCGCTAACCGCCGTCGATTAATCTCAGTTGTGAGTTTTGAGTTATAAATTGTCAGTGAATTGATAACTCCCCGCTCAAAATTCCAACTTCAGCAAAGCGGTAAAAGCTCAACAGTTAAGAATCAAAGTTTGTGAAATGAATTTTAGATCGAAACTTCCGACTGCATATATTGTCGGGTTTTTTGTGTTTTTCTGAGTTTTGTTGGCGGGCCCGAAAGCTGTGCAAAAATATCCTTAAACAGCTTCTCGAATTTCAGCCATGTCAGCACAACCTCTTGCCTCTTCCCCATCTTCTGCCCCAGTATTTGAGCCGGCGGTATTCCGGCTTTCTCCCCTGATTAGAATCACGCTGTTGAGCTTGTACGCAGCCCTGACAATTCCCTTGCCGTTTTTGTCGGAAGTAACGAAAGCACCGGTTCCCTCCGCCGCACTCTGGCCGGCAATTGTTGTCGGGGCTGCGGGCTTGTACGGCGCGCTAAGTGAAAGGGTAATTTTGAGCGAGGAAGGGATTGAAGTCACATATCCCAAGTGGTTTCCGCGTTTGTTTCGCAAGGGTTGGTCGCTACCTTGGACTGAGGTAAAAGCTCTCAAACCTCGATCGACCGGTCAAGGAGGTTTAGTTTACTATTTTTTGAGTCATTCGGGTGAAGGTTATTTGTTGCCGATGCGGGTGGCTGGGTTTGCTAAATTAGTCGGTTTGGTGGAAGCAAAAACAGGTATTGATACTAGAGATGTCCGCCCTTTGTCGCAGCCTTGGATGTATCTTATTTTGCTCTTCTGTACGCTGCTGCTGCTGTTGGTGGATGCGTGGACTATTGTCACGGCGATCGGGCTTAAAGGCAATCTGTAATATTATCTCCGTACAACAACCCTTATAAAGTTCGTAGTGAGGACTTGAAGTCCTCACTACGAACTTGCTCGGACTGAAGTCCTAACTAAGCTTTACTGCATTTAGCTTTTAGCTTTGGGGCGGGCTAGAAAGCCACCCCAAAAGAGTTCCCATAGAAATATAGCCTTTCTCAAAAAGATGAGGTATTAATGACACCTTATATAACCATAATAACGTATAGGGCCCTTTCGGCCCAACTACGTCCGCGAATATGAGAGCTAGATCCGCTATACAGCATATTCCATTATTAGAAATCAAGGACAATTTTTCTGATTTTATAAGATCGATTTCTAATGTTTTTGATTCAGCCTCGACTTATTTTTACGTTTCGTCCAAGACTAAAAAGCTAGTTACGTGCCAGAACTCAAAAAAAAATTTTTGTTCGTGGTGAACATTATTATTTAATTTTGTTTGTAGCGAACTTTTTGGGAGAAAATTTTGCTAATATTATTAAGTTTTTATAAAAACACTTGCTACTAAAAGTAATTGGTATAAGATAAACGTCATTGATTTTTAGGGTATTCGACTTTCCTAAAACAACATTTCAAGCAAAAACTAATTTTTTATAAAAATTAGTTCGGACTCACCGTGTATCTTTTACATTAAATTCAAAATGTGATTTGAATGTAGATACTTATTAACGCATTTAATCTCATTGTTGAATAGATAGACTAAAAGCTGACAAATTTAGCGTGAATGTATCTAGCAATTCCCAGCAAGTATAAGCGTTAAATCTTAGCTATGAATTCTTCTTAAAGACTTTTAGTGAGAACATAGAGAATGAGTACCAAAAAGTCATTGTTTATACCTCGGCGTCAAGTAATTCGCGGGATTTTATCTACTACAGCGTTTGCAGTCACATCGCGCCTTTGGACTGGATGTAGTCCTGCTAAAGAGGTTCAAGCAAACTCGGCTGGCAAAGATAAGCCAATTGTGATGGGATTTATTTATGTTGGTCCCAAAGATGACTACGGCTACAATCAAGCCCAAGCCGAAGGGAACGCTGGGGTTTCAAAATTAGCCTGGGTAAAAACCGTAGAGGAAGCAAATGTTCCTGAAACTACGGCCGTACAAGAAACCATGAGGAACATGATCGAACAGGATGGGGCAACGGTTATTTTCCCTACGTCCTTCGGGTACTTTGACCCGCATATTCTGAAACTGGCAAAGGATTACCCGGAGGTACAATTCTTCCACTGCGGTGGACTTTATCAAGAAGGTAAACATCCAAATAACGTTGGCAGCTATTTTGGGTACATTGATGAGGGTGAGTACGTAGCAGGCATTGTTGCTGCCCACGCTTCTAAAACCGGAAAATTAGGATTTATTGCTGCTAAACCCATACCGCAAGTATTACGCAATATCAATAGCTTTACCTTGGGGGCACGCAGTGTTAAGCCAGAAGTTACAACTCAGGTGATTTTTACAGGAGATTGGTCTTTGCCTGTTAAAGAAGCTGATGCTGCTAATAGTATGGCAGACCAGGGTGTTGATGTAATTACCTGTCACGTAGATAGCCCGAAAGTAGTGATGGAAACGGCTGAGAAACGAGGCATTTTCTGTACGGGCTACCATGCGAGTCAAGCCCAACTTGCTCCCAAAGGATATTTAACAGGTGCCGAGTGGGACTGGACGAATGTCTATTCTAAGTATGCTGAAATGCTTCAAGCTGGCAAGACCTTAATGAATGGCGGCATTCCCCATTTAGTACGCGGTGGTTTGAAGGACGGTTTTTTGAAGCTGTCGCCCTACGGTAGCGCCGTAACGGCCGAAGCGAAAAAGGATGCTGATGCTGCTAAGAGTAAGTTTCAAGATGGCAGCATGGTCATTTATAAGGGGGAAATAAAAGATAACACCGGGAAAGTTGTGATTCCTGAAGGTAAGGATTACAAGCAGCAAGACGCAGAACTAGAAAAGATGAATTGGCTGGCATCAGGCGTCGTCGGCAAAGTTACGAGTTAATTAGCTGATGTGAATTCAAAATTGTATAGCGGACAACTTAAACGCTGATTAGCTTAGTAGGGGCGAGCAGGTTTGCCCCTACATACCCCTTCCTTTCGCTAAGAAAGTATTTCACGCCTGTCGATAACTGCTTGCTATACAAGCAAGTTTTTAATTCAACACTCATCATTCTCTTAGTAATTCATCTTGTATTCTGATGATGATTAACCGTCAAAACTGGCGTACAACTTTGGAAGCGGTTTCTATCCCGATCGCCGCCATCCTGTTCTCATTGGTATTGTTTGGAATTTTTTGTGCTGCGGCTGGATCTAATCCCTTTGCTGTCTATGCCTCAATCTACAAAGCAGCGTTTGGCAGTTGGCATTCATTCCAAAACACCCTGATCAGGGCTGCACCGTTGATGTTGAGTTCCTTGTGCACGGCTTTGCCTGCCCGTTTGGGGTTGGTGATTATCGGCAACGAAGGCGCTTTAGTAGTTGGGGGTCTGGGGGCTGTAGCCGTTGGACTGGGTTTATCTTCTGCACCGCCGACGCTAGTTCAAATTGCAATGGCGATCGCAGGAATTGTCTGCGGTGGACTGTGGATTGGTGCAGTGGGTGCTTTGCGCTATTACCGAGCAGTAAATGAGACAATTAGCAGCTTGTTGTTGAACTATATTGCGATCGCCCTGCTGAATCATTTAGTCGGCGGCGTGATGCGCGACCCCAGCAGCGTGAATAAAGTTTCTAGCTACCCAATTCCTGATGTGAATATGTTAGGAAATATTCCAGGAACCCGCGTTCACTACGGTTTAATTTACGGGTTGGTTGCTTGTGCGATCGCCTACTTCCTGATCCAGCGCACTACATTTGGCTTTGCAGCTAGAACGGCTGGAGGTAACATCCGCGCTGCTCGAATTGCCGGACTTCCTGTCGGCAAGTTGACAATGGCAATCTGTTTCTTAGCTGGGTCTTGTGCGGGTTTAGCAGGCATGGTAGAAGTCGCCGCCGTGCACGGTCGAGCTAACGAATCACTTAATGCTAACTATGGCTACAGCGGTATCTTAGTTGCATTCATTGCTCGACACAACCCTCTTGCTGCGACTATTGTGGCAATTCTGCTTGGTGGCATTCTTGCTAGTGGCGGCATCTTGCAGCGAGCACACGGACTGCCCGATGCAACGGTTTTAGTGTTCCAAGGGTTGGTCTTTTTGGTAGTTCTGTATAGCGAATCGCTCTACGGACGTTTGCCATTTTTCAAAGAACGGTCAACCGATAGCCCTCAGCAGCCACCTTCTAGCGAGCAGCCATCAGTAGCCGCTGTCTAAGCAATACGTGAAGTCAAAATTGCAAATCGGAGGAATCAACAATGGCAGCAGAAGTATTAGGTTGGTGGGGAGTACCTTTGGGTATCTTGGCAGGAACTTTGCGCGGTAGCGCTCCGTTTCTGTTCGTCAGTTTGGGCGAATGCCTGACTGAAAAAAGCGGCAAGATTAATTTGGGATTAGAAGGGACGCTATTAACGGGTGCGATGAGCGCCTATGCGATTTCTTATCTGACTGGATCGCCTTGGTTGGGTGTTTTAGCCGCTGGTCTAGCTGGCATGGTATTGGGTTTTATCCACGCTTGGCTGTGCATACAACCAAAAGTAAACGACATTGCCGTAGGCATCGCCATGATTATTTTTGGTAGCGGCATTGCTTTCTTTTTTGGCAAACCTTTTATTCAACCAAGTGCCCCCCAGTTACCTAGTTTACCTCTGGGTGCTTGGAGCGATCTGCCTCCGGTGCAATCAGCGCTACAAATTTGTCCCCTATTTTTGTTAGGTGTAGCGATCGCACCTCTCATGCAGTGGTTCTTTAAATCAACTCGCTGGGGGTTGTTCATTCGTGCAGTTGGGGATAGTCCCGATGCTGCCAAAGCAATGGGAATCTCCATTATTAAAGTTCGGATGCTGTGCATTATCGCGGGCAGTTTCTTAGCGGGAATTGGTGGTGCTTATTTATCCCTTTACTATCCCGGTAGTTGGACAGAACGCATCTCTAGCGGTCAAGGACTGATGGCAGTAGCGCTGGTAATTTTCGCCCGTTGGAATCCAGTTCAGTGCTTGTACGCCTCGTTGCTATTTGGGGGAGCGCAGGCGATCGGCCCGGCTTTGCAATCAGTAGGGGTGGATTCCTATTACTACTTATTCAATGCTTCGCCCTACATTCTGACGCTGGCGATCATGATTATTACTTGTTCGCCGAAACGAACTTTGACAGGTGCGCCTGGATCTTTAGGAACTAGCACGTAAAACAGGAATTTATAGCAAGGAAGATAAACATGGGACGTTTTGTAGAAGCTGAACCATATCCTTATCCTTACAATGGCGATTTGCGCCCAGAAAATACGGTGCTGCTGATAATTGATATGCAAATTGATTTCTGCGGCATTGGTGGATATGTTGATAAGATGGGCTACGACTTGTCACTGACTCGCGCTCCTATTGAGCCGATCGAGCAAGTCTTAGAAGTGGCACGGGCGAAGCACTTCCATATCATGCACACCCGCGAAGGACACCGCCCCGACTTAGCAGATTTACCAGAAAACAAGCAGTGGCGATCGCGCCAAATTAACGCCGGAATTGGCGATCCCGGCCCCTGCGGCAGAATTCTTGTTCGAGGTGAAGCAGGGTGGGAAATCATTCCAGAACTCGCGCCTTTGCCTGGAGAAGCGGTGATTGACAAGCCGGGAAAAGGTTCATTCTATGCCACGGATTTAGATCTGCTACTGAAACGCAAAGGCATTCAAAATATTGTCTTGGCTGGCATTACAACCGATGTCTGCGTGCATACCACAATGCGCGATGCAAACGATCGCGGTTATGAATGTTTGCTCTTATCTGACTGTACGGGCGCAACAGATTATGGCAACCATCTGGCGGCGCTCAAGATGATCCAGATGCAGGGAGGAGTGTTTGGAACAGTTGCTGATTCAGAAGCATTTATCAAAGCTTTAAAGGATGAATTTTGAGGGAAATTTAAGTTAATAACGTAAGTTGCTAGTTACAGATATTGTCGGTTCGATCCCCCCTAGCCCCCCTTAAGAAGGGGGGAACTGGATTCAAAGTCCCCCTTATTAAGGGGGATTTAGGGGGATCGGAAATGCTTAAACTCATAACTAGCAACTTGAGTTAATACTTCAAGGATTGAAATGCACCACGCAATCTAACTAAAGAATCAAATCTCATAAATAGCCGATCGACTGCAAACTTTAAAGGGGAGACAAAAACATGACAGAAGTGACGGACTCTATAACCACAAAATCAGCACTGGAAATTCACAACTCACAATTCCCAATTCAAAACTTTATTCAACCACCCGAACTAGAGGTGGTTAACATGACCAAGCGGTTTGGCACGATGACTGCACTTGATAATTTATCGATGACGCTAAAACCAGGGACGTTTCATGCTTTGCTGGGCGAGAACGGAGCCGGCAAAAGTACCCTGGTTAAATGTGTGATGGGTTTCTATACTCCTACTTCAGGCAAAGTCTTGATTGATGGACGGGAAACCGCGATCGCAAGTCCTCGCGATGCTCATAAGTACGGCATTGGCATGGTTTACCAGCACTTCACCTCTGTGCCTGCGATGACTGTAGCGGAAAATCTGGTTTTGTCCAGCTTTGATAGCCCCAATTTGATCAACTGGAAAGCCGAGTACGATCGGTTGAAGGCTTTTATGAAAACTGCTCCTTTCCGAGTTCCTTTAGATACCCCGATCTTTCAGTTAGCTGCAGGAGAAAAGCAAAAGTTAGAAATTCTAAAACAGATCTATCTTCAGAGCCGGATCTTGATTTTGGACGAACCTACTTCGGTGCTGACTCCGCAGGAAGCCGATGAGGTTTTAGGTTTACTGCGCGCAGAAGTTACTGCTGGAAGATTAAGCGTATTAATTATCAGCCACAAATTCCGGGAAGTGATGGCGTTTTGCGATAGCATCACGGTGTTGCGTAAAGGAAAGTTTGCAGGTCAGGGTTTGGTAAAGGATCTGACTGTCTCGGATATGTCTGAAATGATGATGGGTGAAAGGCGCGAGCCAAAACAAGTTGAAAAGACAGCCCCCCCAACAACTACTCCTGTCCTTCAAGTCCAAAATCTTCATGCCAATAAAGACAACGGTCTGGAGGTATTGACCGGAGTAAATCTCACAGTTCACAGCGGCGAAATTGTTGGGATTGCAGGTATTTCTGGCAACGGTCAGCGGGAATTGGTGGAGGTGTTGGCCGGTCAGCGTTCTGCTACAGGTGGAGATGTGCTGGTCAATGGCGAAGTTTATACGGCAACACGAGCCGAGATGTTTAAACATCAGGTCTTCGCACTACCAGAAGAACCCCTTCACAATGCTTGCGTGTCCCACATGAGCGTAGCAGAAAATTTAGCTTTGCGGACGTTCGATCGCCCTCCTCAAGCTAAAGCAAATATCTTACTTATCCTGAAAGAAATTAGGCAGGCGGCTAAGAGCTTAATTAATACTTTCAAAATAAAAACGCCTTCGCCAGATACCCCTATAGGCAATCTGTCGGGGGGAAATGTACAGCGCACAGTGCTAGCACGGGAACTCTCCGCCGAACGTATTAAGTTACTAATTGCCGCGAATCCTTGCTTCGGTCTTGATTTTGCTGCTGTGGAGTACATTCACGGTCAAATTGTTGAGGCGAGGAACCGAGGTGTAGCTGTGTTATTGGTGAGCGAAGATTTAGATGAACTGCTGAAATTGTCCGATCGGGTTTTGGTAATCAGTGGCGGGAATTTTACTTATGAAAGTGCGATCGCAGATGCAGATTTTGTTCAAATAGGTAAGAGTATGGCAGGACACTAATCAACTTTCTAATATCCATGACCAGAAAAAAGGGTTTCAAGCTTCTCCTTTCAAGGGTAATCATCAAAGAAATTTTCGCTGATTTCAAGCTCCGTTCTTTCAAGGCTCAAGCCAATCTAAAATCTAAAATCTAAAATCTAAAATCGAATGACTGAATTACTGAAGCAAACTTTGCTCCTTAAGGATTTACCTAATATCGCGGCGTGGCAGAATGAGTTGGCTTGGCAACCATTTCGTGATGGGGTTGAAATCTACCGACTTTATGGTGACAACGAAAGTGGATCGGCTGCTGCTCTATTGCGGTACGAGCCGGGAGCAAGTGTCCCAAGGCACACGCATACTGGTTTTGAACATATTTATGTACTAACTGGATCGCAAACTGACCAGAATGGCGAACACCAAGCCGGAACCTTTGTCATTAACCCCCCTGACAGTAACCACAGTGTTGTCAGCCAAGCTGGCTGCATAGTCTTAGTAATTTGGGAAAAACCTATCTCGTTATGGTCTTAATATCTGCCCAACCTTATGATTATGAACTGCCCGTATCTGGCGGTGTGGCTTTGGTTATCATCGATATGCAGCGAGATTTTTTGGAGCTTGGGGGATTTGGTGAAGCTTTAGGCAATGATGTCAGCCAACTACAGGCGATCGTACCAACGGTAAAGCTGTTGTTAGAGGCATTTCGCGATCGCCATCTCCCTATTGTTCACACTATTGAAGGTCATCAACCTGACCTTTCTGATTGTCCTCCATCTAAGCAAAAGCGGGGTCAAAGTAAACTAAAAATTGGCGATCGAGGCCCGATGGGACGAATTTTAGTTTTGGGGGAACCTGGCAATTCAATTATCCCAGAATTGACACCTCTACCTGATGAAATAGTAATTAATAAACCAGGTAAGGGCGCTTTTTATCACACTAATTTGGAATTAATACTTCGTGAAAAAGGGGTTACTCACCTAATTTTTACTGGAGTCACGACTGAGGTTTGCGTTCAAACAACTATGCGCGAGGCTAACGATCGGGGGTTTGAATGTTTGCTCGTTGAGGATGCTACAGCCAGCTACTTTCCAGAGTTTAAACAGAGTGCGATCGATATGATTCGCGCCCAAGGCGGTATTATTGGTTGGACTGCGAGGGCTGAAGTAGTAATACAAGCTTTGGAAAAATCGCAGTCTTAAATTTAAAAACTGTCGGCTATCCCGGATGTTTGGGGTAAAAAGCAGCGGCTGATACATTTTTTCGTAACAGGCTTTCCGGCCTGTTCCACAAAGAAAAGACCTCTGGGTTTGGGGCGGCTTGTCACCCCTCCAGATGTGGAACATCTGATGAAAAACGCGCAAAAATAATGAAAAACCCGGTTTCTTTAAGAAGCCGGGTTTTTGCGTATTCTATTGTTTATTTAAGCTACTTAACTTCAGCCGATCGCCGAGTGCTAGGCGATTCGTAGCAAATTCCAGAACCTGTATCCGAGACAAAATGACAATCCCAGTAAGAGCGAATAAAGCTCTTCCAAATAGGATCTTTTGACTTGCGATAATAATCGCCCAACACAGGCTTGATGGCTTCCGTTGCTTCCTTCAAGTGATAGTGCGGCATCGTCGAGAAAATGTGGTGGGCTACGTGAGTCCCGATGTCGTGATGGATGGAATTGATGATTCCGTAGTCGCGATCGATCGTAGATAACGCACCTTTTAAGAAATACCAATCATCACCGCGATACCAGGGAATATCGGCTTCTGTGTGGTGCAGGTATGTTACCAAATCCAGCCACATCACGAATATTACATAGGGAACCAAGTAGAATTTCAGCAAAAACAGCCAACCAAACTGATAGGTTAGGGCGCCTAAAAAGCCTACCATCAGTACCAAGGATGCGGAACTCGTCAACACATCCCATTTTTCGGAGGGACGGAAAAGCTGGCTACCCGGCATGAAGTGAGAACCTGCCCGAACGCCCGATCCGCGAAACAGATAAATTGGGTAGGCAAATAACATCAAATAGAAGCGTCCCAGCTTTTCGTACCAGCGCATTTGATTGTAATGGCTCTCCGACACGGGATACCAGCTTTCATCGTTATCCAAGCTGCCTGTATTCGCGTGGTGGGTTCTGTGACTGATCCGCCAACCGTGGAAGGGGACGAGAATTGGAGCGTGGGAGAGGTGTCCGATCAGGTTGTTGAGCCATTTGCTCTTAGAAAATGAACCGTGTCCGCAGTCGTGGCCCACTACAAACAATGCCCAAAACATGGTTCCCTGCATCAACCAAAAGATTGGGTAAAAGAGCCAGGAATCGACGGTGTAGGCGATCGCATACAAACCTGCGATAATTCCAATATCTAAAAAGAAGTAAGCCAGAGATCTCCAGGCCGAGGGTTCAAAACAGTGGGCTGGAATGGCTGATTTGATATCTTGAAGAGTAAAAGGTAACTCTGTTGTACGAGAGGACGAGCCTTGATTGCTCCGGGGATTGAGAACAGTATTTGATTGCACGAAGTTTCCGATTTTAGCTGACTTGAGAAACCGCATTCCGCCTTGTAACAGTCAATCGATTTTAGATTTTAGATTTTAGATTTTAGATTCACTCCACAGATGAATTTGGGGGCTTAACTAAAATCTAAATTTTTTGGCTCTCTCCGACTCGTGTCGGGGGCTTGTATCCCTATGCAGGTGAGGTAACATTCAACCTGCAAGGAGCCATATTTTTTACTCTGCAAGGGTTTCTAAAGTTCTTTAGTTCGCATGAAGAGCCCGTCCTCGATTCTCAAGCAAGTTGGCTTGTGGAATACTTGTGTGGGAAAAATTAGTGCGATCGACCCTGTTATTTGAAAAAATCTCATGTGCCCGTTTTTGGTGCGAAATGCGACTTCAATCTGAGAGTGGACATCTGGAGGAACTACCTCCAGTCTGCAGATAGCATACAGCACTTGCAGCAGAAATTGTGAACGAGAGTGTAGGGAAATGCCCATCGATTTTGGATTGGAGATTTGAGATTTTAGATTGAAGGACAAATCTCAAATCTCCAATCCAAAATCTCAAATCGGAGTGTTGGGTTTCACACAAGTTCTACCCAACCGACAGTTCACTACAGTTCACAAATCCTGCAAGAATTGCTACAGCCAAGTTAATTTAACATTTCTACACACAGTCTGGCAACGAGTTACCCGAAAAATTTGAAAATCCATCAATCCGGGAAACTGACGGGCGAGCCAGCGCTTTTTGATTTTCTAGGTTGCAGCCTTTTCTAATATGAGCTTAGACCGTTTTACGGTTTCGGGAACGTCGATCGGATAATCGCCGGTGAAACACGCCGAACAAAAACTCATCGGGTCTTCGTTAGTCGCCTTCAGCATTCCATCCCAACTCAAGAAAGCCAAAGAATCTACTCCAATTTGGGCGCCGATTTCCGCGACTGACTTAGTAGCAGCAATCAACTGATCTTGATTGTCGGTGTCGATCCCGTAGAAACAAGGATGTGTCACCGGCGGCGAGGAAATTCTCATGTGAACTGCGGTTGCACCCGCGTCCCGCAAGGCTTTGACAATTTTGCGGCTGGTAGTGCCGCGCACGATCGAATCGTCGATAATAATTACTCGCTTCCCTTCCAACACATCTTTGAGAGGGTTGAGTTTCATGCGGATTCCTGACTCCCGCATTGTCTGAGTCGGTTGAATAAAAGTGCGCCCGACGTAGCGATTTTTAATCAATCCTTCGGCGTAAGGAATGCCGGAAGCTTGAGAAAAGCCGATCGCCGCTGGGATTCCCGAATCGGGAACACCTATGACTATATCAGCATCAGCCGGAGATTCTGCTGCCAACAAACGCCCGATCCGCAGCCGGTAGCTGTACAAACTTT
The DNA here is from genome assembly GCA_036702215.1 of Microcoleus sp. F6_B6. Lineage (GTDB taxonomy): Bacteria > Cyanobacteriota > Cyanobacteriia > Cyanobacteriales > Microcoleaceae > Microcoleus. The sequence goes on from JAUBST010000018.1 coordinate 148,550, forward strand.
CACCTTCCATCTGGCTGTCTGGTCGAGCAAAATAGATCATTTCAAAGATGCAAAGTTTGCGCTTCTGCTGCTGGCTCCAGTGGAACGAAGCCATACCTTGCTCTGTAATCCAAACTAATTCTCCCGGTTCTACGTCCCGCAAAAATTCAGCACCGATAATATCCAAGCCGCAAGTTTCCGATGCTAAAACATACCGTACCGGAGTTGTGGGGAGAGTGCCAATTACCAGCGGGCGGACGCCGTGCGGGTCCCGGACTCCCATCACGCCTTGGGGGGTGGCGATGGTCAAACTAAAGGCTCCTTGGCACATAGCAAAGGCACTGATCGCTGCTTCCAGCCAGCCTTTGCCCTTGTCTACCTCCGAGCCGATCGCCACCGCGATCGCCTCTGAATCCGTCGTGCTCACAAAGTCGCAGTTGCGAGACAGCAACTCTTCCCGCAATTGTTTTGTATTGACAAGATTCCCATTATGTGCTAGCGCGAGACTTCCCAAACGGGTTTCGACGACAACAGGTTGAGCGTTGACAACCCGCGACGAGCCGGTAGTAGAGTACCGAGTGTGGCCTACCGCTAAGTTACCGGGCAAGTGACCTAAACTCGATTCGTTAAAAACTTGGGAAACCAGTCCCATATCTTTGTGGAGGTGTACTTTGTCACCGTCAAAGGTGGCAATCCCTGCGGATTCCTGACCGCGGTGCTGCAAGGCATACAAACCGAAGTAGGTCAACTTGGCGACATCTTCACCAGGTGCGTAGATACCGAAAACGCCACAAGCTTCCTCTGGCTTGTCGGGTTTGCTAGAATGCTCGTCAGCCGCGAAGGAATGGTTGGGAATCATAGATGGGTGGGTTCCTAATGGGGAAAGTGGGTTAGGGGGACAGTATCAGCGGGAAATCTTGTTTGCGAAAGCGCCGCATAACTTAACATTCCCTTAATCTTGCCACGGATCTGTCATTATTTCCAACTCGTGTAGCATTTCAGACAGAAGCGATGCGGCCTTTAAGGGCATTGTAGTATCGATCGCCCCCAAATCCTATATTAACCTTGATTAACGGCGGGCGAGGGATTTGTCGAGGGATGCGGCGAGGAATTCGGTGATTGTCAAACAAAGTGGGCGCAACGCCAGACTGAAGAGATAGGCGATCGTGCCGTGGAAAATAAATTAGAAACTTGCTTGATGGGCTTTTTCAAATATTAGAATTTAAGGGCGATCGAGCTTGAATTTTATGTGAGATTGACATATTATATTATCATGGGAATCTGTGCGGTCATGTAAAGTCATTTGGGGCGCGATCGAGTATTAAGTAATATCGACAGGAGTGAACAGTGGGATGGAGATTTTGCAGCCTGAAAACTTTTCCCACTCTACAAAGTCAATCGGCTTCATCTCCTGACAAAACTTCCTCTAAATCTCTAGCTGCGTGCAGAATTCGCACCACCTCAATATAGTCATCGAAAGAGAAATAGAAAATCAGATAATTCTCAAAACCCCTAACTGACAATCTTCGCAAACCCTCCAACCGTGGATTTTGAACCGGATACAGGCGGCCCATTCCCGACATTTGAGCCAATCTCGCAAATGTCTGACGTGCTGCATCAAAAAAACGCAATGCAGCATCAAGATTATTTTGAGCAATATAAGCAAAATTTTCGTCTAAATCTTGACTTGCTCTTGGTGTAATAACAATCCGTTTAGTCATTGCTGCTGTCGGTCAAGTTTCTGCACCAACTGAGCGCGTTTTTGCTCCCACCAATCATCGGTAATCTCTAGAGAATTGCCACTATCCAAACCAGCCAACAATAACGACTCAACCCGCGCGGCTCTTGCTTGTTCTTGGCAAATTAGGTGCAAGATATATTCCGCTGCATTACTGTAGCCTCCGATTGCCACTTGTTCGTTAATAAAATTTTGAATTGAATCGGGAAGAGGAAGATTGAGGGTCATATTTTTTATCCTTCCTGATGTGTGACTTTGGCATATTTTAACTATTATAGGACTTATGCACGGGTAGCCAGAAACCGGTTTTTTTTTCCCAGAAGACGCGCTACAAACCGCAAAAACCGCCAAAAACCCGGTTATGAAGGTTTTGATCCGTCCAGGACTATATTTTTGACACTCCGGGCGCGTAAACGCACGGGGATTCTTTAATCTACGAGCCAATTTGCTGAGGCAGGACTTCTCCAACCACAGTAGAGATTGATTCTCCTAAAGCGTTGCTTGGCTCAAGACCAAAGGTTCCGGTATGCCCTACCGTACCCAATCCTCGACTGAGGATATTTCTAGCTGCATTAAAATCTCTATCCAAAACGCAGCCACACTTACAGGCGTGAGTCCTTGTGGATAGTGTTTTTTTGACTATTACCCCGCAGCTAGAGCATTCTTGGCTGGTGTATTGGGAATTCACTGCAACCGTAATCTTGTCAAATACTTTACCAAAGTATTCAAGCCCTACACGGAATTGATACCAAGATGCGTCGTTAATGGACTTAGCCAGACAGTGATTCTTCACCATGTTTTTGATTCTCAAATCTTCGTAAACGACTACATCGTTGGATGAGATTACGCACCTTGCAAGTTTTATTGCATGGTCTTTACGCTGTCTACTTATTTTAAGATGGCGCTTGCCTAGAATCTGCCTAGCTTTGAGCCTGTTTTTTGAACCTCTTACTTTTCTTGATACGCGACGCCCTGAACGTTTGAGGACTTTTTCACCTTTTTTTAGAAACCTCGGGTTTTCAACCGTAGTTCCGTTCGAGTCGGTGTAATATTCCTTTAATCCCACGTCTAATCCGATCGCCGTACCATTCGGTTCTGTATTTTCCTTTCTATCGACATCCAATTAAAGTCGGCGACACTCTCACGAGCGCCGCCGCTCTCCAAAACCGTGCGTGAAAATTTCTCTTCACACGGCTCC
>JAUBST010000019.1:0-66019 GCA_036702215.1 Microcoleus sp. F6_B6
ACCCCCAATTTTTTTGGGTTATGGTTGGCTCAAACCCTTATTCTAGCTGATTTTCAGCCCCCTTGTCACCCCTTGAGAGGAAATTTTTTAAAACTCCAAAAATCCTGGGTCACTCGATGCTATATTTGTCACCCCCCAGCTTTTGCATTGCCCTACTCTTCAAGTTCTAAATATCGAGCCAAAATCCGTTGAATTTCTGGTATTTGTTGCAACTCCAATTGCCCAATACAGCGCACAAGTCTGCGTTTGTCAAACGTCATCGGATCGACGCACACGATAAAACTCTCGGTAGTCAGACCATTGATAGTCGAAGGACTTACTGGCAAAACAATGGGTCGTAAATGCTCGTTTGGAACAGCAGAAGTGATGGGTAGAACTGTGACTTTACTGCGTTGATTAAAAGCAGTTCCTGAAATAATTACGGCTGGTCGAGTCTTGCGGATTTCTGTACCGACTGAGGGATCGAAATTCACGAGCCAGATGCTTCCCAGTCGGTAATTGCTGCTTGCTGCCATGCTTCATCCTCATCGGTTAATTCATCACTCAGTTCATCGAGCAATAAACAGGCTTCTACCATTGCCTGCTGTTCTTGTTGTTTGCGCCATGCTTGCAATAAAAGCTCAACTAGCCGACTGCGATTTTCTACACGATCGTCAATGTAACGCACTAGCTCATCTGGCAAAGAGATAGATATTTTCATATTATTTATGCCACTCTTAATACTACCAATGGTAGCACAACGATCGAGCAGATAGCAAGCTGATGAAGTAGAGCAGCAGCAGCGCCGATTTTGTCTGATTCCGATCGCCCCTTACACAAAATTAGCCGGATCTTGATCTCGCCGATGCTTCAGCAGAATCGGAGAACCTTGGCCATCACCCACCAAAGCCGCCGTTTCCTCCAACGCTTCCCTCAATCGCTTGGCGGCGTAGATAGACATATCGCGGGGCACATTCACCCGATCGCGCAAATACCGCAAAGCCGCATCAGAACCAGGCGGCGGCGTACAAACTTCGCCAGTCATCATCAAAGTTAAAGCACAACGCAAAGCCTCATCGAATAAGTTGTCATCAGCAGGATTGACTCGAATGATGTTGCGGTGATGCTTGATGACGCGATGGAGTGCTTCAGCGCGGGAGGTTTCCGGTTCTGGATACATCACATCCGGCAGTCCAGCCCAAGGCCCGTTATCCACGCGGGCTTTATTGAGTAGCATCTGAGGTTCGCCGTTTTCATAACAGCCGCCCATCTGAGGGGGTAAATCGTGGACGTGGGTGTGAAAATCGCTCTGAGTGCCGCGATAGGTAGGGCGGGTTTCCATCGCCGCAAACCAGTCAGCAAAGCGCGGGTTTTCTTCGCGCATCGAGTAGCCTTTGTAGTAGTAAAGACTGGCATTCATCCGTTCGACGTAGGGCGTAAAGATGACATCCACAGTGCCAAATTCATCGAGGAAATAAGGCCCCGGAGTGCTAGCCAGAGCTTTTTCTACGTGAGCGACGACGCTTATAAATTGGTTGCGGTTGTGTTGTTCTGCTTTTGCTGAACTTGCTGGGTAGCAAAGCCAAGTGCACCAGGCTCTAAACAGCAGTCGCTCTAACCGCCGCAGGGGTATTACTGCGGGGTTTTCCATGCCTAAACCCAAGGGGCCGTAGACTCGTTCCAGGGCGATTAATATGTCATCGCTTTCGGTGATGGTGCGGCCGTCTAGTTCGATCGCCGGTAGCATTCCCGATGGCACTTTGCGCTTGTACCAGCTTTCCTTTTCCCCATAGCAGAACATGGTCACTTTTTCAATGCGGTAAGGGATTTGTTTTTCTTCCAACCACAGCCAGATTTTTTGGCAGTAGGGACACCAGGCGTGGTTGTCGCGGTACAGGGTGACTCGGACATCGGATTCGGTTTTACCGAAGAGGCGCAAGCGGGCTTGGGCGTTGGTTGGCCCGTTGGTGCGATCGACTTCAAAGTCTGTGAGGGCTTCTAATTCTGTCCAGCTTAGGGGGGTCATGCGATTTTAGATTTTAGATTTTAGATTTTAGATTGGAGAATTGAAGACAGCTACTTCTTGGTGGCAATAATAGAACTTACGCACCAACTCAATCTGTAGGGTGCGCTGTGCGCGCACAGCGCACCCTACCCATAGCGCATTCAACTATTTTTTGGTCTTAGTCCTGAATAAGATAGTTGACTCTCAGTTAAACAACACTTTGAGGGCTGAAGTCCTCACTAGAAACGAAACTATAATTAAGGCGACATTTGGGAAGAGGGTGGGGCGTCTTGAATTTTAGCCAGTGCTGCTTTCATTTGGGGAGTAGCCAGGAAGTTTTGGGTGGCTGCGATCAAGCGATCGCCCCAGAGGTTTTCTTTGAGATATTCTACGGTAGCATAGCGTTTGTCGAGTTTCAGAGCTGCTTCTCCCATCGCTAAGCCTTTTGCTCGATCGCCTTTGCCGTAGAGTGCCACTGCTAGAGCTAGCATTGCTTCGGCCGCTTTGTCGTCGATCGCGATCGCCTGTTCCCAGCGTTTGATGGCGCTATCAACATCTCCCATTTCGTATTTGACTAATCCGATATTATTGATAGCCGGCCACAGGTTTTTTTCTAAAGCAAAGGCTTTTTCGTATTGGGCGATCGCCCGATCGAACCGCTTTAACTTATAAAAAGCATTGCCTAAGTCAAATAATGCACCCGGAGTGTCTGGTTTTAGTTTTAATCCTGCTTGCAAATATTCAACTGCTTTCTCGTAGTTCGCTTTCCGAAAGTGAGCTTCTCCCAAGACAAATTTAATTGATGGATTTTCTGGCGACAGAGATTGAGCTTGCCCTAAAGCTTCAATGCCTTTGTCAAACTGCTCGACTTGAAGGTACAAGCTGCCTAACAAAGTCCAAGTTTGAGCATTCTTGGGGGCTAACTGTGTGGCGAGTTCGGCTCTGGGGACGGCGAGTTGGTACTGCTGGAGTCTGGCTAACTGAACGGCTTCTTCTGCAAGGCTCAAGGCCGTTTGTTCGAGTTGGGCCGCGTCGATTTGCAAGGTGTAAGGCAGGAGTGCCTGACAGGCAGCAGGCTCGGGCATTGCTCCCAAAGCGAGTGCGAGTAGCAGAGATATTAAAGGAATGCGATTAGGCACTGTACAGCCCCAGAAAAAAATATAAGGGTTTCTCGATCGCCTATAATAACTCATATTTTTGAGTTTTGATATTGCTTCTTGACTCGCAACACTTCGGGGTTTTCATTTCAATACTTCTCAAATTATGTTTACACTCAGGATAGCCGTTTTTCTTCACTGTTTTAGATACGACCGAGAACCTCACTACAAATAGGCACACCTATGACCGAGACAATTTTAGATTTTAGATTTTGGATTTTAGATTAAAATCTAAATCTAGAATCTAAAATAAAGATTTCAAGCCTCTCCGTTCACGGATAATCCAATCATAAAAAAATCAATTTTCAAGCCTCTTCTTTACAAGGAGAGGTTAATCCAAAATCGTAAATCTAAAAGCTAAAATCGAGTGAGTTATTATCAAGTTGAGTGAGTTAATAAATACCGCTTCGCGGTTGACTGTTAAACAATTACAACATTCTGTTTTTACTCAAAAATAAGGGTTTATTCTTACTGGTTAGAGAGGAGTAAATTCCTCACTACAAACCTGGTAAATTATTCATTTTCTGGAACTTGAGTGAGTTAATAAAGCCTGTTGAATTTTGTCTAATAATTGTGCTGCCGACAAGGAAGAAGGCAAAATTTTGGCAGATACTTCTTGCAGTAGAAAGTCGATCGCCTCGGATTCCGAATTTACAGCCGATCGGTAATCCCAGACTAAAATTGGCAGTTTTACTGTCATTTGGCGCAGGTTCGACAGCGCCTGCAACATAGCGGGGGATTCTGAGGGAGCATCTCGCAAGCACAGCAAAACTAAGTCAACGCTTTGATATTGCAACTGCTGCAAAACTTCTGTCCAACAGGGAGCGATCGACCCTCGAAATCCTGCTGTTTGGATGTACTGAATCAAAGCTTGAAAGTTGGGAGTAGAAAACTGGGAATTAGGCAGGGGAATCTCGGCCGCGGTCGATCGATCGCCATGTTCCAATTCTTCCGTCTGGTTCCCCCCATAAGAGGAGTGCAAATCGGGTAAAGTCGAAATGTCGGCAAATAAAATGCTGGGCTTCCAACTCATGCCCGCAGCCACTTGAATTACTTGCCACAAAGCACTTGGCATTAACCCGGTTGGTGAAGTTTCACAGTCGTCGGGACTGCTAGTGGCCAAACAGGGAAATACCGACAATCCTTTGACTTGATTTGCCAGTTGCGTAGTTGGAGGGTCTAAAGTCACCAAGGGGAGAGAACCCAAATTTCGAGACCGACTTAACTGTTCGAGAAAAGCTAAGGGGTTTTGCAGTTGACTCGTACCGTCCAAAACGATCGCGTCGGGCCGCCAAATTCTGGCCACGAGTTCTGCTTGGCCGAGGTCGTCTGCTTCTAAAACCCGGCAGTAGTTGGGGTTGAGCAGTAAAGCGGAACCTTGAGACGAACTGTTTTGCGGGCTGAGCCACAACACGGTTAAAGAACTCCTTGTTTTGGCGCTACTAGAATTACTGTGGCCGATCAAGTCTGCCAGCAGCCGCCGCAAAGCGGGTTCTTCCACCGGCAAACTCAAAAAGCCTTCGGCCCTGTTGACACTGGCCCGTTCTTTTTCGCCTCTGGTGGCCGTGACAATCGCCGGAATCGATCGGGTATCCGGGTCGCTCTTGAGCAGCGTCAGCACGTCCCAACCCGACAGCAGGGGCAGCAGCGGGTTGAGGAAAATCGCTTCGGGACTAAACCTGCGAGCTTTTTCCACCGCTTCGGTGCCGGAACGGGCGACTATTACTTGGTAGCCCAAAACTGAGATGACGTTGGTTAAATCTTCGATATATTTAGGAACTGCTTCGACTATTAATACTAAACGAGAGCGAGAATTGGCGATCGGAGTCGGATATTGGGGTTTTAATAATTCTTCCTCGTCAGATCCAGATGCCGGGACTTCTTCGCTGTTTCCCGGAGGATTTGGAGGCAGCAGCAGGGTAAATTCAGAGCCTTGATTTTCTGAGGAAATAAACGAAACGTCGCCGCCGTGGAGCCGAGCTAGGCGTTGAGTCAGTACCAGTCCCAGTCCGGTTCCTTGAAAGCGTCTGGTGAGGGGGCTTTCTAGCTGTTGGAATTTCTGAAAGATCAGGTGCTGTTTGTCTGCGGGGATGCCGATGCCAGTGTCCCAAACTGTGAATGCAATCCAGCCTTCCCAAACATTTACTTTCAATCCGATTTTGCCGCCGAGTTCGGTGAATTTTAGGGCATTGGAAAGGAGGTTAACCAGCATTTGCCGCAGCCGCAGTTCGTCGGCAATTAATTGGCTCAGTCCCGGTTCTATTTCGAGTGTAAATTCTATTTGGGCGGAGGGTTCTGCGTTTGCTGTACCGTCTGTTTTGCTCGGGGTGGGAGGATTTTTTTCTTCTTGCTGTTGCAGTTGTTTTGCTTGTTCAAAGGCTCTTTGGCAGGTTGATGCTATTTCGACTGCTTCGGGAATTAGTTCTAGCTGCCCGGTTTCCATCCGGGTCAAGTCTAAAATGTCGTTCACTATTGTCATCAAATGCCGCCCGCTTTTATGGATTAGTTTGGCGTAGCGTGTTTGGCGGTCGTTGAGTTCTCCGATCAATTTATCTTTGAGCAGGCTGGACAAACCGAGGACGGCGGTGAGCGGGGTTTTTAGTTCGTGGCTGATGCAGGATAAAAATTCGTCTTTGAGTCGGTTGAGGTGGATTAAATCTGCGTTTTTCGCTGCTAGTTCTTTGGCGACTAAATGTTCTTCGGTGACATCTTGTCCCATTACTAAAATTAGCTGCTCTGAGAGCGGTTGTTTGACAAATTGCCAGATCCGTTCTTGGCCTTTTTGTACGGGGCACTCGCATATGTAGGTATCTGGTTTGCCGGCGGTGGGGCACCAAGCTGGAGCGGTTAAGGTTGAGGGGGAGGCGGCGGCGTACAAGGGCAGCGGGCAACTGGTGGCTGCTGTTGAATCGCGATCGCCCGAACTACGTGCTCCTACTAGGCTCCTGCATTCTTTGGTGATGGCCTCTAACTGCACGCTCTTGTATTCGCTTGTTAAATGGATGGGTTTGCGGGGCGAGTGTTTGCCCAAATTTGCTGCTGGTTCTGGAACTGGTTCTGGGCCTGATCCCAGCAAAATCCGCCACGCTGCGTTTTGACTGACTATTTGTGCGTTAGGGGTTTGCAATCTCAAGGGCAGGGGCAGTTTTTCCAACAGTTCAACTAGGGAGTTGAGGTTTTCCGAAGGTTTCAATCCTGCTTCTAGAAAGCGCACTTGAGCGCCTAGGGCCGTGGCGATGGCTTCGGAAACCGGTCTTAATTCGATTTCTGGGACGACTGTTGCCTCCTCTGCGAGACTGCAGAGCGAGCTGCTGTTGAGTGCGGCGAATTGCAGCAGGCTCAGGCTGTCTAGCATTCCTAAAAATTGACCGCTGGCATCTGTGACGGCGATCTGATTTTTTGATGAAATGCCTGTGGTTTGGCGGTCTGACCGGGCTGGGGCGTTCAGTTCCTCTGTTTGCAGGTACTGCCAGAATTCGCTGACGCTCATAGCGGCGGGTAATGCCCTGACTGGTTCGATCGCGATCGAGCTTTCTGACAGAGGTTGCTGCCCGTCGTTTGTGCGATCTGCTCCCCCAGCCCAAAGGCTGCGGAGGTACACCAATCCCAGCGGCTGTAGCTGTTCGTTGACTACTGCGACTCGATCGCAGTTGCAGGAGCTGAAAATTGACTGCAGCGATTCTAGCGCACCCGTTTGGAGGCACAGTGGCACTGGCTCGATAAAATTTTGGAGACTGGGGGTGGTGAGTGGCATAACAAACCTGAGATTCTGCTCGCGAAAGCAGTAATATTTTTGATGCTCAATGTAGCTGCAAATTTCTGTATCTTATTTGTTTTATATCAGTTCGCTATCAGGCTCGGTACCTGCACCGAGACCGGGGAGTTCGATGCCTACGCCTGATTTGAGGCGACTAGCAATTATTTTAAGGCTTAAGCTTAATTGCAGAAATCACGCTCAGGGTGCTTGACACAAAAACCCCGGAGTACACTTTAATTCTTTCTCTGGTAGAACCGCATCACTTATTTTGCGGTTAAGATTGGTTAAAATAAATATTGAGATGATTGTTAAAATGTTAAGTTTTTTGTAAAGGAGATATCAACTCTGAGCGATCTAGCACTTTCAGGCAACTTAGGTGGTGTACCTACAGCTTTGCTTCCTCAACTTTCTATCGGTATTTTTGTCCGCTCTGAGGAAATTGCAGCCTCTGCGATCGAGCTTTTGAGAGGCGAACGCTATACTTTAACGCACATTAAGTCGGCAGTGGAGCTTTTGGGGTTCCTCAAGCACAATTATCACCTTGATTGTTTGGTTTTGGAGGTGGATGGGGCTCTGCGATCGCTTCTGGGCAAGCTGCAAGAACGATCGCTCTTTTTGCCTGCTGTGATTTTTTCGCCTCACGCCCAGGTAGATGGCAGGCCCGAAGCACCACATTCAGATGGTTTTGAGGCCGCAGCCCGTACCGCCAACAAGAGTCAAGACGAAAGCTGTGCTTTTTTTTATCACCCTGCTGAGGTCCAACTGGCAATCGCTGGCTCGAGCGAAATAGCTGCCGCTATCGATCGGGCGATCGCACAATTTCTGAAACTTTCAACTCCGGTTCCTGTCAATTACCAATCCGTAACGGTCGATGCGACAGCCCAATTGACTGCTCAAAGTTTGCTCAGCCGACAGCAGCGGCGGCTGGCGGAAAAATTACGGGAGCGATTAGGATACTTAGGTGTGTATTATAAAAGAAATTCCCAGATTTTTTTAAAAAATCTGTCGGGACCAGAGAAGCAAAAGTTTTTGGAGCAACTCAAGTCAAGTTATCGCGACATCGTTTTGAATTATTTTTCTCAAGATGCTGCGGTCAACAATCAAATAGATGAATTTGTGAATTTGGCTTTTTTTGCTGACGTTCCCGTGACTCAAATTGTAGAGATTCACATGGAATTGATGGACGAGTTTGCTAAACAGCTAAAATTAGAAGGGCGCAGCGAGGAAATATTGCTTGATTACCGTTTGACCCTGATTGACGCGATCGCTCATATGTGCGAAATGTATCGGCGATCGATTCCGAAAGAAACCTCTCAAAGTAGAATGTAGAAGGGATGCGGCATAATTTAAGAAATAAAAGGTAGAAGGTAGAAGCATCTAACAAAAAAGAAAGGAGCCGGCAAAGGGCCGTGCGAGCGCGAGGCTGAAATTATTATAAAATAACAAAGAACAGCGGATGTAAGACAAATAACAACTACAACTAACATCTGACAACTAATACTCAACATTTAAAAAACTTCATGAGTCCTCTGAAGAAAACCTACGTTCTGAAGCTGTACGTTGCGGGGAATACTCCCAACTCAGTGCGAGCTTTGAAAACCCTAAAGGACATCCTAGAACAAGAATTTCAAGGCGTCTACGCGCTGAAAGTCATAGATGTTCTCAAAAATCCTCAGCTAGCAGAAGAGGACAAAATATTGGCAACCCCGACGCTGGCCAAAATCCTGCCGCCGCCGGTGCGAAAAATTATTGGCGATTTGTCCGATCGCGAGAAAGTTCTGATAGGATTAGATTTGCTCTATGAAGAACTTCGCGAAGAAGACCTGAATTCATAAGATAATCAGGTAAGAGTCAGTCGATTTTAGATTTGAGACTTCGGTTTGGCGTGAAACGTTCGGCGAGCGCGAGCGTCGAAGCGTCGAGTCGCGCGATCGTCGAACGATTTGAGATTTTAGATTTACTCAACAGATGAATCTGGGAGGTTGAACAAAAGTCTAAAATTTTTATCTTTCCACGACAGGAGTACGTGGCACGGTATCGGTTTTTGCGCGGGGTCATTAGTCAGCACTCAGCAGTCATTAGTTATTGAGCAAGAGCCAAAACTAAAAGCTGGGTACAAAGACTCACGATCTGCGGTTAAGGAGTGACAACTAAAGAATACTGAGAGTTGACAAAAATCGACATGAATGAAATTAGTCAAACGGTTAAACGAGAAGGATTGGTAACGGCAGGAGTTGAAAAAATTCGCACGATGATTGAGGGTTTCGACGACATCAGTCACGGCGGAATGCCACTCGGCAGAACTACCCTAGTCAGCGGCACGTCAGGAACCGGAAAAACTTTATTTGCGGTACAATTTCTCTATAACGGAATTACCCATTTTGACGAAGCTGGAGTGTTCGTAACTTTTGAAGAATCTCCAACAGATATTATTAAAAATGCTTGCAGTTTCGGTTGGGATCTGGCACAGTTAATCGATGAAGGGAAGCTATTTATTTTGGACGCTTCCCCCGATCCGGAAGGTCAAGATATCGTAGGAAATTTTGATTTATCAGCCTTAATTGAGCGAATTCAGTACGCCATTCGCAAATACAAAGCCAAGCGGGTTTCTATAGATTCGGTGACAGCCGTATTTCAGCAGTACGACGCTGCATCGGTGGTGCGCCGAGAAATTTTTCGCTTAGTTGCGCGCCTCAAACAAGTAGGAGCAACTACAGTTATGACTACGGAACGGGTTGAAGAATACGGCCCCGTGGCGCGGTTTGGAGTGGAAGAGTTTGTGTCGGATAATGTAGTGATTGTTCGCAACGTATTGGAAGGAGAACGCCGCCGCCGCACCATCGAAATTTTGAAGTTGCGGGGTACAACTCACATGAAGGGCGAATATCCTTTTACTATGACTAATGACGGGATTAATATTTTCCCGTTGGGGGCGATGCGATTAACTCAAAAGTCTTCCAACGTGCGGGTTTCTTCGGGCGATAAAACTCTCGACGAGATGTGCGGTGGCGGTTTCTTCAAAGACTCAATTATTTTGGCTACGGGTGCAACGGGCACAGGCAAAACGCTATTGGTGAGCAAGTTCTTGCAGAATGCTTGTATGAACGGCAATCGGGCGCTGCTTTTTGCCTATGAAGAGTCGCGGGCCCAGTTGTTCCGCAATGCTTATTCTTGGGGGATTGATTTTGAGGAAATGGAAGAGAAAGGACTGCTGAAGCTGCTGTGCACTTACCCGGAATCGGCGGGTTTGGAAGACCACTTGCAGAGTATTAAATCAGAAATTGCTGAGTTCAAACCTTCTCGAATTGCTATAGACTCACTGTCGGCGTTAGCTAGGGGTGTCAGCAATAATGCTTTCAGGCAATTTGTGATTGGAGTAACAGGTTTTGCGAAGCAGGAAGAAATAACCGGCTTTTTCACGAATACAAGCGACCATTTTATGGGTTCTCATTCGATTACAGACTCCCATATTTCTACGATTACTGACACAATTATCATGTTGCAGTATGTAGAGATTCGAGGAGAAATGTCGCGGGCAATTAATGTGTTTAAGATGCGCGGTTCGTGGCACGACAAAGGAATTCGAGAATACACGATTACTGAAAGAGGGCCGCAAATTAAAGATTCGTTCAGTGGTTACGAACGGATTATTAGCGGTTCTCCTAGTCGGATTACGATTAATGAGAAGAGTGAGCTATCGCGGATTCTCCAGGGTGTGCAAGATCAAGACGATGAGGATATTTGAGAGTTAGCAGCAATCCATCATTAAAAGTAGGTTGGGTTGAGCTAGGAAACCCAACTTTTTTTATTTTAGGAGTTTGCGAACATTTATAGCAACCGCGACAATGTTTGGGAGGTTATTAAGTTCTGAAAGATGAGCTTTTATTGCCTTCTTTATCACCGCTTTTTGCTGTAGCAATTCCACTAAATAGGTTGCGGTAAAAATCTAGGGTAAGCTCTTGTGTCTCTAAATTGTATCTTTCAATGACCAAGAATTTCAAAGGTGGTACCCGCCACGCGATCGATCCGTGGAATCAATTCTTTAATCGAAAATCTCAAATCCTCAAGAAAGAGCATTTATCTCGCGCAAGTCAATTCTTTAATCGAAAATCGAAAATCGATTGACATCTCAAAAATCATCAAACCCTGTGCCAATCCGATTCTTGAAAATACCATAAAATATTTCTGAACTAGCAGCTTAGTGCCGCGTCGCGCCTATCCCGACTACCCCTAGATTAGCGGAACTACAGGAAATTGCCTGTACAAAAATAGTAAAATTAATTTTTATGTCAACAATCATTATTTACCCCTCATCACCAGTATTGGCGTCTCCCTATATCCAGAAGATGAAATGAATTTCGATAGCTCAAAAATGCAGATATTTCCCTATATTGCGTTAAGGAATCGGGTCCAATACCTGTAGTTTTTGCACAGCCACAATACCTTGGCCCAAATCTAATACCGTGGCGATCGCAAATCTCTTGAATTGTCCTGGAAAAGCCAATACTTGCTGTACGATCGACCTCAGCTCGATTGGCAAACAGGTAGCCTTGCTGGTGTTAAAGTTATAGTAGGAGGGTATTCTCCTGAACTAGGTTGGATTCATCGCCATTGTTGTATTCCCATCGCCGAAAAAACTGGCTTGATTTTGCCCGAAGAGCAAATTGATGTTAGAGCAACCTTGTGGGCTATATCAGCAATGGCTAGCAGCCCGACTAATTCTGGCTAATATCGCGGTGAATATGTCGGCACGTCAACTCAGCCAACCGACTTTAATCGCTAAGAGCGATCGCATTGTCGATCGCACCGAAATGAAACCGAAATATCTCTAGCTATGGATTACGGGAACGGCAATGATGCTTAATGTTGACATTACCTACAATCTTTTGAGCCAATTATCAGGGCAGGGTATTGGGATTTATGTCGATGATTTTGGGACTGGCTATGCTGCTGTTGACAACCTGAAAAATTTTCCGGTGAAGTCGCTCAAAATCGATCGCTCATTTGTGGCCGATTTAGCCAGGGCTACGAGCGATCGCAAAATTGCCAACCAAAGCCATAGTTGCAATCCCAGATGGCTTAAATCTGAGCATAATTACCGAAGGAATGGAAACTCCTGCGAAATGGGAATATTTACAAGCCAGCGCCTAGGAAATCCGGCAGCGTTATCTGTTGAAGGCGACCATTGCTGAGGTTGCCATTCAATTAATCCGACATCCTGAATTGTTGTCTACCACTATGCGGGATCGCCAACCCTCCCTCATGAAAGCGCGCAAAAGTCTTATAATCAATTTAATGCTCGTGTCCCTCAAATGTCTGACAATATTTTTTTACGGAATAATATAAAAGTGTTTGGACAAGGCACCCAAACGATGATGTTTGCTCATGGATTTGGGTGCGATCAAAATATGTGGCGTTTCGTAACACTGGCCTTCGAGAAGAACTACAAAATCATCCTATTCGATTATGTAGGTTGTGGAAAGTCTGATATTAGTGCCTACAGTTATGAACGTTACAGCGACCTCAATGGGTATGTTCAGGATGTCCTCGATATTTGTGAAGAATTGGCGTTGACCGATGTGATTTTTGTCGGTCATTCGGTCAGCAGTATCATCGGCATCCTGTCCTCTATTCAAGCTCCTAATTACTTTAATCGCCTGATTCTCCTAGGGCCTTCACCCTGCTACATCAATGATTTACCAAGTTATTACGGAGGGTTTGAGCGCAAAGATATTGAGGATCTCCTGGATATCATGGAGAAAAATTACATTGGTTGGGCAAGTTTTCTGGCGCCAATGGTGATGCAGAATCAGGATCGTCCTGAGTTAAGCGAGGAACTTGAGACAAGTTTTTGCTCCACCGATCCGGTGATTGCAAGTCGCTTTGCTGAGGTAACTTTTTACTCTGACAATCGCAGTGATTTACCCAAGGTATCAGTACCTTCACTGATATTGCAATGCGCTGATGACGTGATTGCTCCCGCCGAGGTAGGGGATTACCTCCACCGCCACCTACCTAAAAGTACGCTACGGCTGATGAAAGCTACGGGACATTGCCCGCACCTGAGTCATCCACAAGAGACGATCGAGATGATTGAGGAGTATTTGAGTGTACCTCATACTACCTGATTTGCATGCAAACATGACCTACCAAATAGACGAGCGACTCAACGCGTCACCCTGTGGATTCCTCTCGTTTGCTGACGATGGTACGATCGTAATGGTCAACGCCACATTACTGCAATTACTCGGATACGAAACCGATGAACTCCGGGAACGGAAAATGGACTCCATTCTGCCAATGGCCAGCCGGATTTTTTTTCAAACCCATTTCTTTCCCCTGTTAAAGCTCGACGGTAAAGTAGAGGAAATTTACTTCTCATTAAGGTCAAAGCAGGGTAGTGATATACCCATGCTGATCAACGCTGTGCGTCGGAATCAGGGAGGAAACTTCGTCAACGATTGCATTTTGATATGTATCCGCCAGCGTATCCTGTACGAAGGTGAAATTATTAAAGCCAAAAAAGCAGCAGAGGCAGCTATTCTCGCTCAAAAGCAAGCAGAAATTGCTCTGCGGAAACAGTACGAGAAGGCGATATTACTTCAAGAAATTACTCAACACATCCGTCAATCTCTTGATTTGTCTACAATTTTTGAGATTGCTTCGCAGGACATTCGCCTGTTTCTTGATGCCGAGCGGGTCGGCATATTTAAGTTTTATCCTGAGAGTAAATTGGGATATGGTGAGTTTGTTTCAGAATCCGTAGGCGAAGGATGTAAATTGGCAAACAAAAATCAATTTAATAACTCGTGTGGTGGTGAAGCATATCCTGATTTGTATCAAGAAGGAAGAATGAAAATAGTTGAAGACATCAATAATATTGACCTTCAACACTGTTACCGCGCTCTGTGGAAACAATTTCCGGTTCGGGCTAATTTAGTTGCGCCGCTGCTCAACGGACAAGATTTGTGGGGGTTGTTATGTATTCATCAATGTTCTGCTCATCGGCAATGGGAAGAATTTGAAGTCGATCTTGTTAAACAGATTGCTAATCAGTTAGCGATCGCCATTAAACAAGCGGATATTTTTCAGAAGTTGCAGAAGGAATTGGCAGAAAGGCAGCAGGCCCAAGCGCGCATGAGAGAAATTAATCAACAACTGGCACTCTCTAACGAAGAACTAGCCCGCGCTACTCACCTCTTAGAACAAGTGGTAAATATTGATGGGTTGACTCAAATTGCTAATCGCCGCTGTTTTAATGACCGCTTAGAGCATGAATGGCAGCGGCTGTACCGCGAACAAAAACCTATTTCTCTTTTGTTGTTTGATGTGGATTATTTCAAACGCTATAATGATTGCTACGGTCATCAAATGGGGGATGATTGTCTGTTCAAACTTGCTCAGACTGTGCAAGAGGTGGTGTACCGTCCGGCGGATTTGGTGGCGCGTTACGGCGGAGAAGAATTTGGCATCATTTTGCCGAATACCGATCTTGAAGGAGCTAGTTCGGTGGCCCAACGGATTCACGCTGCTATTCAAGCTTTACATATTCCTCACAAAACCTCTGATGTGAGCGATGTAGTTACTATTAGTATGGGTATCGCCAACTTGATTCCGATGTCGGAACTATCATCGGCTGACTTGATTGCGCTTGCAGATCGTTCACTCTACCGTGCCAAGCAACAGGGGCGCAATCAGTCTGCGACCTGTGACTACAGTGGCGATTCGATTTTTGACACTGACGCTTAAATCACAATAATTGAGACCCAGGGTAAAAAGTTGTCCCAGGTTTCTCAAAATCAGTCATTTTATAAATTTCAGCAAGCACGGAGGGATTTGAAATATCGGATACGTTATCTGCATGAGTTCCGAGGTAAGGATTCACGTCAAGGGGGTATTGACAAGTGTGACATCTGAGGTGGAGTATCACAATTATGAAAAAAGACCTGCCTCTGAAACTAGAGCGTCAAACCCTTTGTCGCTAGGCTTTTTAATTTGGTCGGCTGACGGAGGGATGGAACTTTTTGATGAGTCGCGATTTTTCAGCTTGGATAGTGCCTCTTTTAACTGTTCGATTTCCTGTTGTTGTTCTTCGAGCAGCTTCTGTTTTTCTGCCAGTTTTCGCGGCGTTGCTGTTTGAGCTGCTGTTGTCGATCGAGCAGCCATTGTCTATCGAACAGAATTGTCTGTGCCATCTGCTCTGCTGCAATGGTTATCTCTGGTGGTTTGCTGGTCAGTGCTGATGTTTTGAGCATGAAACCTACTATACTCTCTTTGCATTTGGGCTTTTTTTGCTCAACTCCTTACGACGCTTGCTCGATCGCTATCCTTAGCAATACCGCAACAGCGTTGAGGTGAGCAGTTACTATTATTGATCGTAGCTTTCGAGAAAAAAGACCGATCGCCTTTTACCTCTTAACTACCGCCCACTGAGTTATCGGTGCAAGCGGTTTCCAGCCCTGAAAAGAGCCGATCGCCCCTAATCGCTGAATCCCTATTCTAATTAGTTCCCCGCCATAACGATCGTGCCATTGCAAAACTTTAAACTCGCTCTCAACTGTCACCGCATTAACAACTAATCGCCCGCTTTCACCTAAAGCATTCCAGCAAGTTTCCAGAACAGATTCTGCGGTGACACCGCCGCCGATGAAAATAGCATTCGGTTGAGGCAAATTTGTCAGGGCTTCCGGCGCTTCTCCCGCCACAATTTCGAGTTCGGGAACGCCGAAAGTCGAGGCATTTTCAGCGATGTATTGCAATCGAGTCGGATGGCGTTCGATCGCGATCGCCCTGCACCGAGGATGACTCCGCATCCATTCGATCGCGATCGAACCGCAGCCAGCCCCCACATCCCATAGCAACTCTCCCGGAATCGGTGCTAACGCTGACAGAGTAACGGCTCGAACCTCCCGCTTGGTAAGTTGTCCGTCGTGGCGGTAAGCAGCATCCGGCAAACCGGCAATTCGGGGAAAAAGCAGGGTTTCGCGATCGGCTGCAACTGCGATCGCGATCGCGTTCAAATCAGCAACATCCGCTGCATTCCAGGCTGCTGCTACCCCTTCGCTCCGGCGTTCCGAGTCGCCTCCCATCCGCTCGAACACGGTCATCAAACTGCTGCCAAACCCCCGCTGCGTCAACAATTGTGCCACCTTTCCCGGCGTGTGTCGATCTGCGCTCAACACCAGCAAGCGCGCGCCGGGATAGAAACCAAGTGCGATCGATGCGATCGGGCGATTTGTCAAACTGAAAGTCTCAACTTGGGCCAGCGCCCAACCCAAACGGGCGCAAGCAAGACTAAAAGCCGATGCTGCGGGAATCACAGTCATTTCGGAAATGGGAATCTGCCGCGACAGCGTGACGCCGATGCCGTGACACATCGGATCGCCGGTTGCGAGTACGCACACAGCCTGTCCCCGGCGGCGGAGAATGTCGTCAACTGTTGTCTGCAAAGGCGATGCCCAGAGCAATTTTTCGCGGGTGTCGTCGGTTGGTAGCATTGCTAAGTGACGGGCGCCACCAACAACGATTTGAGCTTGCTGCAGCAGCGTAGAGGCGATCGGGCCGATCCCCGAAAGTCCGTCTTCGCCAATCCCCACCACCGAAAGCCATTTCTGCATTGCGTCCTGACTGCTAATTACGA
The DNA here is from genome assembly GCA_036702215.1 of Microcoleus sp. F6_B6. GTDB lineage: Bacteria > Cyanobacteriota > Cyanobacteriia > Cyanobacteriales > Microcoleaceae > Microcoleus. The sequence goes on from JAUBST010000019.1 coordinate 16,539, forward strand.
CCGATCAATTCTAAATAATAATATGGGATTTTCGGCGTTGCTGAACTAGGGTATGATGAAGTGGTCGTCGGAGCGTCAATCGATTGCGCGATTTTAGATTTGAGATTTTAGATTAAAGAATTGACTTGCGCGAGATAAATACGTTCGGCTCTTTTATCGGATACAGGTTTTTTATTTCTGGACCGATCGATCGCGTGGCGGGTATCCTGGATGGTTTCGGTCACAAATCACACATATTTAAAAGAAATATTATGCAATGCCCGGAATGTCAGTCAACTCATATCAATAAAAATGGTCACAAAAAAGGCAAGCAAAATTATATTTACGTCAGATGTAAAAGACAATTTGTAAACAATTATCAATTTCAAAAATGATACTCGGAAGAAGTGAAACGCGAATGTCTAAAAATGTATGTTAATGGCATGGGTTTTCGAGCCATTGAAAGAGTCAAAAATGTGCATCATACTACAATCATTAATTGGGTAAAACAAGCTGGAGAACTATTGCCAAATTGTTACGCTCCAGAAAGGAATCCCGAAGTGGGAGAATTAGATGAGTTACAAACATTTGTCGGTTCAAAAAAAAACAAAACTGCCTGTGGACGGCGGTAGACCATTTTAAGCCAGGTATTTTAGGATGGGCGTTAGGCGACCATAGCGCCAAAACTTTTGAACCACTATGGGATATTGTTAGTAAATGGAACTGCTATTTTCATGTGACAGATAGCCCGAAAGTTTACCCAGTTTTTATAGCCGTTTTCAGAAAGATTCGCGGACGTAGTTGGGCCCCGGCCCTATACGCTATTGTGATTGTATAATCTGTCAATCATACCTCATCTTTTTGAGAAAGGCTATATGCCGGAAGGAGAGCAAATTATTATCAAAACTTATGTGACTTGCAGTTGAGGGTGAAAATACAAGGCTCAGACATTACGCAAGCTCGGCTAAAAAGAAAAACTCTTTGTTATTCTAAGTAGTCACAAATGCTAGCATATTCAATTAAATTACTAATTCATTATCTGAAATTTGGAGATGTTCCAATTCCCCATCAAAATCCCAGAAATCATTTTCGGCTCCAATCTCGCATTTTTTCTCGTCTCATACCCTGATTCAGCAACGCCCCTCCTAGAGTCAAATCGTTTTCCCGTCTGCCATAACAGGTAATTTATCTGCGGTTGAACTCAGGTACGGTAGGTATTAGGAAAGACGATCGTAAGATCGTACTGTAAAAAACCTCGCCTAACACGTAAACAATGTTGCCAAAATTCTTGAGCAAAGTGCAAATTTATACTTGTTGCCTAACAGTCTTGGTGTTGGGTGGCTGCCAGCAGCAGCTACAGGCAACGTTGCAGCAACAGCGCAGCAAACAGGGGATGGCAGTTTCGGCTCACCCTCTGGCGAGCGCTGCGGGGCTGGCCATGCTGCAACAGGGAGGCAATGCAGTGGATGCTGCTGCTGCTACGGCTTTGGCGATTTCCGTGGTGGAGCCTTTTTCGGCGGGTATCGGCGGCGGGGGTTTTTTGCTGCTGCGGCGGGCCGAAACGGGGACTGTGCAAGCGCTGGATTTCCGGGAACGAGCTCCGAAACGGGCGGCGCGGGATATGTACCTCGACAAGTCAGGCAAGGTGCGGCCAAAGGCAAGTCGGGACGGGCATTTGGCGGCGGGTATTCCGGGTACTGTTGCTGGACTTTATACGGTGCACCGCGAGTACGGTAAGTTGCCTTGGGCCCAGGTGGTGGCGCCGGCGATCGCCCTTGCTGAAAAAGGCTTTCCGGTAAGTTCGCGGTTTACCGCAGCTACCGGGCGACGACAGGATGTGCTCAAAAAAAACCCGGCGGCGCGGGAGGTTTTTACTCGCGGTGGCATTTTATACCAGCCGGGTGAGCTTTTGGTGCAGCGGGATTTGGCGCGGACTTTGCGGCAGATTGCACAAAATCCGCAGAGTTTTTATACCGGGGACATTGCGCGGGCGATCGCCGCCGATATGGCTAAAAACGGCGGCCTTATCACTCTGGAAGATTTGAAAAACTATACGCCGATCTGGCGAAATCCGGTTTGCGGCAACTTTCGCACTTACGAAATTTGCGCGATGTCGCCTCCTTCTTCCGGCGGCGTTCATTTGTTGCAAATCTTAAATATTCTGGGAGATACGGATCTCAAGAGGTTGGGGAGGCAAAGTCCAGATACTTTGCACTTGCTGGCGGAGAGTATGAGGATTGCTTATGCTGACCGGGCCGAGTATTTGGGCGACCCGGATTTTGTGAGTGTACCGGTCAAAGCTCTGACTAACAGCAATTATGCCAAATTGAGACGATCGCAGATCCAAATGTCAAAAGCCACACCCTCTAGCGAGGTAAAAGCTGTTGACGCTGAAACTTTGAGCCGCTTCGTGTGGGAGTCTCCTGAAACTACGCACCTGACGGTCGTTGACTCGGATCGCAATGTAGTAAGCTTGACGTTTACGGTGAATGGCGGTTTTGGGGCTGGGGCTGTGGCGGCGGGTACGGGAATTTTGCTCAACAACGAGATGGACGATTTTGCCGCAGCGCCGGGAGTGCCGAATTTGTCGTCTGGTTTGGTGACCCGGGAGGCAAATTCGATCGCCCCGGGGAAGACTCCTTTATCCAGCATGACGCCGATTATCGTGACCGAAAATGGCAAATTCCGCCTCGCTGCTGGGGCTCCCGGAGGCAGCACGATTATTACCACGGTGCTGCAAATTGTGCTGAACGTGTTGGTTTACGACATGAATGTCGGCGATGCTGTGTCTGCACCTAGAATTCACCACCAGTGGCAGCCCGATCGCCTGATGGTGGAACGGGGAGGTTTTGAGGCTGCGACGCTTTCGGAGTTGCGGCGGCGGGGACACCTGATTGTCGAAGGTGACGGCTGGGGCAATGCCAATGCGATCGTCCTGACTGCAGACGGTTGGTTGGAAGGGGCAGCCGATCGGCGCGGAGAAGGAGAAGCAAGGGGGTTTTAGTCATTAGTCATTAGTCGTTAGTCATTAGCCATGACTAATGACTCATTAGTCATTAGTCATTAGTCATTTTGGAGCTTGCAAACGATATCACAACCCGGTTTCTTTTGTCTCCAGTGCGTAAGTCCTGAAATTATTAGTCTCTGTAGGTGTATTTTTGCATCCGTATTTTTGCGCTGAGGTTTATAGGCTGACTAACTGCCAAGAACTACCAAAAAGAATAACCGCAGAAAGCGTAGATACACTTATGTGTAAAGTTATTGTAAAGGCACTAGACATTGATACTTATATAATGTAAAAATTTAGTTGTGCAGAGAATCAGGTTTGTATCTTCCAGGAAAAATTTATGATAATTACTCACAAAATAGCTGCCTTAACAGCTACATTAACTACTGCTATGAGTTTGTTGGCAGCGCCAGCCATGCCATTTTCGGTAGGGGCAACTAATAACACTGAGACTTTAAAAAATAATTTATTGGGGGCTAATACAGCCGGGTTGAGTAATTTCTCTGTTTCAATTATCGGTAATTCTGCTGCTTTTGGTACTTTCACTAATGACCCCTTCGGTTTGAACTCAGGTGTTGTTCTGAGCACTGGTAAAGTCGCTGATATACCGGGTAAGAATCGGAAAGATAACTTCACGACAAAGGAGAGCGATTTAAACACGGACTTTGGGGCTAAGGGTGAACAGGGGGATTTGACTCAGCTAAACCTCAGCTTTTTTGCTGATAGCACGGTTCAAAAGTTGTTCTTTCAATATGTATTTGCTTCTGAGGAGTTTCCTGAGTTCGGCGGTTCTCAATATAATGACGATTTTGAACTGCTGCTGAACGGCACTAATTTGGCTAAATTGAGCGACGGAAAAACAGTTACGATTAATAATCTTGTTCCCGATCCGTATAATCGCTCTAAGGATCACCCAGACTATATTGACAACCCCAGTTTGACAGGTATTGCTGCTAACATCGTTAAGCTCGACGGTTTTACTAAAGTTTTAGGTTTTGAGGGTTTGCTCAAGCAAAATCAGACGAATGTTCTCAGCATTCGCATTAAAGATATGGGCGATGGCAATTTAGATTCTGCTGTATTTATTAAAGGCGGTTCTGTGGGGACTGTTCAACCCGAGCCGGTTCCCGAACCTATGACTGTGGGGGGTTTGATGGCGGGAGGCGCTATGCTGGTTACTGGACGAAAGTTACGCAATCGCCGTGGCGGAAGTAATTAATAACGGAAGGAAGAAGGAAGTTCGGCAACGGATGAGTGTAACGGATGTAACGGATGTCAGGAAGAAGGAAGAAGGAAAAAATTGAACAGGAACCATTTTGGCGGTTGCTGTAATATGAATCTCGATTAGCCGTGTTGGAGACAGAAACGGGGTTTGATGAACGAAAAGACTTCGTTGCAGTTCTTGAACCGGGTAAAAAAATTAGGTTTGTGCGATCGCGATCGCGTAATATCGTGTCAAGTAATTTAAGCATTATGAGTCGGCAGCGAAGAATGCAAATCCTCCTACAATTCTGACGGCGAATGCCCTCACTACGAACCAATTTTATTGCGGTTGTTCTAGCGGATAGTATATAAGTTTTTATCCCTAATTCGCAAAGGGCGGATTTTTTTGTATTTGGAGTGGCCGCAAATATTGGGGGTAAAACCCGCGTCTACAACCACTGACTAAAAACTAAATAATTTAGCTATGAACAGTACCGTCGGGTAAGATTGTACCTGTTAATGTAGTCTGGGTAAGTTTGACCATAACTCGATCGCCGTAACCGATTTTCGCTCCCGTTAAGTCAGCACCGCTCAAGTCAGCACCGCTCAAATCGGCTCCGATTAAGTTGCTTTCTCTCAAGTTGGCATTGATCAAACAAGCTCCTAACAAATTAGCCCTGAACAAGTTTGCTTTGTGCAAATTCGCGCCTGTGAGATTGACGTTGTGTAGAAAAGCATCGCTTAAGTCGGCTTCACTCAGGTTTGCATTGCTCAAGTTTCTTCCTGAAAAATCCTTTTCTTTTAAAGAAGCTCCTTTGAAGTTGGAACCGCTCAAATCGGGAGCTGGCGGCCCAGCTTGGCGGTAAGACGGAGATGGCGACGGCTGCGATTGGTAGCGGGACGCATCTGAATAGGGGCCTGCAGGGTTTCCCCCATAGTTTCCCGGATAATTTCCAGGATATTTTCCTGAAGAGGGTTCAGAAGAGTAGCGGGGTTCTTTTGGGTTGGCCGGTGGTGGCTGGGTGTTTTGGTGCTGGGTGTTTGGATACTGACTATTTCTGTACTGAGTGTTTTGGTACGGATTGTTTTGGTACTGAGTATTGGGTTGCTGAGTATTTTGGTACGGATTGTTTTGATACTGAGTATTGGGTTGCTGGGTACTTTGTTGGTGGGTGTTTTGGTACTGAGTGTTTTGATACTGAGTATTGGGTTGCTGAGTGTTTTGTTGCTGGGTATTTTGTTGCTGGGTGTTTCTGTACTGAGTGTTTTGTTGCTGGGTATTTTGTTGCTGGGTGTTTCTGTACTGAGTGTTTTGTTGCTGGGTATTTTGTTGCTGGGTGTTTCTGTACTGAGTATTTTGTTGCTGGGTATTTTGTTGCTGGGTGTTTCTGTACTGAGCGTTTTGTTGCTGGGTGTTTTGTTGCTGGGTGTTTCTGTACTGAGTATTTTGTTGCTGGGTGTTTCTGTACTGAGTATTTTGGTGCTGGGGGTGTTTTTGCTGAGTATGTTTTTGCTGAGCGTTCTGATTCTGACCTCTTGGTTGAATGGATCGCAATTGTTCGCGAGCTTGATTAATTTCCTTAATCTTTTCTTCAGCTTTCTGTAGTAGTCTGGGATTGTCTTTGGGGATGCGATCGGGGTGCCAAATGAACGCTAAATCCTTGTAGGCTTGGGTAATTTCTTCTCTGGAAGCTCCCGGCAACAGTCCCAGCACTTTATAGTATTGGTCGAGGTCGTTCATTGTACCACCTTTCGCTTTAAGAAATTAAGAATTAAAAATTAAGATCGGAGCAAAAGCCGTTCTCAAAGCTTGCTTCTCCGATCGTACATTAGATGAACAATAACTCAGCTAAGCCGCTGCTGGCAAAAATTCTCGAATTCGCTGCAAGTATGTTGCGGCATCCTCCAGCATCGGAAAGTGAGCCGTATTGGGAATTATAACAAATTCTACTTTTTTGCTGAGGGAGGCTGCTTGCTGTCCCATGATGGCGGGGATAATTTGGTCAAATTCTCCGGCCACCAGCAGTGTGGGAACACTCAGCCTCGCAAATTCTTGGGGCATTTCCTCGGCTGCTCTTTTGCTGACCGCCGTCACCATTGTACCTATAGCAGCTTGCTCGTCTGCCATTAAAAAATCCTTGAGAAACGCCAGACTGACCTCTCTGGGCAGGGAACGGCGCAAAAACCGGGCCATAAATAGCCGATCGGCAAACGGGAGCGATGCCAGCCAAGAGGGCCTAAATTTTACCACATAGCCACCGAATTTGTGAAAAGTTGTAAAGGCTTTTTCATCGTATTCAAAAATCCCGCTGCAAGTGAGAATTGCTTTTTCTACTTTTTCGGGGTAAAGGTTGAGAAATAAAGTAGCAATTGATGCACCTGTAGAGTGAGCATTGAGAAAGACGCGGCTTAAATTCAGAGCTTCTAATAATTCAGCTAAGTCGCGGGCGTAGGTTTCGAGTTCGTAGCTGGACTCAGGAGGCTCTTTCGGCAAGGGCGATCGACCAAAACCTCTCATATCGTAGAGCAAACAATCAAAATCATCAGCAATAGCCCGTGCCGTGCTTTCCCAGTAGCGCCCCGAACCCGCCCAGCCGTGCAGAAATACCATCACTGGTTTCCCGCTGTGCCCAGCGCTGTTATCTGCCGTTATCCACTCGTAATAATGTTCTACACCGCGAATTGAAATGAAAGACATGATTAAGTAGTTTGAGTTTTGAGTGATAATTTTAAATCATATAGGAATGAGGGGCGATCGCGTCTCAGTTAGCAGAACTCGTATAATGTAAGCAGCACAAGATTAAAAGGAAATTTAATATGAAAGAATTAAATAAATTAGAATTGGATGGGATTAAGAACATGGGGGCAGTTAAGACTCAGGTAAAGCTGACCAATGCCATAGATGAAGCCCTAATTAGTCGGGGGTTGCTCGCGCCTCGGCTGTTGCGTGAGTGTGAAACAGAAGCTCTAGTAGATACAGGATCGGTTTACCTAGTAATTTCAGCAGAGATGGTACAGCAGCTAGGTTTACGAATTATAGGACAGCAGCTTGTTAAGTATGCTGATGGTCGTCAGGAAACCGTAGGAGTAACGGAGGCTATATTAATTGAAATTGAGGGGCGTAGGACTACCGAGGATGCTCTGGTGACAGGTGATGAGGTGTTGATTGGTCAGGTGGTTTTGGAGAAGTTAGATTTGCTTGTCGATTGTAGGAATCAGCGGTTAATCGGGAATCCCACTAATCCTAACTATCCTGTAACTTATATCAAGTTAACAGGCGGATGCTAAAAAAAATACCCAGATTACCAACTTCTTAAAAAAGTCGGTAATCTCAAAAAAATCTGCGTTAACCTGCCTCAATCCGCCAGCATCTGCGGTCAAAAATTACCAACATAGGAACCAATCATAAATCTTAAGCAGCAGAAGCAGCCAGCCAAAATAAACCATCTACCAAAAGCGTGCTTAACACCGCGCCGCTAAACGCCCGCCAGTGCAGTTCCGTGCCGCGCAAACTCAGCAAACCGACTGTTAGCAACACAGCGATTAAAACTAAAGCGCAACCTATACCCCAAGGAGTTTCAATTTGACCGATCGCACTTTGAAAAATCGGCATAGCTAATTCCGGTTCCGCGCGCATCACTTGGCGCCAGTAGGGCATCAACCCAGTTAAGTAAAAATATAAATCAGTAATGGCAGTACCCAAGAGCGAACCCAAGTAAAAATAGCCGCCAACTTTTCCCCAAGATTTGCCCGAGCACCAAATAGCAAAAGGCAAGCCAATTGCTTCTATAGGTAGATGTAAAATTGGTTCCCATCTAAACCAGCCCCAATAGATAGAACCTGCCAGCCAGCATCCGGCAAACCCTAATAATAAATCTCCCCAAAGTTGGGTTTTGGGGCGGAAAATTAGAATTAAACTCAGAACGAACCAGGGGATAGTTGACAGCAAACTGATGGTTGGATATAAACGCACTAACGGTGCTTGCACGAATACGGGAATTGAGACTAAAAATGCTGAGGCGCTAAATATTAACCACTGTTTGATGGTGTTTGTTGTGCCTGAAGTGACAGAATTTTCTAGGCGGGCGATGCTGGCAATAGGTGCGATCGCTGAGGATACTAAATTTAGATTAAACAACTGATTGGACTCCGTACTGTTTCAATAGGTGGACTAAAAATTTTGCTGCGGTTGTGGGTGCGACAGTCTCAATGCCGGCGGCTGTTTGGCTGACGTGCCAGCCTTTTGCCGTTTGGGGATTTCGCCACAAATCCAAATGTTCGATCGGCGGATCTGCATAAAAGCTTTCTCCACCGCCACCGAGAATTGCCGAACTCCAGTGCGTAAAGCGATCGTGGCTGATGCGGTGGATGGGAAAATTGCCCCCCAGGGGTACTCCCCAACCGTCTAAGGCAAAAAATGCCCCGACTTGGCCGCCGAGTTGCTGCCACATCCAAGCCGCCCCGATCGCCCCGGCTACTCCTGCCGAAAAGCTGACAAATACTAGACTTTCTCCTGCCAACTCTTCGCTGCACAAAAAAAGCAATATGTCAAGAGCTGAAAAAGGGGGATGTTTATGAGCGGGAAAAATCTTGACACGATCGACTATTTGCTGGTTTTGGCGATCGGCAGCCAGTCCCCAAACCGCCGAAAGTCCCGCCAGGAAACAGTCGGTTAGCTTTGGTTCGTGAACTCCGGGGCATATTACCAGTCTCATAGTTCGTCAAGAAAGTTAATATAGTTCGCAACATAACTTTATCATATGCCTACTATATCATATACTACCCCTGGGGATAGGGTGTTAAACTTATAATAGAATCTAGTTTGAAGAGTATCCCCCCAAGTTAAATGCTGGGAACGCTCCAAACCCCATTAATCTGAGGCAAGGTGAGGGAGTCTTAAGAAAACATAAAACTTATCCCCCCCGGCCCCATTCCCTGTCAAGCTTAGCAAAGCCTGATTCTAGTTTTAAGCCGTTCTGTATTTAGATTTAACTTTTCTGGCGGCGCCGAAGCCGACCCCACAAAAGCTTAAAGAAACAGGACTGTGAAAATTAGATGCCTGCCAGCTTAGCTGCCCTGCGAATTTCGGGTCAGAGTCAATCGATTTTAGATTTTAGATTTTAGATTTTAGATTGACCCCACGGATAAATGCTCTTTCTTGAGGATTTTCGATTTGGGATTGATTCCACGGATCGATCGCGTGGCGGGTACCATCAAGAAATTCTTGGTAAAAAAACCCACTTAGGACTGATGCTCATCAATCCGGTTTCTAGGATAAATAAGAGGTTTGACCGGGAAGTATGGGCCGAGAAACCGGGAATCAGCCCCGCGCACAACCGTCGTGCGATCGCAAACAATGAAAAATCTCCCATTCACCCTTCATCCTGCCTGGATCTCTTAGAATAAATAAAATTGAGGAATACAAAGTGGTTGCTTCTCCAGAAAAAATCGATTTCAAAACATCTGCAGCACCCGCAAGTAACGATCGGGTTGCTGTATTGCTGATGGGTTACGGCGAAGTCGAAAGCTACGACGATTTTGCCAACTACAACGAACAAGCTTTAAACTTGCTTACAGCAAAGTTTGCGCCAGTACCGCTTTGGATTTATCCGCCGCTGGCGAAGATTTTAGCAATCTTTGACTTGCACGAGTGGAGTCACCAACACGGTCAATTTGTTTCGCCGCACAATGCAATTTTTGAACAGCAGCGCGCTGGGATTGAAAAGAATTTACAGGAGAAATGGGGCGATAAAGTAAAAGTGTTCAAAGCTTTTAACTTTTGCGCGCCGTTTTTGCCGGAACAAGTAATCCCTCAAATTCAAGCAGAAGGATTTGACAAAATTCTGATTTATCCGCTGTTGGTAGTTGATTCTGTTTTCACCAGCGGCATTGCCGTCGAACAGGTGAATAAAGCTTTAGCACAAACCTTTGATGGTAAGGAACATTGGGTAAAAGGACAGCGCTATATTCCTTCTTTTTACGATGAACCTGCTTACATCCAGCTAATGGCGGATTTGGTTGAAGAGGAAATTAAGAACGATTTAGCTGTAGCGCATTTGCCTTCTCAGATTGGGATTGTGCTGATGAATCACGGTTGTCCGCACAAAGCGAAGGGCTTTACTTCGGGAATTGTGGAAAGTCAAGCTTTGTACGATCGCGTGCGGGAACGTTTGATGTATCGGTATCCTTTGATTTCGGTGGGCTGGCTGAATCACGACACGCCGCTGATTGAATGGACGCAGCCGGATGCGACGTTGGCTGCGAAGAATTTGATCGATTTGGGTGCAACTGCGATCGTGTTTATGCCGATCGGATTTGCGACCGAAAATCACGAAACTTTGTTAGATGTAGACCACATTATTGAGTCTTTGCAGAAACAGCGAAAAGGAGTAACTTACCGCAAATTGCCTTGCGTTAACGACCATCCAGAGTTTCTGAAAATGGCCGCTGAGTGGGCAAATCCGCAGATTGAAGCGTTGTTGAATGAGACTGCGGTTGCTGTTAATCCGAGTTTGGCTTCCGCACACCGCGAGCACAGTCATTCTCACGGGGAACACGGTCATTCTCATGGAGAACACGGTCATTCTCATGGCGGGCACGGGCATTCTCATGGCGGGCACGGGCATTCTCACGGCCACGGGCATTCTCATGGCGGACACGGGCATTCTCACGGGCACGGGCATTCTCACGGGCACGGGCACAATCACTAATTGAGTCGTTGGGTGGGGGCGGGTTTATTGTATTGTCGGTTTCCAACATAGATGGCTGGTAAAACCCGCCCCTACAGGCCTGTAGGGGCGGGTTTTACAGATAATATTTGAGGCTCACAAACAATCTAGATAAACCCGCCCCGGCTATACTAATTGAGTGCGTGAGCTCAGATTAATTGAAGTAAAAAGTCGATCGCCCTTTGCTTTTTTTAGAGAAAGGGCTATTTGTTGGCTTATTTATGGTACTGTAAAACTTAACAATGACAGCCACAAGCTTGTTGGATAAAAAAATGGGCAGAATTTCAGTGACGTAATAGATAGCTGGCAATCGCTAATAACCCGCAAATTGGCTTCTTATACAAAATACAGAATACAGATTAGAGATTAGAGTATAATAAAAATTATTTTCCCGTACATTCCTGGTCTCGGATCAAATCTGCGCTTCATCGGAATAGTAAAGTGGCAACCAAATATCAGCGCAATTTTCAGTTTTTCAACTCACAGTCAACTGTTAACAATCATGAGGATTGCAACCGAAATCGATATAATCTATCTATTGGGCGCTCAATAATTTAAGATTTTGAGCTGCATCGTTTAGTAGTTGAGTACCTACCTTAGTTTGATTAATGCCGCTAGCAGTTTGTTTAGCTCCAGAATTGATAGTATTCATTGCTTCAACTACTTGTTGGACGGCTAATGCTTGTTGCATGGCATTGAGATAAATTTGTTGATTTTTCAAAACGATATCGTTGACAGAAGCGAGAGTCATTTCTTGATTATTCAAAACGCTATTGTTGATGCCCGCGATCGTCATTTGCTGATTCTTCAAAACGATATCATTGATCGACTGTGTTACCTCTTTAAAAGCTTGGGCTGTATCTTGAGAAAGTTTGATACCTTCTTTGACAGTTTTCGTGCCTTCGTCTGTAGCAATGACTGTGGAATTGATCGCGTTCTGGATATCAGTAACGATCGTATTAATTTTCTCGGCTGATTTTTTACTCTGATCTGCCAGTCGGCGAATTTCATTAGCTACAACTCCAAATCCTTTACCGTGTTCTCCAGCCCGAACAGCTTCGACTGAGGCATTCAAAGCTAACATATTTGTCTGATTGGCTAAATCTGTTACAGTGCCTGTAATGCTGCCAATCTGAGTAGTCTGCTCGCTCAATCGCATAATCTGTGCGGCGATCGCCGCCACTTTTTCTCTCAACTCAGACATTCCCTCTAAAGATTTCTCGACTACCTTATTGCCATCTTCCGCCTGGTTTAAAACTTGACGTGCGCCTGTGGCTCCTTCCTCCGCTAGGTTTAAAACTTGACGTGCGCCTGTGGCTCCTTCCTCCGCTAGGTTTAAAACTTGACGTGCATTATCCAGTGCTGATTCTGCTTGCTCTGCTGATTGGCGCGATGATGCTCCCAATTCATCCATTGTGGAAGTAGTTTCATTCACCGCTGTTGCTTGCTGATTGACGATCCGTTCTTGCTGCTCAACTGTAGCGGCAATTTGGCTGGAAGAACTGACAATCATATTGACAATGCTTTTGAGGGCTTTGTCGATGGGCTTGGCGATTTTAATGCTCAAGAATATTCCCAAAATAATCGCTGTCACCGGACCTAGAATCATCCCCACCACAACCCAAAATCCAGTCTGATGTATATCCCGATCGGCTGATTGCTTAGTTTTGTCTGCAATGTCTTGATTTAAGGCTATAACTGATATAACTGAATCTGTAGCTCTCTTAAATAAAGGCTCCTCTGTACTTGAGCCGTACTCATCCATCTGGGTACGGAGTTCCAGTGCTGTTTTAACTGCCGCGATTTCTGGTGAATTTCCCTTACCCTGACTGATTAGCTGAAGCTGTCTTTTCCAAGGATTGCGGATGCCCAGTTGGTTATAGTCTTGTTCTATATTCAGCAATTTTTCATGGGCTTTCTTCCAAGCATCCCAGTTTTGTTTAAATTCTTTGTAGTTTTTATCTTCCTCTGGAGTATTCGGGACCTTTTCGTATTTTTGAAAGTTTTCGTTGATTTGTTTCCAGGCATTCTGAATTCTAGCTAATGCCTCTTGCCTTTCGGCATTAGTCATTTCTGGATCGAAGAGTAATCGCTCTGATGCCTGAATTTGAGTTTTTCCTTCGTTGATATTCCACAATGCAGTCACACTTGGCAGGCTGTCCTCACCGAGGGTATTGATGTGTACACTTAGCTTGGAAACCCCGCTCCACCCTACCCCAGCAAACACGAAGACGATCGACCCCATTAATATAAAAGCGCTGATTAGTTTTGTTTGTAAGTTCATGTTGCGAAACATAGTTGTTCTCCTGGCTGTGGCTGGCTATAGTTTAATTAAATTATAAGCTTAAGCGCATCGATTGTATTAATATATATAAATTAGATTTATATGTTAGAAATTAGAGGAAAAGAGAAATTATTTGCCGTACATTCCTGCTTTCATAATCTCTCTATTTAGCACTCAATGCTTTAAGATTTTGAGCTGCATCATTTAGTAGTTGAGTACCTACCTTAGTTTGATTAATGCCGCTAGCAGTTTGTTTAGCTCCAGAATTGATAGTGTTCATTGCTTCAACTACTTGTTGGACTGCTAATGATTGTTGCATGGCATTGAGGTAAATTTGTTGATTTTTCAAAACGATATCGTTGATAGCGGTGAGAGTCATTTCTTGATTCTTCAAAACGATATCATTGATCGACTGCGTTACCCATTGAAAAGCTTGAGCTGTATCTTGAGAAAGTTTGATACCTTCTTTGACAGTTTTCGTGCCTTCGTCTGTAGCAATGACTGTGGAATTGATCGCGTTCTGGATATCAGTAACGATCGTATTAATTTTCTCGGCTGATTTTTTACTCTGATCTGCCAGTCGGCGAATTTCATTAGCTACAACTCCAAATCCTTTACCGTGTTCTCCAGCCCGAACAGCTTCGACTGAGGCATTCAAAGCTAACATATTTGTCTGATTGGCTAAATCTGTTACAGTGCCTGTAATGCTGCCAATCTGAGTAGTCTGCTCGCTCAATCGCATAATCTGTGCGGCGATCGCCGCCACTTTTTCTCTCAACTCAGACATTCCCTCTAAAGATTTCTCGACTACCTTATTGCCATCCTCCGCCTGGTTTAAAACTTGACGTGCGCCTGTGGCTCCTTCCTCCGCTAGGTTTAACACCGCGCGAGCATTGTTAGATGCTGATTCTGCTTGCTCTGCTGCTTGACGCGATGATGCTCCCAATTCATCCATTGTGGAAGTAGTTTCATTCACCGCTGTTGCTTGCTGACTGACGATCCGTTCCTGCTGCTCAACTGTAGCGGCAATTTGGCTGGAAGAACTGACAATTATATTGACAATGCCTTTGAGTGCTTTGTCGATGGGCTTGGCGATCGCCACAAAGAATATTCCCAAAATAATCGCTGTCACCGGACCTAGAATCATACCCAAAGTAACCCAGAATCCAGTCTGATTTATATCCCGATCGGCTGATTGCTTAGTTTTGTCTGCAATGTCTTGATTTAAGGCTATAACTGATATAACTGAATCTGTAGCTCTCTTAAATAAAGGCTCCTCTGTACTTGAGCCGTACTCATCCATCTGGGTACGGAGTTCCAGTGCTGTTTTAACTGCCGCGATTTCTGGTGAATTTCCCTTACCCTGACTGATTAGCTGAACCTGCCTTTTCCAGGGATTCCGGATGCCAATTTGGTTATAGTCTTGTTCTATATTCAGCAATTTTTCATGGGCTTTCTTCCAAGCATCCCAGTGTTGTTGAAATTCTTTGTAGTTTTTATCTTCCTCTGGGGTATTCGGGATCTTTTCGTATTTTTGAAAGCTTTCGTTGATTTGTTTCCAGGCATTCTGAATTCTAGCTAATGCCTCTTGCCTTTGTGCATTAGTCATTTCTGGATCGAAAAGTAATCGCTCTGATGCCTGAATTTGAGTCTGTCCTTCGTTGATACTCCACAATGCAGCCACACTTGGCAGGCTATCCTCACCGAGGGTATTGATGTGTACGCTTACCCTGGAAACCCCGCTCCACCCTACCCCAGCAAACACGAAGACTAGCGACCCCATCAATATAAAAGCGGTAATTAGCTTTGTTTGTAAGTTCGTGTTGCGAAACATAGTTGTTCTCCTGGCTGTGGCTGGCTATAGCTGAATTAAATTATAAGCTTAAGCACAATGATCGTATTAATATCCATAATTTATCTCGATTGTTAGTCATAAACTACGAACCGCACTGACTGCCATTCACGCTGACATCCCACACCTTAAACTTACCCGTTCAGCTACAGCAAGAAGCTGAAAAATTGGCGGCACTTCAAGGCATTTCCCTCGCTCAGTTTATCCTCTGGGCTGCAGCCGAAAAGTCGCTACTCTCAAGCAGCGGAATGACGATCGCGCTTTTCCTGAAATTACCTACGTGCGCGGCGCTAGCGGCGAACTCGTACCCATTTTGCGCGGCACTCGGTTGCGCGTGCAAACAGCAGTTATCGCAGCCCAGAAATGGGGTTTTTCGCCAAACCAAATTGCCGTTGAGTATGATTTAAGTGAAGCTAAAGTGAACGATGTCTTCGCTTTTTATGCAGCCCACTCTCAGGAAATAGACACATCTATTGCTGCTGAGCGAATTATCGAAGCTGCCAATGTGTAAACCGCTATTGCATCTGGATATCGATTATGACCATCAAAGAACAACTTCTCCAAACCATTGAAACACTGCCGGATGACTTGCTAGCACAAACGCTGCAATTCGTCCAAACCCTTCAACATCCCATTCACAAAACTCCAGGAATTTGTGGCGGTGCAGCGCGAATTCGCGATACCCGCATTCCCGTCTGGACGATTATCGCCTACCAACAACAGGGCGCAACTGAAGCCGAACTTCTCTATAATTATCCAGGACTCACCCTTCAAGATTTGCAAGCGGTTGCGAACTATTACGAACACAACCGAGAAGAAATCGACGTGTGGCTTGCTGAAAATGAATAACTAGCGATGCTAAAGTTTTACTCAAATGAAAACTTCGCTATGGCGATCGCCCCAACCAACTTATCAATCTCCGCCTCAGTTGTAAAATAGTGCACGCAAGCCCGCACGCAGTCAGGATTAAGAATTGTCCGCACCATAATTCCCTGTTTTTCCAACAAATTGACAAGCTTGTTGTGCGGCATCCCATTAGTTAATCGAAACGAAACCAAACCAGCTTCCGGCGCAGATGTCCGCAAACATTCGACATCGGGAAGTTCCGACAAACGCTGCCAGAGATACTTACTCAAACGGCAAATTTCTGCATACCTTTCCTCGATCGTACCCCATTCATGTTGCAGGGCGATCGCACTCCGCAAACCCGCATACAAAGGATAAGCCGAAGTTGCAATTTCATAGCGCTGCGATCCCGACTTCCACCCAAGGACTTTAGCATTAGCATCCGTCACAATTCCCCGCCAACCGATAAACACCGGATGCAAATCTGCCAAAGCTTCAGCACTCACATAAAGCCCCCCCAAACCTTCCGGGCCGCACCACCATTTATGACCCGTAAAAGCATAAAAGTCAACCCCCGATTCAATCAAATTTAAAGGCAAAACCCCGACCGATTGAGCCGCATCAACTAATACTTTCACTCCAGTTTGATGACACACTTTCACAATCTCAGCCAGAGGCAAAACTTGGCCGGTATTCCACAAAATGTGACTGATTACCAACAAGCGAGTATTTGGCCGCAAATTATCAGCAATCACCGCCACCGGATCGCCTTCATTCAAAGTTGCCGCCAACGGACAAATCGAAACCTCAATCTTGAAACGGCGCTGAAGTTCCATTACACTAGCTACAACGCCGGGGTGTTCGCAGTCAGAAATCAGCAAATGGTCGCCTGCTTTCCAGTCAATGCCCCACAGCGCAATATTGCAGCCGACGGTGACATCTTCAGTTAGGGCAATGGTTTCAGGAGGTACCGCCAACTCAGATGCGATCGCACGTCGCGTCAGCATCGCCTCCTGAACCACCCAAGCCCCCACCTGGCCCGAAAACGGCCCCCCAAGCTGCACCCGTTTGTAAGCCTGATAAATCGCGTCTAAAGCAGGCTCAGGCAGCGGCCCTTGTCCGCCGTAGTTAAAATAAGCTTTATTGGCCAAAGCTGGGAATTGTTGCCGGTGATTGTCCTTTGTCATTTTTTTTGGGGAATTATTGATAGCGTTAATATTGAATAACTGATGCTGTGAATTTTATACCTTTTGCCTGATACTCTATGCCTTGCGAATACTAAATGTTAATAACTGACAAACTGCTACTTTCCTATCAGCGATGCCATCTCCGAGCATTTTTAGACACCTGCGGAGACTGGAAACAACTAGATCCCCCCAGCGACTTTCTGCTGAAACTGATGCGCGACAGCGCGACATACCAGCAGCAAGCTTTGGAAGACGAGACTTACCAACAACCATATTATCCTAGAGGGGATTGGGAAGCCGGCGCGGCCGCTACATTGAGTTTAATGCAGCAAGGAGTCGATCGCATTTACCGAGGAGTTCTGATCCGGGGCGAATTAGGCAAAACCAACGCCGCAACAACTTCTCTGGTAGGAATTGACAGTCAGTATTTCCCAGAATTTGGCGAAATCCCCGAAACTCCCGTTCATTTTTCATCCTCCAATCTTCCCTCTTCAAACATTACCCTGATTAGCCGCCCCCATTTATTAATCAAACAACCCGGACAATCAAAATTTGGCGATTGGAGTTATACTACTGCGGATATTTGGCTTAGCAAGCGACCAAAACTAGAGTATCAAATTATCGCAGCTTTTCACGCCCGAGTTTTAGCTTCCGTACAGGAAACCATGCCCGAAACTGCGTGGCTGATGCTGCGAAAAAAAGGGCTGTGCTCGGTGAATCTCGGCCAGCGAACTCCTCAGATGTTCGAGATTTTAGATGATTGCATTCAGATGATAGAAAATCGGG
The DNA here is from genome assembly GCA_036702215.1 of Microcoleus sp. F6_B6. Taxonomy (GTDB): domain Bacteria; phylum Cyanobacteriota; class Cyanobacteriia; order Cyanobacteriales; family Microcoleaceae; genus Microcoleus. The sequence continues at coordinate 34,411 of JAUBST010000019.1, forward strand.
ATAAACCAGAGGTGTTCATTTCCCGGCAAAAGTGCAATCTTTGCGGTTGGTATACTATCTGTCACGCCGAAGCCGAATCTATTAAACATCTTTCGTTATTGCCGGGAGTTACTGCCAGCCGCTATGCTAGACTAAAAACTCTCGAAATTACTGATGTAGAAGCTCTCGCTAATGCTAGTTCCGCACTGCTTGCTGAGTATCCAGAATTCCCCGACAGAGTTGCTTTTGATGTGGTGCAGCAAGCTCAATCGCACTTGCTAAATCAACCGCTGTTGCGCGAAGAAGGAAGTTCGGCAACGGATTTTGTAACGGATGTAACGGATAGAAGTTCGGCAACGGATTTTGTAACGGATGTAACGGATAGAAGTTCGGCAGCGAACACTGTAGGGGATTTAACGGATGTAGGTGTGAGGAAAGAAAGAATAAGGGAAGAGGCAGAAGTTAATCAATTTATAATCATACCAGAAGTTGCCGAGAAGAGTTTAGCAACAGTTAATCTTGTTCTGGGAAACACTACAGAAAATAAACCGGCCATATCTTCTATACCTGCGCCAATTCTCCGCAAGAAACCAATTGCGTATTCCCAATCTGTGTTTTTGCCGATCGCCCCAATCGAACTCTACTTTGACATTGAAGCGGAACCAGACTTAAATTTAGATTACCTCCACGGTGTCTTAGTTGTGGACAGGTACAACAATACGGAAAAATTCCACGGTTTTTTAGCAGAATCAGCAGCAGAGGAAGGTGCAATCTGGGAGCAATTTTTAGAATTAATGTGGGCTTATCCCATTGCTCCGATTTTCCATTTTTGCGACTACGAAGTCAAGACTTTTAAGCGGCTGGCTAAACTTTACAATACTCCAGCTTATTTGTGGAAACCCGTGCTGAAACGGTTTGTAGATATTCACAAACAAGTGACGCAAAAAGCGATTATGCCGGTGGAAAGTTACGCCCTCAAACCAATTGCCCGCTGGCTGGGTTTTGACTGGCGAGATGCTAAGGCTAATGGTGCTCAGTGCGTCTGCTGGTACGACGATTGGCTCAGAACTGGCGATCGATCGCTCTTGGAGGCGATCGTCCGCTACAATGAGGACGACTGTCGTGCTACTTATGTGGTTAAAGATTGGTTGACCAATTTTTTGTTAAGTCAGAAACAGTGAATTTATGATTTAACGAACCGCGAAGGCGCAAAGGGCGCGAAGGAGGAAAGGGAAGAGGAAGGTAGATAATAATGTATTTATTGGTAAAATGCGAAGGCTAGCAAAAGCAACTATATTTATTGTCTGTTTTTTGATGGCAGCAACTGTTGCTATTTGGGTAAACCAGTCAGCTCAATCTTTCGCTGTTACGAAAATAGATTTTATCGGTAGAGCAATATTTCCTACAGGTTCTCCGTTTCAGGGGACGGAAATTGGCGGACTTTCGGGCATTACTTATGATGCCGAAAAACAAGTTTATTATGCCATTTCTGATGACCGCAGCAGCAAGGCTCCGGCGCGATTCTATACTCTCAAAATCAACTTGCCATCTGGGAAACTGGAAAAAGAGCAAATTACTTTTACGGGAGTCACTACTTTATTAGATGAAAACGGCAAAGGTTTTCCTGAATTAAGTTTAGATCCCGAAGGGATAGCTTTTACTGGCAATAGCGTATTTGTTTCTTCTGAGGGAGATGTCGATCGCCAAATAAATCCTTTTATCAAAGAGTTCTCCCTCGATGGTAAACTCCTGAAAACGCTGCCAATTCCCGATCTATTTTTGCCGGATGACAAAGGCACTAAAGGCATCCGCAACAATCTCGCTTTTGAAAGTTTAACTTTAACGCCCGATCGCAAATACCTATTTACAGCTACGGAAAACGCCTTGGTTCAAGATGGCGCCGTACCTTCCCTGGAAACCGGGAGCCCGTGCCGGATTTTGCGCTACGATGCGGTGAGCGGCAATCCTGAAGCATCGTTTCTCTACATCACCGAACCCCTACCCCCTGGTGCGAATCCTGTGGGAAAATTAACTACCAACGGTTTAGCGGATTTGTTGGCGATCGGCGATAACCGCTTGCTGAGTTTAGAGCGTGCTTTCTCCCTGGAAACCGGAGTTACTGTTAAACTATTTGAGATTTCTCTGGAAAAGGGCGATCGTATTGAAGCACTCGAAAGCCTCAAAAGCCGTCTGGGCGAAGTTTCTCCCGCTCAAAAACGGCTGCTGCTGGATTTGGAAACCCTGAAAATTCCCCTAGACAACATTGAGGGGTTGACATTGGGCCCCGACCTGGCGGATGCTAGCAGAGGTCTGATTTTGGTGAGCGACAACAACTTCAGTCCCCTGCAAGAGACTCAAATTTTGGGCTTCCAAATAAAAGTTCAAAAAACCTCTTGACAAAAGGTGAAGTTATAGGCATAATAGAAATTGTGCCTGAAAAGACGGCAACACGAGGGACAGTAGTTCAATTGGTTAGAGCACCGCCCTGTCACGGCGGAAGTTGCGGGTTCGAGCCCCGTCTGTCCCGTTCTCTCGTAAGTCCAAAATAAAAAGTAGAAGATTTTTATAGATTAAAAGGGAGGGAAGTATGACCGTTACGCTCATTAACTCCTCCCCAGAAAAAACTACACAGCGGGTGGTATTATCTAATATCAGTTGGCAGACTTACCAAAGCTTGTTAGCAGAAGCCGGAGACAAGAGAGCCTCGCGGTTTTCCTATTTTCAAGAAGTATTAGAAATTATCATGCCATCAGATTTGCATGAAACTGTTAACTGTTTGTTGAAACAGTTTGTTACTACTTTAAGTGACGAATTAAAATTGAAACGCAAGGGATTTGGTTCGACGACTCTCAACCGTGAAGATTTAAAACAAGGTGCAGAACCAGACTCCTGTTTTTATATCCAAAATGTCGATCGCATTCGCGGCAGAAAAATTAACTTGTCAATCGACCCGCCACCAGATTTAATTATTGAAGTCGATCTCACCAGTCCATCTACTAATCGGTTTGCTATCTACAAAAACTTAGGAGTTCCAGAAATTTGGAGATATCTCGGAGAGACTGTACAATTTTTTCAACTTCAGAACGGAGAATATGCAAGCTGTGAATACAGTGGCGCTTTTCCGATTGTTTCTTCAGGAATCATCAATCAATTTTTGCAGATGGCCGAGACGGAGGATGATACGACTATAATTGACGCTTTGCGAGTATGGGTCAGGGAACAGTTGCGATCGCCCGACAACGAGCAATAATACTTAACTTAATTTAACTAATTTTAATTGAGGAATCTGCTAAATGTTAGACACAAGCGTTGTTTTACAGGAAGTTGAACTTTTTTTTATGCAGCAAGGTAAGGTGTATGAAGCACTCCAAAACATTACTCAAAGTTTGTCGAGAGCAGGCATTGACTATGCAGTAATTGGTGGCATGGCTCTTGTGATTCACGGCTATATCAGAACTACTCAAGACGTAGATTTGTTACTGACACCACAAGGGTTGGACTCCTTTCGATCGATTTTGCTCGGTCGTGGATTTGTGCCTGCCTTTGCTGGTGCTACCAAAATGTTTAAGGATGTGAAGACAGGAGTATCTGTTGAGATTATCACAACCGGAGAGTTCCCTGGAGATGGGAAACCTAAATCAGTTAGTTTCCCTAACCCGGCAGCCGTAGCTGTTGAAAAAGACGGCATTAAAGTTGTTCGATTGGTTACACTGATTGAACTGAAGTTGTCATCAGGTTTGAGCGGTCGCGGTCGATTGAAAGATTTGGCGGATGTACAAGAATTGATTAAAGCTCTGAGTTTGCCTGCTGAATTAGCACAGGAACTCGATCGCTCTGTGCGAGAAGAATATTCCCGACTGTGGATCGATGTTCAGCCTGAAGTTTGAATTAATTGAATTTCTATTGATTGGACGATCGACTCCAAGCAGCACTCAAAGGTGTTGGAGAATAAACGGGCGCGCTATCTGATAAGTCAAAACTAGAACGATGGGCACGAGGATCGGAATAGCCACTAACAATCCCCATTTGCCAAAGCTAATTTTTTGACCGTCCGATTTGAAGAGGACAATCACAGCGACAATTCCCATCAGTACCCAGAGGCCGCCGAAGCCAATGAAAACTGTATAGCCTGCATCTTGCATTTTCTTTCCCGCTTATGATATTAGTCGATATTTAATGTTAGTTGCAGTCTGTTTCTGCTGACATCTTCTGATAGGTCGATCGAACTTCCCCCATATTACTCATTTCGAGTTTGGCCGGCACCGGCCTTGACTTTCGCACTCGATCCGCTGAGTTCGATCGCTCATAATAGTTGCTAAATCCGGTCTTCCCGTCAGCTTCAGCCGCCAGTGGGCCCAAATTCCGTACAGCCAATTGGCGATCGCCCCGATCGCAGGTAACTTAGTCACAGCATAAACCCAGCCCATACCTAAAATCTCGTAAGTGCGGCGAAAAACCTCCACATTTTTAACTGTCGTACCGTCAGGTAATATCGCGTGAATCCGCCCCATCGCCGTTTCGTAGTCGATTCCGCCGTGGGCCTCCGGGTTGTAGCTATCGTCCGCAATATCCACAAACGACACTAAACCTCGCCCCGCATCCTGTTTTTTCAAGAAATTAACCTCCCGCACGCACAGAGGACATTCACCGTCGTACAGCAACTCAATCTGCCAAGCAGGCGCAGCAGACTCGGGTGAGGGCGCAACAGATTCGGAAAACTCAGTTTTAGCAGCAGACATAGGGAAATATATTTGAATGTCGTCGATCGCACACAAACATTTTACAAGAATTATTTGGTAGCCCTGCGACAGTTATTTTTGCTTTGAAAATAGTCCCAAAGGTGAATCCAGTCTGGGCCGCCCGCAATGCTAATATCATCAAGATGCCCTCTGCTGCCTTGCCGGAGACTTTCGCCCGATCGCCCGATCGTCTATTATCAAGCAATTCGAGGCAAAGTACCTGCCAAGCACAACTTTTAAGTCGGCAACAAAATATAATAAAATTTGAAGTCTTAAACATCAGTTATTCCCCCAACCCGCAAATCGCCCAATCTAAAAGCAAAAATCTACATGAATGTCAGAGTCCGTCTAGCCCCCAGTCCCACCGGAAACCTACACATCGGTACCGCCAGAACCGCCGTATTCAACTGGCTGTTTGCCCGCAACCAAGGCGGCACATTCATCCTGCGGGTAGAAGACACAGACGTAGAACGTTCTAAAAGCGAATACACCGATAACATCCTCGAAGGACTCACCTGGCTGGGTATGAACTGGGATGAAGGCCCGAGTTTTCAGTCGCAGCGTCTGGAAACCTACCGCCAAACAGTCCAAACCCTTCTAGACAAAGGACTCGCTTACCGCTGCTACACCACGCCGGAAGAACTAGACCAAATGCGGGAAGAACAAAAAGCCAACAAACAGGCCCCCCGCTACGACAACCGGCACCGCAACCTGACTCCCGAACAGCGCGAAGCTTTTGAAGCCGAAGGGCGGCAAGCCGTGATTCGGTTTATCATCGAGGACGATCGCACCATCTCTTGGAACGACACGGTACGCGGCACCGTAACCTGGAAAGGTAGCGACCTCGGCGGCGATATGGTAATTGCCCGTGCATCCAGCGGTGGCGTTATCGGCCAACCCCTCTACAACCTCGCCGTAGTCGCAGATGACATCGACATGGGCATCACCCACGTCATCCGCGGTGAAGATCACATCGGCAATACTCCGAAACAAATATTGCTATACGAAGCTTTGGGCGCGACAATCCCAGAATTTGCCCACACACCGCTGATTTTAAACTTGCAAGGGCAAAAACTTTCTAAACGCGACGGCGTAACCTCGATTTCTGATTTCAAAGATATGGGTTACGTCCCCGAAGCTTTAGTTAATTACATGACTTTGCTGGGCTGGACTCCCCCGGACTCAACGCAAGAAATATTTACACTCTCCGAAGCTGCGACAGTATTTACATTCGATCGAGTCAACAAAGCCGGTGCAAAATTTGATTGGGATAAACTCAATTGGCTGAACGGTCAATACCTGCACAAAATGCCAGTGCCGCAATTGACAGATTTGCTGATACCTTATTGGTGGCAGAAAGGCGGTTACGAGTTTGATTCGGAGGCAGACCGCCCCTGGCTCGAACAAATAGCTGCTTTAATCGGCCCGAGTCTCGTTCGCTTAACCGATGCTGTGGATATGTGTAAGGTATTCTTCTCCACCACGGTGGAATACGAAGAAGAAGCACTCGCACAGTTGCAGCAAACAGGGGCTGCACAGGCTTTACAAGCAGTTGTAGAAGCGATGGAAAGTCATTCATCCCTGACATCAGCGGAAGCTCAGAAAATCACTAAAAAGCTCAGTAAAGAGAAAAATCTTAACAAAGGGCTAATTATGCGATCGCTCAGAGCCGCTCTGACAGGTGCAATGCACGGCCCCGACCTGATAGAATCTTGGGTAATCCTTCACCAGCGAGGAACGGCTAAAACCCGTTTGCTTGATGCCATTAGTAGCTTGAATTTGCCGGCTGTTGGTGTCGCGGCCGAAACTCCTACCCCAGAACAACTAAAGGCAGAAACAGTCGCCGAAACTCCTGCTACAGAACAGCCAGCAGTCGAAACACCGATTGTTGAAACAGCAGCGGCCGAGGTGACAGCAGTCGAAATACCGGCTCCGGAAACAGTCGCAGCGTCGGTTTCAGCAGTCGAAATACCGGCGGCCGAAATAGTCGGAACGGAGGTCGCAGCAGTCGAAATATCGCCTGTGGAAACAGTCGGCACCGAGGTTTCAGCAGTCGATATTTCGGCAGTTGAAACAGCCGCAGCAGCAGTTGAAATACCTGCCGCCAACCAGCAAAAAACTATTGCGAGTGGAGAAATGACTTCATCAAACGAACCAGAAACAACCGTTATCATCACCGACATTCCTGCCGGAAATGAAACAGACAGTTCGATCGGTACAACAAAAGTCATAATTACCGACGAACCGCCAAGTCAGACCCAGCAGATCAAAGAACAAATTATCTCAATTTTGTCCGAGTTTCCCGCTTACATCGGCAGCTTTTACGAGCAATACAAAAGTCCCCTGACTGTTATCGGTGTAATTGTAGCCTCGATTATCTCTTTGAAAGTGCTTTTGGGGATAATAGATGAACTCAACGACATCCCCCTGCTAGCACCCACATTCGAGCTAATTGGTATCGGATACACCGGGTGGTTTGTCTACCGCTATTTGCTGCGATCGTCCAACCGGCAACAATTAGCTCAAGAAATTCAAGCTTTGAAAGAACAAATTTTAGGCAAAAAATCCTAAACTTTTGCTGTAATTTGTTGAATTATTACCCGACACTGACAACTTATTTAAAGTTGTCAGTGTCGGGTTTTTAAATGACTAATGACTGTTGACTGTTGACTGTTGACTAATGACTAATGACTAACTCTCTTTTGTCACTTCGGGCGAGAGTATAGCGGTATGGTGCGTCGCTCATTGATAGTCGTCAACAATCAGAATTCTGGCGGCGACGCACCCTACTTTAATTAGAATAGGAGTAGGATAAGTATAGCGGTATGGTGCGTCGCTCATTGATAGTCGTAAATAATCAGAATTCTGGCGGCGGCGCACCATACCATACTTTAATTAGAATCGGAGTAGGATAATAATCTCTACCGAAAGTGACAGAATAGGGCTAATGACTAATCACTAATCACTAAACCCCAGCCGCAGTAAAAGCCGCCCAATAATAAGGATTAGCAAAAGGATAGGGTTTGCGGTTGCGAATTTGCTGCAAAGAAGCCTCCGCAATCAGGCGAGAACTTTGAGAAAGCCGATCGAACATTTGCGAAATTTGAGGTTGAAAATCCGCCAGCAACACCTCCAATTCCTCGCCAGTCAAATCCCGCAGCCACCTTTGAGCGTCCCCCAGGGCGATCGCCACATCTCCCACCTGCAACGCAGAAAACCGTCCCAGATTTTCATAAAACTTGCTCGTCAGCAGCAGCGTAGAAACATCGTTCACCTTCCAAAGACTGCTAACCACACTAGACGTGCCAGCATACAACAAACCCGCCGACAAACCCACAAAATCTCCTCCAGCACCGCTAACTCCGCCAGCGGCAATTTCGCAACCCGATAAAGTAACTAAAAAATATTGTCTAAAATCCAGATTAAAAATTTCCTCCAAACTCAGAGAATCATTCCTCAAAAACACGGCGGATTTCAGAGGCCAAGCCAAATTAAGCAAACTCAAACAAGCAAAGTGAGCGCATTTTTTATGCTGCAACTGCCCTATTTGCTGGGGAAAATTCCCATGATTAGCAGACATTTCTTGGGAAAAAGCCTCTTTAATTGCCGGCTTGTGGCGCACAACTTCTGTACTGGCAAAATACTGGGAAATATTGCCGATTTCAATGTTGCTGTAGAACGCATCTCTGGTGAAAGTTGGAATTGCCAAAAGCTGCTGCAAACCGGGCCTGTACCGACCGATAGCCGCTCCGCGTGCACTTTGTCTCAACAGCAATAGCTGACAGCTAGGAGCATAGCGAATTCCTCCGGCAAATCGATCGATCAAATAAGTAGCAGGCGCTGCAACATCCCCAAAAGACGAACTTTGAGAAAAATCCGAAAGGCTGTAGGTTTCCACCTCAAAACCGCTGCGATCGCTCCACCCAGACCTAAAAACTCCCCCACCGTCCTCAAACCCGTCTCTCCCCCCCAGAGGCAAAGCGTGGAGCGGCAAAGCGTGCAAAAATCGGTGCGGCACAAAAATCAGCCGATCGCAATTATCGGGAATCAGCGCCACCACTCGATCGATTTCCAGCAGCGATGCCAAACGTTTGAGGCGAGCCGGGAGATGATTGATCCAGCGACCTTTTTGTTCAGAATAAGCGGTGAGGTACTCCTGGGCCCAACTTTCGGCAGCCAAAGCATTTTCCGGCGAACACAGGTGAACGGCCGGATATTGTGCGCTCTTTACAACCACAAAAGCAACCAGCAACTCCCCCAAACTCGCCCACACCACAGCAGCGCAATTGTCATCAGGCAACAATTGGCGAATTTGCTCGAAAGCGATCGGTTCAACTTTGTGAGCTAGGCTGAAGAAAGGGTCGTTTGCCTGCACCTCCCGCGCAATCAACCTATCAAACTGCTTCCACAATTGATTTAAGTGCATGAAGTCCAAGTTCGGCAGCAGAGAACCGCTGTTCAAACCTTGGCTGTCGCCCTCAGAAATCAACGTCGTGTTCGGCTCGGGTTCTCCCTGTTCTTGGTGCCGCTGTTCCCCCGCTATTTCCAGTTGCAGCGACTCCAACTCGCTTCGCACCGCTGCGGGAATTTCGGCTTTCGGAGTCAAGTGGCATTTAACCAGCAGTTCTACCAAATTCCGATTTTTGTGGCGTTCGGCGTATTCCAGAGCCTTAGCGTAATATTCAAGTTGGCTGGCGCCGAGTTCCAGGCAAACTTGCACCAGGCATTTATAGAGTCCAGCCCAGGTGCGGGTTAATTTGACTTTTGCGGTATTCGTCCGATCGCCAAAATCGACTGTATCAACCCCAACTTCGCAACGCAAGAATTCCACAGTATCGACAGCAGCAGTAAAAACCCCGTAGGCGCGAAACAAGTCGCCTCGAACTCGGTAAGCTTGACCCAAATAAAATAAAATTTCAGCCCAGCGGTGGGGATAGGTTTCGCGAGTGTAGACTTGGCAGGCGCTGTGATAGCAGCCGATCGCGCTTTCGATGTGGGACAAGTTTTCCGCCTCCGTCAGTTGCGAATAAGCCCTACCGAGATAAATTTGCAGCATTGCCCAGCGGTTGGGATATGCCTGCCTGGTGTAGACTTCGCCCGCATTTTGATAGCAGGCGATCGCGCTTTTGAGGTTGCGGTTTTTTTCCCCTTTCACGTGTTCGCAGAAAGCGCGGCCGAGGTAGGTACACAGCATTGCCCAGCGTTCGGGAGATTTTTGGCGGTTGCAAAACAGCAAAGCATTTTGATAGCAGGCGATCGCCATTTCCAAATTTTCGGCTTTTTCACCTTTGACCCGCCGACTGTAGATCCTACCGAGGTAAGTTTGGATCGAAGCCCAGGCGTCGGGAAATTTGATGCGGGTATAGACTTGTAAAGCATTTTGATAGCAGGCGATCGCCAATTCCAAATTTTCCACCGGATCGCCTTTAATCCGATCGACAAACACCCGGCCCAAATTCCTTTGAGTAGTCGCCCACTGCAGCGGAAAAGCTTCCCGAGTCCGCACCTGCAAAGCTCTCTGATAGCACGTAACCGCGTATTCGAGGTTTTCTGCCCGGTTGCCCCGCTGCAACTCGCAGTAAGCATTTGCCAAATTATTTTGAGTTGTGGCCCAACGCCGGGGAAACACCTTGCGGTTGTAGACTTGCAAAGCATTGTGGTAACAAGCGACTGCCAGTTCCAAATTTTGGGCTCGGTTGCCCCGCAGCCGCCGGCTGAAAGCACGGCCGAGATTGTTTTGAGTGCTCGCCCACTCTTCCCCGAAAGTTTCGCGGGTGCGAACTCGCAGCGCGTTTTCAAAGCAGGCGATCGCCTGTTCTAGATTGTCTGCCGGATCTCCCCTGAGACGCTCGCTGTAAGCGTTGCCCAGATTGTTTTGCAGCGTCGCCCACTGTTCCGGGTACTGTTCGGGCGTGCGTACTTGTAGGGCATTTTCAAAGCAAGCGATCGCCTGTTCGATATTTTGAGCCTTATCACCCTTGGGGCGATCGCTGTAAGCGTTACCCAGATTGTTTTGCATCACTGCCCATTCTTGGGGAAAGTCTTTGCGGGTAAACACCTTAGCAACTGTTTCGTAACCGGCAATTTCTATTTCCAAGTTATCAGCCTTGCTGCCGAGGGGAAACCGGCCAATTTTGTTGCTCAGATTGCCGATTAAGGCTGCAATGCGCCTAGTCTCGGATTCTTTGGCAGCAGGGAGCACCAAGGTTGCCCAGTGGCGCAGCAGTTGTGCGAAATTCTGGTCTAGTTTGTCTAAATTGTTTCTCAGCAGCGAGTACAGGTGCTGCGAATCAGTGCTGCGCGCGACTGCCTGCAATACTTCTGCTAAAAAAGCCAGATATGCTGCCCCGGTTGCGGGCAATTTATAATTCGCTTTTGCAGATTCTAAGGGTGCGATCGCCCTTTGGAAAAATTTTGCAGCTTTGAGCAAGCTTTCTCGCGTCAGCGCCACTTCTTCCAAATAAAGCGTTTGCACGAACCGAAAGTCGATCGACTTTGGGTTTGTCCTCAAAATCAAATCTATTCCTGACTCCCCAGGATTTTCCAGCAGCGCTTGGAGCATATTAACATCAGTTTTGCGACGCTGTTCGTCCATCGTGCATTCCGCTAAACTATTAACCATAGGAGCGCTGCTTCCGTACAACCAAGTGAACTACCCACCCCTAAATCCTAGTACCGAATATAGTAGGGGCTTCTGTACTCATAGGCGAGTGCCTTAGCTGAGACTTTTGTCCCAGTTTTAGTCTTACCTCGCCTCCTAAAGCAGAAACGGCTGAACCTTCCGCCTTTTGTATTTTGATACCTTCTGCTTTCATTTTTATCGCTGCGTTCTCTTCCCCACCGCGATCGCTAGCGCAGTGAGGACAAGTCCCTTCTCTCATATCTAATGGCATCTCCCTCATTTGATGGAAACAATTAGAACAGAGTTGGGAACTGAAATACCATCTATCCATCTCAACTAAGTTCCCGCCTTTGCGTTCCAACTTGTAGGCGGCTAAAAAGTTGATATAACTTCCCCAAACCTCATCTGATAATGCTTTCGCAAATTTGGCATCGAGAATCACGTCCCTGAAATAAAAATTTTCTACTATGACCGGGAGGCGATCGCTAACCCACTTATAACTAAGTTTATGTAGAAAATTTTTCCCTGAATTTCTCAACCGTTCGCATACCTCGGTCACAGCTTTTCTATACTTGTATTCATAATTCCTTTTTTTATGCTGGACTGTTAACTTTTGGTGCTTGCGCTTCCTGTTCTTCTCGTGCTTTGTAAGATGCTTAGCATTAAAGTCATATTTAGATACTTTTTCATCATCCTCGACAATAGCCAAGTATTTCAATCCTAAATTAATGCCCGCAATCCTACCTTCTTTTGTTGTCTGGTTTTCCGCTGGTATTTCAGTCAGTATAGATGCAAGATATAGCAATCCTAAATAATTTGTGTAATTCTTGTAGCGGCAAACCCCCCGCGGTTGCCCCCATGAGGCTGGGGTAGGCACGGGGACACTACCGCTACATATTTTTACTGATTTTGGATTGCTATATTTCCCTGAATATTTTTTACTAATAATTGAATTATAGCGGTTTTCAAAAAAGTGAGGTATGCCCAATGCCCTGTTTGGGCAATTCCCAATTCCCAATTCCCAATTCCCTGTTTGGGCAATTCCCTGTTTGGCCAATGAGCACCTCATGTTACTGAGAAAGGCTCTATTAATTTTATACTCACTTAATCTATCTCTATTTTTTTGTTTATTTATTCCCCTATAATGGAAAATCATAGTACCCGCTACAATTTTGATTTTTTGAGGATACTGAAATGACTGTTTTTTATCTGAAAATGGCAAGTTATCAAGCCCAGTAAAATCATTTAAAAAAAATGTATGGCGCAGTTAACTCGATCGTAGTAAGTTGCAAAAATTTGCTGTAAAACAGATCTAACCATACACTTTAATTGATTTTTTTGAGAGTAGGTAAAAGTGTGTTTGGTCTGGAGCCGCCAACTCCTTTACCAGTTTTTTTATCAACTTCAATTGATTTATTTAGATCGTAATTAGACCACCAACGCGCACACCAAAAAGTTGAAGCTACTTGTATTTGTTGATTTTGGGTAGGATACAAACGAACTTGGATAGCCTGGTGTAGCAATCAAAATCACCTCCTTGGTTCTTCTATTCTCTCACAATATACAGTTGATGAACAAAGCATTGCGAAAAAATTTTGTGACGGGGATTACATATTTTCTCTCTTGAAAGCGCTACGCAAAATGACTTGAGGATGCGATCGTCCTCACCTGTCCTTCCCACTATAACGTTACTCGGTTTAGTGGGAAGGGTCCGAAATAGTTAAACCAGGATTGACAAGTCCCAACAAACACGCTACAGCGAAACTAGCACCTACGATCGCTAATAGTATTATTTGGCGCGTGGATCTTGAGTAAGCTGTTGTGCATTTAAATTGTATATTTCGAGTCCCGATCGAAAATCGTCAAATCCTCGGACCCTCTCCCCTTCCCCCCCTCTCCCTCTCTAATACCATAGGCAATCTAGATGCAACACAGCTTAAAATCCCGGTTAAATGCGCCGTCAGTCTGTGGGGGCGAGTTCCACAGACCTTTCTAAACTTGACAAACCCGCCCCGACAGACTTGCAGCGGGACGGGTTTACTTTTACCCCGATCGGACTTAGGCTAAGAATCCCGGTTTTTGGGAAACTCTTGGGTGTGGTAACGAGAAATCTGAAAAGAAACCGGGTTTAGTCGGAATAGTGCGTCCTGGACTAATATGATGCCCGGTCGATTCCCTCCGCTTCGCTTCGCCCTTCATCAGGTAGGGGCGGGTTCACCAACAATACCTGCAAATAATTGACAATCTGAAAAACCCGCCCCGACCGGGATATTACGGTCAATCGATCGGACTAGATATAAGTAAGTTATCTAGGATATTGTGCGAACTTCAGCCCTACAGCTAACAAAAAGCAACTCAGTAGATTTTACTGTACCGCTTGAGAGCGCAATGCTGATTCCACTGCCAGCAGAGCTCGATCGACTTCAGCGGCAGTGACAATCAGCGGCGGGACAAATCTCAGCACTTTCGGCCCTGCGGGAACCAACAAAACTCCTGCGGCGATGGCAGATTTGACAATGTCCGCCGATGTAAGTTCGATGTCGGCTTGCAATTCCATCCCGACAATCAAACCCCAGCCGCGCACCTCAGCAATTAAATGCGGATATGCCGCCGCCAACTTGTTGAGGCCTGCTTTTAACTGTTCCCCGCGCTGCTGCACGTTTTCCAGAAGGTTTTCCCGTTCCAAAGTTTGGCAAACGCACAAAGCTACAGCGCACGCAAAAGGATTGCCGCCGAAAGTGCTGGCGTGACTTCCCGGTTCAAATACATCGCAGGAAGACTTGCACAGCATAGCGCCGATCGGGATACCGCCGCCCAATCCTTTGGCAGATGTAAAGATATCCGGTTCAATGCCGAGGTTTTCGTAGCCCCAGTATTTGCCGCTGCGTCCCATCCCGACTTGCACTTCGTCGAGAATCAGCAAAATACCTTTTTCGTCGCAAATTTCCCGAATGCGCTGGAAGTAAGCGATATCTCCGGGGCGAACTCCGCCTTCGCCTTGCAGCGCTTCCAGCATAATTGCTGCTACTTGGCGTTCGTCTTTGTCGAGTTGCTCGATCGCACTTTCGATCGCACTAATATCGTTGTAGGGCACGTAGTGAAATCCGGGAACCAAAGGGCTAAAACCCTTCTGGTATTTAGGCTGTCCCGTTGCCGTAATTGTCGCCAAAGTCCGCCCGTGGAAACTCGCAACAGCGGTAACAATTGTCGGATTCGAGATATTTAATTTTTCGTGGGCGTACTTGCGGGCGAGTTTAATTGCCGCTTCATTAGCTTCCGCGCCAGAGTTGCAAAAGAAGGCTCTGTCCGCGCAAGAATGGTCTACAAGCCACTTTGCCAACTGACCCTGTACGGGGATGTAATAAAGATTAGAAACGTGGTGCAGGGTTTGAATTTGCTGAGTTACCGCTGCAATCATTGCCGGGTGGGCGTGTCCCAGAGTGCAGGTAGCAATACCAGCCACAAAATCGAGATATTCGCGGCCCTCGGTATCCCAAACGCGGCAGCCGAGGCCCCGTTCTAGGGCGATCGCAAAACGCCCGTAAGTCGTCATTACATAGCTGTCGAAGCTTTCAGAACTGAAGGGACTGGCTTCGGCTTGCACGCTTGGTTCTTTTAGTAAGGTTTCTGGACTCACGAATCGCTCCTTAACACATAATATGCAGACCTCGATTGTACGGTAAAAATCCAGGTTAGCGGTGCAGGCTGTTAGTTTTGTCATAAAATCGTAACAGTAACCTCAATTAATCCCTCACAAATCTACTGATGAGTTATTACATTTCTCCTAACTTTCTCGATAAAGTTGCGGTACACGTCACTAAGAACTTTTTAAATTTGCCCGGGGTAAGAGTTCCCCTAATTTTGGGAATTCACGGCCGCAAAGGAGAAGGCAAAACTTTTCAAACCGAACTGGTTTTCCGGCGGATGGGCTTTGAACCGGTGATGATTTCTGGTGGGGAATTAGAAAGCCCGGATGCAGGAGATCCGGCGCGTTTAATTCGCTTGCGCTACCGGGAAGCAGCGGAGCAAATTCGCGTGCGGGGCGAGATGTGCGCCATCTTTATTAACGATTTGGATGCCGGTGCTGGCAGGTTCGATACTTCTACTCAATATACTGTCAATACTCAGCTAGTCAATGCGACTCTGATGAATATTGCTGACAATCCAACTAACGTGCAGTTACCGGGAAGTTACGACAGCACGCCGCTGCACCGAGTGCCGATTATTGTCACCGGAAATGATTTTTCTACGCTGTACGCGCCGCTGATTCGCGACGGGCGGATGGAGAAGTTTTATTGGGAACCCAGCCGCGATGATAAAATTGGGATTGTTGGGGGGATTTTTGAGTCGGACAAGTTGTCAAAAAGCGATATTGTGGCGTTAGTTGATAAATTTTCCGATCAGTCGATCGACTTTTTTAGCGCTTTGCGATCGCGCATTTACGACGAACAAATCCGCGAATTTATTCATAAAGTAGGAATCGAGCGAGTTTCCAAGCGTTTGGTAAACACTTTGGAAGCAGCGCCCGATTTCAAAAACCCGAATTTCAGCCTCGCTCATTTAATAGAAATGGGCAGTTTGATGGTGGGCCAACAAAAGCGGATTCAGGAAATGCGCTTAGTAGATGAATACAACCAATCGCGCCTGTTCAACGTTCAAGGAACTCCCAATGCTCCGGCTGCTGCGCCAACGCAAAGTCAATTAAACGACCCGTCATCCAAATATTATAAGGCTTACGATGAGCCAAGTTCTGAAGGTGGTAACGGTCATGCGGCGCGGCTGAGTTCCGAGGTATTGGAACAAGT
Organism: Microcoleus sp. F6_B6; assembly: GCA_036702215.1. Classification (GTDB taxonomy): domain Bacteria; phylum Cyanobacteriota; class Cyanobacteriia; order Cyanobacteriales; family Microcoleaceae; genus Microcoleus. Next base: position 50,556 of record JAUBST010000019.1, read on the forward strand.
AAAGCAGTTGTTAGCAAGAGGCTGCAAAATTGGCATGGAATATGCAGATAATCGCCGATTTAAGACTGGTTCTTGGCAAAGTTGCGCGACGATTAACAATGCACAGGAAAAAGATGTGGTTGCATCTTTAGAAACTTGTTTGGCGGAACACGGCGGCGAATACGTGCGGCTGATTGGTATCGATCCAAAAGTCAAGCGGCGGGTGGTTGAAACAATTATTCAGAGGCCAAAGTAGGGTAAGCTGTTACAGATTTAAATTCTTGCATATTGGGGGTGTTGCTCAAAGCCCACCCCACAAAATTTTGATTGTTTTTTTACATAAAATATAGCGGTTCTCAGAAAGATGAGGTACGTAGTTGGGATGCGAGCCCTATACGTTATTATGGTTATATAATCTATCAATCATACCTCATATTTTTGAGAAAGGCTATAGACCTATTACGCTCGTTCACTTTCATCTCTTAAAATTATCTGCGTTCATCTGTGTTTATCTGCTTGAAATCTGCGGTTAAACGGCTGTATCAAAGATTTATCCAATCACTCTATTGTGCAAAAAATTATCAAAAGTTGCCCGATCGCACATAGCACCTTGAGCACCCACTTTAGTTGTGCACAAAGCGCCCGCTGCTGCGCCCCACCGCACCGCCTCTGACAGCGGCAGACCGGCATCTAATGCGGAGGCCAACCCGCCGTTAAAAGCATCGCCAGCAGCCACTGTATCGATCGCCTCCACAGCAAAAGCCGGTACAAAAAACGTTTGATCCGCCGTAACAGCAAAAGCCCCGCGATCGCCCAACTTGACAATAACATTCTTGACGCCGCGCTCCTGCAACTGTTTGGCAGCTACAATCGCTGTTTCCGTGTCATTCACCCCAAAACCGACTAACTGGCCCGCTTCCACTTCATTCGGCGTGATAATGTCAATTAGCGGATAAAGTTCGATCGGCAAATCCGCCCTAGCCGGTGCTGGATCGAGAATAACTCGCACCCCCGCTTCACGAGCAGCTTTCGCAGCTTTTTGGACAAATTCCAGGGGAATTTCTAACTGTAACAGCAAAGATGTAGCTGCTGTTAACAGTTTTTTGAGACGTTCTATATCTGCTTCACCGACATTATTGTTCGCGCCCGGAATCACAATAATATTATTTTGACCTGTCTCGTCTACGGCGATAATTGCCACTCCTGAATGAGTGTTTGGGTCTATTAATACATTGTCTGTATTTACCCCATAAGATTGTAAATTTGTCAATAATTCTTCAGCAAATTTATCGTTGCCGACGCGGCCGATGATGTGGGTGGAAGTGCCGAGACGCGCCGCCGCGACGGCTTGATTTGCTCCTTTGCCGCCGCCGGCCGTGAAAAAATTGCTACCGATGATTGTTTCCCCTGGCTGCGGCAACCGGGGAGTTTTTGCTGCTAGGTCGATGTTGATACTGCCGAATACGATGATGGTCATAATTTAAATTGGGAATTGGGCATGGGGCATGGGGCATGGGGCATGGGGCATTATAGAATTGGGAATTGGTAATGGGTAGCAACTCGCAAATAACCCATAACGAATAGACATCTCCCATAATTATCGTGGAACAGGCATCCTGCCTGTTCAAAATCTGCAGGAGAAGTCTAATAACAACAAATAACAACAGTCAACAGCCAACAAACAACAGCCAACTGTCAACAGCCAACTGTCAACTGTCAACTGTCCCTTAAGACGTGCTAGAACAGTTATGGTCTCCATCGGTCAATTCAATGGCTGCAATTACTCTCGATCGCAATCCCTGTGTCCTGCTAGTTGAAACCGACGAAGTTCTCGCCGGACACTTGAGTCTAGATTTAAAATCCTCCGGCTACGAACCGGTGGTGGCTTCTAATACCGCCACAGGCCAACATTTAGCCCGTGAATTGCAGCCAGCTTTGATTGTAATCGATCGCATACTCGGCCCGGAGTCGGGGCTCACACTGTGTTCTTACCTGCGAAGTATTGGCAATCGGGTGCCGGTGCTGCTATTGGTCGGTCGCGATACAGTGGACGATCGCGTAGCTTGTCTGGAAGCTGGCGCGGATGATTATTTTCTCAAACCTTACCGGACTGAGGAGTTTTTGCAGTTGGTGCGCTTGTATTTGCAGCCGGATAACACCAGCAACGAACAATTGAGGTTTGGCGATTTAGTTTTGGATTTGGCCTCTAGGCGGGCCTTACGCAACGGACGGGCGATCGACCTGACGATGAAGGAATTTGAGCTGCTAAAGTATTTGATGGAACATCCCCGCGAGGTTTTGACTCGGGAACAAATTCTGGAAAATGTTTGGGGTTACGACTTTTTGGGCGAGTCGAATGTGATTGAGGTTTACATCCGCTATCTGCGCCTCAAGATTGAAGATGAGGGCGAAAAGCGCTTGATTCAGACGGTGCGCGGTGTTGGCTACGTGATGCGGGAAGCTTGAAGAAGTCAGTTGACAGTTGACAGTTGACAGTTGACAGTTGTCAGTTGTCAGTTGTCATCACTCAACGCAGTCAACAGTCAACAATGCCCATGCCCTATGCCCCATGCCCCATGCCCCATGCCCCATGCCCCATGCCCCATGCCCCATGCCCCATTCCCCATGCCCCATGCCCCATGCCCCATGCCCAATCTAAAATCTAAAATCTAAAATCTAAAATAATTATGAGTTATTTAACTAATTTGCTCGGTATTGGAGTAAGTATATTTTTGCTGGGATGTTCGCCGGCTTTACCTGTCGCAAATGCTGGTGCTACTGGTATTTTGGCGGCTGAGTCTCCGACGGCGACAACATCGGGTCAAGTGCTGCCTGTTTCTGCTAGAGCTCGGATAGCCGATCGCCCAATTGAACTCGAAGTTGCCAAAACAGTCGAACAGCAGGCTATGGGTTTAATGTACAGAACTTCTTTGCCGGATGACAGAGGAATGCTGTTTGAGTTTAAACCAGCGCGGCAGGTCAATTTTTGGATGAAAAATTGCAAGATTTCTCTGGATATGATTTTTCTGCGGGATGGGGTGGTTGAGGCGATCGAAGTTTCTGCACCTCCTTGTACTGCCGATCCTTGTCCTACTTACGGGCCCGATACAGTTGTCGATCGAGTTATTGAGCTCCGGGGCGGGCGGGCTGCTGAACTCGGTGTCAAAGTGGGCGATCGTCTTGAAATCGAGTTTTTTCAGTAAAACTTCGGACTGTTTCAGTAAAACCCGCAGACAGACACAATCCCCCGGTTTCCATCGCCCAGAGGGCCCCCTGCCTTCGGAAGACCGGAGAAAATTTAGAAACTTTACAAAAATTGATAAAATCTGTTAAAACATTAATGTAACATTCAGTACAAACACCAAAAGATTTGCTACGATGTCGATCTCAGTCAGTCAGGACTTGAGCTTGTTTCCGGAAGCTGTAGATTCTCGGTCGCAGGTATGAGACGAGTCAGCGACTCGTTACCAATCCTGAGAGACGATACTCAGCCTCAAGGTGTAGCAACACGAAAAGAAATTCTCTGGAAGTTCTGACGATCGAGCTAAATCTACTAAACCTATCTAAAGTAATATGCTACGAGCCAACTTAATGATTGGCGTTAATTGGCAAAGTTAACTTCTGGTAGCAGGTTGGGGTTAGATCGAAATATCTAAGGAAGTTTGCCGAAGTAGATTTGCGGATTCTGCATTTTGGCAGATGAAGTTAAACTCTGAACCTGGTTTAGTAGTTTTAGGTAGCAGAATTTATTCTGATTCGCACTGCAAAGATGCCGAGGTATTCAGTTTAGGTTCGATCGCGATCGCCAGTCGATCGGGCCGACATCAGCAAAAAAATTGCAAAACCTTTCACTTTTTGGGAAAGGTTAGGTTTACAGTCGCACTCAGAATTATGTTTGGCAGTTCAACCGCTAATATCGTTTTAAAAGCTATCGACGGTAACAAGACAAATTTAAAACTGGCTTATTGCTCATCAAAAACATCAGGTTCACATCAGAAAATGGTGTCCTATACTTAGAGGTGAAATCACATGGCACCCGCTAAATACACTCGATTAATTCGATTTTTACAAGAAGATTTGGCCATTTCTCCCGCGTCAATTGCTGTCGCCGAACGTGTCGGCGGTGACAAACAGCCGCAGCGCGATAAAGACCCGAATTCCTTGCCGATGGTTCTGTGGCAATACGGTTTAGTCACTCTCGAACAGTTGGATAAAATCTTTGATTGGTTATCCGAAGCATATTAAAAGGATTTTAGATTTTAGATATAAATGATCGAAAATCCAAAATCCTTTCATAACTTGGATTAAGATTCAGCCAAGAACTTGGCAGCAGCGGCGACGCCGGCACCAGGAGTGTAGCCTTCGTGACCCAATTCTCGCAACACGACTTCTAAAGAGGAAATTGCTGCTAGAATATCGCGATCGCACACAAACCCCAAATGACCGATTCGGAAGATTTTACCTTTCAAATGGTCTTGTCCGTCGGCGAGAGCAATGTCAAATCTCTTTCTCATCAAAGTCCGCACTTTTTGAGCATCTACGGATGCTGGCGGCATCACCGAAGTAATCGCAGGACTGGCGGCATCGTCAGCGGCAAACAACGGCAAACCTAAAGCTTTTACAGCAGCGCGAGTAGTTCTCATTAAGCGTTGGTGGCGCGCGAAAACATTTTCCAACCCTTCTGTTTTCATCATCTGCAGCGATGCTTGCAGGGCAAAAAACATATTGACAGGAGGAGTAAAAGGAGTGGTATTTTTCGCAGCGTCTTTGCTATATTTGCCCAAATCCAAATAATAGCGGGGCAGTTTCGCAGTTTTGTAAGCTTCCCAAGCTTTGGGACTGACAGCCACAAAACCCAAACCCGGAGGAATCATGTAAGCTTTCTGAGAACCCGAAGCAATGACATCGATTCCCCAAGCGTCCATCGGAATATTGACAGCGCCCAAGCTAGTGACAGCATCGACCATAATTAAAGCTTCGCCGTGGGCTTTAACGTGGCGGTTGATGGTTTCGAGGTCGTTGAGGACGCCGGTGGAAGTTTCCGAGTGGGTGATGATGACTGCTTTGATTTGCTTCTCTGTATCTGCTTCGAGTTTTTCGCGGAAGTTTTCCGGGTCTAAAGGTTGGCCCCACTCAGCTTTAATAATTTCGGCGTTTAAACCGTAAGCTTCGGCGACTTCGGCCCAACGTTCGCCAAATTTGCCGTTAGTGCCGACTAAAACTCGATCGCCCGCACTCAAGAAATTAATTATCCCAGCTTCCATCGCGCCGGTACCGGAAACAGTTAAACTCAGCACGTCACTTTTAGTTTGGTGCAGCCATTTCAAATTTTCGGTACATTCTGCAAAAATCCCGTCAAATTCCTTGCTGCGGTGGCCCATCGGGTGTTTTGCCATCGCTAACAATGCCGCTTCAGGCACCGGCGTCGGGCCGGGAATCATCAGCATTAATTTGTTGTCCATGATATTGTCCTAACTTTTTCTGTGGGAGTTATATAGAATAAATCAAATACGATACGATACGTCGCTACTCTAAGTTTTTTAACTTTTAACTCCCTTGTGGTTAATTTCATTTAGAGACCAGCGGTGTTCTACCGCTAAGTTCGATCGCTCGCAGCTTTGTTCTAATTGCTTTTGAATGGCAAGGGCTTTACGCAGTGTAATAATAAGTTGGTGAACTTGTTGCTGCTGCGGCGATTGTGGACTGACAGCAAACATCGTTTTGCGTTCTAACAATTGAAGTAGCAATTCATAATGAATGTACGAAGGAAGGGGGATTGGCTCCATGAAAGCTAATATACCTCAGCGAACCGACACCCCATTGCAATTGCATGGGGTACTATCTAAAAAATGAGTAGAAACCCCGTCCTTGTAGGACGGCTGTATCTTCCCTTTCGGGAAGGAGGGGTATAGTTGCCCCTCCGTGGAGATATGGTTGTCTCCAAAACTCCCTTGCGGGGTAAAGTTAGCTTCGCCAATGTTTTGAGAGCTTTTTAGGCTGAAAGCACTGTTCCAGTGACCTTAGAACTGTTTAACTTTCAACGATAGAGCGGAAAACTAGCTTCGCATTCTCCGGTATCGTGACTCAAAAAACGTAGTCAGTTAAGACTTAGGCTGGTCAGAACGGCTTGTTTGATTTCTCTTACAAGCCTCATGCCTTATAGCTGAGGTTCCTGACAGGTGAACATTAGATGCCCGATTTTTTATTTGTTTTCTAACCGTACAGCAACCCCTGCTTTGCCGATCGCATATTCGGGGCTGGTTGCGTTGAACACGCTAAATTTGGCGATCGACAGGCTTACAGAATAGATTTAATTGCTTTCTGGCAAAATATTTCTCTGCAATATAGCTTTGAGTGCTATTTTTTTTACAGTCAAGCGCTTGAGTCGATGCAGGCTAGAAATTCTCATTATTTACCTACTTAATCATTTTTTATCAGAATTAAGGGTGGTTTGTCAAGCGGTCTCGCGTTTCACAGGCTGGGAGGGCGATCGGCAAGCGAGGCTAAAGCTGCACCCGGATCGGGCTGTTTGACTAGAGATTCGCCGATGAGGACGGCCTGAGCTCCGGCGCTGGCAACTTGAGTTAGGTCGGCGGGAGTGTGGATTCCTGACTCGCTGACGGTGAGGATGCCTTTCGCTTGGATTTCGGTGTGGCGCGAGGCTAATAGTTGGCTGGTGGTTTCTAAACTGACGGAAAAGTCTGCTAGGTTGCGGTTGTTGATGCCGATCAGGTTAACGCCTTCTAGGGTTAATACTCGATCGAGTTCTTCTTGAGTGTGAACTTCGATTAAAGCTGTCATGCCCAAAGTCTTGACAATTTTAACAAAATATTGTAAATCTTTGTCAGACAGAATGGCGGCGATTAAAAGTACGGCATCAGCGCCGTGAATGCGGGCGAGATAGATTTGGTAGGGATAGATAATAAACTCTTTGCAAAGTAAGGGTAAATCGACGGCGGCACGGATTTTAGCTAGGTTGTCGAAACTGCCTTGAAAGAACTTTTCATCGGTGAGTACGGAGATGCAACTGGCGCCGTTTTCTTGGTAAGCTAGGGCGATCGCCACGGGATCGAAATCTTCGCGAATTACGCCTTTGCTGGGGGAAGCTTTTTTAACTTCGGCGATGATAGCGGGTGTGGTTTTGCCGTTTTTAAGGGCGGCAAGAAAGTCGCGAGTTGGCGGTGCGAAGGGGAGTTTTTTTTGAAGTTCGGATAACGGGGTGCGATCGCGCATTTGGGCCACTTCAGCTTCTTTTTCCCAGACGATTTCTTCGAGGATGTGCTGGGGTTCGGCGTCGGGTACGGCGATTTGGTAGCTGAGGTAGAGTACGGAGACTGATTTGCTGGGGGGACGGCGGCGGATTTGAAGCATGATAGGGGGATAAAGGGCGATCGTACAAGTTTCAACGTATTATATAATGGTTACAGTAAATCCTCCTAGCCTGAGAGCTAATGCGTGCCAGCTAAAGATATTTATCACGATACAGTTAAGCGTGCTTTGCAAAAGGATGGGTGGACAATTACTCACGATCCATTTCCCCTTCAAATTGGTCGCAAGCGTTTATCTGCTGACCTGGGTGCAGAACGTCTAATTAATGCTGAAAAAGGAACCGAAAAAATTGTTGTTGAGGTCAAGAGTTTTGTAGGGCGATCGGATGTAAAAGATTTGGAGCAGGCTTTGGGACAGTAAGTTCTTTACCGCCAAGTGCTTAATGAAATGCAGAGCGCTCGAACTTTATATCTGGCTGTTTCTCAGCCTGATTTTAAGAGTGTCTTTACCATATAATTAGGACAAGTTTTATTAAAAAATCAGATTATAAAACTGATTGTTTTTGATGATAAAAGTGAGGTGATAGTTCAATGGATACCCGATTAAGATACCAAGAAATTATCAAAACCATACTTCAGGAACACGCTAATTTCCGCAATACTATACCTGACGGCTATCATTCCCAACTGCTATTTGATGACTATCGAGGAGGATACTTAGTTTTGGATATTGGTTGGAATGATGACAATTACCTTCACGCTACACCAATTCACATCAATTTAATTGACGGTAAAATTTGGATTCAATATGATGATACCGAAGAAGGAGTGGCGACTGATTTACTGGCAGCAGGTATTCCTAAAGAAGATATTGTACTAGGTTTTCGCCATCCTAATGTGCGGCAATATACTGAATTTGGAACTGGTTTGAGTGGCAAAGATGAAGGAAATGTTGCTAAATCTGCTGCTATGCAGTCAGCCTAAGTAGAGGACGGAGACTGAGGTGCTGGGGGGACGGCGGCGGATTTGAAGCATGATAGGGGGATAAAGGGCGATCGTAACAAGTTTCTATTATATAAGGTCGATCGCCCTTTTTTATTTATGATAAAATGCGATTAGCTAAGTATTCGGAGATTAACCGATGCAACTAGAAGACTATTTTGAATTTCTCGACCCCGATGACATCCGCATCAAAGGACATCGGATCGGCATCGACGATGTAATTAAATATTACTTGGATGGATATTCACCAGACCAAATTCTGGAGGAATTACCGAGTTTAAATTTAGAGAAGATTTACGCGACGCTAACCTATTATCTGCACAATCGCAGACAGATGGATGCTTATATGTTGCGGCTGGCGAAGTGGCGGGAAGAACGCTATCAGGAATGGTTGGCTAAGGAACCTTCTGATGTAGTAAAGCGTGTAAGAGCAATCAAAGCACAACGAGAACAGGAGTTACTTCAACTCAAGTGAAAGTTCGTTTTTTACTAGATGAAAATTTGCCGCCTAAGCTGAAAAGGGCTGTATTGCATCTCCAGCCGGAGATAGATATTTTGCGGGTGGGCGACGCCAATGCACCGCCATTAGGAACCCTCGATCCAGAAATTATCAGCTATTTGGAATCATCGCAAAGGCTATTGGTAACGGATAACCGCAAAAGTATTCCCGGACATTTGGAGGAATATTGGGCGACGGGAGGACAAATTTGGGGACTGTTTTGGGTGCGTCCAACTGCAAGTTTAGGCAGATGGGCAGAAGAAATTGTGATAGTTTGGGAGACTTCGGAAGCTGAAGAATGGATTGATAAATTGGATTGGATTCCATTATAAAAAATTTTTTATAAAGTGCGTGAAGCTTAGCTATCCTGTAGGGAATCGCACATTTTGGCGCTAAATTCCCCCCGCTAACCCGCAAGTCCGCCGGGGGTTGAAAACCCCCGTCTCATAGCAAAAGTCCTCTAAAAGAGGACTGAAAAGTCAATTGAATAAACAAAGGTCGATCGCGCATTCCCAAATTTTACCAAAAGGTCGATCGCACATTTCTAAGTTCAAGATAATTCGCTGACAGTCTGAGGTTGGGCTGTTCTGGCTTTTGCCTGTTTCAGGACACTTAACAAGCGATCGGCGTTTTTGGGCGATCGCAGCAGGTGCAATGTCTCCAATAAGCTTGCCAACTCGTCAGCGGCAATTAAGGCTACGTTTTCGCCGTCTTTGCGGGTGATGATGATGGCATCGCGATCGCTGATGACTTGTTCGCACAGTCGATCGAGATTGGCCACAGCTTCAGTATAGGTTACTTGGGTTTGTGTGAGTGACATGGTTTTTAGCTTACCAATACTAAGAATATTATAAGGGCGATCGGCCTTCATGTTCTATGTTGGGGGGCAATAGTTAGTTTTGACATACTCTTTTAGTACCGGGCAAAGGGTAAAAAATGTCCGATCGCCCTCCGGGATTTTTTCAACTAATGAACGCCGTCCCAAGGATTGCATCACTTTCAAAAAGTGCGATCGAGATAATTGCATATTCTCTCAAAAATTCCGATAGGCTGTCGTTAAATAAATATTGAGTCATTGTTGCCACTATTTTTAACTTCTTGCAAAGCGTCTAAGTGTTTTCTCGTATTGACTAAACGAGCTTATCTGTGATATTTAATACTTATTGAACCTCACATGGTTAAAAACTATGGCAAAAGGCGATCATATCTACATTCAACAGCTTCCACACACTCATCACGGTATCGACTGTGGCGACGATAGTGTTATTCATTATGGAAAGCGTCAAGGTGGAATAATTTGTCGTATTTCTAAGAATGAGTTTGCATCAGGAAACAAAATTTATGTAAAGGAGTATGGAAAATGTTATTCAGATGATTCAGTAGTCAGACGAGCAGAGGGCAGGTTAGGCGAAAAAGGATATGACATTTTCAGCAATAATTGTGAGCATTTTGCTTATTGGTGCAAAACAGGAAAATATAAGAGTGAACAAGTCGAACAAGCTGAATGTGGAGTTACTGGTTTATTTCAAGGAGTAGCTATTAGCACAGGAACCAAAGTAGCAATTGAAATCGCAACTGAAGCTGCGATTCAAGCTGCCAACCCTATATCTAAATTTCTCATCAATGTAGGGCTGAAGCAAGCCCCTGCTGTAGCTGGTAAAGCGGCTGCTGGTATTGGAGGCGTGGGTGGTATAGTCAGTGGATTAGCTGCTGAGTTCATAGTTGGCAAGATACTTGAAGATGATGAAGCTTTGACTGAACGCGAACGTGAAGCACGAAAAAATGGAAGAATAGCAGGACAAGTTGCATCAACAATTGGAGGTGTTGGCGGAGGTATTGCTGCTGCTACGGTTGGTGGTAGCGTTGCCATTGCTGCTGCTGTTGCGGCTCCCGCAGTATTAGGTATAGGAATTGGTTTAGGTGCTTATCACCTACTCCAAGGCGAGTGAAAATTGATTTAGCTGCTGAAAGAGCGATCGCCCTTCTATTATTAAGGTGCGATCGCTCTTTTTTTGAGTATCACTAATTCTGTTTCTCCAACAGCCTAGGAGATTTTTACAGCTTTGAAAACCATTCATAAGACAAGCTATAGCCAGTAGGAGAAAATCTGAGTGCGATATTGGGTATAATTAAAGAATCCCGATCGCAGACAAATCCATGGAATCTCTACCCAATAACTGGGAGGATATTCAGCCTGACATCATATATCAAACGCTGGCTGATATGCTAGTATCTTTTAGTAAAAAGCAAATCCGCCTCGGAAAGAGATACGATCAAAATAATAAACATCTCAAAGCGATTCAAAATGGTAGAGTACCGCCTGATGGTAGTATAGGTCTTATTCCTTCAGAACAAGAAGGATACGATCTCAAATCTAAGGTGTTAGGAGAAGGCGGAGATTACCGCTATCACGCAAAGTTTATTGAGGGAGTTTTACACTTCTCAGGTGTCAAGACAAGTCATTAAGGGAGAATTAAGCTGATGAATGCAGTAACTGTGAAAAATCACCAAATTTGGGATGAACTTGCTCAACTATTAGCACCGATCGCCCTAAATCACCTCATCGAGAAACATCTAGAATCCTGCAATTACAAAATACGCGGTTATTGGCATAGCAATAAGTTTTATGAAGAAATAGCTTTTATTCATCCAATTTGTGCTGAGTTAATCGGCAGATCGATCGGCACAAATATCATCAACAACCATCCCACTTCCCACTGGATTAAACTTAAATTTTTACTAAAAGCCGATTTATCTGCTGGCGAAAACAACCTGGTTAGCGATGATGGCGATGATGATGAAATTGGCGAACTGACTCTGATTTTAGATGTTAATCTCAAAGTTATTGATGAAAACTGGTCGATCGATATCGAATCTCCTTTTGTTGTTGCTAAAATTCAGCCATATTTACAACATTCTGATTGAAATACGATCGACCTTCTTTTTATAAGGCAAGCTTTATTGCCAATATGTCTGATTTGACATACGAGCTAAAAAAACCCAAAATATAGATGGTAGATTCGGAAAGCAAACCCCTTGTCTGGCTTAGTGGGGAACTAAAAACACCGCCATTTTCTACTGATGCGCGTATTCAAGCCGGATTTCTGCTGCGAAAGCTACAGGATGGCGAAAGCCTATCCATGCCATTCTCTCGCCCTATGCCAAGCATCGGAGCTCATTGTCACGAAATCCGTCTAGCCGATTCACAGGCAAGCAAGGATTGGCGCATCATTTATCGAATTGATGTAGATGCTATTATTATAGTGGATGTATTTAACAAAACCACGAACAAAACACCGGATTCTATAATTGAAAAATGTAAAAAGCGCTTGAAGCAATACGACGAAATTTAAACTTAAATCTAGAAGGTATTTTATGGACATAGCTAAACGCCAACGCTTAGAAGCAGCAGGATGGACTATCGGGACAGTAGAGGAATTTCTCGGACTTTCATCAGAAGAAATTGCTTTCATAGAAATGAAACTTGCACTGAGTAAAGCCATCAAACAAAACCGGATTAGCCAACAAATGACTCAGCACGAGCTTGCCCAGAAAATTAAGTCTAGCCAGTCAAGAGTTGCTAAAATGGAAGCTGGCGATCCTTCTGCTTCCCTGGATCTCCTGATTCGCACCTTGCTGATCTTCGGTGCTACACGCCAAGACATTGCTGAGGTAATTCTTAACAGTGGTTCCTGACAAATATTTCATCTTAAGTGAATTAATCAAAGTCCGATCGCCCTCCAATCCTTGATAACAAATATGAGCATTAACGATAAACTTAAGAACATACTGATGCAACTGCGATCGCACTTCGAGCAACTCTACGGCGATCGCCTCACCCAAATGGTACTCTACGGTTCCCAAGCCAGAGGCGATGCACGCCCTGACTCTGACATTGATATTTTAGTCGTCCTCAAAGGGCAAGTAAACCCAGGCGAATAAATTAAAAGAACCAGCCACATTCGAGCCGATTTGTCGCTCCTAAATGATGAAGTTATTAGCTCTCTGTTTATGGACGAACAGCGATTTATACATTACAACGGGCCTTTATTGAGGAACATTCGTAAAGAGGGAATGTCATTTCTCAATAAGCGTTTGACGGGCGGGCCGGATGCCCACTCGACCAAAAAACTTACTCTTTGTGGAACAGGCATCTTGTCTGTTCTGGAGAATGCGAAAAGATGCAATTGCGAGCACTTTCATTTCCTTTAACTTGCTCTACCACCGCCTTAAAACAGTATACCGAAATCCCCGACTTATTCAACAAGTCGGGGATATAAAACAAGAAAACAGCCCCTACAAATTAATGACTACCCGCTCCAGCCGCCCGTTTAAACGCCTCATCCAACACTTCCGAAAGCGTCGGGTGAGTGTGCACTCGGAATGCTAAATTGTTAACAGAATCGCGCTGGGCGATCGCATTTGCCGCCTCCTGAATTAAATCCGAAGCGTGCAAACCGAAAATGTGAACTCCCAACAACTCCCCAGTATCTTTCCGGAAAATCACCTTAGCCGTACCGTCGGTTTCCCCTTCAGCAATAGCCTTAGAATTTCCCTTAAAATAAGTTTTGACAGAAGCTACCTCAAACCCTTCAGCTTTTCCTAACTCCTTCGCCGCAGGTTCCGTCATCCCCACATAGCTAATTTCCGGGTGAGTAAACGCCGCCGCCGGGATGCTCAAATAGTCAACTTCGCGCGCACGGCCGCAAATATTTTCTACCGCGGCAATTCCCTGAGCAGACGCAGAATGCGCTAACATCATTTTGCCGTTAACATCGCCGATCGCCCACAAATTTTGCACCGGTTCTCCCGCAGCCAAAACCTGCATCTTATCGTTAACCGGGATATAACCGCGCATCGTTTCCACGCCAACAGTTTCTAAGCCCAAATTTTTGCTCACCGGCACCCGACCCGTTGCTACCAAACAAGCATCAACTTCCAAAACTTCGACAACTTCCTTAGTTTTGAAATCAGCTAATTCAATAATCACCGGCGAACCAGGAGTAATCTTCTTCGCCAAAACACCTACTTTTGTTTCAATATCGCGGGGTGCAATTAACACTCGTTCTGCCAACTTAGCAATATCCGGGTCAAAAGTCGGCATTAATTGGTCTAAAGCTTCAATCATCGTAATTTCGCAGCCCAGGGCCGTGTAAATATCCGAAAACTCCAAACCGATATAACCGCTGCCAATAATTGCGATCCATTTCGGCAGCGATTCCAACCTGACAGCATCGTCGCTGGTAAATACAGTTTTGCCGTCAATTTCTATCCCGGGGGGGACGAAGGGAATCGAACCGGGAGCGAGAATAATATCCTTGGCGGTAATAGTTTTCTCGCCTTTATCCGTTTCGATCGTAATTTTTTGAGAACCGGCGATTTTGCCCCAACCTTGGATAGTATCGACGCCCAAACGTTTGAGGCTGTTGGTCAAGTCGCCGCGAAGTTTGCTGACAATAGTATTAGCATGATTGGCGATCGCCCCGCGATCGAAATCCACACTGCCCAATTGAATTCCCAAAGTCTTCAGGTGGTGGGCATTCCGCAAATCTCGCACCCGCCCGGAAGCCGCCAACAGCGCCTTTGAGGGAATGCAGCCGCGGTTGACGCAAGTCCCCCCCATGTCGCCCGCTTCGATAATTGCCACTTTCAGCCCGCAGCTAACCGCGTGTATGGCCGCGCCGTGTCCGCCCACGCCGGCGCCGATAATTGCTAAATCGTAATCAAATCCCTGAGTCACCTTAAAATCTCCTAATGCCTTTGAAATCTCAGGACTCAAGCAAAAAACACCGTTTCTCCGTCCTTTCGAGGTGGCGCGTTGCCATCGCAACCCTTGAACAGCGGTAATAGTTGCATAAGTCCTGTCTCCTTATTCTCGACTAGACTAGAGTTAATTAGACAACGAAAGAGCCGTAACTGAGATTTTTTCAGGGTCAATGATTTTGAGCTGAGTCTGCACAAGTCTCAAATCACTCAGTAGGCGGGTGTAGAGTTAAATATAGTTGAAGGCTGACAATGCCCGCTGTGAATTTTATATGGTGGTAGCAAGTTCAGCAGCAGGCATTCCCATCGCCCTGTTAAATTCTGCCCTCCTGCTTGTTTTAGTCGGTTTTCATATCTAATATCTGCACGCGCCGGGGCGGACAGACTTTGTTGGCAAATTTTAGACCCTATGGAGTGGCTTATGACGGATGACGACGACCAGAAAGATTTACGCCGGGCCTCGGCTCAATCGTTTTTTGAGTCCCTGGATGAATTGTTCGATTCTATAGAATCCAACAGCACTCAAGCGGCCGGGCCTCAGTCTCCACCGCCTCAGCCTAAGTCTGCGAGTCAGTCTTCGAGTCCGCCGAAGAAGACTAGACCTGCGAAAATTAATTTGTCGGATTTTGAAGATGCGATCGCCGATTTGGAACAGTTTATCCAGAGCAAACACCAGAAACGCCCGGAATCCAATCAATAGTGCGATGATACATTTTCAAGTAATGATTGTTGACGGTTGACTGTTGACGGTTGACTGTTGACAAGTGAAAAATTTTACACCTAATTTCCAGCTCCCAGATTCATCTGTGGAGTCAAATCTCAAATCTCAAATCTCAAATCGACTGACGGTTGACGGTTGACTGTTGAATGTTGACAAGTGAAAAATTTTACACCTAATTTCCAGCTCCCAGATTCATCTGTGGAGTCAAATCTCAAATCTCAAATCTCAAATC
>JAUBST010000019.1:66029-131157 GCA_036702215.1 Microcoleus sp. F6_B6
AGTGAAAAATTTTACACCTAATTTCCAGCTCCCAGATTCATCTGTGGAGTCAAATCTCAAATCTCAAATCTCAAATCTCAAATCCACTGGCTGTTGACGGTGCTTTCAGCTTAAGCTGTTTAGGTTGCAACCTACAATATATTCATATTTCGTTGAGGATTGCTTTACAAGAATCAAGCCAGATAAATTAGCTCTATTTACTATTAATAGCCTTTTTTTTAGGCTTTGACTGCTGCGGTAATTGCCTCGATCGCACTTCGATCGCGCGATCGCCGATCGCACTCACAGGCAACTCCCATTCATCAATATCAATATCATTGCGGAACTTCACTGGAATATCAGCACCGTTGATAATCGCTCCCAACAGCCGCGGCCCGGATTTATGCGACTCGTCATCCTCAGATTCCAGCAACTGATCTGCCGCCTCAGACAACATACTAGACAAAGTGTAACCAGGCCGCGCCACCAAAATCATACCGTCCGTGTACGGTTCCAGCGTCAGCGCGTCGTTGCACTCGCTCAAGGCTGGAGAATCCACAACCACAAAATCAAAGCGGTTGCGAACATCCTCAAACAATCTCCGCATTTCGCTGGATTCCAGTACGGCCGAGGCCTGTCGCAAAAAGCCGGGACTCGGTACGACGTATAGATTCTCTACCTCTGGAACCAAAAGGACGCACTCGCTAATATTGCCGTAATAGTGCAAAGGTTCCACCGCCGCCAAAGGATCGGCAGCGATTTTCAAAGATTCAACGTTAGAAGCCGATCGCAAATCTGCTTCAATTAGCAAAGTCCGTTTACCCGATCGAGCCGATGCAATTGCCAAATTGTAAGCACTAAAACTTTTCCCCTCCAAAGGTGCCGCCGAAGTCAGCAACACCACCTTCACCGGTTTGTTCCCGATCCGGCGCAAATTAGTACGCAACCGCTCGTAAAATTCCAAATAGGGAGAATTTGCCTCCAGGGCCAGAGGCATTTCATCGCCGTAGGAATCAAACACCGTCACTTCAGGCAAAACTCCCAGTATCGGCACCTCTTTTTCCACCAAAGCCGCCCGCACTTCTTCCCAACTGTAAAACTTGCCGTTGAGCATCCCCAACAAAAATATCAACCCCCCGCCCAGCAGCAATCCCACAAATCCGCCCACCGCCAGCATCACGGGCAAACCTCTCTTGTTAGACTCAACGTCATCAGTTTGCGGCAATTGGGCGATTCTCAAACTCCCCGTTGTCTCAGCTACCGCCGCCTCAGCATCTACCAAAGCCGACTGCATCTTGTCGTAGAGAGCTTTTTTGAACGCCACTTGCTGGGCCAAACGGGCTTGTTCTAACTGCTTGTTGGGGATTGTCGCGTGTTCCCGACGCAATAGCTGTTCAGTTTTCTCGATTCCTTGGAGTTGCTGTTGCGCCGCATCCCGCTGCGTTTGCAAAGCAATCAAAGTTTGGGCTAACTGCTGTCTGGCCGGATCTAAAGAAGAGTCTACCCGAATTCGATCGGCACTTCTGAGCGGAGCCGCCACCCCGTTACCGCCGAGTACCTCAGATTGCCGCTGCTGCAACTGCTGCTCAAACGCTTGTTTTTGTTTGAGCAATTCTACAATTTTCGGGTGTTCCTCCTGCAAATCGCTGCGGAGAATTTTGAGCTGAGATTCGATCGAAAACAATTGCACTCGCAGTTGGGCAATAATTGGATCGGCAGAGAGTGCTTGAGCGACGTAAGCTTGCTCCACATTCAATCCCAAGCGATCCTGCAAACTGTTAATTTGAGCTTCAATTCCTCCCAACTGCACCCGGAGTTGCCGCTGCTGCTGTTGGCTGCTGGTAATCGCTAGCGGCAAAGCTCCGCTCTGAGCTGCTAAAATTGAAGTTCCTTCTCGTTTTTCGTAGGCTTCAAGTTTTGCTTCCGCCTCTCTAAGTTCCTGAGTTACTGTCGGCAAACGCTTGTTAATTTGGTCGATCGTTGCTTGCAGTCTAGAAGTATTAAGATTTTTGCTGCGAGCCACCATTTCGAGCATCAGTGTCTCTACTACCTTTACTGCTCTTTTGCCATCGGCATTTTTGTACAATACTTGAATCAAAGCGCTGGGGTCATTATTCTTACTTGGCATCTTTATCTGCACATCTTTTCCCAGCTTATTAGCCAAATTTTGTGCTTTTTCCGCTTCTTCTTTGTTTAATTTTCCTTCGGGTTTGATGAGTTTTTTGGCTGCTGGAGCGACCACCATTTTATCCAGCAGCATATCTTTAGTTATTTCTTGTCCTTCCTGTTGAATTTTAGTAGTAGTCGATGAAAAAATCACGCTCGGTCTGTCGTATGCCAGCGTACCTATTGCAACGTAAACAGGCGCAGCCTTTGGTTGCAGGGCCACTACTCCCGACACGCCCACAGTCACCGCGAAAGTAGCCAGTCCCACCCACTTGTATTGGTCGAAAGCAATTAAATAACGTTTGACAACGGATAAAGTCATGACAATTTTAGATTTTAGATTTTAGATTTTAGATTGCTAATTCTTAACGATAACTAATGACTGCTGACTAATTCTACAAACCCCCCAAAAACCTTAGAACTTTCGGATTGCGAGCTAAACCCATATCGCCTAAGTCATTCCCCATCTTAAATCTAAAATCTAAAATCTAAAATCTAAAATGGTATGACTACCTATCATTACGTGACGGGCCGAACAAATCTGTTACCCCATTTCTCAACTGCTCAAAGAACAGAATAAATCCCAAAGTATCCCGGAATGGTCGAGTAAAAGTGTTGATTACATAACCAATTCGCTCTACCAAATTCCTTCCAATCACAATCACATCATTATCTTCGAGCATCGGGTTCTGAGAAACATTTCCCTCCAAAGCAGCTTTAGCATCTATCGAACGGTTGATTGCTCTACCTTGCTTTTCGTCGAACCGAATCAGGGCTATTTTCCGCAAGTCAGCTAGATTAACAGGCAAGTTGTTGAGAGCATCCAAAAACCTGCCGCCATTTTCTACGTAGAACGAGGTCAAACCACCACTAGCGTAACTCAAAACTCGAACGTAGATCCTCGGCTTAATCAAAGTAGACCGCGAAACCAGAGCTTTGTCGTAGTCTAGGTTTTTGGTACTAGCGTCCAATTCCGGGATGACAATCACATCTCCCGATGCCAAAGGAAAATCGAACAAATCGTTAGCCTTTGCTAGGGGAGTGTAGAGGTCGATTGGTTCCTCCACCGAGGAGCCGTCCATCAGCGTCCGCCGCACTCGCACCTCCCGCAAATCGGCTTTTCCCGTGACTCCCCCCGCGATCGCCAAAGCAGCCGAAATTCGACCAGAACCCGCCGGAAGCGTGTAAAAACCGGGTTTGCTGACTTCTCCGGTGACAGTGATTTGGACGGGGACAGCAGCAGCAGCGAGGCTGTACCTGGATGCTAAATCTCGATCGGAGTTGCGATCGGGCGTAACCTGTTTATACGGTACGACGATCGCATCTCCATCTTCCAAACGCAACTCCGGCGGAGCAATACCAGTTTGCAGCGGCGTCAAAATATCAACAACTTGCTCCGCCACAGCACCTCCCGGCAGAGTCCGCCGCACTCGCACCGCCCGCAGTTCCGCCGTAGGATTAGTCCCAGCAGCAGCCGCCAAAGCCGCAGGAAGCTGGGGGGTTTGCAGCGGGTAAAAACCCGGTCTGGCAACTTCCCCCGTCACCGTCACCACTACGGGGCGCTGAACCAGCAAAGCAGCCGAGACTTGAGGATTTTTGATAAATTGGCCAAAGCGTTCCCGGAGGCGCTGCTGCGATTCTTCGACAGTAAGACCGCGCACATTTACTGTTCCGATGAGCGGCAGTACAATTACCCCTTCAGGGCTGATTGCACCCGTAAAACCTAGCTCTGGGAAGCGCTGAACTTGAACAGAAATCTGGTCTCCCGGGCCCAGGCGGTAGGGCCGATTCCGAAAAGCTGGGTTAATATCCGGGTTGAAATTGGCAGGCGGCGGTGGCGGTACGCGCAATGGCGGTGGCGCCGCGAGTCGATCGTCTCTTGGAACAACAGATTGAGCTAAAGCCGTTTCCGAAAAATATTTGTTATTAAAGCCCCAGAATACAGCAGCAAAAGATAGAGTCCAAGCAGTTGAATACAGACCTGCCAACGAAAAAGCGAGGCGATTTTTAATAGTGAATTTTCCCCGCATTTTCAGAGGATTTAAAACAGGATTATTTTGAATAATGGTCTGACTTGTAAGTTTCATCTAAATATAGCGACGAGAAAAAACAATAAGATATTTTCGGGGCGAGTTGAATCCGGATATTTACTAGGAAGCAGTTGATTTTGGCAAAACCCGCCCACCCCCTAGGCTGATTTATTTGCACCTACCTGCTTACTGAAACTGAAAAGCTTCTGTAATTAATTTAGCCTGGACACTTTCGGCAAGAGATTCCACCAATGGTTGAGCTATCTTAATGTCGCCCTGCGGTTGAACGGGAAGAATGATACTGACAGCAACCCAAGAGGCGCGGCGGTTCGACAGTCTAGCAATGCTGTCTTCCCAAAACCAGCGGCTGGTTGTTGGAGAACCCCCGTTAGGCCAAGCGTACCACTGCACGACAGCAAAAGTTTGTTGGGGAGTCCAGCTTCGGAAAAACCTCGCCTCGACAGTAGGCGGCGGCTGGTCGGGTATTGGTGCTAATTTAACTGTAAACCTCAAAGTGCGATGAGAATCGGTTTGCCACCGGTGAAATCCGTCGATATCTAGCCATTCCACTTGAGGCTGGTTTTTGGGATAATTTTGAGGCAACAGCAATAAAATGGCAATTGTTCGATCCTTTTTAATTTCTTGAACTAACCATCTGTGAGTGCCAATTTGGACGTTATTCTGAACGGCTATCACCTGCCATCCAGGAATTTTTATCCCGTTTTGGCGCACACTTCTTAATTGCTTGAGGTTGGCAAGGGTTGGCGGGTTTGTCCAAGGCCACCTTCCCGTCGCGTACCCGGGAATTGCTACTGCCCCAACTAATACCAGCAAAAACACCAGTACCATAATTTTAGATAATTGATACCGCCGCAGTAGTTTATGTGCTGAAATTATCTGTTTCATTAATTGCCAGACTGAGTTGGGAAATACTTTTCCATCCCGTTGAGGATAAGTACCAATAACCCTAGTATACAAGCAGAATACAAATCTCCGCCCCATCCGGCGTGCAGCCAAGTAAAAAGCGCCTCTCTGTCGGTTCCGTGAAAGTAAGTTAGCAAAGTATTGCGAAAAATGTTGGAAGTGATGCTAATAATGGATGCAATCACTAAAAACAAAAGGCTTTTTTTGCGAGAGTTCCAAACTCCCGTCCAATCCAGCAGAATTAAGCTGACGTAAAGACTGGTAAACAGCATTTTTAAGCCTGCACAGTGTGGAGCCACTTCTACAATGCGATCGTTTACGTACAGATAAATTTCTTCCACTCTCACGTTGATACCAATTTTAATTAATATCCAGCCTGATGTTTCAGCAATGAATTGCTGTAAGGGCAAGGCGTAGGGTTCTATGAGGTAAGGAATGTGGTTGGGCGAGGCCAGAAATACGAATAAAAGCGGCATCGCCTGCAATTGCAAGCCGGGAATTCCTTTTAAAGATAAGCAAATGCTGGCAAGCATTGCGGGCAGGGATAAATTTACTAAATCGCTCAAGCGACTCAGATAAAAAAGCGTGGCTAGTACCAGCAAAAAGCCTCCCAAAGGATGCGGTGAGTTGGGCAAGCTGCGCCAGCACTTTCGGTTCATCCAAGCAATATAAGCTGCGTAGGGCAAACCAATTAGTCCGTGGCTGAAATATTCGTGTTCGAGGCTGATGTTTTTGTTCAACCAGCCGTCGTACCAATGTACTAGCAGGGGTGCGTACAGCAGCACTAGGAGTACCGTGATACCTTCCTCCAGGAGGTATCGCTTGAAAACAATGCGAATTTTGCGCTGGATGTGCATGGTGTGAGAAGTTTTAAGATTGCCGCGCTGGATTCGCAACGCTGTGCGGTTTTGAACTGTGAGTTAAAGATTTGTTAATTCCCGACATCAGACATCAATATCAATAAAGGACTCTCGCGCAGGGTGGGGGCGGGTTTATTTAACCTGTCTGCACCATGAGAAAGCTATTGGTGAACCCGCCCCCTACGGGTTTTTGATATGGGTGCCTGATGCGAGTTAATTCCGAACTTAAATGCTTTTATAACTGCACTTTACGGCTTGAAACAGGTTCAGCATAAATTTTACGAACAATTAGCAATTCAATGATAGTTCGATCGCCCGAACAACTTGCTCGATCTGAGTATTGCTCAATCCGGGATACATTGGCAATGATAAAATCTGTTCGCACAGGGTTTCTGCGCGGGGGAAGTCGCCCCGATTGCCTAAGTTTTGGTAGGCGGGTTGCAGGTGACAAGGTACGGGATAGTGTATGCCTGTTTGAATGCCGTGTTGGGCGAGTTTTTCCTGAAGGGTGTTGCGGTCGATTGAGCTTTCCTCAGTAATTTGGATAACATATAGGTGATAAATGTGACCGCTGCTGCTGTGGTTGGCGATGGGTACAATGCCTTTGTGTTTCAGGGGTTCTAGTAGAGTATCGTAGTGTTGGGCGGCGGCGGCGCGATCGCGATTCCATTTTTCTAAGTAAGGCAATTTAACATTGAGTACGGCCGCTTGCAAATTGTCGAGACGGCTGTTGGTGCCGATTTCTGTGTGTAAATATTTGCTAGGTGCTCCGTAATTGCGGAGAGTTCGCATTGTTTCTGCGAGTTCTGCATCGTTAGTAATTAACATCCCGCCGTCGCCAAAAGCACCGAGGTTTTTGCTGGGATAAAAGCTGAATGCTGCTGCTTTACCAATGGAACCCGCGCGGTATCCTTCTCTGTGGGCTAAGTGCGCTTGGGCGGCATCTTCAAATACGATTAAATCGTGGCGGTTCGCAAAATCTAAAAGCTGCCGGGGCGATACCATTTGACCGTAGAGGTGTACGGGGATAATTGCTTTAGTTTTCGAGGTAACTGCTGTTTCGGCTGCTGTGAGGTCAATCAGGGCGGTTTCCGGGTCGCAATCTACAAGAATAGGTATAGCTTTGGCTTGGAGGACGGCGATCGCGGTGGCGATAAAGGTGTTAGCGGGTATGATAATTTCGTCGCCCGGATTAATGCCGCAAGCTTGGAGTCCCAGAGCGATCGCATCTGTTCCGCAAGCCACTCCTACGCCGTATTTTACTCCAGAAGCTGCTGCAAATGCTGTTTCAAATTCCGCCAGTGCTTGACCTAAAATAAAGTCTCCTTGCTCGATAATTTTTCCAATTGTTTCTGCTATTTGGGATTGGATTGGTTGGTGTTGCATGGAGAGGTTGACAAACGGAACTTTTAGCGGGCGGTTACTCATACATCAGAGGAATACGAATTATTTATATTAACATTTAAGTGCGGATGTTTTTATTTTTTTTTACCGCAGAGAGCGCAGAGGAAGAGAGGAGAAAGTCTATCGCACTTTTCTGAAGCTGTCAATTAAATCAAACTTTTTCGGTAAGATAGAATCAGATTATTTGCCAGCAATCAAACTCATGGAATACAAAAAACTCGGCGACAGCGACTTATCTGTATCTGAAATCTGTTTGGGTACGATGACTTACGGCCAGCAGAACACCGTTGAGGAAGCGGCACAACAGCTCGATTTTGCGATCGATAGAGGTATCAACTTTATCGATACGGCAGAAATGTACCCCGTCCCTGGAAGACCGGAAACTCAGGGAAAAACAGAGGAATATATCGGCGAATGGTTGGCGAAGCAGCAGCGGGATAAAGTCATTATAGCGACTAAAGTGGCGGGCAGAAGCACTCGATTAAAGTGGATTCGGGAAGGGAAAAATCAGATCGATCGCCCAAATGTCGAAAAAGCCCTGAATGACAGCCTGAAGCGCTTGCAAACCGACTACATCGACCTGTATCAGATCCACTGGCCCGATCGCTACGTCCCGTTATTTGGCGCGCCGGATTACGACATCGCCCAAGAACACGAAACAGTCCCGATTTTGGAACAGTTAGAGGTATTTGCTGACTTAATTAAAGCTGGCAAAATCCGCTATTTAGGTTTGAGTAACGAGACGCCTTGGGGAGTTTGCGAGTTTTGCACGTTGGCCCAAAAACACGGCTTGCCGAAGGTTGTTTCGATTCAGAATGCTTTCAGTTTGACCAATCGGACATTTCACCTAAATTTAGCAGAAACTTGCCGTTTTAAGAATGTGGGATTGATGGCTTACAGTCCTTTGGGATTTGGGCTGTTAACGGGTAAATACTTGAATGGAGTTCCCGAAAATTCGCGGCTGGCTTTATTTGCGGGATTTGGTCAGCGTTACGATAAAACTAATCTGAACGATGCGGTGAAAGCGTATGTTGAGATTGCGGGAAAACATGAGATAAGTCCGGCGCAGATGGCTTTGGCGTATGTGCGATCACGCTGGTTTGTAACTAGCACTATTATCGGTGCAACCAGCCTCGAACAGTTGGAGGAAAATATCGGTAGTTTGGAGGTGAATTTGGATCGGGAGATTATAGCGGAAATCGATGCGGTGCACGCTAAGTATCCGAATCCGACACCGTAAGATATCTCGGCGGTTGAAACCGCTTCTTGTCAAACAAATTCCGCCTGCGCGGACTAAGAGATAGAGGGGAAATTTAACCCGAATTTGATATTAGTAGGTTGGGTTGAGGGAACGAAACCCAACTTACCATTGGCTAGGAAAAGCATTTTTAATTCGATCGCACTCAAGTATTAGATGTGCTGAGAGGTTTTCTTGAGGAAGTGATGCAGCTAGCTGTAGATAAGGGTTACATCACGCTGGAAGAGAAGGAGGAATTTATTCGTCCGGCTTTTGCTAGCAGTAGCGATGCTGCGGTGTTGAGCAAGTAGTTGGTTTTGGTGGTGTTTTGGGCGATCAACCTGCCAATTTATCGATAAAATAGGAGAATGGTAAAAGGCGATCGCCCTGTTGCTGAGGTGTTACGAGTTGTTACAGCTTCCTCCAGTCATGCAGTAAAAGTGAGATACTGCTAATTGTTGAAAGTGAGCGATACTTTTTTAAATTTTACTCTATGGAAGAAACAGTCCACGACAACTTTTTTAAAAATTTTACTGTAGTAACAGCAACTATATCCGCAGCAGATGATCTTCCTGAAAAATCCGGAATTTATGCTTTTTATCACGCTTTTGATTTTTTAGAAAATAACTTGTTTGATGGTGTAGATAATCGTTTAAAAAGTACAGTATTTAAAACAAAATTTTCTGAAAAAGATAATAGAAGTAAGTTTATTGTCGATACTTGTGGAGAGTCAGTTGGTTTGTCTCAAAAAATGGGGCAATTTATCCAAGCGGTTTCTCAGCCTAAAGAACGAAGAATTTTAAAAAGTCTTCTGATCTCATGTAGCATTTTCCAACGCCCCGATTACATCGGCACAGCAAGCAACTTAAGAGATAGATTTATCCAACATTTGGATCGAGACGATGGTTTTTTATCAAGGTACGGAAACTCCCGATCCCCTGATGAATTTTTATTCGTTTGTTTACCTTGCCCAAAAAACATTTGTAGAGAGTTAGAAAGTCTGTTAATTCAACTATGTCAACCTAAGTTTAATACACAGAGGAGTTAGAAAATGGAATTAGATAATCAGTCTCCAGAGACGATAGAATATAAGGCAATCAGTGGTAAATTTGGTGAAGTTAGGTACTTCATAACAACTCTCGATCAAAGTGATGCCGTTGAAAATATTAGATTTGCTGATGAAATTCAAGGCAGTTGGAGCTTTTCTGAAAGAGTTCAGAGAAAACTAGATGAAAACAGAGCGAATACAGAAATATTTTCTTACCTAGCACAGGGTGGAATTCGCTTTTTTAATTCAATTGTAGTTGTACTTTTGCCCAACTCGAATAACCAAAGAGAGTTTTGGGACTTTTCTGAAGTTAGTAGTCAGGGAAAAACTGTTGAAAAATGGGTCAATTTAAAGCTATATAAAAACGTAGCTAGAATTGTAATTGATGGTCAACATAGACTTCTTTCATTAAAGAGATACTGGAACGCCTATACTGGAAAAGAGCCTTTAAGTCCTCAACAAATAAATGAGAATTTCAATTGCGACGAAACTTTTGACATACCAGTTGTTTATCTAGTCTTTGGTAATCTTGGTAGAGTTGGTCATGCAGACTTAAGCGAAACAGTAAGAGATGAAATAATAAAAGCAACTCGCAATATTTTTACAGTTATCAACAAGACTGCAAAATCAATCGATAAACAAACTCAATTATTGCTGGATGACAGTAAAATATCAGCATTGATTCCTAGAAAACTTTTAGAGGAAGAAGTGCTTGAAGATAAATTTGTTAAATGGTCTTCCAAATCAAGAAACTTGACCCAATCAGAACCATATTTAACGACTCTAGATTTGGTTAGCCAATGTACTATTGAACTATTGAAAGATTATCAGAAGCAAGCTTTAAAGAAATCATTCAATTCACCTACGGAGCGTAATATGGCTCTGGCAAATTATTACGAGTCTCACCCTAAACTTCCTGAAATAAGTACAAAAGCATTGCTTAAATGGTTTTTCACTGAACTTCAGCCATTCAAGGATTGGGTATCACAGATTAACTACGTTGGTATCAAAATTCCTACTCAACCGGAGCAATCTAGATTAAGTGCAAGCCAAAAAGCAACTATAAAAGAATTACGAGATTCTAACATTTTGTATACTATCTTAGGGCAAAAAATTCTTTTTTCCGCTGTTTCAAGGTTCCTACTTAAGATAAGAATAGAGTACCGTATTCCAGCGATTCTTGATGCGATATCGCTTAGCATTACTAAAATGGATAAAGAGGGATTTTTTAACCGAAATGCACCCCATTGGTCTAGTGTTCTAGTGCGACCAAATGAAAAACTAACCATGATCACTACAGGATCTGGGACTGATAAATGTATAGACCTGGTCAGAATGATATTGCTAGATTCCTCTGAGGGCGTGAGAGACTTGATAAAACGTACTAGAGATGATGTCAGCAGCGAGGTTAACTGGAATGAATCTTTGATTTCCGTTTGGAGAAAAGATTTTCATGTGATATTACCTGAAGTTGAATTTATTGATGAGCAGATAGAGAAATCTTCTGAATCAGATGATTCTTTTGCTGAAGTTCGAGATTCGCTTGACTCTTTTGAGGAAGATGAAGAAGAATCTGATGAAATTGAAGATGATGAGGATATTTTCAAAGAAACGGAAGAAGTAAAAGATTAAGCTATCAACTTGACGAGGTGTTCAAATATAGCGATGTAACAAAACTTTTTTCGACAATTGCCGAAGAAGCCGGAGATGCCGGATGTCCGCGCAAAATTTACGGCATTACCTCCTTTGGGCACGATCGCGAATATGCAGCATATCGACTAGGAATCTGATAGAAAGTACGATCGCCCTTCCCATCCAAAAAATAGGATAATGGTAAAGGGCGATCGCACTTCACCCTCAAATCTTTCTCAACTAAACCCATGAGTACAATTCGCTTACAACTAGCCGAATACTTGAAATGTCGAGGTTTCACCCCCGAAAACTTAGTCGAAGCTGTGGGCGAAACACTCAATCCTGAAACCGTATACCAACTGATTGAAAAAGCCGAAAACCTCAGCCACCTAGACTTATCCGTCCTAGCCGCCATTATAGATGGCTTGAGCAAACTCAATGGTTTTCCCGTTGGCATCGCAGAAGTGCTAATATTTTTTCCTGACATTTCCGAGGAAGCATTGGCAAAATCGCCTTGGCGTCAACTTTACCTCGTCGATAATGAAGTTCCCCCCTATGATTGGGGAGATGTAGACCCCATGAAACTTGGTCAACCCGTGCGCTATATACCGGGAGTAGGTGCTGTTATTCTGGAAGACGAAAGGGTATAGCAATAAGCGTGGCTAATAGATTCACCATTCGCGATATTTTACTGGTTGATTTCCCCCCTCAAACGCCTGCACTGCACGAACAGCAAGGAATACGCCCTGCTGTAGTAGTGGGCAGGCCAAGCAACACAGGTACGATGCGTTTTGAGCTTGTGATTGTTGTGCCGATTACCAGACAATCAGGAGATTGGACTGCACAAAATCCAATTTTATACCCAAGTCTTCAGGCGGGAGTGGGGAATCTAACTGCCGAATCGATAGTATTGCTGGATCAAGTACGCGCTGTAGATATCCGGCGAGTATTGCGATATCTTGGCAGTTTAACCGCAGAAGAGTATCAGCCGATCGCAAATGGACTAAAAGCGATGTTTGGCTTTTGAATTCTCCCTTCATCAGCGTTTATCTGCGTGCATCTGCGGTTAAAAACTCCCCTCAATTCCCTGACAACAAGCTTAATGTCCCAATAGCTTATCCCGCAAATGCTTGATCCGATCGCGCAATTTACCCGCCTCCTCAAACTCCAACTTCTTAGCCGCCGCCTTCATCTGCGTTTCCAACCGCCCGATTAACTGAGGAATCTCATCCAAAGATAACTCGTTTACCTGTTCGTAAACCTCCTCCAACTGCTGAGAATTCAGCTTGCGCGACACGTCCAAAAATGCCAAAATCGCATTACTCGATCGCTTTTTGGCGATCGGCTGCGGCGTAATCCCGTGCATCTTATTGTACGCTAGCTGAATCCCCCGGCGGCGATCGGTTTCGTCGATCGCCTTAACCATACTGTCAGTCAAATTATCCGCGTACAAAATAGCCTGTCCCTGAACGTGCCGCGCCGCCCTTCCAATCGTTTGAATTAACGAACGTCCCGATCGCAAAAACCCCTCTTTATCCGCATCCAAAATTACCACCAGCGAGACTTCCGGCAAATCCAAACCTTCCCGCAACAAGTTCACGCCAATCAATACATCAAACTTACCATCCTGCAAATCTTGGATAATTTCTATGCGTTCAATCGACTGAATTTCCGAGTGCAAATACCGAACTCTAATCGCCCTTTCCTGCAAATATTCGGTTAAATCTTCCGCCATCCGCTTGGTTAAAGTCGTTACCAAAACTCGCTCGTCCCGACTTACTCTCTCCTTGATTTCCCCCAACAAATCATCAATTTGTCCTTCCGTCGGGCGCACGAAAATTGTCGGATCTATTACTCCGGTTGGGCGAATTACTTGCTCTGCAACTCGGCCTTCAGATATTTCCATTTCCCAATCCCCAGGCGTAGCAGAAACAAAGATGCACTGATTCTCTTTTGCCCAGAATTCCTCTGCTTTTAAAGGGCGGTTATCAGCGGCGCTGGGCAAACGAAAACCGTGTTCTATCAATACTTTTTTGCGCGCTTGGTCGCCGTTGTACATCCCCCGAATTTGCGGCACTGTGACGTGAGATTCATCTATCACCAACATCCAATCTTTCGGGAAATAATCAATCAAACATTCTGGCGGTTCCCCGGCATTTCTCCCTGCTAAATGCCGCGAATAATTCTCGACCCCGTTGCAGTATCCTACCTCGCGCAGCATTTCCAAATCGTAGCGGGTGCGCTGTTCCAACCGCTGAGCTTCTAATAGTTTACCCTCTTTTTCAAATTCTGCCAGTCGGTCTTCTAATTCGAGTTCTATTCCTTGGCAAGCTGCCTCTAATTTATCTTCCGCCGTGACAAAGTGGCGCGCTGGATAGATATTTAAAGCCGTCGAACTTTGCAGGATTTTACCTGTTACCGGGTCAACGTAGCGAATAGCATCGATTTCGTCCCCGAAGAATTCAACGCGAATAATTCTATCTTCGTAAGCGGGGCCAATTTCCAAAACATCGCCTTTGACGCGAAATTTGCCTCTGCCTAAATCTATGTCGTTGCGACTGTATTGGACGTTGACTAAATCTCGCAAAACTTGCCGCTGGTTGACTTCCATTCCTACTCGCAAAGGAATAGCAGCTTTCAGGTATTCTGCGGGCATTCCCAAACCGTAGATGCAGCTAATTGAAGCAACTACAATTACGTCGCGGCGTTCAAAGAGCGATCGCGTGGCTGAGTGCCGCAGCATATCGATCTCGTCGTTAATTGCTGCCGTTTTCTCAATGAAAGTATCGGTGACGGCGATGTATGCTTCAGGTTGGTAGTAGTCGTAATAACTGACAAAGTATTCGACTGCATTGTTGGGGAAAAAATTTCGCAGTTCGTTGCACAGTTGAGCTGCCAGGGTTTTATTGTGTGCTAAGACTAAGGTGGGTTTGCCGACTTTTTCAATCACCGAGGCAATGGAGAAGGTTTTGCCCGTACCTGTGGCGCCGAGTAAGGTTTGAAATCGATCGCCCGCTTCGATGCCTTTGACAAGTTGCTCGATCGCTAGCGGTTGGTCGCCTGTGGGCTGGAAGGGCGCTTGCAATTGAAAAGATGCTGCCGCAGTTACCATAGGAAAATGTAGCTATTACCCATAAATCTTAACAAAAATGCAGAGATCCTGCAATTCGTTCAGAAAATAGTTAGACTTTGTAATATTATTTTAATCATCGGCCGAAATAGAAAGCAGAAAGCCCAGAAAAGCAGTTGTCCGAACCCAGCAATCAACAGCAATAAGCGAGGAAAAGAATTATGGATACGAGCAGTACAGGTACAGGTAAAGGCAAAGCACTCGCCCGCCGCGGCAAAGGCGGTTCCAAAAGCCAAGCGGCAGAACCCACGGATGCCAAAGCAACAGGAATTCAACTTTATCGACCGCAAGTCCTGCATGACAACCGCCCCGTCGGCCCAGACGATTTTACCATCAGCGAGACCGTCTCGATTTCGGGGAACCGCCCGATCGGCGCCAGCACCCTGCATATCAGCGAAACCTACGGCATTGTAGCCAATCGCCCGGTCGAATCCAGCGACTTTGAAGTGGTTGCTACACTCGGCAACCGCCCGATCGGCTCCAGCGCCATGCAAGTCAGCGAAATGTTCAGTATGTCCGGTGCTCGCCCAGTGGCCATCAGCACTCTTCACATTGATGAAGTTTACTCCACAATGGGAGGAAACCGCCCCATTGCCTCAAACGAAATTGACGATAGCTCAACATTAATGGGCTTCTTAGATTAATTAGTCATCGGTCATTAGTTATTAGTTTTTCGCTGTTAACTAATGACTAATTAATCTTGTTTAGACAAGTGATTTACGCAGGCGATCGAGCAATTGAATCGTCTCAAGTGATTTATTTAATCTGCTAATTTTAACAAGCGGCGTTGCTCATTGAAGGTATGAACGACTCAAGATCCAAAAAACAACACAAGCGCCTCAGAACATCTTCGGAATTTCCAAATAATATATTTTCCTACCGTGATTCAGCAACACCCTTGAAGTGATTTTTACCCATTAAATGAGAGGGAATATCAAACCGTGTCTATTTGGATTATTCGTCACGGTCAAAGTCAATCCAATGCAGGCTTGGCAACTCTTGGACCGCATGAAAATGCCTTAAGTGAATTGGGCGACCGACAATCAAGATGTATTCCAACCGCCGTTAAACAAACTCCAGACTTGATTGTGACTTCACCTTATCTGAGAACACAGCTCACAGCTCAACCATTGATTGAACGATTTCCACATACACCCGTTGAGGTTTGGCAAGTTCAGGAATTTACCTATCTGAGCCTACAGTTCGACCAACCAACCACAATCCTGGATCGCAAACCTTTGAGCAAAGCTTACTGGGACCGCTGCGACCCTGAATATGTCGATGGAACCAACGCCGAATCGTTGGTTCAACTGATGAAACGAGTCCGAACTTTCCTAAACCAGTTACAACAACAATCGGGTTTTGTAGTTGTCTTTTCACATGGATTTTTTATCAAAGCAATGCTGTGGCAAATTTTGGCTAACCCAACGGTAATTGATGCCGTTGCGATGAATCGGCTTTTGGGATTTTCGCGAGGATTTCGAGTACCGAATGCGTCAATTTTGCAGGTGGAATTTGATTCAGATGGGATAGCTCATTGGAGTTCCTTCATTACCAATCATCTGCCACCGGAGCTAGAATCGGCAGCACCCGATGCAACTGTAGCGAGCGATGCAGGCGATCGACCCTCCTAACCTACTTTACTGGAACAATGCCCCAACTAACGCTAGAGTGTCGTTGCTGATTTACGGTACGAACGACTCATATCATGTCCGATCGATTGACCGTAATATCCCGGCCGAACGGTTTTTGAGATTGGAGATTGTTGGCAGATATGGTTGGCTCACGGGCCCCTACCTGATGAAGGGTAATCGACCGGACATGATATCAATCTGCAAACAATTAAAGCAGCAGGTCAGAACATCTTCGGATTTTCCAACTTATCTATTTTCATACCGTGATTCAGCAACGCCTAACAATTTTTTCGCCATTGTTAAATAGCTCGTATTATGTCCGGTCGATTAACCCTAATACGGTAGGGGTAATCGACCGGACATAATATAATTAGTTCCCCAGACTCTGATATTTACTCAATAAAGCAGCAAACCGCTTGTAATCCACAGGCTTCCTGAGATACTCCGCCGCTCCCAATTCCAAACCCTGATTTTGGTCGTCCAAAAAAGTTATCATAATCACTGGAATATCAACCAAATCTCGATCGGCTTTCAATGCCGACAGCACCGCCCAGCCGTCCATACTCGGCATCATCACGTCCAGAATAATCGCGTCGGGCAGCAACTCCTTAGCCAACAGAAGCCCCCCTTGACCGCTAGCCGACGATCGCACCTGAAATCCCTGTTTAGACAAGCAGCGGGTCATCAAATCCCTCGCGTCTGGATCGTCGTCAATCACCAGCACAGTAGCAGCATCCGGCAGATCCAGCAGATGCGATCGCGCTTCTTTTTGCTTCGCTGCTGTCGCCGCTGCACTCGTTTCTAACTCCTCGGAAGACTTCGGCTCAATTTCTGCGATTTCTCGATCGTCCTGACCTTCTTTCAGGCTTTTAACCTCAATCGGCAACCGGATCGTAAAACTAGAACCGCAATCAAACTCGCTCTCAACCGTAATGTCCCCGCCCATCATCTGGCAAAATTTCCGGCTAATTGTCAGCCCCAAACCGGTGCCGCCATACCTGCGGGTAGTCGAATCGTCAGCTTGAGCGAAAGCTCCGAACAGCCTCGACAACTGATCCTCAGTCATGCCGATGCCGGTATCGGTTACTTGAAACACGATCGAAGGCTGTTGACACCGAGAAGGATCTGCCGAGAGTTCTTCGGAATTATCCCCCGGCAAAACCTCGCCTTCTTCCTTCCAAACATTAATCGTAATTTTGCCTCGATCGGTAAACTTAGCAGCATTGCTCGCCAAATTTAACAGCGCTTGCCGCAGCTTCGACGAATCGGAGTAGATCGTGCCAATATTGCGATCGCAATTGACGACCAAAGTATTGCCATTTTTCCCTAGCATCGGTTGAACAGTAGTGACAACCTGCTCGATCAAATCCCACACCTCAAAAGTCTCCAAGAAAAGAGTCATCTTTCCTGCTTCAATTTTAGAAATATCCAGGATGTCACTAATAATGCTGAGCAACTGCTTGCCTGCGATATTAATGCTCGCCAAATCCATCACAAATTCTTCTTCGCCGAGTTCCAGAGCTTCTTCTTGCAGCAGCTCGCTGTAGCCGATAATCGCATTCAAGGGCGTCCGCAACTCGTGAGTCATATTTGCCAAAAATGAGCTTTTCGCCCGGTTGGCAGCTTCGGCAGCATTCTTGGCGACTTCCAATTCGGTCGATCGTTCCTCTAGCTGCCGCTGCCGCACTTCCAAACCGCTGAGCAAACTGCTAATTTGCTGAGCCATTGTATTGAGAGTAGAAGATAGCACGCCGATCGCGTCATTAGAAACAACAGGCGAGCGAGCCGTCAAATCACCGCTGGCCATCAGTTCAGCAGTTTCCCGCAGCAAGCCGAGATTCCGAATAATTGCCGACACCGACACAAAACCCACTATCCCGGCGATCGCACTCAAAACCAAAGCCCCCACCAGCCAGTGCTGAGTGCGGCTTACCACTGCCAGAGTTTGCTGCACCAGCACCGCCATTGCTGCCTCAGAAACCACCGCGGCCGGATGTGAGGCAGCCTTTATTGTCAGCAAATAGTTCTTAATCTCCACAGAACCCATCCACCCGACTCCCACCGCCATCCAAGTTATCAGTACCAAGATGACAAACAGCCCGCTCAAAGACGCCCGAGTTCCCAGAGAAATTCCCCTCGTAGCAAGTGCCGCCGCCCAAGGATAGGCTTTGAGAAAAGGATCTGGTCGAACCGGTGCGCCGGAATTCCAAATCTCCTCAATTTGACCGTCCACCCTCACCTTGCCAATCCGCACAGTTTTCCAGATATGCTGCGTTTGGGCATCTATTTTTACCTTGCCCGACGGGGCTGCAAACTGGATATTTTTAGCTGCCGCCCTGACTTTAACCACATCTGTCGAACCAGCTTTTTCTACTGCTTGCTTCCACAGGTAAACGCCCAAATAAGCCGCTTCGATCGGGTCATCCGTGACTCGATTTTCCCCGTATCGGGCTTTATAAGCCCGGACAAATTTACGATTTTCCGGTGTATCAACCGTTTGAAAATAGTTCCATACCACCAAATGTCCGGCAATATTGGACGGCCCGATCGCGCGCACTTCCTCTTCTGCTACGCTGACCGACATCACCGGCAAATCCTCGGGTTTCAAGCCAACTTCCTGCAGCTTTTGGAAAAAAGCCACATTGCTGTCGCCGTTGAGAGTGTTGAGAATAGCATCCGGTTTCACTGCTAAAATATGTGCGATCGCCTCCTCCACTTCCCTAGAACCCAGCGGCAGATACACTTCCCCCGCCAACTCTCCCCCCAGTGCCGCCAGTTGAGCTTTCACAATCCGATTTGCCGTCCGGGGAAAGACGTAGTCCGAACCCAACAGGAAAATTTTCCGCTTTCCCTGTGCCAGCAAGTAATTCACCCCTGGCACAATCTGTTGGTTCGGGGCAGCACCAGTGTAGAAAATATTCGGACACTGTTCTAGCCCTTCATACTGCACCGGATAGAACAGCAACCCTTGACCCTGCTCGAAAACCGGCAGTACAGCTTTGCGGCTCGCCGAAGTCCAACAGCCAAATACCACCGCCACCTGCGCTTCTAGGAGCAATTGCTTAGCTTTTTGAGCAAAAGTTTGCAAATCGCTGGCTCCATCTTCTATCAGCGCTTCCAAGGGGCGTCCGAGCACCCCTCCCGCCGCATTAATTTCCTCAACAGCCAACAGCGTCGCATCTTTAACAGAAATTTCGCTGATGGACATCGTGCCCGTCAGCGAATGCAACACGCCTATTTCGATCGGCTTGCGAGTCGGGTCGGCTGCTTCGAGGGGGTTACTGCTCCTTGCTCCCATAGGGTTTTAGATAATTTTTACTGATAACAGAAATTTTAGTTCGATCGTGCTGGAAGTTAGCCTTGACGCTAACTCTTGTTTAGCAGATTATTTAAGGCGATCGCCACAAAACAGGGGAATTGCTGTACCCCGTGGATTTTAACGGTCAGACTTTCACCATAGACTTAAGTCTGCACTAAACTGTCACCTATTTCTCTCTTCATATTTTACGGATGTCGAAAGAGCCTCATCCAACAACATTTGTCACTTAATGCGATCGCGCGCTGCATCACAATTCTCCCCATCCCCCGCCCTCCCCGATCCTCCCCTCTCCCCTACTCATTGACGGGATAGCCTTGTGAGTCATCAAAAATTTCACGCACGCGCACTCATCCCTTTCCCATATCTTTCTTCCGACAGATAGCAGCCTCCCTAATTTTTCTTAGTTTAAAGTTACAAAATATTACCCATTCCCTATCTATCTTCAGGCAGAGGAAAGGCTTCGTGATTAGCGTTATCTTAAATGTAAGGTTAAGTTTTAACTGGCCTTGTTAAAAATAACTTTTACCAACAATCAATAGGGTCAAAACAAATGAGTATTGAAGAAAACGCGACCCACATTGGCAGCGCTACTCAAGTAACGCTACCAAAATCAAAGGAAACATTGCTGAGCGAGGAAACAGAAAAAGCCCTCGGCGATCTCAAACAAAAAGACCATCAAACTCTGCAAGCTGTGGAACAGTTGAAAGAAGAACTTCAGCACAAAATAGATACAGAATGTCATCACAAGGTTGATTGAATTTAATACGATTCTTTTTAGGGTGGGGGTAAGATGAGGTCTTGCCCACACCCGTTTTTTGAATGCCGAAGGTAGAAAGCATGATTAAATAAAACAAATTAAAATTTAAATTATTTTTGGGAAAAAAATGTCTGGGACGCACGTTACCATCGAGGAGTTTTTTCACAGAACTACTTCATGGCAGCCGGCAGAAACGGTAAAAACAAATGGTAAATATGAAAGTGGCAGTCTGTCCCCGACTGAAAAATAACTTTTCCATCTTCCATCTTCTTTTTTTCTTCATTCTTTCTTCCTAGAGGTAGATTGCAACCCAGCTCCTAGTTACCTATGATGAGTTTGTTAAGTAAAAAATGTCTGATTAGATACTGATCGGGAGAAACTCATGAGCATTGAAGATAGAGCAAAGGCAGTTGGCAAAAACATCGAAGGCGCTGCTCAAGAAGCTTTAGGTAAGGTTACTGGAGACCCGAAGGATGAAGCCGAAGGCAAAGCCAAGCAGGCACAAGCTAAAGCTGGTCACGCGGTCGAAGATGTAAAAGATGAGATCAAAAAGAAAGTAGACTGAGCCTAATACTAATTGAAAGGGTCAGGTTGCTCGACCCTTTCAATTATTCACAATCTTTTCGGAACGGAGGAAAAAAGGTGAGTTTATTGCAGCAGAGTCGCAAAATAATTGCGGGCGTACTCTTGGTATTAATGCTGGCAGTTACTACTGCCTGCGCGCCCAGCGTTTCCGCCCAAAAACCGACTGATGTACCTGTAGCAATTGGTGGCAGCCAGGGTTATTACGCGCAGCTAGAACGGGGCAATACCGCTGCCGGTCAAGATTTTGGTCAATGGGTAACAAAGACGGCTAAGGGTCTGGTTCAGGATGCTTACGTGCGCGACAATAACAAATTGGGAGTTGTAATTACCCCGCAAGTCCGCCCTACAGAAGTGAAAGATTTAGCCAAATCTTTAGCACAAGGTTTTCACCGCAATTTCCCAAATCAGGATGTAAGTGTTTTGGTGTATGCTCCTGACAAAAAACTGATTTTGACGGCTAAGTACGACCAGCAATCAAATCAAATTGAATACAAGTCTTGACCTGGCTAGAAAGCTTAAAATCAAGCCGCGTGACGGTTTAATATTCGGCAGTTTTTTGAATGCGAAACAATCTCAAGTAGAGACATAACTGTTGTGTAGATAGGAAGAGATTTACCATGAGTAGCAGCGATAGTTACAAGCGTCAAATCATGAGCGATTTGGCCCAGGGAAATCGAGAAATTATGCCGGAGACAACCGGTGAAGATTACGAAAATTTTGACGATTTTGCTCAGAGAACTTCACCCGATCAGCGCAAACAATTATTCGGGCGTTCTCTAAATCACGACTCGCTACCGCCGGCGCAGTTGGAACCGGAATTGCAAAAGGCGATCGCCCAAATTAAGCCAAACGAACTCGACGACGTGGCGCGGGAATTCTTCAAGCATTTGGGGAAGAGAGGATTGGACGATCGCCAATTGGAAAAGCAGCTAGGACTTTCTACCCACCACGCCAGCCGCATGAATGCTGACGATGTTACCAAATTGGCCTCGTTTACCTATCACAATCACCCGGATATTTTCCGAGAAGTGCTGGCAGAACAGCCGAGTTTGATGAAGTTTTTGGGAAATCCAGTTGTTGCGGCTATTTTGGGCATAGTTGCTGCTAAATGGCTCAACAACCGCAAATAGTGTCGGATTCAGACAAGCCTAAAAGCTGATAGTACGTGCAGCAAATAAAAGGACGATCGCCCGGGCGATCGTCCTTTTATCTTTTATATCTAGTCCGGTCGATTCCCTCCGCTTCGCTTCGCCCGCAATCAGGTAGGGGCGGTCAAACCTGCCAATATCTGCCAACAATCTCCAATCTCAAAAACCGTTCGGCTGACGCTCACGGCGAAGCCCGCCCGACCGGGATATTACGGTCAATCGATCTGACTCGATATTATATCTGTTACGGTAGTAAAATAACCGCGATCGCGTTTTTAAGGAGGATTTTAGTCATCATAAAACTAACTCAAAATTTAGTCCTCACTACAAACATCTTTGATGGCGGTCGTTCGACGGAACATAAGATTATCATACTAAATCCCGATTGTTTAAATCTTAATTATTGGACTCGTAGCTGTTGGGGTCAGTAAAAAAACTTGCCAATTACCGATTGCGAATTACTAATTATTGGTCAAATCTAAAAATAGCTGCACAACAGTAAACTGCGGTATACCTGACCGAGACAATTTTAGATTTGAGATTTTGGATTTGAGATTAAAATCTAAATCTCGAATCTAAAATAAAGGTTTCAAGCCTCTCCGTTCACGGATAATCAAATAAAAAAATCAATTTTCAAGCCTTTTCTTTACAAGGAGAGGTAAATCCAAAATCGTAAATCTAAAATCTAAAATAGAGTGACACTCCGCAAAATTAAATGTACGATTAAGTGTTGCCGTGAATCAGAAAAAAAAGATGAACGTATCCACTATTTGGCGAAAACTCCGCAGCCAGCAAGCCTTCTGCTTGGCTGCACTCCTGGCAGCTTGCCTGGTATTTGTCGGTTGTTCCCCCGCGCAGTCAGCGGCTGGCAATTCAGTCGATCCCAAGTTGAAAGAACAAGTCTTGCAGGTGATCCGCGAAAACCCGCAAGCAATTTTAGATTCGCTACAAGCGTACCAGCAACAGCAGCAGCAGTCTCTCAAAGCAGCGCAGGAATCATTTTTGCAGCAGATGAAAACTAATCCCAAATCTGCGATCGGGGATTCTCCCAGTACGGGTTCAGCTTCGCTGCAGATTGTGCTTTTAGAATTCTCTGACTTTCAATGTCCGTTTTGCGCGCGGGCTCACGATACTGTCAAGCAGTTTATGGCAAAACACCAGGACAAAGTTACTTTAGCTTACAAGCATTTACCCTTGACTTCTATTCACCCTCAAGCGCTGCCAGCAGCTAAAGCAGCTTGGGCAGCAGGACAGCAGGGCAAATTCTGGGAATACTACAGCGCTTTGTTTGAAGGACAGAAAGATTTAGGCGAACCATTGTACGGATCGATCGCCCAAAAGCTCAATCTAAAATTAGATAAATTCAACACCGATCGCAACAGCCCCGCTGCTGAAGCCGCGATTGCCAAAGACGTGCAACTCGCTCAACAACTCGGCATTCAAGGGACTCCCTTCTTTATTATGAACGGTCAAACTTTCTCCGGCGCGGTCGAGCTTTCTGAGATGGAAAGCATTCTCGCTAGTATCTCCAAATAAGTAAGCCCACCTGAACAAACAGAACAGAGCCCCGATTTCTTAAAGAAGTCGGGGCTCGAATGCGCTATCTGGTCATTGGTAACAAGTTAAGCTAAAAAAGGATTTGTCAATCAGCAATTAGGATCGAGATTTACTCGGATTTTGGGCCCAAAACTGAGATTTGGGCGATCGTGCGAGCGTGCCGAGCGTGATATTTATACCTACTCCCTCTCAACTTGTGAATTTTCCACTCCTCAAACAGCAGTTTTTTTGAGTAATATTACTGATTGACAAATGCAATTAAGTCTTAACTTGTCACCAATGCTATCTGGTCGATCGCTATATTTACTGACTAATTTTTACGATAGGGAACAAATTTGCTCCTTGTGTTGTCTTAGTAAGACTCTAAGCTGCTTATGACTTAAGTATTATATCTTGCCTTTTACAAGCTTTCCCAAACGTAGCTAGTAGATTCAAATGATTGTTTGTCAATACTAATTTGAATTCTTTTGGCAAGACGACCGCCGGTTTTAAGCTCCATTTCCCTTGCATCTACGAGGAAAATTTATCATGCAAAAAATTAGGCAAATAGTTGTCATTGACCCAACCGTTGAAGATTATCAAAGCCTTGCACCAAGCGCCGAACCAAGGAAAGAGATATTTATCCTCGATCGGGCGGGGGATGGAGTCGAGCAAATTACAGAGTTATTAGCTAGCTACACGGATATTTCCGCCGTTCACATTGTTTCTCACGGCGGGCCTGGAAATTTGCAACTGGGGTCAATTCACCTAAATTCTGACAACCTGGACGAATACGGCGATCGACTCGGGCAGTGGAAAAAAGCCTTAGCCCCTAGCGCCGATATCCTCCTGTACGGTTGCAGCGTGGCGGCAGAAATCGCCCCACCGATAGCGGGGCGATCGTTCTTGCAACGTCTCAATCAACTCACAGGTGCAGACATCGCCGCCTCCAAAAACCTGACAGGAAGTGCTGCATTAGGCGGCGACTGGGATTTAGAAGTAACAATTGGTTCGATTGAGACACCTTTGGCATTCACCCAAGAGGCGATCGCAAATTACGATCGCGTTTTAGCTACTTTCACTGTCACCAACACCAACGACTCCGGTGCAAACTCGCTGCGAGATGCCATTACCCAAGCCAATGCTACTCTTCTAGTCCCAGATATTATTGACCTGACTGGCATTACTGGCACAATTACCCTCGCTACAACGCTGCCAACTATTAATGACAGTGTCACTCTGAACGGCCCTGTCGCAGGTACTTTGACAGTTAGCGGCAACAGCGCAGTGCAGATACTTAACACTAATACCGGCCCTGTTAGCATCTCTAACCTCACCTTTGCTAACGGCACTGGCGGCATTCTTAACGGCTTCGGTGTCACCCTGAACCTTACCAACGTTACCTTTTCAGGCAACACCGCTGGAGGTGGCGGTGCCCTGTTCAATAACGGCGGTACTGTAACAATCACGAGTTCCACTTTTACTGCCAATACAGTCAACGGTTTCGGCGGCGGCGCGATCAGGCAGGGTGGCGGTATTTTAAACATTGTTGGCAGCACTTTCACCGAAAATACAGCGACGGCAGCTAGCCAAGGCGGCGGTGCGATCTTGATCGATAGCGGTGCGGTAAACATTACTGGCAGCACGTTTAGTGGCAATAGTTCCCAAAACACCGACGGTGGCGGCGCGATTTACCACAGAGGCGGCGGCGAACTGTTGAGTATTGCTGACAGCACTTTCACTAACAACATTTCGGCGGCTGATGGCGGTGCGATCAGAAACGATGCCCAGCCATTAAGCGTCACCAGCAGCACCTTTAACAGCAATCAGGCCGCACAAAACGGCGGCGGCATTGTCAACAGCGGCGCGGCAACCATTACCAACAGCACGTTTTCTGCGAACACGGCAACTAACTTTGGCGCGATCAGAAATGGCGGTACGCTGGATCTCAGAAGTAGCACTCTTACTCTCAATAGTGGAACGAACCAAGGTGGCGGGATTTTCAACACTAATGTGGCAAACATTCGCAACACCATCATTGCTGGGAACACGGCCCCGTTAAACCCCGATGTAGACGGCACATTTACAAGTGAGGGCAATAACTTAATTGGCAACGGTACTGCTGCTGGCTTCACAAACGGTGTTAACGGCGATCGAGTAGGCACTGCTGGCACTCCCATCAATCCGAATCTAGCAGCGCTGGCAACTAACGGCGGCCCTACGCAAACCCACGCGCTGAATGCAGGCAGTCCCGCGATCGACACGGGTAATAGCACGATCGCACCTGCTACAGATCAGCGTAACTTAACGCGACCTTCTGGCAGTGCTGCTGACATCGGTGCTTTTGAGTTCCAAGAAACCGTCAGCATTGCAGCCCCAACCGCTACAGCTATTGAAGGTGGAAGCGCAGGTACTTTTCGCATCAGCCGCACTGGTAGCACATTAGGCAACCTGACAGTTAATCTCGCCATTGATGGCAGCAGTACCGCTGTTGCTGCTGACTACAATCTAGGCAGTACCTTTCCCGTCACTATTCTCAACGGGCAAAGCTTTGTGGATGTGACTCTGACTCCGGTTGATGACGCTATACCGGAGTTGGCAGAAACGGTGCGACTGAATTTGGGAAATGGGAATTATACGATCGCACCGGCCAGCAGCAATGCTACGGTGACTATTGCAGCCAACGACCCGATTGCTTATGCGATCGCACTCACAAATCCAGCGACAGGTTCCTTAATTGAAGGCAACTCCGGCACTAAACCCGTCAGATTCACCGTCACTCGCAGCGGCGGCACGGGGGTAGCGAGTACAGTAAATTATGCGATCGCCGGTACCGCGAGCAACGGCGCTGACTACAATAATATCAATGCTGCGGGGGCTACTAGCGCCACAGGGACGATCGCCTTTGCCGCCAACGACATAACTAAAACTATTGCTGTGGATGTCTTAGGCGAAACCGCAGTTGAACCTGACGAGACAATTACCGTCACCCTCAGCAACCCAAATTTGACTGCAGCGCCGGAAAGTTCGACTGTCACCACCAGCACCGCCACTGCTACGAGCGCCAATGATGATATTCCTAGTATCTCGATCGATGATGTAGTTGTTACCGAGGGAAATACGGGTACTGCTAGCGCCACCTTTACCGCTACTCTCTCAGCAGCTTCTAGCTTGCCCGTCACCGTCAATTACGCCACGTCAGACGATACTGCTAACACTGCTGATAGCGATTACGCGGCGGCCACAGGCAGCGTCACCTTCAATGCCGGGGAAACGAAAACAACCATTACTGTTGCTGTCAACGGCGATTCTAAGTTTGAAACTAACGAAACATTTAACGTCAACCTCAGCACCGCTGTCAATGCGACTATTACTAAAGCGACGGGCATAGGTACGATCGTAAATGACGACTTGGAGTCACCAACTCCGACGCCAACTCCGACGCCAACTCCGACTCCGACTCCAACTCCGACTCCAACGCCGACAACAACTCCAACTCCGACGCCGACTCCAACGCCGACAACAACTCCGACTCCGACTCCGACTCCAACGCCGACAACAACTCCGACTCCGACTCCAACTCCGACTCCGACTCCGACTCCAACTCCGACTCCGACTCCAACGCCGACTCCAACGCCGACTCCAACTCCAACGCCGACTCCGACTCCAACTCCGACTCCGACTCCGACTCCAACTCCAACGGAAACACCAACTCCAACGCCGACTCCGACTCCAACGCCGACTCCGACTCCAACTCCGACTCCGACTCCGACTCCAACTCCGACTCCGACTCCAACTCCAACTCCGACTCCGACTCCGACTCCGACTCCAACTCCAACTCCGACTCCGACTCCGACTCCGA
Organism: Microcoleus sp. F6_B6; assembly: GCA_036702215.1. Taxonomy (GTDB): domain Bacteria; phylum Cyanobacteriota; class Cyanobacteriia; order Cyanobacteriales; family Microcoleaceae; genus Microcoleus. The sequence goes on from JAUBST010000019.1 coordinate 93,281, forward strand.
CTCCGACTCCAACGGAAACACCGACTCCGACTCCGACTCCGACTCCAACTCCAACTCCGACTCCGACAACAACTCCAACACCGACTCCGACAACAACTCCAACACCGACTCCGACTCCAACTCCGACTCCGACTCCAACTCCGACTCCGACTCCAACTCCGACGCCAACTCCAACGGAAACTCCAACTCCGACTCCGACTCCAACTCCGACGCCAACTCCAACGGAAACTCCAACGCCAACTCCAACTCCAGAAACTCAAGACGAAGATTGCATTTGCAAGCAGATAACCTTTCCCAGCCAGACTGCTATTCGCGGCCCCAACCAAACAAATACCACCACCAACGGTACAGAAAGCGACGACATTCTGGAGGGTTCGATTACCAATGACAATATCAACGGCTTAAATGGTAACGACTTGGAGGTTGGCTTCACTGGCAATGACAATATTTATGGCGGATCTTACCTCAGCATCGATCGAGGAAATACAACCATTCTTCCCTCTGTCAAAGATAGCGACGTACTGTTTGGCAATGAGGGCGATGATTACCTCAACGGGGGTGCTAAAAATGATTTAATTTTTGGGGGCGAGAACGAAGATGTTGCTTACGGTGGCAAAGATGACGACATAATTTTTGGAGACAAACAGAGCGATACTTTAATTGGCGATGAGGGTAACGATACATTATACGGTGGTACTCTTAACCCTTCAGACATCGATTCTACAGGTCGCGATTTGCTATTTGGCCTCAGTGGCGACGATTACCTGAACGGGCAAGAAGCCGAAGATTCCCTTTCTGGCGGTAATGGAAACGATACAGTGCGTGGCGGTAAGGGCGATGATGTGGCCCTAGGAGATTTGGGCAGCGACGTGCTGTTTGGGGATGAGGGCAGCGATACTCTCTGTGGTGGCGAGGGAGAAGATACTATGTACGGGGATATTGGCAGCCCTCTGGCGATCGGTTCCGCTGGCGGTCAAGACCAGATGTGCGGTGGTTTGGGCAACGATTGGTTGTTTGGCAATGAAGGTCAGGATACCCTCAACGGTGATGCTGGAAACGATACTCTTTACGGTGGCAAGGATGAAGACAGTTTACTGGGTAGTGCTGGGGACGATTGGTTATTTGGAGATCAGGGGAATGATACTTTGATTGGAGGTACTGGGGACGATCGATTTATCTTAGGTATCGACAGCGGCCGCGAGACTATTTTAGACTTTCAAGATGGTCGCGATGCGATCGGCTTGACAGGCGGTTTAAGTTTCTCGCAACTGAGCATTACTGTAGAAAATAATTCTACTTTGCTCCGAGTTACCAGTTCCGGTCAACTGTTAGCAACTCTCACCAATGTGTCAGCGGGGCTGATTAATGTTGCAGATTTTGTAGCGGTCTAAATCGATACCCCAAGGGACACGGCAATGCAGTGTCCTTTTGCTCGATCGCATACACAAAATCGGCTCTCCCGGATCTATTGTGATAACTCGATCTAATACTAATTCTTCAAACTCACGCAACAGTATCGCTCCGGGTGCGTCGCCACCCTTAAATCTTAAATAACATCCACAATCTTTGAGCGACGCACCGATGCAGAATAGTGAGCGTAAACAAACCCACACTCATCATTGTTGCAACACTTTGGATAATTGGTATAAGAACTGGTAATAGGTAATGGGTGATGGGTTAGTCATTTGAAGCCAATTACCAATTACCTATTACCTATTACCCATTACCTTGTAACACAAGATACATTTTACCCAGCTCGCTATGAGATCCAAAAAGGCAACTTTGACCCTCTTGCTCCCTTCTTTTTAAGGGGTACTGAGGGGTTCTAAGACGCAAGAAAACACGCTCTAGAGAACCCAAAAACCTGGTTTATGCGTCAATATTTCTCGGAAAAAGCGACAATTTTTCCCAAAAACCGATTTTTTTGCATAATTCCTGTTCTCTAAGCCGATTATTTAATAGGACAGATCGATACCTACTGGCATCCGTTGTTTTTCTCGATCGTTCCCGCTTCCCTTTCTAATCTTTATCCAAAGCAAACAAAACAAAATAAAATAAAATAAAGCGCTGAAACCCAAACGAAATTGCTAGAGTGAAGGCGGTCGAGACGATGCGTGTTGCAGTTCCTTTTGATGTATCATTTATGGAGGACTACTTTTATGCCATCCTTGAAATCTCCAACCGATCGAACCAGTGGATTATACGTGCGTTCCCCAGAGGGAGAACAACTCGTTTTTCCCCTGAAACATACAGAAGTTAGAGCAAAAATTGCCGGAAATTTATCGCGAGTTGAAGTCTCGCAGCAATTTGAAAATCCTTTCACCAAGCCGCTGGAAGCCGTCTATATTTTTCCGCTACCGCAGGAAGCAGCGGTAGATGAGATGGAAATTAAAATTGGCGATCGCACCATTAAAGGCAGCATCAAAAAACGCGAAGAAGCCCAACAAATTTACGAAAAAGCCAAACAAGAAGGGCGGACTGCGGGTTTGCTGGAACAGGAGCGAGATAATATTTTCACCCAGTCCCTCGCCAACATCAAACCGGGTGAATCAATCGATGTCACGATTCGCTACACTGACAGTTTGAAATTTTTAGCTGGCGATTACGAATTCATTTTTCCGATGGTTGTCGGGCCGCGATATATTCCCGGTACGCCGCTGGATGAAACGGCTGCTAGCGGTAGCGCCCCAGCCCCAATGACAGTCAATTCGTCTACCGATATTGTCCCCGATGCGTCGCGCCTGAATGCCCCGATTTTGCCACCGGGAAGGCGATCGGGACACGATATCGGCGTGACGCTGGAAATTGAAGCTGGCGTACCGATTCGTAATGTCAATTCCCCATCCCACCAACTGCAAATTGAATATTTCGACTCTCCCCAAACTGCTTTAGCAAACGAGCAGAAAAATGGGCAGAGGGTGCGTATTCAGTTGGGAAATCAAGATACAATTCCCAACAAAGACTTGATTGTTCGCTATCAACTTGCGGGTCGAGAAACTCAATCGACGGTATTAACTCAAGCGGACGATCGCGGCGGGCATTTTGCAGTTTACTTGATTCCGGCGATCGAGTACAAAACCGATGAAATTGTGCCGAAAGATGTCGTTTTTTTAGTCGATACTTCCGGTTCGCAATCCGGTGCGCCTTTGCAGCAATGTCAGGAATTGTTGCGGCAATTTATTAACGGATTGAATCCAGCGGATACTTTCTCGATTCTGGATTTTTCCGACAAAGTGCGCCAACTTTCCAAACAACCGCTACCGAATACAGCAGAAAATCGACAAAAGGCGATCGAATATATCAACAAACTCCGCGCTGACAATAGTACGGAAATGTTGGGCGGGATTCGGGCGGCGATCGATTTTCCCGCACCATCCGGGCGCTTGCGAACTGTGGTATTCCTCAGCGACGGTTACATCGGCAACGAAAACGAAGTTCTCGCCGAAGTGCAGCAGCATCTCAAATCGGGGAATCGCCTGTACAGCTTCGGTGCGGGGAGTTCCGTCAATCGCTTTTTGCTCGATCGCATAGCGGAAATCGGGCGGGGAATCTCCCGGATTATCCGGCACGACGAACCAGTTAACGAATTTGTCGAAAAGTTTTTCCGGCAAATCAACAATCCGGTGTTGGTAAATCTGGAAATTACTTGGCAGGGAGAGGGCGAAAATCCGGTAATTTATCCGTCAGTTGCGCCGGATTTGTTTGCCGAACAACCGCTGGTTCTCTTTGGAAAAAAGGGCGATCGCGAAGCTGGAACGCTTCATATTAAAGGGGTTAGCGCAGGCGGGCATCAGTACGTCCAAACCTACCAACTCGACTTTACCGATCCTGGAAATCCGGCAGTTGCCCAGCTTTGGGGGCGGCACCGCATCAAAGATTTGATGAATCAGATGGTGCAGTACGAAACCAAGGTGGGAGTGGAAACAGTGACAGAAACGGCGCTAACCTATCAGCTTCTGTCGCAGTACACGGCTTTTGTGGCTGTCAGCGATGATGTGCGCGTCGAACCGGGCACGGAATCGATCGCGGTGAACGTGCCTGTAGAAATGCCGGAAGCGGTGGAATATGGGGGCATATATGGCAACACAGATTATATGGCGGGGGCAATTACTGTCAAAGGTTCCGCACCTGTTGCAGAGTTTATGAGGTTGCGTGCTCCGGCTGACAGATCCGCAGGAGGATCGCACGGCTTCCAATTCGATCGTATGGCGAAGCAGAAACGTTCTCGGTTGCCTGCACCAGCAGGCAGCGCCAGCGCCCCCAGTACACCGCCACTAGATGCCTTGGAGGAGGAGGAATTGGAGGACTCCAGCATACTGCGGCGGCCGGGCACATTACCTGTAGAAATCGTTAGTGCTGCGGGGTTGGATGAAGTGGCGATCGATAGTTTAAACGAACACTTGGAAACTCTGACTGTGCCGCCCAGTACAAACGGCGAATTGGTGTTAGAAATTGTTTTCGCTAAAGTGCGCGCCAGCCGAATAGTCGTGGATGCTGAGGCTTCGACTTTGGCGGATGTGGAGTTGCTGAAAATCATCAAAAAATGGTTGTTTAGCTGGCACATTCCTCACTCGATTGAGAATACAGTGCGCCTGACGTTGCGGGTGCGATCGTAAAACAGCTTGAGTTGCATCACAATCCGGGCGATACTTTTGCTCGATCGCCCACAAAAAAATGGAAGAATTTGCTCTTCCATTTTTTAATAATGACTATTCGTCCTGACTGCAAACCACTTTTTTTATTAGACTTCTCCCATAATTATCGTGGAACAGGCCCTCGTTGCCTGTTCAAAACCTGCTTTGAGAGGAGAAGTCTATTAGTAACTTGAGGGACACGATCGCATTTTCAACTAAACAGCAGCCAACTCGGGAGTCGGGCGCTTGCTGTTGCGGATACCCTCGATCGCGCCTGCGTAATCATTCGCCTTAAACACAGCAGAACCAGCGACGATCGCATTTGCGCCCGCTTCCAGAACTTGCCAAGTATTGTTCCCCTTCAAACCGCCATCCACCTCAATCCAAGGATCGAGGCCCTTGTCGTCGCACATTTTACGCAACTGGCGAATTTTCGGCAAAACAGCCGGGATAAAACTTTGACCGCCAAAGCCCGGATTGACGCTCATAATCAGCACCAAATCGCAAAGTTCCAGCACGTACTCGATCAACTCCAAAGGCGTCGAAGGATTCAGAACCACACCAGCCATTTTGCCCAATTCCCGAATTTGGCCGAGGGTGCGGTGCAAGTGAGGCGAAGCATTGTGTTCCGCGTGAACCGAAATAATGTCAGCACCAGCCTTCGCGAAGTCCTCGACGTACTTCTCGGGCTCGACAATCATCAAGTGGACATCGATCACCTTGGTAGTAACGGGGCGAATTGCTTCAACAATCAGCGGCCCGATAGTAATATTAGGAACAAAGCGACCGTCCATCACATCTACGTGAATCCAGTCAGCCCCAGCTCGATCGACAGCCTGAATCTCTTCTCCGAGACGGCTAAAATCGGCTGATAATATGGATGGAGCAATAACGATTGATTTTTGGGATTGGGTCATGGCTAAGTCTGTTCTCCTGTCTGCTGTGCTGTATCCAGTTTATCAAAATACAGGTCTGCGGGTCGAAAAGTTGAGGGCGATCGGTCGCGAGATTGGGAGGGCAGAAAAATTGGGCCTCTGACAGACAAATTTGGCGATCGCACCAGCAGCGATCTGGGAATTTTGGTTTAGGATATAAATTTTCCCTCTCACAAATAACTTTTGTGCAAAATCCGACCGAAAGCATCCAGGATACAAGCCCCCAAATTCATCCGCGGACAAATAAAAAACCTGTATCCGAGAAACTTGCCCCCAAATTTATCCGTGGGGTCAATGCTTCAATCTAAAATCTAAAATCTAAAATCTAAAATCGATTGACATCCTGCAAATTTTGGGTAGCGAATGATGAAAAAAACAGATCCCTTAGAAAATCCTGAACTCGATCGTGCAAGTCTTTTTGTATTAATGATCCCAGTCATCGGCTTTTTCCCCGCCCTGTGGACTCTTTACCGCCGTCAGGGCAGTCCCGAACGCAAAGCCGTCAGCCGCTTGGCAATTGCCCTTGCTTTTAGTTGGCTCTTAGGACATATTCTTTTAGAAGCTGGAGCGATTTCTGCGGAATCTCCGACACTTCCCATGTTATTAATGAGTAGCCTGCTAACAACCAGCTATTTCATCGTTGCTCTGGGACTGATGGTTCGCCTCTGGAAGCGTCAACCGCTATGGTTGCCCGGAATTAGTCGCGTAGCCGAGCAAGTAGTAGGCAAACATTTATCATAATTTAGGGTTCTTTTAAGCCCCTACCCTATTGATTGAGTGCGTCTTCAGCTTGATACTACATATTGCCATTATCTTTTTTATTTTTGTTGTGTGTGAGGAAGCCAGTGCCAGCTCAAAAAATTCCTAATCAAGACCCTATCGAACAATCAACTGCTCAACCTGCAACCAAAAAATCGAACCAGCCCCATCGAGGCCGCTGGCTGGGTTTTGGTTTTGGTTTGGCTGGAGTAGCCATGCTCTCAGCCACAGCCGGAGCGTTGCTAGCCGTCTCCCTTTCTACAACGCCGCTTCAGCAACAAAAGTTGAGCCCTGAAGAAGCGGCGGTGTTTTCTCAAGGCGACATGGCAAAGCTCAACATGAAGATGCCGGAGCTGACTCGGCCAGTTAATATTTTAGTTTTAGGACTTAAAGTTCTGACCTCTGACATCGAAGGAAGTGTCAACAAAGATGTCGGATACGAGGTTTGGGAAAACTCATTTAAGGGCTTGACCGATACCATGCTGTTGGTTAGGTTTGACCCTCAAAATAAAAAGTTAAGCGTGCTTTCGATTCCGCGAGACACCCGCACCTATGTTGAAGGTAGGGGCGAGGTGAAAATAAACGAAGCTAATTACTACGGCGGCCCGGCTTCGTCAGCCAAGTCAGTCAGCGGACTCCTGGGCGGTGTGGGAATTGACCGCTACGTCACAGTTAACATTCACGGCATAAAAAGTTTGGTCGATGCCCTGGGTGGGATTACTGTTAATGTCCCTAAAGACATGAAGTATATCGATAACAGTCAGCATTTATATATAGATTTAAAGGCTGGCAAGCAGAAGCTCAACGGCGAACAAATCGTGCAATATTTACTTTACAGGCACGACGATTTGGGCGACATCGGGCGGGTGCAGCGGCAGCAATTGTTGATGCGGGCTTTTGTGGAACAGGAAGTAAATGTAGGTTTGCTGTCTCGACTACCGAAGATTTTATCGGTGATTCAGTCCCACATTGACACTAATTTGAGTATCGAAGAATTGGTAGCTTTGGCGGGTTTTGCTACTCAAACCGATCGCGCCAGCGTTCAGATGTTGATGGTTCCCGGCAAATTCAGCGATTCTAAGGACTACAAGGCGAGTTTTTGGTTGCCAGATTACAGTGCCATCGAAACTATGGTGGCCGAACATTTTGACTTCGGCCAAAATACTTGGACAATTGAGAATGCTGATTCGACTTTTCTGAATGTGGCGATTCAAGATAGTACCGGAGATCCATCCGCTGTTGAAGATTTTGTCAATACTCTGACTCAAGCAGGTTATCGGAATGTTCAGGTTTATAAAGCTTGGCCCGAACCCCTGGATGTAACTACTCTAGTAGCTCAACAGGGCGATATTAAAGGTGCTCAAGCGATTCGCCAGTTTTTGGGTTTTGGAGATGTGCTGGTTGAGAGTACCGGTTCTTTGCAGTCTGACGTGACAATCAGATTGGGCAAGGATTGGTTGGAGAAAAAGGCTCATTCCGGCGGTGCGGCTAAGTCTTTTTAAACTGGATTACAACTGGGGTATTTGTAGGGACACAGCATTGCTGTGTCCTATTGTTTTCTGTGGGTAGAGATGGAGGCGATTCCCTTCGGGATAGCTTCGCTTCACGCTTTTTTGTCGGTTTGCTGATACTATACTTTTTGGTGATGATGAATCACGATCGCAATACCGATACTTCCCTCCGCAATCACAAGTGAAACAATAATCAACAAGGGAAAGCTTAAGATATTTTAGAAAGGTAGGGTTGATGAACAAGGGTTCTAAAATAGACCGACAGCGCGAACATCAGGCAAATGAACGCACCTTTCTTGCATGGTTGCGAACTTCACTCGCTTTAATTGGTTTTGGATTTGCAATCAGTAGATTCAGTTTATTTCTCCGTCAATTTCAAGCTACAGTAACTCAGCAAGAAGTTTCCTCCCCTCCCTTCTTCAACTCAGAAACTTTAGGGTTGAGTTTGGTAGTTTTTGGGATTGCGGTCATTGCCTTAGCAGCATGGCGTTACAATCGAGTTTTCTGGCAAATTGAGCGAGGTGATTACCGCCCAAATCGCGTGCTAGTTTGGATCTTGACTGGAACTGTGATGATTTTAGGAACGTTAAGCATTCCGTTGTTGCTGTGGCGCGATCGCGGAAATATAGCTCCCACTGCAACTCCTAAAAAATCTCAATTCTAAGTTAACCAGATCGCTTAGCTAAAGTACCTCTTCCTTCATTAAGCTACCATATAGCCGTCCCAAATTGTCTTGATTTTTTCCAAACGTTACAAATCATCGCTCAGGCGATCGATTTGAGGTGGTCTATCGTGCCAGTAAACTGGCTAAAATCGCAAGTTTGAGCTTTGTTGCGGCTTAAAAATTTTCAAGTTCCATTAACCCTCTTCTGTCACTTTCGGTAGAGATGATTATCCTACTCCTATTCTAATTAAAGTAGGGTGCGTCGCCGCCAGAATTCTGATTGTTGACGACTATCAATGAGCGACGCACCATACCGCTATACTCTCGCCCGAAGTGACAAAAGAGAGTTAATCGCGATCGCCCACAGGTAAACTCAGTATAAACCCTGTTTGACCGAGTATGGCAGCATCTAGTTTGATATCGCCGCCGTGGGCCCGTGCAATTTCCCTTGCTAAACTTAGCCCCAATCCCGATCCTTCGATTTTTTGGATCTGAGTGGAGTCACCCCGATGGAAGCGCTCGAAAATACGATCGCGCTCCCTCAAAGAAATATCGCGAGAACTATTGACAATTTTCACAATTACTCTTTTTCCCTGACAGTTAGCCTGTAACCTGAGCCAACCCTTCGGTAAATTATATTTAATCGCATTACCAACCAGATTTTGCAAAACCTGCACCAGCAAATCGCGATCGCCCTTGATATATAAATTAGGAGCAATTGCCATTTGCACGTCTAAATGCGGTGCTAGCAGTTCCATATCTTCAGCAATTTCCGATAGCAACGCCGACATATTCACCTCAACTAAATGTAAACCCATACGTCCGGCATCGGCGTGAGAGAGTAAGAGAAGTTTGCGGGTAATTTCACTCAAACGGCGCACTTCATCCAATAACTTACTCAGGGTTTGCTGCACCTCAGAACCCGATTCAACTTGATGCAAAGCCCGTTCTAGTTGACCTTGCAAAATTGCCAGCGGAGTCTTTAATTCGTGGGCGGCATCTCCACTAAAACGAGAAGCTTGTTTAAAACTTCGCTCCAGACGTTCTAACATCTGATTGAACACAAAAATTAATTCTACAAACTCTATATCCGTTGCTCCGTCAGGGACGCGCCGATCGAGTCCTTGTACGGTAACATTGCGAATAGCCATCGTGAGTCGCCCAATTGGATATAGAATACTCCGCGATACGACCCAGGCTCCACCCGCCACGAGTAAAAGCACTACGGGAATAGAAAATAGAAAGATATTGCGAATCGATGCCATTTCCCGATCGATCGCTTGTAAGTTAACAGCGATCGCTATTTGAGTCTGAGGAGAATGAATCGCGCCCACACGCCAAACTGCCCTGCTAGTACGCTGGGTTGCTAGCTTAGCTTTGAAAACTTGAGGAAAATTGGGTCGATCGAATTGAGGAGGTCGATCGCGCGGGGGTCTTCTTTCTCTCGGTGAAAATGAATCCGGTCGATCGGGAGGTGGTGGATGGGGAGGTGGTGGATAGAGTGAATTTTGTGGAGGGGGAGGTTCTAATTGAAAAGGTATTCTGGCAGGATCGGGAGGAGGTTGGGGCAGCGATCGCCATAATGAATTGGCATCAATTCCATCTTGCCACTGGCTCGATCTGTAGAGCAAATTACCATCTCTGTCAGTCACCAGCAAAGCAGCGGTTGTTTCCCCATCATTCATGCCCAAAACTGAGGGCAAAGAATTACTGTAAATATCCCATTGCGTCGATTGCGGGCGGGTAGATTGGATTAACTGATTCTTGATTTCAGCATCAAGACGCTTGACCTTAGCATCGTAAATCAACCACCACGAAACAATACTAAAACCAATCAGAGCAACACTTGCCAGAACAGCAGATAATAGAGTAATCCGAAAGCGAAAAGATTGCAGTTTCACGATGGGGAATCTGGTTTGCGAAACCGATAGCCAACGCCCCGCACGCTCTCAACCCATCCCGTACCGCCGATCGGTTCAATTTTCTTGCGAATGCGTTGAATACATACATCTACCACATTCGTATTCGGATTAAAATCATAACCCCAAATATGTTCGAGGATTTGCGTGCGGGTGAGTACCCTACCGGGCGATCGCATTAGATATTCCAACAGATTAAACTCGCGAGTTGTAAGTTCTACCGCATGGCGATCGCAAGTAACTTCTCGCAAAATGCGATCGAGCTTAACTGGGCCAACGCTCAGAATATTTTGCCCGCCGCCCGAAGCCCGCCGCACTACAGCATAAATCCGAGCAACTAACTCCTCAACAAAAAACGGTTTAGCCAAATAGTCATCAGCACCGAGATGTAACCCTTCAATGCGATCGTCGAGTTCATTGCGAGCAGTTAATAAAATCACGGGTACGTTGCGTCCGGCCTTTCGCAGATGTTTGAGAATAGATAATCCGTCTTTTCCCGGCAAAACAATATCCAGGACGATCGCATCGTACTCGTTATCCATCGCCCGCCCGTAGCCATCATTGCCATTATCGCAATAATCCACAACAAAGCCTTGTTCTTTCAAGCCGATACAAACAAAATTGGCAATTTTTTCTTCATCTTCAACGTATAGAACATTCATAGATTTAGATCGAGTTGGGCATTGGGCATTGGGCATTGGGCATTGGGCATTGGGCATTGGGCATTGGGCATAGTTTATTTTTCAGTGGTGATTATACCGTCATCATTGATTGAACAAAATTACAAAACTGTAATCCATCCGCAGTGTGGCAGGTAATGTTTTGGGAGTTTGATGTAGTTATAAACATTTTTAGGTCGGCGATCGTAAATATCATGAAAATTGCTTCACTGCTGGCATTACCTGCTACAGCCTTGCTGCTGGGGTTTAGCAGCTTGACTTTTCCCGATCGGACTACAGCTAATTCTAATACTGTACTAGCCCAGAGCCAGCCCGAACCCAATCAAGAGCGCAGACATCCGCCCCGTATAGATTTTGCCGCTGCTGCCAAACAATTAGGAGTCACCGAAGCCGAGTTAATCGAAGCTTTGGGCCTACCCGCCAAACCGCCGGAACCGCCAAGTGAAAATAATCGCCCGCCCAGCCCACCGCCCCGTCCTCGTTTAGATATTCCCGGTGCAGCGAAAAAGCTGGGAGTCACCGAAGCAGACTTGATTAAAATTTTGGGCATTCCACCGCGCCCACCGGGCGATCGTAATTTACCTCAAAATTCGGAAAAGCGCTAATTTTTCCACATTACAAAACTGTAATCCTAGGACAGGGATAAATGTCATATTCAACCAACTTAATGATTGTAGAGGCTAAATCAAAGGCCGATTGAGAACTCATTTCTTTAGCCTGACAACAAATTCAAACTTAGAAAACTAATCCGGGTAATTACATCATGCCAGCACTATTTCCTAATTCAATCAATGCACCGGGCAATCCTCCCCAAAATCAAGGCGTACCAGGCAATCCTCCTCCCCAAAATCAAGGCGCACCGGGCAACCAACCTCCCCAAAATCAAGGCACACCGGGCAACCAACCTCCCCAAAATCAAGGCACACAACTTACGAATTCTGCTTTACCTCCCCAAAACCAAACTCCACCCCCTCCGCCAGCTAACAGTATTAGCACCACAGCAGGAAACGACAATATTACCGGAGATAGTTTAGATAATTTCATCCTCGGTAGTAGCGGCACAGATACCATAACTGCAGGATTAGGCACGGACACAATTAGCTATCTTTCCCTTGGCAGCGGCATTACGATTGAGGCTCGAGGAATTGTAGATAAAGGCGCAGCCGGTACAGATACCCTTCAGGGCATCGAACGCATTATTGCTCCTTTAGGACAGAGTAATACGATCGATGCTTCCACAGGTAGCGGCACAGCTTCTATTAATGTGGATTTGTCGCAGAATAGTTTGGCGGTTAACAATTTACCCGGTATCGGCACTCTGAATTTTACGGTAGAGAATTTCGTTAACGTCACAGGTACTCCGAATGTAGATGTCCTTACCGGAAACATCCAAAACAATTCTTTAGTAGGAGGAGATAGTAACGATACACTCTCAGGTTTGCGCGGCAGCGATACGCTAATTGGAGTCAATCCATCAAGTGCTGCACCGGGAAGCAATGAAACCGACGTGCTGATTGGCGGTCGGGGTAGAGATGTTTTTGTTCTCGGTGATGCGACCAAGACATACTATCAGGGAACAGGAGTTGCACTGATTCAGGATTTCCAACAGGGAATCGATCGCATTCAGTTACGTGGGAGTCTCTCTGACTACAATATTGTTGGTAACTCCATCAATTTGGCTGGTACATCTGACCAAATAGCTGTAATTCAAGGCGGCTTTACTCCGGATAGTTTCCTATTTGTGTAATATCAATTCCGGCTGCACTCCTTATCAAACTGAGGACACGGCAGTGCCGTGTCCTAATTTCTTCTTCCTACTTCTTCCTTCGCGTTCTTCGCGTCTTCGCGGTTAAATCAAACCAATTCTTCCCGCACCAAAGGAGTAAAAGCACTAATGTTCTGCAAATGCCGATCGCCCTTTAATCCAATCGAGTAAAATAGGATTGACCAATTCCGGCGCTTCATCCTGGGGACAATGACCGACGCCTTCCAAAGGAATAAACTTTTCAACAGCCGGAAACTTTGCCAATTCTCGCCCCAAAGCGATCGGCTCCCAAGGGTCGTCCGTACCCCACAAAATCAAAGCCGGACAGCTCAAACGAGGCAACAAATCCTCCGGTAGCGGGCCTTGAGAATAACTGATAAATGCTACAAATACTTCCACTGCACCGCTGTCTTCGGCAGGTTTTAGCAGCATATTTACCAGTTCGTCGGTGACAGCTTCAGGACGGCGATAGGCTTGCAAAAGCACTTTTTTTACTGTTTTTGGCGTTGCTAATTGTTTAAAAAATAATTGACTTATCCACTTGACATTTAAAACTTTTTGTGCGATTGGCGCTCCCATACTGCGATACCAAGGCATTTCGGCGCGTTTGCGATCGTGCAGCAAGCGCAAGGAACAATTGAGTAAAATTACGCCAGAAGCAATATCGGGAAAATCCACAGCCGCTTGCATAATTGCCACACAGCCGATCGAATTTCCCACCAAAAAAGCCGGCCCGCCCGCAACTTCCCGACAAAAATCAGCAATTAGCTGTCCCCAAGTTTCAAAAGTATAGTCAATTTCAAGCTTGGGCGCTGGTTTAGCAGAACCGCCAAAACCGATGAGGTCGATCGCGTAACACCGACAATCAGCAGCCAGCGCCGGCAAATTCTTGCGCCAGTGGCCCCAAGACGCGCCGAAACCGTGGACGAACACCACCGCAGGCCCCTGCGAACCCGCAGCCTGGTAGCAAATCGGAAAGCCTTTCCACAGCCAAGTTTGAGGTGCAGCAACTGTTGACGGAGTGGGAGTAGAAAATGTCATGGGATTTTAGATTTTAGATTTTAGATTTTAGATTTTAGATGGGGCATGGGGCATGGGGCATGGGGCATGGGGCATGGGGCATGGGGCATGGGGCATGGGGCATGGGGCATGGGGCATTGTTGATTGATGACTGATGACTGATGACTGATGACTGATGACTGATGACTGATGACTGATGACTAATGACTAATGACTAATGACTAATGACTAATGACTACTTTGCAGTTAGAGCCGATATTATGTCACGATTAAAGATGCTGACTTCTTTGCCTTATTGAAATTTCCCTTATGCCAACGATCATTTCCACTGCTGTCGTACCGTTTCTGGGGTCGGAAATTGTACCAGACTACGACACCGCCAAAGTAGTTATCTTACCAATTCCCTACGAAGCTACCACCACTTACCGCCGGGGGTGCGAAAACGGGCCGGCGAAACTTCTAGAAGCTTCTCATCAACTCGAGTGCTACGACGAAGAATTGGATTCCGAAGTTTGCTACGATGTCGGAATTTATACCAAAGAGCCGATCGCCGATACGCGCAACAGACAACCGGTTTCATCCTCAGAAATGCTGCAAGTCACCCAAGCCGCAGTCCACCAGCTAGTTACCGAAAATAAATTTGTCATCTCCCTCGGAGGCGAACACAGTATCACTGCAGGTGTTGTCGAAGGTTATCGCCAAGCATACCCGGATGAACCTTTCACAGTCGTGCAAATCGATGCCCACGGCGACTTGCGGCACGAGTACGAAGGCTCGATTCACAACCACGCCTGCGTGATGCGACGTATTGTAGATATGGGCTTGCCGACTCTGCAAATCGGGATTCGCGCTATCTGCAAGGAAGAAGCCGACTTGATCAAAGCAAAACAGCTAAACGTGATTCGAGCCAGGGAAATTGCTACTCAACCGGATTGGGCCGATCGCGCAATTGCCAGCATAACAACTAAGCGAGTATTTTTGACGATCGACTTAGACGGCATCGATCCGACTTTAATTCCAGGAGTGGGAACACCCGAACCGGGCGGGTTAAATTGGTATTCCCTCACCGCATTTTTGCGCCGCGTCTTCGAGTCCTACGAAGTAATCGGGTGTGACATTATGGAATTAGCACCGGTTGTAGATTCTGTAGTCTCAGAATTTACCGCCGCCAAATTAGCGTACAAAATGATCGGGTATCAAGCTCTGGCTCAAGGTTGGCTAAAGCCAGACGAGGGATAAATCGCCAAGTACGAATCACTCATAGGCTGTTGGTAAAGGCTAGAATTAAGCTAAATCCAAAAAACAGCCAATTTTATTCGCGCTGACAGTTTCATATTTCATGCTTGCAAAACTGCTCTTCACCTCGTGAAAACATGAGTTTACTAATCGATACACCGGGTACTCCAATTAACGGCTACGCTCCCGATTTTGAACTGCCGGGAGTTGACGAAGAAGTTCACCATTTAGCTCGATATTTAGAAAAATTTCGGGCGATCGCGGTGATATTTATGTGCAATCATTGCCCTTACGTGCAGTTTTATCTAAATCGCCTGAAAGAAATTCAAGCAGAGTTTCAAGAACGAGGCGTTACTTTAATCGGGATGAATGCTAATGACGCAAATCAATATCCTGAAGATAGTTTTGAGAATATGAAAACTTTTGCGGCTAACAATCAACTCAATTTCCCCTACATCCGAGATGTTGCTCAAGATGTGGCTGAAAGTTTTGGGGCTTCTAAAACCCCGGAGGTGTTTTTGTTGGATCAAGACGGCAGATTGCGCTACAAAGGTTTGATTGACGACAACGCTGAAGATGCCGCAGCAGTGCAGGTTTCTTATCTGCGAGGTGCGATCGACCAATTGCTAAATAACCAACCCGTTGAGCCTTCAACTACAGAGGCTCTAGGCTGTTCTATCAAATGGCGATCGTAGTCATCAGTCATCAGTCATTAGTCATTAGTCATTAGTTGAAAGGTGCATCTGTTGCGAAATTGTTGGTTTTTATCGAAAATAATAGTAGCTGACGCACCCTACTTCATTATGCTAGGGTGCGTCAGGTTTTACATTCTCAATTTGCCCGAAAAGTCGAGTTCTAATGCACCATAACGATCGGAAGCTGCTGCAAGCTAGATTTCTCACTCGCCCTATAAAAAATTAGAACATAGCCCTATGAAAACAAAACGCACCCTTAACTTAATTGTAGTAGCCGTCGCGGCAATGACACTACTAATTACTTGGAAATTGTTTCAAAGCGTTCCTCCAGTCATAGCACAGCAGCAAACATCCTTAACAGTATCCGCCGCTATCAGCCTCTCACAAGCTTTACAAGAACTCAAAACAGTTTATCAGACCAGCAATCCCAAGGTTACTATTACTTATAATTTCGGTGCTTCCGGCGCCCTCGCACAGCAAATTCAGCAAGGAGCACCGGTAGATGTATTTTTCAGCGCCGCTACCAAACAAATGAACGATTTGCAGCAATCTAACCTGTTAATTAACGACACGCGGCGCAATTTGCTAACAAATCGCCTGGTTTTGATTACTCCCAAAAACGGTGTTGCTTTGAGCGATTTCAAACAGTTGACAGATGCCAGAATTAAGAAAATTGCGATCGGCGAACCGAAAAGCGTACCTGTGGGACAATACGCTCAAGAAATGCTAACTAAGCTGGGATTGTGGCAGCAACTCCAGCCAAAATTAGTGCTAGGAAATAACGTCCGCCAAGTGCTGACATTTGTCGAAAGCGGCAATGCGGATGCTGGCATAGTTTACACGACTGACGCCAAAGCATCCGACAAAGTAACTGTGCGGCTAACGGCTGCGGAAAATTTACATTCGCCCATTGTTTATCCGCTGGCAGTTATCAGAAACAGCCGCAATCCGTCTGCTGCCAAAGGGTTTGTTGACTTTCTGGGGGGCGATCGGGCTAAAATAGTATTTCAGAAATACGGGTTTGGCATAGCTAGTTAATTAGTCTCATACAACCAAATTCTGTAGATACTGTCTAGACAAGTCATTCGATTGCGCGATTTGAGATTTTAGATGCTTTCGATTGACTTGCGCGAGATAAATTCGGGGGCGTGAGGATTTTCGATTTTCGATTTTGGATTGATTCCACGGATAAATCGCGTGGCGGGTACCACCTTTGAAATTCTCGGTCAAGAGGGTGCGATCGAATAATTAGGGTCGAAAGGCTTTTGGGATTTTAAAATCCCAAAAGTTAAATGCACCAGTTTCCTCATCAAGGCACCAATTAACTGCATTGTGGGCGTTGCACATTTATGGTATGATACAGGTAGCTAGGGGTACAGTTTTATGTTTGAGATAGTAAACAACCAACCTCACCGATAGCTTTAACATTTCTACTGATTTCGAGTAACATAAAGTTTTTCTATTGCATTCGAGCTAGGTAATGTCTTAATCTGGTATTTTCTCCTTCTACCGTGTCATATATGTTTTGTTGTATCCGCTCAATAAATCGGGTAACAGCCAAAAAAGAAGGTTCACAATCTAGGCACAGCACGGTATAATATGACGTATTATTAATCATAAAATCAAGGATGTCATAGTCTTTTTTAGCCACTCAAGTCACAATTAATACCATTTTTCTAAAATCGTGCAACACTCTTCGACCCCCCTAACCCCCCCAAGGCATCGGGGGGGGAACAAGAATACTGTTGCATTCTTTTTTGAAATTGGTATAACCGTGGGTTTATACGACACGTACTAAAAGAATCAATCGCCAATAATTCAGATCATTTATATTTTTTTGAATTTCTTCAATCCGACCAGAACACACCCAAAGAATAAACCGAAGATTGTTGACGAACAATCATCCCCAAAGATGGAATATTTACCAGGTGAGAAATACGGTCGTTCATATATAGCAATCCTATATGAATTGTGAAAAGGCATCAAATCTTTTCAAGTTAGGAAAATTGATGCATATTATAGCAGTTCTCAGAAAGATTCGCGGACGTAGTTGGGCTTGGGCCCTCTTAGTGTAGTGGTTGTATAAGCTGTCAGTCATACCTCATCTTTTTGAGAAAGGCTATAGTAACTTTATTTCGATTTAAATATGACATCTTACTCCTCTATTAAATAGATTTATAGTTCGGATATAGCGGATCGAGCTCTCATATTCGCGGACGTAGTTGGGATGCGAGCCCTATACGTTTAATTGGTTATATAAGCAATCACTCATACCTCATCTTTTTGAGAAAGGCTATAGCTTGGTTTTCGCTCCTCTATAGCCGAATTTTAGACCTGGTATTCCTTGTGTTATATTTTTTTTCATTTACTTACATAACCTTGAGATACATTTAGTATATTTTCTATCGCTCTGTACACATAACCTTGTAGAGCCAGTTTTACGGCTAAAGCTCTCTTCATTCCTCGCGAGTCTCCATTACTATTGATAAAGTTGATTACACCTTCTATTTGTCTTTCTTTTTCATTTTGATTGCTTCCATTTGCTTTCTTCCCTTTCATTTATTATCAAACTTTCCTATTTTACCGTAGAAATCCCTATTTACATCTCAAATGGAATTGCTATATAGTATAGCCTTTCTCAAGCGTGGTGAGGTATGATTGACAGATTATATAACCACAATAACGTATAGGGCCCTTTCGGCCCAACTACGTCCGCGAATATGAGAGCTCGAACGGCTATATCCGCGCAGTAGTGGCGATGCTTCACAATCCTTTGCTCAAAGCGACGAGTGAGCGATTGTTGAGTCGTGACCGGCTTCAAAATGCAGGTAATTGGTGTCTTGATGAGGAAACTGGTGCATTTAACTTTTGGGATTTTAAAATCCCAAAAGCCTTTCGACCCTAATTATTCGATCGCAGCCTCTTGACTTGTCTAGACAGTATCTACATCTCTTGCAAACGGTCAAATGCCAATTCACAACTGACAACTGACTTATGAATTCAAGTGATTCTAGACCACCGCTTTACGAAATGAATCCGCTAGGTCGATTTGACGATCGCGCCGCCGATTATGTCAAGTACCGACCGAGTTATCCAGCCGCTGCGATTGATGCGATTTTAGAAGGACTTGGGGAACCTTCGCGGTTAGCAGCAGCAGATGTCGGTGCTGGAACGGGCATTTCTTCGCGTTTGTTAGCAGAAAGAGGCCTTCGAGTATTAGCAATCGAACCCAATGCCGAGATGAGACAAGCGGCTGAAATTCACCCTTTGGTAGAGTTTAGAGAAGCAACTTCCGAAGCAACTAATTTGTCTGAATCGTCAATCGATTTAGTAACTTGTTTCCAGTCTTTCCACTGGTTCAATCCTGTTTTAACTTTACCCGAATTTCGGCGAATTCTCAAGCCGTCGGGAAGGTTGGCTGTAGTTTGGAATTTGCGCGATCGCGCGGATGAATTGACACTAGGCTACACCCAAATAGTCAAGACCGCTTCCAACAACCATCCTGCTGAAAAACGAGAGAGATCGATAGAACCTCTGCTAACAAGTTCCGATTTTATGAATATCCAAATCCGGGATTTTGCGAACAAACAAGATTTAGATTTACAAGGACTTATTGGACGGGCTCAGAGTTCATCGTACATTCCGAACTCTGGGCCGCAATTGCAGCAACTTATCTCAAATTTGACCGAACTTTATGAAGCTCACTGCGGCGATCGGGGCTTTGTTTCATTGGTTTACCAAACTAGGGTTTATCTGGCAGCTAGTTATGATTTGTAATATTTTTTCCCGCAGATGAAGGCGGATTGACGCGGATTTATGCGATATAATATCGGGGCGAGTTGGCATAGGCGATTGCTCTGTAAATTCAAGAGGAAATAAGCGCGATCGCACAGCAGGGTTGGCTAAAAGCTCCATCTTTTGTAAGATGCTAAAACAGCTTCCTGAAGGTGAATCTATTTCTATTGATAGAGACTGCCAACTTGTTAACATTTGTAAAATAAGCAAAATATCTTATCCCCAGAGCTTCATCTATGCAAACGTATGATGTGATTATCATAGGCGCCGGCCACAACGGACTGGTCTGTGCCTCTTATCTGCTGAAAGCTGGATATACTGTCCTCTTGTTAGAAAAACGTTCGGTTCCCGGCGGTGCGGCCACTACCGAAGCTGCGATTCCCGAATTGCCGGATTTTAAATTCAATATGTGCGCGATCGACCACGAATTTATCCATTTAGGGCCAGTTGTAGAAGAATTAGAACTGGAAAAATACGGTTTAGAATATCTTTACTGCGATCCAGTTGCCTTTTGTCCCCATCCCGACGGCAAATATTTCTTAGCGCACAAATCCGTAGAAAAAACTTGTGCTGAAATTGCCCGCTACAACGAGCGCGATGCTAAAAAATATTCCGAATATACAGACTTTTGGCAGCGGGCTTTAGGTGCAATGGTTCCGATGTTTAATGCGCCACCAAAATCCCTAATAGATATTGCCGGCAACTACGATATTGCAAAGCTCAAAGATTTATTTTCAGTGATAGGTTCACCCGACAAAACGCTGGACTTTGTTCGCACGATGCTCACCAGCGCGGAAGACATTCTCAACGAGTGGTTTGACGAGGAATTTATCAAAGCACCCCTAGCAAGATTCGCTTCAGAACTCGGCGCGCCTCCTTCCCAAAAAACCCTGGCTGTAGGCGCAATTATGTTGGCAATGAGACACAATCCCGGCATGGCAAGACCTCGCGGCGGGACTGGTGCATTAGTGCAAGCCCTGCTCAATTTAGTGAAAAGCTATTCAGGTGTGGTACTTACCGACCAGCACGTCGAAAAAATATTAATTGATGACGGTCGCGCTGTGGGAGTTCGAGTTGCCGGCGGCACGGAATACCGCGCTACAAAAGGTGTCATTTCTAATATTGATGCTAAGCGCTTGTTTCTGCATTTAATGGATGACAGCGATGTCGATGCTGCTGACCCGAATTTGCGGGAAAGATTGGAGCGCAAAATTGTTAACAACAACGAGACTATTCTCAAAATAGACTTAGCTCTCAATGAAATGCCCAAGTTTGAGCGCTGGAATCATCGGGACGAATATTTAATCGGTTCGGTTTTAATTGCCGACTCGGTGAGACACGTTGAAATCGCTCACAGCGACCCTTCAATTGGCAGAATTCCCGACTCTGACCCATCGATGTATGTGGTGTTTCCGACGGTACTAGACCCGTCAATGGCTCCCCCCGGACATCATACGGCTTGGATTGAATTTTTTGCTCCTTACACGATCGAAAATGCTGAAGGAACCGGCCAGCACGGTACGGGGTGGACGGATGAGCTGAAAAACAAAGTTGCCGATCGCTGCATTGACAAATTAGCAGAATACGCGCCAAATATCAAGAAGTCAATTATCGGCCGCCACGTGGAAAGTCCGGCGGAATTGGGAGAGCGTTTGGGGGCTTTGAAAGGGAATTACTACCACGTTGACATGACGCTGGATCAGATGATATTTTTCCGTCCTTTGCCGGAGTTGGCGAATTACAAAACGCCGATCGACGGTTTGTTTCTCACAGGGGCGGGAACTCATCCGGGCGGGTCGATTTCGGGTATGCCGGGACGCAATACGGCTCGCGTTTTCCTGCACTCGCAGCAGCCTTTCGTGCAGACTTTGGCAGATGCGGCTAATTCTCTGAAAGCGAAGGGTAAGTCGGTATTTCGGAGTAATGAGAAGTAAGCTGTTCGGCATTTAAAGGGGGATAGTAGGGTGCCCAGCGTATAGAAGCGTTTCCCATGTATAGTAAGTGTTCGCGAATGACGCACCTTACCTAGCTCGTTAATGGTTTAAATGCTCCACAGCTTAAGCTTTTTAGCCACTGCAGATGAACGCAGATCAACGCAGATGAATCACATCTGCGTTTGTTTGTATTAATTTATCAGTCTGTGAGTACGAGAATTTTTTCTGGTTGATTCCCCGTGAAGGGAAAACGGTTTGCGATCGCCCTCAATACCCTTTCTAAATCGGGAGCATCTTTCGCGATCGGCGGCGGTGGTTAGCGTTTCATCAAATCTATTAAAATATTTTTGGATCGGATAGTATATTCCCTCAATAAAATTCTCAATATTAGAACAACAAGTTAACGCTGAAGGCATTTTTAAACTTAGCGCCGCAGCCAAACCTCTAAGGAAAGCAGAACAGGCAAGTCGCTGGTAAAAATCGCTCCCCATCAGCAGATTAGGGCGATCGCCGCCGATCCCCCAGCATCTGACATTCTCATAAATTCATACTTTATGCGGATGAAAACGCTGGCCCAAAGTTGAGACACTGAAACCTGGCGTTACCCTTTTTTGAGCGATGGCAAACCAAGTTTTGATTGTCGGCGGGCGGGGACGAATTGGCAGCAGCGTTGCCCAAGACCTTGTTACCCATACCGACGCGGAAATTACTGTTACCGGACGCAATTCTGAAGCCTCTATTGGGCCGGGATTGCCGCCGGATAGGGTGCACTATCTAGCTTTAGATTTAGCAGACAGTGCAGCCGTGCACCAAGCGGTTTCATCCTCTAATCTCGTCGTTCACTGTGCAGGGCCTTTTCACTATCGAGACGCCAGCGTATTGAAAACTTGCATAGAAGCAGGTGTGAATTATACTGATGTCAGCGACAGCCGCAGTTTTACTCGCAGAGCTTTAGAATTGCGCGAAACTGCTAAGAATGCTGGGATTACTGCTATTATTAATACGGGCATTTTTCCCGGTGTTTCTAACAGCATGGTGCGCCGAGATGTGGAACAATTAGATGAAGCAGAACACATCCATTTGAGTTATGTAGTCGGAGGTTCTGGCGGCGCTGGCGTTACCGTCATGAGAACCACTTTTTTAGGTTTGCAAACTCCTTTTGAGGTTTGGGCCGATCGCAAGTGGCAGCAAGTAAAACCCTACAGCGATCGCGAAACAATTGAATTTCCCGCGCCCTACGGCAACACAGGGGTTTACTGGTTCGATATGCCGGAAGCAATCACTTTGCCCGAAGCTTTCCCGGTCAAATCAGTTGTGACTAAATTCGGTACGTCTCCCGACCTTTACAATCACCTTACCTGGTTTGTTGCCAAGTATTGGCCCGCTAGCTGGCTTAAAAATAACTCCGTGATTGAATTTCTCTCCTACGTCAGTTACGGGATGACCAGTGTTACTAATAGTTTTAGTGGGGTTGGTGTCGCAGTGCGATCGCAAGTGACCGGTCTCAAAAACGGTCAACCCGCTAAAGTTTGCTCGACAGCGGTACACCCAAATGCTGCCGCAGCTACGGGCATCGGTACTGGCAGCATAGCTCAATTAATGTTGGAAGGAAAACTAAAAAAACCTGGCGTTTGGTCGGTAGAGCAAGCTCTTTCTACCGAACTATTTGAACAAGCGATGCAGAGTCGCCACCTGAAGATTAATCAAGAATCTTTGTAACTTTGGGCTTGAAATGCGTTGGGATGTTTGTCCGGTTGCGAATAACTGAAATGGCGCAGCAATCTCAATCAGGCTTTCATAATTACAGGGTTTTGGATCTGTGATACCAGAAAGTTTATTTGTTGTGGAACGGGCACTCCTAGCCTGTGACTGAGCACGGTACCTAATGTGAGGAATCTTCTATTTAGGAGCGGAGCGAACTAATCTATCTTTTGGTAGAAGTAAACTTAACGAGCAGGCGTTTAATATATTTCACAACACGGTAAATATCCCTTTTCGCTGTCTCTGGGCGCAGCACTTGCAACAAAAGTTGCCCCGATCGCTAAATTTTGAAATGTGCGATCGCAGTGAAGGGGCGACAAACACCATAATTTGTGCGGAAAAATACGAGGAGAAGTTGATATGAAGCGGGTTTTAAAAGCTCTCGGGCAAACATTGAGCCAAAGCATTTTGCTGGTCTGTACGCTGGCTTTCATTGGTCTGCTAGGTCTAGCGGCAGTACCCACTCAGGCTGCTTACGCAGGTCAAGACCGGAGTCACGCGCCGCAAGAAGCTAAAATTACTGACCCCGCAGAAAGTTTCGAGGATCTCAATCCCCAAGCAGCTTACGATGAAATAGTCAAAACCGCTCAAAATCCTGCAAAGGTCGAGAAAGTTTACGACGAAAGCTTAAAGGAGTATAAGGGAGAACACCCGCAAGAAGGCATAGTTGAAAAAGCTGAAGGTTTGATCGAAAAGGTCACGGGCAAGTAATAAATTCAAGAGATTTATATCTCACTCAAGTTGCTGGTAAATACACGGCTTCGGCGAGCAGACAATTGAGCGGAGTTCACAACTCACTTGAATATAACGATCTAGGGGGCGCCTCGGCGCCCCCTATCGCTTGATAGTAAGGTGTAAAACTACTTTTTGATTCGAGAACCATGTTTGGTTTTCCTGCTTCTTAAGCTAGCAGATTCATCCTCAAGGAAGATGAATAGATATGAATTGAAAAGGTAAATTTAATAACAGTTACAGTTAGATAAAAGGAAAAAAATATCATGAGCGATGACAAAAAAACGGTACACGAACCTAATGCTAACCTCGACCCGCTTTCGGGCGAAACAGGGGCTCATCCAGTCGCAACGGGTATTGGTGCGGCGAGTGCGGGTGCTGCAGGTGCTGCGATCGGCGGTGCGATCGGCGGGCCTGTAGGGGCTGTTGTGGGCGCTGTTGTCGGTTCGTTTGGCGGCGGTTTGGCGGGCAAAGGTGTGGGCGAGGCGATCGACCCCACGGTAGAAGATGCTTACTGGCAAAGCAACTACCGTTCCCGTTCTTACGTGGATACTAGCGCGACTTACGAAGACTATCAGCCTGCATACCGCACCGGTTATGAGGGATACACCCGCTATGGCGCTACTGGTAAGAAATACCACGAGATCGAACCGGATTTGCAGCGCGACTACGAAACAAATCGCGGTAAGTCTAATGTGGCTTGGGAAAAAGCCAAGCACGCCACGCGCGACGCTTGGGATCGGGTGGAACGCGCTATTCCTGGCGACATTGACAAAGACGGCCGCTAAGGGCTTACGCGAAGTATTTTTCAGTCTTGGACGCGCACAAACTCAAGCGTTCCGGTTATTTTTCGCCGGGTACCGGAATCGAGGGAAGTGTTTGATAAAAAAAACCCGGCTGCTGCGTTTTGCACTGTTGTTGACAGGCGGCACAGTTTTTAACTAGAGTTTAGCGAAGTTTTTGGGGATTTTCAGCCCCTCTCTACATCGGAGAGGGTATTTTTATGATCCCTTGAAATCGTATTTTTCAGCACGATTTTTATTTCACAGGACTGTTCGCTGCGAGAACTCGCTAAAGACGTAGAGGCTTTGCTGTGCGGGACGATCGCACTCCTAATAAACGCTTTTTACAAAATCGGGATGCTGGCGTTTGAGATTAACATTTTTTTTTGACTGTTAGCCTTAAAATTAAACTTATTCAGGACTGAGGCATCGATCGCATATTTTTGTGATTGTTCGCGGGGCGCTTCCTTCAATCGCAGCCGGATCGTAAAGCGTCGGTGGCTTCAAGTCCGATAATTGTTAATCTAAATCCTCTCATTCAAAATTGGTATTACTTGTGGATGAAATGTTGCAAAGAGCTTGGACACTCAAGCAAAATTTAATTGACTTTGTGCTGGATGCTGAGGGAGAGTTGGCGGTAGCTTTGGAAGCTTATGCTGCAGCTCGATCGACCGGCGAGCGCTACGACATTGCTCAGCAAAATCAAGTGATTGACAGTTTTACCATTGAAGGTAAAGTCGGAGAGAAAACGCCGATCGACCTATTTGTCGAAAGTCAGCCGGATTTAACCGAGAGCGATCGTAGCTTGCTGGAAAGTTGGGAGCACAGAAGCTTCACTGGCTTATTTGAAATCACTGAACTTTCCCCGGACAGGTTTGAACTGATGAACTGGCTGACGGCTAAGCACTACGTTGTCAAGCCCAACAGTCCTAATTTTCTTGCAGAAATGTCTCGCTTTAAGTTAGGAGAAATCTTGCTGGCGAGGATTTCTCCCCTTACCGATGACTGGTGGGTACTTTCGAGCTCTCCCATCCTGAAGGGGAAATTGGGTAAGCCGAAGTTGGCGGTGGCGATCGGCAATTTCAAGCAAAACCACAAACAGAACCTGTACAGCGATGCCCCGGAATTGTTAGAGCAAGCTTGGCAGTCAGTAGAAAAGTACCACGAAGATTTTATCGATTTTTTTGGCAGCGATGAAGTGACGCTGTCGGGATATCACCTGAATAAACAGTTGACTGAATTTCAGGAATTCATCACTAAAAAACGCCTAGCTGATATGGGCGTTGATGAAAGTAAATCTCTGGCGGATATCGTTGAAGATGCCGGAGTCGATCGAGAAGAAGTCAAAGCAGCAGCAATCGCGGCTGCAGGTGCCGATGCTAACGCAGTTGAGGTAATGCTCGACAGCAATGCTAGTTCAAAAATGGTGATGCCGAAAGTCGAATTGCCCGATCGCTTCAAGAAAGCCGAACAGGTGACAGCATTTTCTCATCCTCGCTGGGGACAAACCTTTTTGTCTGCTTACGCTCAATTTACTGCACTGCTAGCAGCCGAAGACTTTTCAACCGTTCCCGGTTACGAAAAGCTGGTGCGTAACTATCTAGAAGATCCTGCAATTAATGTCTGGATTTGGCAGCGGTTAGCTAAAGTTAATTCAGCGAAATTAGAACAAATTTTGCAAACTGTATTGCAACGTACAGACTTTCAGATCGATCGCGATTTAGACGCCTTGCTGCAAGAGTTTAAAAAACCCTTAGAACCCGAACTCCCGGAAATTGCCAGCGTTCCCCTGCACCTGCACAACTTATTTCAGGAAGCTTTAGGCGAAGTTAACAAGTCAAAGTCCAAACCGCAGGAGAAAAAGAAAAGCTCTAAAGGTTTTAAATCCTAAGCAACAAAGTTCGCGGCATACTCACAGCTAACTGTGAGCTTATTGCCCGGTAATATAACTCAAATAGTTTTGCAGGCAGGACTTTAGTGCTTCTTCACCGCGATCGAAAGAACTGAAGTCCTCACTGCAAACGCCTTTTTTTTAATCTTCAACTTGTCGGACAGCCATGCGTTGCAGCGGCAGGCTGAGTATGCTAGAAGCAGTCAACAAGTAAGAAAGAACCGCAGTCAGCTTCAAACTGAGCAATAACCAGCTATCCTCTGGTAGGTGAAGTTTCAGCCCGAAAAAAGAGATGCAGTAGACTATCCAGTAAGTAAAGCTCATCTTGATCAGGATTTCTTCGCTCAAAGTGCGCTCGTCCGTTGGCTGCGAGTTGCGATTATCGCCGAGCAGGACTAGACCCGCAATAGAAGCCACAAAAGAAACCATAACGAGATAGTCATGCCAGTTAAGCTCAACCATTTCTAAACTCCGCTGTTATCCGAATTTTTGGAATCAGACATCAGTCTAAAGGATAAGTTTTCCCGGTCACAGCAATAGTTACAAATTGAAACAGCCGCAGTTACAAATCGCAATGAAAATTCACCGCAACCGCCAGCCACAGCCTCGTTTAGTCAGCCGCCAAGGACAATTCCCCTTAAATATTGTCAAGTTGGGAGTACCTCGCCTGCATTTTGCCGACCTTTACCACAGGCTGCTAACTCTTTCTTGGCCGCGATTTTTCATCCTGATTTGTCTCTCTTATACAGTCACAAATTCTTTATTTGCCTTAGCTTACTTGGCGGGAGGAGATTGCATTGCTAACGCGCGGCCGGGTTCTTTCCAAGATGCCTTTTATTTCAGCGTGCAAACAATGGCGACGATCGGCTACGGCGCCATGTATCCGCGCAATGATTACGCTAATACTATAGTCGCGATCCAAGCGCTTTTTGCTTTGTGGGGAGTGGCAATGGTGACGGGACTGGCTTTTTCGAGATTTTCCACACCAACAGCCAGAGTTATCTTCAGCCGCGTAGCTGTAATCGCTCCTTTCAACGGCGTTCCAACTCTGATGTACCGCACTGCAAATCAGCGTTTCAACCAGATTCTAGAAGCGCAGCAGCGAGCTACTTTGATCCGCGACGAGCTAACAGCGGAAGGAGAATTTATGCGGCGTTTTTACGATTTGCAATTGGTGCGGAGTCGCTCTCCGATTTTTGCCTTAACTTGGACGGTTATGCACCCAATTGACGAGACCAGTCCTTTGTACCAACTTACTGCCAAAGACTTGAGCGAGCAACAAGCAGAAATTGTAATTACGTTAACAGGAATTGACGAAACAGTTTCGCAAACTATTCATGCGCGACATTCTTTTGTGGCATCTGAAATTATGTGGAATATGCGGTTTGTCGATATTCTTTTGAAATCGGCGACGGGAGGGCGGGTGGTTGATTATACTCGGTTTCACGATGTGAAGCCTGTGGACTGAAAGTTTTGAGTTAGCCACCAGTGCTAGAATACCTGTATGACAAAAAAAAGCTAATATTTATGAACTCAATAACTGCAAATACGACACTGAAAGAATTGCAACCGCAACTCTTAGCTTTAACTCCAGAAGAGAAGGCTCAAGCTATAGAATTACTAGCCCAAAGTTTAAGAAAATTTTGGTCTGGTATTCAAAAGACTCCCGGCGTGTGCGGCGGCGATGCTTGCATCAGACAAACGCGAATTCCTGTTTGGGTGCTGGTGAATGCTCGCCGTTTAGGTATTTCTGAAGCTGAACTCCTAGAAGACTATCCGACTCTGCGTGCCGCTGATTTGGCGAATGCTTGGGCTTATGCTGAGGCATATTCTGATGAGATTGAAATAGCAATTCAAGACAATGAGGAAGATTGAAAAGTGGCGCGTTTCTATGCAGATGAACAATTTCCGAGGCGGGTTGTGGAATTGCTGAGGACTTTAGGTCACGATATCCTTACCGTACAGGAAGCAGGAAATGCTAATCAAAAAATTCCTGATGAAGAAGTGTTAGCTTTTGCCGTGAGTATTGACCGCGCTATTTTAACGCTCAATCGCCGTCATTTTATCAGGCTGCATACATTACAACCAGACCATGCTGGTATCATTGTTTGTAAAGATGATTCAAATAGGGATTTGTTGGCTTTACGAATTAATGAAGCTATTGCGAATCGAGAATCAGTGAGAAGTTTACTGATTCGAGTTAACCGTCCTTCGGAGTGAGTAGAAATGATAGAATACCTTGGGTATGGAGTTCAAAAGACTCCCGGTGTCATGGGTGGTGCCGCCTGTATCCGAAAAACGCGGGTTCCTGTTTGGCTGTTAATAAGCTATCGCCGTCAAGATGCCACCGATGCTCATATTTTAGAAGGTCATCCGAATCTCTGTGCAGCAGATTTGGTGAATGCTTTTAGTTATGCTGAGGCATATCCTGATGAGATTGAAACAGCAATTCAAGAAAATGAGGAAGATTGAAAAGTGGCGCGTTTCTATTAACATAAACAAAATACTCCTCGTACTATGCGAATAATTCATACTGCTGACTGGCATTTAGGGCGGCGTTTCCGAGGGATCGATCGCACTTTTGAAATTGCGATCGCCCTCGAACAGATTTTGAAGCAAGCAAAAGCCTTGGATGTCGATGCTGTGCTCGTCGCCGGCGACATTTTCGACGTGCCCAACCCTCCCGCTTACGCCGAACGCATTGCTTATAACTTTTTCTGCGAACTCCAAGCGGCAGGAATTCCCGCAATTGCGATCGCGGGCAATCACGATTCGGCATCCCGCATCGACAGCATCGCGCAATTGCTTTCACTCGCCGGTGTTCGCGCTTTAGGCAAACCCAGGCGATCGGCAGACGGCGGCACGATTACTCTCAATACAAAAAGCGGTAAACTTTGCGTGGGAGCGATGCCTTTTGCTTCCGAACAAAGACTGTTAGATGCTAATTCTCTCTGGCAGTCAGGCGATGCCGACCGCCGAAAAGATTACCGCGAAATAGTAGCATATTTACTCGAAGATTTAACCAGGGATTTTAGAGAGAATACTGTCAATATTCTGATGGGACACATGAGCATTGACGGCGCTCGATTGGCCAAATCCGAAGTCGCTTATTACACGCGAGAAAAATACCTACTGTCATCGCAAACTCTGCCCCTAGAAGCTCAGTATGTTGCCCTCGGACACATCCACATTCACCAGCGGGTTTCTGAGACTTCTCCGGCTTATTATTCCGGTTCCTTGATTCAGTTAGATTTTGGAGAAGCGGAACAGGAAAAAGGATTTTGCTTGATAGAAGTTGAGCCGGGAAGTCAGGCAAAGGTGGAATTTAAGCCTGTGGCTTGCCACAAGCCGTTAAAAGTGCTTAAATGTCATAACGACAATCTCGATGAAACTTTACAAGCTCATCAGTATCATCCGGGTTTCTTGAAAGTAATTGTCGAACTGGACAGTCCGCAAATCGGACTTGCCGATCGAGTGCGCCAAATTTGTTCTCAAGCGCTGTTAATTGAACCGCGCTATCCAGATGCAGCGCTAGAAGCAACAGAAATAACTAATATCGATCCCAATAATTTCGATCCGGCAGCAGAGTTTTGCAACTATTATCAAAACCGATTGGGAACGACACCGAAACCGGCCGTATTGGAGGAATTTAAAAATTTGTACAAGAAGTTTAAGGAAACAGTTAATAATTAAATGGGTAAAAAGATACAATCCCAAATCTCAAATTAACTTCCAGGCTCCGTCTGGAAATATCCAGAGGCTCTGCATCGGGCTTAAAGAAGAAAATTGGAGGCAGAGCCTCCGAATCTGTGTTACCAGGCTCCACCTGGTAAAAAGTAATAGCAATCCAAAATCTAAAATCTAAAATCTAAAATCTAAAATCAGTATGCGTCCACTAGAACTTATTCTCGAAGGATTTACCAGCTTCCACCGCGAACAGCGTTTAGATTTTTCTCAACTCGATTTGTTTGCAATTACTGGTGCTACAGGTGCGGGCAAATCTTCACTGCTAGATGCCATGACTTACGCTCTTTTTGGCACGACAACTCGCAGCGGCAAACAAGTCAGTGATTTGGCAAGTCAAGGCAGCGAAAATTTAAAAGTGCAGTTGCGTTTTGCTGTGGGTTCGGCACAGTATCGGGTGACGCGAAGGTGGCGTTTCCGTCCGAAATCTCCCGAAAATAAGGTGATTTTGGACAACTGGCAAAATGGCCAATGGGAAACTTTGGGGACGAGTATTGTTGCTGTGCAAAATACCATCGAACAGATTTTAGGAATGGATTTTGATACTTTTACACGAGCAATTGTTCTGCCTCAAGGCAAGTTTGATGAGTTTATTAAAGGGGATGCTTCTAAACGCCGGGAAATTTTGCGGCAGCTAGCGGGATTTGAGATTTTTGAGCAGATGCGGAAGGAAACAAACGAGCTTGCTAAGTTGCTGAAACAGGAACGGGAAATGGTGGAAAGGCAGCTAGCTGAGTTGAGTGCGCCGACGGCGGATGAGGTGGCCGGGAGACGATCGCAACTTGTGATTTTAGAGCAGCAGTTGCCTGAGTTCGATCGCGCCGTGATGAAAGCTCAGAAGGCTCTAGATGAAGAGGAGCAGCTATTTTCGCAAATCGCTCGCTGGCAAGAGCTGCAACAAGAACTGGCTAAATTAAATGCTAATTCTGCTGAGATCAAAATTTTAACACAGCGTTTAGAAAGAGCGCAAGCTGCCAATCATTTACAGGGAGATTGGGCTTTAGTGCGATCGGCTCGCAGTCAGTATGAAACTGCCGAAAGTGCCTCGGTGGCAGCGCGAAAGCAGTTAATTAAAGCTCGCTCTGAGCTAGCAGTAGAGCAGCAGCAATTTGACGCGGCAAAAGCCAAAGAACAGGTGCTAGCGCCACAAATTAAAGCTCGCGAAGATGCTCTAGCTGCTGCTAAAGTATATGAAGAACAGCGCGCTCAATTAGAAAAAGAAGTGGCGCTGGCCCAAAAAAATCAACAAGAAAAACTCCGCTTTTTTATGGCAGCAGATAAAGACCTGCAAGCTGCTAACACTAAAATTCAAGGTGCTGGTTTTCGAGTTACTCAAGCAGCGGCAAAACTCGAACAGTATGCGCCGGGAGGAAAGCGTTTAGAGCAATTGCAGCAAATTTCACCCTTATTGATGGAAGTTCAGCTAATTACCAAGCAGGAAAAGACTCAGCAAGAACAGTTGGATAAATCTCGAACCGAAAAGGAAAAAGCTCAACAAAATTATGTGGAGGCTACCACTAATTTAGAAGCCGTTGAACTCAGGCTAAAAGAGTGCGATCGCGAGCTAGAATCGGCCCAAACCGCTAATGCGGAAGCGGCACGTTTAGAGAGTGTTGCTGCGGTCAGAATGTCGCTGAATCCTGGCGATACTTGCCCGGTGTGCGGGGGGGTGCATCCTGAGAGCGAGCTCCTCCCTCCTTTGCCGAATTCTAATATTGTCGATCTCGCTGATTTGCGGCAAAAATTGGCGGCAGCAAATCAGGTTTTTCAAGATGCTCAAAGGTCGGAGGCTGAGGCAAAAAGTGCAGTTTCAGCCTGCCTGCAAAAAGAGTCTGAAATTGCTCAAATGCTGGAACTAACGGCGAATAGAGTTGCCGAATTGCAGCAGCAAATCACTCAAGTTCTGGAGACTCCTCATTGGGAAATCTTGGGGTTGCAGCAGGAGTTGGCAATCCTGAAAGAGAGCGATCGCCAATACCGCGAAACCGAACAGCAGTTCCAACTAGCATCATTGGAATATGATAATTTTCAGGAAAGATTTAATTTGGCGGTGGCGAATCAAGCAGCTAAACAGCAGGAATATCAAGATGCGATCGCCGAATCAGACCGCCGCCAGCAGCAGTTGCAAAGTTGTGTAAATGCGCTTTATCAAATTACCGAATATCAACCTTATGCTAATTTAGCAAAAGTCTTAGAACAAGACAAAAAAGACTTGGCAAATCTGCTGAAAGTTGCAGAAAAATCCTATCAAACTGCTCAAAATAAGGTTATTCAAGCAGCAGAGAGAGAGCAGCAAGCTGGAGAAGTTTTTGGACAAGCCCAAGCCCAGAAACAGCAGTTAAACCTGGATTGGTCAGCAAAATTAACGGCGGCTGATTTCACAGAAGAGACATTTTTAGCAGCGGTTGCGACAGTTAAGGAACAATCAGAATGGGAAAATGCTATTCGCTCTCACCGGGAATCAAAAATTCAGTTAGAGACGCGGGCGAAAGATTTGAGCGAGGCGATCGCAGGCAGAACTACCGATGAGAATACTTTAGCACAAGTGCGATCGGCAAAACATACCGCCCAAGAAAACCTCAAACAAGCCAACAACAACCGCGCCGAACTATTAGCGTGGATTCAAGTAGCAGCCCAAAATCTCGAACAAGCCGAAAGACTCTCAGAGCAAATCACAAATTTCACAGAACAAGAGCAAACTTATCACACCTTAGCGCAGAATCTCAAATCCAACGAATTTCAATCCTACATTTTAGAACATTTAGAAGCAGAATTAGTCGGCAGTGCCACATTAATTTTGCAAGAATTAACCGAAAATCGCTACAAACTAAAAAACCAAGATGGCGAATACTGGGTAGCAGATAATTGGAACGGCGGCGAAGCTAGACGAGTGCGAACCCTTTCCGGCGGCGAAACCTTTGCCACTTCCTTATCAATGGCTTTAGCTTTGTCAGAAAAACTGTCTCAAGGAGCTCACTTGGGCAGCTTGTTTCTCGATGAAGGATTTGGCACTTTAGATACTGAAACTCTCGAAAGCGTTACTCAAATTTTAGAATCTTTGCGGCAGCGAGAAAGGCTGATTGGAGTGATTACCCACGTTCGAGAATTGGGCGAAAGGTTGCCCGCACAAGTTAAAGTGTTTAAGTCGCCCCAAGGTTCTAAAATAGAATTACATAGATCCTGAAGAGGAGAGGTGCGTGCGTGAAATAGTAAACTTGCTTAAGAACGTACATTATCACTAAGCCTGCCTATAATTACCTATAATATATTATGAAAAATTACCCGACTCGAATGCAATCGGTACAGTCCCCAATAATTCCAGTAGTTGGGGAACTGATCCGCCAAAATCCGGGAACGATATCTTTAGGACAAGGCGTAGTTTACTACAATCCGCCACCAGAATCAATTGATAAAATCCCGGAATTCTTCGCAAATCCCGACAATCACAAATACAAAGCCGTGGAAGGTATTCCACAATTACAGGAGGCTATCGCAGCCAAACTAAAAACAGATAACGACATAGAAATTAACAGCAAAAACTGCATTGTCGTTACCGCCGGCAGCAACATGGGCTTTACCAACGCCCTTCTCGCCATCACCTCAGCGGGAGACGAAGTTATTATCCAATCACCTTATTACTTCAATCACGAAATGGCGGCAATTATGGCAAATTGCCGACCAGTGATAGTAGAAACCGACGCCAACTATCAACTTAATATCGATGCTATAAAAAAAGCAATTACAGACAAAACGCGAGCCATAGTTACTATTTCACCAAATAATCCCACTGGTGTTGTTTATTCAGCCGAAGCACTCCGGGAAGTTAACGAAATTTGTCGCCTGCACAACATTTATCACATCAGCGATGAAGCCTACGAATATTTTACTTATGAGGGAGTCAAACACTGTTCGCCCGCCGCTTTCCCCAACAGCAGCGAACATACAATTTCTCTGTTTAGCCTCTCCAAAGCCTACGGTTTTGCGAGTTGGCGGATCGGGTATATGGTAATACCAGAACACTTGCTCGTTTCAGTGAGAAAGATTCAAGATACCATCTTAATTTGTCCGCCAGTAATTTCTCAGTATGCAGCCCTGGGAGCCTTGCAAGTTGGTAGAGGTTACTGCGATAATTATGTAAGGGCGATCGCATCTGTGCGCCAACTCGTATTAGACGAACTCAATACCATCCAAAACTTATGTACAATTTCCCCAGCCTGCGGAGCATTCTACTTTTTCTTGAAAGTTGATACTGAAATCGATACAATGGAATTAGTAGAACAATTAATTCGCGAATATCACGTAGCAGTGCTTCCCGGTACAACCTTCGGCATGGATAGCGGCTGCTATTTGCGGGTTGCTTACGGTGCTTTGGAGAAAGCAACCGCCACCGCAGGTATTAGGAGATTAGTTAAAGGTTTGAAGACAATTTTAAACAACAAGTAAAATAGGAAATTTAAACATGGTTGCCACGAACTTGAAAGCAAATACAAATCTTCAAGATACCTCCGCTGCAAAACTGGCAGAATTGCGCGATTTGATGGCAGATTACGACTTAGATTGCTATTACATCCCAGCGGTTGACGAACACTTAAATTTATCAGTTCCAGCAGCCAAGCAGCGGCGGGCTTGGATCTGCGGTTTTACGGGTTCCGCCGGTGATTTGTTGGTTGGCAAAGATGCCGCTTGGTTGTTTGTGGATTCCCGCTATTACGAACAAGCCGAATTGCAAGTCGATACGGGAATTATTCAAATATCGAAACTCGCTTTAGAAGGAAATTTAACCTTAATTGAAACTTTAGAAAAACTTGCTGTAGAATCGGCACAAAAATTAACGAAGATTCGCCTGGGTTTTGACCCGTTTACCGTAGCGACAGAGCAATATCAAAATTGGGTGAAAAAATTTGCAACTGCGGAGATTGAACTCATACCTATCCGGGAGAATTTGACAGACAAAGTGCGATCGCAAAATCACTGGAAAACAGCAGAGACTTTACCCGCGATTGATGCAGAACCCATATTTAGCTTACCTGCATCCCTGACAGGAGAAACCGCCGCCGAAAAATTAGCCAGAGTCAGGGAAGCGATGCAAAAAGCCAATATCGATGTGCTGCCGATTACCAACCTGAATCAAATAGCGTGGCTGTTCAATCTCCGAGGCTCGGATATTCCCCACATTCCCATTTTCATATCCTATGCCATTGTCACCACAGATTCAGCGTTTTTGTTTACAAATCCCGAACGAATTTCACCGGAAATCAAGCAAGAATTGCGGGCAGATGTAACTTTGCTTCCCTACGCCGACTATCCGCATACATTAGAAACTTGCGTAAGTTTGCCAAAGAAAGTTTGGGTACTTTTAGACCCGAAACACAGCACAGCAGGCACGTACCAGTTACTCTTAAACCAGCAAGAAGCGCAGTTATACAACATCGAAATAGTTTTTGAGAGTAATCCGGTGGAAGGGATGAAAGCTCGCAAAAATCCGGTTGAAATCGAGCAGATGAAATCAGCCAATTTCAAAGCAAGTCGATCGAAAACTTTGACTTTAAAGTGGTTGACAGAACAGCTAGAAAATGGTAATGTCTTGACAGAGTTTGATGTCAAAGAAAACATCGAAAATTTTTACCAGCAAGAAACAGATTTTCAGACTTTAACTTTTAGAACGATCGCGGGTGCGGGAGCCAATAGCTCGATCGTACATTACGGAACCCCTAGCCCAGAAATAACCTTAAAACCGGGGGAACTGCTGTTATTGGACTCAGGCGCGCAATATTTAGCAGGTACAACCGACGATACGAGAACAGTAAGTATCGGAGAACCGACGGCGCTACAAATAGAACACTACACAACAGTGTTAATCGCGCACATTAACTGTGCAATGCAGCAATTTCCCAAAGGAACAACGGGAGCGCAATTAGATGCGATCGCCCGTGCGGTATTGTGGCAAGAACAGCTAGACTACGGACACGGTACCGGGCACGGAGTCGGCGCATTTTTAGCTGGCCACGAAGGGCCAAACGGCATCAGCAAATCTGTGCAGTATCCCCTGGAAGCCGGAATGGTAACTAGCATCGAACCGGGATATTACGAACCGGGATGGGGCGGAATTCGCATCGAAAATCTCTATGTTGTCAGGGAGATGCCATCCAAAAACGGTTTAATTTGGTACGGATTTGAACCGCTGACGTATATTCCGTTTGACAAAAAATTGATTGATGTCGATCGGCTCTCAAAGGCTCAACTCGCATGGTTAAATAATTATCATGTTGCTGTAGTCGAGAAACTCGAACCCGTACTTGATGCAGCAACAATTGAATGGTTGAAAAAAGCCTGCGCTGCGTTAGGTTAAGCCCTGTAATTTGTCGCACATTTAACTTGTGCACCTATTTTTCGGGCAACTCTTGTGGGGTGGGCGCGCGAGTTCGCCCCAAAGGTACAAAATAGCACATATCAGATAGGGACACGGCAGTGCCCTGTCCCTACTGTTACATAGTTACACTTGTCAGGATAAAATCACCTACTGATAAATAGCTAAAACTATTGCTATAGAATTTTAGGGTTTCAGACAATTAGGTGATTTAAGTCACAGTATATGCAGGGGACTACTGTTAAATTCCTAGGTAATGCTGGGATAACTTTATAATAATTACTAAAATTATTATAAAGTTCTATTTACTTAATGAGAATTACCAAAAACCAGGGGGGTTAATTTTTATGGAGTCTGCCAAATCTATCTTATTAAATGAAGAGTTTACACCTGATGATGATAGACTAAACTATCAATCCTATGTGAATTTCCTTCTAACTTGTAATGTATGTGGAGAAGCTGTTTTTTTAAAGCAGGCAAGTGATTTTAATAAGTCCGGTATAAAAAGAGCTGCTCACTTCTCTCATTACAAAGATACAGGCAAGAATGATTGTTGCTTGAGAACTGAGAGCAATACCAATACACGAGACACTGATTCAGAGGGTAAAAAACAAAGTTTAGTAAATTATCAGAAAAAAATTCAACAGATCATTGATAAAGGAATAGTTTACTATCAAAAAATCTCATATTTACAGCTTAAGGAGCGCACAGATGAAGGTGAAAGCTTAGTAAATCAATATAAAATTGATATCAATTCATGGTTGAGTCGGTTTTACGAAGAAAGAGAACATATTAAAAATTTGGCATTATCTTTATATCATAATAAATCCTCTGAAATAGAGTGTATAGTTTTTTCAGATATAGTTAATTATTTGTGTCTTCCTGCTAGTGAAGATATATTAAAAAAAATCCTTTACTATGTGTTTCTTTTTAATAAAGAGGTTTTTCTTAATAACGATTTCGAGAAAGTTTGTTCGTAACTGCTCACCGCAACAGCGTTGCGGTATTGACAATGGAGGCTCATAGCCGGCCTCACTGGCAAGCGTAATCAGG
>JAUBST010000020.1:0-60502 GCA_036702215.1 Microcoleus sp. F6_B6
AAATCTAAAATCTAAAATCTAAAATCTAAAATCTAAAATCTAAAATCTAAAATCTAAAATCTAAAATCTAAAATCGACTGACCTATTCCATAAGGGTTTGGATCGCGGGCCGGCAGTTGCATTCTTTTTTTTAACTGGTATACAATTATCCTTCCCAGCCGCGCCAACACATAAAAAAAGTTGAGATTCTAGGAAACATCTCAACTTTTTTTAGTGACTAACTAGCCAAGTATTCTCGGACTTGAGATTGGCGGCGCCGCAGGTGGGCGAGGGCTTGATGTTCTAGCTGCCGCACCCGTTCCCGGCTGAGATTGAGCCGTTCTCCGACTTTCGCCAGCGACATTTCGGTGCCGTCTTCCAAACCGAAGCGCAGAATTATGACATCTCGCTGCTGGGGGGTCAGTTCTGATATCAAAGTATCGAGGTCTTGCCGCAGCAATTCCGAGGTAATGTAGTTGTCTGGAGATGCAGTTTCGTCTTCTAAGAGTTCTTGCAGTTCGGTATCTTGGTTGTCTCCTACCCGCAAGTCCAAAGAAACTGGATGTCTTGCCATCAGCAGGTATTCCCGAATTTGGGAAGGGTGCAGTTCGAGGGCGGTGGCAATTTCTGCAGGTGTGGGAGACCGGCCCAACTGCTGAGTGAGTTCCCGCTGCACTTTTTTGATTTTGTTGAGTTTTTCGGTGATGTGAATTGGCAATCGAATTGTGCGGGCGTGTTGGGCGATCGCACGGGTAATTGCTTGCCGAATCCACCAATAGGCATAGGTAGAAAATTTGTATCCCCGCATCGGGTCAAATTTTTCGACTCCTCGTTCTAAACCTAGGGTACCTTCTTGAATTAAATCCAAGAATTCCATATTGCGTTTCTGGTATTTTTTGGCGATCGCCACTACTAGCCGCAAATTCGCTTCAATCATCTTTTGCTTGGCGCGTCGCCCTAACTGCAATATCCGGTTCAGTTCAGCTTCGGTCAACTCCATTTCGGCAGCCCACTCATGCTGACTGGGTTCCCGCTGCCATTCTTTGGCAAGTTCTTGTTTTGCTTCGATTAATTTCATCATTTGCTGCACCTGCTTCCCGAAAACAATTTCTTCTTCTCGGGTTAACAGGGGTACGCGACCGATCTCGTGCAGATAGGTACGAACCGTATCCGTTGAGGAGTATGGCCGGCTGCCCATGCGATCGGCTTTCACTGTTTTGTTTTTGGGGGTTGTGGTGGACATGGGTGAGTATTGCACTCCTTGTAACAACAGATAAAAAGTTGGTGATACCCTGTCCCACTTTTGCAAGTGGGATAAAGACTGCCACAGGGGGGATGTTTCCCCTCCTGTTTATCGGTGACGATCGGTAGAAGCTTTTTGTTTGGATTACTTTTGTGCTTGATTTTCCAGTAATCCCCGTCGATTTTCGGTAGATCGCTAGCTTTAACGGCTAGTTTAAGGCGAAGTGAATTTAAGTTTACTTTGCTCAATATTATTCCAAATTTTGAGGATCGTAAAGGGTAAAAACCTCTGTCTTAAGGTCAAGATTCTACATTTTTCCTTAAGGTTTTAAATTCCCTGCTAGTTGTAACTGCAACTCAACTTCCCAATACTCATGCAAACAGACTCATGCAATTCGAGGGCTTTATTTTGCTCTCTGTTCCATCATCGCTTGAAATTTTCTCGCTGCCTAGATGCTGCGATGCGAGATAACCGAACTCGATCGCCGTATTAGCTGCGACTTACGCTTTAAAATATATATTGACATTTTTCTGAGAATATGCTACTGCAACTCGGCTGTGAGTAAGTAAAGGTGTAGAAAGGCTGGCTGTTGGGCTGTTTAAGTTGAATTGTGCCGCGATGCTCAACCATATTTAAGCTTAGGCAAATTTTTTGAAGGTAGGGATGAGGGGTGAGGGGGTGAAAGGGGAAAAGCTTCTGGCCCAAAGCTGGGGGCTAATTTTTTTTGACGTTGGATGCAGTTTTTCCTTGATAACTAAAGCAAAAATCAGCTATTTCGGTCATTACCAGCGATCGCCAATTTTTGGCAAGGATTAATTTACAGTAACATTGGCCTAATTTCTGTAATTAATCTAGCAGTTGTCAAACTAAAATCCCAAATCCATTTTAGCAGCTTCTGCCTCGGCAAATACTTGTTCGTCGGGCATTTCTTGCCAGTCAATATCGCCGATTTCCCTGTAGAATTGCTCGTCGTAAGGACGAGTCTGCACGACTACGGGCATCGGTACGGCGTGGCCCAAAACTAATGCTTGCTGTTTGGAGTCGAGTTTAGCCAAAACCGATCGCAAACTCTGCCCTCCCGAAACGCCGGTGAAAATAGCATCAATGTCTTTATCGTCGTTTAGCAAAGCTGTAATGCGCGTTCCTACTTGCGACATGACTTCGGCGTCGATTCCTGACGGGCGCTGGTCTACAATTAGCAGGGTGACAAAGTATTTTCGCATTTCTCGGGCGATCGTACCGAAAATAGTCGATCGCACGATCGCCGGATCGAGAAAGCGGTGAGCTTCCTCTATGGTAATCACCAACGGCTGCGGGCGATCGCACGGATTTTTGCTCTGCAAAAACTTCTCAGCTTTCCGTACATAAGCTTGGTGAATGCGGCGAGTAATCACGTTTGCCGCCAACATATAGGACAGCAAATCCGAGTGCGAACCGAACTCAATTACTACATTTTTTCCACTATCTAAACACTGCAAAACTTCAGTTACATAATTTTTCGGACAGCGCGTGCGGATGTATTTCAAATCGTTTAATCGCTCTAACTTCCGCTGCAAAGCCATAATCGAAGACTTATTTCCCCGCTTTTCTTCGCAAAACATTTGGATATCTTCGTTGGTCATTTCCAGCAACTTATTGATCCAACCACTTCCCAACTCATTTCGCAAAATAATCGCATTTTCGATACTAGCTTCCGACAAATTTAACTCGCGCTGCACCAGGGCGATGTCTTCGACTTCAATTTGATCGAAACTCAAAAACAACTCTTGAGCGTCGCGGACTCCCCGGCGTTTGGTCGATTCTGGATCGAGGGTATAAATCTGCATTTTATCGGGAAACAACTGGCGCAAACCTTTAACAGTGCTGAACTGTTTCCCTTCCGAAACGGCTTCCCACCCGTACTCCGAGTGCATATCAAAAATGAGATTAACAGCAGCTTGCTTGCGAATAATTCCCGATAGCAGCAAGCGCGTCAGAAAAGATTTTCCCGTTCCCGACTTGCCAAAAACTCCGTTGCTGCGTTCCACAAATCGGTCTAAATCCAAGCACA
Organism: Microcoleus sp. F6_B6; assembly: GCA_036702215.1. Taxonomy (GTDB): domain Bacteria; phylum Cyanobacteriota; class Cyanobacteriia; order Cyanobacteriales; family Microcoleaceae; genus Microcoleus. The sequence continues at coordinate 3,273 of JAUBST010000020.1, forward strand.
CAGCAACGTCCATGTCAATCGGTTTGCCGATCGCAAAATTGCGGCGGTACGGGTCGTCTTCCCAGCCAAAAACCGCCCGAAAATCTGTTTCTTTGGCATCAAACACCTGCGAAAAGTGGCTGGGAATAGTTTTGACAGGTAGCAACTCAATATCCGCACTGGTTTGCGATTCAAAAGAAGCCAAATTTCCTAACGCCAGCTTATTCTCGCGAACTCCGCCGTTTTGCGTCGGGTCGAAAATTGCCTGCTGTTTTTCTCGTTCCGCAGTCAACATCAACATCGGCGACAGTTCGATCGTACCGTAGGTGCTGCTACCGGCTAGCACTGCTAGCAGAAAATCGTCGTCGGGATTGGGAGGATTCGATAAAATGCGGGCGCTGGATGTTCCGAGAGACACGTCGGTGAGCATGCAGAAAAAGTGCGATCGCACCCCCCGCACTACTAGAAATTTCCCCACCCTCATATCTTCCACCGAAACATCGGCGTGCAGTCGCACTTCTAATCCCTTGCTCAGGGAACCTTGAATAACAGAGCCTAACGGTCGATCCATTTTAGATTTTAGATTTTAGATTTTAGATTGTTCAGATAGATTTTAGATTTTAGATTGTTCGGATAAATGACTGCTTTCCTGTCAAATGTCAACTGGCTGCTGTCAACTCTCAAGTGCCAACTGCTTTCCTGTCAAATGACTAATTACCATTCCGATTCTAGCGGCAATTCAAAAAAACTCGGACTCAGATCTATATCTGTCACATCCGTTTCGCTCAAATAAGCGTCGGTCAAAAATACTCCTTTTAAACTTGCGCCTTTCAGGTTAGCACCTTTCAGGTTAGCACCTCTGAGATTAACTCGGAATAAATGAGCATCGCTCAAGTCGGCTTCAGTTAAATCTGCTCCCTCCAAATTTACTCTCATCAAATCTGCTTTTCTAAGGTCAGCTTCGTTTAACTTCGCGCCGCTGAGGTCAGCTTTTGTCAAGTCTACACCTCTTAAGTCTGCCCCGCTCAAGTTAGCGAACAGCAAAGTAGCTCCGGTGAAATCTGTCTCCCTCAAGTCGGCATCCTTTAAATTAGCGCCGCTGAGGTCAGCCCTTGTTAAGTCTACACCCCGAAGGTCAGCAGAACTCAAGTTTACTTGGTGTAAAATTGCGCCGCTTAAATCGGCTCCTCTCAAATCTGTTTGCTCCAAGTTTGCACCTTTGAGGTAAGCTTTTTTTAAGCTGGCTCTGCTGAGGTCTGCATTTTTGAGGTTAACCGAACTTAAGTTAGAACTGCTCAAATTAGCTCCGCTTAAATCTGACCCGTTTAAGTCGGCTCCGGTTAAATTTACCCCTTGCAGCGATACATTGGGAGCAATTAAATAAGCCCCGCCCAGAGCGGGGTCAATGCCTTCGGAAAACAAAGTCTTGTTGCTGTAAACAGCTTTCTCCAAAATCGTGCCGCTCAAACTGGCTTCCCTCAAGTCCGCTGCGCTGAGGTTGGCTCCTGCTAAGTTTGCCCGATCGAGTTTGGCGCCAAATAAAATAGCTTTGTATAAGTTTGTCCGCCGCAAATCGGCTCCTTTTAAATCGGCTTCGGTCAAATCTACCATAGCCAGATTTAAGCCAGGGAGCGAAGCATTGGGAGCTAGCAAAAATGCTCCCATTGCACCCGGATCGATATCTTCGGGAAAGACAGTCCGGTTGTTGTATACGGCCTTGTCTAAAATGGCACCGCTCAACTGAGAACCGCGTAAATCCGCCCCGCTGAGGTTGGCTCTGGTTAAGTTGGCTTCGTGGAGATTGGCTCCAACTAAATTAGCCTTGATCAAACTTGCTTGTTTGAGGTTGGCGCCGGTGAATTCGACTCCTACGAGATTAGCTTCTCGGAGGACAGCACCAGTCAAATCGGCTCTTGTGAGGTTAGCTAAATTAAGAAATGATTCACCTAAATCCGCCCCGCTGAGATTGGCGCCGGTAAGGTCCGCTTCGATCAGGTCTGCATACCTAAGAATAGCGTTGCTGAGGTTGGTTTCTCGGAGATCCGTGCCTCGGAGGTTGGCTCCCCGGAGTTCCGCACCGCCAAGGTTGGTGCCTTTAAGTGCTTGTCCCCTGAGATCGAGTCGGTTCAGAAAGTCACCAACGTTCATTTCCATGTCAAATTTACCCTCTCTATTCCGATAGCTGGCAAAAGTATAGTCATTTATAGACATGGGAGGCTTTAAGCCCCTCCCCCTTCACTTTTGCTTTAAGCGGATTAACCCGCCTCGGCCCAAGTACGCAGCTCCCTATCCCATCGCTGAAGGCATTTGGGATTGCTTTTCGACAGATGTTGTACGAAGCGTTGATATCAGAATTAATTAACTGACCAGTCGATGTTTTGTACAAACCTCGCTTAATACGCTTACCAGTAAACATTGGCTCTTTTTCTGTTTTCCCGTAGACAGGGATTGGGTCTAGACCCACGAAGTTGGCCCGCGATGTGTAGGATTCTTCCTGCACAATTACTGTGATTCCTACCAACCGAGCTTTGTACTCCAACATTTCAATTAACCGAGAGTGAGGAATACTAACAAAGTTTTGGTTGGTTTGCTTCCCTAGATCAATTTCAGTTTTCCACTGTGCATTCTTGCCAATTACTAGCGTCCCAATTTGTTTTGTATTTAAAATCGCAACAATCAGGCGACTAGCATGATGCAAGTAATTATCAACTTTCTGATTGCGACAGCGAGTTAATCGCTGAATCCTGGGTGAGGTTTGACGATTCCCTTTTAACTGGGATTGTAATCGGGATTTGCGTTTGTTATAGAACTGGTTAATCGATTTTAATGGTCGCCCGTTAATCAACAAAGGGATAAATCCCGGCTGATTTGAAGTTAACGCCACTAAATTATCTAGTCCTAAATCAATACTAGCTACAGAATTTGCGTTGCCAAAGGTGGACTCCGGTTCATCATAAATTACCTCAATTACATAGGAATCACATTTCGGAACCAGCCTAACTTGGCAAATCTTATCGGGAGCGACTTTGGTTTTGATTAAAAGTTCAGTACCCGAAAGTTTAATGATTCCTTTCTTCAACTGTTTACTACTAATCGCTTGAATCGTGTAGACGAGAAGGTTTCGCCCTTTGGTTTTGTCTTTGTACTTTGGCAATTTCGGGCGACCCGTGAATTTTGAATAATCAGCCTTGTAAGCTTTAACTGCTTCAAAAAACGATTTCCAATTCTTGTCTAACACCATTAAGATTTGCTGGCTTACTTTGGCTGGCAAAGCCTTGTAGGCTTCATGAGACTTCATCAATCGGTTCATTTCGTTATAACTGACATAACCCCATCCATAAATAAAGCTCTGACGAATGACGTAATTGGCGGCATTGTAGAGGTTTTTCGACTTGAAAGCTAGTTCGTCAATTTGGGCGAAACGGTGTGACGTTGATTTAATGATGTGCCTCTCTGTTAGTTGCATTTGAGACTTCCGTTCTTTGGGCTATGCGTATTCCTTGTTCAACACTCACAACAATATAATACCATTATTGTTTATAATTGCTTAGAAAGTCCATGAAGTTTTACAATACTTTTTTTCTAACCTTTGAAATCAAGTTAGATATTCTGAAAGTACCTTTGCTGATCTCTGGTCAAAACCATTGTAATCATCAATAGCCACAACTGGCGCATCTGGCGGATAGTGTTCTGGAATATCGTCAATGGCTACCCAAGGTGAGTTCTCTGCTTGATTTTGTCGAAGATACTCAAGAACTTCCTGGTGTCGTAAATATTTGTGTTGGTGAATATTTTTGGGGTTTAGAAAAGGGGTGAATCCGATAATACGGATAGCGATATCTGGTGAAAATAATGGCGGGATTACCTTGAAGGGGAATATTTCACGCCAGGATGATGAAATTACTACTCGCACATTAGGATAGGAACGAAGGACATTTTCAAAGTGATTAAGGCCAACTGAATTAAATTTCATTATATCTGTTTGCAAACTCGATCCATTTCTTCTGTCAGGAATAAGTACACCATCAATGTCTAAAAAAATTAACATTTACTAAAAATCCTGTTGAATAATTTAATGACTATTAATACTGCTTAATAATATAAATGTGCATCTACGATGCTCTCTCAAGTGTTCGCTACATCGACTTGTTATATCATGTCCGATCGATTGACCATAATATCTCGGTCGGGCGGGTTTTTGAGATTGTCAATTATTGGCCGATATTGTTGGTGAACCCGCCCCTACCTGATTTCTGGTAATCGACCGGACATAATATTAGACGGCAATCAACATTGTTATTCACTGTTTTTATTGGTGGCTGCTTTCTGACGAAAGGAAGACGCTGGTCTCGACAAGTATTATTCTGAAATTCACAGTTTTTCTGGGCTTGGGTCTTCCCCCCTGCTGGGGTAGGGGGGGAAAGCTTCTACCTTCTGCCTTCAGGCAAGAGGAGCAAAACTGTAGATTTTTTGAGGTTTGAGCCGATCGCAAATTCCGACTAATTCCGACAAAAGAAATGTCTCGCGATCGAGCTGGACTTGCAGGGTTTTGAGCGGATCTGCACCGGAAGAAACCATGAATTCTAATGTTTGCAAATTCGGCTCAGTGCTGATTTCGCCCAGAATTTTGCCGATCGCCTTGACGTAAGGATGGTTTACCTCCGAGTACCAATCGGGGGCTGCGAGTCCGGCTTGATCGAAGCCGAGGTGAACAATGAGGGAGCCTTCTCCGAAAAGGGCTATTCCCACCGGTCGCGCTTCTTCTTGCAGCAGCAAGTGCTGGCTAGCCGCCAAATGTCGCAGTTTCTCAAGGTGTTCGTACCGGTTTTGAATGGCAGCATCTTCCTCTTTTCCTTCTGCTTTCAAGCTTCTGGCTTCTTCCTTCGTTTCGTTCCACTGAATTGCCACTGTTACTAAATAAGTTTGCAGCAGCATATGACCGAGTTTTTCGGCTTTTGTTGCCAGATAGATCGAGTTGTAATCTGTGGCTTCAATTAGTAATGGGACGCGATCGGCTACTTCAATCCCGTAACCTTTCAACCCTGCAATTTTGCGCGGGTTGTTGGTAATCAACCGAATTTTTTGAACTCCCAAATCGTTGAGCATTTGTGCTCCGACGCCGTAATTCCGCAAGTCGGCAGGAAATCCCAACCGTTCGTTAGCTTCTACTGTATCGAATCCCAAATCTTGCAGCGAGTAAGCTTTTAGTTTATTTACCAATCCAATGCCCCGACCTTCTTGGCGCAAATAAACGATGACGCCAGAACCGACATTTTCGATCATTTTCAGTGCCGCTTGCAGTTGCATCCGGCAGTCGCAGCGCAGGGAACCCAAAGCATCGCCGGTCAGGCATTCGGAATGCACCCGCACCATCACGGGTTTGTCTTTAAATTCTGCCGGGTCGCCCTTGACAATAGCAACGTGTTCTGAATTGTCTTGGGTGTCGCGGTAGGCGTAAATCATAAACTCGCCGAATTGAGTGGGCAATTTGGCGACGGTTTCGCGGCGGACGAATCGATCGTGCTTGAGCCGGTAGCTAATTAAGTCGGCAATACTGATTATTTTGAGGTTGTGGGTTTTGGCGTAGTCGATTAATTCCGGCAACCTCGCCATCGAACCGTCGGGGTTTTGAATTTCGCAGATGACGCCGCTGGGATACAGGCCCGCGAGTCTGGCGAGGTCAACCGAGGCCTCGGTGTGACCGGCGCGTTTGAGGACGCCGCCGTCTATCGCCCGCAGGGGGAAAATATGACCGGGACGGCGCAAGTCTTGAGGTTTGGTGTCCGGGTGGATGGCGACTTGGATGGTGCGCGCCCGGTCTTCGGCGGAGATACCGGTACTGACGCCGTTGACTGCATCGATGCTGACGGTGAAGGCGGTTTGGTTGTTGTCGGTGTTTTTGCTGACCATCAGGGGCAGTTCCAGGCGATCGAGCCTTTCGCCACTCAAGGCCAGACAAATCAAACCCCGCGCGTTCACGGCCATAAAATTGATGTTGTCGGGGGTGGCGAATTGGGCGGCACAAATCACATCGCCTTCGTTTTCGCGATTTTCGTCATCGACTACTACCAAGGGGCGACCTGCTTTGAGGTCTGCGAGGGCGCTGTCAATTGAGTCAAATTGAAAGGATTGAGTTGAGGAGTTGTTATTGGGCACAGAGAAGTTCAAGCTATAAACAGTAATGTTATGGAAATAGAATCTATTTTTGATTGTAACCTTTTGTTTCCGGCAGGGCGATCGCCCAATCCAGATGAGTTTGACAATATTCTCAAGTCACTTACTATAATTATTGCATCTTGTCAACAAAATATCTCCCTAATATTTCATGAGCTTGACTGATATCGCCACGCTTTTAGGTAAGCCGTACTTCCAAGCTCCTAATTGCCTAATTTATAACATGGATTGTTTGGAAGCATTGAAGCTGCTGCCGGATCAATTTGTAGATTTAACCGTTACCAGCCCGCCTTATAACATAGGCAAAGAGTACGAAAAATCCTTGGGGTTAGATGAGTATTTAAACTGGTGCGAGCAGTGGATAGCGGAGGTTTACCGGGTAACGCTCGATCGAGGAGCATTTTGGCTGAATTTAGGTTATTTGTCAATTCGCGATCGGGCAAAAGCAATTCCGATTTCCTACCTGCTTTGGGACAAAGTGCCTTTTTATCTGATTCAAGAAGTTGTCTGGAACTACGGCGCGGGAGTTGCGGGCAGCAAGTTCTTTTCACCCCGCAATGAAAAGTTTCTCTGGTATGTAAAAAATCAATACAAGTATACATTTAATTTGGATGAAGTGCGCGACCCAAATGTGAAATACCCGAATCAGAAAAAGAACGGCAAGATTAAAGTAAACTTAAAAGGCAAAAATCCGACGGATGTTTGGCAGTTCCCAAAAGTTACGTCGGGGAAAAACCGAGCTTCAAAAGAACGCACGCCTCACCCCGCTCAATTTCCTGTCGCTGTTGTCGATCGCATCATCAAGTCTGCATCGAATTTAAACGAAATTGTTTTAGCTCCGTTTATGGGTTCCGGGACTACAGCAATTGTGGCTCTGGGTTTGCAGCGACAAGTTATTGGATTTGAAATCAGGGCTGATTACTGTGAGATTGTCGCTACTAGAATAGATATTTTTTTGAGGGACAAGGAACTCAGAGAAGCACAGTTATCTTTATTCTAAAGTTGGTAATTGCAGCAATTTATAACGTTCAACAGCAGGACTTAATTTCGCTTGTTGCCCAGGCAGCGACTTGACCTTGCCAATCTTCTCGGTCTAACCATCCAAATCTTACTAAATTAATCTGCGGTTTTTGTGAGCCTTGAACGTTTTTGTTGAATTTCTGAAAATTAACCACAAGGTAATAGCCAGATTTATTCTTCTTTCCTTCTATACCAGTAGTGCTTAGTTGAGTATAACTGCGATTTCCATATGTATTACGATTACTTGAAGAAGTTTTAATCTCGATCGAGAAGCAATCATCTAGAAGACAGACCACATCTTTTTCAGTAGCATTTTCTTCGCGACGCCAAACTTCTGGGTATCGCCTTGTCAATTCTAATGGGATGAGTTCATGCAAAAAGTATCCCATAATTTGGGGTCTGGGAAATAAATCGACACCTATTTTATATTTCTTGCTAGTTAGATTAGATTCCACTAGCCCCGAATTAATGCCAGTTGAACATTGGTGGGACGATTTACCATACAACTACTTTAATAACCGAATATTCAAGTCAATGTCTAAGGTAGTAGTCGATGAACTTTGTCAAGGAATTGTCAATCTAGCATCTAATCCTGAGCGCTGGCGCTCAATGACCTATTTTCCACATTAAAGAATAAGCTCTTTGAACGCAACTTAGTATGAGTGGTGAATTTAATTAAGATGTCTCAAAATCCAGCGCGCAGTCCGGCTGCAACTTCCCCAACCGCCTACTTAGCCTCATCAATTGTAATGATGAAATTTCTAGTTTTAAGAACTCCTAGACTCGTCAACAAAGGCTTTTAACTCAATAGCATCGTGACTGCAAAACAGGCGCACATCTTTACTATGCTGCACCGATAATGCGTGCAGCCGACCTTGATTGAGCAACCTAGCCTTGCGATCGACCTCCATCATCCATTGGTAGGCGCGCAGACCGGGCGTGCAGCGTCGGTTAGCGGCATCCATCTCGTGTCGGTAGAAATAGGCATCCCCTGCGTGCAGAAGCCAGCCCTCGGGTGTATCAATCGCAATGCCCGCATGACCGCGCGTGTGGCCCACCAACGGGATTAACAAAATCTCCGGCGGCAACCCGTCGAGGTCGCGGACTGCTTCAAAACCGAACCAAGGTTCGCCACCCGCCGAATAGTATTTCCAGCGTTTGACTTCATCCCACTGCCCCGGACGATAGCGCCTTTTTGTGATGAAACCGTGCCGATCCCGTGCGGCATCGATTTCAGCCTGCATGACGTGTACCGTTGCTTCCGGGAAATCCTCTAGACCGCCGGCATGGTCGAAATCGAGGTGGGTGAGCACAATATGGCGCACATCGTTTGGTGAAAATCCGAGCTGTTCAATTTGATGGATGGCCGTGTACTTGCGATCGAACTGGATGTTATTAAAATGGACGAAAAACGGGCTGAGCCGGGAGTAAGGGGACTCGATATCCCGCAATCCGAAGCCGGTATCAATCAGAACCAGCCCCTGATTAGTTTCAACAAGCAGACAGTGGCAGACGAGGTGAGCAGTCAGGCCGCGACTAAAGCCATCGAAAAGCGCCCCTCCAATGGGACACATACAGCCACAATTGAGATGATGAATTTGCATAAATGTCCTGTACTAAATTACTTAGGCGGGAACCATTTATTCCTCAGTTCGCATCCAATGCCGATGCTGCATAATGCCATCGATGAACGCCTGAGAAAACTGCGCTAAATCGCCACTAAATCGAGAAGTAAACACGCTTTTATCGGCAGCGACCTTGCCACGATCTGGGATATTTACTTTCTCTAAATCTGCACGTAAGGATAGTAAGACGGGCGGAAATTATTGGTTAGCCGAGCCCGGTTTAGTAAGTTGACTGTGCAGTTCGGCATTGACGGTATCAGGTAAAACTTTGCTCGCGCTGGCCAAAATCTTTGTTTTGAGTGAACCTGCAACGATCTTGTCCTTACCGGCCATCAAGGCTTCAAATCCCTGCTTGGCAACCTCGGCTGGATCGTCTTTCTTGTCGGCGCCCGCCTTCGTGTCGTCCATTCCCGCCCGATGGAAGAAGTTAGTATCGGTTGGGCCCGGCATGAGCGAGGTGACAGTTACACCTGTATCTTTTAACTCATTGCGGAGTCCTTCGGAAAACGAGTGGATGAAGGCTTTGGATGCTGCATAGACTGCCTCGAATGGCCCCGGCATTAGGGCGGCAATGGAGGAAGTGAATAGAATCCGTCCCCGGTCGCGATCGACCATATCTTTGACTACTCGTTTAGCTAAATGCACAGACGAGACAACGTTGAGGTTAATCAGATTTAGTTCGTCCTTCAAGTCTGTCTCGCGGGCAAAGTCGCCGCCGACGCCGACACCGGCATTAATTGCGATCGCATCCACCGGTCGATTAGTCGCTTTTATCTGGTTGTAGAGCGTCTCAACACCGTCGTAGGTAGCTAGGTCTGCCTGCACTGTCTCGACTTTGGCACCGAGTCCCTCAAAGGCTTGAGCCGCTTCCTTGATGCTCGCCCCGGTGGCGGTGACTAGGAGATCGAATCCGTTTTGAGCGAACTGTTTGGCGAGTTCGTAGCCGATACCGTTAGAGGCACCCGTCACGACAGCCAAGGGCCGGGTCAACGAACTGTTTATAATCATTTAAAATCCTCTGTAACTGCTTCACGCTCGTTTGTCTAGACTTGCTTCTCTCTGTACCAGACAATCTTTGGGGACTGTGGGCTTTCAACTTTTACAATGCTAGGGATGCAGGAGTGCGATCGCATCTTTCCAAGGACATAAGCTGTCAGGCATTTAAAGACGATATAACCGAAAACAAACTTCATGTAATTAGTGTAAGAATTACAGCAGACAATCATCTCATAACAAGAGCCAATAGATAATTGGCAAAAATTTTTAATAAGCTAAAAAAATATATTAATGGTTGTAATTATCTTATTACTAATAAATTCCACAATATAGCTAAGCCTGCTGCTTTTTATGTCTGTCTCTTAATAGGCTTTACTCTTATAGCATTCAGATAAATCAATATTATCGACCGATTTAAAAAAAAGAGGTACAGATAAATAGTTAAATTTTGTTAAATAAGATCGCCAGCTTACCAATAATTAGGATATAAATTTGGCACAGACCCATCTCAAATGTTACCAGCCTATTGAAAACCTGGCGTCAAAAAAAATAAGCTGCTCACAAATACAGAATATCTATCTAGTTTGTACGATCGAGACCGGATAATCACCTCTTTTGTTTATTTAAAAATCTGTTTAGTTGGAAGCAGTTATCAATTGTGTTCCCAATATAAACCTTTAATTTTTTATACTGGCAAGCGCGATTATTTTTGACCTTTTTACAATATATTGAGAGCTGCCAAGGGGATTTTTCATAAGTTCAAAATAAATCTATTCTGAATAAAAATTACAATTAATTTCCCTCCGGATGCAGGAATAGCAGCAATTTCCGAGGGCAATTCTGGCACAGTCGCTCTGTATCGGGTGAAATTTGATGTCTATGTGTATAAAATGCGCGTAGATATGGCTAATTACTTTTTTAAAATTTATTTGGCAACCGCTATTTTCTGGCGCTAAATCGGATGCAATGAGACACGGGAGATGGAAGAGGGGAGATTGACTCGGAAGATTAATCCCGGGCTAAAAACATTTATCTCTGGTGGAACGGGCAAGAGGCTTGCCCAGGGAGAAGAGTGCGTGATGTCAGCTATAACTGACATCACGCACTCTTCTCAATCAGACCCAATCAACCTGGTAACAGCGATGAAAAATCTCAGAGATCGGGTCGATCGCACAGCAAGAAACCAAGCGGATGACGCCAAGAGTGTAAGATGTCAGTTATCACGAATACTTTCTGTTGGCGATTGCCCGACGGCACCGAAAATAGAAAATGATGACAGCCAATTGCTGATTCTGGTGGCTTCATGTTATAGTGGTTTTCCAAGAATTAAATTCGGTTGCGTAGTTTGTTGGTGTTTATTTACAAGCGTCTCTCCGAATCTAAATCTCTGCACCCTAATGATTCTGGAGATTTTATGTCTATTTACGTGGGTAATCTTTCATATGAGGTAACATCAGACGACCTCAACGAAGTATTTGCCGAGTACGGTACTGTAAACCGCGTCCAAGTGCCAATGGACCGGGAAACAGGGAAGATGCGGGGTTTTGCTTTTGTGGAAATGGCAAGCGAGGCAGAAGAAGCAGCAGCCATCGCAGCTCTAGACGGTGCTGAATGGATGGGCCGCGACTTGAAAGTCAACAAAGCCAAACCTCGCGAAAACAACAGACGCCCCTCGGGCGGTGGCGGTGGCTGGGGCGACAACGATCGCTCTTCACGCGGACGCTACTAAGCTTTGACACTGAAAATCCGAGTTTTGCTAGTTGACGGCAGGTGCGAATGCTGCTTTTTTTTCGGGTTGTTCGATCGACCCATCAAATAAAACTCCCAAACCTCTAAATCAGTTTTGCCCCCTCCAAGGAGGGGGCTTTGTTTTTGGCGAAAAATCCCGCGAGGTACGTCTGCGGTGCAGTTCTTAGTCTAGTTCGCGATTAAGTATCTGTTAATCAACCTCTTAACTTGTTTTTTTAAGAGGCTGTGGGGATTTCGCGGCTCGACGCCTGTAAACTATCAAACTAGAATTAAGCAGCAAGAAAAGTTAGAATAACGGCAAAACTGAATATTGCCCAGAACAGCCAAATTATCTTTACCGAAGATTAGTCGAGAAAACCAGCCGAATATCAGCCAATATCTTGATTTTGCCTCAATAAAGATGTCCAAGGTCTACAGCACGGCGGAACTCATTAAAATCCTCGAAGAAGAACGCCAAGCCTGCTTGCACGGGCGGCGTCTCAATTTGACTGAAACTCCTGCTACAGGCAACCCCGTGATTGACCGCTTTCTCAAATCTGAGGGAGTTCAGAAGTTCACTGCTTATCAAAATTTTAAGGCGGCCGTACACGAATACCAGCGGGAACATCAAGTGTCTGGCATTGTCTGGCGGGAAATGGCGGTTAAAGGCAATACTCTACGCTATCCGGCAGTGGATGACGAATTAATAGCTCTACCGATTGATTTGATTACGCTGAAGGCAGCTAAGATTGCTATGTTGGAATTCTGGCAGCAGGTAACTGCCGGGATGGATTTGTATTTAAGTGTTAACAGCGGGAAGGATTTTCGATCGATCGAGCCTGTTGATGTAGAGGCTATAGCCCAGCGCACAGAATGGGCCAGTCTCTCGAAGTGGGAAAAGTTGGATTTTCTAGAAATTTTGTTGCAGTTGGGCTGGGGGAAGCCGGAGGAAGCTTATTACAAGCGGGGATGGCCGACATCGGGCAGCGAGTACATTCACGCCGTCAAACCCGGACAGCGGCCGATTTGTTAATTGGTTAGTTGTCAACAGTCAGTAGGCATGGGGCATGGGGCATGGGGCATGGGGCATGGGGCATGGGGCATGGGGCATGGGGCATGGGGCATGGGGCATGGGGCATTGGTAATTGTTACTAATGACTAATGACTAATGACTAATGACTAATGACTAATGACTAATGACTAATGACAACTGTCAACTGTCAACTGACATCTGACAAAGCATCAAGCCAAACCACTGATTTGGATCTGTCCAAACCTGCACCGGCATTAAACCGCGCTGCGAAAGTTCTTCCTTTACAGTATTGAGGTTAAACTTGCGCGATATTTCGCTGCGGATAGTTTCTCCGGCTGCAAATTCAACCGTTAAATTGAGAGAACGCAAATGCACTGTTTGCGCTTTTTTACTTTTTAAGTGCATTTCAATTTGACATTCCTCTTGATTGTAAAAAGCCCAATGATCGAACTGTGCTAAATCAAAATTTCCCTCATATTTTCGATTTAAATGCCGCAGCATATTCAGGTTAAATGCTGCCGTTACTCCTTGACTGTCATTGTATGCAGGCTCTAAAATATCCTTAGATTTGTCCAAGTCAATTCCCAGCAAAAAATACTCTCCCGGCTGCAATGCACCGACAATTTGCGAGAAGAATATATCGCATTCTCGATCGTTGAGATTGCCGAGGGTACTGCCTAGAAAGCAAATCATTCGGGTTGGCAACGGCGACGGTGCAATTTTAGCTAAGGCTAATTCGTAAGTGCTGACAAGTCCGTGAATCTGGAGCGACGGATAATCTGCCAACAGTTGACAAGCGCTGCTTTCTAGGATAGTAGGACTGATGTCGATCGGCAAATAGTGCAGGGGATATTCCAGTTGACTGTAAGCATCGAGGAGAATCCGAGTTTTGGTGGAACTGCCGCTGCCGAGTTCCACAATTTCGCAGGGGCCCGTTAAATTGGCGATCGCCCCCGCGCACCCCTGCAAAATAGCCGTCTCAGTGCGCGTCAAGTAGTATTCCGGCAACTGGCAAATCAACTCGAACAGCTTCGATCCGCGATCGTCGTAGAAATACTTTGGAGGCAGGGATTTGGGGGTTTGAGTCAACCCGCTAACTGCATCGCTGCCAGCATTGATTTCTGCGGGTGTTGGTGCTGCAGCGCTAACCAGCCGCTCTAAGTGCAGCCGGTTTTCTGTCGTTGAGGCTGAGTTTGTCGTGTCGGACAGTCTTGGGGATTTCATAGAGTAGTGTTTAGATGCACATATGGGTATAGCACGCCGTCGCGTTGCCAAATATCGCGTTCAAGTCAGATTTTTCATGCTGCTCTCCATTCTGTATTTTCTCACCGGATGGCGATCGCATCCACAATTAAAACTTAAAATTTATCCATACAATTTATTAAATACTTAACCAAACTTGATTTGTTTGAGCTTGTTACATGGAAAAAAGTTGACCATTTCGCAAACATTTTTTTTCTCCAATTCCCTCTCCAGCCATTTATCCTAGCTTCGTAAAATAAGCTTTATAATGCAACTATTAAGGAATTTGTTTATCTGAAAATTCCAACGAACAAATTCCTCACTATAAACAAACTTGAGGGCAATTATAATTACCTTGCCAACTACTTAGCGCAGCGAAAACCAGCAATAATTTGCCGCACGCCCGGATAGTACCAATTCCGAAAACTCGATCGCAGAGCCTGCGGAAAAGTCGCCCAACTCCCGCCTTTCAAAACCCGGTGTTCTCCATCAAAATAAACTTGAGAATAGCCCTTGTAAGGATAACTTTCAAATCCCGGATAGGCGTCAAAAGTTGAAGCCGTCCACTCCCAAACATTGCCCAACATATCCCAGCAGCCGATCGCACTTGCTCCTTTGCCAAAGGCATCAACAGGCGAGGTATTGGCAATATTATTGCCGTGATTGCACAGGCTGCCGTTGGGCGGTTCTTCTCCCCAAGGATAGATGCGATATGTTTGATTTGCGGCATCCCAACTCGCAGCTTTTTCCCATTCGGCTTCCGATGGCAAACGCTTGCCAATAAAGTTGCAGTAAGCTTCGGCTTCGTACCAACTGACACCGCAAACTGGATGGTTGTTGAAAGCTGGATTTTCTGACCAGTAAAGCGGTTGAGAGACGGCTTCGGCTTGCAGCCATTTCCAGCCGTCCGCTGACCACCAATCAGGGTTTTGATAGCCGCCGGATTCCATGAAATCTCGGTATTGACTGCAAGTGACGGGATAGCGATCGATCGAGTATGCTTCTAAATAACACAGGTGGCGCGATCGCTCGTTATCCAAAGCCTCAGCAGCATCGCTTCCCATGTAAAATTCCCCGCCCGGAATTTCAATCACCGGCGAATCGGTAATTGGGCATCGGGAATTGGGCATGGGGCATGGGGCATGGGGCATTAATATTCCTTCTTCCTTCTTCCTTCTTCCTTCTTCCTTCTTCCTTCTTCCTTCTTCCTTCTTCCTTCTTCCTTCTTCCTTCTTCCCGTGCATTTGCAACACGAAAGCAACAGTTTCGCAGTGCTGGCTTTCGTGCTGAATAATAAACCGCCAGAGACGTTCTTGCTCGTCTATCGGCGCTACTTCCAAATAATCTAATACCTTTTTTCTCACCGCGTCCAGATATAATTCAACTTCAGGTAACGCGGGCAGAAAAACCCGTTGTTTTTTCGGCAAAATATCAGCAGCAAACAAGTGGTGATACTCAGGAAAGATCGGTTTCAAGCCAGCACACCGCTGCAACAGCCACAAATCCTCAGTATAAGCAATGTGACCTAAGTGCCAGCCAACTGGACTGAAATCAGGATGAGCTTGACGGCAAAAAGTATCATAATCAATGTCGGCAAATAGCTTGAAAGTGCCGCTGCGACACTGCTGCAAATCGCGATAAATTGCCTCTCTACAAGATTGGATAGATTTCGAGATCACGCTCTACTCCGGTACTGATAATGCTCTGGACTGGACACGAGTGCCAATTGCCAGCAAATAAAGGTTCAGAAGCAATGATGACAGAATTCGGGAAATTTAAATCGTCTCGCAGCCAATAGAGGGAAGGAGGGGTTTTTTGGGAAGCAAAGCGAGAGGCAACGAGCTGGTGTCCGTCGCTGATAATTATATTAGCTGAAAATTCTACTTGGTGAAAGTTTGCTAGCTCTGCCACAATCTTCAGCGACTTTTGCAAAGCTGCTTGTACGGTCAGATTTCCGGCTGTCAATTCATTGACAAACAAGCCGAAGATATGCTCTGAATCTGTAGTGCCGTTAATTGATTGATACAGCGTATCGCTGAGTCGATCGCGAATTGGTCTGTAAAGAGTTTGCCGAAAATTCTTCACGAAGCCGTTGTGTACGAACAGCAGGCGATCGTTCTGAAACGGCTGACAGTTGCTTAAATCTACAGCTTGTCCTGAAGTAGCACTGCGAACGTATCCGATCGCGCATCCAGATTCAACGTATCGACTGATACTCGGAAGGTTAATGTCGCTCCAAATTGGCTGTACATTTTTATAGGTAAACGGGTCAGTATCTAAGTGCGGGTGATACCAACCAATACCAAAACCGTCAGCATTGAGTAGGCCAGAAGTCATTTCGCGGGGCTGGTAACTCTGCACAATTAGGGAATGTTCCGGCTTGTACAGAATAGCATCGAGTAAAATCGGCTCCCCGAGGTAGCCAAGCAAACGGCACATAAAATTTTTTCAGCAATTTAATTAGCATTGTAAGTCATCAGCCAAAAAATTGCCCGTTAGCGAAGCCCGCCCCTACGGGGGCTACGCCAACGAAGAGGATCGCCCATCTTCAGCGCTGGAAGGTTTTTTACAGGCGGCTGCCAGCATCGCAGCACAAACGATAAAGTTAAGGTAGAACCCCTGCAGCACAAGGAGACTCTTGAATGTTCCTCGACGAACTCATCCCAATGGCGAAAGAATTGATCGAACAGCCGATCGCCTTCGCGGGCGGATTTTTATCTGGCCTGCTTCGACTCAACCTTCACGAAGATCCCGTTAAAAGCTGGATCGACTCGCAAGCTGGTTCAACTTCCTACACTACTCCCCCAGCCGAACCCACCAACGGTAAAAGTACGGGGCCTCAGTCAATCTCGATCGACTAAGGAAAAGCAGTAACATCCTCCCAACGCCAAACTGATTGCAGTTATGGCGTGGGCTTCCAAAATTCACAGTTTGGCTTTTCGCGTTTTTCTCTTACGGGATTTCCCCACTTGGCTAGACTGAATTTCTCAGTCCCCGCTAGTAAGTCTACACAGACACTTTCGATTCCCGTATAGCCTTTCTCAGATACGTGAAGTACAATAACAGCAGCGTGTAAACCAGTTCCAAATATCTTGCTTAGAAAGTTGGCGGAATGCAAACTCGATCGCCTTTCCTAATTATTGATAAAAATGAATTCAGCATGATGACAATCAAGCAGCTACCTTCAACAGTTGACAGTTGACAGTTGACAGTTGACAGTTTGAGAGCGACCTCTACCGAGAAGGAAGAGGATTGGAGTAATGAATAGTCTGATTTTAATTTCTCCCTCAAAGGGAGAGGCTTTCAACCAATTCTTTCTGGTAACTGCGTCGTCACCAAAAATCGATAGCGACTTTCTGTATCTGGAGTTACTCATCAATTAATTACTTATTTTAAAATGTAAAAATTTGTAAAATCCTAATAGGTACTTCATCTACTCAATCAAAGCTATAATATACAAGATATCTTCATGATGGCAGCTAAGATAACTGTAGGAGAAGTAAGCAGAAATATAGCGGTTATCAAGCGTGGTGAGGTATGCCCTGCGCGGGCCAATGCCCAATGCCCAGTCGTACCTAATCTTTCGCTCGAAAGGCTATAGTATGTTGAGAAAAATGAATTTACAAACCAGACTGATCGGCGCATTTCTGATTATGGGAATTTTAGTATTTTTAGTAGCCTGGGTAGGATGGAACTCAACATCTAATCTCAGTCAACACATAGAGACTCTCGGTAAAAATAACTTACCGAGTATTGAAGCATTATTGAAAATTAACCAGGGACAAACCCAAATTGAGTCATCCGAAAGAGCGCTAATTAATCCGGAACTCAGTCAAGCAGAAAGGCAAGAAGCATTAAATAGAATGGACAAGGCTTGGCAGCAGATTCAAGATGCGTTTAAAGCATACGAAGTCATTCCACGCGTCTCAGAGGAAGACGCACTATATCAACAAATGCTTAAGTATTGGGAGGAGTGGAAGCAGGAAGATCGAGAACTCCTGCGAATTAATCAAGAATTTGAAAGACTGGGAAGTTTCAATCCTTTGGGTTTGCAGATCGAACTAATTAAGCAGGGTAAAAGCAATTCGCCAGAAATGGCAATAGCAAACACAGCTAGTAACATTTTGGATAAACTTAGCCAGCAAGCTAAGGTAACTCGCGTTAAATTTCTCGCCTCTGAAAAATCAACCTTAGCAGTTGTTGCTTCTAACAATAGACAAGCAGATTACGCTTATAAAAGCGCAGAAAATGATATCAGCAAGACTCAAGTAGCTGTATTCTTGGGGATGACAGTTGGACCGCTAATAGCGATTTTTTTAGGAATAGCTTTAAGCATAGCGATCGCCAAACCTTTAGATAAAGCACTGAAAGGTATTATTAATATGATTGTCAGTTCTTCTACCGAGATCGCTGCTACAATTGAGCAACAGGAACGTATTGCTGTACAACAAGCTGCTTCTGTTAATCAAACAACTACCACAATGGATGAATTGGCCGCATCATCGAGGCAATCAGCTATGCAAGCCGAATCAGCCCTTGAAAATGCTAGTAATGTCTTAAATATGGCAGCAGAAGGCAGTAAAGTGGTGCATAAAACTCAGCAGGGAATGTTGAGTTTGACGGCAAAAGTCGGAGCGATCGCCGATCAAGTTTTAAATTTGAGCCAGCAAACCAATCAGATTGCTAATATTACCAATTTAGTCAGCGATTTGGCTAATCAAACTAATATGCTCGCGATTAACGCTACAGTGGAAGCAGTACGCACCGGAAAACAAGGAAAGGGGTTTGGGGTGGTGGCGACGGAAATTCGCCGACTGGCAGATCAAAGCAAAAAATCGTCGGATCGGATTAATAATTTGATCGACCTTATTAATAATTCCATTAATAAAACAGTGATGGTAACAGATGAGGGCAAGAAAACTTTAGATAATAGCCTAAAATTAACTGAAGGTACGGCGGATAATTTTAACAATGTTGCTAATGCTATTAAGAGTGTTGTTGTCAGCAGTCAGCAAATTTATCTGAATACCAAACAGCAGGCGATCGCTATTGAACAAGTGGTAGATGCGATGAATGTTCTGAATAAAGGAGCAGCGGAAACAGCCAGCGGTATTACCCAAAGTCGAATTGGCACTCAAACACTTAACAAAGCCGCTTTAAATCTCAAGTCCTTAGTTTAATTGAGAAAAAAGTAAAATCCTAAACTGGAGATTAAAGAGATGGGAGAAAAATTTCCCAATTCCCCATTTACCATTTCCCATTCTCAATTTCCCAAAGTATTGAAAGCAACATTTCCCCGTCTATGAAAGGGCTGTCTAGATGTGTATGGTAATTCTCAAGTGAATGAGGTATAGATTTAAATTTTAGATTAAAGAATGGAAGAAGTGGGGAATTGCTAATTAACTGCCAATTAGCTCACGAAAGTTGAAAACCCCTAGATCGACGATCGCGGCCCAGAGCAACCTAATATATTATACCTTGTTAGTCGCTTTGTTTCCGAAGATGCTTGGCGATCGGTCGCCGACCCATAAGCGATCTGATTAAAATCAAGTATTGTTCGGGGGTGAGGTTCCTCGCCGTCCCAAAACTGATATCCTGACTCGCCCTGCGGATGAGTTTTGATTAAGCTAACTATTGCAGCCATTACCAAGGGTTGGTGAGTGTGGCAAACCCTTTTACTCAGAGTCGATCGCCCAGTTGTATGCTAGATAGCACTTGACTGTTAAATTAAAAGGTTATTATGTATAGCACAACAAGTTCAGTTCGATCGACATGACTATCTACATTGGAAATCTGTCTTACCGCGCCACCGAAGAAGACCTGAAAGCAGTATTTGCAGAATACGGCACAGTCAAGCGAGTTGTCTTGCCTACCGACAGGGAAACCGGTCGGATGCGCGGTTTTGCATTTGTTGAGATGATGGAGGATGCCCAAGAAGACGCTGCAATTGCCGAATTAGACGGTGCAGAGTGGATGGGACGCCCCTTGCGAGTGAACAAAGCTAAACCGAAAGAAGAGGGAAATCGAGGCGCAGGTATCAAGAGAAACAACGGATATTAGTCCGCGATGCGGCGGTTGACATCCTCTCGAAACCCCCCTGATGCACCAGTGCGCCAGTAGCGCCGAATTGCAAGCAGCAGTTGATTTTGAGGATGAAATGTCAAATCCGCTGCACAAAAACATCGATTCTTTGTGGGCTGCACTTGATTCATAACTTTTTGAGAAAGAGAGAATTTATGCACGCTAGTGTAGAAACCCGATTTCTTCCGCTATACCTCGCTGCTAAAAGCAAAATCGATCGGGAGAAACCGGGTTGATGAGCATTAATCTTAGAAAGAGTAAACTCGCCCTTTTTCATCAATATAAACTGACCGGTCTTGCCGAGTGCGGGGGTCCGATCTGGTGATGCGAATCGTCACAATGTTTGTCTGCGAGTCAACGTTATAGTCGTATTTCAAAGTTGTGCTTCCTCCGGTGGCATTAATCGGAATATTGGCAATGTCGCCGGTGCGATTGCTGATACGAACAATGATGTTTTTGCTGGTTCCGACGGGCAAGGATGACAAGCTGCCACCTGATTCACCGTATTCTAGGTTTAATCCAGTTTCATTTAACAGTCTCAGGGTAATGTTGCGAGTATTGTCAACCTGCGCTTGAGGTTGCCAGAATCCGGGTTTTTGGCCGCCGTCAGTTGCAGGTTGAGATAATGCTGGGTGAGGATGCAGAAAGGCCAGGGCGGCAAGTATTGTTGCGGTTGCAATAATTTTTGATTTCACGGTTTGTACCTCCGGGTCATTCGATTTGAGATTTGAGATTTGAGATTTTGGATTGACCCCACGGATCAATGCGGGGGCTTGAGGATTTGAGATTTGAGATTTTGGATTGATTCCACGGATAAATCAGGTGGCGGATACCACCTTTGAAATTCGTGGTCAAGAATTGGTTATATTTCTATCCTAGCTTTAAAATCCGATGTTAGTGGAAGGAAGAGGGAAGAAGGAAGAGGGAAGAGGGAAGAAGCAATAAAAGGAATAAAAGCCAGGGTTTGAGAAATTAAGAATTTCCTAACCGTCGGGCGCGGTTGCTATATCTACTCAGAAACCGGGCTTCTGTAGTTGTTAATATTCCTGGACGCACGGGTTGTCTAGAAATCCGATTTCTGAGCGGGTGGCTGCTTGCCAAAGCTATGATTTAGAGTAGAAACCGGATTTCTGAGGTCAAGTGCGTCCGGGAGTGGTTAATTGTTAATTATCGATCGAGCGGCTTCTAGCAGCAGGCGCTGTTCGGCGCGGACGATCGCCCTGCTAGTTTGTTCTGCTGCATCGACATTGACGGAAATAGACGAAATTCCCCACCGCACGAAGGATTCAACTGTCTCGGGATACAATGCGGGAGCGTCGCCGCAAATCGAGCAAGGAATGCCGGCAGTCCGGGCCTGTCTGATTAATTGTTCGATCGCCCTCATCACTGCTCGATCGCGTCCGTTGAAAGCACCTGCTACCTGGTCGGAGTTGCGGTGAATTCCTAACAGCAATTGGGTTAAATCGTTAGTGCCGATAGAAACTCCTTGGACTCCGGCTTTTACGTAATCTGGCAATAAAAATAAGACCGAAGGAACTTCCGCCATAATCCATATTTTCAACTCGGTTGAGCGGTTTTTCCAAACAGTTTCTAAGCGCTGGCGGCAGTAGATAAACTCGTCAACCGATCGCACGAAAGGCAAAATTAAATTAACATTGGTATGACCTGAATCGCAGACTTTTTGAAGTACGCAGAGTTCCCAATCAAATAATTCTGGTTCAAAGGTATAACTGAAACTGCCGTGGGCGCCTGACTCGCGTAAATCGAGAGATCGATAAAATATTGGCCGCGGCGAAACGGCCGCAGCAAATAAACTGAGGCAATCCGCCATGCGATCGACAAATTCTGATTGGCGACCGTCTTGCAGCCAAACTTTGGGGTTTTGACAGTCCAAGGCTTCTAATGCCATTAATTCCGATCGCAGCAATCCGATGCCGTCTATTGGCAGATTTTTGAGGCGGTCGATCGAACTTGTTTGGCTGACATTAACTAGCAGTTGAGTCGCCGTTGGTGGGCCCCAAACATATTGACTAGACTCAGATTGTCGAGCTTTAGGCGCGGAGTTGGACGATCGGTCGGAGGTAGAAGATTGGTGCTTGGCTATTGACATTTTGGCTGCTGTACTGTATATATCTGCATTTTTTGCTGTGTCCCCAAATCGGCCGCTGTCTCCTGTCTCGATCGCGTCGGGTTGGGCGAGGGCAAAAACTTCTCCGCTATCGCCGTCTACCAACACCGAATCGCCCGAGGCGATCGCCCGAGTGGCCCCGGTCACTCCCACAACGGCGGGAATCCCCAATTCTCTCGCTAAAATTGCCCCGTGGCCTGTCATGCCTCCTTGTTCGGCAACCACCCCAGCAGCAACCTTCAGCCAAGGCAGCCAATTCGGATCGATTGCCCGGGCTACCAAAATGCCTCCGGCTAAGAATTGGGCGTTTTCTGGGTGGGAATTAGTCATAACTTGGGCAATAGCTTCGGCTTTTCCTGATGCTGCTGCCACACCTCTGAGTATGGCAGGAGTTCGCGTTCTTGCGATCGAGTTTTGGTGCGGCGGGGCGATCGAATTTTCCTCTAGCGGCGCGACTTTTTCCCCTTTCACAAGACGAACTTGAGTGAAATAAAACTGCGGTTCGCTGCTGTTTGCTGAATGGTTTAGCGTCCACTCCAAAATTAAATCTGAGTCAAATTCTGCCACCGCTTTTTTACTCAAGTCAATGATTTCTTGCAGTTGCGATTCCTCTAAAACGTATTCTGTTTGTGCTTCCTCTCCCAGCGCTAAAACTTGCAGGCAACAGTCAGCAAAATCAGGAATTATAAATGGATAATCGGGAATAGGGAAAGCAGCAAACTTGCCCAGCAGCAGTTTTTTTTTCGGTTCACCATCGCCGACTTTGAGATTGTAGGCTAATGTTTTGTAACCGATCCGCTGGAATTTAACCGCCGTTGTTTGTGGCTGCACTTGATAGTAATCGGGGATGGTTTCTCCCCTAACGAGGGACAATCCCAAACCGCTGGTGGCTTGGATTTCCCACTGTGCACCCGCCTTTGTTTTCACCTCGCCCGCGGCGATGGCTTCTTGAATTGGCTGTACCAA
Source organism: Microcoleus sp. F6_B6 (assembly GCA_036702215.1). GTDB lineage: Bacteria > Cyanobacteriota > Cyanobacteriia > Cyanobacteriales > Microcoleaceae > Microcoleus. Next base: position 26,245 of record JAUBST010000020.1, read on the forward strand.
AACTGCGGGATTGATTTGCTGTACCTGCTGGCCGCACCGCTGCCAGTAAAATAGACTTCGGGCTCTGAACATTTCTGCCCAAGCTCGTTTGAGTCCGACCCCAATGGCTTCGGGTTCTGCCCGTACTGCCTGAGATTGCAGAATGCCGACTGTTTTCGGGTTCCAGGAAGTCAGGGAAGGGCGAAAAATTAAGGCTGTGGAGTTTAAGTTTGACTGTGAGTTGAGTTGAGAAACTGCAGACTCTAGGGTGGATAGCAGTGAATCTGGCAGTTTGCCGGCGAGGATTTGGTGGCGGATGCTGCGGGCGATCGATTGCAGTTGTCTGGGTTCATCGACATTCAAGTGCAGGGAAGACTGGGGCCAGTCAGCAAACAGCGGTTCCAGCCAGTCGATCGACTCTAAAAACTGCCAGAATGTGGTAGCCGGCACGACAAAACCCGGTACAACGGGATGATTTTTCTGGAGCAAACAGCTCAAGTAAAATGCTTTTTCTCCCACTGCATCTCGTTCTGAAGGTTGAATTTTGTCTAACCAGTAGAGGTTTTTCACGCTGCGATCCTGTTCTTGGAAACAGATTGAATTTGATAGTTTTTCCCATTAATCACTTACGACAATTTTAGGATGAACAAGCAACAATGGACGGGATTACTCAAATCTTTTCTCAATTTATTTCTTAAGTCTAACTGTCCTCTTTGTCAGCGACCGGCCGCCGGAGAGTTTTGTCCCTACTGTCACAAGCAACTTCAGCGATGTCAGTTAGCAGATCCCGGGCGATTTTGGAATTCAGAGCAGCCTGTTTTTGTGTGGGGTGAGTACGGCGGGGCTCTCAAACGGGCGATCGCAGCTTTGAAATATGACGGCAATCCGCAATTAGCCAAACCTCTCGGCGGCTGGCTGGCCGAAGCTTGGTTGAGTTTTCCCGAATTAGCTGCAGATAATTTAACAGTTGTACCCATTCCCATGCACCAAGAAAAGCTCGAGGAGCGCGGTTTTAACCAGGCGGAACTTTTGGCTGAAAGTTTTTGCGATCTGACTGGTTTGCCTTTGCAGCGCCACGGTTTGGCTCGGGTGAAAAATACTCGGCCTTTATTCGCTCTGACAGCACGGCAGCGGCAAGCGGAAATGGAAAATGCTTTAATTTTGGGGAAAGATTTTCGCCGCCGGCTCCCGCGCGATCGAGTGCTGTTAGTTGATGATATTTACACTAGCGGTATTACGGTTAAGTCGGCAACTAAAATATTGAAACAGTCGGGAATTTCGGTTTACGGAACTGTGGCGCTTGCAACTCCGAATAAGATTAATCGGTAAGCTGTGACGGCATTTAAATTTCAACAGATTTGTAGTGAGGAGTAAAGTCATCAAATTTCTTGGCTCACTTGTGACCTCAGAAACCCGGTTTCTACGAATATTTCTCCTTCCTAGACGTAAAACTTGTAGAAACCGGGTTTCTCGCCCCTCGCGAGTCAGCCATGAAACTGTCGGAAGTGTTGATTAGTGATGATTTACTAACAAGCAAGATTTTTTGGAAAAAAGGAACCGCGAAGACGCTAAGGACGCGAAGAAAGAGAAGAAAAGGGAGAGCCTTCAAGATTGATTTATGATTGTTGGAGGCTCGGCTGCAAAGGGGAACTGGTTGCTGATGTTCCATCGGCTGCCGTCGTGAAGCAGTAAAGTTAACGCCGAAGCGGTAAACTCAAAGTGGAGCGATCGCCCTGCAAATTCCAACCAAGCCGTTTGAAAATTATCCTTAGTTAAATCGCGAAATGCTACTGTCATGTGCGGTACAAATGGGCGACTTTTAGAAACTCGATCGACAATTCCCAAATTTGCCTCCAAATAACTCATCAAATATGAGTGAATCTCCAGCAATTCGGGCGATTTGACAACATCAACGTAAATGACGCGGGGCGCGAAAGCAGCAAAACCGGATAGAGTAACGGGAATTGAGAGTCGGTTTGCAGAAAACTCCTTCAAACTTTCCTCTAATTTGGGGACATCCGCCGCTAACCATTCAAAAGGAGGTTGCAGCGTGATGTGCGGTGGCGAATTCAAAGCACCGCGGCTGTTGTAGTGTTCCGCAAAATATAGTTTAATCTCAGTAATGTGCTGTTGAATATCGGGAGGTGGCACTAAAGCAATAAAAAATCGCTGTTTTGACTGGTTCATAGGATAACATCGCAGTGAGGAAGAAATGGCGAAGTATGGAAAATCGAGTATTTGCTCAAGGCTGGTACCAAAAACTCCATTCCCAATCTACAATCCAAAATCCAAAATCTAAAATCTAAAATTTAAAATGCCTTGGTTTGTCAAAATTGAGCAAGGAATTGTCGAAAAGCCTGTCTTTGACCAATTCGTGCCAGCTCACAGAGCTTATGTCCGAGAGTTGATTTCTAAAGGACACCGAGCGAAAACTGGCTACTGGGCGCGGCGGGGCGGCGGTATGTTGCTGTTTGAGGCGGGTTCGATGGATGAGGCGAAGGCGATCGTCGCTGAAGACCCGCTGGTGAAGAACGGTTGCGTTATTTATGAAATTTATCAATGGTGTGTGGTTGAAGAATAAATAACTGTGTTATACTCATAAATGAACTGGACCCACGCGATTCCAACGCCCAAATCTTGTCAGGACCGGAAGGTAGCAGCAACACGGGATGCTTGTAATAGGCGTGGTCTCCGGTTCACCCTGTTTTATGAGGTGTAGCTCCTATGCCTGGTTTTGGAGATATTTTACAAAAAGCAGTGTACCTTGGTGTCGGGCTAGCTTCCTACGCTGGTGAAAAAGCTGGCAGCAAGTTAACTGAATTACGCACTGAAGCCCAAAAGCTGGCAGACGAATTGGTGAAGCGGGGCGAGATGTCCACAGAAGAAGCTCGCCGCTTTGTTGACGATATGGTGCAACAGGCTCAGCAGCAGCCCCCCGTAGCCTCGGCTGGGAACGAAAAACCCGCTGAACCTAGGCGGATTGAAATTGTTTCTGAGGAAGAAGATGTCTCGGCAAAAGATGTTAAAGAGGTCGGCGGCGTAGACAAGCTCCGCGAACAGGTGCAGAATTTACAAGAGGAATTGCGGCGGCTGAAGCGGGATTAAGCAGGAAAAAACTCGCTCAGCAAAGCAGGAAGGGAACTCAGGATAATACTCTTGAGTTCCCTTTTTGAATATCTGTCGTGTCAGATATGGACGGATATCAGGCAATAGGTAATAGAATTGAAAGTAGGTGCGATCGCTTCGCATGAGGCTGGCTCCACCTGTCTGTTAAATATTTTGCAATAGCAAGCTCTCAAATTCATGGAAGATTGGTCTAAAGATTTTTTTGGAGTAATGGAAAATGCTGTTTCTGAAGTAGAGCATTTTTTCAGCGAAATGGGCGAAGAGTTTGTCGAAATGCTGGACGTTTTGGCAAAAATGTCGGAAGAGTTTACAGAACAAGTACAAAATAATCTGATTAACGACATTGACGGTTATTTCAATGAATTTGACGGTTTATTTAATGAATTTATCGAACCGATAATTGAAATTTGCCGCGACTTTGACCCGGAGTTTGATGAGATAGATTTGTCAATGGTGACTTATGTAGACCCTTCGCCGACGCAGCAGCCGGCTTGTCGCGGTTGTCGCAACTATCACGGTCAAGTTTACGGGGGAAATTTGTTGGTTTGTGCGATGCACCCTACTGGTGTGGAATCGGAGAGTTGTGCTGATTGGGAAGCTGACAGCGATATGAATTTTTAAGACGGCAGTTGAGTTGTTGAGGGGTTAATGGCTTATGGTAACGTCAATTCAGTCTCCGTCAAAGATTTCTCTCGAAGAGTTTCTGCTGCTTCCAGAAACTAAGCCTGCTAGCGAGTATGTTGACGGTAAAATTCATCAAAAAGCTATGCCACAAGGAAAACACAGCACGTTGCAAACTCGTTTGGGAAATAGAATTAATCAGGTTGGAGAACTACCAAAGTTAGCATTTGCTTTTTCAGAACTGCGCTGCACTTTTGAGGGACGTTCTATTGTTCCAGATATCGCAGTATTCGAGTGGTCGCGGATTCCCCTGAATGCTAATGGAGAGATAGAAAACAGATTTAAAATTGTGCCGGATTGGACAATTGAGATTTTATCTCCGGCTCAAAATCCAACTCGGGTAATCAATAATATTTTGTTTTGCTTAAATCACGGTGCTAAATTAGGTTGGTTGATTGACCCGGAAGAAAAATTAGTTCTGGTTTTTAAGCCGCAGCAGCAACCCGAGGGGAAGGAGGGCGGGGATATTTTACCAGTTCTGGATGTGCTGTCGGGTTTGCAAATGTCGGCGGATGATTTGTTTGGGCTGTTAAGTTTCGATCGCCCGTGAGTTACAGTTGAGTATAGGGAATATTGCATCTAACGGCATTTAAAGGTGAATCGCTCAACGGCTAACAATTCGCAATTTGGGTTTCCGAAGATGCCGCCATCGCTGCAATTGCGACAGTATCAGCGAGTGGCGGTTGCTAATTGGTTTGCGAATCAGGGACGCGGTACGCTGAAGATGGCGACGGGTAGCGGCAAGACGATTACTGCGCTGGCGATCGCCGCTGAATTATACAATAAAATTAACCTGCAAGTCCTGCTCGTAATTTGCCCTTACTGCCACCTGGTGAATCAGTGGGCGCGCGAATCCGAGAAATTTGGTTTAAAACCTATTTTGGCTTTTGATAGCGCCCGCAGTTGGCAGAATAAGCTGGCTGCGGGTTTGTATGAAGTGCGATCGGGGGATAGAGCATTTCTGACAATCATCACTACTAATGCTACCTTAATGGGAGATAGTTTGCGATCGCAACTGCGCTATTTCCCCGAAAAAACCCTGATTATTGGAGACGAAGTTCACAACTTAGGCGCGCCCCGTTTAGGAGAAAGTTTGCCGCGCAATATTGGACTGCGACTCGCCCTTTCCGCCACCCCAGAAAGGCATTTCGACGAACAAGGAACCGAAGCTATTTTAGATTATTTCGGCCCGGTTTTGCAGCCGGAACTCACCTTAGCAGATGCCATCCGCCAAAAAGCATTAGTGCATTATTTATACTATCCAATTTTAGTGGAATTGACCGAAGCCGAAACCCGCAAATATTCCCGCTTAACTCAAAAGATTGGCTGGGCGCTGTGGGGCGATGAAAAAGTAGAAGAAAATGATGCTTTAACAACTTTATTAATGCAGCGAGCCCGGTTAATTGGGGCAGCGGCTAATAAATTAACAGCTTTGCGAGAATTAATGATTCACCGTCTCGACACCGCCCACACTTTATTTTACTGCGGCGACGGTGCGATCGAAGGAGGTGCGCGCCGAAATCACCACCGCCAACTAACAGAAACCGCAAAGTTATTGGGTTCAGAATTAGGCTACCGAGTTAACACTTATACGGCGGCAACTCCTTTAGCAGAAAGAGAACGATTGCGCCAGCAATTTGAGAGTGGAGAATTACAAGGTTTGGTAGCGATTCGATGTTTGGATGAAGGCGTTGATATTCCGGCAATTCGCAATGCTGTAATTTTAGCAAGCAGCAGCAATCCGCGCCAGTTTATTCAGCGCCGGGGACGGATTTTGCGGCCGCATCCGGGGAAGGAAAGGGCAACTTTATTTGACATGATAGTTTTGCCTCCAGATTTGGGTCGGGAAACCTTAGAAGTCGAGCGCAATTTGCTGCGAAAAGAGTTGAAGCGGTTCTTGGAATTTGCCGATTTAGCCGACAATGCTGGGGAAGCTAGAGTTAAATTGCTGCAAATTCAGAGGCGTTACGGGCTATTAGACATTTGACATTTATTAAGGTTCGGTTTATGTTTGAGAATAGAGAATTATTCGATCGCAGTTTGAGTTGCTAGTTTAAAACTTACGCAACTGGCACACTGAAATCAAATTGTAGGGTGCGTCAGACGAAGTTATAGAGCGATTATTCAGGCTTTTGGTTCTGACGCACCTTACTCTATATGTCAGTTGCGTAAGTCCTATAATTTTAAAATTTTGCGAAAAGATGTGAGGTAAAATTTGATGGAAAATTTGATGGAAAATTTGATAGAAAATCCGAGTGCGACATTTAGATACGGAAACAGCGCAACTCCGACAATATCAACAGAAATTTTAGCAGAAAAGCGTTCTTCTTATCACACTCATCAGGAATTCAGCGACGTACAGCAACCAATTACTAGCGCGCCACCGGAAGTACGTCAAATTATCGAGCGGGTATTGGAAATTGAAAAAGATAAGTTGTACATGAGAGCTCCCCGCCACATTAACGATGACATTTTAAAAATTATTAAGGAAGCAATTGTATGAAGTTAATCTCAATTACTCTGTGCAACTTTCGTCAATTTTACGGCAAAAGCCCCGAAATTAAACTAGCTTGGGGTCGGCAAAATATTACAGTAATTCACGGTAATAACGGCGCTGGAAAAACAGCTTTGATGAATGCGTTTACGTGGGTACTTTACGGAAAATTTAGCGCGGCTTTTGCGGCGGAAGAACAATTGGTAAACAAGCGCGCTCTGGCTGAGGCGGAAATGGGAAAAGCCGTAGGTTGTTGGGCGGAAATTGTGTTTGAACACGACAGCACGCGCTACCAAGCAAGACGCATTTGTCGTGCTTATAAAAGTGAAAACACTGTCGAACATGGCAAGGCTGAATTGTTCCTGAATGTAGCAAAAGATAACGGTCTCTGGCTGAAGCCGGATCAGCATCCCGATGATATTATCGGGCGGATTTTGCCGGAAAGTTTACATAAATATTTCTTTTTTGACGGGGAGCGAATCGAGCAAATTGTCCGCTATGACAAGAAGGCAGAAATTGCGGAAGCTACTAAGGAGTTGCTGGGGGTGGAAGTCTTGAATAGATCGGTCCGGCATTTAGGAGAAGCAAAAAAATCTCTAGAGACAGATTTAAATATAATTGGAAATGCTGAAACAAAGAAACTTTTAAAAGACAAGCAAAAAATTGAGCAAGAAGCCGAGCGACTTTCTAGCAGACAAGTAGAAATAGAGCGGGAATTGGCGAACCAAGGGGAGTTAAAAAAAGCAGTTAATGGTAATTTGCTGGAACTCAGCGGTGCTGCCGATTTACAAAAGTTGCGAGACGAATTGGAAATGCAGAAAAATTTATTTAAGCAACAAATTGTACAGGCTACAGATGCTCTAAAACGAGCAATTTCTGTGCGCGGTTACGCGGTATTTCTGTCAGATGCGGCGGCTGAATTTCAAGTAATAGTAGGAGGTTTGCGGGAAGGTGGCTCGTTGCTTTCGGGGATTCAGCGGCCGTTTTTGGAAGAGTTATTAGTGCAGCAGCGGTGTATCTGCGGTGCGGAATTAGTGGAGGGTTCAGAGTCTCGCCAACAGGTTAGCGGTTGGATTGATAAGGCGGGTGTTGGCGATGTGGAAGAAACAACTATTCGGATTAGCGATCGGGTAAATGAAATTGACAGGCAAGTGGCTGATTTTTGGGAGGAAATTGACCGACAGCAAGGCAATATCAGCCGCGACAGAACCGAACTTTCTAGGGTGGAAAATCAGTTAGACGATATTCACAACAAGCTGCGAAATTTTCCTGACGGCGATGTCAGCCGCTTGCAAAAGCGCTTGGATGAAATTGAGGCAAAAATTGGCGAGTTGCACCGGGAAACAGGCTCTAACCAGCAGCAGATTGAGAGTTTGAATGCGTCGATCGCGAATCTGGACAAGCAAATCGACAAGCAGCAGCTAAACGAGCAAAGGCAAGTATTGGCCCAGCGCCGGATTGCTGCGACTCAGGATGCGATCGATCGCCTAACTGAAGTGCGATCGCGCTTAGAAAAACAGTTTTCTTCTCAGTTGGAAAAGCGGGTGCAAGATATTTTCAGTCAGATTTCTTTTACTCCTTACATCCCCAAGTTGAGCGATAAATACGAACTGACGCTAGTAGAAAATACGTCGGGCAAAGAATCTTTAGTTGCCGCTTCTACAGGAGAAAATCAAATTCTCAGTTTGTCGTTTATCGGCGGAATTATTGAGGGCGTGCGGGAGTGGAGTCAAAAGAATACTTTGATGGGCCCGGATAGCAGTACGTTTCCAATTGTGATGGATTCTCCCTTTGGGAGTTTGGACGAGATTTATCGCAAGCAAATCGCGAATAAGCTGCCGAAGTTGGCGAATCAATTGGTAGTGTTGGTAACTAAAACTCAGTGGCGCGGAGAAGTTGCTCAAGAGATGGAAAGTTCCATTGGTCGGGAATACGTGCTGGTGTACAATTCTCCGAAAGCTGATTGTGAAGAAGATGCGATCGAAGTTTGCGGGACGCGCTATCCTTTAGTTAGGCGCAGTCCGAATGAATTTGAATATACAGAAATTGTAGAGGTGGATTATGGCTTCTAATTCGGCAATTACGCAGGTTTTGGAAACGGATATTTGGGTGAAAGCGACATGGGAAGAGTATCTGAATTTTGCTGAGGATTCAGCATGGGAAAAGGGCAATTTTTATTACTATCAAGAACATATGAGGGTAGAAATGTCACCAGTAGGGCCATTGCACGGTAGCGATAATTCGATTGTTTCCTATGTGGTTATTCTGTTTGCTACGTTGAGAAATATCCGAGTAGTTCAGTTTGCAAATACCAGTTTTCGCAAAGCAGGTATCCGCGAGTTTCAACCCGATCTAGCTTACTACATCGGTTCAGATTTGAGAGTGCCTCCTAAAGACAGCAATTCACCTGTTAATTTGGATCGATACGATGCGCCTAATTTGGTAATAGAAATTGGTGCATCTTCTTGGAATGATGATTTAGGCAGCAAGCGGTTGCTTTACGAAGACGCAGGAATTAGCGAATATTGGGTGGATCGTGCGAATACGCAGGAGGTTTTTGCGTTTGCAATTAATAATGGAGGTAGCGGAAGAATTCAAGAGTCGCGGGTTTTGCCGGGACTGGAAATCCGGTTAGTTGAGGAAGCTTTGAACCGGAGTCAAACAGAAGATGACGGGGAAATTAATCGCTGGTTGATACAAACTTTTAGTCAAGGTTGAATGGAGTTTAACGTGGAAAAGGAGTATCATAAGTTGGTGCGCGATCGCATTCCAGAAATTATTCGCCAAAGCGGGAATGAATGCGAGTTTGTAATATTGTCGGAGGCCGAATACCGTCAAGCTTTGCTGCAGAAATTGATTGAAGAAGCGGGGGAAGCGGCCCAGGCCCACGAGGAAGATTTGGTGGCGGAATTGGCGGATTTGTATGAGGTAATAGATGCGGTGATGGCGAGTTTTGGCATTTCGGGCGATCGACTTTTGGCGGAACAAATGAAGCGGCGGGAAGCAAGAGGAGGTTTTGCACAAAAAATTATGTTGTTGCGGACATTCTGAAAATTATCTGCGTTAATCTGTGTTTATCTGCCTCTAATCTGCGGTTACTCTATCAAATTACTCACTTAAAAATTACATATTAATCCCAATGGCTGCTAACAAAATTAGAATTGCTAAAGATAAAGCGGAGTTAGTCAAATCATTAACTTTATCAGATAACAACACTGGCCCTTTCCAGACTTACGCCGATGTCATCGCTTTCGCCGCATCCTTGGGAAAACAGCGGAAAAAACGATCGCCTTTGGTGGAAATTTCTAAACGAGAACCGGGTGCGATAGATGTTGATATTTTTGTATCGAGGGGTTACGATATGGCGATTAAATTAATTGCGATCGCCGAAACCAAAAATCCTCAAATTCTCTCCCATCTCGACGAAAAATTGGAAGCAGAACGGTTGCAAATTTTTGAAGAATATGCTAATGGGGGACTGGAAATTTTGCGCGAAGAGTTGCGGGGCGCGGCGGATTATACCGATCGCCTGTTGTTGGTTTTGATTTCAGAAAGAGACAACCAGCATCGGTCAAATGAAGAATTTGATTTAAGTAAATTTTTATTTTAATAGGTTCCCAATGAAACACATCCCAAAAGATATAATCAAGAGATGCTTAAAGCAAGCTGCCAAAATTCTCGCTTACAGTTACTCAGCATTTATTATCTGCTATTTCTTTCTCAAACTAATCTTTTGGGATAGAATAGGAATGATTGCCTTAATTAGCACTTTTATCCCCTTAATTTTATTCCCTACTTTCCTGCTTCCCATCATCGGATTGTTAATTATCAAAAAAAGATGGTTCACTATTATTTCTGCGATCGCCAGCATTCTCCTAATAAGTTGGCTGCACGTTAAATACTTTTCTCCCACCCCGCTCAAAATCACAGATTCGCAGCCCGGAATCAAAATTTTATCCCATAACGTCAGTTGGCATAAAACTAAGTCACCTACTTTATTTAAACTGATTGACCAGCAAAAACCCGATATTATATTTTTACAAGAAATGGTTCAAACACCTACCCAAAGAGCTTTTCCCTGGTTAAAAGCAGACTACCCCTATCAAATTGGCACTCACTCTGTAGGAATTTTCAGTAAATATCCAATTGTATCTAGCGAAATACTGCATTTAGCCGGCCATCCAGAAAAGCAGCAGCGGGCCATTATTAAATTTAACGAACAAGAAGTAGTGATTTATAATATGCAAGCTACCGGGCCGTGGTTGAAACTATCTAAAAAATGGGGTTTTATCAAAATTCCAGTTTACAAATATGACAAACGATCGCCTGAAATTCAAGACTTAGTGCAGCGAGTTGAGCGAGAAACTCTGCCAGTAATTGTCGCGGGCGATTTTAATATGACAGACGAAACTCAAGACTATGACAGGGTGCAGAAAGTCATGCAAGATTCTTTCCGAAAATCGGGATGGGGGTTTGGTTTTACCTGGCCTCACGGTTGGGAACTTAAATTCTTGGTAAAAAGATCGAATTGGAGATTAAATTATCCGGTTTTCCGGATTGATTATATTTGGTATTCAAAGCATTGGGGTGCTAAATCGAGTTCGGTTTTGGAGGCAACCGAGTCCGATCATTTGCCTGTAGGAGCAGAACTTATTTTGTTGAAATAAAGCGGTATAATGTATGTAAATTGAGAGGTAAACTTGGCTGCAATCGCGATCTGTAGTATTGTTCTAGCGACAAAAGTTGCTAAAAGTGATAATGTAAACATACAACATTCCTTGAGCTATATGTTAAAATAAGTATTAGGTTGAGTGATTGACAAATGCCTACTGCTGCCCAGTTAGAGAGTTTATATCGCATCAGTTATCAAGTGACCTACACGATGTTTCAGCCTATACATCTGATTTGTGTTGACGATCGCACTCGTAACGTATACATATTGGCTGGGTACGATGAAGAGCTTGAGTTCCAAATTTTACCCAATGGGGAGTTTGCTGATGAGCCAAGTTAACTATAACGCCATGTCGAATACTGAATTGAAACAGTATTTTCTTAAACATCGTGGAAATCGAGCCGCTTTTCAGGCGTACTTAGACAGAATCAATCAGCATCCGCTGAGGATTATTGCAAGTCCCGGCGATCCAGATTTTGATGAGAAAGTTCAAGCCGCAATTCGCCGCAAGTTAGAAGCGGCAAGAAATCGCAGCAATTGAATGAAGCTAGGGATACGGCACTCCCGTATCCCTAGATTCTTCATACTCGATCCAATAGAAAATTAGCTGAGCACTGGTGGTAATCCTACCTCTTGCGGCCGCACAAACCTGCCGTTAAAACTAACAGCTTTATCCTCAAAAGTCCTCGCTTCCGCTACCGCTTGTCGCAAATGAGCTCGATCCATATCGTCCTGAATTCCCCCCACCAAATATACAATTAACTTCGTCGCTAAATCCTTTCCAGAAACTAGCACTCGCTTTTTGTTCGGATCGTACAAAATCCCGTACCAGGCAGACTCAGGATTGTCCATGTGGCTAAATCCTTCATCCACATCGTACCTGCGGAGTTTGTCGAAAATAGATTTCAGGGAAAGTTTCTTTCTAAATACTAGAATTCCCAAAGCATTAGCTAAAGCAATTTGACCGACTGGACGGAACAAAATATTTCCCTCGCCCCCAGGTTTCTCAAAACTAAATCGGCGCAATTGGGCCGTTGTTTCGCCACTTTCAATTCTTTGATAGCTGGGCAAAGTTGCTAAATTATCGAACAATTTCTTAAACTCTTCTATTCCTTCTTTCAGTTCCTCATCTTCGGGACGCATGGGAATTAAACCTTTTTTTTCCGGCTTCCAATGAGGAAATTTGTATTCTAAATACCGTTCAGACATATCTTGCAGCGCTTGCAATGTGGTTAACACCATTGATTGGGCTGCGACTGTGGCGCTGTCCCAATTGACGCGGGGGTTTCTGTCATCTTGTTCTTTTAATAAGGGATGGGTGACGGCAATTTTGCGGGCTGCGATCGCAAATCCGTTGTCCTCGTTCAATAATGCTAGCTGTCCCTGACTCAGCGTTACGGCCATTAGGTTAACGTGCACAAAGATCGATCGCACGCGCCGTTGTGCTTGCTGTCGCGTTTCCCCCGCTACCGCCGCCGGAATAAACTCAATCCCGATTTTTTCATGAGCTAATTTATACACTGTTTCGGGGTCGATTTGATACTCTTCTGCTAAATCTTCCAGAGTAATTGCAGCGCCGACAGGTTTTTTATTTTTGTTGTATCTTTGCAGGATTCCGGTTTTAATTAAACTCATTAAACCTTGAACTCCCATCAGCCGATGCTGGCCGTCTAAGGCAAAAATTGAGAGTTCTTTAGAAACATTCAAAAGCCCTAAATTCTCGTTTTTATCAAAGGATGTAAATTCAGTCGCGGATTTGGTTGCTACGCCATTTTTATCCCATTCCTCGGCTAAAGGATTGTCTACCCACGGGGGACTGACTACTACTAAAACTGCGGGGAATTTGTGCGATTTTCTGGCTGCTAAGTATTGAGTGAGGGCTGCTTGGCGCGACCAATCTAAGGGACGCTGGATAATTTCGTCAATGGTTTCGTCGTCGCGGACAATGTTGTTCGTTTGGAGGTCGAATTTTTGGCGAAAAAGCGGCATCTGGGAGGCGAAACGGACGCGAGAGTCTAACCATTCTAGGGTGACTGAACCGATGTATGCTTCGCTGTTTCCCATCTGGGTTTTTTGTACGAAAATGCGATCGTCTTTTCCTAAATAATTATCTAATAAAAGTGCGATTTCCTGTCTGTCGCTATTTTCTTTTTCTAAAATTTTACTAGCGAGGTCATCCGCTGGGTTGGTAGTCATTGGCATTTTTTATATAATGAGCCTATTTTTTCAAAAAGTATCATATATTAAAGTTTCTGTCAACACTTGTTTTTAAAAAAACATTGTGAAATACTTAACTTATGTCCTACTAGCCCACCTCAATACCATAAAATTTGCAAAAACTCAATAGCTATTAATGCCCAATGCCCCATGCCCCATGCCCCATTCCCCATGCCTAATGCCCAATGCCCCATGCCCCATTCCCAATGCCCCATGCCCCATTCCCAATGCCCCATGCCCCATTCCCAATGCCCCATTCTAAAATATGTCTACTCCTTCCTTTGAATACATTTTGCCGGTCATCCGGGGAATTCAAGCGGGCCGCGAATATTACGTGTCGATGTGTCCGGTGCGTTTTTTGCCGAAATTATTTCCCTTTGAATCTGAAGATTTGCCGCCGTCTATGCGGGCGAAACGCGCGCTTAATAAAGCTAGGATTCCCGAAATTGCTGAGTATTTTGTTAAGAATCCTACAAATTATACTTGTGGGGCAATTGCTGCTTCGATTGATGCGGATATTACTTTTGAAGCAGTGGGAAATGAGGCCGAAGAACGGAAAATTGGTCGCTTGCGAGTGCCGATGGATGCTAAGTTTACTATTAATGACGGACAGCATCGGCGGGCGGCTTTTGAGATGGCTTTGAGGGAAAATCCGCAGTTGGGATATGAGACGGTGGCGCTGATTTTGTTTCTCGATGTTGGGTTGGAAAAATCGCAGCAGATGTTTGCTGATTTGAATAATTTTCAAGTTCCTTTGGAGGCGTCGCTAAGTCTACTTTACAACTACCGGGACGATCGCGCTTTTGTGGTGAAGGCTGTTGTTAAGCAGGTTGAGGTTTTCCGGTGTTTGACTGAGATGGAGAGGGGGAGTTTGAACGGGCGATCGCACAAATTGTTTGCGCTGAGTGCGATCGATCGTGCGATCGTGGCTTTGCTGTCTAACATTCACCGCAGCGAACAGGCAAAACTCTCTGGTTCTCGCACCAAAAAAGAACAGAAAGAGGAAGAACTTGCTCAAAAAATACAACTGGCGGTTAGTTATTGGAATGCGGTTAGCAGTTTTATTCCTGATTGGCAATTAGTTCTGCACAAGCAAGTTGCGGCGGGGGAAATGCGCCGGGATTGCGTACACTGTCACAGTGTTGTGCTTGAGAGTTTGGGGGAAGTTGGGGCGGCTTTGCGATCGGTTTTTCCTGAGAGTTGGGAGGAACGTTTGAGCCTTTTGCGGCAGGTTGATTGGTCGATTTCTAATCCTGATTGGGAGAATGGGATTTTGTTTAAAGGGGGGATTTCGCGATCGAGGGCGAGTGTTAGTTGGATGACTGATTATTTGAAGGTGAGGTTGGGTTTGGAAACCGCAGATGCAGCCCAGGCGGGACGCCGGTGCCACCTGCGTTTGTAATTGCAGCGCCAAAATGCCTCCAAAAACTAGGCTAATTAAAATAGCGTCTGAATGGTTCTGCAAGAATGCCCAATATTTGGTCTAGCTGAGTAATAAAATATTCAGTCAAATCAATTTTTAACAACTGATTTTCTAGAATTAAGAATTTCCAGTTTGTACCAGTTGAAACTGCTCCATAAATTGCGGCTTGTTCTTGCCCTTTGCGGGCATTAAATATTTGAGCTGCTGTCATCTGAGCCGCACACTGTCCCAATCCTATTCTAATATCGTTGTCTTTTGCTTCCACCAATGTCAAGACTGGGGCAGTCACCAATGATTGATTGCTCGATGCGCTGAGGAGAAAGTCACAAGCCCCTGTTAATCCTTTGCTCTCTTCTACGTTAAATGTGTTGCCCGAAAAGTAGCCAATTTTGTTGTTAAAAGTGCGCCGTATTTCGAGTAGAATGGGAGTAATGATTAATTCCGACCGAGCTTTTTCGGTGCTGATACTTGAGGCTAAGTCTAAAGCTTCGTCTAGAGTTTGTGTGAGGCGTTCTGAAGGTGCGAGGGGGGTAATTTGGCTGAATAAGTGGGGAATGTCTTCAACGGTTAGATCCAGGGTTGAGACGGCTTGGTCGATGGTTTTAAAGTCGCTGTAGGACATATTTGGTTTAGGTTGGGAGATATGATATTTTTTACCGCAGATACACGCGGACAGTGATATAATTATCTCCTGTTTAGGCTAGAAAATTACTTTTTAGTCTGCTGACACTGCTTAAATTGTCGTGTTTCTGCGTTATGGTTGTACCTTGCGACGCTTAACTTTTTGTTTAAAAGAGTGTCAAATTTTTGATCGGATTGTATTTAATCATAGTGGGAGGAGAAAATGACTACAGGAGAAGAGTCCGAAAATAAGAATTTAGCATACTATCGACAACGTTTTGCTGGACTTAATGTAAGTAATACACGCCAACGTGGTCAAGCTAATCATAAGCCAATATTACTCTTGTCAATCATCGATCTAATTGCTCAAGGAATAATTAGGGATAATCGAGTTTATGTTTCAGACGACTTGATTAAAACATTTAATAAATATTGGGATATCTTAGGTTCTGAATCTCACAATCGTGGTTTGTACTATCCATTTTGGCATTTGGAAGGCGATGGTTTCTGGCATAAAACATTAAAGTCTGGATTTAATGGTTCAAAGCCTAAAACAACTAACAAGCTAAGAGAAGCTGTAGAATACGCTAGTTGGGATAATGAATTATTCAATTTACTTCAAGATCCAAATTCTCGCTCCGAATTAATAGATACACTGGTAGCTGTATGGTTTTCATCAAATAAGGATGATATTGGAGATATTTTGCAAGTTAATCAAGACTTTGAAAATGTTGCCCAGACAGAAACAGAAATATCAGACACAGCAGGGAATCTTGACACACAACCGAGGTTCTATTTAACAAAATCGGCTGTTAGAAATGCTGTTTTCAGGAAAGCAGTAGTACATATATATGATTACAAATGTGCATTTTGTCGATTAAAAGTAGTCAGAAACATAACTCAAAATATTGTAGATGGCTCACACATTAAGCCATTTTCAAAGTTTTATGACAATCAAATTAATAATGGGATATCATTGTGTAAAAATCATCACTGGGCTTTTGACCAGGGTTGGTTTGCTATAGATGACAATTACAGAATTATCGTCGCTAATGACTTAGAAGAGGAATCCCCCAATGCCAGAACTATGAAAGATTTTCATAGTGAAACTATTCTCCTGCCAACTTCAGAACAATATCTACCAAGACTTGAATCCTTAGAGTGGCATCGGCTGAATGTATTTAAAGCTTAATTACTTAACTGAGGTTGAAGACATGACAGAAACAATGCTACCACTTTTTCCACCCCGTACCGTTAGGGACTTAGTGGAAGAAATAAAAAAATTAAGTCAAGAAATTAGAGATTTATATTGTTTAGATGATATTCCGTGGGTGGTAGGATATTCAGGAGGTAAAGATAGCACTACTGTAGTGCAGCTTATCTGGTATGCAATAGCCGAATTACCACCTGAAAAAAGAACGAAAAAAATCTATGTAATCACAACAGATACACTGGTAGAAAACCCGATTGTTTCTACTTGGGTACGTCAGTCATTGAAACAGATGAATTCTGCTGCTATAGAGCAGCAGATCCCAATAGAACCTCATATGCTTTATCCCGATGTCAAAGATACTTTCTGGGTAAACTTGATGGGAAAAGGCTACCCAGCACCGAGACATGGATTTCGCTGGTGTACTGAACGCCTGAAAATCCTTCCTTCTAATCGGTTTGTTCGTGATGTGGTAAGAATCAATGGAGAAGTGATTCTTATATTGGGTACTCGCAAAGCTGAAAGCATTAAACGCGCTGTTTCAATGGAAAAACATGAAATAGGTCGCATGAGTGACCGTCTCAATGATAAATCTAGTTCCATTAAATCTCTGCTTTATCAGAGTCCTAGTCTGCCTAATTCCCTAATTTATAGTCCGATAGAAGATTGGCGAACTGATGAAGTTTGGATTTATCTGAATCAGTGGCCTAATCCTTGGGAAAATAGCAACAAAGATTTATTTACCATGTATCGAGGTGCAACGGCAGATAATGAATGTCCTTTAGTTGTCGATACTTCTACCCCTAGCTGCGGCAGTTCTCGCTTTGGCTGCTGGGTTTGCACAATGGTAAGCCAAGATAAATCTATGGAGGCAATGATTTTGAATGATGAGGAAAAAGAATGGATGCAGCCTCTCCTCGATATTCGCAACGAATTAGATATAAAAGACGATCGCCCAAAAAGAGACTTCCGCCGCATCTACGGTAGAGTAGAACTGTTTGAACGCAACATGGGCGACGACACAACCTCCGTCGAACCCATCCCAGGGCCCTACACCAAATTCTGGCGAGAACACTGGCTGAGACGAGTCTTGGAAGCACAAACCCAAATCCGCAAAACCGCACCCCTAGAAATGCGCGACATCACCTTAATTACCCCAGAAGAACTTAGCGAAATCCGCCGCATTTGGCTGGAAGAAAAGCATGAATTTGACGATTCTTTGCCCCGGATTTACGAAGAAGTCACGGGCGAACCTTTTGAAGATTCCCGCCCCGCCGCCGAAAGAAAACTCCTCGGTAGCGACGAATGGGCTGCGATCGAAGAGATTTGCAGCGAGGACAAAATGCACCTGGAATTGATGGCAAAACTCCTCGACACAGAACGCCAATACTACACGAAACCCCGCCGTACAGGCATTTACGCGGATTTGGACAAGTGCTTTGAAACCAGTTCGCGATCGAAGGAAGAAGCAATTGGCAACGCCCACTATCAACGCAACTTAAAAAAAGCGGTGGAAGATATTAAAGCAAATCCGACGGAAAAAATTCAGCAATTCAAAGATGCGATCGCCCAAACCAACAGTTCCGCAAAAAAGGATACCGTTGATATTGCCAAACTTAAAGAAGAACTAGAAAGCAACAGCAATCAAAGCAGACAGCTATCTTGGGCAGATATTAAATTTTCACCGCCCAATTCAGTAGAGGAAAAACCTAGCGATTAGCACGCGCTAGCCTGCGGTTAAACCCAAACTTGTTGACAGCCACCGCCGCGCGATCGGATACAATAGGCTGTCAACTAACCTCATTCTTACCCAAGCCTCATCGTTTAAATTACAAAATTTTACGACCATGATTAATCCTAATATTCCCCATCAGGATATTACATACACCATCATCGGCTGTGCAATGAGAGTACACCGGAGGACGCAAAAAGGTTTAAGAGAAAAACATTACCAAAGAGCCTTTGATGCAGAAATGATAGAATCCGGTTTAACAACAGAAATGGAGTATCCCAGACAACTTTACGACGGTGAAGTTTGGATGGGAATCCTCTATCTAGACCATTGGGTGAATCAAGGTATTGTAGTAGAGGATAAAGCCGTAAATTATCCAATGACCGATAAAGATAAAGCTCAAATAATAGCTTACGTAGCAGCTACAGGAGCCCAAGTAGGTTTATTTATAAACTTTGGACGCAGCAAATTAGAATATCACCGCATCCTCCCACCAAAATCTGTACAAGGTTGGCAGAAACACATTCAACCATACTTGTGGACGCCGAAAACAAGTGGCAGGGGTTGGACAAGAGGAAGTTCAGGAACCTATGAAGAAACAGATGCGGAACTCCCCTTACCTCCCAGCATTAGACCCCAGAACCAGGAGGAAGATTCAACCGATGTGATTGATTGGTAGCAAGGGGGGGGAAATATTAGCAACGGATTTTGTAACGGATGTAACGGATGATTAGCAACGGATTTTGTAACGGATTTTGTAACGGATGATTAGTCACTGATTAATTATCAAATCAAATCCCTTCCTAATATTTTCCCACCAACCAGCAACCCATCCGTTAAATCCGTTACAAAATCCGCTGCCGAACCGCCGCCCACCAACCACCCATCCGTTAAATCCGCTACCAAATCCGTTGCTAACCGCCCCCCCACCAACCAACAACATCTACATCTACAATGCAATTCCTCGAACTCGTCCTCAAAAACTTCGGCCCCTATGCAGGCACCCAAACCATCAATCTCCGCCCCGAAAAAGACGGAAATCCCTGCCCAGTCATTTTATTTGGCGGCATGAACGGCGGCGGCAAAACCACCCTCATGGACGGCATTCGCCTCGCCCTCTACGGTAGCCGCGCCCAATGTTCCACCAGAGGAAATTTAAGCTACAGCGACTTTCTCAATCAATGCGTCAACCGCCACACTCCCCCATTAGAAGATACCCGCGTCGAACTAACATTTGAACAAGTCCAAGACGACAAATTAACTCAATTCAAAATAGTTAGATACTGGAAAAAATTAGATATCAAAGACAACCTAAGCATTCTCATCTACAGCGAGATTGTCAGCGATTGGTGGTCGGACAAAGCAATTACCAACACCTGGGACGAATACATCGAAACCCTTTTGCCAGTCGGAATATCCAACCTATTTCTGTTTGACGGCGAACAAGTAAAAGAACTCGCCGAACTCGAAACACCGCCGGAGTTTGTCGTCGGGGCGATTAAATCTCTTTTAGGTTTAGAATTAGCAGAACGCCTCGCCGTCGATTTAGAAATTTTAGCCGGCCGCAAGCGGAAAGAAATTGCAGGCAAAAAAGACTTGGCTGCTTTAGAGAAAATCGAACAAATTTTTAAGAAAATTACTGATGAAATAGACTCAGCTAAGCAACAACAAGCCAGCTTTAAAAACGAATTAGATAAAGCTCAAAAAAATCAGCAACAAGCATCAGAAAAGTTTATCTATGAAGGCGGGAAAATTGCCGCCGATCGCAGTCAGCTAGACAGACAGCTAAACGACTACAGAAATCAGGCAGACAAAACCCGTCAAGCCCTGATGGAATTGGCATCAAATACGCTACCGCTAGCCTTAATTTCGCCCTTGCTAAGTCAAGCAAAAATTCAAGCAGAAACTGAAGCCAGCCAGCAGCAAGCAAAGATTGCCCAAAATGTTATCAAACAAAGAAGCGATCGCCTTATCAACTATATCGCGGAAATCTCGTTAAATCCCCAACAGCTAGATAAAATCCAAGACTTCATCCGCCAAGAAAACCAAGAACTCGAACGGCAAGCGGGAACAGACGCCCCGCCCTGGATGAACGCCGACAACAACAGCATCCAGCAACTCGAAAACCTGCTTGGCTACCAAATCAAAGCCCAGCAAATTCTAGCCGGCGACCAAATAGAAGAAATCAAAAGCATCGAAGCAGAAATCGACTTTACAGACAGACAACTCGCAGCCGCCGCTTCCCCCGAAGCCTACGAAAAACTAGAAGAAGAAGTCAGGAAAGCCCAAAAAGCAGTCGCTATCGCAGCCGCCGCCTTGGAATCAGCCAACCGCCGCGTCGATGAATTAGAGAGAGAATTAGCCAAAAACCAAAAAGAACTAGAAAACTACAGCAGCGAATACATCACCATCAGAAACAGCCAACACGTCATCGCTTCGATCGCCAAAGCCCAAGCCACCCTGAAACTCTTTAAAGAAAAACTAACTCTCAAAAAACTCAACAAACTCGAAATAGAAATTACCGACTGTTTCCGCTACTTGTTGCACAAAACCGACCTCGTGCACAGAGTTGCGATCGACACTCAAACATTTAGCCTCTCCATTTACGATCCAGAAGGCAAACCGGTACCCAAACACCGACTTTCAGCCGGGGAAAAACAATTGCTGGCGATCGCCTTTTTGTGGGGATTGGCTAGAGTATCCGGCAGACAATTGCCAGTGGCGATCGACACTCCCTTGGGCCGCCTCGACTCCTCCCACAGAAACAACCTAGTGGAACGCTATTTCCCCTCGGCCAGCCACCAAGTCATCCTGCTTTCTACCGACACGGAAATTAGAAAAGTAGAATACGAAAAACTCCAAGAATTAGAGGCGATCGCCCACAGCTACCTCCTCAAATACGACTCCGCCAAACACCAAACCACCGTCGAAAAAGGTTACTTCTGGGAATAAAAATTCTGCCTAAAAAATCGCCGCAACCCCCTTGACTTTGCTGGGGAGTTGCGGTAGTATATATATCATAATGGGATGGTGGCGAAAATTTTATTTTTGCCACCATCCCATTATTAAGGATAAATCCTACTACAATCAGAATACCAAAAAAAAACGATTTAATCAAGTCGCGCCGTGTAAAAAGATGTTAATTATTTCGGGTTATCTAGAGGCTTTGCTTCCGCAAGATTAACACTTTTTACAATATACCAAACAATCTCAAACTCATGGAACCACCAGTCGATCGCATCCGCCTCTCCCAAACAGGCAAAGACCAACTATCAAAACTGAAACGATCGACCAAAATCGATCAATGGAATATTCTATGCAGGTGGGGATTTTGCCGATCGCTAGCCGAACCCAGCATCCCATCCCCAGTACCAATTCCCAGCGACAGCAACGTCGAATTAAGCTGGGATGTATTCGGCGGCGACATGGCCGATATCTTGATAATGGCCCTCAAACAGCGGTGCCACCAAGACAATTTAGGCACAGAAAAAGAAACTCTAGCCAAACAGTTTCGCCTGCACTTGCACCGAGGGATTGGTTATTTGGCCGGCGATCCGAATATTAAGAAAATCGAAGACTTGGTGGCGATCGCTCTTTCGCCTGAAAAATTAAGAAATTAAACGAACCGCGAAGGCGCAAAGGACGCAAAGGAAGAAAGGAAGAGAAGGGATGAGTTCACAATTTATTTCAGTAAAAGCGGGAAAAAATGACCTACTGGCCCTTGGCCTTCCCCAATATCCAAAGCATATTTGAGAGCATGAGTAACATAATCCTTAGCCAATGTTACCGCTGTAAACAAATCTTTCCCCAAAGCCAAATTAGCAGCGATCGCAGCACTCAAAGTACAGCCAGTCCCGTGAGTATTCCCAGTATCAACATTTTCAGTCTTCAACACATCTAACCGCGTACCGTCAAACCAAACATCAACTCCCCGTAAATCTCCTTTCATCCCCCCGCCCTTTACCAAAACAGCCTTCGCCCCCAAACTGTGAATTCTTTCTGCAGCCGATCGCATATCATCCACAGAATCAATCTCCAAACCGCTCAAAATAGTCGCCTCAAACCGATTCGGAGTAACGATAGCAGCCATTGGAATCAAAACATCCTGCAAAAATGCGATCGCCCCATCATCGATCAGCCGATCGCCCGATCGTGAAACCATCACCGGATCGACAACCAAATTCCTGATTCCCAAAGCTTCCACCTGTGAAGCCACCGCCGCCATAATTTCCCGATTCAGCAGCATCCCAGTCTTCACAGCATCCACCCCAATATCCCCAACCACCGCCTCAATTTGAGCCGCCACAGCCTCCGCAGACAAAGCATCCACCCGCATCACCCCCAAAGTATTTTGAGCCGTCACGCAAGTCAAAGCACTCGTACCGTGCACGCAGTGAAACGCAAAAGTCCGCAAATCCGCCTGAATTCCGGCCCCACCGCCACTGTCAGATCCAGCCACAGTCAAAGCCACAGGAATCCTCGATTTAATCATTTTTTTCCACCGCAGATAAACGCCAACATTCCCCAGACAAATCCCCATCATATCTGTGGCACGGGCGTCCCGCCTGTGCTTCCCCGTGGCACGGGCGTCCCGCCTGTGCTTCCGAAGGGGTTCAAATTTCCCCAACCAAATTAGCTATGATTAAAACAAATGTAAAGAATTATTGCAAACAACTGTGAAAATCACCCGAATCGACCTCAACTCTTGGATCTTCTACATCGCAGGCCAAACCATCCTCGTCGATCCCTGGCTGGTCGATCCCCTCGTATTTTACGGTCAACCCTGGCTGTTCACCGCCTACCACAACACCCCCGTCGCCTTCACTCCCAGCACCTTACCGCCGATCGACCTCATCCTGATTTCCCAAGGATTAGACGACCACTGTCACAAGCCAACACTCGAAAAGCTCGATCGCACAATTCCCGCGATCGCCTCACCCACCGCCACCAAAGTCCTCAGCAGTTTAGGCTACACACATATCACATCTTTAGCAAATTGGCAAGAATTTAATTATCAAGAAAAGTTACAAATAACCGCCGTACCCGGAGCCGAAATCCAGCCGGGACAGGAAGAAAACGGCTACTTGCTCAAAGACTTAACCAGCGGCGAGACACTTTATTACGAACCGCACTTACCGCCCTTAGAAAAAGTTAAACAGAAAATAGACACAGTAGACGTAGCGATCGCCCCAGTCGTCGGTCAAATCTTCCCATTCCTCGGACAAGTCATCATCGGCCCTTCGGAAGCCCTGAAGCTTGCCCAAACCGTAAAGCCTAGGTTTTTCCTGCCTACAGCGGCGGGAGACATCCGAACCACAGGCATTTTACCAATGTTAGTGCGATCGGTCGGCAGCATCCCCGAATTTCGCGATTTACTAGCAAAATCCGGCCTCTCCACCCAACTCCTCGAACCCGAACCAGGCCAAACCCTGGAAATTTTAGATTTTAGATTTTAGATTTTAGATTTTTTAGATTTTAGATTTTAGATGCTCGATATTTTCGATTTTTTAGATGGGAGAGTGGAGATTCAATTCCAAATCCCCAATCTAAAATCCAAAATCTAAAATCCAAAATCGCCAAATCCCCAATCTAAAATCTAAAATCTAAAATCTAAAATCATCTTGGCGGGCGACGGTTGCGTAAAAACTCAGGAATATCCAATCCCAAATCCTGCGGCGGTTTCGCTTTCGGATCGGGCGTCTGTTGAGCGGGAGTCACCGGCACAGTTGCAGCCCGCCAAGGAGCATTAACATTTTGCGTCCGCCCCGGAGTCGGAGGCGACGGAACTTCTCCCGAAAAACCAGTAGCGATTACGGTAATCTTAATTTCGCCCTGAAGCCGCTCGTCAATCACCGCTCCAAAAATAATATTGGCATTCGGATCGACAACCTCGTAAATCGTCTCAGCCGCCGCATTCACCTCGTGCAGCGTCATGTCAGTACCGCCAGTGATGTTAAACACCACACCTCTAGCGCCCTCAATCGAGGAAGCTTCCAGCAGAGGCGAAGAAATAGCCTGCATCGCAGCCTCCCGAGCCCGCGACTTGCCAGAACCCACGCCGATGCCCATCAAAGCCGAACCCGCATCCGCCATTACTGCCCGCACGTCAGCAAAGTCAACATTCACCAAACCGGGAATAGTAATAATGTCAGAAATACCCTGAACCCCTTGGCGCAGGATATCGTCAGCAACTCGGAAAGCTTCTTGAACCGGCATTTGTTCGGAAATCACAGACAGCAGCTTGTCGTTAGGAATTACGATCAGCGTATCCACCCTGGTTTGCAAAGCCGCAATCCCTTCCTCAGCTTGGCTGGTGCGCCGCCGTCCCTCAAACGTAAAAGGCCGCGTCACTATGCCCACAGTCAAGGCGCCCATTTCCTTAGCCACCTCAGCCACGATCGGAGCCGCGCCCGTGCCCGTACCGCCGCCCATGCCGGCCGTGATAAATACCAAATCCGCATGATTCAGAGCATTAGCAACCTCGTCGCGGGATTCCTCCGCAGCCTTTTGACCGATCGCCGGATTGCCCCCCGCGCCCAAACCGCGCGTCAATTTCTGTCCGACTTGCAAGCGTTTCGGAGCATTTGAGAGAACCAGAGCTTGGGAATCTGTATTCACGCACCAAAACTCGACACCAGAAACCTCGCTAGCAATCATCCGGTTAACGGCGTTGCCCCCACCGCCGCCGACGCCAATTACTTTGATTTTGGCGGCACTGCTGGGCATTATGTCTTTGGGATTGACCATAGGATCGATATCAATACTATCTACATTTACATAACCAGACTTGCGTCTAAACGGATTGGCGGAATCTGCTGCCACCGGAAAATTTTTTACTTCTTCCGAAGGGGGACTGTCTTGGTCAGACCCCTGTCTATTATTAAGCTTCATTAGAGTCGGGGATAGTAGATTAGAGCTTGTTAACTAAACGCCAATTCACAATCAACTATAGGCTAAGTTGCGCGAAAAACTAACACTGGTCGATGGTTAATGTTAGCAATCTCGGATTTGGCCGACGTTGCTAGCCCAGACCTCGCTTGACGCCATCCAGGTACTTGACCGAATTAAGGCAGTTGCAAGCAAGGCAGAAGGAAAAACAATGGATACTAGCCCCAGACGCGGAGCGCTATCCAAAAACTGTGCTGATTTGAAACCCTGCGTATCGATCCCGATCGGCAAAAATTCTGCCTGTCGATCGATACCTTCTACCTTCTGTTGACAGAAAATCAATTCTGGGCGCGAGTGGGTGCGGGAGTGGAACTCTCCAAACTGGGGGGGAGTTCTGGCAAATGGACGATCGGGGAAGCAGGATTTTTCAAGTCAATGTAGGCTATTTTGCTTGAATCTAGCTGTTTTGGCAATTGCCGCATTCGGTCTAAAACCTTAAGTTGCTCGCTCGTCTTGGAACTGTACGGCCCTAAGTGTACGGTACCGATCTCTGTTTTCAAGATCAAGTTGTCCGGGTCTTGCCAATTAATCTCGAACACTTTCACCGTCAAGCCGCTGAGTCCTTCGTAAAACTTCGGCCAAGAGGCGCGATACAGTTCCAAAGGCCCGATGACTTTTAAAGTTGGCAAAGAACGCTGAGGCTGCGTTCCCGGAATGCTGCCGGGCCCGATCGAACTATTCTGCGATCGTACAGCAGTATAACTATCCGACGGCATCCAACCTCCGCGAGCGTCCAGCCACCCCACTTTTTCCTTGTCGCTGTTGGATCTCAACACCGCAGTCGGCTGCGCCACCGCCACCGGCAGGCGTTCTGCCACTTCTACAGTCAAACTCGGCGGAAACAAGTTACGAGTCACCTTCGCTTTGGCGATCGGCCCCGTGGACTCCAGCTTTTCGGCCAGCGCCTGCGGTTGAATCCCCCACAGCGACTGCGGGTAAGACAGCGGCACCAAAGACCGCACCGCCTTGTCCGACAGCCACTGATTGCCCTCCACCTTCACTTGTTCCGATCGGACAATCAACCAAGTCGGCTGAGCAATCCACCACAGCAAACCTCCAGCCATTGCGCTCGCTGCCAGCATTTGCCATACAACAGCCGCCAATCGAGCGCGACGGATCTGCCGCAACTTTTGGCGCCTGCGCCCTAACTCTGTTTGAGAAACCGCTCCAAAACTAGCCATCTACCTCTTGAGAATATAGTTATTAAGGACTAGCACAAATTCACAACTGTTTAATCTCTCTCTCGAACCCTGTTTTCCCCTACCATTTAACCAGATCCGCGCAAATTTACCCAGACTCGCGCCCATATCAGTAATATCACTGACCTCGCTAAGTAATAAAAAATTATTAATTAAAAATTGCCACTTCTAGCGCCGGGAAAACCCCTCGCCAGATCGAGGTTATTTGGGTATTTAGGGCATTACCCCACAGGGCAAAAGGTTACAAATCAAACTAAACTCAACTAAAGAAAGTTTAGACTTTCGATTAACTTCTTTAACTTTTATTCGGCTTCCATTGTGATCGCACTCGAATTAGACAGATTCTATAAAGCCTGCAACCCCAGCAAGACGCTTGTTGCGGGAGACCCGGGAGATTATCAATACTACATTGATTTTGGTTCCGTGCGCGGCGGCAAAATCATTGAATCTTTACAGCGAACCATTACCCGCATCTCCCCCAACGAGCCAACCTGTCAGCTATTTACAGGACATATTGGCTGCGGCAAATCTACGGAATTGTTTCGATTGAAAGCTGAGTTAGAGCAAGAGGGTTTTTGCGTTGTCTACTTTGAGTCTTCCCAAGACTTAGACATGGGGGATGTCGATATCAGCGATATTTTGCTGAGCATTGCGCGCCAAGTCAGCGAAACTATGGAATCGGCTAAAATCAAACTCAGACCGAGCTATTTCAGCAATCTGTTTGCAGAAGTGGCAGAATTTTTGCAGACTCCCATAGATTTGTCAGCGGAAGCCGAGTTATCTGTAGGCATTGCTAGAGTGACTGCTAAAACTAAAGACTCTCCCAAACTGCGATCGCAACTCAGGCAATATCTCGAACCCCGCACCAACAGCATTTTGCAGTCGATCAACGAAGAACTCCTCAACAAAGCTAACGCCGAACTCAAGCACCAGGGCAAAAAAGGACTCGCAGTCATCGTTGACAACCTCGACCGCCTCGACGCCTCCCTCAAACCCAGCGGACGCACCCAGCCTGAATATCTGTTTTTAGACCGCGGCGAACAGTTGAAAAAACTCAATTGCCATGTCGTCTACACGATTCCCCTGACTTTGATTTTTTCCAACGACTTCGGCCGCATCGCCAGTCGATTTGGAGTCAAACCCAAGGTGATGCCGATGGTACCGGTGCAAATGCGATCGGGCGACGACCACATTGAAGGAATGGCACTGCTGCGGCAGCTAGTATTGGCTAGAGCTTTCCCCGCAGTTGCTCCCCATCAACGCATTGATTTGATTTCCCAGGTGTTTGATTCTCCCGAAACTTTAGACCGCCTTTGCCGGATTAGCGGCGGTCACGTTCGCAATCTACTGATGCTTTTGTATAGCTGTTTGCAGCACGAAGACCCTCCCTTCTCTCGCGAATGCCTCGAAAGCGTCATTCAAGAATATCGCGATGACCTTTTGGCAGCCATCAATGACGTGGAATGGGAATTGCTGTTTCAAGTCGTCAACCGACAAAGTGTAACCGGCGAAGAAGAGTCTCAAATCTTGTTGCGAAGTATGTTTGTCTTTGAATACCGCGATCGAGAAGGTCGTTGGTTTGGGATTAATCCAGCGCTAGCAGAAACCAGAAAATATAAGGAGTGGCTGCAGCGCTGCGAAGCAAAATAGTTGATATTTTTGAGATAGCTTCGCGACTCTAAAAACCCTTAACCGCGAGGGAATGAGAAAGTATGTAACTGAAAATTCATCGCTCGCAACTGGGAAATATTACCATCCAATACAGAAATCAGTCAGCGGTTTTTGCCGCTGGCTGATTTCTGTTGAATGTTGGCTATAGGCGGTGAATGTTATGTCGTGTAAAACTTTGCCACCACTAAGGACTTTGCCCACTCTCAACTCTCGTATCTGCAATGCCAGACCCCCTATCTCTGTTGTTACCTGTTGCTCTTAATTTCAACTAATCCCATCCCGGAGTACATTTTTTTTGTTGTGTTAAATGCCTGCTACAGATATATCGGAGTTGTTTGCTAATAGCTAGTCGTCGGTACGATCGTGAACTTAGCGATTGGCTATTTACGATCGGTAGTCCTTTATATATAGCTGAATCAAAAAATCTAAGATGACCTTAAATTTTTATTGGGAAGTCTAGCATTCTTTGAGCTTGAGAGGTATGATATCTTTACATTGGAGCTAATAACTATGTAAGTATTCATAGGAGAAATACGAAAAACTACGTATTTATACAGAGATCGAGCGTCAGACAGAGACGGCTATATCTAAGTAGATACGCTTTCAGTCATGATTGGCGAGCGTTAGGTAATTGATTAATGCAAAAGAGGTGCACGCATGACCGATCTAATTAAGGTACAAGAAACTGCCAACTACAACGAGCGATCGCTCAAAACTCTGGTCAGGTCAATCACAATGTCTCAATACCAATTCTCGCTAATTTTGGTGCGCTGCAACTACGAGCAGTTGCGGCAGCAAATAGCGCAGCGGCTGCGAGAAGTGTCCCCAGTTCCAATTAAAGATATCGTCCTGCCACCTTCAGTTAAAACCCTCTACACTACTCTGCTCTCAAGCACTTTCCAGGAGGGGTACTCGCCTGTCGGTGCCGCCTCGGCTTTGATGGTATTCGGTTTAGAAACAGTAGTAGCGATCGACGAACTGATGGCTTCTACCAATCAAGTGCGAGACGAATTTCGCAAAAATTTTTCCTGCCCGGTGATTTTGTGGGTAACAGATGACATCGTGACCAAAATGATTCGTCTGGCCCCGGATTTCAAAAGTTGGGCCGCCGCCACAATAAAATTTGAAATGGGCGTTGACGAATTAATTAATTTCCTCGCTAGGCGGGCCGATACTATATTTAAAATAGGCGAACTCAATCAAGAACTCGCCAGCACCATCACTAATTGTGAAACCTGCGAAACCCCCTGCGAAAAACGCGGCCTGGAGAGCGAAATCAACCCCGGAGAACGCTTTCTAACTTTTAACTCAGGGCCGCAAAACCGACGACAATCAGATGTCCACTCGTATTCGCCATTGAGTCCGGGCAATACTTTCGATTTGGCGATCGGCTCTTTGCCACGCCGAGAACTAGAATTAGCTTTAAGAGATTTACAAAATCGCGGTGAAGAATTAGAACCCGCACTCAAAGCCAGCCTGCAATTCGTTCTCGGTCGAGATTACTATGTCAGCGACCAAACCGAAACTGCCTTAATTCACTACCAAGAAAGTTTAGCATTTTGGCAGCAAAAAACGGGCAACTGGGAACTGCCCAACTTGGAACTTTCCGAAAACCCAGAAACCTTCTCATCCTTGTCGAATCCTGTCCACAAAATTTTCTTTTTAGAGAGAGAAGGCATAGTGCTGTTTCACATAGCCCTGTGTCACCGCTTGCAAGCAGCCAGAAACCCGGTAGCCAACCGCCAGCACTGGGAAGAAGCTTGGATTAGCCTGGAACAATCTAGAAACGCTTTCTCCCTTGCCTCGCGCCCCGAATTGGTAGCTGAGGTGACAGCACACCTCGGAGAAGTGCTGCAGCGCCTGAAAGCTTGGGGAGAGTTGCAAGCATTAGCTGAAAATTCTTTGCAGTTGCACTTCACTTACGGTACTCCCAGCCAACTAGCTCAAGATTACGGCTTTTTGGCTGAAGTTGCCCTGCAACAGTCGAGGTGGACTCAAGCCCGCCAGCTAGCCGAGTTGGCTTTGGCTATTTTGGATCAAACGCCTAACGATTTGAGATTGCTGATTGAAGATTTGAGATTGGGGTTTGAGGGAAATTATCCAGAAATTGTGGGGACTAACGAGTCAAGTAACGATCCAAAATCTAAAATCCAACATCCCAAATCCGACAGAAGTTCGTATCTTTTACTGCTAGCCCGAAGTTTGCGGCAGCTTGACCAGTGGGAAGCGGCGGTTCATTCTTTGGAGTTGGCTCAAGCTCAAAGCGAGCCGAAGTACGACCCCCGACTTTACATCGATATTTTGACGGAACTGCAAGCGGTTTATTTCGAGCAGGGAGAGTATCTCAAAGCTTTTCGGATAAAAAAAACCCAACGTTCGATCGAATATCAATATGGATTTAGAGCTTTTATCGGAGCCAGCC
This sequence comes from Microcoleus sp. F6_B6, assembly GCA_036702215.1. Classification (GTDB taxonomy): domain Bacteria; phylum Cyanobacteriota; class Cyanobacteriia; order Cyanobacteriales; family Microcoleaceae; genus Microcoleus. The sequence continues at coordinate 56,640 of JAUBST010000020.1, forward strand.
AATTGCAGCAGCAGCGACAAGCCGTCAATCCTTCGGGGCCTTCAGCTCAAAATCAAGCCGCCATCGCAGCGTCCATGACAGCTTACTCGCGCCAAACAGATATCAATAACTTGCTAGAAAGAATTAGCAGAGACGACCATAAATTAACTATTATTCACGGGCCCAGCGGAGTTGGGAAAAGTTCTCTAGTCAATGCCGGCTTAGTACCAGCTTTGAAAAATATTACTCCGGGCGCGCGCGATACCTTGCCCGTAGTAGTCAAGGTTTACACCGACTGGCTGGTGGAGTTAGAAAATGCTTTGAACAGCGCGCTGTACGACAAACAAGCCGAAGAGGAAAGGAAATTAATCGCAAAAGGAATACAACAAATCCACAAAAAAAGTTGCTCGGTTATCCCCGCTCGCAGCTCGGAAATCTCCTCTTTTATTATAGAGCAGTTGCGCGAGAATGCCACTAATAATTTGTTGACTGTTCTGATATTCGATCAATTTGAAGAGTTTTTCTTTGTTTCGACTTCGGTGGCACAAAGACAACTTTTTTATAAATTTTTGCGTTTGTTTTTGAACTTACCTTATGTCAAAATAATTCTGTGCTTGCGCGAAGATTATTTGCACTACTTGCTAGATTGCGATCGTTTCCCAAATCTTGACGCTATTAACAATAATATTCTCGACAAAAGTATCCGCTACCAACTGCGGAGTTTTTCTATCAAAGACGCGCGGGCTGTCATCGGACACTTAACAGAACGGGCGGAATTTTATTTAGAGCCGGCACTGATCGATGCCTTCGTAGAAGATTTAGCAGACGAACTGCAAGAAGTGCGACCAATTGAATTGCAGGTAGTAGGAGCGCAACTGCAAGAAGAAGGTATTATCAGTCTAGCACAATACCAGCAATTGGGGGACAATCCCAAAGCGGAATTAGTGAAACGATCGCTCGAAAGAGTCATCTCTGACTGCGGGCCCGTTAACGAAGACGCAGCTTGGAAAATTTTGTTTTCCCTGACCGATGAAAGAGGCGTTAGACTGATAAAAACCAAACACGAACTCTCGTTAGTTACAGGTCAGCAGCCAGCCGATGGCCGCGAAACCGAATTATCGGCGATCGGCCGAAACCGAATTTCCCTAGAGCGACAGTTCGCTGCATACCCTGAAAGCCGACAAAAGAAAACCGACAACCTCGACTTAATTTTAGACATTTTAGTCGGTCACGGTTTGCTATTTCTGCTGCGGGAAGCCCCAGAAGACCGCTATCAATTGGTACACGACTATTTAGTGCGACCGATCCGCCAAAGATTCGGTTTAGAAGCCAGACTGCACAAAGCAGAAGCGGACAAAAAAATGAGTCAAGCACAGCTCTACCGAGCCAATACTTTTCTCAAACAACTGCTGGGATTAGCAGCGATCGGCGTCATGCTGCTAACAAGTTCCACGATCGCCGCCGTAAACTTTTGGTGGCGGGCCGTGGGTCAAAAACAGCTAGCTGTCGCTCAAACTCAGCGAGCCGAAATTAGTACCCTGACAGCAGCTTCTGAAGCACTTTATTTCTCAAACAACAAATTTGACGCCATGATGGAAAGTTTGAGAGCTGGCCAAAAATGGAAACAGATCGAACACTCCCAAGAAATGTATGCTCTCAAAGACACCGAAATTCTGATTTCTGCAGCCCTCCAGCAGGCAGTTTATGGAGTCAAAGAACGCAACCGCTTGGAGGGACACGGCGATGTAGTTTGGGGTCTTAGCTTCAGTCCAGACGGCGAAACAATAGCTTCTTCCAGTGTAGATAAAACCGTCAAACTTTGGCGTCACGACGGCAGTTTGCTGGCAACTTTCAAAGGTCACACTAACAGCGTCTCCTGTGTCGCGTTCAGTCCAGACAACAAAACCATCGCCTCGGCAAGTTTAGATAAAACTGTCAAAATTTGGCAGACAGACGGCAGTTTGCTGGCAACCTTCAAAGGGCATACTAATAGCGTTACCAGCGTTGCTTTTAGCCCTGACGGTCAAACGATCGCCAGTGCATCTACAGACAAAACGATCAAACTTTGGAAAACCGACGGCACGCTGCTGCGAACGATCGAACAATTTGCTCCCGTAAATTGGCTCAGCTTCAGCCGCGACGGCAAAATAGTCGCTGTGGCGAGCGATGACGGTAGTGTGAAACTGTGGAGTTCTGACGGTAAGTTAATCGCTAATTTGTGGCACAGCGAAAACAGACAACCCTCGAAAATTTACACCGTCAGTTTCTCCCCCGACGGTACACTGCTTGCCAGTGCGGGTGAAGATAAAACGGTGAAAATCTGGAGCATCGCTGCACTAAAACACTCAGCAACAGAAAATTCAACACAAGCAAAAAAAGGTGAACTGCTAACAACTTTGCGGGGACACAGCAAGTGGGTATTTGGTGTCAGTTTCTCCCCCGACGGTCAAACACTTGCTTCTGGAAGTGCAGACGGGACTGTCAAACTCTGGAGTCTTGCTGGTGTTGGCGACAAACGCCCAACCGATGCTAGCAACATTAAACTAGAGAGTCGCTTGCTGAGAACTTTTGAGGGACACGCCGATCGAGTTACTCAGGTGAGTTTTAGCCCGGAAGGCAAAACCTTGGCTTCGGCAAGTTTTGACAAAACTATCAGGCTGTGGCGTCTCGATGACGTGCCGCTCAAAACCCTCGACGGACATCAAAACCGGGTGCAAAGCGTTACTTTCAGCCCCGACGGCCAAAGGCTGGCTTCTGCTTCTACAGACCACACTATTAAACTATGGAGCCGGACGGGGGTTTTGCTCGAAACCCTGGAAGGACACACTCAGAGAGTCGCCAGCGTCAGTTTCAGCCCCGACGGCGAGTTACTTGCTTCTGGGAGTTACGACAAAACGGTGAAAGTCTGGAATCTGAAAGAAGACGGGATAAATAATATTATCCCTTGTCCTTCGGCTCCGCTGTTCCCGTGTTCGCCTTCTGTGCTTTTGACTCTCGACGGTCACGCCGACAGCGTGATGAGCGTGAGTTTTAGCCCCGACAGCGAGATACTCGCTTCGGCGAGCAAGGATAAGACTGTGAAACTCTGGACTAGAAACGGCAGGTTGATCGAGACTTTGACGGGACACACAGGCTGGGTGACTGGGGTGACTTTCAGTCCCGACGGCTCAATGCTGGCTTCTGCAAGCGATGACGGTACTGTAAAACTCTGGAATCGGGACGGTCGTTTGCTAAGAACTTTTGAAGGGGCTCACAACAGTTTTGTGTTGGGGGTTGCTTTTAGCCCTGACGGCAAAATGCTGGCTTCGGCGGGTTACGACAATTCGGTGAAATTGTGGAAGGCGGACGGGACTTTGGTGGCGACGCTGCTGAAGGGTTCTAGCGACAGCGTGACTAGCGTTGCTTTTAGCCCGGATGGTTTGTTGGTTGCTTCGGGCAGTTACGATCGCAAGGTGAAACTGTGGAGCCGCAGCGGGACTTTGCTGAAAACTTTGACTGGTCACAAGGATAGCGTGATGAGCGTGAGTTTTAGCCCGGATGGGAAGGTTCTGGCTTCTGCTGGCCGGGATAATCGGGTGATTTTGTGGAATTTGGATCTTGACGATTTGCTCGTGAGGGGCTGTGACTGGGTGGGAGATTATCTGAGAACTAATCCTAATGTGAGCGATCGCGATCGGCGTCTCTGTGAGGGGGTTGGGGCAAAACCAAATCGATTTTAGATTTTCGTTCGATTTTCGATTTTCGATTGGCGGATTCAGTGGATTTTAGATTTTCGATTTTCGATTTTCGATTGGCGGATTCAGTGGATTTTAGATTTTCGATTTTCGATTTTCGATTGGCGGATTCAGTGGATTTTAGATTTTCGATTTTCGATTTTCGATTGG
>JAUBST010000020.1:60512-75211 GCA_036702215.1 Microcoleus sp. F6_B6
TTTTAGATTTTCGATTTTCGATTTTCGATTGGCGGATTCAGTGGATTTTAGATTTTCGATTTTCGATTTTCGATTGGGGGATTGAGTCGATTGGCGATTGGCGATTGGGGGATTGGCGATTGGGGGATTGAGTCGATTGGCGATTGGCGATTGGGGGATTGAGTTGATTTGCGATTTGCGATTTTCGATGTTACTCAGCCCCTTGAAGAGCTCGATCGCTAATTTCTCCCCCCTTCCCCCTCTCTCCCTCTCCTCCTCCCCCCCACTCCCCGTTTCTCAAAAACTATTTTTTCCTTCCCCTTGCTCTCGGCTTCCTGTAAAGTAAATAATTGTAAAGAAAAATGAGTTTTCTCTTATCCTCTGGTTAAGACCGCCAGCTAGCATTCACAATTAAGACCCAGATTAGAAGTTCCTATGTCACAGCTTTTCCCGCGAAAATTTCTAGCCTCTGTTGCCGCATTTTTTCTGGCTTTGTCCGTGTGGGCGATCGCACCTGCGGCCCACGCTTTCAACAATCCCGATTTGTTGCCGTCTACTCAGACGCCGATCATTGATTTAGCTAAAGCCCTCACGGATATTGAAGAAGAGGGATTGGCAAAAAATTTAAATGCCTTTGAAGCCGAAACCGGCTGGAAACTGCGAGTGCTGACTCAGTTCGATCGCACGCCCGGTTTGGCTGTCAAAAGCTATTGGGGGCTAGATGACAAGAGTGTGTTATTAGTTGCTGACCCCCGAGGGGGCAATTTGCTCAATTTTAATGTGGGCGACTCGCTGTATCCGCTGCTGCCGCGCACTTTTTGGGTGGAACTGCAAACCCGCTACGGCAATCAATTTTTTGTGCGGGACAATGGGGAAGATCGAGCGATTATTGAATCTTTGGAGTCGATAGAAGGCTGTTTGCGTCAGGGCGGCTGTCGCGTGGTTCCCGGTTTGCCGAGGGAACAGTGGGTTCTGACGTTAATTACGTCGGTGGTTGGCGGCGTCGTCTGCGGGTTTGCGGCTGTGCCTCGGAAGCCGGGACAGGTTGTGGCTTGGCAGTGGGCGCTGATTTTTTCGCCGCTGTGGGGCATTCTATTTTTCGCTTTCGGACTTGGGCCGGTGGTGACTCGGACTTCTGACTGGTTGCCAGTGGTTCGGAATGTGTCCGGTTTTGCGATCGGAGTTTTGGTGGCATTCCTGACTCCGGTGCTGGGTAAGTCTTCTTCATCGTCGGAAACTTAGTTGTCACTTGTCAGTTGCCAGTCATCAGTTGTCAGTTGTCAGTTGTCAGTTGTCAGTTGTCAGTCAACGAATGACTAAAAGCTGGTAAGCTGATACCTGACAACTCAGAGGCGACAGCTATCCAACAAATGGAATGGCACGTAAGCGATGCCCAGAGTCTGGGATTAATCGATAACGAAATTGGCGACCACGGTTTTTCAGCGGCGGAGTACGAAATAGTCCGCCGCGTGATTTATGCGACTGCTGATTTTGAGTACAAGTCTTTAATTAGTTTTTCCGATCAAGCTTTGCAGGCTGGGGCGGCGGCTTTGGCTGCTCGGACTACGATCGTGGTAGATGTGCCAATGGTGCAGGTGGGCATTACGCCACACATCCAAAGTACCTTTGCCAATCCGGTTTACTGTTCGATGGAGGCTTTGACGCGCCCCCAAAAGGAAAGGACGCGGGCGGCTTGGGGGATTGAAACTTTGGCAAGACGCTATCCTGAAGGGATTTTTGTGGTGGGCCAGGCTCAAACTGCTTTGTCGGCGATCGTAGATTTGATTGAATCTGAGGAAATTCGACCGGCTTTGGTAATTGGGACGCCTTCTGGGTTTGTGGGGGTGGACGTGGCTAAGTCGCGATTGCACGATTCGATGATTCCTCACATTCGGATTGAGGGCCGCAAGGGCTCTGCGGTGGTGGCTGTGGCTATTGTTAACGGGCTGGTGGATTTAGCTTGGCAGGCTTACGGTCAAGAGGGGAACAGTTGATGATTTTGCGTGCTGCTGGCGCGGATGGGTGGGTGTAAAAAATCGGGTGGTGAGAAAGTGGCTGAATCTGTCTGTGAGCAAGGCTTTGATTGCCACTTTCAGGCATCGGTAAGTCCCTAATTGAAGAGTGAATGAGCCAACAGCGCGGCTTGAGTTCGATCGCGCAAATTCAACCGACTCAAAATATTCGTTACATAGTTCTTTACCGTGTTTTCCGACAAAAATAAGGTTTGAGCAATTTCTCGGTTGTTCGCGCCCGAAGCTATTAAACGCAACACTTCTAATTCTCTGGGCGTGAGTTGCTCTAATTCTGGCGGAGAAACAACCGTCGGATTAGTTACAGCAGGAGTCATCAGGGCTTTCTCAAATAATCCCGGGCCCAGTTGCGTGTGTCCTTTATAAACAGCGCGAATCGCTAACGCAAGTTCCTCGGGTTCGGTATCTTTGAGCAGGTAGCCTTTTGCACCCAGCCGCATTGCTTGGCTGACATATTCATCGTCATCAAATGTGGTTAAAACCAGCACTTTTGTATCGGGATAAGATTGTGCGATCGCCCCGGTTGCTGCTACGCCATCCATCACGGGCATCCGAATATCCATCAGCACAATGTCGGGCTGTAGGATGGGAATTTGGGCGATCGCCTCCTGTCCGTTTTCAGCTTCACCAATTACCTGCATATCAGAATAGCATTCCAGAATACTCTTGATTCCCCGGCGAATAATATGGCGGTCGTCCACTAGCAAAATCCGAATCATATCACAATCCTCGCATCAATTAGCGTGGGAAAAAAATCGCACTGCATTATCATTTATTCATTCTTTTAGAGAGGAACGAAAGTTTGTATAGATGCGGTTTCAACCGCTAATTCCTCTATAGCGGTTCTTAAAAAAGTGAGGTATGCCCTATGCCCTATGCCCTATGCCCTATGCCCTATGCCAGATAGTACATCATGTTACGCTCGAAAGGCTATATGTTTTGAGAAGGCAAAGAAACCGAAATTCGACAACCGTTTCCAGACTTGGTGTAAATCGCAAATTGACCGCCTGCAGCGGCTACTCGTTCGCGCATTCCCTGGAGTCCGAATCCAGTGGTATTTTGTGCGGGATCGAAGCCTTTGCCGTTGTCAGCGATCGACAAATAAATCTGTCCTGCGTGTTGCTGCAACCCAACTGTCACCATCGTTGCATCAGCGTGTTTGTGAATATTTGTGAGCGATTCTTGCACAATTCTGTAAAGTGTTGTATTGATTTCCTGAGATAGCAGAACTGGTAAGCGAATCGAGTTGGAAACTTCGATCGCAGTCATGCGTTGAAAGTTTTGAAGAAGTTTGTCGATCGCACTTTCGAGCGACAATCCTTGTAAAGGATTCGATCGCAACACCGAAACAGATTTGCGAATTTCTAACAAAGCTTCCGATCCGAGTTGTTTCGCCTGTTTCAGAAACTCCAGCGCTTTCTCATCCTCCGATTTCCAGAACAATAGGGCATTATTGAGCTGAATCGTTTGAGCCGCGAGGGTGTGTCCGAGTCCGTCGTGGATTTCGCGGGCAATCCGATTGCGTTCCTGCAAAGTTGCCTGGTCTTCAATTCGCAGCGCATAGTGGCGCAGTTGTTCGTGAGTTACGGCTAATTTATCGTGAGCGATTTCTAATTGCTCTCGGCTTTGGCGTTCCGCAATCAACGCATTAATTAACAATAAAGCGAACACTAATGTCAAGCCAAATAATAACACATTGCTGAATCGCCATTCCCAAACAGTTGCAATGACTTTTTCAGGTAAAATAGGTTTTAATAACAGTAGCGAGCTATAGGATAGCAGGGCTAAACCCAAGACTGTCACCTGCCCCGGCTGGCGGAAGATCAGACAACTCCGCATCAGCAGCACGAGAAATAGCAAAAAACTCGATCGGCTCGATAAGCCTTCTCGAACAATCGGCAGCAAAATCAAGCCAAATTCTAGGGCGGTAAATAAAACTTTTCTACCTAACCGCACTGTTGGCAAACGCAACCCAATCGCGCCAAAAAGTGCGATCGCGCCAACCCGTAACAGCAGCGACCATAGCGACTGAAACGGATGCAGCACTTCCATCAATGCTGCCGTTGTCAGCAGCAGCCACTCCAAATAAAGCAACAAACGAAAGGACGGATAGGTCAAGCGAATCATAGAACTTTTCCCCATCAAAAGCTGGAGCGATTCAAGCAATCGCGCTGACCTAATTGTAGAAGGTATCTTGGAGTCAAAAAACACGTTACCCCCTTATGTTTAGAAGGAAGAAGTTCGGCAACGGATTGTGTAGCGGATGTAACGGATGTAACGGATGGATGTTGAGGGAATTGGAATTAGTCATCGGTCATCGGTCATTGAGCAATTCTCCCACTCTCCCACTCTCCCCCTCTCCCACTCTCCCACTCTCCCCCTCTCCCGCTGTCCCCTTTTGCCATAACAGACAAGTTATGTGTAGCAGCTTAGCGAATCTGCCAACGATCGCGCTAGAGCCTTTTCGGCTGATTTTGGCATTTGGGACTAGGAAAAAAGTCACAACCGCAATGTGCTTTTTGACTGGTCAAGTTAGGAGTCTTGGGTCATGCGCTGGCTGATTTTAGCCGATAAGATTTGGTGGTGAAGGTTAATTAGAGGCAGTAAATCATGAAAAAAACAACGATCGCACCAGCATTTCTCCTCGTCGGTGCACTTTTGGTAGGCGGTTTGTCTGCTTGTACGCAATCCAATGCCTCCGAAGCTACCCAACCTGACACGACTGCGACCAATCCAGTAAGTTCAGACCAAGCGAAGGTCGATTCTGCTTCCTCCCAAGCTGCTGAACCTGTCGCGGCGACTGCAACTCCAAGTTCAGCGCAACCGAAAGCAACGGATGCAGAACGCGCACAGAAACGCGAGGAACTTCGCAAACAAGTCGAAGCGGTGTTGACGCCCGAGCAGGTACAACAGTTAGAAACTAAAGTCAAGGGAGGTGAAAAAATGCGGAAAGCTTTGTCCGAGCTAAATCTCACCGCCGAACAAAAGACAAAAATTAGAGAGATTCTCAAGACTGCTTATCCTCGGGGACAAAAGCAGTCTCAAACAAATTCGCAATAACCTTCTGATTGGGCAACTTGCAGTGCGAAACTGATACAAAACTTCTGCGGGTTCTCCGGCCTACTACACAAGAAAATTGATGTGTTGTGGAACAGGCATCTTGCCTGTTCTTGAGAATGATAAATGATACAAGATGTTAGTTACAACTGAGATGTTGCTCACTTTTTGCACCATTGTTAATAAGCCTTTTACAAACAGGCAAGATGCCTGTTCCACAATAAAATTTATCTCCTGTAGAACAGGCATCTTGCTTGTTCTTGAGAATAGTGCAAGATGTTAGTTACAAAAGAGGTTTGTGATGCTCGATGAAATTATTAGTGAAAGTCGGAATGGCACTCGCCCTAAAGTTTCTGACGAAAATCTGAAGCTGAACCAGCAACCGACGCACAACGTAGAAATTGTTAGCGAAACTCCAAAAGAAGCTCTCCGCGAAGTTTTTCAGGAAGCTCCAACATTGCCGGAGAGCGAACCGGCGGACAGTGTTGCAGCCAAACAACCGACCCAAAAGGTGCTGGCGAAAGGGCGGATTGCGCTGTTTCTACTGGGGTTGCTGCTGGTGGGTGGGTTGGGATTTTTGGTTTGGCAACGATCGACTGTTCCTAAAGCGGAAAAACCGAGCCGCAGCGGCAGACTGCAAATAACTCCGGTGACAGTGGCAACAGTAACGAAAAAAACGGTGCCGATACAGTTGCAAGCGATCGGCAACGTGCAATCGAGTTCTACTGTCTCGGTGACACCACAAGCTAGCGGGCGGATTACAGGAGTTTATTTCAAGAAAGGACAAGAAGTTAAGAAAGGACAACTGCTGTTTTCGATCGACGATCGCTCTCAAACTGCCTCGCTCCAGCAAGCTCAAGGAATCGTAGCAAAAAGCCAAGCACAGGTGCAACAAGCTGCAGCCAACCTTTCTAAAGATCGAGGAGTTGTCGAACAAGCCAGAGCGAGTCTTGACAAAGATCGAGGAGTTGTCGAGCAAGCTAAAGCGACTCTTCAAAAAGACCAAGGAGTTGTCGAACAAGCCAAAACGACTCTTCAAAAAGACCGAGGACTTGTCGAACAAGCCAAAATGACGCTCGAAAAAGACCAAGGTGCAGTTAAACAAGCGATCGCCACCTTGACCAAGGATCGAGCTCAAGCACAATATGCAGAAGCCCAGAGTCAGCGGTACGCAGAGCTCTACAAACAAGGAGTAATCAGTCAAGATCAAGCCCAACAATACGCTACCAGCAGCCGAGCCGCTGCGGCAACGGTGGATCTTGACAATCAAGCGATCGCCAATGCTGAGACGGCGGTAAGGAGCGATCGCATCGGCATCGCCAATGCTGAAGCTGTCGTCAAAGGCGATGAAGTGGCGATCGCCAATGCTGAGACGGCGGTGAAAAGCGATTTAGTAGGGATTGAGAATGCTGAGACAGCCGTCAAAAGCGATCTCGTGGGGATTGAGAATGCTCTGGCCGTCGTCGAAGGCGATCGGGCAGCCGTGGAGAGCGCTCGAGCTGGGGTAAGCGCAGACGGCGGTAGCTTAAAAAATGCTCAGGTGCAATCATCCTATACCAAGGTTTATGCGCCGATCGACGGGCGTGCCGGCAATATTCTGGTGACTGAAGGCAATGTGGCAAGCACCGACAAACCCTTGGTGACAATCTCCACAATTAATCCAATTCAAGTTGCCTTTTCGGTTCCTGAATCCAACCTCCCAGACATCCAAAAATACGCAGACAACGGCAAACTTAAAGTTGATGTCACCTTTGCCGGAAACAATCGCCCGATATCGGGAACCTTGTCATTTGTCAACAATACGGTTGACAATGCCACAGGCTCAATTCAACTGATTGGCGACTTTAATAACGCAGATGGCAAACTTTTCCCCGGTCAATTTGTTAGCACAACTCTAACATTAAGTCAACAACCAAATGCGATTGTTGTTCCCTCACAAGCAGTACAGACAGGGCCGAACGGACAATTCGTATTTGTCGCCCAAGAAGACGATACAGTGGAAAATGTGCCTGTAGTTGTCAGCAATACAATCAACGGCTTAACAGTCATTCAAAAAGGTCTGGATGCAGGTGATGAAGTTGTCACCGACGGACAAGCAAATCTGGTGGATGGTAGCAAGATTCGGATCAAAACCGCAGGGGATGCTAAAGATAATTCAGATAATACTAAAGGCAATAATAATTCAGAGACATCAGGGGCTAAAAAATCCCAGGTAAAATCTGACAGCGATTCCAATTCATCGGGAAATCAGTCATGGAAATCGCGCAAAAATCCCTAGGGCGATCGTATCGATTTTAGATTTTAGATTTTAGATTTTAGATTGACTTGCGCGAGATAAATGCGGGGGATGCAAGGATTTTCGATTTTCGATTTTGGATTGATTCCACGGATAAATCACGTGGCGGGTACCACCTTTGAAATTCTTGGTCAAAATGCCCCATGCCCCATGCCCCATGCCCCATGCCCTATGCCCAATGCCCGATGCCCCATGCCCAATGCCCAATCCCCAAGAGTACCTCATTTACCAGAGAAAGGCTGATAACTAATGAATCTCTCAGAACCGTTTGTTCGCCGTCCAATTATGACCACCTTGGTGATGGTGGCAATCCTGATTTTTGGTTGGATGAGTTATCGCTTACTGCCGATTAGCGATTTGCCAAACGTCGATTATCCGACGATTCAAGTCAGCGCTTCCCGCCCCGGCGCTAGCCCCGAAACGATGGCGGCATCGGTAGCGCGCCCGCTAGAAAAGCAATTTTCCAGCATTGCTGGACTCGATACGCTGACTTCCACAAGTACCAGCGGCAAAACTCAAATTACGCTTCAATTCAATCTCAGCCACAATATTGATGATGCGGCCCAAGATGTGGAATCGGCAATTTCCTCGGCATCCGGCCAAATGCCCAACGATTTGCCAAATCCGCCGACTTACAGCAAAGTCAATCCCGCAGACGGGCCGATTCTTTACCTTTATCTCACTTCCCCAACCCTGCCGCTTTCTGAGGTTGATAAATACGCACAAACCTATCTAGCGCAAAAGCTTTCGACAATCGCCGGTGTGGCGCAAGTGCAGATTTACGGTTCTCAAAAATATGCTGCTAGAATTCAACTCGATCCGCAACAGTTAGCAACGCGGCAAATTGGCATCGATCAAGTGCAAACTGCGATCGAACAAGGAAACGTCAACTTACCCACAGGAAGCCTTTCCGGCAGCCATAAAAACTTTACAGTGCAAACAAACGGACAACTTCAGGATGCTGCTGCATTCCGCCGTTTAATCGTGACATACAAAAATGGACAGCCTGTTTATCTCGAACAATTAGGACGAGTCATTGACAGCGTAGAAAATACTCAACTTGCTAGTTGGTATAACAACGATCGCGCAATTATCCTCACGATTCAAAGACAGCCGGGCACGAATACTGTAGAAGTTGTAGAGACGATTCAAAAATTGCTGCCCAACTTAAAAACTCAGATTCCGAGTTCGATCGATCTTGGGGTGATGTACGATGCGTCTCAATCGATTCGCGAGTCGGTTGACGACGTTCGGTTTACGCTGGTTTTGACGATCGCCCTAGTTATCTTAGTAATCTTCTTATTTTTACGCAATCTGTCTGCAACAGTCATTCCCAGTTTAGCGCTGCCCGTTTCGCTGATCGGAACCTTTGGGGTGATGCACTTATTGGGCTACTCGCTAGATAACTTGTCAATGATGGCCCTGACACTCTCTGTGGGCTTTGTGGTGGATGATGCGATCGTCATGCTGGAAAACATCGTCCGCCACATAGAAGAAGGAGAAAGCCCGCGAGAAGCTGCGCTAAACGGGTCTAGGGAAATCGGCTTTACGATTTTATCGATGACGCTTTCCTTGGTGGCGGTATTTATTCCGATGTTGTTTATGAGCGAGTTGTTGGGGCGGTTGTTTCATGAATTTGCAGTGACGATTGCAGTTTCAATTTTGGTTTCCGGCTTTGTATCTTTGAGCCTGACACCGATGTTGTGCAGCCGTTTTTTGCGTCCGGTAAATCACGCCAATCAAAGCCGACTTTATCGAGCTTCAGAATATGTATTCGATCGCTTTTTGAGTTTGTACGATTGGAGCCTCAAGAAAGTTTTAAAGTATCACCGCACCACGATGATTTTGTCCTTCGCAATGGTGTTTGTCACAGTTGGACTGTTCGTCGCGGTTCCCAAAGGCTTTATTCCCAGCCAAGATACCGGACAAATCACGGGCATTACTCAAGCTGCACAAGATGCCTCTTTTGATGAATTAGTTCGCCACCAGCAAGCCGTTGTCAGCGCGATTCGGGAAGATCCGAATGTGGAAGCAGTTAACTCGAATATCGGGGCAGGAGCGAGTGCAAATGGCGGCGGGGCGGCTGTTGCCGGAAATTCGGGAAGCTTGTTTATCCGGCTGAAACCGCGATCGCAGCGGCAAATGGGAGCCGACGAAATTGTGCAGAATTTGCGATCGCAACTAGCAGATATTCCCGGCATTCAAGTCTTCTTGCAAAATCCTCCGGCAATTCCTTTGGGAACCCAACAAAGCACAGGATTGTATCAACTCGCGCTGCAAAGTTCTGACGTAATTCCGCTGCGGGAGTACGTGCCGCAACTGGTTGACAAAATGAAAGCTATGCCAGAAATTCAGGATGTTAACAGCGATTTGCAGATGACTTCTCAAATCAAAGTTGATATCGATCGCGACAAAGCCTCAGCATTAGGAATTACTGCCAGTCAAATCGAAAATACCCTGAGAAACGCCTACGGCGCTTACCAAGTTTCCACGATTTACGGTGCAAGCAACGAGTATCAAGTTATTTTGGAACTAGAACCAAAGTATCAAAAAGACCCCAATGCTTTGATGCAGCTTTACGTCGCTACAACAGGCAGTAATTCGAGTGACGATTCTGGGAGTAAAACACAAGTACCGCTAGCAACGTTTGCCAAAATCACTCCGGGAGTTGCACCGTTAATTGTCAACCACGTCGGTAGGATGAATGCTGCGACCATTTCCTACAACCTCGCGCCAGGGGTGGCGCTGGGAACTGCAAACAGCGCGATCGACAAAATCGTGAAATCGCTAATTCCTGACAGCATTGCCACCAATTTTAAGGGCGCAAGCCAAGTTTTTCAAAGTTCGCTGCCGAGTTTAGGGTTTCTGTTGGCCGTGGCAATTCTCGTCATCTATTTGATTCTAGGTATTTTGTACGAAGATTTCATCCATCCGATTACAATTTTGTCTGGATTGCCTTCGGCGGGATTTGGCGCGTTATTAACGCTGATGTTCTTTGGCGTTGAACTCAACGTTTATTCATTCATCGGCATCATCTTGCTGGTAGGGATTGTCAAGAAAAACGGGATTATGATGGTGGATTTTGCGATCGAAGCCCAGCGCGACGACGGCAAAAAACCAGCGGAAGCAATCTATGAAGCCTGCTTAGTACGATTTCGACCGATTATGATGACCACGATGGCGGCACTAATGGGAACATTGCCGATCGCCCTTGGAGTTGGTGCGGGTTCGGAATCTCGCCGCCCGTTAGGAATTGCGGTTGTCGGCGGACTTTTGTTTTCACAAGTTTTGACACTGTATCTCACGCCCGTATTTTACATATATATGGAATCGTGGCGGAAAAAGCTCAGCGAGGTGAAGTTTCGGCAAGTCTTTTCGTTTAAATGAGGACGGTAAAACAGTCGTTCTAAGTTTGTAGTAAATGAGATGTTATACCAATGTCAATAAGTCTTTATAGGCGGGCAGGATGCCCACCCCACAAGAAATACAATCTTTGTGGAACAGGCATCTTGCCTGTTCTTGAAAAGCGGGAAGGATGCCCACCCCACAAGAAATACAATCTTTGTGGAACAGGCATCTTGCCTGTTCTTAAAAATCGCAAAATGCCCATTGTACAAAACTTATTTTTCTTGTGGAACGGGCATCTTGCCCGTTCATAAATAAGGAGTACAGGTTATTTAATTCTCATTTATAACCCTAAAATATATGAACCTTTCAGAAATCTTTATCCGCCGCCCTGTAATGACTACCCTAGTCACAATCGGGATTCTAATCTTCGGTTTGATGAGTTATTTCCTGCTACCAATTAGCGCCTTACCTCACGTTGAATATCCCTTTGTCAGCGTCTCTGCTAGCTTACCTGGTGCAACCCCCGAAACAATGTCATCTTCAGTCGCCGCGCCGCTAGAAAGACAGTTCACTGAAATAGCAGGCCTCAATTCGTTTAACTCCACCAGTTCCACCGGTAGCGCGAACATTTCCCTACAATTCGACTTCAGCCGCAGTGTGAATTCTGCTGCTAAAGACGTACAAGCTGCGATCGCCGCGGCCGCAGGTTCATTGCCGTCGGGAATGCCCAAACCGCCAACCTACCGGAAAGTTAACCCTTCTGTTGCGCCGGTTCTATACCTTTATTTGTACTCCAAAACTCTGCCAATTGCAGAAGTCGATGAAGCGGCAGAAGTGACGATCGCACAACCCATTTCTGCGATCGACGGTGTGGCGCAAGTGCAGGTTTACGGGCAGAAACAATATGCAGTGCGGATTCAACTCGATCCGCGAGAATTGACCTCAAGGGGAATCGGATTAGATCAAGTTAGAACCGCAGTTACGCAAGGAAATGTCAACTTGCCAACCGGCAGCCTTTCTGGCGATAACAAAAGCTATTTAATTCAGGTAAACGGTCAATTGAACCGTGCAGCAGAATATCGATCGCTCGTAGTTGCTTACAAAAATGGCGCAGCAGTGCGGCTGCAAGATTTAGGAAACGTGATTGACGACGTGCAAAATAACAAAGTATTGAATTTGTACACCGATAAAAATGTTACAAATCAACCTGCAATCTTGCTGGCAGTGCAGCCTCAACCCGATGGAAATACTGTCGAAATTGTCGATTCGATCGTGCAAATGTTACCCGCACTAAAACAACAAATTCCCCAATCGATCGAAATGGGAATTATGTACGATCGCTCTCAATCAATTCGGGCTTCTGTAGACGATGTGAAGTTCTCCTTAGTTTTGTCGGTGTGTCTGGTTGTCTTAGTAATTTTTCTATTTTTGCGGAACCTTACAGCGACGGTAATTCCGAGTTTAGCTTTGCCTGTGGCGATTATCGGTACGTTTGCGGTGATGTATCAGTTGGGATACTCGTTAGATAACCTGTCTCTGATGGCGCTGACGCTTTCAGTGGGGTTTGTGGTGGATGATGCGATCGTGGTTCTCGAAAACATTGTTCGCCACCAAGAAATGGGAGAAGCGCCGCTCGAAGCAGCATTAAAAGGATCGAGAGAAATTGGTTTTACAATTCTATCAATGACGCTTTCATTGGTTGCCGTATTTATTCCCCTGATCTTTATGGGTGGATTAATCGGTAGATTATTTCATGAATTTGCGGTGACTATTTCGGTGGCAATTTTGGTTTCGGGATTTGTTTCTCTGAGCCTGACGCCGATGTTGTGCAGTCGATTTCTCAAATCGTCCCACCACCAACGACACAACCGCTTCTACCGCATTTCTGAGCGCGGATTTGAGCTGCTGCTGCAAGGATACGAAGGGTCGCTAAAACCTGTTTTGAAATACCGTTTCGTGACGCTGATTGTTTCTGCAATTCTGCTGGTATTGACGGCTTATCTGTTCGTTCTAGTTCCGAAAGGCTTTATTCCAACTGAAGACACGGGACAACTGATGGCTAACACAAAAGGAGCGCAAGATATTTCGTTTGAAGATATGCTGCTTCACCAACAACAAATCGTTGATATCATTCGGAAAAATCCCAACATCGCAGCGTTGAACTCAACCGTAGGTGCTAGCGGGCCGAACGCATCGGCGAACAACGGACGCATTACAATTAGGCTCAAACCCCGATCGCAGCGCCGCCTCAGTGCTGATGAAATCATCCAACAACTAACTCCGAAATTGCGCGGAATTCCGGGGATTCAAGCTTTTTTACGCTCTCCTGCTGCGATTCCGATCGGCGGTCAACAAACGAATTCACAATATCAGTTTACGGTGCAAAGTTTAGACTTGCAAGCGCTGCGTCAAGCGGTGCCTGAATTGTTAGCTAAAGTCAAAACGCTGCCGGGATTGCGCGGTGTGGATAGCGATTTGCAACTGAGCACGCCTCAGCTTCAAGTTAAAGTCGATCGCGACAAAGCCGCAACCGTCGGCGTTAGTGCTCAACAAGTGCAAAAAACCCTCAGCGCTGCTTACGGTTCGGGACAGGTTTCGACGATTTATACCCCAAACAATCAATTTACGGTTGTGATGGAACTAAAGCCCGAATATCAGCGCGATCCGAGTGCTTTGTCGATGCTGTACGTGCGATCGAACACCGGACAAATGATATCGCTAAGTGCGATCGCCAATGTCACTCAAACAGTGGGCCCGCTAACTGTCAATCACCTAACGGGATTGCCTTCTGCTACAATCTCTTTCGATACTCTCCCAGGCACATCGCTGAGTCAAGCAACCGAAGCTATTCAAAAAGTTGCCAAGGAAGTTTTGCCGCCGTCAGTGACAACAAGTTTCCAAGGTTCAGCACAGGTATTCAACCAATCTTTTAACGATCTCGGTTGGTTGTTGCTGGTTTCTATTGTGGTGATTTATTTAATTCTCGGCATTTTATACGAGGATTTCATTCACCCGCTGACAATTTTGTCAGGTTTGCCGTCAGCCGGATTTGGTGCATTGCTAACGCTGGTAATCTTTCAGGTTGAACTGAATCTCTATTCGTTTATCGGGATTATTTTGCTGGTGGGAATTGTCAAGAAAAACGGTATCATGCTGGTAGATTTTGCGATCGAGAAACAGCGCAAAGAAGACAGAAGCGCGTATGATGCCATCTACGAAGCCTGCATCGTCCGTTTCCGTCCGATTATGATGACCACGATGGCGGCTTTAATTGGAACTTTGCCGATCGCCCTGGGAGTTGGTAGCGGTTCCGAATCGCGCCGTCCGTTGGGAATTGCGATCGTCGGTGGATTGCTGTTTTCGCAAGTTTTAACGCTGTATCTTACTCCGGTATTTTACACTTATATGGAAGCGTGGCGCCAACGGCTAGGTCAACCAAAAATGAAGCTGTCTGAATTTTTCTGGCGTCCGAAAACTAGACCTTCGACCCGCAATTAAAATTGGTTCGTAGGGGCGGGTTCACCAACCATCATCGCCGGAAACCGACAATCCCAAAAACCCGCCCTCACCCAACCAATAATCATCACCAACATCTTAACATTCGAGCCAAATTTTAGGTTGATTTGGGTTATTTGTGGGGTGGGGGCGGGTTTATTTAGATGGTTGATAATTGTTAGATATTGTTGGTGAACCCGCCCCTACAAAATTTGAATTCGTAGGGGCGGGTTCACCAACAATCATCGCCGGAAACCGACAATCCCAAAAACCCGCCCTCACCCAACCAATAATCATCATTAACATCTTAACATTCGAGCCAAATTTTAGGTTGATTTGGGTTATTTGTGGGGTGGGGGCGGGTTTATTTAGATGGTTGATAATTGTTAGATATTGTTGGTGAACCCGCCCCTACAAAATTTGAATTCGTAGGGGCGGGTTCACCAACAATCATCGCCGGAAACCGACAATCCCAAAAACCCGCCCTCACCCAA
>JAUBST010000020.1:75221-123444 GCA_036702215.1 Microcoleus sp. F6_B6
AATTTGAATTCGTAGGGGCGGGTTCACCAACAATCATCGCCGGAAACCGACAATCCCAAAAACCCGCCCTCACCCAAATTCCGATGCGAACCCATTTGATATTAATCGTAATCGGGGGATGAGTTCCTTTTTCTGTCTCTGCTTTGATTGCTGCTGTTTTCTCTTTTTTTCTGTCTACCTTTTTTAATTTGCAGGCTCATCTCGACAAACAAATCTCTGCGTAAATAAGGATAGTCGCTCACCCACACGTCGCGGCTGGGAATATAAATATCTGAAACTTTGGCAATTCTGCCTAAATCTTCTTGATTTGACATAATCAACATTAAAGCAGCTTGGCCGGGGACAATTCCTTGGTGATCTTTCCGCAATGGAGCTCGGAGTGTAGTAGTAAATCCGGTTTTGTCGCCGACTTCTAAATTAATTCGCGGTTCTAAGTTGTCTACAATTACGAGTTGTCCTTTTTGATTGACTGTTTCTTCTTGACTGGTGACTTCATCTGTGATGTAAACATCCAAAACTCGCCCTTGCCAAAAACCGCAGTATTGATATTTGCGGCATTCTGCATTCCGCAAACTCGCCCACAAAATCGGCCCCCACAGCCAGTACAAACCGGAGATCAATCCGGCAATTAAAACTAGCGGTCCGACATCGGAACCGGCGAAGTTATAGACTACAACTAGGAAAACTACAATGACGGCAGAAATTAACATTCGCCTCAAAAAATCCGGCGGTTTTCCCCAGATATATTTGTATTGCGCTCCCGTGGCGACAGCGGGAATTAGTTCTTGAAAGGTTTCGCGGGTTAAGGGAATTAGCATAATAAGTTCGGCAACAGATTTTGTAACGGATGCAGCGGAGGTCTGTTCGGCAGCGAGCGGATTATATAAAGGTTTGAACGGAGCTAGCGGATTGATGTTGAAGTCACAAATCAGAAGTTAGAAGTCAGAAGTTAGAAGTTAGATTAATTCCACATTACCGATAACTAATGACTAATGACTAATGACTCGTGACTGCTGACTACAATATCTTTTCCAATCCGTAAACGAGCGATCGCAATTCAAGCACTTTGCGTACAGATAGCAAGACTCCTGGCATATAACAAGCTCGATCGCTCGTATCGTGTCGTAAAGTATAAACTTGACCGGCGCCGCCAAAAATTACCTCTTGGTGGGCAATTAAACCGGGCAAACGGATGCTGTGAATGCGAATCCCTTCATCCGCCAAAGAACCCCGAGCTCCGGCTAATTTTTCGGTTTCATCCACCTCGGGGGGATTGAAAGTTTTGCCCATTTCTGCTAGCATTTGAGCAGTTTGAATAGCGGTGCCGCTGGGAGCGTCGGCTTTTTGATTGTGGTGCAGCTCGATAATTTCTACGTGTTCAAAATACTGAGATGCCGTGACGGCGGCTTGTTGGAGCAAAACCATGCCGATCGAGAAATTAGGTACGATCAAACACCCAGTGCTAGCTTTATCAGCAAATTCAGCTAATTCTTGAATTTGCTCGCTGCTCAAGCCAGTAGTGCCGACTACCGGGCGAATGCCGTAAGCTATCGCCGATCGCACGTTTTCATAAACAGACGAAGGGTGCGTAAAATCTACCATCACCCCTAACTGCTTTTCCTGAGCTGCTAATACCAGCATTCCTTGCAAGTCGTCCGTGATGGGAACTTCTAACGGGCCGCATCCGGCTAATTCCCCGGCATCGGCGTTGAGGCACTCAGGAGAGCGGTCTACAGCCCCGAATAGCGTCATGTCACCAGCATTTGCGATCGCTTTAATTACTTCGCGGCCCATCTTGCCTGCTGCACCGTTAACAATCACCGGAATCGGAAGTTGATTCGCCATCATCTCAAAAATATCCTGAAAGTTCGATCGACTAAATTTTAACGCTTGTGGAAATTTGGGGAAACGGGGGAATTAAAGACAGGACTTGTCGGTAACTCTCGAGCAACCCGGTTTCCCCTTCCAGAAATACTTTGTCAAATCGAGTAATTAGCTTAAATAAACTCGCTTTGTGCCAAACTTCTGAAAAAATTACATTCAATCTCATAATAAGCTCAATTCTGTAAGAACAGACTTGTGCGAAGCGAATTTGCACCGATATATTTTTGCTGTGACTGCCCAATTCTCTCGAAATCTTCGATATGTCATGTCTGTGGCAACTGGCCTCGACCTGAGTTCTCAAAACCGACGGGTCAGGATTTTGCCTGCAATGCTTGCAGGCGTGACTGTAACGCTGCTGAATACGGGAGTTCGGCAGTTGGGAGGCCTGCAAAGCTTGGAATTGGCGAGTTTTGACTCGTTAGTGCGCTTGCAGCCTGATTCGGGTGCCGATCCGCGACTGCTGGTAGTGGGAATTTCTGAGGCCGATATTCAAGCTTTGGAGAGATTTCCGATTTCCGACGGCGCGATCGCTCAAACCTTGACAAAACTGCAAAAGTATCGGCCAAAAGTCATCGGTTTGGATTTGTACCGGGATTTGCCTCAAGCGCCGGGACACCAAGAATTGCTGGCCGCGCTGAAAGCACCGAATGTTGTGGCGATCGAGCAATTGAGCGATTCAGAAAATCCGGGAGTGCCGGCGCCTCCGGGGATACCGCCCGATCGAGTTGGTTTTAACGACTTCGTGCTCGACCCTGATGGCGTTGTACGCCGCAATTTGCTCTCAGTCTCGCAACCAAAAAAGACTAATGCTTTCTCGTTTTCTGTGCAAGTAGCTTTGCTGTATCTCAAAGACAGAGTGCAGCCAGAAAATAGCCCTGTTCATCCCCACCAAATCAACTGGGGAAAGGCAGAATTTGTACCTTTAACTTCTGACAGCGGCGGCTATGCAAATATTGACACCAAAGGCTACCAAATTATGCTCAAATACCGTTCTGGTAAGGAGGTGGCGCGACAAGTCAGTATCAGGCAGGTATTGAATGGGGAAATTGACCCAAGGTGGGTTAAGGACAAGATTGTGTTGATCGGGACGACGGCACCGAGTACCAGAGATGTGTTTTTGACGCCTTACAGCCCGGTTAAAAAGCAAAGTGCGAAAATGCCGGGGGTGTTGCTGCACGCGCAAATGCTCAGCCAAATATTGAGTGCGGTTTTGGATGGACAATCACTGTTTTGGGTGTGGCCCGAATGGGCGGAAATTTTGTGGAACGGTGCTTGGGCGATGGTTGGCGGGGTTGTGGCTTGGCGGGTTCAGCATCCTGCGAGGGCGGGATTGGCTGGGGGTGCGGGATTGATGGGACTGTTGGCGATTGCTTACGGGATTTTTAGTGGGGGTGGGTGGATACCGTTAGTGTCGCCGACTTTGGGTTTGGTGGTGACTGGTTTGGGTGTCAGTGCTTACAGGAAGCTTTACGATGCTTTTCACGATTCTCTAACGGGTTTGCCCAACCGGGATTTGTTCGTCGATTGCCTGGGGCGGGCGATCGCCAATACTAGAGACCGCAGCAGCCATCTGTTTGCGGTGCTGTTTCTGGATTTAGACAGGTTTAAGGTGATTAATGATTCTTTGGGTCATTTAGTGGGGGATGAACTGCTGATAGCGGTGGTGGTGCGGTTGAGGGCAAGTATTGGTCGCGCGGATACTGTGGCGCGGGTGGGAGGCGACGATTTTGCGATTTTGGTGAGGAATGTTGATGTTGGGAGTGCGGTGGATTTGGCCGATCGAATTCACCAAGCTTTAATGGTACCTTTTGAATTGAAGGGGCAGGAGGTGTTTGTGACTGCAAGCATCGGGATTGCCCTGGGGGGCGAACCCGCTGCTACTGTCAGGGAACAGCCGGAACACTTGCTGCGGGACGCCCACACGGCGATGTACCGGGCGAAGGCTTTGGGAACGGGAAGGTATCAGGTGTTTAATGCTTCGATGCACGCTTTGGCGGTGGAGAGGTTGCAGTTGGAAACTGATTTGCGGATGGCCCTCAAGCGTCAGGAGTTTTTGCTGCACTACCAGCCGTTTGTATCTTTGGCAAGCGGCAGGATTATTGGGTTTGAGGCTTTGGTACGCTGGCAACACCCGCTGCGGGGTTTGATTGGACCGGTGAAGTTTATTCCGGTGGCTGAGGAAACGGGGGCAATTGTGCCGCTGGGCGAGTGGGTGCTCGAGGAGGCTTGCCGGCAGTTGCGGCTGTGGGAGGAAATGTTTGGTTTCGATCGAGCTTTAACTATGAGTGTAAATTTATCTGGGAAGCAGTTTGCTCAGCCGGATTTGGTCGATCGCATTCAGGTGATTTTGGAAACAACGGGTTTGAGTCCGGAGAGTTTGAAGTTGGAGATTACTGAGAGTGTGGTGATGGATGATGTGGAGTCGGCGATCGCGGTTTTGAAGCAGATGAAAGCGTTAAATGTCAAGTTGGGAATTGATGATTTTGGTACGGGTTATTCGTCGTTGAGTTATTTGAGTCGGTTTCCTACGGATACTTTGAAGGTTGATAAGTCGTTTGTGGGGCGAATGGAGATCGAAAGCGAGGGGGAGAATGTGGCGATCGTGCGGACGATTGTGGCGCTGGCTCACGCTTTGGGTATGGATGTGATTGCTGAGGGTGTGGAGACGGCGGCACAATTAGCTAGGTTGAGGTCGATCGGCTGCGAATACGGTCAGGGTTATTTTTTTTCTAAGCCGTTACCGAGCGAGGCTGCGACTGCTTTGATGGCTTCCGATCCGCAGTGGTAGTTGTGGGTAATTAGTTATTTTACGTTAGAGCTAAAATTGAAAGTCGATCGGGTTGCCACAGCAAATCTCTAATATATTAGGTGCTAAAATTACTGCTAGGTAAACAAACATGAAGCTAAAAAATTGTCAGCTATCTCGTTATCGCTCCTCGAAAATTAACAGAGTATCCTCTTAATTTAGATAA
Source organism: Microcoleus sp. F6_B6 (assembly GCA_036702215.1). Taxonomy (GTDB): domain Bacteria; phylum Cyanobacteriota; class Cyanobacteriia; order Cyanobacteriales; family Microcoleaceae; genus Microcoleus. The sequence goes on from JAUBST010000020.1 coordinate 80,078, forward strand.
CGCTCTCGGTAGCGATAAAGCTGTAATATTTCAGCGTCGTTTAGGATTAAATCTATAAAACTATGACTTACTGTTAGCACAGATTTCAACTAAAACTCTTGAGGCTGAAGCAATTACTTGTTATTCGCCCTTAGCTCAAAATGGTGTTTCTGCCTGTAAGTGCAGCTTTTCTCCCAACTGCGGATGCTCAAACGAAAGTTCCCGCGCGTGCAAGTGTAGCCGCTTCGCAGCAGCCCGACATCCGTAAAGTCGATCGCCCAAAATTGGTATCCCCAACCCTCGAACATCCGCTGCATGAACCCTCAATTGATGCGTGCGTCCCGTCAGCGGCAAAAACTCGACGCGAGTAACATTTCCCTCCCTCGCCATTACCTGAAAGCGAGTAAAGCTGGGTTTTCCGCACTCCCAATTGACTTGCTGGTAAGGGCGATTTTCTGGATCTGCCCAAAGTGGGAGATCGATCGCCCCCGCATCAATTTTTACAGTACCCGAAACCACCGCTTCATAAACTTTGTGAACCTGCTTTCTTTCAAATTGCTCCCTCAGTTGACTGCTAGTTTCTTTGTCCCGTGCCAATAGCAAAATCCCAGATGTTTCCCAATCTAAACGATGCACCGCCGTCAAATCCCAACTATCAGGTAACAAGTTAAGCAAACGACTAAAAACACTATCTTGATTTTCCAGATAACGACCGGGAACTGACAGCAAACCCGAAGGTTTATTGACCGCAATCAACCATTGATCTTCATAGATAATCGGTAGCATTTGGGCAACGGGCAAGATGCCCGTGAAGCGAGCAATAGCATGATTTGTGGGGAGTAGGGGTTGGGCTTCTAGCGGGCCCGTCAAACCCTGATTTATATTAGAAACAATCCGATTTTGAGCCAATCCTGACAGCAAAAAACCCATCAACGGCTGACACCGATCGCCACAAGCGCCGTAAAATTCTCCCTGTATCTTATCCCCCGATGGCGGCCCCCACCAAAACTCAGCCATTGCCAGCGGTTTCAGATTGTTTGCTGCAGCGTAGTGGAGCAATTTTGGCGCGCAGCAGTCGCCGGTGCCAGTGGGAATAGAATTAGTTGGCATCAATGAGGAGATCGATCGCGATTTCCCCAAAAAATTGACCAGAGTGTAAGCCGCGTGCATTTGCGTCTGAAGTTCGCGGGAAAGTTCTTTTCGCCGCTGTTTCAGCGCCCGCATCCGCCGATCCGCAGCTTCAATTAATTGTTTTAGCGGCTGCAAAGTTTCATCCCGCTGCCGTTTCAATTGCCTGCGTTCAATTTTCTCCAAACGGCTTTCTTGATTCAGTTGTTCCAGGGCAATTTCTAGCGTTTCTCCTGCGAGAGTTTGACACAGTAACTGGCGTTTTTCGTCTCGCTGCTGCTTGCAATTGCGGTGCCGATCGCTCAAAACTTGCATTTGCACTTCAAACTCCCGAAATAAGGCTTCATACTCTTGTCGCTGCGGGAGTTGATTCAATGCAATAAGTTCCTGTTTCATCGCCTCCAATTGAGTTAAGGTGCGGGCTTCCTCGAAAGCAACTCGATCGCGTCCCGGAATCGGCGGCACCCAGCCTTCAACAATGCTGCAACCGTTCAGCAGCCCGGAAAATGCTTTGAGTATTCCCTGTTCCCCCGAAGGCATCTCCACCAGTAATATGCCGTACATCTTCCCTTCGCGATCGTAGGAATCATCAGCCGCCAGGTACTGCATCAAACCCCGCGCGAGATCCTCGGACATTCGAGTGCGCGGCAGTCTCAGCAGATCGCCGCTTTGAGGACAACGGCCTTCGTACCAATAATTCGGCTGCGAGTCGATCGACTCCCAATGCCAGTCCGTGACATCTAAAAGCGCGTGCAACTGTAACATATTAAATTTGGTTTGAAATCTAAATTAGGACATATCTGCTTGTATCTTGGATGCTTGATTGTCAATCGAAAATCAAAAATCCCAAATCCCAAATCGACTGACCGTATGTTACAGCGGTGTATCAAAAGTGGGAAGGGTGCATAATTTTATACCGACTAGAATTAAGTAAAAATGATGTGTCGCACCAAGCCTGATATGCTAAATTTGTTTCAAAACAGCAGCGAGATTAAGAAAAGCATAAGTTAATATATAAGACCGCAAGCTTGTTATCCAACTAAATTTTTTATGTGCAAGGCGTATGCCAGACCTCTCGACTTCTGCTCCTGAAAACTCCTCAAACCCCCAACCAGCTTTGCTGCCGCCGATTTTAAGAATTTTTGCAGCATTTCCAGATTACGATCGGGGCAATAGATTGTACGCATCGGGAAGGTACGAAGCGGCAGTCCTTTGCTACGGCAAAGCGGTTCAAATTAAGCCGGACTGGGCTAGGGCGTGGCTGAATCTGGGCAAAGCTTACAAGCAACTGCATTCCTACGCAGAAACCGTAGCCTGCGCCGATCGAGCTACAGCAATTAATCCCGAAGAATACTGGGCTTGGATGCTGCGCGGGACAGGGCTGTTAAGTTTGCAAAATCACTCAGAAGCGATCGCGGCTTTCGACACCGCAATTCAAATAAATTCAGAAAAGCACGAAGCTTGGTATCAGCGGGGCAGAGTTTTAGAGGAATTGCAGCAGTGGGATGCAGCCGCAACCTGTTACAAAAAAGCAACCCAACTTCATCCAAATTTGCCCGCCATGTGGTACAGGCAAGGCAACGTGTTGCTGCAAGCTGAGCGCTATCCTGAAGCCGTGGCTGCTTTCGAGCGCGCCCTCAAACTCGTCCCGACTAATTGGGAAGCTTGGCTGAACCGAGGTTTGGCTTTGATGAAAGCCGAACGCTACGCTGAAGCGGTAACTTCTTACGATCGCGCCATTCAACTGCAACCGCAAAATAGTCTGGCTTGGTTCAATCGGGGCATTGCTTCAGCAAAATTGCACAAATACGCAGAAGCGGTGACAGCTTACGATCGCGTACTGCAAATGCAACCGAACGACTGCGAAGCCTGGTTTTATAAAGGAATGGCCCTCAAACACCAGTGGGCCGACGCGGCAATTGCTTGTTTCGATCGGGCAATTCAAATTAATTCTTTTTATCCCGAAGCATGGATCGGGCGCGGTCAAACACTGTCAGAAACGAGAGATTTTGAAGGGGCGATCGCTGCTTTTGACCAAGCCGTTCAAATTAATCCGAATTTTCCCGAAGCTTGGCTGGGTAGAGGCATCGCCCTGGCAGGATTGGAACGCTACAAAGAGGCAATTATCGCTTACAGCAATGCCCTACAAATTGAAGGTAATTTTCTAGAAGCTTGGAACTTGCGAGGCGAAGCTTTGGAAAAATTGCAGCAATACGAAGAAGCGATCGCCTGTTTTGATAAAGTAATCTCTCTGACTTCAGAAGCAGAAATCACATCAAAAGTAGGGTTGCAGCAAGGCGCAGCGCTGGAAAAATTGCAGCAGTACGAACAAGCCGTCGCAGCTTACAACCGCGTAATTAAAATCGTGCCCGACAATTTTGAAGCTTGGTTGAAACGCGGCAACGCTTTGTCAAAATTGCAGCAGTACGAACAAGCTCTAGCATCATACGATCGAGCAATTACTATCTGGCCGGACAACTATCAAGGCTGGGTGCAGCGAGGTCTGATTCTAGGGGAAATGCAGAACTATTCCCAAGCACTCGTCGCTTTTGACCAAGTGATTCAACTCAAGCCAGATAACTGGGAAGCTTGGGCGCAGCGGGGCGACGTTTTGCAAAAATTGCAGCGAACTCAAGATGCCATTAGCTCTTACGGAGTCGCCCTCGAAATCAAACCCGATTACTACGAAGCTTTAGTCAGTCGAGAAGAATTGAGATTGAAAGACGCGATGTCAGGAAAGTGGTAAGGGGAAATTGACAAAAATTTTTGAGTTTTGAAATTGCTTTGTTCTTCGTAACGCTGCGCTGGGGTATAGTTTTAACCTGAACTTCCCCTGCAAATAAGCTAATCCGCATTTAAATTGCAGGGTAAAATAAATTTTCACTCTTGTGGAGAGTAGGGGTTGGGCCGGAAAGCCGCCCTCAAAATACAATTTAAATGCACAACAATTAACAATCAAATTAAGTTAATTATGCGACAAAGATAGGGATTTTATAACGCCAGATAACTTGTGATAAGCTGATGCACATCAGCTTAATATCATGTCCGATAGATTGACCATAATATCCCGGCAGGGCGGGTTTTTGAGATTGGAGATTGTTGGCAGATATTGGCAGGTTTACCCGCCCCTACCTGATGAAGGGTAATCGATCGGACATGATATAATTCTTACTTCTTTTATATAGCATTACTCGGAAATCTTTGCTTCAAAACAGGCATTACCGGACAGGGTTTTTGCTCCTGCAAATTCTCCGGTTTGTTCCAAGTAAAAGGCCCTTTTTTCTCCGCCGCCATCCACAGCAAGCTTTTTGCTCGCGTCATCGCCACATACAGCAGTCGAAACTCTTCTGCTGTTTTCAAATAACCTGCTTGTTCCCACGCTTCGCCTAGATTTGGTAAAGGATATTTTCCGTGCAAACTTGCTCGAATTTGCGCTCTCGCTACCTCTGCTAAAGTGAAATCTCCTAAGAATCTAGCTTGCGGCAAAACTCGCAAATTTCCGGGGATGGTTTGTTCGTGCAGAAACGGCAAAAATACGCAATCCCAATCCAATCCTTTAGCTTTGTGCATGGTAATAATTGTGAGTTGACCTTTGCTGGTGTAGCGTTCTTCTATTTTGTCGTCTGCATCCACAGGTTCAAATCTTTCGGAACTGACAATTTCGCTAAGTACGCCCAAAATATTACGCATTGAATTGTTGCCGGCTGTTTGGATTGCTACCCGTTCTGCTAATTTGTCGGCGGTGGCTAATTCTGTTTGGTCGTATTGCAGCGCTAAGGCTAAGAATGAAATGATTTGGTAGGGCGGCAGTTCTAAGCTAGCTTGCAGCAAACCGCAGCAAAAATAGCGGCATTTGCGAACGGGGTCTGACTGCTGCGGGTCTAGGGGGCCTGGGTAAAGGAATTGCTCGGGGCTGGTAGCAAAAGCATTGTAGTCTTGTTTGGGGATGAGTTGCCGATCGCTCAAAATCTTTAAGGCTGCTTTCAGGTAGTCTGGAGAGTGGGGGCGATCGAGAAATTGCAGTAATGTTAAGATTTCCCAAGGCACTTGAGAATGTCTGTCGCGTTCTCCCACATCCTCAATTTTAATCCCGTATTTCCGCAAATCCAAGCTTAATCCGTGTTTTTGAGGATTTTCCAGCACTTCTTTGATAAACTTACCTTGTTTGTTTTCCCGCACTAAAATAGCCATCGACTTCAGATTTTCTAACGGCAATTTAGCGCTATTTTCCCCCTCACTAGCTTCCGTGGCTGAATGGATAGCTTTTTCATTCCTTGCCAATTCAAAATCGGCAGGTAAAAATTCCTCAACTAACTCAATTACCCGCTTGCCAATCAACTCAACTGTATGGTAAATATCGCGGGGAGCGTGCAATTCTAAGCCTCGACCAATGGGAGCCGGATTGGCATTTTGCTGCGGGTCATGGCTGGGTACTGGCTTAATAGTTTGGTCGCGAAAAGGCTGTTCTGTTCCCGCTAATTTTGAGCTATTTACCCATTGCAATATAAAGTTAGCTGCATCGATAATTACTTGGGTGCTGCGGCCTGCACCGTCCATTGTCGCTAACTTATTCTCTACTTCGCACCGATCGCAAAATTGGTTAAAATAAATCGGGTCTGCGGGTGTAAAAGTAGAATTAATTGCTTGATTTGGGTCGCCAACTCTGATAAAATTGGGAGGTGAGTTAGGACGCTCTGGATCGATCGCCAATGTTTCCAAAAGCCGAGTCTGCAAAGGTGTAGAATCCTGCGCTTCGTCCTCGAAAACGGCAAATACTTGCTTTTGTTCGATCGCCCTCGCCCTCGGATTGTCCAACACCCGCAAAGCTGCTAAAATCATCTCGTCGTAATCGATGAATTCCCGACTCCTCAACAAAGCCTGATATTTTTGATATAAACCCCCAGCTACTGCTAAAATCTCATAGCCGTCCCCAGTATCAAGAGCGCTCATTTCTAACAACTGTTCGGGAAACAAACCCGAAGATTTCGCCTCGTGAATCACTGTTTTAGCTACCTGCGGCAAAATTTCCGTCCGCAAAACCGATTGTCGCCGCAGCCTCTCCGTTTCCTCTCCGTCGAATTGCTGTCCTTCCAACAAAACTTGATATCGGCGGGGATTTTCCGCAATCCAAAGTTCTACACAGGTGCGAATTAATCGGTGACTTTGAGTGGGAGTAACTAAAGTTGAATTTTCTAAATTTAAACCAGACAAATCGGGATGGCGCATCGCAATATTCAAAGCTAAACCGTGCAAAGTGTGCACCGCAAAACCGCCTTGAGATAAAGACAACTCTGCCAATCTTTCCCGAATTTTAGCTTTAATATTAGCAGCAGCCGATCGCGTAAATGTCACGACAATTAACTGGCGGCGGCTGTGAAGCCCGTTGCGGGCGATCGCAATTGCCGACGCAGCAGCCATTCCCGTAGACTTCCCGGCCCCCGGAACCGCCGAAACAGCAAGGGGGCCGCCTTCCCAGTCCGCCATGTCTTGCTGCCCCGCACGCAAGCTTTCGCGAATTTTAAGGCAAGCTTGTTCTCGCAAAACTGCGGCAAACCCTGATTCAGAAAGCGCTGAGGCTACATCCGGGCGATCGGTATTGGTTGTCGATCGCATAAAATCAGTATCAAATTCATCAGTCATTCGATTTTAGATTTTAGATTTTAGATTTTAGATTAGAAAAATATTTGTCGCGTTCAGCCTTTTCAAACGGTATCAGAAACCGAGTTGCTTTAGTTGCGATCGCCTATATCCAGAACCCAAACCGCCAATCGATTTTAGATTTTAGATTTTAGATTTTAGATTGAATAAAGCGACCCCGCTCAGAAATTCGGGGGCTGGCGATGGGGATCGAGGAGCTTTTTTCTCGCTCCACTGATGAATCCGGGGACTTGCGACCAAATTGTTTTCGGTCATCGCACCGATATTTATTGGCTTTCATCTGCGTTCATCTGCGTTTGTCTGCGGTTAAAAATCCCGAAGTATTCAACCTCTACCGTTTCCATTTCGGTATCGGCTAAACTAATGCTATCTATTGAAGCTTAAATTGAAACCAGCATCAAATTCAATACCCAAGCCTTTTTTAGAGGAGTTACCCAAATGAAAACTCACCTCAAAACCAATTCCCCGCCACACAAGCCAAACCGAAACCCAGCCAACAACAGCACAACTCGTTTTGCTGTGGCGGTATTCTTAACTTTATCTTCAGCCATTGCTTTGCCTAGCTGCGGAGGAGATTCATCCACCAGCAGCGCTCCACCCGGCGCAGGTTCATCCAGCAGCCGTGAAAACCAAGTTGCCGCATCGGCTCCACCACCCCCACCCGCACCCGAACCAGTAGCCCAAAGGCCAAAAGCTCCTGCTGCATCAAAAAAAGCAGCAGAAACTCCTGCAACCCGTCCCCAACTGATTAAAAAAGCCCAACTCAGCGTAGTTGTCAAATCTATTGACGCCAGCACTAAATCTGTTACCAATATAGTCGAAACACAGCAAGGCGATATCTTGGGTTTCCAAAATCAAAAGCCGCCGGATTCGAGTGTCCGCCAAACGGCGTCTGTGGAGATTCGGGTGCCTCAAGAACGTTTAGAAACTACTTTAAATGCTTTAGCAAAACTCGGAAATGTAGAGAACCGTTCTCTGACGGCTGAGGATGTTACCGATCAATTAGTTGACAGCGAGGCTAGGCTGCGGAACCTCCGCAAATCAGAGGAAATGGTGTTAAAAATTATGGAGCGATCGGGCTCTGTCGGCGACGTGCTCAAAGCTGCTCAAGAGTTGAGCAATATTCGGGAGTCGATCGAACGCATTGACGCGCAGTTAAAAAGTTTGCGAAATCAAGTAGCCTATTCGACTATTAGCTTAACTCTAGAAGCAGCAGTATCGGCTCAACAAACTGCCGAACCTTCTCTAGGTTTGCGGGCGCAGGAAACTTGGGGGAAAGCAACTCATTCTGTGGGCGAATTGACGCTCGGTTTGTTTGCTTTGGGTATTTGGCTGTTGGCTTACAGTCCTTATTTGCTGTTAATTGGGGCGGCGGTTTACGGCTTTAATCGATTTAAGAAACAGCATTCTGTTCCGCAAATTGAAGAATCGAAACCGCCTCAGTAGTCAGTTGACAGTTGACAGTTGACAGTTGACAGTTGACAGTTGTCATTCGTAGGGTGTGTCGCCATCGAAAATCCTTAAACAGAGATCGACAATCTCATCGCGACGCACCTTCTATTATTTGCGATTTGCGATTTGCTATTTTCAATTTGGGCAGGACTTGCCCAACTGTTACATTCAATAAAAGTGCGAGCGCAAGATTTCGACGTTTGGTGCCTCGCTAATGACAACTATCAACTGTCAATACTTCGACGGAGCGCTCGCACAAGCTATCAACTGTCAACTGTCAACTGTCAACTGCCAAGTGACTAATCATCAATTTGCCATCCATCTTTGGTATAGTCTTCATCCACAATCTTTTTCGGACGCATCACCAGAACAACTCGCCCCAAAATAGGAATATCTGGGGATTGTTCAAACCAGTACAATTCTAAATTGCCAGCGTTATCGGCGAGGAAATAACTGTCAGCATCCCACTGTCTTTGGGATCGATCGGCAATAATCAAAACTTCTTCAACTTTGCCTTGCAGCGGTACCGGCAATCTATCGCTCATTTCCAAAACGGCTACCGGATCTTCAGCGTTCAAAATTACCTGCCATCCGGGAATCGGCACCCAAGCTCCGGCTCCCGAAAATTTTACCATTCGGAACGGCTCGATTTCCTCCGGCAAAGGCACTGCCAGCAAATCTGTCGTAGAAAGCGGCAATTTGCCCACAACCGGGACAATTCGGGGCAATTGTTCCTCGGTATCGAGTCGGTAGACGGGCAAGCGGGGCGCTTCCCGTCTCGGAACTACGGTAAAATCGACGAGCAACTGCTCGATTTGCGCCCTAGCGGTTTGGCTGCTAGCTAATTTTAAACCGCGAGCAATGAGGCGCGATCGCTCTTGCAAATCGCTTTTCTGTCTCGCCAATTGCCAGCACTGGTAAGCTACAGCATCCCCTGGAGTGTCTGTGAACCCCTGGGGGAGACTCCCGAAGTGCGAAAACTCCTTGATCGCTTTAGCAACTTGGCGAGCATCGTCAACATCCAAATTGTGTGCTAGCATCAAAGCCGCCGCCCCAGCCCGCTCTACTTGAGAGAGAATCCGAAACTCGTACAAAATATCGCTGCCTTTGCGGAGGAAGTGCGATCGAACTTCTTCTGAAGCCCCAGCATTTACCATGCTGGTGTAAACTTGGGCTGCGACGCTTACTTGATTTTGCTGAATTGGCTCAAAACCAGTTTCTTCAAAAATCCTTTGAGAGTTGTAGCCAGCTTTTAGCAGTGCTGTGCAGGCCTGTCCCCACTCTACCCAAGTGCCTTCTTTGCGGCGGAGCGATCGAATTAACTTTTCGGCATCCACAGCATTTGTGGAGGATGCAGATGCAGGAGGGGAGGAATCTTGCGGTTTATCAGTCATAATTGAATCAAAAACTAGCGCTAAGTTATGTGTGATTGGATACCGGCAAGGCTCGTGTCGCGGCAGAGCGATAGATTAATAGTAAGTGAGTTATGAGACTATTGTTACAGAATAGTTGCTCGCCTAAATTTACAAAGGGGAGTTTATCGTATTGTTATGGATAATGCCTTTTCAGAGCTAGATCAAATTAAACGCCAGCTCATGACCCTACACAGACCTAAAAAGCCCAAAATGCTGGTAGTAGACGACGAACCAGACAATCTGGATTTACTCTACCGCACTTTCCGACGAGATTTTAACGTGCTCAAAGCTGAGAGCGGAATTCGCGCCTTGGAAGTCCTCGGCATCGAAGGCGAGGTCGCCGTGATCATTTCCGACCAGCGGATGCCCGAAATGAAGGGAACGGAGTTTTTGAGCAAAACCGTGCCCCAGTTTCCGAATACGGTCAGAATTATCTTGACTGGTTTTACGGACATTGAAGACTTGGTGGATGCGATTAACTCAGGACAGGTTTACAAGTATATCACCAAGCCTTGGGACCCGAACGAATTGAAAATGGTGGTGCAAAAGGCGGCCGAGACTTATGAAGTTCTCAAGCAGCGGACTGAGGAATTGAATCGCGCCCAAAATCAAATACAACTGTTAGCAACAATCATGCAAACGGCTGTAGATTATCCGAGTTTGGAAGCAAGTTTAGATCCAATTGCTACTGCTATAAGTGATAATTTTTTGGCGGACTCTTGCATTTTGCAACTGGTGGAAGGAAATGTTTTAATACCAGTCCAAGGCTGTCACACCACTGGTTCAACTGTGGAAAATTGGCTGGCAGACGATCCTCTGGTTCGAGAAGCAATTACCTCTCAAACTATTCAGGGTGCTGTGAATATTGGGATCGACACCAACCTAGCGAGCCTGCCGCACTATCAGAAATCCGGCATTCAAGCTCACCTGACCGTCCCGGTGATTCACAAAGGTCGATCGATCGCCCTGATTTCCATGCAGTGGAAGCAACCTTGTTCCCTGCGCCCCGACGAACTCACAACAGTTCACCTCGCAGCTCAAGAAGTTGCTTTGGTATTGACGAGTTTTCAGGGTCATTAGTTATCAGTCAGTCGATTTTAGATTTTAGATTTTAGATTTTAGATTTACTTGCAGGGCAGTGAATCTTGGAGCTTGAACAAAAGTCTAAAATTTTGGAATTTCCACGACGATTGTCGGGATATTGTACCTGTTTTTGGGCGGGGTCATCAGTCATTAGTTGTCAGATCAAATCCGTTAGCATCGGAATAGTAAATTCGCACTCACGGCGTTGACGGTTGACGGTTGACGCCGTGAACAGTGAACAGTGAACAGTGAACAGTCAACCGTCAACATCGTGTATGAGTGTAACCGGAAATGATATCAGTCATTAGTTATTAGTCGGCTCTCTGTCTTGAGTTTAAAATAATAGCAAACGAAGGATTCAAGACAAAATCTCGCGGATAGCTAACAATAAAAAGCATTAATGACTGGCGACAGCATGACATGAATGGACGGATTAATTATTTTTACGCGATGAGAAACTAGCAATTACCAGTTACCAGTTACCAATTACCAATCACCAATTACTAATTACCAACCACCAATGACAAATGACTAATAACGCCGAACAAATTAAAACTATATTTAATCGAATTGCACCAGTTTACAATCAATTGAACGACTGGTTGAGCTTTGGGCAACACCGGATTTGGAAGCAAATGGCGGTGAAATGGAGCAGTGCGGGCCCCGGAGATACTTGTTTAGATTTGTGCTGCGGCAGCGGGGATCTAGCTTTGCTGCTGGCCAAACAAGCAGGGCCGACCGGTTGCGTATTTGGAGTAGATTTTTCCGCCGAACAATTGACCGTTGCCGCCAGGCGCGATCGACCTTTTCTCACCCCTGCCAGTCCCATTTCCTGGGTAGAAGCTGACGCCCTAAACTTGCCTTTTGCCGACAATTACTTCGACTGCGCCACAATGGGTTACGGCCTGCGTAACGTGACTGACATCCCCCGCAGTCTTCAGGAATTGCACCGCGTCCTCAAACCCGGTGCCAAAGCAGCTATTCTCGACCTCCACCGCCCCAGCAATTCCCTAATGCGGAGCTTTCAGCAGTTTTATCTAGACACTCTCGTAGTGCCCGTTGCTCAGCAATTTGGCATGACTCAAGAATATGCCTACATTAATCCTAGTTTAGAAAAATTCCCGATCGGCCAGCAGCAAGTCGCGATCGCCAACAAAGCCGGATTTGCCAAGGCCACCCACTACCCCATTGCCGGAGCTATGATGGGAGTATTGGTATTAGTCAAAGCAATTGAAAATTAAAAGTGGTTGCAGTTTCGGTCGATCGAATACCCCAGATCAAAATTTTAGACCAAGGTTCAACCTCCCAGATTCATCTGTGGAGTAAATCTAAAATCTAAAATCTAAAATCTAAAATCTTATGAATCCGTCTGACATTTGGCTGTTGTTGGCCCCACCAGTAGTGGGAGGAATTATTGGTTATTTCACTAACGATATAGCTATCAAAATGCTGTTCCGCCCCTATCGACCTATTTACATCAAAGGGCGGCAGTTGCCTTTCACTCCCGGCTTGATCCCCCGCAACCAAGAGCGCTTGGCAAAGCGAATTTCCGACACAATTATGGGTTCGCTGCTGACGCCGGAGGAACTGCAAAACTTGGCGCGCCGCCTCCTGCAAACTGAGCGGATGCAGTCGATAATTCTCTGGCTGTTGCAGTTGGCGCTGGATCAGGTAAAAGCAGACGCAGAGCAAAAAACGGCTAAAATTCTCGCTAACATTCTGCGAGATTTGCTGGGGGAATCTGTGCCGCGAATTCTCAAAGTTTTGGCGCGCCGGGAAGATTTTTTAGAAGCTCAACTAAATCAAATTTTTGACCAAGTTTTGCTGGAGATTCAGCTAACGGAATCTCAGGCGGCTCAGCTTGCTGATTGGTTGTTGCAGGTAGTAATACCCCCGGAAGTGCTGCGGCAGGCTTTAATTGACTTTTTGACGGATCGCAATATTTCGATCATCGATGAAGGGTTTCGAGAAAAAACCAGCGGCACTTATTGGGTAGTAGCAAATTTGTTTGGTTTGCGGAACACTTTAACTCGGCTGCGGACTTTTTGTTTGGATGAGAGAGAAGCGACAAATCAGCGTTTGGCAGAGTTAACTATTTCTTTGGGAATTCGCGGGCGCATTCAGGAATGGCTGCAAAATTTGTCGATGCAAAATTTACCGGTTTCGACTGTGAGACAGTTGCGAAAAACTATGCGCGACAGCGTTCGCAGCTACGTTCAGCAGCGGGGTACAGAGGTACTTGAGGGGTTGAGCAAATCTATTGATTGGGAAAATATTTCGCGGTTGATTCTCAATCGCTTGCAAACTTCTGCGGTGATGAGCGCTTCTCTGGAAATTGTCAGCAAAGAACTGGCTTTGGTTTTAGAGCGCTATCTAGAGCGGGATTTAGAAAATATTGTAGCTCAGGCTATCCCGATTTTGAATATCGACCAGGTGATTGTCGATCGAGTGAAAGGTACTTCTCCTGAAGAGTTGGAGTTAGCAATTCAGGGAATTGTCCAAAGCGAGTTGCAGGGAATTGTAAATTTAGGAGGTCTTTTGGGAGTTTTTGTCGGCTGTTTGCAGACAGTTGTGCTGTGGATTCAGCGGTGATTTATTTCGGCAGTTGTGAGATATTTGTTCTAGTCTAATATTCACTCTACTTGGGCCCACAGTACCAAAAACGCGGTTTTGCAGCCGTATTTGCCACCTCAGCCAGAGGGTTTTTGGTAGAAACTGGGTTTTTGTAGCCCCATCCTAATTTACCTATTTTCTAAATCTATGCCAGCCCCCAATTCGGACGATCGCACGTACATCCCCAAAAACCCGCGCAACCTCAGCCGCCAACAATACGAGCGTTTAACCGCAGAAATGTCAACTCCCTACCGGCCTCTGCGACAGTTTGTTTACGTAGCTTGTGGCGCTTCGGGCTTTATCGGCGGCTTGGTTTTCCTCGCTAAAATTGCCTCTGGCCGGGAAATTGGTTCTGCTTTGCCCAATTTTGCCCTCCAAGTCGGAGTGGTGGCCCTGATGGTGTTCCTGTTTCGCTGGGAACAGCGTGCCGAGGGCCGATCCCCGAAGTCGAAGTAACAAAAGTTTACAAATCGAGACAAAAATCTATATGAGGCAAGGAAAAGTTAGAAATATAAAGAAATTATTATGAAATTCTGGTTTGTCAGCGATCCCTGTCATGATCAGGATGTGGGTTAAATTGGGGTCAGCAAATTTAAAGGCCCTAATCATAAACCGCTTGTGATTCGTTCAATTGGGGTCAGCTTTCATAAAGACCCTAAATATATAAAATCAATTTAAGCCCAGCGCCAGCCTTCACTGATAGAAGAGCTGGCGTTCGGCATTTGGCGAGGATCGGGAGATTCGGAGATAGAATCAGTAGGGTGCGCTTAGCAAGCACTCAGAAGCCCGTACCAGCGCCGCGAACCGAGTTTTTTGCCTAGCATCCGGTATGGGTAATACCTGTTCCCAAAAATCATGCAACTCTAGGCCGATGCTGGAAACCACGATCGTCATCAGTTATTCGCAGTTCTAAAATCTAAAATCTAAAATCTAAAATCTAAAATGGTATAAGTGCTGGGGCGATCGAATAATTTGGCATTTCCCGAAGACCTTAGTCCGTGCAGTAACTGATGAGATGTGTCAAAGTCGAAGTAGAAAAAGATTTTGGGAGATTTTACTATGGGTCGATCATTTGTCAAAGGGCGGTGGACAGTATTTTTCGCAGCAGGCGCGGGAATTGTATTTTACAGCAATGCTGTGGCGGCGGCCGAAAAGGTAGTGCTCAAATACAGTGCGATCCGAATGACTTTACCCGTCAGCGAATTAGAAATTTTTGCAGAAACTGGGAAAATGTCGCCCGGGTTAGAAATGCTGCTGGGAAAGGCAAAAAAAGAGCCGGAAGCTGTTCGCAGCAGTCTGACGAGACCGGTAAAAGTCAGTCAAAGGTTTTTGGATCAAACTCTCAACAGCAAGGTTGGGGAAATAATTCTCGATGAAGTGGGTCAGGTAATTCGCACTCCTTCTGGGAATGCAAATCGAGAAGCTTTGCGCTCTGCCTTGGTGCTGTCTGCAACTAATGATAACGAGATTACCATGCTGGAAGCGATGAAGAATTATCCTACTCCAGAAGTTTATGTTGAGGGCGATCGCTTAGTTGAAGCTTACGGCAAACTTGTAGCTTTGTCAGAACAATTGGGCGGCGTTTCAGAACGGCTGCAAGATATTTTGAACAAGATTCGTCTGCCTAGATTGTAGTGGATTTGGTCGAGGACGGTTGATTGCTTCGAGCGATCGCGCTTGGGTTGCTGAACCTGTCTTAATTACAGGGTAGTCACATTTTTTTTGTGCAAAATTTGCCTAATTTTGAAATTTATTTAAAAAAAGAATGCAAGCAGACAAGCTCTAAACCTGACGGTAATCAATCATTCCCAAATCTCCAAGCTCAAATCCTGTAACTTGGCTGTAAAATCTATATCGGGATAAGCTGTTGTGCATTTAAATTGTATATTTCGAGTCCCGCTCAAAAATCGTCAAATCCTCTCCCCCTCTCCCCTTCCCCCCCTCTCCCTCTCTAATACCATAGGCAATCTAGATGCAACACAGCTTAGATGTTAGACCCTTTACAAAAACTTTAGAGGAGTATCAGTATTATTTGTGAGAAAAGTATTTAAACCAAAAATGCGGGCAAGAGCTTGTGTATCCGCCACAAACTGATATATTATTGGGTGGACATTGCAGATTATTTATCTTAATATAAAAAAACGCTGTCTGAGTCAGGCGCTTGGGGAAAAACGGCTGGTAATTAATAAGCTCGTGCTATAATAAATGCCAGGGCGCAACGCATCCCCCAAAAGTTTTGACTAAAAAAAGTTGAAAAAAAAGGTGAGAGACTGCATTAACTAACAGGATTGCAAATCCAAATAAAATATTATTGCTCGGTGGTCTAAACTTTCGCTCGCTCGACTCTATTTACCTGTTAAGGCTAGCAACATGAACAACAATCCTATTCGTTCAAAAGACCGTTTTTTGGTTTTCGGCGCTCCGGCGATCGAAGATGCTGAAATTCAAGAAGTGGTGGCAACCATGAAAACAGGTTGGTTGGGTACAGGCCCGAAAGTCATGAGTTTTCAAGACGAATTTAATGCTTACAAGGGTTCCCAGTACGCGGTTGCAGTCAATTCTTGTACGGCCGGACTGCACTTGAGCATCCTTGCTGCTTCGTTACAACCGGGGGATGAAGTCATTACTACTCCGATGACTTTTTGTGCCACAGTTAATGCGATCGTTCACGCAGGCGCAACACCGATACTGGCGGATGTAGATCCGGTGACAATGAATATTGACCCGGCTCAAGTTGAAGCTAAAATCACTTCAAAAACAAAAGCTATTTTGCCGGTTCACTTCGCGGGTCGTCCCTGCGATATGGATGCGCTTTGCGAGATTGCTCGCCGTCACAACTTGAAGTTAATTGAAGACTGCGCTCACGCGATAGAAACAGAGTACAAGGGACGTAAAGCAGGCACATTTGGCGACTTCGGATGCTTCAGCTTTTATGTTACCAAAAATATCACGACGGGCGAAGGAGGAATGATTTTGGTCGCCACTCAAGAAGATACCGACAGGCTCAACATTTTAGCGCTGCACGGTATGAGCAAAGATGCTTGGAAGCGCTTCGGAGACTCGGGTTACAAGCATTACCAAGTGGTGGAAGTCGGTTTTAAATACAATATGATGGATATCCAAGCTGCGATCGGCATTCATCAAATGAAACGAGTTTCCCCTTATTGGCAGCGGCGCGAGCAGATTTGGCAGCGCTACAACGAAGCATTTGCGGATCTGCCGATTACTTTGCCCGCCAACCCAGAACCGGATACCATTCATGCTTATCACCTGTACACCATTCTGGTAGATGAAGCCAAAACAGGAATCAGCCGCGACGAGTTTCTCAATGCTATCAATGCTGAAAATATCGGTGTCGGCGTGCATTACATGAGTATGCCGGAACATCCTATCTATCAAGAAATGTTTGGATGGCAGCCGGAAGACTATCCGAATGCTGCTTACATCGGGCGGCATACAGTTAGCTTGCCGATTTCGGCAAAATTAACAGATGCAGATGTGGAAGATGTGATTGCTGCTGTTAAAAAATGTTTGGCGATCGGTCAAGCTAAAAGTCCAGTTTTGGCAACCGCAGACTAAAGTCGTGAAATAGGTTGTCGTTAAAACATCCTAGCTGTTTTTTTAATAAAAGCAACTAGGGCGTTTTTTAACTCCATAACGCTCTGTTAATTTTTAGGGGCTTGCCAGTAATTATACTGAAATGCTATCCTTTTACAGTACAATTACTCTCAGGTTACTGAATCTGCTTTTAAATAAAACAAGATAAAACAAGACAGCTCTACAAACTGAGCACTCCTCTCCTACGTGCATAGGCCTCTTGCCACAATCCTTTTTATCACTTTATTGACCGGGCGGTACTCCCAATCCACAAGCAAAAATGATTCTTGTGGGATGGACGGGAGAAGCCGTCCCAGTCATGATTCAAGAGGTCTAATGTTTAGATGAAAGCAGAAAAAATTGAGTTAATTGAAAATTAATGCTATGTTAAAATTGAGTGCTTTATTGCCATTTCATTGCAATGATCGAGCCATCAGCCACGTATTTTTTTCAGTGTGCAAAGAATGGCAAGGCCCCGATCTGAAGGCACTTATGGTTGTTCCGAGTTGCGATCGCTCGTGCCGCGACTCAAATATAGTGGAAGCAATTCCGTCATTTCTGACACAATTGTATTACCGCAGCCCTAGTGCTCCCAGAATCAAGGCAGAGAAGCGTTTTCTCAAAGATATCAAAAACTTTGATGTTGCCTACTTGTGGCCGGGTATCTCATTAGATACTGTAAAGAGCGTTAACAAGCAAAGTAAGCCAATTTTTTGGGAGCGAGTTAATAATTGTCAAAGGGAAGCTAAAAGTATCCTTGACGATGCTTACTCTCGCTTGGAATTGCAACCTCAACACGATATTACCCCTGAAAAAATTCAGATTGAAGAGCAAAAACTCAAGGTAGTTGACTTTCTGTTTTGTCCTAGTCCGATAGTAGTAAAATCGTTTCAAGAAGCCGGAGTTTCTGAAGAGAAACTGATTTTAACGACTGAAGGTTGGTCGCCAGAGCGTTTTCCAAATTATCAATCCCAAAAACCGCCCTCAGAGGAAGTGAACGTCCTTTTCCTGGGTTTTGCCTGCGTCCGCAAAGGGGTTCACCTACTCTTGCAGGCTTGGGAGCGAGCTGGGATTAAGGGATCGCTGACAATTTTTGGCAAACTCGAACCGGCGATCGCTCAAACTTGCAGCCATTTGCTGGAACGTTCTGATGTAGTTCACTTTGATTATGCTTTGGACTACAGTTCTGCGTATCGCCAAGCTGACTTTTTTGCCTTTCCCAGTCTTGAGGAAGGTAGCCCACTCGTCATCTATGAGGCGATGGGTCATGGTTTGCCCATTCTCGCTTCACCGATGGGAGGAGGCGGTGTTGTGCGTGATGGCATTGACGGCATAATTCTTCCTCCCTACGATACTGACGCCTGGGTGGAGGGACTGCGCCAACTATCTAATTCTCCTGATTTGCGGGCTAAAATGGGAGCCTCCGCCCGCCAGCGAGCTTTGGAGTTGACTTGGCCACAAGTTGCTGCTAGGCGCAAAGAGCAGATTCTGCAGAAAATGAACACAAAATGAAAACTAAATAGGGCTTGCTGAATAAGTCTGAGCGAGTGAATTTAGAGTTGAGACAACGCCGATATTTGGCAGTTTAGTAGGGAACGGTCAAATTTACCCAGCGATGTCCGAGGTGAAAGTGCAAGGGTTTCAGGCTAATTTTCTCTTGATTTCTCTGAGAGTGTGTTGTAACTTGAACGCGGGAATTAATCCCGACTAAGTAAGGAGAAATACTGTCCCCTGCAATTTGAGATCCGAAGTTCCGATCGACACTCGCTCTCGACACTTACTGTCGGCACTCACATAACATATTGGAGGGGATGCCAGCAGAATTGGGCTATAAAATTCAGAAACCGTGACAGTATTTGGTTTTACGGCACTCAGTAAGCCAAAGTTTCTAAAGTTTCCCGCAGATAGGAACGAACCTGCTGATCGATGGTGGCATTTTGCTGCTGACGCTCAAAATTGAGTTCTAGCTGCCAGCGTTGAAATCCTGAACTTTCGCCGATCGCGGATTTGAGACTGCCCCAGATTTCAGAATCTTCGCACAGCTCGATCGGCTCTGCGGCTTGAGGTTCTTCTGCGAGCGGTAGATAATTCGCCATATTGTTATACCTCTGTTTGAATCCCTTGTAAGGATTGAAAGCTGACATTGACACTCTCTATTATAGATTCTTCTCTCCAAAGAGCCAACCTAAAATGTCCACAACCTGCGGTTAAAAATTAAATATTAAGACTATTAATAATCTCTATCCGAAGAGGGACCTTACCTATTTTTTTTCAGAGCATACTTCTGTACAAATTAAAGTAGCTTAAACTACAATTGTCTCCCTCTTAATTTTTTCTTTCACTTTTTTTCGCTCGATTCTTCGGGTAGAGATGTAGCGCCGTTGATGCCAGCAGGTTTTGGGTTGACAATACTGCCGGCTGACGAATTCCCTATGCCGGATGCTGGCTCAATTAACTCTGCGGGTGCAGCCACAGTGGCAGTTGTCTCGGCTGCCAAAGCCGGCAAAAGCCGATCGACTTGCCAAGGCGCGATCGTAAAATCCTGCCGAATTTTTTCTAAAACATGAGGCTTTGTCGCTGCAAATTCTGATTCCGGCGTCAGCAAAACCGCCATGACACTAGCAGACACCTGCAAAAACAAATTGCTAGCTAAAAAAGCAGAAGCCGCCAACAACAATCCAGCCCACCGCCAGGAAGGAGGAAAGGGAGCCACCGAAGCCGCGAGGGGAGCCAATCGGTAGATTTGCCACAAAATTACTGCCAGCAAAACAGCGACAAAAAGAGCGATTCCTTGATTTAACTTAGTTTTAAACCTTGTCAGAAGCCGGTGCTGCACAGAAGTTAAATTCTGGGGTTTTACCGCCACAACTAAAATACTAAAAATGTAAAAAGGGCGGAACCACTGCATCCACAGCACAGGAACAATACCTGCTACGGCCACTAAAAACATTTCTAACCAGACAGGGAGCAGGGGAGAACCCACTGCGAGTCCCAGCAAGCACAGTCCCAGGAAAATCGGCAGTGTAGCCGCCCCAGAAAGGTGAATCCACAAAAAAGGATCTGACCAAAAAGAACGCACTTTATTTAATTAATTATTAGTGATGAATTAGGAGTTTTGAATCTTGGATTTTGAGATTTTGGGATGCACTCTTGACTCTGAAATCCGATGCGAGGAGTAAATATTTAGCTATCAAACCGAGGACTTACAAGCAGAAATCTGATTTATTTCGGTAATTCTGATTGGAGTGAGCCAATTTTCCATGTTAAGCAAGGATAAAGACGATTAGGAAGTTCTTAATTCCTTCTTCCTTCTTCCGACTTCCCTTTTCCTTCGGTCAACCCAACGACTGCGATCGGGGGGCAAGCTGTCAACTCTTCCTTCTTCTTTCTGTCAACTGTCAACTGTCAACTGTCATATGAATTTGGGAGTATTGAGTGAAGAGAAGATTTGCGAGCGATCGGCAATTTAGTTGCGATCGCTCAATACTTCTCTTCCAACTCAACACTCACAACTCAAAACTATTGAGAGAGAGTTCGGCGCTTAGTAACCATTCGGTAGGCTTCAATCATATCGCCATCCGCCCAGTCGCTAAACCCGCTCAAGGAAATGCCGCATTCAAACCCAGCATTGACTTCCTTGGCATCTTCCTTCATCCGTTTTAGGGAGTCGAGGACACCTTCGTAAACGACATTGTTGCCCCGGCGCACCCGCACCTTACAGTTACGGATGACTTTGCCAGAGAGTACCATACATCCAGCCACAGCCCCGCGACCGATCGCAAAGACAGCGCGCACTTCGACTTGACCCAAAGGTTCTTCCACCAATTCGGGTTCCAGCAGGCCTTCCATCGCCCCTTGAATGTCATCCAAGAGGTTGTAGATGATGCTGTATTCCCGCACGTCTACCCCCGCTTGGTCAGCCGCGAGGCGAGCGTCCGCTGCCATAGTAGTATTGAACCCGATAATTACAGCATTACTGGCTGCTGCCAGGTCAATATCTGTTTCTGTAATTTCCCCAGGAGCAGATAGCAGCAGTCGGAGTTGAACTTCTTTTTGAGGAAGTTGAGTCAGAGCGCCGACAATTGCTTCGAGGGAGCCTTGGACATCTGCCTTCAAGATCAAGTTTAGTTCCTTGAGAACGCCTTCTTTAGCTTGTTGAGAGAAGCCGCTGAGGCTGATCCGGCCGCCTTGCAGCAGGCGGGAATCTCGTCGGGAGGTAGCTCTTCCAGAGGCGATCGCCGCAGCTTCTTTTTCGTTTGCGAAGACATCAAATTCATCTCCGGCGCGAGGAACTTCCCGCAGCCCCAGGACTTCCACCGCGAAGGATGGAGTTGCTCTGTCTACGCGATCGCCCCGGTCATCGATCATGGCGCGCACCTTACCCAAAGCCGAGCCTGCGACCACAATATCGCCCACTCGCAGAGTGCCGTTCTGCACCAGCAGAGTTGCCACAGGTCCCCTTGCCTTGTCGAGGTGAGCTTCAATCACAGTACCCTTAGCCGAGCGGTGCGGGTTGGCGTTGAGGTCTTCCATTTCCGCCACTGTCAGAATCATTTCCAACAGAGTATCCAGGTTTTCGCCTCGGATAGCGCTGACTGGAACCATAGTGATATCGCCGCCCCAGTCATCTGCGACCAAGCCGTACTCAGTCAGCTCTTGCTTAACCCGTTCCGGCTGAGCGCCCTCCTTGTCCACTTTATTGATAGCCACCACAATTGGCACTTTCGCCGCTTTCGCGTGGCTGATAGCTTCAATTGTCTGGGGTCGCACGCCGTCGTCCGCCGCCACCACCAAGATAGCGATGTCCGTAACCCGTGTTCCCCGAGCCCGCATCGCTGTAAAGGCTTCGTGACCGGGCGTATCCAAAAATACCACCTGCTGGCTCTTGCCTTCGTGTTCCACATCTACGTGGTAAGCACCGATGTGCTGGGTAATGCCCCCAGCTTCTCCCTGAGCCACCTTGGTTTTGCGGATCGAGTCGAGCAAGGTAGTTTTACCGTGATCGACGTGACCCATAATCGTTACTACTGGGGGACGGCGTTCGAGGTATTCCAAATCCGCTTCGTCCAGCATCTCGATCACTTTGATAGCTGGGGCTACTTTTTCTGGGGTTTCCACCTCTACGCCCATTTCTTCGGCTACCATCCTCACCGCTGGAATGTCCAGGGTTTCGGTAATATTTACCGCAATTCCTTTAGAGAAAAGCCGCTTAATAATTTCGGTTTCGGGAACAGCCAGAGTAAGTGCTAGTTCTTGAACCGTCATCGGCCTGCTCAGCAGCAGCTTTTCTGGACGTTCTACCTTAGCTTCGGCTGTTTTGCCCCGGTTGCCGCGTCCCCCGGTCGAACCTGAAGAAGAACTTTTATCGTGAGAAGGGCCCGGTCTCTTATTTTTTCCGCTGCTTCCGGGTGCGCCCGGAGTTGGTGTTGACTTGGGTGCTGCTTGTCCCTTCGCTTTAGCTGGGCGGGCTAGGGACAGGCTGACCGTGACTGGTGCTGGCAGATCCAAGCCGCTTTCTAAGTCATCGTCATCCTCGTCTATGGGTTTGAGGCGAGAACGTTTTGCCTTAACAGCCTTGGCAGCTTTGGCAGCATCTGAGTTTTCGTCATCATCTTCTTCCCAAATGACCGATGTCTTTTTGGCGGGACGAGGGAGAGTTGGCCTGCTGAGGAGAGGAATCTCCAGCAACGGCGTATTATCTTCTTCATGGTCATCAGTGTCATCCCCTAAGGCTCCGGTGTCACCGCCCCGGCTACGCAGCCCGGTAGCTGAAGTTGCGGGGGCAAGGGTCCGGCGCGGGCCACCGGGCCCAGGTCGATCGGCAAGTTGAGTTTTGACTGGGCCGCCAGCGCCTTCCCGGCGCGGTCTTTGCGCGTCGCGAGATTCGGTAGCCGAGCCCGGTGCAGGTCTGCTGGGGCGGCTCGGTTTCGCCGGCGCTTCCAGAGTTTCTGACTGTCCTGATTGCTCTTGCTCGGTTTTTGCAAGTTTGAGTACCGGCTTGTTTCCCAGATTTTGTGGGGTACGGCCAGCAGGCTCGGACGCCGCTCTGACTGGCGGCGACGTGAGTTTTGCCGAAGGCGCGGTAGGGGCGACCGGCTGTTGCTGGGTGCGTTCCGGAGCCTTTTCCAACGGCGGCCCTGGTGGCGCAGGTGCCTGCGCCTGGGCGGTTGTTTCCGGGGCGATCGCACCTACAGCTTCCGACACTCTTTCTGACGGAACCGCCGGCACAGCGACATTTGGCTTCGACAGTACAGGTCGATTGATATTCGGTTTAACTGGAGGCTGGAGTTGTTGAGCTGCAGGCGACTTGGGAGGAGTTGCCACGGTTGCTGCAGTCTGGTTTTTTTTCTCCTCGCTGCCTGCAGGCTGGGAGGAGGCACCAGCCGGCCGTACTTTTGGACTGCGTATTTCTAAAATTTGCTGCTTTTTTTGTTGGTCGTTAGGGTGAGGGCCAGATTCTCTAGATGGCGCTGCTGCTCTTTCGGGTGGAGCTGGCTTGCCGGGGGAAGAGTGGCTGCTGGCTACGTATTTTTCCGCCGTTTTGCGAATGCGCTCTGCTTCGGATTCTGTGATTGTGCTGCTGTGGCTCTTGACTGAAATATTGAGCCGCTCGCAAACTGCCAAGATGTCTTTATTATCCAAATTTAGTTCCCGTGATAATTCGTAAATTCTTACTTTGCCGTTGTTCATCCACTCTGCCCTCTTTTGTGCCAACCAGTTTTTACATTGTGATTTTTTGTTCTAATGACGACATCATTCGCTGTGATTGATTCAGTGTCAGGAATCGGGGTTTTGGTACTCGCTCAGCAATTTTATCTAAAAGATGCAACTCGCTGAAGTCGGCGGTTGAAGAATTCTCAAGTCTGTTTGGGAACTTGGAACTCCGAAGTCTGAGTTTTGGCAAAACCCACTCTCTCAAGCTTCAAAGTTTGCCTTTCCACCTTGAGGATACCTCTGCTAGTACCCTGCCCTTATCTAATCTGACACAAATCTTTCCAGACTGGTGGGCAGATCGGATTGGGGTTTTATAGCTGGCGCTACCGGTAATTACTGGTAGGGCTGCCAAGAGGGTTTATACAGTCGATGCCGAACTACTGTCGGTTTTTGGTCCGGCCCGGCCAGAGTAAGATGTACAGTCAGATGTGGCTAAACGCTGCCAAAGTGTTTGGTACAGGTCGTCAGACACAGGCGCTTTGAGCGATCGCCCAAGTCGATTTTTTTTCTGAGCTGCTTTGAGGCATTCGGCTTCCCGACAAAGGTAAGCAGAACGGCCCATGCCACGATCTAATTGTACCTGATGAGAAGGATAGAGCCTGACTACTCGCCAAAAAGCTTCCTTTGGAGCTATTTTTCTACAACTTGCACAGCACCGGTAGTTCGGTTTCATTTCTTGTGAGAGGGGGAGTAGAGGGAGAGGAGGGAGTAGAGGACAAGTCCTCCTTGTCTGGCGAAGATAGAAAATCTTATGACCAGCACTCAAGAGTCAGAAGATAGAATTCAGAATTCAAAATACGCCATTCCCCAAGTCAGGGTTAACGGTCACGGAAAAAAAATTTTCGGTTCCACGATTAAAATCGGGGGCTTTCAACCTCGATTTTCCATCCTCTGGCACAGAACCCATTCTGGATTCTGGCTCCTGAATTCTGAATTCTTCTTCGGTAAATGTCACAGTTTTTAGACTGCGGCCTCGGTTTCCTCCGTGGCGGCTGCCTCCTCTTCCTCCAATTCTGCTGCGATTTCCTCGTCGCCGTCGTAGTCGCCCGCTTCGTCTGCGTCGTATTCGCCTGCTAGTTCTTCGAGCCTAGTTGCTTCTGCGGCCAATTTGCTGTCTTCGGCCGCGCGATCGTACTTAGCAATATCTTTGATATCTATTTTCCAACCGGTGAGGCGGGCTGCGAGGCGCACGTTCTGACCTTCTTTGCCAATAGCAAGACTCAGTTGGTCTTCAGCGACCAAAATGTGAGCTCTCCTGCCTTCTGGAGCAACTAAACGCACTTCATCTACTCTAGCGGGACTCAGAGCGTTGGCAATATAAGTTGCGGGGTCTGGCGACCAGCGGATCACGTCGATTTTTTCGCCGCGCAATTCGTTGACTACTACCTGAATCCGCGATCCCCGCGCTCCGATGCAGGCTCCTACAGGGTCTACGTCGCGATCGAGAGTATCAACTGCTATTTTAGTCCGGGGGCCGACGTGCCGGGAGGGCGGATTTGCCTCCCTGGCTACGGCGACAATCCTCACCACCCCGTCTTCTATTTCTGGTACTTCGTTAGCAAACAGGTAAACCACCAAACCTGCGTCGGCTCTAGAAACAAGTAACTGCGGCCCGCGAGTTGAGCCTTCGCCTACTTTTTTGAGATAAACCTTGAATGTAGCGTTGGCTCGGTAATTGTCGTTGGGCAACTGTTCGCGCTTAGGGAGTTCGGCATCTACTTCTGGCTGACCGAAGCTGCTGGTGACTGCTAAAATCACCGACTGCCTCTCAAACCTGAGCACTCTTGCTTGAAGAACAGTTTCTTCTAAATCTTTAAACTCTTCTTGAATCATTTTGCGCTGTTGGTCGCGCAGTTTTTGAGCGAGAACTTGTTTGGTCTGGATCGCGGCCATGCGACCAAATTCTTTTTGATTTGGTGTTACGTCTACGAGCACGATGCTCCCAGGCTGAGCTTCCGTGGCTACTTCTTGCACTTCTAAAAGTGAGATTTCGTGATCGGGATTGGCGACTTCTTCGACAATAGTTTTGTTGGCTAAAACGCGGAAACCTTCTTGTTCTGCGTCGAGTTCTACATCAAAGTTGTCGAAGTATTCTTCGCTGAAGTGATCGAGTTTTTGGGTGCGGCGGTAGCGTTCGTATCCTTTGAGCAGGGCTTCTCGCAAGGCTGCTTGGACGGCGTGTTTGGGTAAATTGCGTTCTTTGCTAATACCTTCGACCATTTCTTTTAGTCCGGGCAGGGGAACCATTGACATATAAAACTCTCCTTTTTTGCGTTGGTAATAAGTAACTGCTAATCGGTAATTGGTACTTGGAAATTTTTGAGAAAGAGTGATGGCAGAGGAGTGATGAGTTACTGGATAGGATTAGGGGATCGGGGTGCTGTAACAATTTATTTGTTGTTCCCATTCAACCCGCTGCTACAGATGCGATTGTTAAAAATTAACTCGCAGACAAGCGTTTTCAGCTTGCTGCGAGGCAATCTCAAAACTCAAAACTCAAAACTCAAAACTCAAAGTTTCCCTTTACATCTCCTTTCCTTCGTCTAGTTCAACTTTGACAATCTGAGGGCGGGGAATTTTAACCTGTCGCCCTTTTTGATTGAGATAAACCGCTGTTTCATCCCGGCCCAGGAGTAGTCCTTTCCACTCTTTGATTCGCGAGTCCGGTTCGGTGGTTTTGGCTGTCACGGGGAAACCTTTAAAGGTAATAAATTCTCGATCGCTGCTGAGCAATCGGGATATTCCGGGACTGGAAATTTCTAGCACGTAGGCATCGGGTATGATGTCGGCTGCATCTAACTCGGCATCGAGGGCTGTGCTCATGCGCTCGCAGTCGGCTAAACCAGTGTCTTGTTGGAGGTTGCGGATGTCTACCCGCAAGACGGGAGGATTTTGGTTGGTGTGAAACACTGCTCCCACTACTTCCAATCCCAGTGTTTCCGCAACGGGGGTAGCTAAGTCAATGATTTGTGGGATTAGGGGATGAGTCATATCGAATACTTAAGTTAAAACTCCTAAACTCGGACACGGGCAAGGAAAAATTTGGTGTTGAGATTGCTTGGCTTTGAGGTGGTTTGATTAGGTGGCTGCGACTTTCGTCTTCAAGTTTGGGACTTACCCAACATCCCAGCAGGGATCTCAAGCGGGGGGATTACCCCTACTAAATCAGTCCTCAACTTGCAAGTCAGACGCCCTGAACTCTTTTCCTGCGACTAATGCAACAAAAAAAGTGGGCTTGACCCACTCCTAGGTAAAACAATTTCTTCCAAGAAGTTTGAGGACTTCTTCCGATCGAAGCGAGACCTCAGTTCTCAGTTTAGCTCGATCGCCCGCCCGGTGACAAACCGAATCGCCCTCGGAGGAGTGTCTGAGGGGAGAGGAGGAGAGTTGACAGAGGGAATGAGGACGACTCGATCGCCGTTTTGGAGTGGGGTGAGGGCAAATTCCTGGTTGATACAGAAGCCGGTGCGATCGATCCTAGAACAGCAGGGGAGTGGCACTCAGGCGTTCTAGGACTTGCGATAGAGGAGTTTCTTTGGGAAATTGTAATTTCAGTTCGGACAAGCCCCCTGCTTCTTGATAGGGGTGAAGAGCTTGACAGCGATGGCGATCGGTAGATTAGACATGGGCGATCGCATGATTAACGGTATATTAACAAAACAGCAAAACTAAGATTAACCCTAAAAAATTCCCATTACTAATGCTGAATGGGGAGCTCAATTACAAACTCTACCCCCCATTTGGGCGAGGAAATGCAGGTCAGCGTACCACCATGTTTTGCTTGTACAATCTCACGGCTAATAGACAAGCCTAAACCTGTCCCTTTACCCACTGATTTTGTAGTAAACATCGGTGTAAATAAATGCTGCATTATCTCCGGCGTTATCCCCAGCCCATTGTCAGCAATCCGAATCACCACTCTGTCGCCCTGAAGCATTTCAGTGCAGATCCGAATCTGTGGATTGTCATTGCTCTGTTGCTTTTCCCTGCAGAGCGGACAACTAATCGTAGACTCTTCTAAAGCATCAATTGCATTCGCTAATACATTCATAAACACCTGATTGATTTGCCCAGGATAGCACTCGACCAGCGGTAATTGGCCGTACTCTTTAATAACCTTAATAGCTGGGCGAGTGCCTTTACCTTTCAATCGATGACCTAAAATCAATAGGGTACTATCTAGCCCATCGTGAATGTTCACTGGCGTTAGTGCCGATGTATCCAACCGAGAAAAATTACGTAGTGACATAGAAAGATTGTAAAGTCGCTCTGTTCCGACCGCCATTGAATCAATAATTTTTGGCAAATCTTCCACAATAAAATCTAACTCAATCTCCTGGGACTTATCTTCAAATTCTGATATCGAAGTAACCTTGTGCTGATAAAGCCGAGCCATACCGATCAAATCGGCAATATATTCCTTGGCAATAGGGATATTATTGGAGATAAAACTAACTGGATTGTTAATTTCGTGAGCCACCCCAGCTACAAGTTGACCGAGGCAAGCCATCTTTTCACTTTGAACGATTTGCACTTGAGCTTTTTTCAGATTATCCAAAGCTTGAGAAAGTTCAGCGGTTCGTTCTTCCACCCGTTTTTCTAACTCCTGCGCGAGCTGATGTAACGCTGCTTCTGCTGCGAGTCTGTCTTCAATTTCCCGTTTGAGGATCAGATTTTGGTCTGCGAGAGTTTTAGTCAAAGAACGCAGCTTTAAATGGAGATTGACGCGAGCTAACACCTCCTTTTGTTCAAAAGGCTTAGTAATGTAATCCACCGCCCCTAAATTAAAGCCTTTGACTTTATCTCCTATGTCAGACAGAGCCGTCATAAAAATTACCGAAATTTCGTTAGTCAACGGACTTGCCTTCAGGCGGTGGCAGGTTTCAAACCCGTCAATTCCCGGCATCATCACATCTAAAAGAATCAAATCAGGCTGAGTATATTCAGCCTGTTCGATGGCAGTTTCACCATCAGTTGCTACCAAT
This sequence comes from Microcoleus sp. F6_B6, assembly GCA_036702215.1. Classification (GTDB taxonomy): domain Bacteria; phylum Cyanobacteriota; class Cyanobacteriia; order Cyanobacteriales; family Microcoleaceae; genus Microcoleus. Next base: position 108,702 of record JAUBST010000020.1, read on the forward strand.
ATCTCCCATCCCGAACCCGCTAAAGCTTCAGAAAGCACGTCCAGATTGCTAGGATTATCATCGACGATTAAGATGCTACTTGTTTCCATATTGGTTGCCTTCATTCTTTTTGTATTCTGTGGGATGTAATAAACTCTTTGATTTTTTTGACCTGATAGCCTTGGGCTAACTGGCGCAGCTCAACAGCAAAGGACACAAATTTCCGATCCAATTTCTCTAGGTGCTCACTGCGCTTCACAATTCCTTTCACGTTGCCTCTCATCGCCAGTTCAAGTAGGAGTTCCATTTCTCCGGGCGGGGGAGCCACTACAGAGGTCGATTCAGAAAGTGATTGAGGCTCTGATGAAAAAGGAATAGTGCTGATTTTTTCATTCTTTTGTTCCTCATATATCCATTCAAGTTTTAAATACTTTTGCAACATCTCAAATAGCTCATCTGCCTGCACAGGCTTAGCGAGAAAATCGTTGGCTCCCCCCTCCAAGCTTTTATGTTGGTCGGTAGCAAATACACTGGCAGATGAAGCAATAATTGCCACGTCTTTATAGTCTGACAAATTTCGGATGCGGCGCATCATCTCAAAGCCATCTAACACTGGCATCACTAAGTCAGTGATAATCAAATCAAACTTAAACTCTTCTACTTTTGCTAAACCTTCTTGACCGTTTTTAGCTTGGGTTAGCTCAAAGCCGAGGGGTTCCAGGAGATTGACAATGACTGAGAGATTTTCCCATTTGTCATCCACAACCAAAACTTTCTGCTTTCTACCTTGGTAGCCAACCAGCTTTCGTTGCTGGGCAATCGCGGCTGTATTTACCCAGTCTGCAGCTTCCCGTAAATCCAAATCCAGCCAAAAAACACTGCCTGTTCCTGACTGACTTTTTACTTGAATGGTACTACCCATCATTTCAACAATTTTCTGGCTAATTGTTAAACCGAGTCCGGTTCCTTCCGCCTGACGGTTGCTGTCTCCTACCTGTTCAAAAGGCAAAAATATTTTGTTTAATTGTTCTGGTGTGATACCAACACCAGTATCTTCTATTTGAAACCGAATTTTGTGAATTGGTGAGGCGGGCTTTCGATCGTTGCTTTGTATCTTTTCACCTGTCCCCTTTTCCAGATGTTCTATCTTAAAAGTCACTCGTCCCGAGTCTGTAAACTTAATTGCATTGCTCAGTAAGTTAATCAGTACCTGTCGCAAGCGTTTCTCGTCAGCGTAGATGCCAGCAGGAATTTCCGAACTGGGTTGATAAATAAAAGCAATTCCTTTTTGTTCGGCTCGGATGCGGCAGATTTCGGCGACTCCCTGCAAAAAGGAAGGAAAATGGAAATCTTTCCCGTAGAGTTCCAATTTCTGAGCTTCAATTTTAGCGAGGTCTAAGATGTCATTGATCAGGGTTAGCAGGTGGGAGCCACACTGGTGAATAATACTGATGCCTTGGAGTTCCTTCGGAGCCATCGTTTTTGAGCGTTCTAGGATTTGAGCGTATCCTAAAATTCCATTGAGTGGCGTTCTCAATTCGTGACTCATATTGGCTAAAAATTCACTTTTAGCTTGGTTGGCAGTATCGGCGATTTGTTTGGCTTCCGTGAGTGCGGCAGTGCGTTCTTCTACTCGGATTTCTAGCTCGGAATTGGTCTTGGCTAGCGCCTCAAAGGATTCGCGCAACTGTTGTGCCATAAGGTTGAAAGACTGACCCAGAACTTCTAGTTCTTCTACGCCTTTTACCTGCACATTTTTCTCTAAGTCGCCACTGGCGATCGCTCTAGAAGCTGCGCTCAAACGGAGAATCGGGCTGGTAATCCAGCGTGCTGTTAAGATTCCCAAAACGGTAGCTAGCGCCAAGGCTCCCAAACACAACAAAATGGTAGTCTGGGTATTGGCGTTAATTTGATCCATAAAATCGCTTTCAGGAACTACGACGACGATCAGCCAGTCCAATCCTCGGCTATCCTGAAAGGGCATAACTTGGAGGAATTGCCGCTGGCCGGCGATCGTAAAATCCAATTGCTGAGATCTGCTAATTTTAGTGAGGTTGCCAAAGCGTTCTTTTAAATGCGCTGTTGTCAGCCGAATTAAATCATCTGTGCTGTCTAAAGCATTCAGGCGATCGAGCTTGTCATTGTTGGTGATAAATGCTTCTTTGAGAGTTGAACTGGCTACTAGGAGTCCAGAACGTTCCATAATGAATGTCTGTCCCGATCGACCGATGTTTAAACTGTGCAGGAAGTCACTGAGGAAAGAGATCAGAAAATTAGCAACGAATACCCCGCGCAGTTCGCCACTTTCGTCATAAACTGGATGTCCGGCAGGAAGCGATAGCGTTTTCTGACCTACAAGCGAAAAAATTTCGCTCCATGCGGGCTTGCCTAAGCGTACACTGTCTTTATACCACGAACGGCTGAGTATATTGTAGTTGCGGGAGACTGTTAAAAGCTTCGCTTGATTGCCTTTGCTATCAGATTCATAAATATGAAGTTCATTGCGATGCTCTTTGTCTGCTATTTTAAAAACTACTTTGCCATTCTCTTGGCGTTCAATGGCAATGAATTCTCCAGTTTTACTCGCAAAACCCATATTGGGCAGAGAAGGAAAGGCTTGAATTTGCTCCCATAAATAGCGCTCCGTACTCTCCAATTCGTCGGGATTTAAGTATCCTAGTCGAATGGCATTGGCATTGAGTTGGTTGACGCGAGGGGCTGTATCTAGGTATGTGTTTAGCTGCTGCTGGATGCGGGCCGTAATTTCACTTCGCAACTGACTAGCAACTTCGTTGACTGCTTTTTGCCCGTTGCGTAAGGATAGCCAGCCTGTCAGCCCGACTGCCGCAAATATTTGCAGAACGAATGGGAATACTAAAATCAGGCGCAGGGACACCTTTTTTTTAGAACGGTTTGACAGGAAAGTGGTTGCAGAGGTTTGTGACATTGATTGGTGTTACTCCTGGGGTAACGAGTTGGCGGAAAAATCTCAGTGGAGAAGAGTGAAATGAGGCTGAGGAAATATATATTGAAAAGCAATCTATAATAGTTAGTGAAAAGTTTGAGAGAGTAACTTGCTCAAACAATCATGGCTACTTACGCTTTTTCTCTAAAAAGCGTATAATGATATCGGACTAAAGAGACTGACGCACCTTATTTTTTTCTAGAATTGGTAAATTGTTTTAGTCTTTAGGAAACCAGTTACAAATCATATCTAATAGATTACTTGGTTTAGAGCTATTTTTAGTAGTTTTTAACTTTACTTTACAGATTGACTCTAAAAAGTATAATCTCATCAAACTTACATATAAATTGATATAATATACGTCTAAAAAAATTGACCTTTCTCGGTAAGGTAGTCCTGCAAGGCATCGGATAATTGGGGGGATAAAACGGTTGACCGACCGCGATCGCAACCCTGATGTTGCAGGACTGCGACAGTGGGAAAGGATCGAAGATTTGTGACGCGGACGTGAAGGTGATGTGGGTGCGACAGCATGCTGACCAAGAAACTGGGTACAAGCCTCGCCCATAAGCGGGCGACTTTAGTTAAGAGTTGTGAATAAGCGTTCCGACCTTTCTTCACGACTGTATCATCAGAGTAGGAGGATAGAGCAAGTGTTTAACTTAACCTACGAGTACAAATTAAGACCAACGCCAGCGCAAGCAGCCATTTTTGAAGATTGGCTGGAACAGTGTCGTCGCGTCTACAACTACGCATTGGCAGAGCGCAAGCATTGGTTTGAGTCTCGTAGTTGCCCGATTAACGCTTGCTCTATCCGCTCTGAATTTATTATTGGGGCCGAAACAAAACGACCAACTTATGCTAGTCAGTGCAAGAACTTAACCGCAGCCAGGGCAAGTATATCGGCTTTGGGTGCCGTTGCCGTACACGTTTTGCAACAAACATTGAGACGGCTTGAAAAAGCGTTTGTCAGTATGTGGGAACAAAAGCACGGTTTTCCTCGCTTTAAAAAAGCCGGAACAATGCGGTCTTTTGTCTTCCCTCAATTGGGGGTCGATCCGGTTCAGAATGGAAAAGTAAAATTACCCAAGATTGGATGGGTTAAACTTCACCAATCGCGTCCTATTCCTGATGGGGCAACTATCAAACAAGTCAGAATCGTCAAGAGAGCCAGCGGTTGGTATGTAATGCTAACCCTACAATGGGACGTGTCAGTGCCGTCGGTTATGCCACACGGCGAGGGGATTGGGATTGATGTTGGCTTAACTAATTTCATAGCAATTTCTAACGGTCTTTTAGTCAAGCGCCAAAAGTTTTTTGTTGAGGCCGAACGCAAGCTTAAATTGCTGCAACAGCGCGTCAGTCGGAAAAAGCTAGGCTCAAATAATTGGAAAAAGGCTCAGAAGAAAGTTTCTCAACTGCACGAGGACATTGCAAACTGTCGCCAAGACTGGCACTGGAAATTGTCTCACCAACTCTGTAAAGATGTGGGGATGATATTTGTTGAGGACTTGAACCTAGTAGGATTGTCTAGAGCAATACTAGGTAAACATTGCTTAGATGCAAGCTGGGGTCAGTTCTTCACAATATTAGAGCAAACCTGTTTTAAGCATGGCGTGTACTTCCAGAAAGTAAGCGCTCATAAAACAAGTCAGATTTGTCCTAGTTGTGGTGTAGAAACGGGCAAAAAAGAATTGTCAGAGCGCACCCACACCTGCTCAAGCTGTAACTACACAACTGATAGGGATATTGCAGCAGCTCAAGTAGTTCTCCAACGAGGACTTGCAGCCGTAGGGCATACGGTCAAGATGCTTTCTGAGGGTAAATTCGTCGGAATCCCTGTGAAGGAAGAATCCTCGTACCTTTAGGTCGAGGAGTGTCAAAATTGGTTGTTCCTGGAAGCGGTGTTGTACGGCTACCGAGGGGGCGTCGCGCGGCGAGACTTGCCCTAACGCGGGGCTATCCGTTGCAGTTCTTTGGCTTGTTCTAAAATTTTCTCGAAGTCTTCTTCGCTCAACCGCTGAATGTAGTTGATTTTGAACTCTTCTAGGAAGTCGCACAGCAGCAGTTGTATTTCTTGCCAGGTTTGCTGCTGTTGCAGTTCGGTTCCTAAAGCTTGCCCGAAATGTTGGACTAGCTGGCTTGAGAGTTTGATGCTTATGGGGTCTTCGCTGGCGATTTTGAAGGCTTCGTAGGCATCTTGGGGGCCGAGGGTGACTAATTTTGAGAGTTCTGCAACTAATTGCTGTGCTAGCTGTCCGGGCAGGTTTCCCAGGCCGGGTACTTGCTTCCATCCTTCATACAGGGGGGATTGTTTGAGCAAGGTTTCAATATTGTACCGGAGAAGGGCTTCTAGGTCTGGCTGGAGTTGGGGGAGGACTTTGTAGACGGTTATTTGGACGAGATGGGTGGCGATCGCTTCTATTTCATTGATATTGTTGATGTCTAGATAGCGGTGTTTTTGAGATTGGAAGAGTTGACGGGCGAGTTCGCCTGTGGTAATTGACTGTTGCATCTGGTTGATCAGTTGAATTACTACTACTTCGGTCAATTCTTGGGCGAAGTTGGCGACGAAACCTCGGCTGATTTGGGTGCGTATGGGTTGGAGATCCGGCATTTTGGCTTGGTGGATGCGAATTGTGACGGGCAATACTCGCAGCAGGCGCCAGAATGGGAGGAACAGGAAGATGTCGTACCACCGCCAGAGCATGGCTCCTCGCCAAGTGACGCTGCGGTGGCGGCGGCTGATCGAGTAGGTACGGGCTAGAAATTCGATCGCGAATATGGCAATAAATGGCAGGTCGATTTGCCAGAAGTTATCGGTGAATTCGCCGTTTTCTCCGATCTCGCGGAAATAGTTGGTGGCGATTAATGGCTTGATTTTGGTGTCAAACCAGTTGATTTCTTGTTGCCAGCCTTGTTTGTTTAAATAGTCAGGGTTCCAGAATGTTTGGAATGATTGTTTAGCGGAGTCTTGCGGATTCGGGACGCGATCGCGCATCCGGTCTTTTATTTTTTCTAGGGTGCCGCTTTTTGATGCTACTCGAAAGGGATCTTCGTCGATCATTTTCGCGCTCAGATTGTTTATTTCCTGCAATTTGGCTGCTACTTGGGGAGAGGGCAACCCTGTTTGCACTACTTGAATTTTTAATTCTTCTAAGGTTTCCAGATATTGCTGGGTGTCTCGGTGGGGTTTAATTCCTTTAAATGGGTCGTATACTTGAGTTATAACTGGCAGTTGCCGGAAGTAGAAATCTCGCCAGGGTACGTAAGTTAGGTCAAATAATACTAGGCTTAAATTTCCTAGGGCAACCAATGCCATGAACCGCTCGAACCAGGGGACTTTTGGTGATTTTATGCGGGAGTTTGGAGTGGGAGAGGGCTGTAGTTTTGGTGTCACTGGCGATTCCTAATTAAGTAGACCGATCGGATTAGATGTAACTGGTAATAGCTGAAAAAAGGAAACGGGGAAAACTGGCTAAGTGTCTGGTCTGGCTCGGCTGGCGATCGAGGAAGCTAGTATTTATTTTAACGTGCGTTTGTTGGGGAGTTTTGGACTGTTGATTAGGCTCGGTTCAATAAAAAATTATACTTGTAAAATAATCAGGTCGATCGAACTTGACGGCAGGTGTGGCTCCCGTTAGCGTGCTTCTCTCTGACAATAAAATTATATCTCAGGCGGAATCCTCAGTTTTTTTGGCGTTGCAGAACTCGCGGGGCTGGTAATAAATTACTATTTCTGTTTGATTTACGAGCTCTTTGACCGCTAAATCAAATGTATTGCAAGGATCGGAGTCTAAGGTTAGATGTGGACTTCGAGTTTGAGGTCAAACCCTCAAGAGAGTTATACTTGCTCAGGGGCAGTCTGGCGAGAGCGCCCCCTCCGATCGCGAGGGCGGCTGCCACCTCCATAAGGTTCGAGGTATCGCCTCTACAAAAACCAGCTCGCGATCGGACTCTTGAATAATATAAAAACCTGAGTATAATTTTGTTCGCATTTTTTTAATATATGACATACTGCCTTAATCTCGATTGCCCAAGAGACAAGCGTCAGAACCCACCAGGCACAAAGTATTGTCTTAATTGTGGTTCAAAGCTGCTGCTAAAAGATCTTTATGCAGCAACTGAACCGCTGCGCGACGGGGGCTTTGGCAGGACTTTCCGAGCTGTTAATCATGGAAAATTTGAGGAATTGTGCGCGATCAAACAGTTGTCACCCCCTCAAGAGTTTCAGCGGCAACCCGGTCATTTTCAAAAATATGTTCGACTGTTTGAACAAGAGGCAAGGCGGTTATACGAACTGAAGCACCCGCAAATTCCTCAGTTAATTTCTTATTTTGAGGAAGATGGGCGCTTGTATTTAGTGCAAGAGTTTATTGATGGCAATAATTTAAAGGATGAGTTAGATAAGTACGGTGCTTATAGCGAAATAAAAACTTGCGAACTGCTGTTAGATTTGTTGCCTTTATTGAAGTTCGTTCACGAAAAAAATGTAATTCACCGCGATATTAAGCCTGAAAATGTGATCCGCAGATCTAGCGATCGTAAGTTAGTGCTGATAGATTTTGGGGTTTCTAAACAGGTAGTAGCTGCTGCTCCGACCAAAACAGGAACTAAGTTGGGAACTCCCGGCTACGCGGCTCTAGAACAGCGTCACGGTAGGGCTGTTCCTGCTAGCGACCTTTATAGTTTGGGGGTGACTTGCATTCGCTTGCTGACTTCTGTTATGCCTTATCTGGATATCTACGGGGACATTCACGATGACCTTTACGATCCGCTTGAAGGGCGGTGGCTTTGGAGGGAGGCTTTGCCAAAAGGAACACAAATTAGCGAGGATTTAGGTCAGGTTTTGGATAAGTTGATTCAGGAATATGTTAAAGATCGCTACAAATCGGCTGTGGAAGTTTTGGATGCTTTAAAACGTCCTGTTGTTGTTGTCCCAGTGCTGGAAAAGTCACAGCATAAAACTGTTGTTAGTCCTTCTGTCCCGACTCAACCTGTGACTGATACTCCGCTAGTTGGTGTCAACTTAGAGTCGGAAAAAGGTATTGATTATTCTCCCTTGGCAAGGCTGCTGGCTGCTAAAAACTGGCGCGGTGCTGATGAGGAAACTTCTGTGAAAATGCTGGAGGTGATGCAGAAAAAGTCACGGGGTTATTTGAGCGAGGAAGATATTAGGAAGTTTCCAGCTAAGGATTTGCAGACTATCGATCGACTTTGGGTGCGGCACAGTCACCGCAGATTCGGTTTTTCTGTGCAAAAGGGTTTGTGGGTAAAGTCGGGGGGAAGGGCTGGTGTTTATGATGCTAATGTTTGGGAGAAGTTTGGCGATCGAGTGGGCTGGCGGGTTAACAGCCAGTGGGTATACTATTCGGAACTGAATTTTACTTCTAAAGCAAAGCCTGGACATTTGCCGGGGGGGACTGTTTTTGGGTGGGAAGGCGGGGTTTTATGCGGTGTTTTGGGTTTGGGTGGGGTCTGGTTTCTGCTGTCGAGGCGGGATTTGTAGAGTGAAGGTAGAAGGTAGAAGGCAGAATTTATTAGTCAGGCTGCACCAAGCCAAGTCGAAGTTTGAGTCATCAAATAGGGCATCGGGCATCGGGCATCGGGCATCGGGAATACCTCACCAAGATTGAGAACTGCTATAGCAATCCTCGCATCATTTGCATAATTATTGTAGGGGCAATCCCCCCGTGGTTGCCCGATAGATAGGGGGTAGGCACTCTTAGCACTACCCCTACAAATTTATCTGAATCATTTAGGATTGCTATATAGTTTTGATTTGGGAATTAAATAGTTAACAAGTTTTGAGTTTAATCATCTGTTATGTAGAAAATAGCTCTCAAAAAAGCGAAAAATAAGATATAGTCACAAATCATTTTTTTGTGCTATGTTCTGAGAGAAGGACAAGTTTGCAAAGTCAAAAGCCAGTCCTCAACCGTGGCTAACCAGGGGGACTGGCTTTGGCTCCAATTTACCAAGGAGATTTATTTAGTATGTTGCAAGAAAAACGTCTCAAGCCGTGGACTGTAGTTCGCTCGCTTCCAAATGTGGAAAAGGTGGTTGTGGGTGAGTTTCGCAGTTGGTCTGATGCAGACGGTCATTTGAAAATTCTCAAGCGGATGGTGCCGGCGGATCGATTGAGTGTTGTGTTCGATCCGGTAGTTCAAGGGTAACGTCGCTGGTAAATCGATCGGCGTGCGTGAAGCGAAGCTATCCCGAAGGGAATCGCTCTTTGAGCTTAGCGATCGCCTCTTTGTTTAGATACTATTTTTTTACATAAAAAATGCGATCGCTAAACAGGCGATCGCAACTTCAATCATTGTCCTTAACTGCGGCGAATTTCAGTAATTTGGTCGGCAACATCTAAAATTCTTTGGGGCATGGATGGCCCGGTAAAAATCATATCCAAATGATGCGGCTTGTTGTCAATCAATGCCATCACTTCGGCTTCGGGAATCAAGCCCAAATTAACCGCCAAACTCAATTCATCGAGAATAACTAAGGAATAACGACCTTCGCGCACCGCCTTTTGAACATACTCCCACAATTGTTCGATCGATCGCGTCTCCAGCTCATCTAAATCGGCATTCTCAATGCAGCGTGACAAATCGCAGCGCACCCAATCTAAATTTTGCCCCAGCCGCACCGGATGCTGATGCCCTTGATTGATTCCCCCTTTGAGGAACTGCACCGCTAGCACGGGAGATCCCTGTCCTGCAATTCTGAGGGCTTGAGCCATGACACTGGTAAAAAAGCAGCGGTGCGGGCCTGTAAAAACTTGCACCAGCCCTTGAACTGTGTAGGGCAAGCTGTGGGTTAAATTGAGTTTAGGGGTTTGTAACTGAGCAACCATAGGGCAATATTTAATCAGCAACTAAGTCTTGAGTGCAGCTCCGACCTTGACGCGGCCCAAGCCTGCTTGACAATATATAGTGTACGGGGCCGAGTGCACATCGGATCGAACACTAGATGTACAAGTAGTCAAAAGCTCGCGGCAGTGGCATTCGCAGTCCTGTGTTCGATTTTTGAACTCAATTAGCACTCAGGCAGAAACGGGATTTTTTACTAAAATACGGCGTGGAGCTTGACATTTATACAGTTATAGGGTGAACAACCAAGGTGATGAGAGTCTGGCGGCGTCCGGGGCCGATCGGAAAAGGTACACACATCGCGTAAAATTTGAATGTCGCGGCAGTAGGAGCAGGGACTGTGAGATTGGTGATTCTGGGAGGACCAGGAGCGGGAAAGGGAACTCAGGCTGAACTGCTGTGCAGCAATTTGAGCCTTCCTTTGCTGGCTGTGGGGGACATTCTACGGGAGGCGATCGCAGAAGACACAGATTTAGGCAAGCTGGTGGCGTCTTATGTCGAAAGAGGGGAATTAGTTCCCGACGCAACGATGATTCAATTCTTTCGCCAACGGCTGCTGCTGTGGGATGTCTTTAATGGCTGGGTGTTGGAGGGATATCCGCGAACGGCTTTTCAAGCTGAGGAATTGGATTTTTTGCTGGAGGATTTGGCTCAGCAGCTAGATTGGGCGATTTTGTTGAAAGTGCCGGTCGAGGTTTTGCGGAGTCGGTCGATCGAGCGCGATCGATCGGATGACCACCCTGAAATTTTACAGCGTCGGCTCGATTTGTTCCACGAACGCACTCTTCCTCTTTTAGAGTATTACGAATACCGCAACAAATTGTTAACTATTGATGGCGATCGCTCCCCAGAACAAGTGCAGCAGGATATTCTCAAAATTGTCAGCAGTCAGTAGGAAGAATTACCAATCCCCGATACTTCTGCTACGCGATCGTACAAGTGTCCCAATGCCCAATGCCCAATGCCCCATGCCCAATGCCCCATGCCCAATGCCCAATTACCAATTAGCTTATGTCTTTCCAGCGTCCCGATGGCAGACAACCAAATCAAATTCGTCCGATTAGTTTCGATCGAGAGTTTACCAAATTTGCTAGCGGTTCCGTGCTAGCAAAAAGTGGCGATACTCAGGTACTTTGCAGCGTGACAATCAAGCCGGGAGTGCCGAGATTTCTGGAGAATAGCGGACAAGGTTGGCTGACAGCGGAATACCGAATGTTGCCGGGATCTACGCCGCAGCGACAAGAACGGGAATTTATGAAATTATCGGGACGCACTCAAGAGATTCAGCGCTTGATTGGACGCAGTTTGCGATCGTGCTTGGATATGCAACTATTGGGAGAACGCACCATACTTGTGGATGCGGATGTTTTGCAAGCGGACGCTGGGACTCGCACGACTTCAATTACTGGCGGGTTTGTGGCTGTGGCTGATGCTTTGAACAAGTTGGTGCAAAAAGGTGATTTAGTGCGATCGCCCATTATTCGTCAAGTGGCGGCGGTGTCTGTGGGGCTTTTGGAAGGCGAGCCGTTTTTAGATTTGAATTATCTTGAAGATGTGGCGGCGGAAATTGATTGTAATGTGGTAATGAATGGAGATTTGAACATCATCGAAATTCAGGGAACTGCAGAAGCAGGAAGTTTCAGCCGGAGTCAGTTAAATCAAATTTTGGATGTGGCAGAAATAGGGATTCAGGAATTGTTGGAGGCTCAGCGACAAGCTTTAGTTGAGTAGGGAAATCTTATTCGTGATATATTGAGTCGCGATTTTCCGGTAAATTTGCTTTTAGTTTTTGTACTTCTGTTAATAGTGGCAGCTTGAGATCGAGACAAATGTTTTCAGCGCGATCGCAGTAATCTTGGATAGTTTCTAAAGGAACTTTCTTGATGAGCAAACTGGTTTTTGCTAAGGCGAATAATGACTGGGCAGCACGAGCATGAGCACCTATTTGATGAAAAATCATCAACCCAGCTTGGAAAGGCTCAACAGCTTCTTCAAGTTTTCCTAATTCGCAATAAGTGATTCCTAACTCATACAGAGCATCTCCATCACCGTTATTTTCAATTTCACGGCAAAGTTCTACACACTGCTTAAGTAAATCTATTGACTCCAGAAATTTTCCTAATTCTCTGTAGGTAATCCCTAAACTTTTGATAGCAGCACTTTCCGCGTGGCGAACTTGAATTTCTCTACTAATTTCTAGCGCTTTAATATCGTAATCTATAGAAGTTTTATAGTTTCCTATTTTACGGTAAATACCAGCCAACCCTTCTAGAGCATAAGCCTTTCGTTTTGGATCGCCAATCTTGATGGCAATTTCTAAGTATTGATTCATATATTGTTCTGCAGTCTCATATTCTTCTCTAAATTCATAGAAATTCGCTAAATTTCCAAGAGCAATTCCAATGTTTTCTTCAGATTGTATTTTTCGCGCAAATTCTAAAGCTTGCTGATGATAATTAATAGATTTATTATAATCTCCTATGCGAAAAAAAACAACGCCTAAATATTCTAAAGCTTTGCATTTAATAAGATTTTCTTTAATTTCGGTAGCAATTACTATAGACTCTTGTAAATATTCAATAGCTGTTTCATTATTTCCTATTATTAGTGACATATAACAGAGGGTTGAGGCCTCTGTTTTGCGACATCCTATTTTTCGAGAGATAGATAAACATTTTTGGTAATACTCTTGTGCAATTTTCCATTGAGTCACAGCGTTATAGGCGTTTCCTAAACACAACAAAATTTTGCAAGTTTCTTCGTCGGAAATTGAGCAGACTAACTGATCTCCTGATTGCCAATTCTCAGGTATTAATTTCGTGTAGCAGTCAATTATGATATCAAAATGACTTTGTTGACGCAGATACTCATAAGATATCGAAATTGCTCTCGCAGCTTCATCCCAATCTTTTGCCTGACAAGCATGATAATGTGCCCTCAATAAAGGCTTAACATCATCAAATTCTTTCCATTCCGCTTCCGGTTTAATAATACTAATAAAATGGCAGTAGGCTTTACGGTGAGCAGTACGTTCTAACTCAGGATTAAGTAGCTGAAAGGCTTTTTCTTCTACCAAAGGGTGCATTTGGTAAGATTCACAATTTCGGTTATAGTCTAGCAGTTGCCGACGCTTCAATGCCTCAATGACGTTTTCTTTGACATCGCGTTTGCTCATTTCAGACATTTGAGCAGCAATTCCGTCAACTGACAGCGGATATTCAGGTGTTTCATAGACAGATATTTGGCTCAAACAAATCAATTCTTCATCACTAAGGCGCTGAATTACTTCGTCAATGAGTTGGTCTAAACGATTTACAAGTAACCAGTTGACATCTTTTAAAAAAATGCCGACACTTCCCTGATATTCAGCTTCCTTCAAAATTAAGGCTGCAACTATTTTTAGTGCTTTGGGGTGTCCGTCATAGCGTTTGGCTAATTCTGCTAATTCATTTGGGGTTGCAATCAAATTAAACGATTCCAATAATTGGACAGCAGCCTGTCTATCCAATCCACCTAAACGCAGCATTTGGGTTTCTCGTCCTGATAGTGCTTCCAAAGTTTCGCGACTGGTAAACAGAACTTTACTTTGATGCTCTGTTTCTGCTATTTGCGAGAACAGCCAAGCATACTCCGCGCACTCATCAGCAAAATATCCTGCTCGTTTTACTTTCCCTGTTTGCAACACTGTCTCGACGTTATCCAGCACTACGAGACAGGGTTTTTCTTTCAACAATTTTACTAAGCGCTCGGTTTTTTGGTGATAGTCATCAGCAATAGTGAAAGCGGGTGTAATTTTGGCATTGGAAAGAGTGAGCAATAGGGAATCAATAATGTTATTAAATCGAGGGGCTTTGCCAGTGGCCGATCGCAACGTTTCCCAAGCAGCAACGGTAAAAGGGGCATTTTCAGCTTGTAACTGTCGGATTAGCTGACTGGCGAGAGTCGTTTTGCCAATTCCAGCTAAGCCAACGAGACAAACAGCGGTGATGGTAATAGCCCTAGTTTCTGGAGCGAGGATCTGGGATTTGAGGGTGTCGATTTCGCGCGATCGCCCTACCCAATTTCTGACAGGTGCGATTTTTTCAGGAAGTGCAAAGCTTTGCTTGTCAGGTATATCCTTGGGTTCCAGTAATTCTGTCTGACTGTCATCAAAAATATCTTGCCAGTTTGCATCTATAACTGTACAAATTTTGACAAATTTTTCATGGGAAATTGGCTGTTTTTTCCAAAACCTCCTTAAGGTTGATTCTGAAGTATATGCCAACTCATACCAAGCCTTTTCTCTTCTTGACCAGCCTTTTCTAATCCTCAGCCGCTCAATTATTTTTAACCCCTTGTCAGAAGCTCTGAGAGTCACAGCCATAATTTTTTTATACTAATGTTTTTTCTTTATTCTGTTCTGGTTCACTTATCTAGTAGCCAAAATGACCAAATAATGACCGAGATGTGACCCGGAAAGCCTTTATGTCTGCCTCATGCTGGAATTATGGAGACAGCAGTTAGCGCTAACTCGTTTGTTCCCTACTCAAAAACTTGACTGGGAGACACGAAAATGAATTGCCAAATTTTGATTTGCCCATTATTCATACTAATGTCGGCGATCGCGCCTTCGACTTTGGCATTGGCGGCAGTTGCGAGTACCTCAACTACCCCAACAGCTAAAACAGAGACTGTGTTGAAGAATAGCGTAGCCCAAAAAACTTGCATAGACAAGAATGGCAACAAATATCACTGTCCTTAATTAATAGATCCCCCAACCCCCTTAAAAAGGGGGCTTTTAAGATTCCCCCTGCTGTTTTGGGTCGCTAGGGGAGATGGAGGGTTGGGGAGATTTCTGCGTAAGTCCTAATGTAAGGATTCAGGTCTGCGATCTAGGAATAAGAGAAGGCATGAAAAAGTTACAAAAATGGGCAGATATAGCATCACG
>JAUBST010000021.1:0-122799 GCA_036702215.1 Microcoleus sp. F6_B6
ACAGCAAACATGAAACTTCCTCTCGGTGATTAACTGTGAATAAGTTTAGCAAAGTATTTGGCACTTAAGTTTAACTCATTCAACCCTATAAGTCTGTAAAAATCCCCGCGTAACAATATAACTCCATCTACCTTGGTAGTTGTAGGGTGTGTCGCTGCGGGAAACTTCCCACTAAGGCGCAGATATTCGAGGGCGACGCACCCTACATTCTTACCGCCTTCTGCCACTCCCGAAAGAACCGCTACGACTCGGTTGACGAGAACTCCTGCCGCTACCAAAACTCGGACTCCGCCTTTGCTGCGGGGAAGTTGAGTTGGGCGATCGCCTCAAAGTGCTGCCGCCGTAACCAGAACCGGTCGATCGATTACTGGGATTTGAACGTACTGAGGGTCTTACTGGTTGGTTGTATGTGGGCGATCGCAAGCGGCCGGTCGTCCTTAAAACTTGACGGTTTCTCACCGCAGGAGGCGGAGTTTGGTAGCGAGTTTGATATTGGTTAACAGCTTGGCCGTAAGTATTGCCATACCCGCCATATCCTGTCATAATTCCCGGCTGATAGACTGGCGGCATATAATATTGCGGTCTAAATAACAAACTGCCGATCGCCTGACCGGCTATAGCCCCAGCAAACGGCGCCCAGAAGCCAGATTGCTGTCTCACTACTACGGTTTGGGGCTGACCGGTTTGAGGGTTAGTGACAGTTTCAGTCACGTTGTGAACGTACTCAATTTTAAAATCTTCTGTCAAATGCAAAACCGCTTTATTGTTATCCACATTTAGATAACTTTTCTTGCCTGCCGATATTTCTTCATCCGTTAAGCGAGCCATTTGCAAATCCGTAGTGCGGTAAAGTGGGGGACTGCCGGCGGGAGTATTCAGCAACATTAAACTGTATTCACCATCCGCATCGTTATAGGTAGCTTGCTGTACGGGATATTGACCTTGAGCCAAGTTATTGTTTGCGGCAGCAGGACGCACCGTGTTAACATTACTATTTGCAGCAGGACTGGCAGGAGGTTGTGGGGTAGGAGAACCGCAGGCGGTTGCCGTCCACAAGAAAGTTAAAGCCATTAAATAAATTGTCAGTTTTCGCAAAATTGTCAGTTTTCGCAGCATCATCATAAATAGTTATTGGTAATTAGTAAGGAAAAAGGAAGAAGCAAACAACTTCTAGCCCTGGTTCTGTGAATTGCGGGTTCTGAATCAAGGTAATTGGTAATTATCAACGACTCGATTTACATTCTATCGCTAATCCAGCTTGAAGTCATAACTTGATTTCTTATTTATTCCCAGCTTGAGGAATTCCCTCCTCACTGCAAATCTGTGTTATTTTCCCTCTTTTGTGCTCGTCGGCTTGGAGTGGACATCGTTTTGGTCGGAGCGAATTCTCTTCGCCGCTTCGATGGTTGGGATTTTTCTAGTTTTTAAAGGGGAATGAGTTCGGGGAAATTGACCAACACTTGGTCGCTGGTAAGTTCGTCACCCAACTGTGCGGGAGAAAAGTGAACTTGCACAGCTCGGAGCCTGTGCTGGTAATGTAAATTAATCATTGCTTTTAAACCGACTTTCAGCGCGCTGATGTCAGCGAGGTCTGTTTCTAGGGCAGGAACTTCGCCTTCATAAGCAACTGTCAGCATCACTACGACATTTCTAGTTACCGGCAAAGACAAGGGGGAATTTTTATCGTAAACAGATGTGCTGTATTGAGGCTCGCTGAGATAGCGCTCGGCTGAATCAGTGAAAAGTTCATCCACATAATCGCCGGCTTCGCTTTCATTCCAAAAAATATCGCCTTCATTGGCTGCTGCTTGCCAGTAGTTGTCGTACTGCAACAGGTGATTGCAAATTTCTACAATACCTTCTCCTAAAACTGCTAGGTCGCCGTCGGCATCAATTGCTTGTCTGGCTGTGCGGTTGAGAACTCCTAACAGCGGTGCAACTTCTTCGCCTGTTAGGTGAACGAACACACGGCAAACTGCCAGTCGAGTTTTGCCTGTAAATTGATTGAACCGATCGCGCCAAGCATTCATAATAACCTATAGTTGTAATCTGTATGGCTATATTTCCTACCATAGCAGGCGATTTGCACTCTTGCCGTCTAACCTCAGATTGATATCGAGGGCATTTTGAGCGATCGCCTCCGCAGCGTACTGTCTCGCTTTGAGTCATCTAATTTTACCGCAGTTTTCAATCGGAGCAAATAAAGTAGGGAAACGGTACTGCCTTTTCCTGACAGAGAGCGGGGATTTTTAATAATTGGTATGAGATTGAGAATTTTAGCCAGACTTTTTTAAATTGATATTAATTCGGCGTTCCGAGAGCTTCGCCGGAATATGATATTGTTTGCGATCGATTCATCTGTTGTCAATTGTTTGCTGTGCTTCGCGATCGCCATCGCAGGAAATTGTAGGGGCAGATAATTTTACCTCAAAAAACCTCAACTCTTGCAAGAGTTGAGGTTTTTTGAGCGAATACTTTGGTTTGAGATAACTATTTGACGATCGCGCTTTGGACTTGTTCGATCGCAATTTCAGAACTCAACTCGGCAATTGGCGAAACCGGCAAATCCAGCTCGCCGCCCGGAGCTTCTGGGTGTTCGCGAACGGTTCCAACCGCATCTGCTGGCTCAGCTACAGCACCGGCCGCCGCCAAATCGAGCAGGGCCGGAACTTCCAGGTGTTCGCGAACGGCTGCATCTGCGATCGGAGCGATCGGCTCTTCAAAAACTTCAAAATTATCGGTCATCGCAGCGCAAGCAGCAGAGGCGCGCTTGCCTGCGCGGTAGCTCATGTAGGCCGCACCTGCGCCCCCAAGCCCAGCCAAACCCAGCAAACCGAGAGCTGCTGTTTTGTAAGATTTCCACGGATTCATGCGCTCCGAACCGCCGGAACCCAGGATCGTTGTCGCAGAACCAGACTTAGCCGCCCCAGATTTGCTGTAGGAACAGGGGAAAGCAGATGCGGCGTCACCTATGGCGATGCTGCTTGCGATCGCGACGGCGGAAGCAATGCCAGCTAACACTTGAAACTTCTTCATGGTGTTCTGGAGATTGTAAAGGATAATTAAAAAATTAATGGTAACAGCTCTTTACAAATGTATCAACTCGGCGCGCCGCCCATATCGCGGATCGATCGCAAATTTCAACTATAGCCTGACGCAATTCAAATTTTAAATTGCCAGCTTAAAAATCGGCAATGGTTGCTCTGTAAGCGTTTTGACTAACTGAACGGAATTGTTTAAAGTATTGTGAAGCAATATGCGCGATCGCGCCCAAATTAGAACATCTGAGGCGAGACAGTACAAAATTTAGTTACAGGCTGGCAAACACTTGGTGACAAACTACTTTTAAGGCTACTTTTGTAAAGGCTTAGTTATTGGAAAAACTCTTATTTTTATGACAGACAGCGGGAATCAAGGCATTGAGCGAGCCCCTCGCCGATTGTTGGTGACGGGCGGGGCTGGATTTATCGGCTCGAATTTTGTGCATCACTGGTGCAGCAGCTATCCGGGCGATCGAGTAGTCGTACTCGACGCTTTAACCTACGCCGGAAACAGGCAAACCCTGGCAAGTTTGGAAGGAGGAGAAAATTTTCGGTTTGTGCAAGGGGATATTTGCGATCGTACCCTAGTCGATACCTTGCTCAAAGAAGAAAACATCACCACAGTCGCGCACTTTGCCGCAGAATCCCACGTTGACAGGTCAATTATCGGGCCCGCCGCCTTTGTTCAAACAAACGTTGTCGGAACCTTCACGCTTTTAGAAGCCTTCCGCAAGCATTTTGAAGCAATTGATGAGGCATCTCTCAAAGCAGAAATGCGCTTCCTCCACGTTTCTACCGACGAAGTTTACGGCAGTCTCGGCCCCGATGACCCAGCCTTCACAGAAACAACCCCCTACTCGCCCAACAGTCCCTACTCAGCCTCCAAAGCTGGCAGCGACCACCTCGCCCGCGCCTATTTCCACACCTACGGCGTCCCGACAATTATCACCAACTGTTCCAACAATTACGGCCCCTATCACTTCCCAGAAAAGCTCATTCCGTTAATGTGCATCAATATGCTATTGGGCAAACCGCTGCCAGTTTACGGCGACGGTCAAAACGTGCGAGATTGGCTCTACGTTCTCGACCACTGCCGCGCTTTAGATGCCGTTATCCACCGCGGCCAACCTGGGGAAACCTACAATGTGGGCGGCAACAACGAGGTAAAAAATCTCGATTTAGTAAAAATGCTGTGCCAGCTAATGGACGAATTAGCTGAGGATTTGCCCGCGCGTCCTTGCGAACAATTGATTGCATTTGTCAAAGACAGAGCGGGGCACGATCGGCGTTACGCTATTGATGCCACCAAAATTAAAACAGAATTAGGTTGGACTCCTTCAGTAACAGTTGAAGAAGGTTTGCGGCAGACTGTAGAATGGTACTTAGCCCATCGGGAGTGGTGGGAACCCCTGCTTTCGGAGGAATATCAAACTTACTACCGGAAAGTCTACTCTAACTAATCTCCTCCTGGACGCACGGGCTGCCAAAAACCAGAACCAGTAAGAAACGGGTTTTCCCGCTCAATAGTGCGTCCAGAAATGTTTCGGTCTTGCCTTCAAGCTTTACAACTCCAGGCGCCCAAACCGGTTTAGAGAAAGGAAAATCTTTAGTTGAGTGCGATCGATCTGAGTTAAAAAACCTGTTTTCTTTGGTCTTTGCTCCTAACTTCAGATTTGATTAGGTTCAAGTTGATATCACACATATTTGCTATTGTCAATCTTTGTGAAGATTTAGTGAAAAATCATCCCAAACGCATAAATTAAAGTGTTTGTAGCTGATAATTTTAATATAGTTACAATATTAAGCATTTTAGAAGCTTTTAGTAAAAACAAAAAGCAGCAATGACCGAAATAAACTCGCTCAAGCACATCCAAGAACCTAAATACTGGCTGTTAGGCATCGCCTCCGGTTTGATAGCCTTACACCTAACTCTCACTTCCAGAACCAACGACACTGACCTGTTCGGTACAATGTTACTGTTTTGGGGAGTGGTAGCATTTCTCATTTGGGAAAGGCACGAATCCTTAAATTTTGAAAGCGGAATTTTCGCCAGCTTCTTTGGGTCATCGTTAATTGCTTTAATATTGATCAAAAGTTCGTCGATCTCGGGATACGACTTTTTTATCAGAGCAACGCCTTTTTTGTCTGGAATCAGTCTAGCATTGCTGGCTTCGGGAACAAAAGGACTGAAACAATATTGGCAGGAACTTCTAATTCTTGCCTATACAGCTATTCCTCCCGGATTGATCGGAGTCTTCGTTGATGTTGCCCTATTAACAGCAAAATTTTCAGCTTTCCTCCTGCACTACCTAGGATTTGAAGTGGTGCGGAAAGGGGTTTTTCTAATCCTGGAAAAGGGCAGCGTGGAAGTGTATCACGGGTGTTCCGGGGTGAATGCGATGCTACAATTGTTAGGACTAGCTCTGGTTTTCTTACTGATGTTTCCTACCACTAAGGGTCAGAAAATTGTATTGCCATTCGTGGCCATAATTACTGCATTTCTAGTTAATGCCGCGCGAGTTGCTCTCCTGGCGGTGCTGGTATCGCTATCTCAACCCGAAGCATTTAAATACTGGCACGAAGGAAATGGTTCGGTAATATTTTCGATGATTGCTGTATTTATTTTCGGGTTATTCTGCTGGTTTGCAATTTTGAAAGACCAACCCCCAAATCAGGAAGGACAGAATTGCTAATGGCTATTACCTCTTGGAAACCAGTTAGGCTTTCCCTGTTGGCTGTTACTTTGGGAGGCGTTTTGTTGGTTGCCGGAAAATTGGTTTTCTATCCATCGGACGCCAAGAATGTGGCAACCCCATTTGAGTTTCCCGAATCGGTGCCTTTAGCCGATTGGAAACTAAACAAGAGCGCGCCGATCGAACTTAGCGACAATTCAGAATTCAAAGCTGCCAGGAAATATGAATATCAAAAAAATAGCATGGCTCTAGAAATAGAGATGCGCTATGCGGTAGACACCATTGGGGAAGTGGAAGGTATGATGAAGGAACATACTATTCTCAAGTCGTATCCTGCTAAACTAGCATTGGCAAACACTCAAGGCGCGGGGTTTCACGCAATTTTGCAACAGCAAAATCGACTGTATTTGAGTTCGTGTATCAATCCTAATGGCAGTGCTACAGTAACTTCCCAACAGTTTAGATATAATCGAAATACTCGCGATTGGCAGCCGAACCGTATTCTGTTTTGGTTGTTGGGTAGGGGAAATATTCAAGACCGGCGCTGTTTGTGGACTCAGATGTCTGTGCCTTTGGATAAAACAACTCCAGAAGATGCCAAAAAAATTCTAGAGAATGCTTGGGTTTCTTGGTATCAGTGGTGGCAGCCGCGATTCCCCGAGCCTTGACTCGATTCAGTCGATTTTAGCTTTTAGCTTTTAGCTTTTAGATCTACTCCACAGGTGAATCTGGAAGCTGGAACCACAGTCTAAAATTTTTGACTCTCCACGACTGTTGTCGGAGGCTTGTATCCGTTATTGAGCGAGGTCAAGAGAGATTTTTCTTAACAACAACTCTGATTATTTTATGAATGACTTACAAGGCGAACAAGGTTTTTCTATCTACAGACTGCGTTGGATTGGCTACGGTCTATTAATTTTGTCTGTATTAGATACGATTGCAGTTCTTATACCAGCCAATTTTGGCAATCGCCTCTGGGAATTGCAAACGATTGGGGCTGTAGTGGAACGGGTGCCAGTTCCTTTACTGGCAATGGCGCTGATATTTTTTGGAGAAGGGTACGATCGCAGAGGTTTGGAAGACCTTTTTTTGAAGGTTTTGTCTTGGGTTTGTCTGCTGCTGGCCCTGGTTTTTCTGTTGATGCTACCTTTGGGAATTTTTGGCGCTATCTACGTCAACAACCAAAACAACCAGCAAATTACTACTCAAGCAAACCAACAATTAGCTCAGTTGCAGCAGGTGGAAGAACGGCTGAATAAGGGTAGTCCTGAAGATTTAAGGAATTTGGCGGGGGAACTTACTCGTTTGGGGGTACCAGCAGATACGCAAAACCCACAGCAATTGAAAGAGCAAATTCTTTCGAGAATTACTCCGGCTAAGGAACGGTTGCAGACGCAAAGTGCTGCTGTTCAGCAAAGTCAGCGCTTGGGGTTATTTAAAAATGCTGTTAAGTGGCTGCTGGGCGCGCTGATTTCTAGTGTTTTGTTTTTTACGCTGTGGCGCGGTACTGACTGGGCTCGCTAGTAGTTTTGAGTTTTGAGTTGCGAGTTTTGAGCTAGTAAGGTGCGCCTAGCGCACCCGAAGAGTCTTGTTGAGGACTAAGGTGCGCCCTGTACGCGCAGCCGGCGTCTTGGTGGTTAAGAAGACCCTCAAACCCGGGAAATTTCGTTGGAGGGAGCGATCGCTCTTCTTCTTTTCAAAAGATATCGGTAATAAATCTTGTTTATTGCCGATAGCCAACACCTAGAATAAGGCAAATCCGTCGTTAGCGCAGCCCTCGAAGAGGATCGCACCAAGACGCGGGCTGGCATTGTGCAATCGACAATCGACAATCGACAATCTCAAATCTCAAATCCAAAATCCAAAATCCACAATCCAAAATCCACAATCCAAAATCCAAAATCCACAATCCAAAATCCACAATCCAAAATCTAAAATCTAAAATCTAAAATCGATTGATGGTATTTTCTAGCTTGTCGGCAATGCCTTCAACCCAGTTTTCATCTTGTTTTGTATAGCTGCGGGGCGCGTTAGCACCTAAGATTAAAACCCCTTGGCTGCCGATCGGCTGACAGATAACTCCTTGAGTATTTTCTGGCAAATAGTCAAATTCTATTCGCCCGGGGTAAATATTGAGATTTACTAAATAAACTGGTTTATTTTTGTCGAGCACTCGCTGCAAAATCGGCCCCGGTTTGACTTCGGGATTGATGCCTAAAATGCCGCGCCGCAATAAAACTTTTCCCTGATACACAATTACGATCGACCTTGTGGCGGTATTTGTCAACAGCAAACGCGACGCCCAGGCTAATTCTATTTTCACGGGCTCCGGCAAATCCGGCGCAAATTCAAAACCTTCTTCGCCGATAAGTTTTACCGAATCGGGCGATCGCGCTTGCACCTGCTGCCACAGCAAACCTGTTAAAATCAGCAGAGCGCTGACAATTACTCCCAAAGCGTCCGATCGAGCTTGAGAATCTGTAATTTGCTCTGTCAGCAAGCGGTTGACCATTAGCAGCGTACCTGCTAACCCTCCTGCAACTAAGGGCAATTGCCGCAAAACTTTATTGGGATCGGATTTTGTCATTAGTCATTAGTCATTGGTCATTGGTCATTAGTCAACAGTCAACAGTCAGCAGTCAACAGTCAACAGTCAACAGTCAACAGTCATTAGTCATTGGTCATTGGTCATTGGTCATTGGTAGTTGATAATTTAACAACTGCCAATTGTCAACTGTCAACTGTCAACTGTCAACTGTCAACCTACTTCTCCAATTTCGACAATTCGCTGGAACAGATAGCCGGTGCCGCGGGCGGTGAGAATTAATTCGGGATTGCTGGGGTCGTCTTCCAACTTTGCCCTAAGCCGCGAGATGTGAACGTCCACTACGCGGGTGTCTACGTGGCGTTCTGGCGTGTATCCCCAGACTTCCTGCAAAATTTCCGATCGCGAAAAAGGCTCTCCAGAACGGCTGACAAGCAGTTCTAACAAGCTGAATTCCATGCCCGTGAGGCGAATTCGTTCGTCGCCTTTGTAAACTTGGCGCTTGTTGGTGTCAATTCTAATATTGGTGACGTGGATGACTCCGGAACTGGGAATCCCCGACGCCCCGTTTTTGTCAACCCTCCGCAGTACCGAACGGATGCGGGCTTCGAGTTCTTTGGGAGAGAAAGGTTTGACGACGTAATCGTCGGCGCCCAATTCTAAACCGGTGATGCGATCGGCTACGTCTCCCAAAGCAGTTAGCATGATGATAGGCACGTCTGACTCTTTACGCAACTCCTGACAGACGCCGTAACCGTCTAGCTTCGGCATCATCACGTCCAAAACCACTAAGTCGGGTTCGGTGTTGCGAAATGTTTCGAGAGCTTCTTCGCCGTCAGCAGCGGTGACGACATCGTAGCCAATCATGGAAAGGCGAGTCTCCAGAATGCGGCGGATACTGGCTTCGTCATCGACTACCAGAATTTTTTCTTTATGGTTTTCCAAGTTACCGAGCACTCCTTAAGTTACATTTCAGATAATGTTAATTTTTTGTACCCTATCATAGAAGACACAAATTGAATCATGTGTGGGGAGGGGTCTGAAAGCTTGATAATTGCTTTAACTCAGACTTTTCTAAATGTTAGGGTGACTATTTATCTATAGTAAACAATGCCTAAGCCTCGAATACAATATATTTGTCGGGAATGCGGGTATGATTCACCACAATATTTTGGCAGGTGTCCTAGCTGTCAGAAGTGGGATTCTTTTGACGAGCAGTTAGAACAACCTACTGCTGGTGTGTCGCGGGCTGGTTTAACTGGGGTGACAACTAAGGCAGCGGGCGGTTCGCCCCCTGATAAGTCGAAGGGTCAACCGAGGGTATCTTTTAGATTATCGCAGATTTCCGACCAAACTCAGTCTCGCTGGCCTTCTGGTTACGGGGAGCTCGATCGAGTTTTGGGAGGCGGGATTGTTCCGGGCTCGCTGGTGTTGATTGGGGGGGAACCGGGAATCGGAAAATCGACGCTGCTGTTGCAGGTGGCAAATATGTTGTCGCGCAAGGATCGGATACTGTATGTCAGTGCGGAGGAGTCCGGCCAGCAGGTGAAGTTGCGATCGCAGCGTTTGGGTGTAGCTAATCCGGTTAATTTGTCAAGCAACGGCGGGCATAAATCCGGCAGCAACGGGGAAGCTAAAACGGATTCCGAGGACAAGTCAGCGGAGAATTTCTACTTGCTTCCAGAGACGGATTTAGAAGTAGTTTTGCGGGAGTTGGAAGCGCTGAAACCGAATGTAGCGGTAGTTGACAGCATCCAAACTATTTATTTTGCTAGTTTAACATCGGCTCCGGGTTCGGTGGCTCAGGTACGGGAATGTACGTCTGCTTTGATGCAGGTGGCAAAAAGGGAAAATATTACTTTATTTATTGTCGGTCACGTTACGAAAGATGGAGCTTTGGCGGGGCCGAGGGTTTTGGAACATTTGGTAGATACTGTACTTTATTTTGAGGGCGATCGCTTTGCTTCTCACCGGCTTTTGCGATCGATGAAAAACCGTTTTGGGGCTACTCACGAAATCGGTGTTTTTGAAATGGTAGCAAACGGTTTGCGAGAAGTAGATAATCCGTCGGAGTTGTTTTTAGGCAATAAAGATGAATTTTCGCCCGGTACTTCCACGACTGTTGCTTGCGAAGGAACTAGACCGATTCTAGTAGAAATTCAGGCGTTAGTCAGCCCTGCAAGTTTTGGTTCGCCGCGCCGGACTACTACTGGTGTGGACAATGGTAGATTGCAGCAAATTTTAGCTGTTTTGGAGAAAAGGGTGGGGATTCCTTTATCTAAATTAGATGTAATTTTGGCGTCGGTGGGCGGGTTGAAAGTGGAGGAACCGGCGGCGGATTTGGCAGTGGCGATCGCCGTTGTGGCAAGTTTTCGCGATCGGGTGGTTGATGCGCGCACTGTTTTGCTCGGAGAAGTGGGTTTGGGAGGACAGGTGCGGCCGGTTTCCCAATTAGAATTGCGGCTGAGGGAAGCGGCAAAATTGGGTTTCAAAAGGGCGATTATTCCTAAGAATCAAGCGGTGCCAGATTTGGGGATGCAGATTATTCCGGTGGCTAAAGTAATCGATGCAATTATTGCCGCGATTCCGGCTACTCCTGCTCAGTTGCAGCCTGGTGATTTAGAGTTTCAGCCTGTTGATGTGGAGGAAGAGGATTTATCGAATTGAGTTAAAATAGTGATGCTGTAGATTGACTGTAATCAGGCAAAAAATATGTATTAAGTAGACATTGTTGAGGCCAAAGAAAAGCTTCTGGAATTAATCGAAGCGGCGATGAGAGGAGAAGAAGTGGCGATTACTCAAGATAACCAGCCTGTTGTAAAATTGGTAGGAATACCGCCAGCTAATAAGAAGCGCTGGCCGTCCAAAGCTGGGAGTGTTAAAGGAATGGTTTGGATGTCGGATGATTTTGACGAACCGCTAGAAGAGTTTAAGGAGTAAATGGAATGAGGTTGTTGTTGGACGCTCATGCCTTTATTTTGATGCTTGTGTGCGGCTGGGGTGAATTAAGTTAGTGTAAAAATAAAGAGGCAAAAAGGAGGTAATAGCAACGTGAGCGTTAGATTACATCCCCATGCTCAAGCACGATTGATTGAGCGAGGTGCAACTGAGGCAGAAGTAATTGCTACTGTTGAAAGTGGCACAACTTTTCCGGCTCAATTTGGCAGAACCGGATTTAGGCGCAACTTTTCCTTCAATGCCGAGTGGCAGGGAAAAGTTTATGCTATGAAGAAAGTGGAGGCGATCGCAGCGTCAGAAGGCGAAGACTGGATGATTATCACTGTAATTGTCAAATTCTTTTGAGCAGGAGGTTCCATGAAACTGACTTACGATCCAAGATACAACGTAGCTTATATATACCTGAAAGAAAAAACCACACAGGTAAAAACTATCCAGGTTAGCGAGCAAATGAATGTGGATATTGCCCCAGACGGTACTATTTATGGAATTGAATTACTCAATGCCAATCAACAATTAGGGGCCGATAGTCAAGGAAAACTGATTGTTGTCAACGAAGCTTTGGGAGAATCTTCCGAAATTCAGCTTGCACTTTAATGGTCTTGAAAACAATAAGTAAAAATGTGGTTAATGGATGAGTACGAAGAGTAATATCAAATGTTTTCAAATCCGAACTGGCAATGCGTACACACCCTTCACGGGCATTCAAGCGCGGTAACTTCTGTTGTCATCACCCCAGACGGACAGACTGTAGTTAGCGGAAGTTCTGATAGCACAATTAAGCTGTGGAACCTCAACAAAGGGCCAGAAATTCACACTTTATCGGGACATTCACAAGGGGTTACATCCATTGCCCTCGCCCCTGATGGACAAACTCTTGCTAGTGGCAGTAAGGACAAAACTATCAAACTGTGGAATCTCAGCACTAAAGAGGAAATTTACACGATCGCCGGACATTCAGACATAATTACTTCTGTAGTTATCAGCCCCGACGGGAAGACTCTGGCAAGTGCCAGTGAAGACACAACTATCAAACTTTGGAACCTTAGAAATGGAGAATTAATTCGGACTTTAAAGTGGCCAGTAGAAGTATTTTATAGTTTGCATATTTTATTCAGCCCTGACGGAAAGATTCTACTTAGTAGCAGTGCAGATGATTATGTTTCTCTAAGTGCAGTAGCTTTTAATTTAACCACTGGAGATGAAATCTGGACAAAGAATTGGCAGGAGGGTATGGACTCTGTTTATGCGATCGCTGTTAGCCCCGATGGAGAAACTTTTGCGACTTTGCACTGTGTGGGAACTATTAAGCTGTGGAATCTCTACACGGGAATAGAAATCTATACTCTTGCGGAAAATTCAATGGGGGACTTCTGCTTAGCTTTTAGCCCTGATGGGAAAATTTTAGCAAGTGGCGGGTGGGATTCTGGCAGCGAAGATGATAGTACGGAACCTGGTATTATCGAACTTTGGAATCTCGATACCAGAGATAAAATTTGCAGTCTCTTGGGGCATTCATGGGGAGTTTACTCTGTGGCTTTTAGCCCGGATGGGCAGACTCTAGTTAGTGGAAGTGATGAAAATACTATCAAGATTTGGCAAATAGATTTATAATCGTGGGAGTTTTTTTATAACTCAAGGAATTAGAAAGTAAATCACAAACTGAATAATCTTGTAAAAAAATCGACCTAAAAATTATGAAAGCTTACGAGTTTCCCGCAAAAGTCACAGATCGAGGGAAAATAGAATTTCCCGATACTCTATTAAAATACTTGGCAGTTAACCAAGAAGTCCGAGTTATTGTTTTGGTGAAAGAACCAACTGACACAGAAGATGAAGAAGAGGAAAACGCTGCTTGGCATCGTCTTGCCACCGAACAATTCTTTGGTGATTGCAGCGAAGAAGACGCAATTTACGATGAGATTTGAGCTATGACTAATTATCAGTTTGGAGAATTAGTTCTAGTTGCATTCCTGTTTGCGGGTGCAGCCGAAACTAAACGCCGTCCTGGCTTGGTACTGTTGGACACAGGAGATGAAGACATGATTATTGCGAAGATAACCAGTCAAATCCCTCGCACAACTTTTGATGTAGAAAATCGGGAATTGCAACAAGCAGGATTAAATCGACCTTCAGCGGTTCGCTTACATAAACTGAACACATTACAAAAAAGCTTAGTTGAACCCAGACTGGGAATATTAACCCCTGATGATTTGGCACAAGTTAGAGAAAGAATACAACAAATATGGTATTCTATTTGAACAGGTAAAAAAATATTTACTTGCCAAATTTTTGAGGTGCGTTTTCACAAAACATGAACAAATCAAAAAGACGCAAAAATCAGTGGTCTAATGAACTAAACGAAATCATTCGAGGTGCATCGGGGGGGTTTTTATTCGGAATTCCCCTGCTTTATACGATGGAGGTTTGGTGGATCGGTTCGCATACTACACCAGCGGAAAAGTCGATCGCGATCGCAACTACTTTTCTCGTCGTTTTCTTGCTGACTCGCACGGAAGGTTTTCGCAAAACTCGAGACATCCGCTGGCTGGAGGCTGCAATCGATACCGTAGAAGCGATGGCTATCGGCATTGTCTGCGCGGCTTTTGTCCTGTTTTTGCTCAGGGAAATTACGCCGGAGACTCCGCTGCAAGAAACTTTGGGGAAAATTATCTTTGAAGGTCTGCCGTTTTCCTTGGGAGTAGCCCTGGCAAACGGTTTATTGAGCGGCGATCGCTATCAAAGTTCAGGCAGCGAAAAGGAACCTACCATTAATGCAACTCTAGCAGATATCGGCGCTACTTTAATCGGCGCGACGATCGTTGCTTTCAACATCGCCCCAACTGACGAAATTCCCATGCTAGCGGCAGGTATTTCGCCACCTAGGCAATTAGCAATTATCGCCGCTTCGCTGCTAATTTCCTACGGTATTGTATTTGTAGCCGGCTTTACTTATCAAGCAAAACGGCAGCAGCAGCAAGGGATTTTTCAGCGTCCCATCAGCGAAACTGTCATGGCTTATTTAGTGTCGCTGGTGGCTTCTGCATTTATGATGTTTTTCTTCCACAAACTCACTTTTGACGACCCGTGGTCGATTTGGTTGAACTATACATTAGTATTGGGGTTGCCGGCGGTTGTTGGCGGCGCGGCGGGGAGGTTGGCGGTATGAGTGAAAGTAATAACGAACAGCAAAAAAAAAGAACTCCTGCTGAATGGGTGGCATTTGCGATCGCCTGTTCGATCCTTTCTATCCTCATCGGCCTCGTACTCTACAACTGGGTGACTAAAAAGCAGGAACCTCCGGTTATTTCTGTCACTCGGAACACGCCTGTTCGCGAAACTCAAGGGCAATTTTACGTACCGTTTGCAGTAACTAATACGGGCGGCGAAACGGCAGAGTCCGTGCAAATTATTGCCGAACTGCGCGTCAACGGTGAAGTTGTAGAATCCGGCGACCAGCAAATTGATTTTTTGTCAAGTGGCGAAACTCAAGAAGGAGCTTTTATCTTCAGCCGCGATCCGCGTCAAGGTGAGTTGATCGTGCGATCGAGCAGTTACAAACTGCCTTAGTAGTGCTAAACAAGTAATTATACATCGTAGTGATGTACAAAATAGCACATGGCACTGATGTTATTTTCTAGCGATTACGTAGGAAAAAGATCGGGTTTTTCCGGTAGTCCCCTGGAAGTAATGATGATAGATTAGCAGTAGTTCTTGCTAATCTATCCCTGACAATGCCTCTTGGTTCTAAATGTTCTTCTTGCCAGACAGTCAAAAACGGTCGCATTCACGACAGTAAACAGCGGTTTAAGTGTGTTAAGCGCGATCGGCAATTCGTTGAACATCCGCATTGACAAGGTGATTGACCAGCAGACACGAGAACTAATCGATCGATTGTTGTTAAAACGTATTTCACTTGCGGGGATTGCTCGTGCGATCCTGATTTCTCAGCAATGGCTCCAAACCTACGTTAATGAGAAATATGCTGGGTACCAGAAGCGTGGATTGATTGAATCCGTAGG
The DNA here is from genome assembly GCA_036702215.1 of Microcoleus sp. F6_B6. GTDB lineage: Bacteria > Cyanobacteriota > Cyanobacteriia > Cyanobacteriales > Microcoleaceae > Microcoleus. The sequence continues at coordinate 15,260 of JAUBST010000021.1, forward strand.
AGAAGCGAGTTATTTACCTGTCTCCTTATTCTGCCGATTTCAATCATATTGAAAGCAGAAGAGTCTCAGCTCAAAGAATATCTACGTTGGGTTGGTGCACTTAAGTAATTACACCTGAGAGTCAGCACTTGTGCACGGATTCGAGTCGATCGCTCTCAAAGCTCTCAACCATTGGTAGACTCATTATTGTTACTGTAACTCATACGGTTGAAAAGCACTGTCACCAAAGGTGGGCAGGGCGGTTTTAAAAAGGAAAAATCTCTGCTAGCCATGATTGCGGGCTAAACCCGATCCTACAGACTATTTATATTTTTTTGCGCCTATCTACTTAGCTGCGGGATGTGTTATCATCAAAAACATAGAACTTAAATCAAAAGGATCATATGTTTTACAAAAGTTCAGACTTTTTTAAGCTAGTTAACGAAAAAATACTTTTTTATTTCAGCTTTCAATATTAAATAAAGAGATATTTAGCCAAATTGCCCCAACTATTTACTTTTGCACAGAACCAAATACTGTTAAGAGAGGTTCAATATTTATGAATATCAAGGACAATTACAAACTCATAGAAAAAATTAATGAGGGTTCCAAGACAGTAGTTTATCGCGCAGAGAGGAGGGAAGATGGGACTGCTGTGATTATCAAAGCCCTGATCGCAGAGTATCCTACTCTCGAAGAGATTATGCAATTGAGACATGAATATGAAATATCCCGACATCTCAATTTAGAAGGTATTGTCAAGCCCTATGGATTGGAAAATTATCATCATGGTCTAGCACTGATATTGGAAGATTCAAGAGGAGAAGCTCTCAAAAACTTTTTGAATGGTCGCAAACTTGAACTCAAAGAGTTTTTAAAAATGGCTATTCAGTTAGCAGATACACTGGGTAAGTTGCACGACAACAAAATTATTCATAAAGATATTAAACCGACAAATATCATCATCACTCCTGCTACGCTAGAAGTAAAAATTACTGACTTTAGCATTGCCACGCGCTTGTCTAGAGAAACCCAAACACTCAGCCATCCCACTTTACTAGAAGGCACAATCGCCTATATCTCGCCAGAGCAAACAGGGCGGATGAATCGCTCAATTGACTATCGGACAGACTTCTACTCTTTAGGTATCACATTCTATGAAATGCTGTGCGGTGAATTACCATTTAAGGCTACAGATCCGATGGAATTAGTTCACTGCCACATCGCGAAACAGCCGAGTCCCCTCTGGGAAATTATGGCCAAAAAGCAAAACAGCAGACTTGAAATTACGAGCGATAATCCCACATCTAAACTTCAAAATGATAAAATTATTAAAGCAATTTCTTACATAGTGATGAAATTATTAGCCAAAACTGCTGAGGATAGATATCAAAGTGGTTTTGGTCTGAAAGCCGATCTAGAACAATGTCTAAATAAATTACAACAAACTGGCCAAAATTCTAACTTCATTCCGGGTGAGCGTGATAAGTCCGGTCAATTTTTGATCCCACAAAAACTGTACGGACGAGAAACACAAGTAGCCAATCTAATGGAGGCTTTTGATAGAGTTAGCGCTGGAACAGCCGAGATCGTGCTAGTTTCCGGTTACTCGGGAATAGGTAAATCTTGCTTAGTTTATGAAATTCACAAACCCATTGTCGGAGCAAGAGGTTACTTTATCGCAGGTAAGTTTGACCAATTTAAACGGAATATTCCCTATGGAGCCTTAATAGAAGCTTTTGAAGAACTAATTCGCCAAGTATTAACAGAAAGCCCGGAAAAAATCAACTTTTGGAAACAGAAGATTTTAAATGATTTAGGCAAAAATACTAGAGTTATAATTGACGTTATTCCCGAATTGGAATTGATCGTTGGTGAGCAACCTGAAGTTTCTAAATTAGGAGCAAGTGAATCACAAAACCGTTTCAATCTTGCCTTTAAACAATTTATTCATGTTTTTACCCAAAAAGCACATCCGCTAGTTTTATTTTTAGATGATTTGCAGTGGGCAGATTCTGCTTCTTTGAAATTGCTTCATGTGCTGCTAACTGACCCAGATAGCCAATATTTATTGGTGATTGGAGCCTATCGAGATAACGAAGTCAGCTCAACTCATCCTTTAATGCAGACTTTAGATAGTATTTATTCATGCGGAGCAATAATAAATAATATCGTCCTCCAACCGTTGACACTTAGTACAGTAAATCAATTAGTTGCTGACACGTTGGGTGACAACTGTTCATCACCAGTCCCCCCTGTTACTTGTTTTTCCGAGCGACACGGAGAAATTGATCGAGAAAGTTTGCTTGCTAAAAACAATAACCATGAAATAGAAAAGTTCAAGTTATTAGCTGAGTTAGTTTACAATAAAACTCAAGGTAATCCGTTTTTTATAACTCAATTTCTCAGCTCCCTTTACGCAGAAAAACTGTTGACATTTGACTTCAGCATTGGCAGATGGCAGTGGGATATGGGGCAAATTCAAAGTGTTGCGATCGCAGATTATAATGTCGTAGAGCTCATAGCCAGAAACATTCAAAAACTGCCTCCAGATACCCAGAAAGTTTTAAAGTTAGCAGCTTGTATTGGCAACCGTTTTAATTTAGAAGTTTTAGCAATAGTAAGTGAAAAATCTATATCTGAAACGGCATCTGCTTTGTGGGACGGGCTTCAGGAAGCCCTGATTTTACCCATCGGGGAAAGTGCTTATAAACTTCCTTTACTCTTTAATAGTAATGAATCATTGGTAATGGGTACTGGTCAAGGAACCCAATCAGAAATTAATAGTTACAAAGTATCCTACAAATTTTTGCACGATCGCGTGCAGCAAGCGGCTTATTCTCTGATTCCTGCTGATCGGCAAAAATCTACGCACCTAAAAATTGGTCAACTCCTGTTGCATAATACACATCCAAATGCACTAGAAGAAAATATCTTTGATATAGTTAATCAGCTCAATGTGGGAGTAGAATTCATTACTGAGCAAGAAGAAAAATACCAACTGGCTCAATTAAATTTAATAGCTAGTCGAAAAGCCAAATCAGCGTCAGCTTATGAAGCGGCTGTCATGCAATTAAGAGTAGGGTTAAAACTATTAACAGAAAACAGTTGGCAGAGTAACTACGATCTGACTCTAGCACTTTATGTAGAAGCCGTAGAAGCAGCATATCTTACTACGAATTACGAAATGTCAGCGGCTCTTGCTGAAGTTGTTCTGAAACAAGCTACCACCTTGCTGGAAAGAGTAAAAGTATACGAGCTACAAATCCAGTTTTATATGGCTCAAAATCAGATGTTAAAAGCCATTGATACTGGGCTGCACGTGCTGGATATGCTGGGCGTTTCCTTGTTAAATGACGAAGGGGACGGGGGTTTTGTGGTTGAGTTACCAAAGCTCACAGATTTAGACAATATCCCAGAGATGACAGACCCTTACAAAATAGCGACTTTAACAATATTGATGTCGCTCGTTTCTCCTGCTCTCGCTGCTAATCCTGAAATTTTGCCTCTGCTTGTAGTGAAGTTGGTTAAAATTTGCATCGAATACGGTCATTCCCCTCTTGCTGCTGTTGCTTATGTTTTTTATGGTGTAATATTGTGTTCGGCACTTGGGGATATAGATACCGGATATCATGCAGGTAACTTAGCATTAAAGTTACTGGATAAATTTAACGCTAATTCACTTAAATGTAAAATATATCAAATATTTTACGGATTGATTATACATTGGAAAGAGCATACTAAGGAAGCCTTGCTACCCTTACTTTCAGGTTTTCAAAGCGGACTTGAAACCGGAGATATGGAATATGCAGGTTATTGTGTTACTGTTTATTGCGCGATCGTGTTTTTGACGGGGCAGCAATTGGACATTGTAGAACAGCAGCAAAGACAATATCTTGATTTAGCGCTCAAACTAAAACAAGATTATTCTATCTACTATATCAAAATATTTCACCAACTGACGCTAAATCTTCAAAATAAAAGAGAAAATCAATGTCAGTTGGTTGGTGAAAGTTTTGATGAAACGCAAATGTTACCTGTTTTTATTGAAACTAAAAATCGAACTTTGCTGTTTATTGCCTATCTTGCCAAAACGATTCTTTTTTATCTATTTAAACAACCTAAGAATGCCGTTGCCAACGCCAGTTTAGCCTCAGAACACGCAGTAAGTGTGATGGGCATGGTAGTTTCTCCTACTCACAACTTTTACTATTCATTGGCTCTCCTTGCTCAGTATCCCAATGCTTCAAGCTCAGAGCAAGAACAATACCTGGATATTGTAGAGAAGAATCAGCAAAAGATGCAACAATGGGCCGATTCTGCCCCATCAAACTTCAAGCATAAGTATGAGCTTGTGGAGGCGGAGAAAGCACGGGTTCAATGGCAAATTGTAGAAGCAATGGAATATTACGATCGAGCTATAGCAGGAGCTAAAGAACAAGGATACATTCAGGAAGAAGCGCTAGCATCGGAACTAGCAGCAGAGTTTTATTTCTCCCTCGGCAGAGACAAGTTTGCTCACATTTATCTAACACAAGCTTACTACGGGTATATTCGTTGGGGAGCTAAAACTAAAGTTAAAGATTTAGAGTCTAGATATCCTTTGGTATTTTCCGAGATGCTGATGCGAGAATCCACAGGCATAGAGATTAATAGAACAACAACATTGACCACGGGAGGAAGTTCGGCGGTTTTGGATTTGTCCACTGTGAACAAAGCATATCTGGCCTTGGCTGAAGAAATAGTTCTTGATAAGTTGCTAGATAAGTTACTTAAAATTGTGATGGAAAATGCAGGAGCTACAACAGGGTGCTTGCTATTAGAAAAAGATGGAAAATTAGTGATAGAAGCTACAGGTGTTGTGGATAGAGATGTGGTTGTATTGTGTTCAGAATCACCCGTCGAAAACAGTGAGAATCTGCCGCTCACCATAATTAATTATGTAGGCATAACTAAAGGAAATGTGGTTTTAAATGATGCCTCAGTGTCACAAAGATTCATAAACGATCCTTACATCCTAAAAACAAAACCCAAGTCAATATTATCTATGCCTATTATTAATCAAGGCAAGCTGATCGGTATTCTTTATTTGGAAAATAATATAACAACTGGTGCCTTTACAATGGAAAGGCTCGAATTATTAAAAATACTTTCTTCACAGATAGCTATATCCCTTAAAAATGCGATGCTTTATGGGAGATTGGAAACCGCTACTCAAAACTTGAAAACAGCTAATGAACAATTAGAGGATTACAACCAAACGCTCGAACAAAAAGTAGAAGAGAGGACTCAGCAGTTAAAACAAAAAAATAGCCTGCTGAGAGAACAAGCAATTCAACTTGAACTTACCCTAAAAGAATTGCAAGCGACACAGACTCAGCTAATTCAAACTGAAAAAATGTCAAGTCTGGGGCAAATGGTTGCTGGTATCGCTCACGAAATTAACAACCCAATTAACTTTATATACGGCAATCTTACCCCTGCTAGTGACTATTTTCATGACTTGCTGGGGTTGCTGAATCTCTATCAGGCTCAATTGCCTAATGCAACTCCTGAAATTCATAACTTTGCAGAAAATATCGATCTGGAATTCTTAATTTCCGATTTTCCTAGACTGCTTGATTCGATGCAGCAAGGGGCAGAACGCATCCGCCAGATTGTCTTGTCGCTGCGGAATTTCTCGCGATTGGATGAGGCGGGAATGAAACGAGTAGATATTCATGAAGGACTCGATAGCACCCTGCTACTGTTGCAAAATCAGCTAAAAGCTAAGCCAGACCATCCTGGAATTGAAATTATTAAAGAGTATGGTGATATCCCTGAAATAGAATGTTACGCCGGCTTCCTGAACCAAGCATTTATGAATATACTCACCAATGCGATTGATGCTATAGAGGAATCATTAGTGACTTCTCGTATAGCATCAATCCACAATAAAAAATCACAACTTCGTATTCGTACCAGACTCATAAATACTAACCAAGTAGAGATTCGGATTGCCGACAATGGAGCGGGGATGACAGAGGAAGTAAGCCAGAAGATTTTTGACCCTTTCTTTACTACAAAACGTGTCGGCTCTGGCACTGGTTTGGGATTGGCTATTAGCTACCAGATTGTAGTAGAAAAACATCATGGTAAGCTAACTTGTATTTCAGCGCCAGGAAATGGAGCGGAGTTTGTGATTGAGATCCCAATCAAGCACGGAACTCAGCAAGCTAGTAAGCCATCACCTATTTAACTTGTATAATGTGGAAGCTAAAACCCTGGTATAGTCTAGAGCGATTTGGAAAATTAGGTGGGCGACAGCTTATTAGCGATTACCTTCTCTTCAGTGAGTCGATCGCTAATTTTCCCTTCAACTGCCGAAATAGCTACCACGCGGGGAGAAGCTAAATAGTTCTTCGCCGTTGGATCGCCGCTTCGCCCTTTGAAATTGCGATTGGTAGCATAAACCCCCGTTTCTTCCTTACCTAACACCCCAAGTCCAGCATTAATACAAGCCCCACAGCCTGATTTGAGAACTTTTGCTCCCGCCGCTTCAAATATGTGCATATACCCTAAATTCTCAGCCTTTTGACGCACCTCGAAGGAAGCTGGCACAATAAAAAGACTCACACCAGGACCTACATGACGGTCTTTAAGTACCTCAGCAGCTTGAGCCAGATCGAAAAGTTTCCCGCCCGTGCAAGAACCAATAAAAGCCTTGGTAATAGGCACTTCTCCTAACTGGCTAATTCCAACTACTCGATCGGGTTTAGGAGGACAAGCAACCTGTGGTTCTAAATCGCTCAAATCAAAGTGATAGATTTCTTCACAATCAGCATCCGGGTCACTAACAACTTCCTCAAATAAATCTTGACCGCAGTTTTGCAAATATTGGCGAGTTGTGGCATCAGGAGGAATTAACCCGCACATCGCACCGCACTCGATCGCCATATTAGATAAAGTCATCCGTTCTTCCATTGGCATCCGGTCGATAATACTGCCTCGGAATTCCATCACCTTACCCGCAGCACCATCACAACCAATTTTTCCCAAAATAAACAGAATTATATCCTTAGCAGTGATATATTTAGGCAAAGTTCCTTCAAGTTGAAAAAGTAGAGTGGGAGGAACTCGCACCCACATATCCCCCATTGCAAAAATATTTGCCATATCCGTCGTTCCCACGCCAGTGGAAAAACATCCAAAAGCCCCGTAGGTGCAAGTGTGAGAGTCTGTCCCCGCCACAATCGTACCTGGATGAATAAAACCCTTTTCCGGCAGCAAAACGTGACAAATACCCGCAGCTTCTCCAGGCGAGACTACATCTAATAAATGGCAACCTTGCGAGCGAGCGAACTGCACCATTTCCGAATATAGTAAGCTAGCTTTAGGGTCTACTCGCAGATCGTTAACTTGGATAAAGTGATCGGCTACTAAAACAACCCGGTTGGCATCCCAAAGTTTAGCATCTTTCCCGAAATGTTCATAAAAAACCTTAGCAACAGGTGCAGCTACAGCATCGTGAGACATCGCTAAATCGACCTTGACAAAAACAGTTTCCCCCGGCTGCACGTAAGCGTTCTCCGAAGCGCGTGCCAAAAGTTTTTCTGCCACAGTCATTGCCCTAGCAGAAGTTGCACTTTTAGGAACGGCAATTTCACCTTTTTGTCGCTTTTGGTTAAAAGGAATTAAACCACCTGCGCTCACAATAGCTTCAACTACTGGATGATTTTGAGGTTGGGAATAAATTTCTAATGCCAGACCAATATTGATACTATTGCGGTAAAATATTTCAGCAAAAGAATGAGCGCGGATTTTTTTAATACCAGCCGCTTTAATAGCAATGGGGGCGTGTTCCCGGCTAGAACCGCAGCCGAAATTGCGTCCGCCTTCAATTTCGTCATAGCTCAGAAGATTTCCTTCACCAATCAGATGTTCAAAAGCATACTGTTTTAAATACTCTGGGTCAGCAGTAGTACACCGTTTAGCTGGTATAATATCATCTGTATTAATATCATCCCCAATAATCAACACTTTTGGTTCGGTTTTCATAATTTTTCTTACTCCTTTCTTACTCCTTATTTGCCAAAGTTACCTCAGAGATATGTTGAATTATAAGCTCAGTTAAAGTTTTTGTGTTCACCAAAATTTCTTGACCTTGGGGCGCTAAGTCAGCCGTGCGGTAGCCCAAAGCTAAAACTCTTTCTATAGATTGAATTAGGCGGGTAGCAGCATGAGTTTCTCCCCACTGCTGGAGCATTAATACAACTGCTCCCATCGTTCCTAAAGGATTAGCAATACCCATCCCAGCAATATCTGGTGCTGTACCGTGTATAGCCTCATAAAGACCGAATCCTCGATCGTTAATACTAGCAGAGGGTAATAAGCCTATGGAACCTACTAATGCCCCTCCGATATCGCTGAGAATATCCCCAAATAGATTTCCAGCTAGAATAACATCAAATCGCTTCGGCTCCCGTACCAGTTGCATAGCTAAGTTATCTACTAACATAGGTTCCACTACAACATCAGGGAAATGCTTGGCTTCCTCCTGCACTAAACGGCTCCAAGGTATTTGTGGGAGAGCGTTTTCCTTGTGAGCGACGGTGAGCAACCCTCGGCGTTCTTTAGCCTTTTGGAGAGCGACTCTAGCAATGCGGCGAATTTGCCAATCGTAGTATTTCATTGTGTGATAGCCATAGGAGCCATCCTCGTCTTGCTCTCGTCCCGATGGGCCAAAATATATTCCGCTTACCAATTCCCGCACAAACAAGATATCAAGCCCTTGAATCTTGTGGGGCTGGAGGCTGGATTTATGCAATAAAGTTGCAAAGGGACGCACGGGGCGAAGGTTGGTAAAGAAGTCGAAGTGTTGGCGCAGTTCGAGGATACCGCCCTTTGTCACTGCTCCGAATAGAATGCCATCAGAACCTTCGCATATTTGTGCTGTTTGTGGTGGGAAAAAATTTCCAAATTTCTCGAAGGCGGGTTGTCCGATTAAGGCATCGTTTATCACTAAAGAAAAGCCTTCTATTTGGGCTAAATGCTGGAGAACTTTTAAGGAAGCCTCTACTACTTCTGGCCCAATTCCTTCTCCCGGTAGTGCTACCACGCGATATGGCTCAGTCATTGAAAAATCCTTGTTTGAATAGCGAGACTATCTCTTCCGGCGAGAAACACCGTTGTTCTTGAATGGAAAAAGATTTAATTTTATCTCGCATTCGGTTATATTCTTCAGGTGAGAGAGGTTGGTTTAATTGTTTCTCGAACAGGTACTGAAAATTGCTAGCTCCACTGCATTTTCCAAACCAAATTTCCGGTGATGCGTGAGGAAAAATGTGGTAGCTATCGGGGTCGCGTAAAAAGCCATTTACATGAATGCCGCTTTCGTGACGAAGGGCTGCTTTAGAGTAAGGGGGAGCAGGACGAACTCCTAGAGAATCGAGATAGTTTGTTACTTGAGTGAGGGCTTCATAATCAATACCATCTACTTCTATTCCAAAGCGCCATTTGAGTCCATTTAAAACTTGCTCTAGTGGGATATTTCCTGCTCGTTCGCCGATACCTAGAAATGTCCCAGAAATCATTGAAGATCCCGCGATGACAGCTTGCAGGGTATTTTCGAGAGCCATGCCTAAGTCATTATGGAAATGCACTCCTAAAGCTGCATTATTGGTGAATTCTAGCAGGTCGCGCACCCATATATAAGTTTTTTCTGGAGTGAGGATGCCCATTGTGTCGCAGAGGACAAAGTGTTCGATGTGGGGTTGGAATGAGCGAATACACTCTACTAAAAAGTTAAAATCGGCGCGGCTGGCATCTTCGGCGGCAAACTCTACTTTTAAACCAATTTCTGGACTTGTTGCGTAGCGTAGATTTTCCAAAACTTTGTTAATCATATTCTCCCGAACCAGGCGGACAAGTTCATTAGGGAGATTGTTATCTTCTATTTTTTCTGAGGGTGCTATTAAATTGCGGACTTCTGTATCTCTTAAAAGTAAAAGACGGTCTGACACAGCATAGAAAAGAATTATTCGTTCTACTCCGCAGGCAATAGCCTGGTCGATAAATTGTTTGCCTACCATTGTGGCAGCCATCATAATGCTCCTATTACCTTCTGCCACTAAGGTTGTTAGTAAATTTTCTTCCGTTTCGTGAACTGCTGGCATTATGTCTATTTGGTGGACTCCGGTTTGGCTGATGAGGTTAGCTAAAGTTTTTTTAGTTTCGTAAGGGAAGAAAAGCCCAGCTTGCTGTTCGCCATCTCGGAGAGTTTCGTCAGAAATGATCAAGGGAAGTGTAGGCATATTGTTCATCCACAAAAATGGATAGTAATTTTTACGAGTATCAATTAAGTTTGTCAAAAAACGCTAAGCTAAATAGCACTGGCAGTTCATCACTGCGGGCTGACTTCTCCACATAAGTACAAAAAAATATATCGAGCGAGGTATTTGTACTTACTCCCTAGTACCCGTATATCTGTCTAATAGGGGTTGACATTTCTTTTTTATCACTCTTCTATAGTATCCCATTTTTTTCACCACTCTAACTTAATTTTTTAAAAAGATTTGTTAAAGTTTCGCTGCTTCAATATGAAGATTTAGCCCCAGTAACTGATTCAGCTTATCTTAGTGCCATTCGGTTATACTAAACACCCATAAACATGGTTTATTATAGCTCTGAAATGGAAATGAAATAGTGACGAATATCACGGCAATGTTCCTCTCAACAGCTAGAAGAAATCAAGAGATGATAAAATAAAAAATTAGCTAGGCTAGCAATTCACTTTAGGGTCTTATACTAGAGTATCAAACGTTATCTAAGAAAAATTTACTTGAAGAATTTCAGTGTTTGGGGTGTGGCGTGATATTGCAAAACAATACTTACGCAAAGGGTGCAAAAAATAAGTATTACACGATCGAGGGAAGAATAAAATGCTCGGTAATTTCCATGATACGTGCATCCACCAGCTATTTGAGTCCCAAGTAGAGCGATCGCCTGACGCTATTGCAGTAATTTTTGAAGGAAAGCAGCTAACTTATCAGCAGTTAAACTCCCAAGCTAACCAGTTGGCGCATTATCTGAAGACTCTGAGTGTCGGGCCAGAGGTATTGGTCGCAGCCTGTGTGGAGCGATCGCTAGAAATGGTAGTAGGTTTATTGGGTATTCTCAAAGCCGGCGGAGCTTATGTGCCACTAGATCCGCATTATCCAGCAAACAGGCTGGCATTCATGTTGGAACATTCCCAAACGCCTGTTTTGCTGACACAACAGCATTTAGTCGAGTCTCTTCCCGAACATAGCGGGCAGGTCATCTGTTTGGATGGGAATTCAGAAATAATCGATCGCTTCACAGAAGAAAACCCAGACAGCGGGGTGACACCGGATAATTTAGCGTATGTAATTTATACATCCGGCTCTACTGGTCAACCCAAGGGAGTAGCGATCGAGCATCGCGGTGCCGTTAACACACTCCTCGATATTAACCACCGCTTTCAAGTAGGAGCAGGCGATCGGGTTTTAGCTCTATCTTCCCTCAGCTTCGATCTATCTGTATACGACATTTTCGGCTTGCTGGCTGCAGGAGGTACTGTTGTTATCCCCAAACCGACAGCAACGCCAGATCCCGCTCAGTGGGTCGATCTAATCGCGCGATCGCAAGTCACTATCTGGAACTCCGCACCCGCCTTGATGCAGATGCTTGTAGATTATGCTGCTGCTCATAGCAAAGATTTACCATCATCTCTGCGCTTAGTCCTTCTCAGCGGCGATTGGATACCGCTGACTTTGCCAGATCAAATCAAAGCTTTAATCGAGAGTGAATTGAATCAACCCCTCCCCAACCCTCCCCTTGCTAAAGGGAGGGAGCTAGATGGGACTGAGTTGGCATCTGGTGTAGGCAAACTTTCAACCCCCGCTGTTATCAGCTTAGGAGGTGCAACCGAGGCTTCCATCTGGTCGATTTTATATCCCATCGAAACCGTTGACCCAGCATGGAAAAGTATCCCTTACGGTCGGTCAATGACTAACCAACATTTTTACGTGCTCAACGAAGCAATGGAGCCGTGTCAAGAGGGAGAAGTCGGGGAGCTTTATATTGGAGGAATCGGTTTAGCGAGATGCTATTGGCGAGATGAGGAAAAAACCAGCAAACGCTTCATCACTCATCCTCATACAGGCGATCGCCTTTACTGTACAGGCGATCTAGGCCGCTATCTACCCGATGGCAACATCGAATTTCAAGGTCGCATCGACCACCAAGTGAAAATTCGCGGCTTCCGCATCGAACTCGGCGAGATCGATGCAGTGTTGGGACAACACCCAGACGTGCAGGTAGCAGTGGTAGCAGCACAAGAGGATGTACCCGGACAGAAGCGCTTGATAGCTTATGTTGTTTCCAAAGTCACCGCAGAACGCACACCCTTCAAAAGCGAGTGTTTAGCAGAATTTGACGGCGATCGCTCCGTTAAACTACAAACAGAAGACATATCCATCGGTGGTATCGGCCTGGTAGGAGTTCCCGATAATTGCTCCAGAAGTCAGCGTGTTCGCCTGCGCCTCGTACTACCCGGAAATACCGAAGAGCAATGTTTTGAGGGAACTGTTGCTTGGTATGAGGGAAATCAGGCGGGAATTGAGTTATCTCTCACACCCACTGAAGAAGCTGTCATTCAGCAGAGTATAGATTATCTGTTAGAAACCCAAGGCTTCTTAAAATTTTTGCAACGCACCGCCGCAGGAAAATTGCGTAACTTCCTGAAGGATAAGTTGCCCGAATACATGGTGCCCTCCAGCTTTGTATTCCTGAAAACGTTGCCGCTAACGCCCAACGGCAAAATAGACCGCCAGAAGCTATTAGCGCCTGCCATTAAAATTTCCGAAGTAGCACAAGATTATGTAGCACCTCAAACTCCTGTCGAAGAGGTAGTCGCAGGTATCTGGGCTGAAGTATTGGGAATAGAGCGAGTTGGTATTCGCGACAACTTCTTGGAATTGGGAGGTCACTCTCTGCTAGTCACGCAGATTGCAACTCGAATGCGAGACACCTTCCAGGTGGAATTACCGTTGCGTACCTTGTTTGAGTCTGCCACAGTAGCGGATCTTGCTCGCAATCTGGACCTTGCCAGTCAAAAAGCTCCCATACCCCAGCCTCCCCCGATTCAAGCAATTTCGCGGAATCAGAACTTGCCTCTATCCTTCAGCCAGCAACAACTCTGGTTCCTATGTCAACTGGCTCCCGATACGCCTTTCTATAACGAACCGATTACGATTCGTCTACCTGGTTCGGTCAACATCGCCGCACTAGAGCGCAGCATCAGCGAAATCATCAAGCGTCACGAAATTTTGCGAACTACCTTTGCTGTTGTGAATGGGCAACCAGTGATGGTGATTCAAGATGCTTCTCATTTTAGGCTGCCAGTGGTGAATCTTGGGGAATTTCCAGAGACAGAACGGGAGTCTGAAGCCTTGAGGCTGGCAACTTTGGAAGCGAAGCAGCCTTTTGACCTCGCCCAAGGGCCGCTGCTGCGGGGTACTCTCATGCAGTTGGGCGAGGCAGATAATAGGTTGTTCCTGACTATTCATCACATTGTTATTGACGGTGTTTCTCTGTACGGCTTGTTTCTGAAGGAACTGGGGACTCTTTACACCACCTTTTCTTTAGGCTTACCATCATCCCTCCCAGAGCTGCCAATTCAGTTTGCTGACTTTGCCTACTGGCAACGGCAATGGCTACAGGGAGAAGTGCTGGAAAACCAACTGAGATACTGGAAGCAGCAACTAGCTGATTTGCCAACACTGCAACTGCCGACTGACCGAATGCGATCGCCAATCCAAAGCTTTCGGGGTGCAAGGCAATGTGTGGCGCTACCTCAAACTCTGAGCGAGGCGATCGCGAAATTAAGCCATCAAGAAGGCGTTACCCTCTACATGACACTGCTGGCAGCCTTCAAAACCTTACTCTATCGCTACACGGGGCAGACCGACATTGTAATAGGCACTGTCACCGCCGGACGCAACCAGCCAGAGATTCAGCAGCTAATCGGGTGCTTCGTCAACACTTTGGTGCTGCGTACCGATCTCAAGGACAACCCTACTTTCCAGCAGTTGCTCGAAAGGGTGCGGGAAGTGACTTTGGAAGCATTTGCTTACCAAGATTTACCTTTTGAGAAGTTGGTAGAAGCACTGCACCCAGAGCGGAATTTAGGTCAAAATCCCCTGTTTCAAGTTGCTTTTGTTTTGCAACCGCCAATGTCAGGCGTTGATTCGATGCTGAATTGGAGCCAGTTGGATATTGATACCGAAACAGCAAAGTTTGATTTAACCCTGGAATTACAGGAGACATCGGAGGGCCTGGTCGGTCGTTTTGAATACAGCACAGATTTGTTTGATGCTGACACGATCGAGCGGATGGTGGGGCATTTTCAGACTTTACTAGAACGCATCGTTACTAACCCAGAGCAGAAAATTTCGGATTTGCCCCTGTTAACTGAGTTTGAACGGCAGCAGTTGGTGGAGTGGAATAATACCGAAACTGATTATCCTAAAGATGCTTGTATACACCAGTTGTTTGAAGAGCAGGTAGAGCTCACGCCCGATGCGATCGCATTACTCTTTGAAGATCAGCAACTTACCTATAAAGAGCTGAATCAACGAGCAAATCAGTTAGCACATCATCTCCGCAATTTGGGTGTGGGGCCAGAGGTATTGGTGGGTATCTGTGTAGAGCGTTCCTTGGAAATGATAGTGGGACTCCTTGGCATTCTCAAAGCTGGTGGTGCTTATGTGCCACTAGACCCTGCTTATCCGGTCGAGCGCATCGGTTATATGCTCAGTGATTCGCAGCTACCAGTTCTATTAACTCAAAAACAACTGCTTGCCTCGTTACCAGAGCATCAAGGGCGGGTAATCTGCTTGGATGCTGATTGGGAAGAAATATCGAAGGGAAGTAAGCTCTCTCCTATCGCTGGGGTGATGCCGGAAAACTTGGCATATGTCATTTATACTTCGGGTTCAACTGGAAAGCCTAAAGGAGTTAAAGTCGCTCACCGAGGATTGTGCAATCTAGTTCAGACACAAATCAAGCTGTTTGACGTGCAGCCAGATAGTCGTGTTCTCCAGTTTGCTTCTATTAGCTTTGACGCTTCTATCTGGGAAATTATCATGGCTCTTTGTGCGGGGGGCAAGCTCTGTCTTGGAACGCGGGAAGAATTGCAACCGGGACCAGCGTTGCTCCAACTATTGAAGGAGCAAAAAATTACCCACGCTAACTTTGTGCCATCTGTGCTTGCGGTTTTGCCTGATGAAAAATTACCGGCTTTAGAGAATATTGTCGTAGGGGGAGAAGAGTGTCCTCCTTCTTTGGTCGAGCGATGGGCAAATGGACGGCGTTTCTTCAATCTGTACGGTCCAACTGAATCTACTGTCTGCGCTACTATTGCACATTGCTTTAAAGGTACAGGAGTACCATCAATTGGTCGTCCGATCGCTAACACGCAAATCTATATTCTCGATCGCTATATCCAACCTGTCCCGATCGGTGTTCCCGGAGAATTATACATTGGCGGTGCTGGTTTAGCACGGGGCTACCTCAACCGGCCCGACCTAACTGCCGATCGCTTTATTCCCAACCCCTTTAGCAACGAATCGGGTTCTCGCCTCTACAAAACAGGGGACTTAGCTCGCTACCTACCCGACGGCAATATTGAATTTCTAGGCCGCATCGACCACCAAGTAAAAATTCGCGGCTTCCGCATCGAATTAGGAGAAATTGAGGCCGTATTGAGTCAACACCCGGATATACAGGAGTCTCTAGTTATCAACCGCGAGGATGCCTCCGGCAACCAGCGCCTAGTAGCTTATATTACTTCTAACCTCAGACCACAACGAGTGCCTTATCAGAGCCCGTGTGTGGCAGAATTTGGGGGAAGTCCTGCGGTGGAACTTCGCACAGAAGACATTTCCATTGGTGGTGTCTGCATAGTAGGCGTACCAGATGCTTATCAGCCAGGTCAACCCGTCCGCCTGTACCTGCGTTTACCTGGTTTGAGTGAGGAGCAATGGTTGCAGGGCAGGATCGTCTGGCGACAAAGACAGCAATGTGGGATTGAGTTTGCTCTCACCCAGAGTCAGCAGATTCTAGTTCAACAAAGCATAGACTATCTTCTGGAAACTCACGGCTTCTTGAAAGTTTTGCAACGCACAACAGTCGGCAGCTTACGCGAGTTTCTGAAGCAGAAACTACCAGACTATATGATCCCCTCCAGCTTTGTGTTTTTGAATCATTTGCCGCTAACACCAAACGGCAAAATAGACCGTAAGGCTCTACCAGCTCCCGATGCTCTTAACCCACAGTTGGAAACAACTTATATCGCACCCAAAACTGAGATAGAACAAGCGATAGCTACAGTTTGGCAACAGGTATTAAACTTAGAAAAAGTTGGTGTAGATGATAATTTCTTCGATTTAGGCGGTCATTCATTACTGATGGCTCAGGCTCACAGCCAACTGCGCGAAGTGGTTGACAGAGAGGTTTCAATCATTGAAATGTTTAAATATCCAACCATCAGCTCTTTGGCGAAATATTTAAGTGAGGAACCCGAGGAAAAAGCTTCTGTTGGTCAAAGTCGAGAACACATTAAAAAACAAAAAGAAGCAATCAATCGCCAAAAGCAAAAACAGCGCTTGCAAGGAAAGAATAAAAATGGACAGATCTGAGACTACCAACTCTATAGAAGGCATTGCTATCATCGGCATGGCAGGTCGCTTTCCGGGTGCTAAAAATGTTGATGAGTTTTGGGAAAATCTACGTGATGGTGTAGAATCTATTTCTTTCTTCTCCGAACAAGAACTAGAATCTTTGGGTATTGACGAATCAGTGGTGCGTGACCCCCGCTATGTAAAAGCAAGAGGGGTACTAGAAGATATTGAGTTATTTGATGCTTCATTCTTTGGGTTTAATCCGAGAGAAGCTGAAATCACAGATCCACAACACCGCTTTTTCTTGGAGTCGGCTTGGCAGGCTCTAGAAAGTTCTGGCTATAACTCGGAAACTTACGAAGGTGCGATAGGGGTTTACGCAGGCGCAGGGAGTTTCAATACTTATTTTTTGAATAACCTTTATCCTAATCACCAGCTTAGAGAATCCGTAGGAGATTTCCAACTTGCGCTCGCCAATGACAAAGATTTCCTATCAACTCGAATTTCTTACAAGTTAAACTTGAAAGGGCCGAGTGTTACTGTCCAAACCGCCTGTTCTACGTCATTGGTTGCTATTAGCATGGCTTGTCAAAGTTTGCTAAATTACCAATGCGATATGGCTTTGGCTGGTGGCGTTTCTATTGGCGTTAACCAAAAGGCAGGATATTTTTATAAAGAGGGAATGATTCTTTCACCAGACGGACACTGTAGAGCCTTTGATGCTAAAGCACAGGGAACTGTTAGCGGTAGCGGTGTGGGAATTGTGGTTTTGAAAAGGTTAGAGGAGGCGATCGCAGATGGAGATTATATTCATGCGGTGATTAAAGGTTCTGCGCTCAATAATGATGGTGCTTTCAAAATCGGCTACACAGCTCCCAGTATAGATGGTCAGGCGCGGGCGATCGCAGATGCTCTGGCGCTCGCAGAAATTCCCCCTGAAACCGTCAGCTATATAGAAGCTCACGGAACCGGAACACCCCTGGGAGATCCGATCGAAATCGCTGCGCTGACACAAGCTTTCTCAGTTGAAACTAAGAAAAAAGGCTTTTGTGCGATCGGTTCTGCAAAATCCAATATCGGACATTTGGATACTGCTGCTGGTGTCACTGGCTTAATCAAAACTGTCCAAGCTCTCAAACACAAGTTAATACCGCCTAGCTTGCATTTTGAACAGCCTAATCCCAAAATTGATTTTGCCAACAGTCCCTTTTATGTCAATACTAAGCTTTCCGAATGGAAAGCAGGTAAAATGCCCCGCCGTGCTGGAGTTAGTTCCTTTGGCATCGGTGGAACTAATGCTCATGTGGTACTAGAAGAAGCGCCTAATGTAGAAAAATCTGGAGAATCCAGACCGTCGCAACTGTTGCTTTTATCGGCAAAAACTAGCTCTGCACTTGATAGTGCAGCGGTAAATTTGAGCAAATATTTAAAGCAGCATCCAGAGGAAAATCTTGCTGATGTTGCTTATACGCTTCAAGTTGGTAGAAGAGCTTTCAGCCATCGACGGATAGTAGTTTGTAATGACAGTGAAGAAGGCGCGATCGCTCTCGACAATATCGATCCAAAACGAGTTTTTACCAGCTTCCAAGAGTCCAAAAATCGACCTGTCGTATTTATGTTTTCAGGACAGGGTTCGCAGTACATTAATATGAGCTTGGAACTATACCAAGTTGAAACAACATTTCGCGAACAGATCGATCTGTGTTCGGAAATTCTTACACCTCACTTGGGAATCGATCTGCGTGACGTACTTTATCCAAGTGCAGCACAAGCCGAAGCAGCTACAAACCAACTCAAACAGACTGCCATTACACAACCAGCACTGTTTGCGATCGAGTACGCTTTAGCTAAATTGTGGATGTCTTGGGGAGTGCATCCCAAAGCGGCGATCGGTCATAGCATTGGTGAATATGTAGCAGCTTGTTTGGCTGGTGTTTTCTCCTTGGAAGAGGGCTTATCTTTGGTAGCTGCACGAGGTAAGTTAATGCAACAACTGCCGAGTGGTTCCATGCTTGCCGTTCCACTTCCCGAACAGCAAATACAACCATTTTTGGGCGAGCAACTTGATTTAGCTGTGATTAACGGAGCATCTATGAGCGTGGTTTCAGGTGCTACTGATGCCGTAGATGAATTGGCACAAAAACTACTGGAAAAAGGTGTAGATTGTCGCCGATTGCACACTTCTCATGCCTTCCATTCACAGATGATGGAGCCAATTTTAGAACCATTCACCAAACAGGTGAGAAAAATTAAGCTGAAATCGCCAAAAATTCCATATTTGTCGAATGTTACTGGTAATTGGATTACAGGGACAGAGGCGACAAATCCGAGTTATTATGCTCAACATTTGCGGCAAACAGTACGCTTTGCAGATGGGTTACAACAGCTATTAAAAGACCAAAATCAAATATTGCTAGAAGTGGGACCCGGACGGACGTTGAACACGCTAGCAAAACAGCATCCTGATAAGGGGGCTGAGCAGATTGTACTTTCTTCATTGCGCCATCCACAAGACCAAAATTCAGATGTAGCTTTCTTGCTCGCTACCTTGGGTAAACTTTGGTTAGGAGGAGTACAAATAGATTGGTCTAAATTTTATGCTGATGAGCAGCGTTATCGTCTCCCATTGCCGACATATCCGTTTGAGCGCCAACGTTACTGGATTGAAGCACCAGGAATCGAGCAACCGATTAAAATTGCATCTTTACCAGATGAAAATGCTCAACCAGTCGATTCAACACCACACCACTCTAGACCGAATTTAGATAATACCTATATTGCTCCTAGAGACGAAATTGAGCAAACTATTGCTAGTATCTGGCAAGAATTTCTCGGTATCAAGCAAGTAGGGATTCATGATGACTTTTTTGATTTAGGCGGAGATTCATTATTAGCAGTTCAACTAATAACTAAATTAAACGAAACACTGCAAAAATCCTTGTCTCCCCATAGCCTATTGCAATCATCGACTATTGCAGCTTTGGCTGCATTAATTAAAGACAATTCCGACTTATCGGATAATACTAACCAGCCACTCCAGCCAGCTTCTGAATCTTTGTTAGTAGAAATTAAGCGCGGTAGTTTTAAACAACCTTTGTTCTTAGTTCATCCGGTAGGCGGTCACGTTTACATTTATCGGGATTTAGCACGTTATCTAGGTTCAGAGCAGCCTATTTTTGGAATACAAGCGCACGTCTCAGATGGGGAAAGTGAGTCTTTTACTAAAGTTGAGGAAATGGCTGCTCGCTATATTGAAGCAGTGCGCGTTAAACAACCAGAAGGCCCCTATTTTCTGGGTGGTTCTTCCTTTGGAGGCACTGTTGCTTTTGAGATGGCACAGCAACTCAAGGCCCAAGGTGAAAAGATAGCGCTGCTAACTTTAATAGATACTCCTGGGCCCGGTCAAATGCCTGTTTTAGAAACGGAAGATGATACAGCAATTTTGCTGTATTTACTAGGCGTTGGTTTCAATCTGTCTCTTTCTATGGATGTCCTTCAAAAATTTGAGCCAGATGAGCAACTTCTCTACTTTTTGGAGCAAGTAAAGATTGCTAATAGGGTAGTTCCTCCAGATTTTGGATTACCTCAGATTCGCCAGTTTCTTAATTTGTTTAAAGTACACGCTCAAGCAATGCGAAATTACGTCCCTCAAACTTATGGAGGTAAAATTATATTTTTCCGTGCTACAGAACAAAATGAAGTTAATGCCAAAAATCCAGAATTACCTTGGATTGAGGTTGCTCCGGGGGGGGTAGAAGTTCTAGAAGTGCCAGGAAATCATATTACTATGAATTACCCACCTCATGTTCAGGTTATGGCTGAAAAACTCAGAGCATATCTTGATTAGGTACGTAGTTGGGCTTTAGCCCTCTTATGGCTGAAGCCTAACTACTTACTTTTTCAAGAGGGCTGAAGCCCAACTACTTACTTTTTTAGGAGGGCTGAAGCCCAACTACTTACTTTTTTAGGAGGGCTGAAGCCCAACTACTTACTTTTTCAAGAGGGCTGAAGCCCAACTACGTACCTTTTATGTATGAATATCGGAAATTGACATTAGAACAACGGGTGCATATTGTCAATCAAAGGTTGGCTAAGGGTTATCCTCCTCATTCTCCACCTCATCCAGTGCGAGATTCTGAATTTTACCATCTTACAGTTGGTTGTTTTGAGCATAAATCTCACATTAATACTCAGGAACGCCGTCAGCAGCTTTTAGATATAATTTTTGATAGTTTTATTTCAAATGGTATAGAAATTAATGCTTGGGTAGTTTTACCAAATCATTATCATCTCTTAGTGCGTCATGTTAATATGTTACGATTAAGTGAGCTATTTCGTTTGATTCACGGCCCGTTAGCTCGACAATGGAATCTTGAGGATAATCTTACAGGTAAAGTGTGGCATTCGTTTAGCGATCGCGCTATTCGTTCGGAAAGACATTATTATACAACCATTAATTATATCCATTACAATCCTGTCAAACATGGCCGGGTAAAATCTCCTTATGATTGGTCAGCGAGTAGCGTACATTGGTATTTAGAGTCTAATGGAAGAGAGTGGCTAAGAAGTGCATGGGTAGAATATCCGGTAAGAGATTATGGAAAAGGATGGGATGATTAAGGTACGTTGTTGCGCTTGGGCACATTAAGAGGGCTGAAGCCCAACTACGTGCCTTTGAAGAGGGCTAAAGCCCAACTACGTGCCTTTGCAATTTTTAAATTGATGATTTTTTAAGGATAACTTATGACTTTATATACAGATAATGCCCAACCTGAAGACGAAAAATCAGCGTCATTGCTACTAGAAATGATGTATGGGTTTAAAATATCGCAGGCTCTTTTTGTAGCGGCAAAACTAGAAATAGCAGATATTCTGAAAGATGGTTCTAAGACTGCTGATGAACTTGCGAAAGCTGCTGGTGTAAATTCTCAGGGTATTTATCACCTGATGCGTATGCTAGTAAGTGTTGGTGTATTTTCTATTGAAGATAATGACAAGTTTAGATTAAATTCTCTTGGAAAACATCTCCTAACTGGTACTTCTGATTCTTTACGAGGTACAGTGATGGCAATGGGTGATGAACTATATCAGGGATGGGGGAATTTACTCTACGGTATAAAGACTGGAGAAACTCCATTTGAACATACTTTTAAGACTAATTTTTATAGCTATTTGAAGCAGAATTCTGAGGCTGCCGTAAATTTCAATGAGTGGATGAAGGAGACAACAAGGGAGTGGCTGCTTCCGGTGCTTGAAGCTTATGATTTTTCAGACGTTAAGACACTTGTGGATGTTGGAGGGGGAATTGGAACTCTAACGGCTGTGATTCTGAATGCGAATCCCAAGATGCAAGCTATTTTGTTCGATCGCGAAGATGTTGTTGTCGATGCAAATCCGGTTTTGGAAGCGGCTGGAGTTGCAGATAGGTGTCAAATAGTTGGAGGCAGCTTTTTTGAGGCGGTTCCCCCTACTGGCGATATTTACTTACTCTCTCGTGTCCTCCTCAATTGGGACGAGGGTCATGCTATTACAATTCTTAAAAATTGCTATCAAGCTATGACAACTAAAGATCGGCTGATGATTGTTGATTTTATGTTGCCTGAAGGCAAAATGTCGCCATTTATTGGCATGGGTAGCTTAACTTTGTTCATTCTGGGGGGTACTTTCATGCGGACAAAGGATGAATTTTATCATTTACTTTCCTCCGCAGGGTTTAAAGTGACTAATATGATAGCAACAAAAGGGCCAGTAAGTGTGCTAGAGGCGAAACCTGCTTGACGTTTCCAGGTCTAAAAACACCGGGATTATTCTGGTGTAGGATTCCTATTGCTCAATTAATTTCCATCCTCTTATAGCAATTATGAAAAATTCTGCAACAATAACAAAAGTAGGTTGGGTTGCACTTCGTTCCACCCAACCTCATGACTTTAGGAATATTTTTCATAATTGCTATTATCGGGACTTGAACAAATTTCAAGTGCAAACAAAGCCTAAACCTGCTATTTGTCAAGCAAATACGTCACTATTATGTTCCAGCAAAGCGAAAAAACGATCGCACTTTAACTGTGCGATCGCCTTGCTAGCGATTTCAATCGCCCGGTTTATGGTCGATATCCATCGATCCTACCGCTTCACCACATTATTTTCCCACTTCCAAACACAGCTAGAAATCAAATTTGTAAAAATATGAGCCGTAATCGGCACTAACAAATTCCCAGTAGCTAAAACACTGTAACCCAACAGCAATCCGACAGCCGTTGCCCAAACAGCATAAGGCCACTGATCCATGCCTCCCAAGTGCAGAATGCCGAAACAAAAACTCGATAAAATTAAACCGGTAAAATTCAATCCCAAAGCAGACAGCATTACGCCTCGAAATAGCAATTCTTCGCTCAGTCCCGGCAGCAGTCCCAGCCAAATTAAATCCGGCCAAAACAACGGTTTGAGCACAACTTCCAAGTAAACATCAGCACTCCGGCGATAACCCGGCCAGAGGCGATAAACGATCGCACTGCCACCTGTAATTGCCAGTCCGATCGCACATCCTTTGAGCAAATCCATTCCTATCAATCTGACTGGCAAAAGCGATACCGATCCAAATAGCAACCACAATTTAGCTACCGCCAGCAACATAATTGCTGTCAGGCCCATTGCTACTAAAACTTGGGTGCGCGTCAACGGTTCAATTTCAGGATTTTCGGGAATTTTTTGTGCCACTTAATCAATTTTAGATTTTAGGTTTTAGATTTTAGATTTGTTGGGTTTAGTCAGACAAACAACGCAGGGAGGAAATGTCTGCACCCAAGGAAGCTGGACTGATGCCGGCTCGCAAAGCGACCAAAACTCCGATCGCCTCTAAATATGAGTTTACCTGCAAAGCTTTGATTCCGAGTTTTTCTGGAGTCGCCTGCATCTGGGTTTTGTTGTCGCCGACAGCGATGATTTGTACCGACGATCGCGCGCTCAAACTCAGAATAGCACTGCCGCCGCAGGCTGTGGCGGGTATCACTACCGCATCGACTCGATCGGCGGTAATTGATAATTGATTGTGCTGCTGGCTTTCTGGCGCTACCAATTTGGGTGCTTTGCTCAGGCCCGCAAGCACGCAAGGTAGGAAAGTATAGCCGATTTCCTCAGCAGCCGATCGCGGGGACAGGTGCGGATCGAGGGGAAGTGGCGAAAGCGCGGGGGCGTGGGCGCAGGGGATTTTAAAAGTCCTGACGATGAGGTGGCTGATGAGGGCTTCGGCGCCGGCGAGGGGGTCAACTCCTTTGCCGCGGCGGTAGTTTTCGAGGGCGAGGCTGCCTTCATCGTCGGGAAATCTGGCCACAACTGCGATCGCCTCTACTCTTGCTTGTGCGATCAATTTTTCTGCAGCGCGCAATAAACTGTTGGGATTGCCGATCGTCCCCCAGGATGCCCCGGAGTCAGAAATACGCAATTCTACTTGCAGGGGGCGATCGGTTAAAACACAATCGGTTATATTCAAACCCAATGTAGCTCTCGCTGCATCAGCCACTTGCAAGTGTCGCAACTGCAAGTCTGGTTCGATCGCGGAGTCTAGGATTAAGCCGATGCGATTTTGATGTACTGGTTGCAGTCCCCAGCATCCGGCAGCAAATTTGTCAAGGGCGTAACCTTCAACGTAGAGAGCGTTAGGTATCGGCCAATAAAGTTGAGCGCCGTTGAGGACGTTGGGGTGAGCGATCAGGGTGTCTGAAATTTGGGCTATCGCCCTCGCCACGGGCAGCGCATCTCCTGCAAACCCACCGATCGAGGCTCCAACGCCTGTGGGGACTATCAAAACCACTGTCAAAGGGCGGGGGTTCACGGTGTTGCGGGGGATGCTTCCACGAGCACGTAGCCTTCTACCACAGCCTTTTGCCGATCGACATCCACGTCTGTGACTGCCCACCGCAGCGGTTCGCCGTACTTTTGCAGTTCAATTTCAATAGCCGAGTGCAGTTGCTCGGCTGTCTCGTGGAGGTCAACTTCTGCGGAAATGAAATGGGTAGTCATCTGGCGATCCATAATGGTTTTACCGCTAGCGGTACTTAGGTCAATTTTAGCTTAGTCCTAAGATTTACCGAACTGGCGATCGTACACAATGTCTTCTTTTTCGGTTTCTATCTTCAAGTTCGATCGGGGATAAGCAACGCACAGCAACACATAACCTTCTGCCTGAAGCTCGGGACTAACGCCCATACCATCAGCTTGATCGACCTTCCCTTCAATAATTTTACCAGCGCAAGTAGTACAAACCCCCGCATTGCATGAACTCGGCAACTCAATGCCAGCGGCGTTGGCTGCGCGAAGAATTTGTTTATCTTCGGGTACTTCTACGGTATAGGTAGAGCCTTGGTGGATCAATTCAACAGTGTAAGTCTTAGACATATTTCAATTATTGGTTTTAATTCCCCGATCGGAATTTACGCTAGATTTGGAAACAAAGCACTCAGTATTTTACCGCTGTTTGTGCTTTTGTGCAATTTTACAACTGCATTTTTTATTGATAATTTTTTTTATTAATTTGCTGGGGCGAGCGAGTGGCATTTTGTCAATGACTTTTTCACAAATTATTACAAGCCTCACGGCGGAACTGTGCCGCAAAGCACTTATACCTAATTATTTTTTTGCCTTCAAGTCAACAACTCATCAACCGCAACACTAAAACCCGGCAGCACTAGCTGAGTGCTGACGGTAGAACCCTGGTTAAAAGTTAACTTTTGAGTTTGAGTCATTATCAATATCCAGCGACTTTCTGGAAAAACAATCCAAACTTCCAGACAACCCGAATCTAAATATTCTTGTGCTTTCAGAAATATTTCTTCCGCAATATCAGTAGGAGAAACTATTTCAGCAATTAACGGCGGACTTTGAGGTAAAGTAGGAACATCGCCATATTCAGCAACAAGTTCAGCAGTCAGATAAGCTACATCAGGACGGCGCACTCGCCTGTCAGTACGGCAAGGAACTTCAGTATAGACTTCGCCACCTTGTCCGCTAGATATCTTATAACTTCTCCAAGAATAATCTAGTTTAGATTGGATGCGACTGTGTTTTACTGTCATGCCATTTTTCTCCGCGATTTGCCCGTCCACCCATTCCATATCGTCGGTGGGACTGGCTATAAAGTCTTCTAGAGAAACATTTTCTGATAAAACGGCAGCCATTACCATAGCCATTTACTCCCTTTTGCAGAATTCACTCATATTGTAGCAATCAATTGGTAATGGGTAATTGGGAATTGGTAATTGGGAATTGGGAATTGGGAATTGGAACTGAGATATTGCACCATTTTCAGCAACAGGCAAGATGCCTGTTCCACAAGAAAATCAATATCTTTGTGGAACAGGCATTTTGCCTGTTCATAAAAGGCTTATTGAGAATGGTGAAATATCTCAGTTGGAGTAAAAAAATAACCTATGCCCTATGCCCTATGCCCTATGCCCCATGTCCTATTTACTCAATATTAATTTGATTGGGAGGTTTAGGTTGATTCTGTTTGTCATCCTTCAAAGTTTTACGCCCAGAACTAGCATAATCCTTATAAAAATCCACAAACATCTTGGTTAACTGCTGCAAAGAAAGTTGTTCCCCATTAATTTGAGCTTTCATGTAAGCTTTAAGCACTTCAATGTAAGCCAAACCGAGGGCAAGCGTGAGAGTTGCTGCGGTTGCACCGGAGATAGCACCGCCTACAACAGTACCCGCACCCGGAATCATTTTAATCAAATTAGTAACAATACTTCTGCCGACCGCAGTAACCCCGCCAGCGCCGCTAATAGCAGACAGCATCGCCGAAATAAACCCCTTATCAAAGGGCATTCCAAAAATTACAGTAATATTAGCAATCATTGCCGTTTGCATCGTCATCAAAATCGGCGCATCAGCAAACGGTACAGGAGTCGCACCGACAATTGCAGAACCTGCAACATAAGCACTTAGATACTTAAATGCCATTTCGGATTTGAGCGCAATATTCGCAATTTGTTCTTTAACAAAAGCTTTTTTAGCTACTTCCGGAAGCAGTTGAAAAGTTGCATCTACTAACTTATCTAAACCGTGAGATTTGACTGTATAGTCCTCATCTATTTCTTCCGGTTCAGCCATCACAGGGATAATTTGACTGACTGGCAAATTCATGTGTTCCAGTTGCTTGAAAAATTCGCTCGGCTTTTTAGATGTCGTCTGAGTCAGCACTAAAAGAACTGGTACATCTTTGACTTCCATTTCTTTTAGCCAGTTTTCCTCGACAGATTCTATTCTATTGGCGCTGTGATTGATGCAGTACCAAATGACGTGAATGTGTTCTTTTGGGTGCAGGAGTCTTTGGTCTTCAATCAGTTTAGCAACGTTTAACTGAATAATTTTAATTTGTTCGGCGTTGAGTTCGAGTCCGGGAGTATCGTAGACTGTAATTGGGCAATTCGGTTTGGTATATTGGCGAATGCCTTGAGTTATGGGGCGACCGACTCCGGTTTCTGCTAAGCGCTGGCGAAAAACGGAATTTATCAGGGTACTTTTGCCGACGCCGGTTTTGCCGATGACTAAAACATTGCACTGTCCCACTTGGTTTTCTGCGTCTTTGAAGGCGTAGTAACTTGTATTTAAAAGCTCGTCTAAGGAAAAGTCTTCTGACATGGCGGTTTGCTCCGATAATGGTGGGATAAGCTGTCGCGCATTTACATTGTATATTCAGGGCGGGCGGGACGCCCACCCCCACAAGACTTTGATTGTTTTTTGACATACAATTTAAATGCCGCAACAGCTTATTAATTCAATACTACCGAATATAATTCCGAGGCTCTACAAACGAAGTCCGCCTACGCGGATTGGGGGAGTATTAAGAATATTGTAGCAATTTGATTTAAGAACTGGTGCAACGGGTAGAGGAGAGTTTTGTGTGGCGTGCTGCTAAATGAAAGGTTGTAGAATTTAGTTTAAGCTAGCAATCGATCGACATCGATGCTAAAACCTATGAGAATTTGTTGAGTGCGGGCGGTATCGCCGGATCTAAATGTCAATATTTGATTTTGAGTCATCACGAATATCAAACGACTTTCTGGAAAAACTAGCCAGACTTCCTGACAGCTAGATTCTAAATATTCCTGTGCTTTGAGAAAGACATCTTCAGCGATATCTGTGGGTGAAACTATTTCGGCAATTAAAGGGAAACTTTGGGGTAAAGTGGCAAGATTGCCAAATTGTGCAACTAATTCGGGTGTGAGATAGGCGACATCGGGGCGGCGAATTTGTTGGTTGGTGCGGCAAGGAACCTCGACATAAGCCTCTCCCCCTTGTCCGCTGGAATCTTTGTAATCTCCCCAGTAACGAACTAGCTTTGACTGAATTTTACCCGTCTTTAGTGTCATGCCATTTTTCTCCACAAGTTTACCGTCTACCAATTCCATGTTGTCGGGCGGCTCGGTGACGAACTCTTCTAGAGCTAAATTATCTGATATTCTGGTAGCAGTGACCATCGTTAGTTCCTCGATTTTACAAAATTCACTTGTTACTATTATGACCGATCGCCCTTGCCGATCGCACTTTGACCGACACTGCTGAAATTATACTGTAACGGCGTCTGGCCAAGCAACGCAGGCTGACTTGCTTCTAATAGCGACAGCTTTTAACCTATCGGTTGTCGGCATTACGGGTATTTCCGGCGATCGACAAAAATCTTTAGCAATCGATCGGGAAATTAAACATCGTCAAGGATAAGCGACTTTTCTGAACAATACCGGCAGTGTTTACCGCCAATTGCACCCAACAGAGAAAGCTATTAAGAAATATCAAAGCTGTCAGTATCTTGGGGGATGTGGATGATTGAGCAACCGCTTGATTTTGTATTTTATACGATCGGAAAAAGCAGGATAATAGCCGATCGCAAGCCCTGCATCAAACACAATAATTTAAGCTCCGCAACTTGACAGGCGATGAGCTGTATGGTAAATATAAACGGCAGTTATAAGATTATTTTGAACAACAAAAAGGAGAAAAGCAAGCAGAAATTGTCAAAAATGTGCGATTGCGATTAGATTTGCTTTGTCGGGAAACATTGCCCTTTGTCAGTCCCCATTATTGGGCAGGATTTGTATCGCAGGGTTTGGCGTAGGAGAAACAGTAAGCATTTAGAAATTTTCCTTGCTAATCTATCCTTGATTCTCTCCCAGTTTTCTGATGAGAAATCTGACTTCTTCGAGCAGAATATTAAATCGTTGGTCATTTTCTATTTTGTACTGTTGAAAATCTCGCTCCCGCCGCCGCGCTTCTTCATCCCGCAGCCGCATTTCTTCATTCCGTTGAGAGTCTCTTTCTAAAATAGCATTGACAGCACCTACAAGCATATCGACATTGCGGTTAGTTTGTTCGATATTCCGAGTCGTTTGCTCTACAGTGGAAGCCAAGTCATCCACAGTGGAAGCTAAATCATCCACCATTTCATCTGTCCAGCGTTCGGTTGTCATTGTTCTTATTCCTTTACCTTTTTTCAATCAATATTTTACGACAGTTTACTTCTATTTTTAGTCGATCGCTCTTCTTAAAAATGTTCCAGCAGAGATTTCTCTTGTGCGTAAACCTTTCGCAGCGACTCCACGGCGATCGCCCCCAACATCAATTTAATCACCCCCACCAATTCCCCCCACTCCAACAAGTCAGAAACAGAAACAGCTTTCTGAAATCTCGCCGCATAGAAATCCACCCAAAAATCCGGCGCGTATCTCTCTTTCTGACTCGCCCAACGGCGCTTCCAATAACCAAAATCTAAACCAGAGGGCGATTCCACTCCCAAAACTGGCGGAAAGTCCGCATAACTGACAAACCGACTCATGCCTTTGGCGTGTACGTACAGGATATGCGCCCAGCACTCGAAGCGATATATTTGTTCTACCTTGATTTTCAGCAGCCGCGCGATCGCCTCTTTCGTCACAAACCGGCTCAATCTGTGTCTGAGGGTTGATTTTGGTCGAAAGCTTGCTAACATGGTTGATACATCCCACTTGATGGGAATTTTAAATGGTTGATACATCCCACTTGATGGGAATTTGATTTGAATAGGCGATCGTCTTTAAGTTTTCCAGACGTTGGGGCGATCGCTTTTTACGATAAAACCATCCTATGATGGTGTACCATCATTTGTCAAGTATGGGTTTAGTCAGGTTAAAAGTCAGAGAACTAGCTAGCGAGAAAGGCTGGACGCTGAAAGAAGTTTCAGAACGATCGGGAGTCATTTACAGCACCGTCAGACACTACGCCCGCTGTCCGGGAGTGTCAACCATCGACTTTATTTCTATACACAAATTGGCTCGCACCTTTGATGTAATGATTGAAGACTTGGTGGAAATTGTGCAGGAGTGAGTGCTCGCTTTTTACGATAAAATTTTATCCCAGAGTAAATCTAGTTTTTTGTCAATGGGTTTAATTAGATTGAGGGTTCGAGAGTTGGCTGCTGAGAAAGGCCCGACGATCAAAGAGGTTTCTGAGCGATCTGGAGTCATCTACAGCACCCTCACCACCTATACACGTTCTCCAGGAATGGCTATGGTTGATTTTACTTGTCTGCTGAAGTTGGCACGTACTTTTGACGTGATGGTGGAAGATTTGGTTGAGGTCGTCAAAGAGTAGTCGATCGCTTTTTACAGTACAATCGGATGACTTATATTAGTCAAGTCAAGAGGTTATGGGATTAATTAAGTTGCGGGTGCGAGAATTCGCTGCCGAGAAGGGCTGGACGCTGAAAGAAGTTTCAGAGCGATCGGGCGTAGTCTACAGTACGCTGAGAACCTATGCCCGATCGCCCGGATTAGCAACAATTGATGTGACGGCCTTGCACAAGTTGGCTAGGACTTTTGATTTGCAGATCGAAGATTTGTATGAGATTGTGCAGGAATAGTCGATCGCTTTTACGAACTAATTATCCACTCAATATTGCTCGACAGTTGCTAGCCTCTGATTGACAGACTCGCTTTGTTGTAGCGCTTCCCAATCAGATGTAACAGGTTGGTAAGAACAGTAACACACCACAATTCGCTCCTGCGTATCGGAAGCAAAAAACTGCTGAACGCGAGTAACTACCCAATCCCCATCTTTCCCGTGGGTGACTCCATTACCGGGGTCAGATAGATTTTCATAATCGCGGGTTTTGTCCCCTACTTGAGGAATTTCTGGGTTTTCTTCCCAAGTCCAATTTTCCCAAAGTATATTAGTGAGACCGCCCCTCGGCATAAGCTGACGTTCTTCCCAGCCCGGAGCACTCATGCTTTCGGTTTTGTAGACAATCCAGATTTTTTTTGCCATTTTTTTAAAGACGAGCGCACAATAGCGTTCAATACTTCGACTATATCAGAGATGAAAGCTCGTGCATCGGTTAAAATAGAGAAGTCAATTTGTGATTAATAAGTCTGAATGCCTGCGTTACTCCGAGTCGGCCCATACCGTTTCTTCTGCTATGCGGGCGATCGGGATGAACCACCCCACGTTCACGTTGAGCGCGATCGAGAAGAAGCTAAGTTTTGGCTTAGTCCAGTTCGCCTTCAAAATAATAAAGGCTTCAATCGTACAGAAATCAATGGCATTCAGAAACTTGTTGAAGAACATCAACAGCAATTATTAGCAGGTTGGAATGACTTCTTTAATGGTTGAGTTGCTAGAAATCCCCCAAGCACAAAACGTACTTGTTACAGACGACGCCCTAACAGTCGATCTATCCGATGGTCGTACTATTTCTGTTCCTTTAGCTTGGTATCCTCGGCTATTGCATAGCACACCAAACGAACGCAATAATTGGCGATTTATTGGTGGAAATGATGGTATCCACTGGCCTGATATTGACGAAGACATTAGCATCAAAAATATTATTCTCGGTAAACCGTCTGGAGAAAGTCAGAAGTCTTTTCAGCGGTGGTTAGAAGAACGTAAAAAATCCAATAGAACATGAGTATATCACCTAAAATAAGTTAATTCAGCAAAAACTCATAGTGAGATATAAGCAAGGAGCGATCGCGATGACATTAACTACAGCAAAATGGACACTAGATCACTACCATAAAATGATCGAAGCAGGCATTTTAAACGATCGCAAAGTTGAATTACTAAATGGAGTAATAGTCGAAATGGTACCCGAAGGAACGGCGCATACTTATTTTAGCGATCGATTTGCCAACCGATTGCGAGTCGCATTATCTACGAGAGCCCAAATTCGCGAAGCCAGACCGATTACTCTGCCAAATAACTCAGAACCAGAACCCGATATTGCCGTCGTTCAACCTCTCAACGATATCTACCTGGAACATCACCCATATCCAGAAAACATTTTTTGGCTGATTGAATATGCTGATTCCAGTTTGACTAAAGACTTAGAGGAAAAAAGCAAGATTTATGCAGCAGCCGGAATTCAAGAATATTGGGTTGTTAACCTGCGCGATCGACAATTAATTGTGTTTCGCTTCCCGGAAGGCGACTTTTACCAGCAGCGAAATACTTTCCGAACAGGCACCATTGAACCCCTTGCTTTTCCCGATCTTACCATCAATATTTCTCAGCTAATGAACAGGTAAATTATTGCCACATATCCTGGAACCTAGTATCAAAATTACGAGCCTGCTAGCTTGAGATTTCGATATTGACTCTGCAAGCTATGACGATCGCACTCAGATGTATTTTTACTAAAAAAAAGCGCCTGAGTTACCCCAGACGCATAGCATAAAATCAACAAATTGTCAACCCTAACCTAACCCTTCAAAGCCTCAGCACCGCCGCAAACTTCCAGGATTTCCTGAGTAATTGCCGCTTGGCGCGCCTTGTTATAAGTCAGCGTCAAAGTACCGATTAAATCGCTAGCATTCTCACTAGCATTGTTCATCGCCGTCATCCGCGCAGCCAACTCGCTAGCAGCAGACTCTTGCAAAGCCCGCAGCAATTGGTTGTTCAAATACAAGGGCAAAAGAGCATCCAGAATTTGCGCCGGATCTTGCTCGAAAATCATGTCGCGGGGCAAACTCTTCTTAGTAGGTGCAGCAACCTTTTCGCGCGATACTTGAAACTCTCCGCCTTTGGTAGTCAAGCGGAAGATTTCATCGTCTTGCACTTCAAAACCTTGGGGGTCGAGGGGCAGCAAAGTTTGAATTACCGGACGCGAACTAATTAGCGACACAAACTTGGTGTAAATTAGCTCAACTCTGTCCACAGTTCCCGACAGGAACAAAGAAAGCAATTCGTCAGCAATTTGTGCCGCTTCCGATGCTGTGGGAATTTGTTCCAAGTTAGCGTAAGTAGCATCGATCGGCTGTTCGCGGCGCTGGAAATACTGAGTAGCTTTGCGTCCTACCAACACGTACTTGTACTCTAAGCCTTCAGCTTTGATTTCCTTAGCGCGATTTTCGGCGTATTTGATGATGTTGCTGTTGTAGCCGCCGCACAAACCCCGATCGCCCGAAACTACCAACAGTCCCACCGATCGCACTTCGCGTTTTTTCAGCAGCGGCGAATCCAAATTTTCAAACTGCAAGCGTTCCGCCAAACCGTACAATACCTCTGCCAGTCGATCGGCAAAAGGTCGAGTTGCAGTCACCTGTTCTTGAGCGCGGCGCACCTTAGCAGCGGCCACCAAGCGCATTGCTTCTGTAATCTTTTTAGTGTTCTTGACCGACTTAATGCGATCGCGAATAGTTTTCAGATTTGCCATAACTTTCTCCTTTTTTCTTAGCCTTTATTCTGAGTTCTTAGCCGCAGTAGGGACACTCCAAGAGCTCATTATTGTCAACTTAAGCTTTGAGTCCGCCAGTCTTTCCGCCCACCCGTTAGTCCGCCAGGGGTTAAAACCCCTGTCTAATAGCTAAAGTCCTCTAAAAGAGGACTAATGAGTTTAAAAATTCTTCTTCTGGGTCTTCAGTCCTCATAGCGAGGACTTTAGCTTTGAGGCAGGGGTTTCAACCCCTGCCGGACTATCGGTTTAACGTTAAGTTGACACCAATAGGCATTGCCGTATCCCTAAAGATTTCGTGCTAATTACGCAGAAACTAAGAAACTTTGCTTGTATTCAGCGATACCTTCTTTCAGCAGATTCTCAGCTTCATCAGTCAAGGCCTTTCCGCCTTGAACAATTTCGCCGTACTTCGGCTTGCTAGTCCGCAAATAGTCGCGCAAACCAACAGTAAACTTGTTGACTTTTTCCACAGGAATGTCATCCATATAGCCGTTAATACCGGCATAGATTACAGCCACTTGTTCGTTCATCGGCAGAGGCGAACTTTGGGGCTGTTTCAACAGTTCCCGCAAGCGTTGACCGCGCGCCAATTGATTCTGAGTAGCTTTATCCAAGTCAGAAGCAAACTGAGAAAATGCTGCCAGTTCTTCAAACTGCGCCAATTCCAGTTTCACCTTACCCGCTACTTTTTTCATCGCCTTAGTTTGAGCCGCCGAACCTACCCGCGATACCGAAATACCGGGGTTTACTGCGGGACGCAAACCAGCGTTAAACAAGTCAGAAGAAAGGAAGATTTGACCGTCGGTAATCGAAATTACGTTCGTCGGAATGTAAGCAGAAACGTCACCAGCTTGGGTTTCGATAATTGGCAAAGCAGTCATGCTGCCTTCGCCCAAATCGTCGCTCAATTTAGCAGCGCGTTCTAGCAAGCGAGAGTGCAGGTAAAACACGTCTCCGGGATAAGCTTCGCGACCGGGAGGACGGCGCAGCAAGAGCGACATTTGGCGGTAAGCTTGTGCTTGTTTGGAAAGGTCATCGTAAATGACCAAAGTGTGCTTGCCTTTGTACATGAAATACTCGGCTAAGCTAGCACCTGTGTAGGGAGCCAAGTATTGCAGGGTTGCGGGGTCGCTAGCGTTGGCTGCTACTACGATCGTGTAGTCCATCGCGCCCTTTTCTTGCAGGACGTTGACGATGTTAGCTACTGTAGAAGCTTTTTGACCGATCGCCACGTAAACGCAGATCACGTTTTCCGATTTTTGGTTGATAATCGTGTCGATCGCGATCGCAGTTTTACCAGTTTGTCTGTCACCGATAATCAGTTCCCGCTGTCCTCTTCCCACCGGAATCATCGCATCAATAGCGGTAATTCCTGTTTGCATCGGTTCGTAAACAGAACGGCGAGAAACAATCCCCGGTGCCGGAGATTCAATCAACCGAGTTTCTGTGGTTTTAATATCTCCTTTACCGTCAATGGGACGGGCCAAAGCATCAACTACCCGTCCCAACATTGCTTCACCCACGGGGACTTCAGCAATTCTGCCAGTAGCTGTTACCGCCGAACCTTCTTGAATGCCGAGGCCTTGGCCCATCAGCACAGCGCCGACGTTATCTTCTTCGAGGTTCAGTGCAATGCCCACGGTGCCGTCGGCAAATTCTAGCAATTCCCCAGACATGGCTTTATCCAAGCCATAAATCCGGGCAATGCCGTCGCCTACTTGCAGTACCGTACCGACGTTAGAGACTTTAACATCTTGGTCGTACTGCTCAATTTGCTGGCGAATAATGCTGCTAATTTCGTCTGGTCTGATTGCTGCCATGTCAGTTGTCAGTTATTATTTGTCAGTTATCCGTTGTCAGTTGTCAATTGTCAGTTGTTCCAAACTACTAACAGTTAACCCCTAACTAAATTAGCTAATAGTTATCAGCTATTAACTATTAAGAATTCAATCGAATTCCCAACCGGCGCAATTGTCCTCGCAGGCTGGCATCAATCACTTGAGAGCCTACTTTAATCACGACTCCGCCGATTAAATCTGCGTCTATTTTGGTTTCAATTTCTACTTGCCTTGCGCTTGTCATCGCCTGCACTTTCTCGCGAACAGTTTGCTGTTGAGCGTCTGAAAGCGGGACAGCAGAGGTAACTTCCGCCAAAACAGTTTGGTTGAGTTCTCGGAGTTCGGCCAAGTATTTTTTACCAATTCCTTCTAAAAAAAGAATCCGTCCTTTGTCTACTAACAGCCGCAAAAAGTTATGCATCAACGGGTTCATTTCTGACCCCGCTATTCGATCGATGACGGCTTTTTTATCCTGCGGTTTCACCAGAGGACTGCCTAGAAACAGGCGCAGTTCCTCCGAATTTTCTAGCAGGTTCAGCAAGGAGCGGATATCTTCGCCGAACTGCTCTGAGAGGTTGTTAGACTTAGCCAGTGACATCAAAGCGGATGCGTAAGGCTGTAAGACTTCGGTGCTGACTTTACTCACTTTCTAGCCTCCCAGTAAGGCAATGCTGCGATCGATTAATTGGTGTTGAGCGTTTTCGTTCAAGCTAGTTTTTAGCTGGCCTTCCACCCTTTCTAATGCCATAGATACAACCGCCGATCTGAGTTGGGCGATCGCTCTTTCCCGCTCTGCTTCCAACTCTTGACCTGCTGTTGCTTTCATGCGTTCAACTTCCTGCGCTGCCTGAGCTAGAATTGCTTCTTTGGCTTTCTTCGCATTTTCTTCAGCAGCGGAGCGAATCCGTTCCGCTTCTGCTTGGGCCTGAGTCAATTTCTGCTGTTGTTCTGCTAGAGATGCTGCTGCATCTTTTTGGCGAGTTTCTGCTTCTTTAATCGCCTCTTCGATGGCGGAGCGTCTTTCGCTGAGGATGTTCCCTAAAAAGCCGCGCCCGAAGTAAAACAGCAATCCAATAACAACGATCAGGTTAATCAGGTTGGTTTCTAAAATATCGAAATTTAAACCGAAACCACCTTCCCCGCTAGCTTCTGTGGCTAGCAATAAAACAGTCCCCATGATACTCTTCCATAATTGCGCGTGCAGGTTTGGTGAACCGATTTTAGATTTGAGCATTTACCCAAAATCTAAAACTGTTCGATAGAGCTATTTGACCAGTGCAGTGCCTAATAGCTTTTCAAGAATTTGTCGGCTCAGGACATCTACTTCTTGCTCCAGCGAGCGCATTGCCTCTTGTTTTTGTTGCTCAATCTCTTGTCCTGCCTTTTCTCGCGCCTCTTGAGCTTCTTTTTGAGCCTCAGCTACTTTTGCCGACGCGGTTTTTTGGGCATCTGCTTGAGCCGCAGCAATTACTGCTTGAGACTGTTTGCGAGTTTCTCCCAGTTTTTGTTCGTATTCCTGCGCTAATTTCTGAGCTTTCGCCAAGCGTTCCCGAGCCGACAGTTGAGTGGTGCGGATGTATTCATCCCGCTCGTCGAGCATCTTTGTCAGGGGCTTATAGAAAACAGCATTCAGGACTACCATCAAAACTAGGAACTGCAACGCCATAAAGGGCAAAGTTGCATCAAAATCAAACACTTTTAGTTCCTCCTTGGTTTTGGGGCGGAAAGACCTCCGCCCCTTTTTGCAGTCCTTCAGTATTAAGCGAAGGGATTAGCAAACAGCAGCACCAATGCAATAACTAGACCGTAGATGGTCAGGGATTCCATGAATGCTAAGCTCAGCAGGAGAGTCCCGCGAATTTTGCCTTCTGCTTCCGGCTGGCGGGCAATACCTTCTACTGCTTGACCGGAGGCATTACCTTGACCGATACCAGGTCCAATAGCGCCCAAACCAATAGCTAAACCTGCGGCGATAACTGAAGCAGCAGCAACTGTCGGATTCATGATAAATTTCCTTAACTTTGTGTACAGATTGAAAAACAGATAGTGCGTAATTGGTAATTGGTAATTGGTAATTAGTCATCAGTCATTAGTCATTGGACTGCTGATTTCTGACATATCGCTATTAGCCATTAACCAATTCCAGAGTGTTAATCGTGGTGTTCGTCGCCGTGTCCTTCCAATGCTTCGTGAATGTAAGCTCCTGCCAAGGTGGCAAATACCAAAGCTTGAATCGCACTGGTAAACAGACCCAACATCATTACGGGCAGAGGTACAAACAGGGGAACTAACAGCACCAGCACCGCTACCACTAATTCATCCGCTAAGATGTTACCAAATAAACGGAAACTTAGGGAAAGAGGCTTGGTGAAATCTTCCAAGATGGCGATCGGCAACAAAATTGGGGTCGGTTCGATGTACTTAGTAAAGTAACCCAAACCCCGCCTGCTGAAACCCGCATAAAAATATGCCAGAGAAGTCAACAAAGCAAGTGCTACCGTCGTGTTGATGTCGTTGGTCGGAGCTGCTAGTTCGCCTTCTGGCAACTTAATTAGTTTCCAAGGAACTAAGGCCCCCGACCAATTCGATACAAAAATAAACAGGAACAAAGTGCCAATGAATGGCAACCAGGGACGGTACTCTTTCTCGCCGAGTTGATTTCTAGCCAAGTCTCGAATGAATTCTAAGGCGTACTCCATGAAATTTTGCATTCCGCGCGGAATTCTCTGCATATTGCGAGTTGCCGCCAGGGAAGCTATCAGGAGGAGAGCAATCACAATCCAGGAGGTGATGAATACCTGCCCGTGCACTTTGAGATTACCGATGTGCCAGTAGAAATGCTTGCCAACTTCCAACTCTGCGAGGGGAAAAGCATTAAAGGCATTTAAGACATTTAGCATTTCCATTCACAACAAATTCACACAGTGAGGGTTCACCGACTGCCTGACCCGTTTTGCGGGTCTGGAACAAACAGGCTTTGCAGCATATAGAAGACGAGCGCGCCCTTATATGTCAGAAATCCCAAAAATACGGGCAAAATATGTAGCTGATTCCACTGAGTTGCTACTACAATCAACCCAATAAATACAGCCAACCGATTTTTACTCAGACTCCTCTTCTGCGGGCCGAGGCGCTCAACGTCTTTGGCCAACATTCTCAAGTAAACCACACCTACGATCGCCCCAATCAAGTAATTTAGGGCAATGTTGAGCGAATAAAAAATCCACACAGAAATAAAAATTATTCCCGTGAAAGCGAGTGTGACTACAAACAACTGTTGCTGAAGTTTGTAGAAATCTTGCATAGCATCAGTGGACTCCGGTTCGGACGAACCTGTCTGAGAGATGTCCTGCGTTTGGGCGGTGGATGCGCGAGATTGATCTGACAAGGTTACTTGACTTTCAAAGCAGTCGGTGTTATTTGACTCCCACTACAATTAATTCGGTTGAAACCGTCTTGTAGCGACAAGTGTGACAAACGTTACAGCTCGCACACTTCACATCGAATAATACCACGTGCAGGTAACATAACTTAAAAAAAAATGAATTTTTCGATTGGTTTCTGAGAACTGTCTGGCTGAGCCACTTGACTTCGCTCGGCAAGCGTGCCGAACCGTTCCCCAGCCTGAAGCTATAAGGCTTTTATGCAGATAGCAGCAGATTTTATGAATATTTATAATGTCGCGATCGCCCGTCCAGAAGACTCAACTTTAGCACTTTTGGGGCGACAGCGATCGACGGTGAAGCTCTAACCAGCAACCAGCGTCAATCACTGCGGTAGAAACTACTTCCAGTTGGCGAGGGCAGCGGGGTACGGGCTCGTTCTCCAGCCAGATGGGGGTACTGTCATCGGTTCGCAGCAAGCAACAGCATCAAAGCTTCCAGGCTGTGCTTTGAACTCAACTTGTTGTCCGGGCCGGTACCCGTCTGCTTCGTCCCAGTCTACATCTGCATAGAAGTCCACGATCGGCTTTCTGCAATTAGTAGTCTTTGATACAGATTTTAGAGGCGATATCTGAAAATTTGCCAGCATTTAGTAGTTTTAGATACAAAAAATAACTCATCGTGATGGGCACAGCTTGGTAACAAGTAAAGGTTATATCGTGGGGTTGGGGCGGGTTTATTTAACCTGTTTGCACCATTTAAGGGTGTTGGTGAACCCGCCCCTACAGGTTTATTGAGAATGGTGCAAGATTTCAGTGGGTTGGGGCGGGTTTATTTAACCTGTTTGCACCATGTAAGGGTGTTGGTGAACCCGCCCCTACAGGTTTATTGAGAATGGTGCAAGATTTCAGTTAAAAACCGACTTCTACGTTGAACCCCTCAGCAGTCAACCATTTAACTACTCGGCCATACTCGCACTTCTCGCTAAATGCGAACCAGCGATCGCGTTCTGATTCATATTCCAAACGGCGCAATACATCTTTAAAGCGACCAAATGCTCCCCGCCCTTGGATAGCAACCTCCAACATATCTCGCAACCGTTCATCTGCAACAGTTTCAATGAAATCTACCATGTCTTGATAGCTATCCCTTGAACCTTCTTGAGGAATTGGCAAGTATCGGCGATCGAACTCAGATTCTAGTTCCTCATAATTCTCATCTTCTTCATTAGGAATAATTTCCAATGGAGCATCCTGGCAGCCAATCAAAACCTCACCAGTTTCACGGTCAATATAGCCATAGATTCCTTCCCCATCTCGACTCTTCATAGTTTCAGTAATGAGGGAGATATCATTCTGTAAAATCATAGTTGACATTTTTTACCTCTTGCCTGCTTTTTCTTAATTCCTCACAGGCATTTGACACTATAGTACACCTACCGCGCTCTGACAAAGAGGATTATGCAACGAGGTGAAACTCTCGAACAGCGGGGAGGAAGTTTCTATTTTCGTGGCTCGATCGACTAAGCTTAATCAAAGCAAATCGCTGTAGCGGCTGCAAACTCGCCCACTGTGCCAAAGTAATTGTCACGCCGAACTCTTGCGCTTTTGCAGAAACCGACTCCGGTACAGTTGCAGCATCCATCCACGGGGGATTTTCATCAACCGCCAAATCAGTTCCCGGTTTGCCTGTGTGTAGAATTAATATTTTATTTAGCTGTTCTCGGTAATCAATAATTTCTGCTGGTGTCAAGCAAGGTTTCTCTACAAGGATTTCACGTTCTGCTTGGTTAAAATGATTCCAATCCTGCAACTTTAGTTTAATGCCGCAAGTATCTAACTTGAGACGTACCTGCATCGGAATACAGCGCAAAGCTTCCACAAAATCAGCTTCAAATTCAAAAAACATAATAGATAGTTGACAGTTGACAGTTGACAGTTGACAGTTGGGTGATAATTGAGAATTTACCTGAGAATATGAGGATTTTAGGGCAAGATTTAAGCCATTAAAGTGAAAAAAATTCCATCGTCTCCATCAATTCAGAACTTGCGCGCTAAGACCAAGAAACCGGGTTTTTTACCGAATCTGTAAGTGAATCCGAAAGATTTTCGCAAAAAACCCGGTTTCTGACAACTCGTGCGTAACTCCTACAATTAT
Source organism: Microcoleus sp. F6_B6 (assembly GCA_036702215.1). Taxonomy (GTDB): domain Bacteria; phylum Cyanobacteriota; class Cyanobacteriia; order Cyanobacteriales; family Microcoleaceae; genus Microcoleus. Next base: position 56,007 of record JAUBST010000021.1, read on the forward strand.
TGCAAAAAGTTCGATCGCCATTTATAATTAAATAATATTACAAACTATTGACATGGATACCGTAGACTACCTTCGGATTAGCTTGATAGACCGCTGCAACTTCCGCTGTCTCTACTGTATGCCGGAAGGTAGCGAGTTGGACTATGTATTGCAGCAGCAGTTGTTAACTCACTCGGAATTGCTAACTCTGCTGCGGGAAGTTTTTATACCTGTGGGATTTACCAAGTTTCGCTTGACGGGGGGAGAACCGCTGCTGCGCCCTGGGGTGGTGGAATTGGTAAGGTCGATCGCCTCAATGCCGGAAACGCGAGATTTATCGATGACAACCAACGGATTTTTGCTGGCGGGAATGGCGGAAAATCTCTACAATGCTGGTTTGCGCCGGATTAATATTAGTTTGGATTCGCTGGAACCGGAGACTTTCGATAAGATAATTGGCAGTCGGGGACGATCGCGGTGGACGCAGGTTTGGGAGGGAATTCAAGCGGCTTATGAAGCTGGATTCGACCCGCTGAAACTGAATGTTGTGATAATTCCCGGTGTGAATGACGGCGAAATATTGGATTTGGCGGCGTTAACAATTAACCGGAATTGGCACGTTCGATTTATTGAGTTTATGCCGATCGGGAATGGGGATTTATTTGGCGATAAGGGTTGGGTAGCTTCGGCCGAATTGCGGCAACAAATTAGCGACAAATACGGGTTAGCCGAGTCGGGAGTGCGCGGAAATGGGCCGGCGGATGTGTTTCAAATTCCGGGGGCGAAGGGCACTTTAGGATTTATCAGTCAAATGTCCGAGTGTTTTTGCGATCGCTGCAACCGGATGCGTTTGTCTGCTGACGGGTGGCTGCGGCCTTGTCTGCTGAACGAAACGGGGCAAATTGACTTAAAAACTGCTTTGCGGAATGGGGTGTCTACAGGCGAATTGCGCGATCGAGTGCGGCACATATTAGAGATTAAACCGGAGATTAATTTCAAGCAGCGGGATTCGGGAACTACTCAAGGAAATTACAGCCGCACAATGTCTCAAATCGGCGGGTGAACTGCCCGAAATCGATAATTTATTTGGTACACTTAAGACATCATCCAATTTTGTAAGTCAGATGGACACCATCTCGATCGCCATTTCAGACCTGCTGATGCTGAAGCTACAAAAAGTTGCTGCCCAGATGAATGTCTCGATCGAAGAATTAGTCTTGATGAACATTGAAAGCTCGATCGCGCAACGAGAAAGTACCGCAGCAAATACCGATCGAGATATTTGCAATCAAAATGCTGAAATTGCGATCGAAGTAATTGACAAATTTTATACTCTTGCTACGGAATGGCAGAGTGAAGTTGCGGGAATGTCTTCGACAGCTCAAATGTCTCAGCATCCTGCATATCAGGAAATTATTAATATGGGTTCTCAAGTCGTACCGCTGTTGCTATCGGAACTGAAAAAAAATCCCCTTTACTGGTTAGCTGCATTGAATGCAATTACGGGTGAAAATCCCATTAAACCGGAACAAAGGGGAAGGGTAAAACAGATGGCATCAGCTTGGATAGAGTGGGGTAAAGATCGAGGCTACGCGATTGCTTCATGACTATTAGCAACATCGAGCCAACCTTCAATAGCATCTTTTAAATTAGCCATCACTTCTTCCATAGTATCTCCTTCGGTAATGCACCCAGGAAGTGCAGGTACTTCAGCCCAATAGCCACCTTCTTCTGCGGGATGGATGATTGCTCTAATTTTCATACATTTTCTCCTTGTGAATTCCTTGTAAATCGGCGGCTAAAGCTCCCCTTCCAGGACTTGTTGGGCCGTCAAGTTCAACTGCGGAAAAGTCGGCGATATCAGCGCTTGTTCCCCTTGAAAAACCCCAACTTCGACATACTCACCTGATTCTAGTCGTAGTACCGCTACTATCTCCTCTTGAGGGTCAACAATCCAATATTCAGGGATACCCCGCGCTGCATATTGAGCTCGTTTACTAATGTAATCGCGATCGCGCCCAACTCTACCTGGACTAACAACCTCGACAACCAACTGAGGAGGTGGCATAGTTTGGGTGATGGTTAGCCTGGTTGCTGTCAGCAAGATGTGTTCGGGGCGCAAAACCACCAAATCTGGGTAGCGGTTAGCTGCGTCGCCCTCCCGCAGGATCGGAACTTGGATTTCGCACATATGTGTTCTGATCAGCCTCAGTGGGATGAACCCGCTACTAGCCAGAGTGAATAGTAGATAGTTAGCAATGAAATTGTTGGGGCCAGATTCTGGTGGCAACGTTACTAACTCTCCATCAATTAATTCGTAGCGGTTGTCTGTGTTGTCCTCGTAGGCGAGGTACTCTTCAAAGGTGAGTTTTGGCTTGTGGGTTTGGATCATCGTTCGATTTGAGATTTTGGATTGATTTTTGATTGGTGATTTGGGCTCATCGGTAAAAAACGTGAATATCTATTCAGGCAATTCCTCAACCGGAGGAAGCGGTAGCAGCAGTGATTGTAAGAGAATTTCGCGATCGAGTGCGGCACATATTAGAGATTAAACCGGAGATTAATTTCAAGCAGCGGGATTCGGGAACTACTCAAGGAAACTACAGTCGCACAATGTCTCAAATTGGCGGCTAATTATCTATTATCAGCGATCGATCAGTCGGAAGTAACGCCCTCGCCTTGCGCGCGGATCGATCGTAAGCTGGCGTCGGCTGTCCTAGGTCGCAGGAATTCGACATTCAACTCTAGTTTTTTTCCTAGCCACAAAGAATGTTTTGTGTGGTCTGCCACATCGTCGCCAGTTTCAGGGTGAATGAGAATATCGAGCCCCTCACGATTCAGCATTAACCAGGGAACGACTTTGCCAAACTGGTCTGGTAAAAATGCAACTTGATACATCGCTTGGGGGTGGGGGCCAATGGGTTTGTCATGCCAACGCCCAAGCTGCACCTCAAACTGAGTCAATCCTTCTCGTACACGCGCTGCGGCATCGCGGTTATCAGTGTCGAAGTAAATATGTGCATGAAAACCAACGATGTTAATGGTGTCTTCTTTCATCATTTTTAGTGGATTATTGAGCAGAGTTCGACAACTTTATATTAGCTTAACTGGCGGGAGAGTTTCTTCACTATTGTAAACTCCTTAATTTGATAGCTTCTCAGTCTTTGCTTTTTTGGTTTCATGCTAGGACAATACCAGTATACTCTCTGCTTCTCTCTCTCCCAACTGACTAATGATGTCGATTTCCTCTCGCTTAATTTGAACAGTTTTAGATATTGAGCAATTGCCAACACGGAGAGCAATAAATTTGGGAGGATGACCGTAAAGTAAACTCCGTTGATGAAAGTCAGAATCTTTGGAAACAATCACAAAGTCATTTGCCTTTGCATATTCCCAAATTTCTGCATCATCAGTATTTGTCAGTCCTAGGGTTTTGACATGAACAGAATCGGGATACAAACCGATAATTCTCTGAAGAATTCGGTCTGAGAGGTTTTCGTCCAACAGTAGTTTCACAGGGATGCCACAAATAACTTTTTTTCACGATCCGTTGCAAAAGCAAGGCAGGCTTTGATGTCTGACGAATTTAGTAGGGTTTTCCACCAATAAGACTCCAAAATTGGCCGCAGTCCGATCGACACGGCGCGATCGGCTCGACATCTCCGACGGCTGGCACGTCTGGCAAGGCTTCAAAATTGCACTATTTAGGGCAGTGTGTGGGGTTTTGGGGTGATTGGATGGCTGGCACGGGTAACGCTCGCACAATTGCACCCTAAGCCTGTCTGGCACGGTCTAGCGCTGTTGCCACGGTCGGAGTGTTGACACTGCCACGGCTTGAACTGTGGGAGCGGTCGGAGCGGGTCGCAATTTTGGGGCGGTCGCAGCGGTTCGCACGGTCGGAGCGGTGAGAGTGTTGTGGGTCTAGCGCGGTCGGAGTGTTGGAGCGGTTGTCTAGCCGTCACTGGTTGAACTTGTGGCGTGTCCAGTCGCACAGAATGACCAATTTTTTTCCCAAATACAAAATTTTTATTAAAATTGTATAACTGTCATTGTGTCCTTTTCCTGTATGTGTTAAATTACTTTCTGTGTTTATATTAATACAAAGCAAAACATGAAAAGTATAGCTAGGATCAAGCGGCGATTGATGTCACTGTTTTTGGTACTCGTTGCAAGTAGCATAATGCTTTTACCATCTCCTGCAATTGCTGCTACTTCATCGTGGATAACTGTTAATCACAACAATGAAACAGAGTTACTACAATCTAGGGAGCCTGCCATTGTGCTTTTGGTATCAAAAGATTTTCCTCAACCTCTTGCGGAAGACCTAAAATCAAAAACTGAAAAGTTTTATGGTGACAAATACAAATATGTCACTGGCACGGTTGAAGAAAATGGTTTTCTATATAGTCAAGTTCTTGCTCCGCGAGTATATCCACCCTTTCCCGGTCTTTTAGCTGTTACAAACGGTAACCCCACAAGAGGAGTTTATGTCAATCCAAATGACCCTACACAAGCATTTGAATTCGTAAAAGAGCAGTTGACCGCAGGTTATTAACGAATACCATAGCGATATCAAAAAACACTGGGTAACTGTAGGTCATCCCAGTGTTTTTTAGTGTCATTTATGCTTAATTTCTTTTTGTGCTTGCGGTGTAAAGCTTTCTTGTATCCTGATGAAGCTGTAGCAGTTTTAAGCCCTGGGTCAGGATATGCCTCTTTCCTGATTTACTAAATAACGTGCCTGATATTTGTTGGTCTTCTTAACTGGTTTCCAGGCTAAGGCCTGGGAACCGAGATCCAGAGGCTCTGCCTCGCTAACGGATAAAAACAAACACACGAGGCAGATGCTAATGAAATGTGTTCCCAGGCTAAGGCCTGGGAACGAGCAAACACTTACGCTTTGCGCGAACGACGGCGAATCAGCACACTCATGACTTGCTTCGGATTAGCTGCACGTTGCAGGGGACTCCAATCGCCGACACAGGCAAATCCCAGGCGGTACAAGGTGAGTATGGTTTCCCTGACACCCTTGGGCGAACCTGTCACCGTTACACACACCACATCCTGTTCCGATTCTGCTGCTGAGCCGTCATTTGGCCGATCGAATTTGTTGTCGTCAGGCAAGAATTCCTGTGACATAATTATGTTCTCCTGGTTTTAGGTTTTCTAGAAAAACCCAAAAACCCAGCCGCCCCGCTTTTCAACACATAGCAGGGCGGCTACAGAGAGTGTTATCATACTCCGTTAGCCTCCAGACTGCTTGTCCCAGTTTGGCGGTGAGCTGTCCATTGCTGCTCGCAACAGCTTTGGGCAGTGCAACTAGATTTTTGGGCGACGCGGGCTACTTCCTCTACAAGCAAAGCAACCTCTAACTTCAAAGCGTAGCCGCAGAGGGGGGCCTGTGTCAATCCATTTGGGATTTTAGGAGTAAGATAAAATGAACCGCGAGGCACGCGGACGCGAAGGAAGAGAAAGAAAGAGATGCAGTTCTTCCTTCGCGCACTTCGCGTCTTCGCGGTTCGTTCAAATAATCAAAAAGCCCTATAATTTCGGTGTTAGCAAAATTAGCTGTTTTGATAAGATCGATCGCACTTCATCCAATCCCATCTCCACATCCGCCAAAATCTCTCCCACAGTTTTGGTATTGCAAGCTTGCAAAAACTCAAATTCCGCACTTGACAAATTGACCAATTGGTAATTGCAATCAAACACTTGCTGACTCGGCCAACCGTGCATACAACCACTCAACTCTGGAATTGCCCCCAAAAGTGCCTTATCGTCCGACCAATCAATTTTATTAACAGGCTTTTTGCCCAAGAAAAACTCGTAATGAGTGATTTCCGTATCCAACAATTCAATTAATCGATAAAGCTCTCTTTCCGTCAAACCCTGAGCTCTTTCTATCAATTCCGGCGCTTTCCCCAAAAGTCTTTCTAACTGCCAATATCCCGGATTTGAGAAACCGATAAATTCCAATCCCGAAGCGTCAATTAACTCGAACAAAGTCTCGATATTGTAGTCAATTTCCTGCGGGTGAACGTACATATCAGCAAAACATTCGTCCCGCTGGTTTTCTCCTGCCCAGCGCTGTTTTTCGTACTTGACAAGACGGTTGTTTTCTGGTAAAGAAGCAAAGATTTGACGACCTACTTTCACACCATCGGGATAGTCACCTTTTTGCGGGCCTTGGAGAAGTGCGATCGCCCTTTGCATCAGTTGAATTTCCCAGCGTCCGAGCTCAGCATACACAAAAATGTGCATCAAACCGCCCTGGGCCAACTTCGCCGCCAGCGCTTGAATGCCCCGGATCGGATCGGGTAAGTGGTGGAGCACGCCCACGCAGTTGATCAAATCAAACTCGCCCTCTAACTCGGCGGCATCGTACAGGCTGAGGTGGCGGAAATCAGCTTCGCGCGCTCCCGATCGCCGACAGCGTTCTTGTGCTACTTTCAAAGCACCTTCACTCAGGTCGATCGCCGTCACCGAAGCTTCGGGATTGAGGTGAATCAGATAATCCGTACTCGAACCGGTGCCGCAGCCAGCATCTAAAATCCGAATATCGAGTTTTGGCGGCTTTTGCCCGGTGCAAAAATTGTAAGCATCAGGCCAACTCCAGCGCCAGTTGTACCCTGGCGGCGGTTCGTCTGACAAAGGATCGGGCGGGAAAGGGAAGGTATCGTAAAGCCGCCGCACGGCAGCGCTGATATCAGGCGTAGTATCCATAGGTGAGTTAATAGTGCGTGAGTTTTGAGATTTGTTGTCAGCAGCTACGGGGTAACAGCGCTAGGCCATGCACTTCTGTTGCTGCGTTACTCGCAACCAAAGTGTCGCTGCGCTGGCGTTGGGCAAGCCTGAAACAGGGGGATCGGGCGATCGGCGAACCCCTGATAGCCAAGCCCTGACAGCTTCCGCGTAATAAAACTTATCATTTTTTCTCATATAAGCTCTCTTAAATCTATACAATAAATCTCGACAGTCTTTTTAACAAACAAGGACTGTCAATAACCTACCGCTCAGCTTTCGGGTAAAGCGGAGGCGTCTTTCAAGAGAGCAAGAGGCCCAGAAAAAGGCAGAAGAAAATTTTTTATTTTCTTTTCCCTTAATAGACGGCACTTGCTGCAATCGCCCAAAGGCAACTCTCCTGCCGAGTCTTTTTTTCCACGGGTATACCGGCGGATCGCAGCGGAGGGAGTACCCCGTGCCTGCCTTCGGATCGGACATTGCCCCGCAGGCAGAAAGATGAAACCAAAACATTTTAATCTAAGAAAGTAAGCGCGCCCGAACCTCGTGACAGGTAAAGGCAAAAAGTAAACAAAGCAAAAATACCTACTTTGACCTGCATGAGAAGGCAGGGTTAGTCTGGGTAAATGCTACAACGATTTAGATAGGGAGCGAAGGAGTCTAATGACTGTAAAGGCAAGTGGTGGAAGCTCGGTTGCGCGTCCGCAACTATATCAAACTGTACCGGTCGCAACAATTTCGCAAGCAGAACAGCAAGACCGCTTCCTACAGCGGGGCGAACTCAGCGAACTGGCAAGTTATTTCAGTTCAGGGACTCTGCGGATCGATATCTCTGCGACGCTGACCCAAAACTCGGAACTGATAGTATCCCGCGCAGCCAACCGGATTTTTACCGGCGGTTCCCCGCTGGCATTTTTGGAAAGACCGCAAGAACCTGTGATGGCTGTAGCCGGTGCGGCTCGCGGAGGCTCTGCGAATGTCTCTGAAGGCATGAAACTGGGAAATGTCACCTACGTAGAAAGCCGCGCTGGCGGCAACGGCGGCAACGGCGGTGGCGGCGGTGGTTTCTTGGGGCTGGGAAATCTATTTTCTGGCAACGGCGGCGGCTACAGCGGCCCAATCCCTGCAGGATTTCAACCAATCAATGTCTCGCGCTACGGCCCGGGCAACATGACGAAATCTCTGCGGGATTTGAGCTGGTTTTTGCGCTACATCACCTACGCGATCGTAGCTGGCGACCCGAACATTATTTCGGTGAACGTGCGCGGATTGCGGGAAATCATCGAAAATGCTTGCTCTTCGGCGGCGACGCTGGTGGCAATGCAGGAAATGAAGGCAGCATCTTTGGGCTATTTCAGAAACAATGCAGAGGCCGCGGCGATCGTCGGACAGTATTTCGACGTAGCTATTACCGAATTCAAAGCGCCCACACCTTCAGATAAGGTGCGGCAGCGCGAAAGCAACGACCAGCAAGGGCTGCAACTGCCTCAAATCTACTTCAACGCAGCCGAGCGGCGGGCGAAATTCGTCATGAAGCCCGGCCTGTCTTCGGGGGAAAAGCAAGAAGTAGTCAAAGCAGCTTACCGCCAAGTATTCGAGCGCGACATTAGCCGCGCCTACAGTCAAAGCATTTCTGACTTGGAATCTAAGGTCAAAAATGGCGAAATCTCGATGAAAGAGTTTATTCGCCGGCTTGGCAAATCTCCTCTGTACCGCCAGCAATTCTACGAGCCGTTTGTCAACAGCCGCGCTGTAGAACTTGCCGCCCGTCACTTCCTAGGCCGCGGTTTGAGCTCGCGGGAGGAGTTCAGCAAGTATTTTGCGATCGTCACTAAAGGCGGTTTGGCAGCTCTCGTAGACGCGATGGTCTATTCCCAGGAATATTCCGACTACTTCGGCGAAGAAACCGTGCCTTACCTGCGCGGTTTGGGCCAAGAAGCTCAGGAATGTCGCAACTGGGGCCCGCAAATTGATTTGTTCAATTTCAGCGCTCCGTTCCGCAAGGTGCCTCAGTTCATCACCTTGTTTGCTGGCTACACCCAGCCTCTGCCAGACCAGCACGTTTACGGTGTTGGCAATGACCCCTTAGAAATTCAGTTCGGCGCGATTTTCCCGAAAGAAACTCGCAACCCCAAGAACCGTCCAGCTCCTTTTGGCAAGGACACCCGCCGCATCCTGATCCGTCAAGGTGCAGGTATTGAAAACCAATTGAGCAACCCGGAAGCCCGCGGTAAGGCTCCAGGCTCTCTGGGCCCCAAGGTCTTTAAACTAGACCAGTTACCCGGCGGCTATGTGGCTTCCAAGAAAACTGCCCGCGGTGTCTCTAGCACCTACAGCAACAGTTCTAGTGTCAAATTTAGCGAAAGTTCGACTCAAGCGGTGATTCGGGCAGCTTACCTGCAAGTGTTCGGTCGCGACGTGTTCGACGGCCAGCGCCAAAAGGTGGCGGAAATTAAGCTGGAAAACGGCGACATCACGATGCGCGAGTTTATTCGGATGTTGGCCAAGTCGGATGTGTTCCGCAATATGTACTGGAGCAAGCTTTACGTTTGTAAGGCGATCGAGTACATTCACCGCCGACTCCTGGGACGCCCTACCTACGGCCGCCAGGAAATGAACGCTTACTTTGACATTTGCGCTAAGAAGGGTTTCTACGCGCTGGTCGATGGCATCATCGACAGTCTGGAGTACAACGAAGCTTTCGGGGAAGATACAGTGCCCTACGAGCGCTACGTAACTCCCGCAGGTTTGTCGATGCGGACGATGCGATCGGGTTCCGTCGCCGAGCAAAATCTCCAAGCTCAGATTGCCGACACGCCTCGGTTTATCGAACTCGGTGTCGCAGGCGATCGGGGCGATTTCGAGTTGCAAACTCGGATTGCTCAAGGTGTCAGCAAGCGGCGCGAACAAACTAAGGTGTTCAAGCTGACGAATACTTCGGACAAAGTAGCTTTGAAAACTTTAATTCAAGCTGCTTACCGTCAAATTTTTGAACGCGACTTGAATCCCTACGTTGTGAAGAATGAATTCACGGCGCTAGAAAGCAAACTTGGCAACAATGAAATCAATCTCAAGGAGTTCATTGAAGGTTTAGGTTGTTCCTCGCTGTACGTCAAACAGTTCTATGCACCTTATCCAAATACTAAGGTGATTGAGTTGGGCACAAAGCACTTCTTGGGCCGCGCTCCTCGCAATCAGGCGGAGATTCGGAGTTACAACCAAATCTTGGCAAGTAAAGGGATTAAGGGCTTTATCAACGCGATGTTGAACAGCGTTGAATATGCTGAGGCTTTTGGTGAGGATACTGTTCCTTACCGCCGCTTCCCAACTCTACCGGCTGCTAATTTCCCGAATACTGAAAGACTGTACAACCAGTTGACTAAGCAGAACGATGAAATTGTGGTTCCAAGTTTTGAGCCTGCAGCTGCGATCGACAGAAGCTAGATTGATTTGAGGTTTGAGATGTTAAATTGCTGTTAATTTAACATCTACAATTAGTTGAAGGGCTGGTGTAATTGCCAGCCCTTTTTTATTTCTGGTTTGTTGTTGAGCTAAAGCCAAATCCCGATTCAACGGCTTGTCTAATTGCTCTTAAATCGGGAATAATTAGTTTGGGTTGAACGTCGATTCTTCGGCCAAACACCGCGCGCCAAAATCGGCGGGCGAGCGGCAATTCTTCGCTGCAAGCAATCCAATCTTGGGTTAACAGCCATTGAGAAAGCGGGTTTAAATCTGTTTGACTGATTCCTTCCGCAATCGGAATCGCAATATTTGGCAGCCCGACTAGCCAGAAATTTTTCTCGAATAGTAATTCACATTCAATATCTGACAAAGTAATTTTTTGTGTAGCAATTACAATGTCTAGCTTTCCGGCTTTGAGTTATTGGATTAAGTCTGCTGTTAACCGAAATTGCACGGTTTAAAAAGTGCGATCGTCCTGCGGTTGTCGATCGAGAATTCCTTCTGTAAAAAATTCTTTCGGCGTACCGATTCTCAGGGTTTGCGGAGTTTGGGCTGTTGAGTTTTTGTGGGGAAGCGATGCAAGTTTCTCGATCGCACCAGCAATTTGAGTATACAGTATTTGTCTCGCTTCCGTGGGAACCATCCGCCTCGGAGTCCTTTGAAACAACGGATTTTCCCAAAGCTGACTCTAGGGCTGCGACGTGTTGGCTAACAGCCGCTTGCGTGAGTTGGAGGACTTGCGCGGCCCCGATACGTTTCCCACGCGGTAAACCTCAATAAAGCTGCGATACCGTCGAAAGTTAATCATATAGCAGAACGAAGAAGGAATAAGGAATCAGGGAAAGCAATTCCCCCCAACGGTTTCAGCAATTAAGAACGCGGTAATAACCTTGGCGGTTGCTATCAATACATTTATATTTACCCGAAAGTTTGATAATTTGTATTCTAGATAAATTCGGTCTAGGATGAAAACAACAGGCACAAAGACATCCGCAAAAGGAATAGATTATGACTGGCCAAAAAGTTCTGATTGTTTTAACCAGCCGCGATACACTGGGGGACACTGGTAAAGAAACTGGTTTTTATCTCGCAGAGGTGACTCATCCATTGAACGCATTTACTCAGGCGGGATTAGCGGTAGATTTTGTCAGTCCCAAAGGCGGCAAAGCTCCAATGGTTGGAGTTGATTTAGAAGACCCGCTAAATAAGGCTTTTTTAGACGATTCCGAGCAGGTTTTTCGAGTTGAAAATACGCTCAATCCCGCACAAATTGATTCCGCAGAATACAGCGCTATTTTCTATGCTGGCGGGCACGGGACGATGTGGGATTTTGCGGATAACCAGGAACTCGCTGAGATTGCTGCTGCTATTTACGAAGCAGGCGGCATTGTCGGTGCTGTCTGTCACGGGCCGGCCGGGTTAGTCAATATTAAGTTATCTGATGGCGAATATTTAGTTGCTAACAAGACTGTGGCTGCTTTTACTAATGAAGAGGAAGCCGCCGTGGGACTGACTGAAATAGTGCCGTTTTTGCTGGAGTCGAAATTAATTGAACGCGGGGCTAATTTTACGAAAGTTGCTAATTTTCAGGCTCATGTTGTTGCCAGCGACAGGCTAGTCACAGGCCAAAACCCCGCTTCTGCAGCAGGTGTCGGTCACAAAATGGTAGAATTGATCGAAAATAAGTAAATCCCAAAAAATATCACATAGAGAAACCCAGTTTCTTAAACAACACCTTCGCGCCTCAGTCAAAATGCTCTAGGAAAGTAGGTTGGTTTGAGGCATTCGTACCAACCTACTCTGAAAATGGCGAAGGTATTATTTAAAAAAATCTGATTTCGGGATACCTAATCACTACCTGTTTTTGTTTGTTCGGTTAACCGTAATCAAATAGCCACTTTTATTCGAGAACATTACTGCTAATTTTTCGTCTGCGATGTCGATGAAGTCGCGATCGCTGTACGAAGATAAATTACTAAGTTAAGGGTTTTAGTGAATTGGATTTATTCCCAGCAGGCAAAAATTAAGTATAATTTTGGATGGCGAGTTTAGAGAGGTATCGAGATATTGAAAGCGCCATAAAACATCAGAATAAGTTGGGAATGTGTGCTGATTATTACCATAACCAAACGAATAAGCTATTAGGGCATAATGTAGTTTTGAGCGAACAGGGTATGGAACTAAATTTACAGAAATTTTATAAAGCTTGCAATCCCAGCTACACGCTAGCAGTAGCAAATCCAGAAGACAGACAATACTATATCGATTTTTCTTCAGTGCGGGGCGGCACAATTGTGGAACAATTGGAGCGCACCATCAGCCGCCTGTCCCCCGATGCACCTACCTGTCAATTATTCACCGGTCACATCGGCTCTGGTAAATCAACAGAATTGCTGCGGCTGCAAGCTCAATTGCAGAAACAAGGATTTCATGTTGTTTACTTTGAGTCGAGTAAAGACTTAGACATGGCAGATGTAGATATCACTGACATTTTGTTGAGCGTTGCTCGTCAGGTGAGCGAAAGCATCGAGAAAATGAAAATCAAGCTGCAACCGACGGGTTTTAAAGCTTTGCTCAAAGGGGTTGCTGATGTTTTTCAAACTCAAATAGATTTGAGGGCTGAAGCTAATGTCCCTGGTTTTGGGGAAATCAATGCTAGCACGGAGGGAGAATTTTCTCTGGCGCTGGGAATTGGCAAAATTACTGCTAAGGCGAAAGATGCTCCGAATCTGCGATCGGAGTTGAGGCAATATTTGGAGCCGCGAACTAACGTAATTTTAGATGCGCTTAATAAGGAGTTGCTAGAACCGGCTAACCAAGAACTGAAACGCCAGGGAAAACAGGGACTTGTGGTAATTATCGACAATCTCGATCGCATACACCTGTGCGCGAAACCGACGGGGCGGCTGCAGCCGGAATACTTGTTTGTCGATCGCGGCGAACAGTTGGCAAGACTAAATTGCCATGTCGTGTATACAATTCCCTTGGTGCTGATTTTCTCTAACGATTTGGGCCAGTTGACCAATCGATTTGGGGTAGATCCGAAGGTTTTGCCGATGGTGCCGGTGCAGTTGAGCGACGGTTCTGAGTGCTCTGAGGGTGTGGAATTGCTGCAGCAGATGGTTCTGGCGCGGGCTTTTCCGACGGTGGACCCGAACCAGCGCTATGCTTTGGTTGGCAAAGTTTTCGACTCTGCGGAAACTCTCGATCGGCTGTGTCGAGTCAGCGGGGGTCATGTCCGCAATTTGCTGCAACTGCTGTATAGCTGTCTGCAAAAACAAGACCCTCCTCTGTCGCTGGAAACTTTGGAAAATGTGATTGTGCAGCGCCGCCACCAGCTTACTTTGGCGATCGAACCGGATGAGTGGCAATTGCTGCGCCAAGTATCCGCTACCAAAACTGTGAGTGGGGAAACTAAATACCAAATCTTGCTGCGTAGTCTCTGGGTGTTTGAATACCGTTACGGCGAAGATTATTGGTTTGATGTCAATCCGATTTTGGCTGACGCCAAAGAGTTTCGGGGAACAGTTGACAGTTGACAGTTGACGGTTGACAGTTGACGGTTGACGGTTGATAGTCACTCGGCGATTGAAATCGCTTAAGAGTCAAACTTTCGTCCGAGCAGAGGGGGACTAAAGAATAAGGGCGGTATTGTAGCAGGATTTGGTATGAAAATTAACAACACTCAACAGTCAACCGTTAACAGTCAACAGTCAACAGTCAACTAACAAAAATGATTAAAGGCACTACTAAACTGTTGGGAGTAATTGGTCATCCCGTCGAACATTCTCTGTCGCCGGCGATGCACAATGCTGCTATTTCCCACTTGGGAGTCGATTTTGTTTACTTGCCGTTTCCGGTAAAACCAGGGGATTTAAAAGCTGCTCTTGCAGGATTTGCGGCGATCGGCGTTCGGGGATTTAGCATCACGATTCCGCACAAACAAGCAATCTTACCGCTGCTGTCGGAAGTTTCCCCGATCGCCCGAGCGATCGGCGCAGTCAATACCGTATACCTGACTGATAAAGGTTGGTGCGGCACAAATACTGACGTTGAAGGCTTTCTCGCGCCGCTGCAAACCCCCCCAACCCCCCCTTACCAAGGGGGGGCTAAAGACACGATTTCTGCCTTAGAAAGGGGCAATACGGCTGTTGAATCAGATTCGCCTCCTTACGAAACAGGGGCTGTTGAATCCTGTCCCCCCCCTTACCAAGGGGGGGCTAGGGGGGGTTCCGATTGGAGCCAGAAAGTAGCAGTAATTTTGGGGAATGGCGGGGCGGCGAGGGCTGTTGTGGCTGGATGCGCTCAATTGGGATGTGCAGAGATTCACGTTGTCGGCCGCAGCGAACAAAATTTAGCGGAATTTCAGCAGAGTTGGGTCAATTGTCCGATGCCGGTGCAGAATTTGCAGGTGCATACTTGGGATAATTTGTCAATGTTAATTTCGCAGGCAGATTTGCTGGTGAACACGACGCCTGTGGGGATGTATCCGCAGGGGGAAAAGTCGCCGGTTGCGGATGGTGAGATCGATCGAATTTCAGCAGGTGCGATCGTCTATGATTTAATTTACACCCCTAATCCTACCCAGTTTCTCAAAGATGCACAGCTTCGGGGAGCGCGAGGTATTGACGGACTCGAAATGCTAGTTCAACAAGGAGCAGCCGCCTTAAAAATTTGGCTGGATAAAGAATCCGTCCCAGTCGATGTGATGCGCCAAGCCTTACGTCAGCATTTAGGTCTAGACTAATGGCATTTCTTAAAAAACTAGCTGTAGTTTTCAGAATTCCTATAAGTAGGAATTTGAGGCTGAATTCGCGCTAAGCTGAGAATTAAAATATACTTGCGCCGCCATTTATGAAATTTCGAGCTATCAGCCTTTTTTTTGCTACTTGCCTAATCGGAATTTTTAGTTTGGTATTCACTCCACCGGCTTGGGCTCTGACGCAGATTAAACTTTCCGACCTTTCTTATCGCGAATGTCCGGCAGAAATGGGAGAAGGAACAGTCACCAGCGGCAGTTCTATGGAAGCTAACTGCTTTTTGATTACTGGGAAAGCTGAAAATAGCACGGGCAAACCAGTTGTCAATGCCGATATTTTCGGCCGCATTTATGATGCCGACGACAATCCGGTGATGCAAAACCGCACTCGCTTGGGTTCTATAGAAGAAGTTCCTCCCGGAGTTAGCGATTTTCAGCTCAGAATTTCCGTGGCCGCCAATCAACGAACACCTTTGAAGCTCAAGCAATTTAAAGCTACAGGTTTTACTGGCGTGGTTCGCCGCTAACGAAACTCTTGGAGATTTTAGATTGCTGAGAAAGAGATTTTGGGTTGGCTGCCCGTGAAATTGCGATGCAGTTTTCGATTTGAGATTTGAGATTTGATCTCGTTTCCGGTTGGATGGGAATGATAAAGTCAAGCTCAATAATTCCACATTTCCCAACTCCCCATTATTCCGGTAACACCGGAATTGATAGGAGATTGTTGAGTGGTCGGCAATTTCTCATTTCTAATCTACGATGAACTCCCCAGCTTTTCAACCGGGGAGTTCATCTAAAAATGTCAAATCTAAAATTTAGTTGCCGACAGCTAGGTCTGCCAAACAATTTACGCTCGATGCTTAAAAACTTAAGCTTTTCTAACTAAAATGCTGTTTGCAAGCTGGTCAAAAGACCGATCAAGAATTCCGAGCCGAACTGAAGTACAAAAAACGCAATCAGCGGCGAAAAGTCAATCCCTCCTAAGGGGGGAATAATCGATCGGAATAGATTCAGGTAAGGGTCTGTTAACTGACTCAAGATTGAAAACGGGGGGTCGTACCAATTGATATTCGGGAACCAGCTTAACAGCACCCGAATAATCATTAGGGCTACATAGATTTGCAGAAATGTGGACAGCGTGGTTGCCAAAAGGCCTATGGAATAACTCATATATTCTCGTTGAAGTTTGAGTAAAGTTTACAGACACTTTAACTTAAAGTTTAGCATAGGTGGGGGAGAGGGGGAGCATGAGGCTGTTTGCGGGCGGGCTAGAAGAGCGACGGCCGCAATAGAACTCACTCTTGGCTTCACAGGCCAGAAAGGCCCGTCAAGCGAGAATGGTGCTCGGGGCGTGAGTTGCCAGCATCTGCCCGACTAATCTCAAATCTTAAATTGAGTTAGGAGTCTGGGGCGATCGAACCCTCGCTGCCAGGCGCCGGCGCGTTGCCGTTTACGTCGCCGAGTTGCAGCCGCACGTCATCTATTGCCTGATTTAGCTGGGCAATTTTATCTTCTAAACTCAGCCTCGCTACTTCCATCCCTTCGGCTTCGAGTTGGCTGGCTTTCCTCTGGCGGATTTTTCTGGTTTTTGCGTCTGAAGGTTCACTCAGCAAAGCTTCAGCAGCGCGCTGCGACAGCACCGCGCCCAAAACTGCACCCACCAAGCCGCCAACTGCAGCTCCGGCAATAAATCCCCCTGTAAAACCCTCTCGATTGCTCATGGCTCAACTCAACTGCGCGATATTTCTTTAATTTGTTTATTTTGACACTCTCCCGGTGAGAAACCGGGAGATTTTTAGCGGTCACTCAGGTAAGGCGAGAATTCCGACTTCTTTGTTGAACCGGATCATCTCCAAAGATCGATCGCCATAAAGGTCTTCAATGTGCTCTAAGCAGCAGTCGATCGCGAAATCGTTCAATTGGGCCGGCTCAACGCCGTACATATCCTCAAACACCTCTGAGTCTACCCGACAAAAGCGCGGTCGATCGGCATAAATTCCGCATTCTCGCGTCGCTTTGTCAAAATTGATACACCAACCGTCGTCTCCGACTAAGCTCAAGTAGAGCGCTAATTCGTCTTCAGATAAATACTCGTCTAAGTCAGGGCGTTCTGTTGGATCGAGGTAACAACAAGCACCGCACTGCTTTACGCAACGCCAAGTAGCCATAGTTTGATTTTAGATTTTAGATTTTAGATTTTAGATTTTAGATTCGGATCGTTATGTGGAAAATCCCAAACTTTAGGAGATTGGGGCCCTTCAAGTATATCAATTGCCAGCGCCGGAGGCGGATATCCCCAAGGGGCGGTTCGATTTTAGTAGATTTTAGACTTGAGATTTTAGATTGGGGGGACTTTCCGGGAAGGGGCATCAAGTCCGCAGTTCCCTGTGACCAAGACTTTCAAAGGTGATACCCGCCACGTGATTTATCCGTGGAATCAATCCAAAATCGAAAATTGAAAATCCTTGCGTCCCCCGAATTTATCCCTGGGGTCAATCCAAAATCTAAAATCTAAAATCTAAAATCGAATGACTGGGAGGTCGATCGTAGTTTACATTTTGTTGAATTTTGTAAAGTTCCTTAAAAAATATGGTCGATCGCCCGGTAAAATCAGAAGCGGATTTTCTAATGCAACAATCTAGACTTAATCACTACAGTCAGGAGGACACATGGACTTTATAACCGATCTTTTCAGCGGCCTGGGCGGTATAAACTACCAACTTATTGTTCAGGTAGCTTTACTCGCAGCCGTCGTGCTTTCGGGCCCGATCGTGATTTTTCTGCTGGCAGCTAGAGGCGGCGACTTGTAATTTTAGCACGCTCCGGGGCGATCGAGAGTTGGGAGTTTGGAGTTTTAAATAATTCAAAATTCACAACGCTCGATGCCAATTTTCCCTGCTGCACCTGCTTTGTTATCAAATACCCAGGGCGTGTTTAGCAGTTTGAATCAAATTCTCAAAAAAAGGTAGAGATACATCGACTTCTCTAGCATCTTTGCGGGAGTTACCCAACAAACCGATGTTTTGTCCGGGTGCAACAGCCAAAACTTGCCCTTGAGAGTTGCGAATTCTCAATTCCTCACTAGATCCGGCTGGAGACAGACTGCAAGAATAAGTGCGATCGCAGTAATCAAACTCAACTTTTCCGAACCTCGGCGGCCTAGAACTAGCAGCATTTGCGGGCAGCCGGACACCCAACAATTCTAACTCAACCGATGTTTTGCCATTAAAACTATTTTCCCGCAATCGGTAAGCAATATCCACCCGCCGAGGCAAAGGAAAATATTCCCCCCAACGCCAAGCAATCGCCTTCACACTAGCCGATACATTTCCATCTTGAATTGCAGTTAGTTTAACGTGACCTCCTTTACCGACTATTTTCTGTTCAGTTATGCAAACATTAGGCGTCCAAAATACAGGAGCCTTATTTTCAATCCCGCAAGGTTCCAGAGCATCAATTTGTCGGTAAAGGTCGAGATTAATCTCAGCAAAATCCGCTCGCACATCTACTGAAACCAGCGGTTTTAGATGTTCCGGCTGCAAACATTGATTGGCAAAAATTGACAGTTGATTGCGGAATTGTTCGAGATTCTGGGCCGGCATAGAAAAACCGCCAGCCGCTTTGTGTCCGCCAAATTTAGTTAATAAATCCGCGCAAAAATTCAGCCCGTCAAATACATTAAACTCAGGAATTCCCCTCGCCGACCCCCGGACAATTTTATGGGCAACCGCCCCTACAGCCTCATCCTCAAAAGTACCGATAAAAACGGGTACGCCGTAGCGTTCCACCAACCGAGAAGCTACAATCCCGATCACCCCGTGGTGCCAACCGGGCTGCACGACTACTAGAACTCGTTCTTGCTGCAAGTCGAGATCGCTATTCTCGCACCAAGCAATGGCTTCCTGCTCAATTTCCTGGCACAACTCCTGCCTGCGCTGATTGATTTGTTCGCACTGCATCGCATTTTTGAGAGCCAATTCGCGATCGTCCGCAGTCAGCAACTCTATCACAATTTGAGGGTCAGCCAGCCGCCCCACAGCATTAATCCGGGGTCCAAGTCTAAAACCAATATCTTCAGGCTTTAAGGAATTCTTAGTTTTATTTTGCGAGTTGAGAATTGAGGGACTTTCCCCACTTCCCGGCTGCACTCCCGCCACCTGAATCAAAGCCTGAATACCCGCCAATTGCGAGTGAGGTAACAGCCGCAAACCCCGCTTCACCCAGCGCCGATTAACTCCTGTCAAAGGCGCTAAATCCGCAATAGTTCCTAAAGTAAATAACTCCAGCAGCGGATTCACCAACCCCCCAACTTTTTTCATTTCCTGAGCCAAAGTAATCGCCAAAACATAAGCAACGCCTACCCCAGCCAAACCGCGATAAGGCGAAGATTCCGCAATTAATTTCGGGTTGAGAATAGCATCGGCCGACGGCAGTTTTGGCGGCAAATCGTGGTGGTCTGTAATAATAACTTTGACACCGAGTTCTCGCGCTCGGGCAACCGGGCCGCAGGCTGCAATTCCGTTGTCAACCGTGAGAATGAGAGCGACACCTTCCGAGTGAAATTCTTCTACAATGCGATCGTTAATCCCGTAACCTTCTCGCATCCGACTGGGAATAGCATAATCCACATTCGCCCCCAAAGTCCTCAGAGCTCGCAGCAACAAAGCGGTGCTCGTCATCCCGTCAGCATCGTAGTCGCCGCAAATCGCAATTTTTTGCCCTCCCGAAATCGCCTCCCGCAACAATTTGACACTCGCAGCCAAATCTGGAAACTCATCGGTTGGCGCGGGCAAAACCAAAGATTCCGGTTCGATAAACCCTTGCACTTCTTTAACAGAATCTATGCCCCGGTTAATCAGCACCTGTGCCAGCAAGGGCGACAAACTGATTTCAGCGGCAAACTGTTCGGCTTGCTGCGGTTGAGGCGAATAAATTTGCCACCGTTGGTTTGGCAATCGGTGAAAGTGCGGAGGCACAGATGTCGGTAGCTCTTGCACGGAAGCTGAGGTTTAAAGATACATGATTAATCTTACCGAATTAAGTGCCTCAGTCAATCAATTTTAGATTTTAGATTTTAGATTTTAGATTGATGCTGATGAGTTTTTTGGTTAAAATCCAAAGGTTGTTTGTAGGAAAGCTTTTTTCGGAAGTTCTCACCCCACCCAAATAGGGATACAAGCGCTGACAGCAGTCGTGGATACCAAAAAATTTTAGACCAAAGTTCAAACCCCCCAGATTTATCTGTGGAGTCAATCTAAAATCTTGAATCTCCAATCGACTGGCGGGAGTCGAAGAACTAAGTCTAGCAGGTATTTGCGCCACCCGAGCTAGGGCGCAGAGTGCTAATTTAATGAGGAGACTTGCATGAGTGACGATCGGCCGCCTTGGTTTAAAGTTGTATTACAGGTTCGAGGGTCTGTCATTCCCTCCATTTTGCCCCGCGTTTTGGTGTGCGGCGGCTTTGGAGTTTTTATTTCCCTGCTGCACTTTTTTGAGTTGCCGGTTTCCCTGCCGATGTTGTCGAGTATTGTACCGAGCATTGTCCTGGGTTTACTGTTAGTTTTTAGGACAAATACAGCCTACGAAAGATTTTGGGAAGGTCGAAAATTTTGGGGTACTTTAATCAACAATGTCCGCAATTTGGCGCGCCAAATTTGGGTAGCCATTGACGAAAAAGACCCGCAGGATATCGAACTCAAAAAGTCAGTTCTGCGCCTGTTACCCGCCTTTGCAGTGGCCCTGAAACTGCACTTGCGACAAGAATCTGTAAATCCCGAATTGGAGCCGTTAATGTCCCCGGCGCACTACCAAAAGCTCAAGTCGATGAACAATCCGCCCCTAGAAATTGCCTTTTGGATTGAGGATTACTTGCACGAGCAGTATGAGGACAATTGCATAGATGTCTATCAGTTAACTGCTATGAAGGAGTTGGTCAACTCTATGATTGATGTATTAGGCGGCTGCGAGCGGATTTTGAAGACGCCTATCCCTTTGGCTTACGCGATTCACCTGAAACAACTATTGTTGCTTTACTGTTTGGCACTGCCCTTTCAAATGGTGAACGATTTGACTTGGGGAACCGGCCCAATTGTGGCTTTAATTAGTTTTACTTTGTTCGGCATCGAAGAAATCGGCATTGAAATAGAAAATCCCTTCGGTCACGATGCCAATGATTTGCCTTTGACCAATATTTGTGCTACCATGAAGCGCAATATCGATGATTTAATTTCTTTATCTCCTAGCATTCACGATCACGTGAAAGATAAGTAGAGCCATTGCATTTGAGATTTTAGATTTTAGATTTTAGATTTTATCTAGGAATCTAAAATCTAAAATCTTATGGTTAATTTCTAACACTCAACCGCATTAATCAAGCCAATACTAACAATTTGAGATTTGAGATTGGTATAGCGGATCGAGCTCTCATATGAGGTACGTAGTTGGGATGCGAGCCCTCTTAGTTTAATTGGTTATATAAGCAATCACTCATACCTCATCTTTTTGAGAAAGGCTATAGATAAAATCTAAAATGTTTTGGTTAAGTTCTAACACTCAAGCACATTAACCCAGCCAACACTAACAATTTGAGATTTGAGATTTGAGATTTGAAATTGGTAGATAAAATCTCAAATATTTTGGTTAATTTCTAACACTCAACCGCATTAACCCAGCCAACACTAACAATTTGAGATTTGAGATTTGAGATTGGTAGATAAAATCTCAAATATTTTGGTTAATTTCTAACACTCAACCGCATTAACCCAGCCATTACTAACAATACAGGCGTCAGCCAATCTCCCCACTGCACGTACAAAGTTCGAGTTTGCCGCCGATAAATAGTAGCATCTCGGACTTCATAGGTATTAATTCCCGACTTCCAAACCGTCTCGCCGCGAGGATTTACAAAAGCAGAGTAACCCGTGTTAGTTGCGATAACTGCCCATCTATCAGTTTCAATTGCCCGCATTACATCGAGAGCGTGATGTTGAGCCAACATCGGCGGTTTGTAATGGGCATTGTTGGAAGCTGTGAGCATAAATTCGCCTCCCTTCGCCGCCTGATATCGGAAAATTTCAGCAAACGCCGAATCGTAACAAATTCCGACAATGGCGCGACCAAACGGGGTATCAAACAATTGTTGGGAATTGCCGGGTACTAAATGAGCATCTAAGGGAGAAAGCCGATTAATAATCCCGCCTAAGATTTCGTAAAAAGGGATATATTCGCCTAAAGGCACTAGCTTGAGTTTATCGTAACGGCCGACAATTTCTCCCGCGCGATCGATCGCCAATAAGCTGTTAGTGATACTATTCTCTTGCTGTCCGAATCCTCCCACCCAAGCCACCACACCCCGTTCGAGAATAGCTTGGTAAAAAGAAAGAGTAGAACGCTGATACTCGTTTGTCCAGATAAAAGGCAAAGCTGTCTCTGGAATTAACACAGCATCGACTTTCCTGTCGGCTAACTTTTTGTATCCAGTGGTGTAACCTTCCAAAGCGCGCCCCCAACCCCCTGAATCAAACTTAATCTCGTTAGGAATATTGCCTTGAATAATGCCAATTTTTAAAGCAGTTGCAGCTTCTTGATTCAAAGGGCGGTTGTATAAACTCCATCCTGCAATATGCAAAACTAAACACAAACTCGCAGGCAAAATATAAGGAATCCACTTCTTCCTTCTGACTTCTTCCTTCTTTTCACCCTGAGCGAAGCCGAAGGGCCTTCTTCCTTCTATAAAAGCTTCGGCAATTAAGCCATTTACTGCTACAATAGCGGCTGTTACTGCACTGGGCCCGGAGAGTTGACCGAGGTGCAATATTGCTAAATTGTGGGGGCTTTGCGTGTAAGATAGAGATGTCCACCACAGCGAACCTGTACTCCAAATACTTTCTAAGGCGCACCACAAAGCTGTGCCAATTAAAACGCGAATCACAGGCAAGATGCCTGTGCCACTAATTTTTTGGGGAATCACAGGCAAGATGCCTGTGCCACTAATTTTTTGGGGAATCACAGGCAAGATGCCTGTGCCACTAATTTTGGAAATTGCGATCGCAAATAGCCACGCCCAAACGGCGACTAAGGCGGCTCCCCAGAGGGTGATGAATGCCCAGCAAAAAAGTGCGATCGCCAAACTCGGCCACCAAGGAACTCCCAACCAAGTCATCGGGTGAATTCCCATAATCCAAGATAAAGCTAATCCGTGATAGCCAATTCCCCAGAGTGAAGGAAGAACGAAGAATGAAACAGGAAGAAGGAAGTTCGGCAACAGATTATGTAACAGATTTAACGGATGGGAGGAATCAAGAGGGAAAAGAAATTTTTGTTTTTTTTGTGTTACTATTGGTTTTTGATAACTAACAACCAAAATCCACAGGGGAGCTAATGCTACCCAAGCCAATAGCCAAGCATTTACTGGTGCAGTTGTCAATGCCATCAAAATGCCGCTGAAAAGTGCGATCGCCCAGGCTAATATTTGAGATTTATCAACCGCGAGTTTTTCCAATTTTGGCCTGTTAAATATCGCCACTTTGATGATTGCCAAAAATAATAATTCTCAATCAATATATCAGATCGATCGGGAAGTTCGGCAAGGCGCAGTGTATGGGATTTAACTGATTTAACTGATTTAACAGAAAAAATCTACAGCAGTTCTCAATACAGTGAGGTATGCCCTATGCCCTATGCCCTATGCCCGCTTATTATCAAGCGTGCACCTCATGTTACTGAGAAAGGCTCTATCAAATTCTACTTGCCCAAACAAAAAGCGCCCCTATTTCTAGGAGCGCTTTTTGTTAAATCAAAGTTAAATCAAAAGCTAAATTTAGCCGTTGATGGAAGGAGCAACCATTGCTACTGGGGTGACTTCACCGGCGGCCAAGTCGAGGGGGAAGTTGTGAGCGTTGCGCTCGTGCATTACTTCCATACCCAAGTTAGCGCGGTTGATGACATCAGCCCAAGTGTTGATGACACGACCTTGAGAGTCGATAATCGATTGGTTGAAGTTGAAACCGTTCAAGTTGAACGCCATCGTGGAGATACCCAAAGCGGTAAACCAGATGCCGACTACGGGCCAAGCACCTAACAAGAAGTGCAAGGAACGGCTGTTGTTGAAGGAAGCGTATTGGAAAATCAAACGACCGAAGTAGCCGTGGGCTGCAACGATGTTGTAGGTTTCTTCTTCTTGACCGAATTTGTAACCGTAGTTTTGCGATTCGGTTTCGGTGGTTTCGCGAACCAAAGAGGAAGTAACTAGAGAACCGTGCATGGCAGAGAACAAGCTACCACCGAAGACACCGGCAACTCCCAACATGTGGAAGGGGTGCATCAGGATGTTGTGCTCGGCTTGGAACACGATCATGAAGTTGAATGTGCCGGAAATACCCAAGGGCATACCGTCAGAAAAGCTGCCTTGTCCGATCGGGTAAATCAAGAATACTGCGGTGGCTGCTGCAACTGGTGCAGAGTAAGCGACGCAGATCCAAGGACGCATACCTAAGCGGTAGGACAGTTCCCATTCACGACCCATGTAGCAGAAAATGCCGATCAGGAAGTGAAATACTACCAATTGGTAGGGGCCGCCGTTGTACAACCACTCATCGAGGGAAGCTGCTTCCCAGATGGGATAGAAGTGAAGCCCGATCGCATTCGATGAAGGAACAACAGCACCAGTAATGATGTTGTTGCCGTACATCAAGGAACCAGCAACTGGTTCGCGGATGCCGTCGATGTCCACAGGAGGAGCAGCGATGAAGGCGATGATGTAGCAGATGGTGGCGCTCAGCAAGGTGGGAATCATCAAGACGCCGAACCAACCCACATAAATGCGGTTTTCGGTGCTAGTTACCCACTCGCAGAACCGTTCCCAAACGTTGCCGCTTTCGCGACGCTGTACGGTTGTTGTCATTTGGTTTATGATGGCTTAATTGAATTTTCAAGGTTCGTTGTGGGAATGCCCCACGCTTATATTAGTAACACCATTCACTAAATTTTGCCAAGGGATTACTGCTGACAATTTAAATATTTTACAAACATTTACACAAACAGGATTATTAGTAAATATTTGTAGTTTTTTATAAAGTAATATTACAAGCGAAACGGGTTAAATACAGCGGTCAGAAGAACTGAATCTCTTGTATGTAGGTTGTTTCAGCAGTTAGAGCCAATTATTTTTGTTGAGGTCGATTCTCTTTTTATTTAAATATCTGTTAATTAGGTCGTGAAGAGATGATTGTTAATATTTATTTACATCTCGTCGGTGAATTCTGCGACGGGAACTTTTTATCGGGAGAATACTGAAAAGCTAGTTTTTAGTGCGATCGGGCTGCATTCTCAATAAGAGCCAATCAACCGGGTTTATTGACGAAAAAAGAAACCCGGTTTCTGAAGCGCTGGGCAATAGAAATCAACCGGGTTTCTGAGGATGAGTCCGTAAGTTCTGCGTAAAAATTAGCCTTTAGCCTGGGGGCCAGTTCATCTGCCGTCCGCCGAGAATGTGAAGGTGCAGGTGGTCTACAGTTTGGCCGCCGTCGCTGCCGCTATTAATGACGACGCGATAGCCGTTGCTAAGTCCGAGTTGTTCTGCTACCCGCTTGACAGTCAGCAGCAGGTGTCCCATGAGAGCATGATCTTCCGACTCGGCATCGGCTAATTTGGCAATAGGCTGTTTGGGAATGACGAGGATATGGACGGGTGCTTGCGGATTGATATCTCTGAAGGCGAGGGCCAAGTCGTCCTCATAAACGATGTCTGCCGGAATCTCTTTGCGGATGATTTTGCTGAAAAGCGTTTCTTGAGTTGTCATGGGTGTTAACGAAGTTCGGCAACGAGCACTGTACAAGATGTAACGGATGTAACGGATGTCGGGAAGAGGGAAGACTCAGCAGGAGAGAGGGAAGAGGAGAAAAAGAAGAGGCAAGGAAAAGTTTTTCTTGCCTCTCCCGATATTCATTAGTCATTGTTAATCATAATAGATGATGAATCAGGGACAGGCAAATTAAGGATAAAGAAAAATGCTTGCTAGGGTTTGGAGTGCATCGATCGTAGGAATTGACGCGGTAAAGGTCGGTGTTGAGGCTGATGTGTCAGGGGGGCTACCGAAAATTGTAGTTGTGGGATTGCCAGATTCTGCGGTGCAAGAAGCTAAAGAAAGGGTTAAGGCTACGCTAAAAAATTCGGGATATGCTTTTCCGATGCGGAGTATTGTGATTAATTTGACTCCGGCGGATTTGCGGAAGGAAGGGCCGAGTTTTGATTTGCCGATCGCCATTGGCATTTTAGCAGCATCGGAACAAGTCAGCCCTGAACTTTTGGGAGATTATTTGTTTTTAGGGGAACTTTCTTTAGATGGGAGTTTGCGGCCTGTGGCTGGAGTTTTGCCGATCGCCGCTGCTGCTCAAAAAATGGGTATTTCAGGGTTGGTTGTACCGGCTGGTAACGCGCAAGAAGCGGCTTTGGTACACGGAATATCTGTTTATGGTTTTGAGAATATTTTTGCTGTTACTGATTTTTTGAACAATCCTGAAGTTTATTCGCCTGTAGAAGTAAACGGTAGAGAAGAGTTAGCAAAAACGCGGATTTCTGGTCTAGATTTAAAGGATGTAAAGGGGCAAATTCACGCGCGGCGGGCTTTGGAAATTGCGGCGGCGGGGGGACACAATTTAATTTTTGTGGGGCCGCCAGGGAGCGGTAAGACTATGTTGGCGAGGCGTTTGCCGGGTATTTTGCCGCCGCTAACTTTTGATGAAGCTTTGGATGTAACTCAGATTCATTCGGTGGCAGGGTTGTTGAAGGATAAGGGAAGCTTGGTGGGCGATCGGCCTTTTCGCAGTCCTCACCATTCGGCATCTGGCCCTTCTTTGGTAGGCGGCGGCAGTTTTCCGCGTCCGGGTGAAATTTCCTTAGCACATCGCGGCATTCTTTTTTTGGATGAATTAACTGAGTTTAAAAGAGATGTTTTGGAGTTTTTGCGACAACCGCTGGAAGATGGTTATGTGACGATTTCTCGCACTAGACAATCGGTGATGTTTCCGGCACAATTCACTTTAGTTGCAAGTACGAATCCTTGCGCTTGCGGTTATTACGGCGATTCGATCCAACAGTGTACTTGTTCGCCGCAAAAGAGGGAGCAATATTGGGCTAAACTTTCGGGGCCTTTGATGGATCGGATCGATTTACAAGTGGCGGTTAATCGTTTGAAACCCGAGGAAATTACGCGACAGCCGACGGGGGAAGAGTCGGAATCGGTGCGGGTGAGGGTGCAGCGGGCGCGAGAACTCGCAACTCGCCGTTTTCAGTCGGAATCTAGTTTGCGCTGCAATGCCCAGATGCAAAGCAGTCACATTAACAGATGGTGTCAGTTGGATGATGCTTCTCGGAATTTATTGGAGATGGCGATTCGGAAATTGGGGCTTTCGGCGAGGGCTAGCGATCGCATTTTGAAGGTTGCGAGAACTATTGCTGATTTGTCGGGGGATGAAAGCTTGAAAACTAATCATGTGGCGGAGGCGGTGCAGTATCGGACGATCGATCGGATGCAGTAAGTCAATCGATTTTAGATTTTCGATTTTAGATTTTAGATTGATCCCACGGATAAATGCTCTTTCTTGAGGATTTTAGATTTTAGATTTGGGATTGATTCCACGGATAAATCACGTGGCGGGTACCACCTTTGAAATTCTCGGTCAGCAACGGCTCAAAAGACACAATACCCCGATCCCCGAATTTTTAAAGAAGTTGGGTATTTAACAGTTGATTCGGCGATTTAAATCGCTTCTAAACATACGAAGTCCCAGCAGAGGGGGACTAAGGGATTAAGGGGGTATTTCAGCTCGATTGATGTTGTCTAATTATTTAATTGAGCCACTGAAACGCCCCGATGTTCCCATATTTATTGTCGGATATTGTGCGGCATGGCGCCAGTATCACTTGTGACAATCAAGCATCCAGGATACCCGCCACGTGATTCATCCGTGGATAAATCAAAAATCTGTATCCGAGAAACTTGCCGAACGTATTTATCTCGCGCAAGTCAATGCTTCAATTCTTTAATCTAAAATCTCAAATCTAAAATCTCAAATCGATTGACAGTTGTGCAAGTTCTGTTAGTATGAGATTGGGTGAGGTGACAGCCAACCTAGGCAGCAGTTAAAGTGGCGATCGAGGAAGCTTTAGACCAACTGCCCGAAAGCTGAGCAACTGAAGTGTATCAGCACAAAGATCGAGAGTTTGATCGCCACGTCTGCGAATCTTATTCTGAGGCCGCACGCAGTATTTATACCACTGCAGCTTGAAGCTGGTGTCAATGCCACCCACGCACAGCTTTTGTCAAAATTCCCTCATAACTTCATCAAAAATTCATCAAATTTTTACCCAATTTTTATCATTTTTACTGTAATTTATGATACCGATCGCCCAAGTTGCGCGAATCTCCACACCGGCAGAATTTTTAATATTTAATTTCTCGCTCTCCCTCTCCCTCCGTCTCCCTCCCTCTTCCTCCTTCTTGCTCTTGCCCTTGCCCCCTCTCCCTGTTTCACCCTAAAATTTGAAATTTTTGAGTGGCGAATTATGGCACGATCGCAGCGCGTTTTGATACCATGCAATCAAGCGCAAGACAATCAGGGAATGCACTGGAGGTGTGTAAATGGAGCTTTTGGCAGAACAAAAACGGTGCTTGGATTGCTTGGTAAGCTCGATCGAGCAATTGGGAGGTCGAGTAGACATTCCAAAGCTGGAGCAGATAGCTGAGCTAATCATTCAAACGATGAGAGGGCCTTGGCGCTACTTTCACACGTCGGAACACATTTTTGAGGTCGGGGGGTCAGTCGATCCGATCGAGGTGCTGGCTGCGCTGTTTCACGACCTCGTGTACGTGCAAGTCGATCAGGGCGTTAGTTTCAATATTAGCAGCGCCCTTTGTCCTTTTGTCAAAGAGGTGCGATCGCAGTTAGTTATTAGAGATGAAACCGAACTGCCCGACGATGCCATGTATCAGCTAGTGGCCTCAGTATTTGGGTTTATTCCCGGCAAGACTCTCTCTCCGTTTGGCGGTCAAAACGAATTTTTGAGTGCCGTTATTGCTGCCAAATCTTTGGAACCTTTTTTGCTACCTAGTACGATCGCCGAAATCGCCGCTTGCATCGAAGCTACTATACCTTTTCGTCCCGTTGCGCCCAGCGGTTTGAGCGCGATCGAACTTTTGCACCAGCGTTTGGTAAGTATAAATCGCGATTTTAACTTGGGATGGAGCTATGCAGAAATTGTAGAAGTTGTCAAGCGTGCTGTCAGGTTAGCAAATAGAGATGTCGAGAATTTTGCCTCTCGAAATTCCTCGAATTTCTTAGACAATACCTGGAATTTGATGCCAGAAACCAACCACGAATTGACCAATGTTAATTCCTATACTGTTGCCGGATATCGCAGGTCTCTGCAAAAAATGGAAGGATTTTTGAACTTCCTCAAACCCGAACTGGTTTTCCAGCAGTTTATGCAAGAGCCGGACGATGAAACCTACGCTAACCTGATTGCCCGAACTCGCAAAAATATCGAAGTTGCTAAACTTTATCTGGGGGTCAAGCTAATTACCATCGCCATTTTAGAAGCTCTTTCCTACCGTTTGGGGCGCGATATTCCGCTTTCAACTATGATGGGAGAATTGCGCGCACCAGGATTTAAAACCTCGGTTTTGGAGGATTACTTGCCCAACAGACAGAGCGCCTACCCATTAGAAAGTCAGTTGCAAAGAGAAGTGTTAGACCTGCTAGAAATAGGACGCAATCAAGAATCGCGCTATGATATTAAAAACTCCCCGGTTTCTACGTTTATTATCAAATCTATCGGCTTTGCTGAAACTGAAAACTTTTTGAAGAAAGCTCAAGATTTTTTTGCCGGTCATATTTCGTCGGAAGAGTTTTTGTCTTACTGTTCTCCCGATGTTATCGAGACCATCTCCTCCGGCGTGATGAAACTGTTTGACAGCAGGAAGACGGCTTTAGGGAAAGTTAAATTAGTTCACCAAACTGTTTCTTAGGATAGGTTGGCACAATCTTAAAACGTTTTCCATCGCAGAAACCAGGTTTCTTGAGTTCAGCCAAAATGTCCGGTTAGTGTGAGATGTTGCACCATTCTCGCTCGCGCAGGCTTTCGGGCCTGTTAAGCGAGAATGGTGCCAGATATCAGCTTTAAAGGACTTTAGCTATGAGTCTGGGGTTTGAACCCCTGGCGGACTAATTCGACATCCAACTTCTATTGCGGTGAACCAGTCGCACCCTCTGCGCCGGAGTTGCTATTAGGTACAACCGTATCCGTAGGATTAGAATCGCTCTGGCTTTCCCTATTAGTTGAGCCGCTCGTACCTGCTCCAGAAGCACCATCATCTTGAGTTGGAGATGGACTAGCTGAACTCTCAGGTGCTGGAGTTGGCGGAGTGGAAGCTGGCTCATCCTGCGGATTCGGAACCGCAGTATCGGTATTATTTGACGGCGAAGATGGAGACGGCGCTGCTTGCTGAGCGGGTGCATCTTGCTGCTGTGAATTTGGAACCGTAATATTGATATTGGGAGCTGGACTTGCTTGAGGAGCAGGTGTTGCCTGTTGAGCTGGACTTGGTTGAGGAGCAGGTGTTGCCTGTTGAGCTGGACTTGGTTGAACCGGAACCGGAACAATCTTTTGAATGATCGTTTTTTCTCTCTCTATAGTCCGAGTCGGAGCTGGTGTTGCTGAAGGCTGATTCGCTTTGGGTACAACAATCACAGGATCAGAAGTAGGAGTAGGAGCCTCCTCAGCCCGATTGAAGTAATATACACTGCCCAGAACTAAGCCTGTCAAAGAAGCAAGAAGAATCCCTAACAGTAACCCGCGACCAGCATTCTCGTTATCGCGGGCTTCTTGGACTTCTTGGCGGCGGTTTTCCGCCATTTGACCCTGTACGTAACCTTGGTGATGAGCTGCTTCTTTAGAAGCCTTCGCAGTTGTACTCGGAACACTGGTAGTGGTTCGCGTTGTACTGACGTGACCGTTACTTGCATCTGTGTGAACTTCTTGATGAATTTCACGGCTAGAGCTATTTTCTTGGTTAGGTTTCATAATTATCTTCGCCACAACTCTTCAAAAAATAATTGTCTGTAGGAGATTCTCTGGTTGGAAAACTTGAGCTAAGCTGTTGAGCATTTAAATCGCTTACTTCGATTCACTGTCACGATTCAGGCAAGATTCATGTGTAAGCATTTGGCGTTTTGGCCATACCCAGTTTAAATGTTTAACAGCTTTCTGCTTAGGGAGTTTAGAGAACTTTTGGCTTTTCGTTCATCTGTATCGAATCTAACTCGCCAAGGTGTTAAGCAGGCTCTACCCTCAGAGTGATTGTCCGAGTCCCCAAAGGAATAGGATTAGCCGGACTTCAACAAAGAATACACGCTCAATGAATTATTTATAATGCAATACGCTTGGGCGGAGTGGAAAATTGTAGGGAAAATGTTTCCCGATAGTGAAACGGAGGGTTCGTTCCACTCTCGGGAAACCTACGCACTACGCACTTAGCCCGCACACGGGGTAAGTTCCGTTTAAATCACTGACCCAAGCGTATTGATTGATAATGCTTGCTGTGCAAGCATATAGGAACCCTTGCAGGAGTCGTAAAAAAAATACGACTCCTGCAAGGGTTCCTATATTTATAAAGGCTGTTTGTGATTGAAAGTTGTTTAAGTCGGGTTAGATAACCACAATTAAATCTTTAGCAATCAAGGCAAGTTGTTTCTCATCCATCAACAGAGGATAGTCGTACTCACTACCAACAAGCTTGATTGCGGGATATTAACCGGACAGGAGCCTTACTAACAACTGAAATTTTTTTATTCTGTTCTTTCAATGATGATGGTCATGTGAGCGACTAATGCACCTATCGCTCCTACTGCTGCAATGACTGGAAACAATGCCGCACCGATGACTCCACCGACTACTCCCACCGTCAGAGGAACTTCTACTAAGATCCGTCCATCTTCATTTTTGATAATGATGCGGCGGATATTTCCTTCGTGAATCAGCTCTTTAACTTTAGCAACCAAATCATCGCCGTTAATTTTTACCTCCTCGACGCTAACTTTTTGCTGAGTATAAGCAGGGGTTTCTAAAGGAGTCGTTTCAAAATTAACCTCATTAACTTTTTGGGCAGAAACTTTTTCGGATACAGGTATTGATTCGAGTTCTCTTGTGCCGACAGGTTCTTGTGCGCGCTCTGTAGGTGTGTCCATTTTTTGTTCTCCTTTTAGGTAAAAGTATTTTTGTATATAAGTATTTAGAAACATAACACGCAACTTTTTTCTATCAATCATTCTTTTGGGTGATATTGCTGCGGGTGCTATGGTGCTTTTCTCGATCGATCTTTGACGGTGAGAGCTTAAAATCCTTCCTCACCGGGCGTTAGCGTTAGCGGCTGACTATCCTTGTGCCGTTTGCTTAACTGTCTGCTTCTGGCCCTGGCACGGCCCCACCCTTGACAAACCTCCAATCCAGACAAAAGAAGGATGAGAGGGACTTTCACGCTCTCAGAGACTCAGATTCAAAAGGTGTACAGGTTGAAATACTGACATTGTACTGAAAGTACGATCGTCCCGCCGTGTATACAATTACCACCTTTAGTTCGGGAAACCGCACATGGAAACCGTCGCTTACTTTGCTCAAATGTCATTTCAATTTAGCTCAGCCCGATCGCCCAACCAAACCCGACCCCCCGAGGTTACTCCAATCAACATCTTAGAGTTTCTAATGAGAATTGCCTAAAATCAAGGGGGAGGAGAAATAATCACGATCGAAATATTATCGCAATCACACCAACTTCCTCAAATTGAATTTGATGTTGGGGAAAACTCCGGTAAAACAGAGATGTTGCACCATTGTCAATAAGCCTTTTATTAATCGGTTCAGGGGCCCGTTCCGCGAGAAAATCTACTCTTGGCTTCACACACCGGCAAGCCTGCGCGAGCGAGAACGGTACAAGATGTGAGGTAAAATAGAATTATTTATTTCTGCTTCCTCTTGATTCTCCGTGTCTGATTTGCCAGCGACAGAGTTTGAATCTCAAGTTCGCGGCCCGACGGTACTTTTGTAAAAACTTTTAAGGCACATGAAGCGGATGTGTGGAATGTGAGTTTTAGTTGCGATCGCACAATTTTAGCGTCTGCCGGTAAAAATTTTGTTGGTGAAATTTTGTTGGTGAAACTTTGGAGTCTCGATACGGCTAAAGTATAAGCTGCCGAACTTGACAAATTGCTCGCCATCGGCTGTCCCTGGATCGGAGACTACCTACAATACAATATTCGGGTTGAGCGCGATCGGCATTTGTGCAAAAAAACTGACAATTGAGATTTATTAGCAATTGCTGGAAACTTGTTTTCCCTGAATTTTAAAATCGGGCGATCGGCTGCCGATTTGTCGCTATTGTTGTTTTATTGTAATATAATTTTACGCAAGGGGTAAGACGAAATGTACTGCCACAGGTCGCAGATGTCTATCCATCTGAACCAAATTAATGTCATCAAACATTCATTAAAAATAGTTATGACAGTTATATTCGGATTAGTAAAATCTTGGATATATAGCCTTTCGAGCGTAACATGAGGTGCTGATTGGGAATTGGCCCGCGCAGGGCATACCTCACCACGCTTGAGAACCGCTATATAAAATTCAATACACAGTCAGGTTTCAAAGGGGTGTCTGCTGTTAAATCAATCTAACCTGCAAGATCGTTTCGGGGGACACCAGCACGATTTAAGGCAAAAAATAATCCTGCTGAATTAAGTAGACTTGAGAGATCGGAGGAAAGTTGATGACTAAGCTATAACAAGAGTTGAAAAGGCCTTCTAAATAGTAGGCAAGACTCCAGCAGCCAACCGCAACTGCCAATTACCAAAGGAGGAAGCAGTGTATGAAACTGACGGGTTGAGTCCCCTGAAATCGCCGCTTGGTTTGCGATCGACTCTACAGGAATTAACCCTGTACGACTTTCTCCTCGAATCTGAGTGTCCGGGGGGCGAAGTTGCTAAAATTTTTCAAGCAAACCCTTTAGTTCCGGGCATCATCATCACTCAGCAAGGAAAGTTTATAGGGATGATTTCACGGCGGCGTTATTTTGAACACATGAGCCGCCCCTACAGCTTGGAGTTATTTTCTCAACAGCCTTTGTTCATACTCTACCGCTTTACTAAAACTGATATGTTGGTTCTCGATCGCGAAACCTCAATTATGACGGCCGTGCGGCAGTCTTTGGAGCGATCGCCCGAACTAATCCACGAACCCATTGTAGTACAAGTAGAACCCGAAACTTACAAACTTTTAGACGTACACCAACTGCTGCTTTCTCAGTTGCAAATTCACGAGTTATCAACAGTGGCGATGCGCGAGTCGCAAGCGCAATTGAGACATCAAGCCCAACAGCTAGAACTTGCCCTGCTGGAACTTCAGCGCACTCAAACTCAATTAATTCAAACAGAAAAAATGTCTTCTGTGGGGCAGTTAGTAGCAGGAGTAGCTCACGAAATCAACAATCCGATCGGCTTTATCTACAGCAATTTGCACCACGCTAAAGAGTACACGCAAGGTTTAATGCGGATGCTCGACATCTACCGACAGCACTGTCCCGAACCCATCGCAGCAATTGCAGCGGAAGCCGAAAAAATCGAACTCGATTATTTGCTAGAAGACTTGCCGAAAGTGTTAAATTCTATGCAGCAAGGTGCAGAAAGAGTGCGCGATATCGTTTTGTCGCTGCGTAATTTTTGCAGATTAGACGAAGCTCAAATGAAGCAGGTGAACATTCACGACGGTATCAACAACACGATTATGCTGTTGCAAAGCGAGCTTAAAGGGAAACCGGGGCAGGAGGCGATCGAAATTCACAAAGAATACAGCGACTTGCCGCTGGTGCAGTGCTATCCCGGACAGCTCAATCAGGTATTTATGAATATTTTACTTAATGCAATTTACGCTCTTGTTGAGTCTAACAAACACGAAAATGTCGATAAAAAAAACGCCAAAAAGTCGCAATCAGGCGAGCAAAAGCAGTCTTGTACAAAGACTCAATTATCACTTTCTAACTCTACCCGCCTGATTCCTACGATTCGGATTCGCACGGAGTTAATTGAGAAAAAAAAGGTAATAATTAAAATTTATGACAACGGCCCGGGGATGACAGAAGATGTTCGGAAGCGGTTGTTTGACCCTTTCTTTACTACTAAGCCGGTCGGCCAAGGAACGGGTTTGGGACTGTCGATTAGCTATGAAATTGTTGTCAACCAACACGGAGGCACATTGAAGTGCTTTTCGGAACCGGGAAAAGGAGCAGAATTTGCGATCGAAATTCCGCTTCAACAGTCTTCCCTAGCACAGATTTTGCCTCGCTTTGCGTGATATAGAAGAAGGAAGAAGGAAGAAGGAAGAAGGAAGAAGGAAGAGGGAAGAAGGAAGAAGGAAGATGGCAGAAGGAAGATGGCAGAAGGAAGATGGCAGAAGGCAGAAGGAAGATGGCAGAAGGCAGAAGGCAGAAGGAATAAGGCAGAAGGAAGATGGCAGAAGGCAG
The DNA here is from genome assembly GCA_036702215.1 of Microcoleus sp. F6_B6. Taxonomy (GTDB): domain Bacteria; phylum Cyanobacteriota; class Cyanobacteriia; order Cyanobacteriales; family Microcoleaceae; genus Microcoleus. The sequence continues at coordinate 91,514 of JAUBST010000021.1, forward strand.
AAGGAATAAGGAAGAGGGAAGAGGGAAGAGGGAAGAAGGAATAAAAGTTAGGGACTCGGCCGTTGAAACCGCTGTCGAGAGTCAAACTTTCGTTCCTCTGGCTTGAGACTAAAGAATAAAGCCCGTCAGCTACCGCGAACCTTTGCAAACCCACTTCCACAAAGGATGACTCGGCCCCTGTTGGCGAATGCGGCGAACTTTTTGTTCCAAACCCTGTTTTTCCCGCTGGGGCAATCCTCGCACTCTATTGCGACTTTGCCAAGTTAGCACAGCTAAAGTCATTCCCAAGCACAAACCCAAACCGAGAGTCGGCCAGCGGTGAAAAGATAAACCGTAGCGCACTGCCGCCCAAGTGAAGTGTTCTAACCACAAAGCGATTTCGCGGCGCAAACCCCAAATGCTCAAAGAACCGACGCTAATCCACAGCAAAATCACTGTTAACCAGCGGCCGTAAACTGTTAGTTTGTGAAGCCTTTGGACTTCAATTTGAAAATTTGCGTCGTTTTCATTAGTCATTAGTCATTAGTCATTAGTCATTAGTCATTATTCATTAGTCATTAGTCATTAGTCAGTCAACAGTTAACCGTCACCAGTTAACCGTCAACAGTCAATTAAACTTCCTCTGACTGGTTGATTCCTTCTGCGGGGACGGGGATGGAGTGACCGGTGCGACTGCGCCACCAAGCTAGCAGCGTACTGGCAACGAAAATACTGGAATACGCACCAGCAATAAAACCGACAATCAAAGCTAAAGCAAAGTATTTAAGGGTTTCGCCGCCAAACAAAAAGATTGAAAACAATGTCAGCAGCGTTGTCATTGTCGTGTTAATTGACCTTCCCAGCGTCTGCATGACCGCATCATCGACAATTTGATCGATCGACTGTCCCGGATTTAGCTTGATTACTTCGCGCACGCGATCGTAAATTACCACTGTATCATTAACAGAAAAACCGATAATTGTCAAGAGCGCGACCACAAATAAACTGTCAACTTCCACTCCTTGAACTAAACCCAAAAACGAGAAAATACCAAGAGTAACCAACACGTCGTGGAATAGAGCAACGAAAGCAAAAAAGGCATAATCCAACTGAAACCGGAATGTTAGATAAACCGTAATTCCAGCAAAGGACAGAAATAAAGCCAACAATCCCGAAGTAAATAATTGTTTACCGAGGGTAGGCCCAACCGTATCAATTTGAGTAGATTGAGGAGCAAAAGCGCCTATTTTTTCGCTCAAAGCAGCTTGTAAATTAGTCCGCTGTTCGACATCCAAAGTTTTCGTTCGTAACGACAAACCGCGCTGTTCTTTGCCGATAACTTGAATGCTACTGCCAGCTAAACCTTGGGTGTCCAGGACTTGGCGGACAGCAGCAATATCGATGGGTTTACAATTTTCTGGTTTCGTGCAGTCGAGTTCAAATTGCAGCCTAGTGCCGCCGATAAAGTCCAAACTGGGCCGCAGCGGTGCGCGGATGTCGGGACGAGTCCAAGAAATTGCCATCGACACTATACCTGCAAGGATTATAGCGGCGGAAATACTCCACCAGAGCGATCGATATTTGATTACACTGAATTTCATAATTTGAAGGAAGAGGGAAGTTCGGCAACGAGCAATGTACAGGATGTAACGGATGTAAGAAGGAAGGAAGGAAGGAAGAAGTTAACAGTCAACTGTCAACTGTCAACTGTCAACTGTCAACTGTTAACTGTTAACTGTTAACTATTAGCAGTTTTCGACAAATCGGGACAGAACCACTGAGGTTTTCGCAGCGCCGGAAAGCCCAACACTACCAAAAGTAGAGTGCGGCTGCAAGTAATAGCAGTAAACATACTCACTACTACGCCCAATGCCAGAGTTACAGCAAACCCTTTAACCAAACCAGCGCCCAACCCGAACAAAGCAGCACAAGCAATAACTGTTGTGACGTTGCCGTCTAAAATGCTGGAAAAAGCGCGGTAAAAACCCGATTCGACCGATCGGTAAAGCGATTTCCCCGCCCGCAACTCTTCCCGCGTGCGCTCAAAAATCAGCACGTTAGCATCCACTGCCATCCCGATGCTGAGCACGAAACCAGCAATTCCCGGCAGCGTTAATGTCACGCCCAAAAGCACGAAAGCTGCCCAAGTTAACAGAGCATAAATTAACAGCGCAATATTGGCAATTACGCCGGGGAGTCGATAGTAGGCAACCATGAAAATCAAGACTAAAACTAAGCCGCCTATACCTGCGTTAATACTGCTTTGAATGCTGTCTTTACCCAAGCTGGCGCCGACAGTGCGGTTTTCTACAATTTCGACCGGCACGGGCAAAGCGCCGCCCCGCAATTGCACTGCCAAATCGTTGGCTTCTTGCGTTGTAAAGTTGCCTTGAATTACGGCACTCCCACCAGTAATTCCTGTCTGGGCAAATTCAACGCCGACGACTGGAGAACTGATCATTCTTTCGTCTAGGAAAATACCGATACTGCGTCCGGTGCCGGCTAAATTTTTAGTGAGTTGGGCAAATAGTTCTCCTCCTGGGGTATCGAAACGGAGAGCAACGTTCCAGTTGTTCCCAGCCGCCAAGGGTTGCGGTTGAGCGTCTTTGAGGTTTTCACCGCCGAGGCCGCTGCTTTTGAAGAGTTTGGCGATCGCCTCATTGCTTCTTTTCAAAGCAGCCTGATTTTCTTTAATTGCTGCCTCATTGTTGCTAGTTTTCAATTCTGCTTGTTTGACCAGCAATTCTTGCTGCAACTGCCTCTCAATGGCTAATTGTGCTTCTGTTCCGGGCAGTTGTTCCAAAAATTCTAGCTTTGCCGTGCCGCCCAAAACTCGTTCTGCTTGCTGCGGGTCATTTACTCCGGGCAACTGCACGAGAATTTGGTCTTCTCCTACTGTTTGGACTAATGCTTCGGAAACTCCCAAACCGTTAACCCGGTTTTCGACAATCCGCCGCACTGCTTCTAACATTCCCTGGTCAATTTTGGGAATTGTGGGGGTACTTTTTACTTGAATTGTGAGTTGCGACCCTCCTTGCAAGTCTAATCCCAGCCGCGTCGGAATTGTTACTATTACAGTAATGGCGGCGATGATTAAAACAAAAATTAGGGCTAATAGGGAACGTTGTTTTTGCATATTTAATTATTAGTCATTGGTCAGTTGGCAGTTGTCAGTTGGCAGTTGGCGGTTGGCAGATTTTAGTCAACAGTCATCAGTCATCCGTCAACAGTCATCAGTCAACAGTCAACAGTCAACCAATGACTATTGACTAATCACTATTTATACTCGCAAAGCTACCATTTTTTGGACGGCTTCGACAATTTGGTTGGGCTGGACAATTGTCAGTCTTTCCAAATTCCCGTTGTAAGGTGTGGGAATATCTTGTGAAGACAGGCGCAAAACTGGTGCGTCGAGTTCGTCAAAAAATCGATCGCTAATCGAAGCAATTAGTTCGGCACCGATGCCTCCTGTTTTCATGCACTCCTCTACAATAATTACTTTGTGAGTTTTGCGAATGGATGCGCCGATGGTCTCCATATCCAAGGGTTTGAGAGAAATTAGGTCGATTACTTCTGGATCGTAACCTTCTTTTAGCAGGGCGGGCACTGCTTGCAAGACGTGGTGCCGCATTCTGGAATATGTCAGGATGGTGACATCTTTGCCCGATCGCACGATTTCTGCTTTGTCCAGCGGCACTAAATATTCTGTTTCTGGCAAATTTTCTTTGAGGTTGTAAAGAAGAACGTGCTCGAAAAACAGAACCGGGTTATCGTCGCGGATGGCTGATTTTAAGAGTCCTTTGGCGTTGTAGGGAGTCGAACAGGCGACTATTTTCAAACCGGGGACTGCTTGGAAATACGCTTCTAGGCGCTGGGAGTGTTCCGCGCCGAGTTGCCGGCCCACGCCGCCGGGCCCGCGAATTACCATTGGCATTTTGAAGTTGCCGCCGGAGGTGTAGCGCAGCATTCCGGCGTTGTTGGAAATTTGGTTGAAGGCCAGCAGCAAAAAGCCCATGTTCATGCCTTCGATGACCGGCCGGAGTCCCGTCATTGCTGCGCCTACTGCCAGGCCTGTAAAGCTATTTTCGGCGATCGGGGTGTCGAGCACTCTAAGTTCGCCGTATTTGTTGTAGAGGTCTTTGGTGACTTTGTAGGAACCGCCGTATTGACCTACGTCTTCGCCGAGTACGAATACGGCGGAGTCGCGGGCCATTTCTTCGTCTAATGCCTCGCGGAGGGCGTTGAACAATAAGGTTTCTTTCATGCTACAGTATTCCAATACTTTCAGGCTCTATTTGACTAATTTCTATCAGCACTCTAGCAAAACAGCCGTTTTAGGGGGTTTTGAACCCTTGCTACGGCTTGCTCGCTTATCCCAGTGTCCCTTACCCGATACTCGCTTACAAGCAAGCTCATCTAGCAATTTTCTAGTGACCTGCTTTGTCCCTGATAGGGAGCATCCCTCCCTGTCTCCTTAAGTGTATTTATTTTCTTAGGCAGCCGTGTTGGCTGGCTAAGAACGGAAATACTAACCTACCGGAAGTCACCACCCAATATATCCAAGATTGCCTCTACGTCCGCTAGGTCGCACTTGGACTTTTTGCGCTTGGCTTTCAAGCGGTTGAGCAAGGTAGCAGCATCAGGCATTGCACTTGTGTCAAGTGACTCATTGTTATCAAGCTGTCGGGCAAGTGTCAGCACTCGATCGGCAAGAGCGATCGGCACTCGGATGGTGCGGGTTCGCCCGTGGTTCCATTTACCCTCATAGTGTTTGAGGTTGGCTAAGCTTGCGCCATTGATATTCCCAGTCATTTCACTTGTGTCAGGTGATTTGCTGTTAACAGATTGGCACGGCCGCTTTTGTCTGTCAAGCATATAATCACGTGTGTCAGGTGAAATAAATAAAAGTTACGCTGTGTCTTGACCTGACACCCAAAACTGCTACAGCTTCCTTAAGTAGGGCTTGCTGAATAAGTGGTTCAAGTAAACACTGTATGGATTTTCGGACGAAGAAAGGTAGTAATGGTCGCCGTGAAAAACAGGTATAATGACTCAAAACCCGTGCATCACCATTTGCGCTCGTGTACCGAAAAGCTGAGCTTGCCCCAAGCCCCCCATCCGACTTTGAACTCCCCTTTGAAGGAAGGTTGTCAGCAGATAACCGCCCTTGTAAAGATGGCAGAACTTATCCCGTGGTCTGAATTTGAAGCAGAATATGCTGAAAATTTCCCGACCGAAATGGGCGCACCCGCTTTCGTCATTTAGGATGGCATTGGGGGCATTAATTATCAAAGAAAAACTCGGAATTAGCTCCGCGTGAGACAGTAGAACAAATTCGTGAAAACCCCTATCTGCAATACTTTATCGGTAAATCAACCAGAGCGTAATGAACTCCCATTTGACCCATCACTATTAGTTCACTTTCGTCACCGAATTAGTGCGAATCTAATTAATAAAGTGAACGAACGGTGGAAAAAATGCGCGAAACCATCCCAGTCCAACCCGAAAAAAAAAATGCTTCGGACGCAAAAAATGAATCACCCAATGAAGGAAAATTAATTGTAGATGCGACCTGTGCTCCAGCGTATATTAGCTATCCGACGGACTTAGGGCTATTAAACCGATTTAAATGCTCCACAGCTTAGCGAGTTTTCTTAACTTATTCAGCAAGCCCTATTTAGGAAAGGTTTGCGGTCAATATTATTTAATAGTGGAAGATGGGTAACTCGGAAAATAAACGGGAAAATATTGTTGAATAAATTCAAATAATGGGCAACACAACAATCATGTTGCCGGAATTTTGATGTTTAATTTAGGGATAATGAGTTCATATCTTGCCGAAGGAATATATTAGGAAATATCGGTAAATTCAAATTTCTTATATCTTGCCAAAATCGGGAAATAATGATACTAAAATTAGAAAAGGTAGGCACAAATAGTTTTTCTACAGTGAATGTATGAAAATCCTTAGTCATCAAAGCCAGAACTGCGGAATGTGGGTTAAATCTTTGTTGGATAGGAAGACCGAGCCTCAACTTTTTGTTGCCCCCACGGGCTGTACTCAAGTTAGCTTGTTTTATGCCAGCCACTAAAGCGACTATTCAGGTGTTAGAAGACATTGACGCAGCAGGGAAAAAACCTTGCGAACCGTTACCCGATCGATCAAAAATGAGTCGTCACTACCGCTCGACTAAAGAGCGACTAGGCCCCAAGGACAAGAACCTTTTGATTCGAGAGGCTAAGGAAAAGGGCATTTACGCCTTTACTAAATCGTTTGGCGATTGGGATAGTGGAGTAACTTACAAGCGACTGCTGGTTCACTACGAACGGGGCGGACAGTTCCCGCCTACTCGGAGCGAGCTCAATGACCTGATGCTTGAGTTTTAATTTGCGATCGGTAGGCTCGGAAGACAAGAAACTAGAGTCACGCTATGCACACAGTGCGATTCTAGTTTTGGATTTTGCCTTCATTTTCATTCTTAGCCAGCTATCTTGGCTGGCTATTCCCAGAAATACACTTGAAAGCAGGCAGACTGACTACTGTTTTCATTCACACTATGCACGTCTTGTGAGTGAAAAAAATGTTCTTCCGTGCCGTGCGGGCGATCGCCAATAAACAACCGCCCCCTTTTAAAGGGACGGTCGGTAGGTGAGGGGTTAGATGTCAGGTAAATCTGCTTCTGTGTTGATACCTAAATAGTGGCGTTGTATCATGTCAGCGCTATTGCCACAACAGGCTCCCAACAATACTAAGTCGATACCGCTGTGATGAGCCATGAGAGTGATAAATGTATGGCGTGTGTGGTAAGGAGAGAGATAGCAACTTATTGCACCTGTTTTTGCTAACTCAGTAACAATGCCATCAGTAAAGCATTCTAAGCCGTTGACATCAGTCCAACTGTTCGATCTTTTCCAGATTTTCCCAAGCGCGCTGGAATCATAAGATTTTCCGTTTAACTTGGAAAACAATAAATCAGTAGGTTTGGCATTAGGTGGTTTGATACGCAACAAAAACTCGTTAAGTTTTGGGTAAATCTTAAAAAGCCTATCAACGCCATCTTTAGTCTGAAAAGTATCTTTTAGGCGTGTACTATACGACTTATAAAAAAAGATGTAACCACGCTCCAATTTTATGTCCTGCCACCTTAAAGCAAAAGCTTCTCCACTACGGCAACCTGTTAAAAACAAGAACTCGATCAGTGGGGCAGCTTGACGGGTAGCAGGTTTGTCAGATTCATAAAACGCCTTGATAATGAGGTCTCGTTCTTCCTTGGTGAAAGCACGTCTGTCACGCTCATCTGGGTCGGTTTCTGTATCAGACTTAATCTGCCACCATTGAAGGGTATCTCCTTCGGCATTCGTTACTGACTTGTACTTGTCGGTTTTGTTTTCAAGAGCGCTATCGATAATTACAAACGGATTGACCGTAAGTCTTGTTTTTCCTTGAGACTGTAAACGGGTAAATGCTTCCTTAAGAGCGCCAATTAGTAATGACTTATTTTTTGCCCCTAGTGGGAGATTGGCGACACTTGTTTCGGAGACTAAGTTTAAAGCAATCTCCCAAATGCCAGTTTGAGTCCTAGCAAATGTTCCTGTTTTTTTGTCCCAAACTAAACCATTAAGAGCATTAGTAAATGTTTTTCGCCATATTTCAAACGTTGTAGGCTGCACCTGTGGTTGTTTCCAAACTAAGTAGTCCTCCCACATCTTCCCTACTGTAATTTCAGGTTCAGGTTCAGGTATGGGCGCTGCCAGTTTTAGTTCGGCGGCGTACTTGCTCTTTAAACCGTACTTAGCAAAACTGTAGTCAAACAATTGCTGCCAGTCTGGGTGCTGCAGGTCGCCTTCGATCCGCCACGCGATAGCGATCGCCTTCTGCCAATTTTCAGGGGTGTCTTTCATCCCCAGTCCCTGATACTTCCGCTTGCCCCCAAAAATGGGATTGTACTTGGTACTGAACTGCAAGCGAAGTGAACCGTTATCGGATTGAACTTTAATTGTCTCAGGGGTGGCTTGTGATTTGGCGTACATATTGATTTTTCGAGGTTCTGTAAGAGTTTTAAGCTTCTATCAACTTTCTAGCAATTTCGATAAATCGCATCGTCTGCATAGTGTGAATGAACCTTTAGAAACAATATAGTATGGCTGTCCAAAAAAAATAAGGTTTCTGCCATAGGAGGTGAAGCAATGATTGCAGGAGGGTCAGACTAGAATCTTAATCTTTTGGGGGTGTCGATCTAGGAGTCGATCGCAAATTCGGCAGTTAAAACCTGAGATTTTGCCAATCATTATCATAACATTTGTATTATGTCAATTAATTTTTAAGTTAAAATAATACTAACTTGCCTGCCCACAGCAGAGGAATATTATGCTCCAGACAAAAACTCAACTAACTCTGGAAGAGTTTTTCGCTCTTCCCGAAGGAGAAGGCGATATTACTTACGAACTTATTGACGAGCAAGCAGTACCGAAGATGTCACCTAAAAAATTTCATTCTCGCCTCACCCGAAGCCTAATAAAAATCCTCGAACAGTGGGGTGAGGAACGGGGCGAAATAGGTGTAGAATGGGCGGTAAGATTAACCAGACTGGGGCGAGATTGGGTGCCAGTACCAGACCTTTTATATGTTTCTTACCAACGCTTATCTCCTGACTGGAATCAAGATGAAGCCTGTCCTGTAGTTCCCGAATTAGTCATAGAAATTATTTCACCCGAACAAACTTTCGGTCAGTTAGCTGCTAAAGCGAGAGATTATTTAGATGCTAAGGTATTGCGGGTTTGGGTAGTAGATAGCAAGGCGAGAAGCATTACAGTTTTTTATCCCGATGCAGCACCGCAGACTTATATGGGAGATACCCTATTAACCGATCCACTTTTTGATGGATTAGAATTTACTGCGAGCCAGCTATTTCAAATGGCAAAAATACCACTAACCTTCTCTTAGATCCCAGACTTACTCTAGAAGTACGGGTTCTGGATATTCGGTTTTTTTGAGCGAGGCTTACTTAATCGATCGTTCATGTGCTAACTCCACATAACAACTAACGAATAACTAATGACTAATGACTAATTTCAGCAAAATGCTTTTGCAATAAATCGTGAATAAATCGATAGCGCCGATCGCCAGTTTTTTGCAGCAGCAGGCGATCGGTCGCAGCATCGAGAAAACGCCTGTAATCCCAAGGAATGCAGCCGTTAGACCACAGCACCAGGCGCAATATAAAACTTTCAATCCCCGGAATTCCCGGCAGCAAAGCACTAATTACCGCAGCAACAGCACCCGCAATCAACCCCCAAATCGACCCGGAGACTAGGCTGGCAATTAATCCCAAAATCACCCAAATCAGCCCGCCAAGCAGCTTAACTCCAAACTGATACTTGCGCCGTTCCTCGTCTGTTTGCAGCCAGCTATACGGTATGCGATCGAGGTAAAATTCTTGAATGCCTTGCTGTTCCATCCTTCTGGCCAACCATCCCAGCCAGTGGCGAATTTGTTCGGGCCGCAGTTCCTTACCTCTGGGATACTGCTTGACTTCCCCGGTGATTTGGTGGCGAATATAGGCAGTTAACAGATATTTGCGCTGTTCTTCGGCAGAAGTTATGCGCTTCCAAGCTTCAATTAAAATATCGTCGTAAGCCAAAGCCATCATGCTCAAAAGCAAGGGAACTTTTGCCAATTTCAACAACTCCGGCTCCCGCTCAATGCTGTACCAAAGTTCGCGGCTTCTGGCTTCTAGCAAATAATTTTGAATTTGAGTTTCTGTTAAAGGTTTCAATAAAACCGCTGCTTGCAGGCGAAATCTAGTCGGGCAGTTTTTGTAAGCTTCAAAACTGCTGCAAGCTACTAAATGTTTGGGTTTAAATTCGCTTTCCACAAACTGATTGATTGCTTGAATGCAGATATTTTGGCGGTGGGTTTCTACTTCGTCCAAGCCGTCGAGGAGAGGCAGCAATTTTTGTTCGGCAAGCCATTTTTGGCCTGCTGCAGGAGAGATGCCGTATTTGAAGTGAAGTTGAGCAATTAACCAATCGGCGATCGCCCCGGATTCTGCTTTCCACGATCCGAGTTCAAACAGCACTGGTACTGGCAAACTAGCATCTTTTTGAGCGCGGGAAACTAACACCCGAGCTAATTCTAGCAGCGTCGTAGTTTTGCCTGCACCCGTCGCTCCCAAAATTACCAATTTGCCGCCGCTGCGATCGAACACTTTAGCAATGCTGGCTTTGGGAGGAAGCCGAAAACTCGGACGGTTGCCGGCTTTCACTTCCACATCCCAACAGCGGTGAACAGCAACAGGCTGCGAGTCTTGGCTGAGGTTAGCCAGCACAGCAGCGTGCAAAGACTGCGATCGTCCTGCTTGGACTTCCTGCTTCACCTCCTCCAACAATCGATCGCGAGGCGGTTGTAATCTGTGAGGAATCAATTTTGACATTTTATGTACCTCGCGCTGAACGTTTACCTTCGCAAATTTGCGCGCAAATACCCCAGAGCAAGATTACCATCAGTATAGGCGTCCAGTATATATTGACTCAAATTATGGCGGCAATTATGGATCTGAAATTTTATACAAAAATCCTGACCCTGTGGGCCGCACTAGGTATTTCCACTATAAATTAACTGGCGATCGCCCCAACTCCCAAACAAAAATTATTAGTATAGATACAGAGAGGGTTTTTTATGTCATTTACTAAGGCTCAAATCATCACAGTAAGCTTAGCAGGAGTGGCAACAGCGGTGGGAGTGGCTGTTGCAACTATACAGTCGGGTGCGATGAAACAATCCAATCCTCCCCTTGCAGAATCCCCGGCATCCACCAGAAACCCGATTGCAGCGCCGACGAACAATCCCGAATCTCTGCAACCAAAAACCCAGGCTGCGGAATCTCCGAAATCCGAAGCCCAACCTGCCAAAACCCCAGCACTTCAATCCTCGCTAGTTGCAGGAGTCTCTCCGCGAAAAGTTGAACCAGTAGTTGTCACGCCGCCAAATTCGGGTTGCAAAATCAGCCAAGCTGTAGTCAGCGATCCGAATCCACCGCTAAACGTGCGATCGATCCCGCAAGTAAGGGGCAGCAACATAGTAGGCAAACTTAAAAATAATACCTTTGTTTCAGTGGCAGAAGAACAAAACGGTTGGCTGCGAATTACCGATCCGCCCGGTTGGATTGCCAAAAACCGCACCGAAAGCAGTTGTTCTAACGTCAACCAGCAGATTAATTTTCTGCCGGGAGGAGATGAGGCGATCGTCAAAGGTCGAATTATTGGTGGCGGCAGCCATTCTTACCGGATTCGCGCTAGAAAAGGTCAAACAATGACTGTTAGGAATCGGAAAGATGTTTTCCCGCAAATTATAACTCCCAGCGGCAAACTTTTAGCCGGAGATCCTTATCAAGGCAATGAAACAGAGTGGAATGGAAAAGTGCCAGTAACAGGCAATTACACATTACAATTAGATTCAAATTTCCGGGGATACGAATACGAATTTTCGGTAAAATTGCGATAATTTCCCTGACATCTGCAGGGACAAGGCACTGCCGTGTCCCTACCCGGATATACGACTTTTAATAGTATAATTAAGGAATCGCCCCAAGCGAGATATCGAGAATCGCAAATTTCTGCCAATCTTCCGAATCAAAGTGCCACCACTCGGTTGTGATACCGATAAATCCGCGTTTTTTCATCGCATCCTTAAGAACTTGACGGTTTTTCCGAGATTGGGCGCTGCCGCCTTGATAATCTGCGTGAGCTTTTTCGGTAAAATCATCGTAAGGTGTGGGCATTTCTAATTCTTTGCCAGTGCGATCGACTAAAGTCAAATCAATAGCAGCACCGCGATTGTGCCGCGAACCCCTAGCAGGATTAGCAACATAGCGCGGATCTGGCCAAGCTTGCCACATTTGCTTAGTCACAGAGAAAGGTCTGTAGCAATCGTAAACTTTCAAACCCAATCCGATTTTTTCCAAATCTGTTTGAACTAGCCCTAACTGTTGAGCAACAGAACTTCTCAAGGCGCATTTCGATATAGGGTAAAGTTTTCGTTTCAAGAAATTATTAGTAGTGGCGTATCGGATATCGAGACGAATGTTGGAATTTACGGTGCGGATGTCAACCAGTCGCGCCGCAGGGGGAAGTTGACTCATGAAAATACTTTCCGGTACTACTGGGTTTTGTTCTGGTTGGGTAATTTGCACTTGTGGCGGCTCCTGGGCGCGAATCGATGTTGTATAATTCAGTGTGGTTGTAGATAGTAATACGAGAATGAATACAATTAAATATTTGGTAAATCGGTTTAATTTCATAGCTGTGTTTAGTGGATATTTAATCGATTTTTTACATTAGATATTTTGGGTAATTATCGCGCTTTTCGTGTTGTCTGCCAGCCCGCCAGACCGACAGGGGTTGAAACCCCTGTCTCATAGCTAAAGTCCTCTAAAGAGGACTGAAATATTTCTCTGAAACTTTTATTTTATGAGTCTTGCAGTCGGTTTCAACCGACTTTAGCTATGAGACGGGGGTTTCAACCCCCGGCGGACTGTCCGACTGTCCGACTATCCGACAAGCACGAGAATGATCGTCTGATTGAATTGTTAATTATCCTCAAATTCCCAAGCGCTGATACACTAAATCTAAGTGCCTCAATTGATACTGCGGATCGAAACAATCATCAATTTCTTTGGTTGTCATCTTAGCTGTTACCCGATCGTCCTTAGCAATCAAATTGTAGAAATTGCCGCCCGGTTTGTTCCAAGCTTCGTGAGCACAAGATTGCACAATTTTGTATGCCTCTTCGCGACTCGTGCCTTTTTCTACTAAAGCTAACATCACGCGCTGGCTGAAGATGACTCCGCCGTAAAGGTTCATGTTTCGCTTCATATTTTCGGGATAGACTAGCAGGTGTTTTACTAAGTCTGTGGTTTCTACTAACATGAAGTGAGTTACTGTAGAACTGTCGGGCAAAATCATCCGTTCTACGGAACTGTGAGAGATGTCTCTTTCGTGCCAAAGCGCTACGTTTTCTAAGGCTGCGACGGCGTTGGCGCGGACGATTCTCGCCATTCCTGTCAGTCTTTCCGATCGAATCGGGTTGCGTTTGTGGGGCATGGCGGATGAGCCTTTTTGCCCTTTGGAAAAGAATTCTTCGACTTCGAGAACGTCGGTACGTTGCAGGTTGCGGATTTCGACTGCAAAACGCTCGATCGATGCTGCTAAGAGTGCTAAGGTTTGGACGTATTCGGCGTGTCGATCGCGGGAAATTACTTGAGTCGATGCACAATCGGGTTCGAGTCCGAGGTTTTGACACGCGATCGCTTCAATTCGCGGGTCAATATTAGCATAGGTTCCGACTGCGCCGGAGATTTTGCCGACTGCAATGGACGATCGCAAATTCACTAATCGGGCGCGGTTGCGAAACACTTCTGCCAGCCATCCTGCTAGTTTAAAGCCAAAGGTGATCGGTTCGGCGTGAATTCCGTGCGATCGGCCTACCATTACAGTATCGCGGTGCTGTTGTGCCTGATAGCGAATAGCTTGGCTCAATTCTTCAACACGTTCTAACAAGATATTGACGCTAGCGACTAATTGCAGCGCCAAAGCGGTATCGAGCACATCGGAACTGGTTAAGCCGAGGTGAATGTAGCGGCCGGCATCGCCTACATATTCGTTGACATTTGTCAAGAAGGCGATCATGTCGTGGCGGACTTCGGCTTCAATTTCGAGGACTCGTTTCGGGTCAAAATTAGCCTTAGCTTTGATTTCTTCGACTGCGGCGGCGGGGATGTAGCCGAGTTCGGCTTGAGCTTCGCAGACAGCGATTTCTACTTGCAGCCAGCTTTTGAGTTTGGCGGTTTCAGTCCAGATGTTGCCCATTTCGGGCAAGGTGTAGCGCTCTATCACGGTGGGAGTTGGGGAATGCGATCGTCCTATTGTACCTCTGCGAGGCCTCCGTCTTGAGTCGGGATGGGGAATTTGGGGCGATCGAACTATCCCTCTTCTGAGTTTGAATATTTCGTTTGTTTCGGATATTGCGTTTACGGCGCGAAAAGTGTTATCGTCAAAACAACTGAGTATGCGCCGGAGACTTACACGCGGGTAGCCAGAAACCGGGTTTTTTCGCGAATCTGCTGGTGGCAACGAAATATTTTCGTGAAAAACCCGGTTTCTTTGCTCGAAGTGAGTCCAAAACTACATAAATCAGAGAAAAATACATTAAAAGAGAGACTTGCTATGTTGAAGCAAAAAGAGTCCCCAGAGTCGGTCTTGACTCCAGATCGAGAAAAAGAAGCAATAGCGCAATTAAAGCAGATTCTCAGCCTCGAATCTTCACAACTAAAATTAGTGGCAAGTAACGGAGAAGAAATTATCATTCCCGAATCAGTTTACAGTTTACTCGGTCAAGTTGTCCAAGCAATGGCATCAGGTCAAGCTATTTCCATCGTGCGTCACAATCGCGAACTGACAACACAGGAAGCTGCTAATATTCTGAATGTATCGCGACCATTTTTAGTAAAATTACTGGAAAGCGGAGAAATTCCCCATATCAAAGTTGGTTCCCATCGGCGCATACTTTTCCAAGATTTAATGATTTATAAGGAACAGCGGAAAGTCAAGCGCCGCCAACTCTTGGATGAGCTAATCGAGATGACTGAGGAAGCTGGCTTGTACGAGGAATAGGACTAATTTAATCTCTAATATGACTAAACTTAGTGTTGTACTTGATGCTTGTGTCCTGTTCCCGATGTATTTGCGCGATACTCTGCTTTCCACTGCTGATGAAGGTTTGTATTTACCATATTGGTCTCAGAAAATCCTCGATGAGGCAATAGACAACCTGATCGGTGGAGGAAAGCTTTCGCAGGAGAAAGCAAAGACTCTTGAAAATCAAATCAAATTAGCTTTTCCTGAAGCGATGGTTGAAGTGCCTGTCGCACTAGAGGAAGCAATGACAAATGACCCTAAAGACCGTCACGTTCTTGCCGCCGCCGTAACTGCTGGAGCTGATATCATTGTCACCAATAATCTCAAGGATTTTAGAGAAAACGATCTAGCTCCTTGGAACATTATAGCACAGTCGCCCGATGAGTTTCTGAGCGATTTATTGGACGAATACCCGGACTCAATAGTTGATTTATTACAGCAACAGTCTCAAAAGTACAAAAATCCCCCCAAGACTTTTACTGAATTAATTAATTTTTTAGGTGAAAAAGCAGGTACACCCAAGTTTGCCAGTAATATATTATTAAAAGTTCAGCGTCGCGAGGACAATCAGTAATATCTTATTTGCTAATTCTTAGGCTTTGCCTGGAAAAGTAACTTTACTAGGTTTGTTCAAAGCAATATCAGTCAAATAGGGAATAAGTGCAAAACCGATACACTCCGCTAATCGCGGCGGCACGGCATTTCCAATTTGCCACATTGCCTTTTTCATCGAACCTTCAAAAATAAATGAATCCGGGAAAGTTTGCAATCTAGCCATTTCACGAGCTGAAATAACGCGGTTGAGATAAGGATGAATATGAGTGCCGCCGTGATTTTCTTTAACAGTCATACTGGGTTTTCCCGGATACTGTCGCTTGAAAGCATCGGCGTAGCTTTCATACAAAGAACCGCCTGGTGGAACTTTAGCAAGTCTTTCCATGTACTCAACAGAATGACGAGTCCATTCGTGGTTAATTTCTGGTATGGGAGTATACTCTGGTAAATCATCAATTGCTGACTCAATCGCTTTGTATTGTTCGGGCAACAATTGCGGCTTCGGATATGGATTGTGCATCCCAAATCTATTGGCAATAAAAATGGCTCGCGGGCGGATTTGCGCGACTCCATAGGCGGCTGATTCCAGAACAGCAACGGACATATTGGGATAGCCAATTTCCTGAAAAGCCTCGCAAATGGCTTGCTTAACAGCTCCTTTTTGGATAGTCAATATTCCGGGTACGTTTTCCATGACAACATACCAAGGACGTATTTCTGAGACAACGCGGACAAACTCTCTAAAGAGGCGATTTCGAGGGTCGTTGGGGTCGCGTTTTCCTGCAACTGAGAAGCCTTGACACGGCGGCCCGCCTACCACAACATGAACTTCTGGCGAACCAATTTCAGCGAGCAACTTTTGGGGATTTAAGTTTTTTATATCGTCGCACAAGTGATGGCAATCGGGAAAGTTTTTTGTATGAGTTGCCGAGGCGATCGCATTAATTTCAACACTTGCTACTGGTCGAAAACCTGCTTGCAATAAACCTTGGGTCATGCCGCCCGCACCGCAAAAAAGATCGACAAATGTATAGTCTGATTTTGGCAGTGACTGAGATTCAATATCAATGAATATCTTGTAGGGGTCGCAGTCATTTGCTTCTAGTTCGCGTTGGATGCGTTCGTAACGCCCTAATTTTGCTTTCTTCTGCTTTTTGGCAGGAATTGGTTCTGACTCATTTGAGAATAAAGACAGTTGTATTGCTTCCATTTTATATTTTTTTACTGCGTTCTATCTGATGTTGCCCGCTTGGGGCAGGGTGTAGGGCTCGATCGCGCTTGGAGTCGGAGAGTGCGATCGTCCTATTGCACCATTCTCGATCGCGCAGGCTTTCCGACCTGTTCCACGAGTGAATTTTCTTGTGGGCCGGGTCCGAGAACCCGCCCGTAAAAGGCTTCTTGACAATGGTGCAATATGTCAGCGGTAAGGCTGTATTCTCGTCCAAAACCCTGTTTCTGACTGCCCGCGCGCCAATTTTCAGCTTTTAGAGAGATGTAAAAACTCGCCCGATCGCTACACTATTAATTAGGAACTCAGCAATTTTGGAGAAGAGGTGAATTGAAATTCGTTTCCGACCCGCAAATAACAGTTAAAATCCGCAAAATGAAAGAGCGGGTGCGGTGGCAAGAACAGTCGATCGTCGATCGGGGAATCGACCAAACTCGGATAGTTTTAGAATCTCAAACTACCGACTCTCCAGAGTTTTCGTTTTTAGTCGCAGGCGACAGCGGCACCGGCAACCACCGCGGCCACAATCCCCAGCGGCAAGTGGCCGAACTGATGCTCTCGGAGCGCGAAAATTGCCGTTTCCTCCTCCACACGGGCGATGTCGTTTACCTCGTCGGTTCCAGCGAATATTACTTGCCAAACTTTATTCGCCCCTACCGAGAATTTATAGTCGGCGGCGAGCATCCATCTCGGATTGCTTACGATCGCATGGTGTTTAACTTTCCGTTTTTGCCAGTACCGGGAAACCACGACTACTACGACTTGCCCATAGTCTACGGCATTCTGTCGGCGACAGCTTTGCCGCTGCGCCGGCTGTTGGGTGCCAAATTGGATCTCGATGTCGGCTGGCGCGGTTCCGATCGCGGAAATACCTACGCTAAAGCCTTTCTCGACTACCTGCAAGCTCACAAAATGCCGGGAGAACTCGATCGCCACCTAGACGCCCACTACACTGCCAGCACCAGCACCGGCCGCTGCCTCCGGTATCAACCCGGACGCTTTACCCGCTTACCCAACCGCTATTACACGTTCCGCAGCGGCGGCATCGACTTTTTCGCCCTCGACTCCAACACCTTCAACGAACCGTTACCGATCCCGAAAACCAAACAGGGCGACATTCGCCGCCAGAATTTGGAACTCGACCGGCAGAAGTTGGAACAAGAAAAATTGGTATTGCTCGATATCTGCGCTCGGCTGAACCCCCAAATTCCCGAAGAAGCCGAACAGCTAGACGACTTAGCCGCCAAATTAGAGCAAGTTGACGAAATCCTGATGGATATTGACAAACAACTGTCGCTCGACAAAACAGCTACAGACTTTGAACAGCTTGAATGGCTGAAAAAAAGACTGATTGCGTCTTGGGCTGATTCCGAGGTGCGGGGGCGGGTAATTTACCTGCACCATCCCCCCTACGTGACCGAGGCGACAAAGTGGAATCAAGCTCAAACTTTGGCGGTGCGGTTGCGATTGCGCGAGGTGCTCGACGCGGTGGCCGATGCTGTTGGGGATGCGGCCCGGGGGCGTCCGCTAGTAGATTTGGTGCTGACTGGCCACGCTCACTGTTTGGAATACCTGCGGACTGGGGATACCGGACACGGCGACTCTGGGATTAATTGGATTGTCTGCGGCGGAAGCGGCCGCAGTCTCCGCCGCCAGCGCCCGGAAGGACCGGTGTTGGAGGAAGTATTGAGTCCAGAAGCCGATCGGCTGGCGCGTGAGGGCGGGCGATCGCAAAAAGGCTCTCGGCGGGTAGCGGAATCTTTGCTATTTGTCGGCCGCAGCGGTCAAGGTTCCCACAAACGCCGTCCTTATTCGTGTTTGCGGATTGATGTTCTCGACGGGTTTCCCCCGAAGTTCCGCATCCAACCAAAGGTTGTCGAACGATTTGAGGGGAAATGGCAGGATATCTCGATCGAACCTTTTGTAATTTAACTTTCGTTTTTCAGTAAGTCTCGATCCCCCTTAAAAAGGTGGACGCAAGTTAGTAGTGCGCCTAATAAGTTAGTAGGGTGCGGATTGCGCGCCCTACATAATTAGTGCGATCGATATTTCCACAAAATCAACCTCACTTAATTCAGGACAAAAATTCCATGATTGCTAATTTAACCGCCACCGGCTGGGAAATTATTTACCACCGGGCCCACGCTTTGCTCGCGGCGCAACTTGGCGGACAGTGGAAGCGCTCGAAATCTCCGGTTCGCCTCTACGAAACCATAGCGGCTATTTCCCATCACGATGATTTGGAGAAAGAGTGGGAAGAAAATATTTTGACTGAAGCGGGCGCGCCCTTTGATTTTACATTGCAGACGGAAACCTCTGTGCCGAAAATTAAAGCCATGACGCAGAATGCCCTATATCGCGGTCGCTGGGTAGCCATGCTGATTTCTATGCACATGAGCTATCTCAACGAAGGCCAGCGGGGAGAGTCCAAGGAACTCGACGAGTTTTTGGACGAACAACTGGAAAATCAAAAAAAATGGCAAAAAGAGTTGCAAATTTCCGAGAAAGATGCTAAGGCAGCTTATGCTTTTTTTCAGTGGTGCGATCGGCTATCATTAATTCTTTGCAGCCGCGAGTTACCCGCCGGAGAACGAGCTTTAGAAATTAGTGTCGGCCCGGACGGTAAGCGCTACGATATTGTACAGAACAGCAACGAACTGGTGACTGTAACTCCTTGGCCTTTTGAAGACGATAAGTTTACTGTTAACGTCGAAGCGTGCCACTTGGATAAAGTCAAGTTCGACAGCAACCAGGAAATCAAGGAAGCGCTGCAAAAAGCTCCGCGCAAACTCTTAGAGTGGACTTTTGTCAAGTCTTAATTAAACCTTTGAAAAATAGGTGAGGGTTGTTGTCGAAGTTTAGCGGGCATGGCATTTGTGTAAACTTAATGTTAAAACCATGTCTCATATTATGTCCGGTCGATTACCGCTAATACGGTAGGGGCGGGTAAACCTGCCAATACCTGCCAACAATCTCCAATCTCAAAAACCGTTCGGCTGACGCTCACGGCGAAGCCCGCCCTTTTAATCGCGGTCGCTCGATCGGACATGATATCAATCAGCGTTATAGTTTGAGTCTCGATCCCCCTTAACTCCCCTTAATAAGGGGGATAAGAACAGTCAAAATTTGTCTTGTTAAGGGGGATGCGATGGCGAGCGAAACTTGGATACAAACGAAAAAAATCTAGGGTTTGATTTCAGCCATTACCCATTACCTATTACCTATTACCAACTATGAAACGTTCAGCTTGTCTAATTTTCAATCCAGTCGCCGGTAACAGCGACCCCGACCAAGACTTAGCTATAATTCAGGAACTTTTAGAGCCTTTTATTGACTTAGACATTCGGCTGACAACCCCAGAAGTAGACGCAGATCAAATTGCCCGCGAAGCAGTGGCTAGAGGAGTTGAGGCAATTATTGCTTCCGGGGGCGATGGCACATTATCAGCGGTTGCCGGCGCGATTGTGAGTACAAATATTCCTTTAGGAATTATTTCACGGGGAACTGCTAATGCTTTTGCTAATGCTTTAGACCTTCCGAATACAATTGAAGCGGCCTGCGAAACTATTTTGGGAGGGTTGACGCGGGTGGTGGATGCGGCGATTTGCAACGGTGAAATGCCGATGGTTTTGTTAGCTGGAGTGGGTTTTGAGGCGGAAACCGTCGAACTTGCCGATCGCGAAATGAAGAATCGCTGGGGAATGCTGGCTTACATTTTGTCAGGAATTAAACAGTTAAACAATTTAGAAAGATTTGAAGCGGAAATCGAAACCGAAGATAAAATTATCAGCCTGACTGCTGTAGCCGTGACAGTGGCGAATGCAGCGCCGCCTACTTCCATTTTAGCTCAAGGACCTGCCGGGATTATTTTTGATGATGGCTTGCTGGACGTGACGCTGGTGGCGCCTCAAAATAAAGCTGGGGCGATCGCAGCTTCTTATCACCTATTGCAAACAGCTTTGAGCGGCAATGCTACGGATCGCGACGACATCGGTTATTTGCGGGCAAAAAAAGTCAAAATAAGTGCCGATCCTGCTCAAAAAGTGGTTGTAGACGGGGAAATTACCGGAATGACTCCGGTTTCTATTGAGTGCGTTCCGGGAGGTTTAACTATTTTTATACCGCGAGTTGAAGCAGAGCCACTTGTGGAAAAACTCAATGGTTTAGCGGACATCGAAGTTACATTGAAACCCTTAAGTTAAAGTTGGCTGCGGCACAAAAGACCTATTTTTTCTGTGGAACGGGCTCTCCGGCCCGTTCCAAAATTTGACTAAAAGGACTTTTGCAAGATATCTCAACAATCAGAAAGACCGCACGGGCGGTCTTTTGTTTTTATACGTCTAAGATTTGGCGAATGCGGCGCTCCAAACGTTCGAGATCGAGTCCGCCTTCATCGCGGCTGATGCGACGCACGGTGACGTTAACATTGCTCAAATCTGCCAGCAAATCTTGGAGGATTTCTTGTTGCTGCCGAGCTTGAGTTATTTCGCGCGGTTCCTGCACCAAATCGCGAACGATCGTATCTTCGGCGCGCGAAGCAACGATCGGGTCTGCTTCGCCGTCTACGTGCACGAAAGTGCGCCGACCGGGCCCCCGTTCTTCTTCAATTGGTATTACTGCTGTTACTCGATCGGAGCGTACATATTTGCCAAATCCCAGGTGGACTAAGACGGAAGATTGTACTTTCATAGATAGCAAGATTTATTTGTTAGTTATCTATATTTTAGCTTTTGCACTAGGATATCACCACTAATATCAGAGCTTTTTTTACTACAATATATGTCGGTTTTTCCTCTACTTTATTGTTGCCAGATTGAGCAAAAAATGCTAATATTTTTGATGGTGGAACTTACGCAGGAAACCCAGAAACCGGGTTTTTCACGAAGAGACTCGTTTTAGCCACCAAATTCGGTAAAAACCCGGTTTCTTCGATCGGAGTGCGTAAATCCTGTTAACATAAAATTCAAGCAGTTTGCGATCGCCCGCAGCGCATTTCAGGGACACAGCCTACCAATTTTAGATTTTAGATTTTAGATTTTAGATTGACTACGATCGATAAACAGGAAAACCTCAATGATCCCAATTAGTCTCGACTTAGTTATCAGCCTCCTGACGGCAATTCCCTTCGGCACCGTCAAAGACAAGTTTCAGCGCAACGAAACTGTCATCAAACTCTTAAAAAGATTTAACCTCGACCCCGATGCGCCGCCTGCAGATTTTAGCGGAGTTTATGTTTATACTTTAGTAGAGTACGGCGCAGGCAAACCCAAGCAGATTTTAGAACTATTTCGCCAAAAAGAGATTGAATCAGCATTTCGCAAAGCTTTCGAGTCCGATAGCCCAGCCATTTTAATTCAAGCAGGCGATGACTTTCTCAACGAAAGTGCTTTGGGGCAAGAAATTCGAGATTTAGGCATTGACCCCAGACGGGAATTCATGGCATTTGCAGCCGTGTTTATGGAAGTCGCAAAGCGGACGCGGACGCTGGGAGATGTGATGGTGGGAAATGCGATCGCCTCTTTGCAAAAACGCCTATCTCTGGTAATGGATCGCATCGAACGTCTCCCCACTCTCGAAGGAATTCGCACCGAATTTGCACGGTTAGAAACCGAAGATTATCTGGCACTTCCCGCAGCAGCATCAACGAATATTCAAAAGTCTCAAGCTTTCATTTTATCGCAACAAGTTCGAGGTTGGTTTGAAACCTTAAGTTATAAGTTTGAAACCTATCAAATCTGGGAAGATAACTATTTTGAATGGATTATCAATGTCCCCGTCAGACGCAATCGGTACGATCGCATTTTAGTGCGCGGAATTGCCGGAGAAGCGGGACTCAGAGACATCTCAGCCTTGCGCGAATCCGTGGAAAAACAGCGCACTCATGAAGGATGGTTAGTCACCGCCCGCCGCATCAGTCGCGCCGCGCGGGATGAAGTAGATAAACCAGAAAATCGCGATCTAGCTTGCTATACCTTCGATGAATTGCTCGACCAAGATGCCGATTTTACCGCTTATCTGAATTGGCTAGAAACAGAAATAACCAGCCGAGGAATTGATACCAAATATGTGCCGCTAGCCTGTACGAAAGAAGAAATTGACCCCGATACTCAGCGCAAGATAGGCGTGAGTCATTATGACGGGCGAGATGGCTGGATCGAAGGTTATATTGACCTGTGGTTGAATGACCCAGTAAAAGAACATATTTCAGTTTTAGGAGAATTTGGAACCGGGAAAAGTTGGTTTGCGATGCACTATGCTTGGATGGCGC
Source organism: Microcoleus sp. F6_B6 (assembly GCA_036702215.1). Classification (GTDB taxonomy): domain Bacteria; phylum Cyanobacteriota; class Cyanobacteriia; order Cyanobacteriales; family Microcoleaceae; genus Microcoleus. The sequence continues at coordinate 114,238 of JAUBST010000021.1, forward strand.
TGCAACGCTACCGAGATGCTCAAAAGCGGGGCTTAGAACGCCCGCGTTTGCCGTTAGTAATTCCTTTGCGAGATTACGCGAAAGCAGTTAGCGTCGAGTCGCTATTTTCCGAGTTTTTCTTTCGCAAGCACGAGATACCTTTGGCGGGTTATTCGGCCTTTGAACAGCTAAATCGCATGGGCAAGTTTCTGCTGATTTTCGATGGTTTTGATGAAATGGCCGCCAAGTGCGATCGGCAAGAAACCATCAACAACTTCTGGGAACTAGCAAAAGCCGTGGTTCCCGGCGCAAAAGTCATCCTGACTTGCCGTACCGAACACTTTCCTGAAGCCAAGGAAGGACGGGCATTGTTAAATGCCGAACTGCAAGCATCAACAACCATTGTAACAGGCGAAACTCCGCAATTTGAAGTCTTAGAATTAGAGAAATTTAACGACGAGCAAATTCAGCAAGCGCTGTCATTTCAAACAGAAGCGGCGACAGTAGAAAAAGTTATGGGAAACCCGCAACTATTGGATTTAGCGCGTCGCCCGGTGATGACCGAGTTAATTTTGGAAGCATTGCCCGATATTGAAGCAGGAAAACCAGTCGATATGTCGCGGATTTATCTGTATGCGGTGCGGCGGAAGATAGAGAGAGATATCAAAGCAGAACGGACTTTTACTTCTTTAGCAGATAAGCTTTACTTTTTGTGCGAACTGTCTTGGGAAATGCTGTCTACCGACCAAATGAGCCTGAATTATCGCGGTTTTCCCGATCGCATTCGCAGCTTGTTTGGTTCCGTCGTGCAAGAGGAAAAAGACTTAGACCACTGGCACTACGACATGATGAGTCAAACGATGCTAATCCGCAATGCCGATGGCGATTATGCTCCGGCGCACCGTTCGTTATTAGAGTTTTTTGTCGCTTATAAATTTGCAGCGGAATTGGGAGTTTTGGCGGCAGATTTTACCGAATTAGTTGCGCCGGAACAGTCTTGTGTCAATCCTGATGCAGCGCCTCAATCATACACTTGGTCTAATTATTGTCGGCTTCAGGCCCAGAAGAGAAATAAGGGTGAACTTATCGCAGCTTTGAAGGGATTTATTGCTGAAGATTTAGGTCAACTCCGTCAGAGTTTCGGACACGCGCCGCTGACAAAAGCAGTGATGGATTTGTTGTTACCAATGGTAGGGGCTGTAGCCTCGTGCCGGCCCTGCCTCGATGTAGGGGGAGCTACGGAGGAATTATTGGAAATTCTGGAAGCAACGCGGGGAAAAACAGAAAGTGAGGTAGGTTATGTGGGAGGGAATGCGGCGACGCTGTTGGTGAAAATCGATGGAACTGCCTTAGAAGCAAAAGACCTTTCTCGTGCAGTTATTTTAGGTGCTGATTTTACAAAGGCTAGCCTGCGACGTGTCAATTTTGCTGATGCGAATTTAGCAGAGTCTGTTTTTGCTAAAGCCTTTCGTACAGTTAATTCGGTCTCATTTAGTCCAGATGGCAAACAATTTGCTACAGGTGGTAGTGATGGTGTTGTTCGTTTGTGGGATGCAGTCAGTGCCAAAGAACTTTTAACTTGTCGGGCACGGAAAAATTCAGTGCATTCAGTTGCTTTCAGTTCGGATGGTCAAAGGCTTGCCAGTGACAGTGTTGACAATAGTATCAAGCTTTGGGATAGTCATACAGGGGAATGTTTGCGGACTTTCACCGGGCATGAAAATTCAGTGCGTTCAGTTGCTTTTAGTCCCGACGGTGAATGGCTTGCCAGTGGCAGTTATGACAAGACTATCAAGCTTTGGAATAGCCATACAGGGGAGTGTGTGCGGACTTTAAAAGCACATAAAAATTCTATAAGCTCAGTTACCTTTAGTCCCGACGGTGAATGGCTTGCCAGTGGCAGTTTTGATAATACTATTAAGCTTTGGGATAAGCATACTGGAGAATGTTTGCGGACTTTCACCGGACATGAAAATTCGCTTCTTTCAGTGGCTTTCAGTCCCGACGGTCAATGGCTTTCCAGTGGCGGTTATGACAAAACTATCAAGCTGTGGGGCAGCCATACGGGAGAGTGTTTGCGGACTTTCACCGGACATGAAAATGGGGTGAGTTCAGTTACCTTTAGCCCCGACGGTGAATGGCTTTCCAGTGGAAGTTTTGACAATACTATCAAGCTGTGGGGCAGCCATACGGGAGAGTGTTTGCGGACTTTCACCGGACATGAAAATGGGGTGAGTTCAGTTACCTTTAGCCCCGACGGTGAATGGCTTTTCAGTGGCAGTTTTGACAATACTATCAAGCTTTGGGATAGGCATACCGGAGAGTGTTTGCGGACTTTGACCGGATATGAAAATGCGGTTTTTTCAGTCGCCTTCAGTCCCGACGGTGACTGGTTGGCCAGTGGTAGTAGTGACAATACTATCAAGCTTTGGGATAGGTATAGCGGAAAGTGTATAAAGACTTTCAAAGGACATAAAAATAGAGTGAGTTCAGTCGCATTCAGTCCCGATGGTCAATGGCTTGTCAGTGGCGGTTGGGACAACACAGTTAAACTTTGGAATATCCATACTGGAGAGTGTATTAAGACTTTCACAGGACATAAAAGCTGGATTTATTCAGTCGCCTTTAGTCCTGACGGTAAATCGCTAGTTAGTGGTAGTTATGACAATACTATTAAACTCTGGGATAACCATACCGGAGAGTGTTTTCTGACTCTCACCGATCGTGAAGGTAGAGTGCGTTCAGTTGCTTTCAGTCCTGCTGGTGAATGGCTAGTGAGTGGCAGTAGTGACAATACTATCAAGCTTTGGAACCGTCATACGGGAGAGTGTTTGCGGACTTTTACCGGACACAATAATTGGGTGAATTCAGTCACTTTTAGTTTTGATGGTGAATTGATTGCAAGTGGCAGTGATGACTATACTATCAAACTTTGGGATAGCGATACCGGAGAGTGTTTGCAGACTTTCACCGGACATGATAATTCGGTTTATTCAATCGCATTCAGTCCCAACAATCAACTGTTGGCAAGTGGCAGCGATGACAACATTATCAAGCTTTGGGATAGCAATACTGGCGAGTGTTTGCAGACTTTAAGCGGACATGAAAACGCCGTTCTTTCAGTCGCATTCTGTCCCAGCGGTGAATGGCTTGCCAGTGGTAGTAGTGACAACACGATTAAACTCTGGGATGTCAATACAGGAGAGTGCATCAAGACTCTCACAGACGGACTTTATGAACACATGAATATCACGGGTGTTACGGGTTTAACGGAAGTAGAAAAAGCCACGCTCAAAGCTTTAGGGGCTGTTGAAAATTAATCATCGCCAAAGAGAAAGTATGCAGTCAGCAATACGGATTACAACCAAAGTTCTTGCAGGAAATAAACTTGAAATTCAAGTGCCACCTGGATCTGTGGGCGAAGATGTTGAAGTTTTTGGATTATACCACAAAAGCCTCAAGGTGGGCGGCGTAAAGTGTTGGAATTGCTTACAGAAATCAGCAGCCGTCATGTTTCCAGAACTGTTGAAGAAATTGACCGGGAACTAGAAGAAGAAAGAAACTCATGGGACAACTAAACCTACCATCCTCTGCTACAATTTACTTGGATACACAAGTCATTATTTACACCGTTGAAGCCAACCCGAATTACTATTCGCTTTGGATAGATCCGAAAACCTGTTCAACAGTTAGATTTAGTTCTGGAAAAGCAGACGATAAAATTCGATCGCCATCTCGGAACAGGCTAACCTGATACTCCCCATCAACCAACTGGTAAACTGAGATAGTCGGTTGTTTCGGATTGCCAATGAAGCGTCTGCCACCCAAAGCAGCATAATCCACAACCCAATATTCCGGGATACCCAATCTTTCATAATCAGCCACTTTAACCAGGTAATCATCTTGCCAGTTGGTGCTGACTACCTCCACAGCAAGTTTAACAGAATCACCTTGCGTAATAATCGATGATTTTTTCCAAAGTGGCTCCGAAATCAAGGCTGACTTGTCTAATATTATGATGTCTGGCTGAAACCCTGTAGTGGCGGCTGGAGGTCTGACGAAATAGGTTGATGGTGTTATATAAGGAAGATTTAGGCGATCGATTTCTACGTTAATTTTGCGGATGAGAAAACTTGTAACTTCCTCATGGTCTCCGTTTGGATTCATCTCAACTATCACTCCATTTCGTAGCTCGAAACGTCCTTTGCCATCGGGATACCACTCTAGGAATTCTTCAAATGTTAGTAGTTTGGCTGTGGTTTGAATCATGTTGGCACGGCCTCTTCTTTTTAACTGGAATCAGTAAATATCCAGTTGGATAATTTATTGTATCATTCTTCATAGGACTTACGCACGGGTAATCAGAAACCGGGTTTTTCCCTTGAATACTTCGTTGTGTCTAGCAGATTCGACAAAAAACTCGGTTTCTTTGGTCTTAGTGCACACGGGTGGTCAGAAACCGGGTTTTTTTGAGAATACTTCGTTGAGGCCAGCAGAAACGGCTAAAAACCCGGTTTCTAATGTAGCCTACTGACTAAACTGTTGAGCGTAGTAGCCAGCATAGCGATCGCCCTTTTCGAGCAACTCCTCGTGCGTCCCAGATTCCACAATTCTGCCTTTTTCCAAAACTAAAATGCGATCGGCTCTCCGCACGGTAGCCAAGCGGTGCGCGATAATAAACACAGTGCGATCGCGCATCAATCTTTCCAGCGCTTCTTGCACTAAACCTTCGGATTCCGAATCCAGCGCCGATGTCGCTTCATCCAAAATCAATATTCTGGGATCGAGCAAAACTGCACGAGCGATCGCAATTCTTTGTTTTTGGCCCCCAGATAAGTTTACACCCCTTTCTCCTACCCAAGTGTGATAGCCGTCGGGAAACTCACTAATGAATTGATGAGCGTTAGCAATCTCCGCAGCTTTTTGCACATCTTTCAGTTCGTAATAAGATTGACCGAAAGCGATATTTTGAGCAATTGTACCCGAAAATAAAATCGTTTCTTGGGGTACAATTCCGATTTGCCGCCGCAGAGTATTTAACGTGACATCTTGAATATCAATCCCGTCAATTAAAATCTGCCCAGCTTGCGGATCGTAAAATCTTGGCAACAAATTTACTAACGTAGTTTTCCCCGCACCGGATGCGCCTACGAGAGCAATCATTTCTCCGGGAAGCACCAACAAACTCATGTTTTGCAGAACGGGTGTCTCTGAGTTATAGGCAAAGTTAATATTGCGGTATTCGACTTTTCCGGTAACGTGGGGAAGTTCAATTGCACCCGATTTTTCGACGACAGCGGGTTGAATTGCTAATAATTCAAAAATGCGATCGCTCGAAGCTTCTCCCTGCTTAAAATCCCCGTAATTAGCAGTTGTAATGGCGATCGGGTCAATTAAAAGTGCCACCCCTGCAATATAACTGATAAATTGAGTACCTGTGAGATTTCCCTGAGCAATTTGCCAACCTCCGAGGAAAAAGAGCAAAATCACGCTCATCGCTTCTAGAAAGCCAACTACAACGAACTGAAGTGCTTTTACTCGTTCTGACAAATACTTAGCGCGGCGGTTTTGTTCTGCTTCTTCTGCAAAGCGGGCAATTTCGTAGTCTTCAGCCACAAAGGCTTTGATTAAACGAATGCCGCTGAATACTTCTGTCAGCAAAGCGGATAAATCAGAGATGCGATTTTGACTTTGGCGCGAGTAACTCAGCAGTCTCTCGCCAAACCAACCAATTAATATAGCCATCAGCGGTGCAATAATTAATGCACCCAAAGTTAATTGCCAGTTGAGATAAATCATATATCCCAGAACCGCAATTAGCTGCAAAACACAAGGAATAAACTGATGAAAAAATTTATTTACGACTTCGCCAATGCGGTCAATATCTTCGGTGAGGCGGTAGGATAAGTCTCCGGTTTTGGCAGTTTCAAAGTATCCGAGATTGAGTTTTTGCAGGTGGGAGTAGACTTTTTTGCGGATTTCTAAAGCAATAGTCAAAGCTGCTTTTGCCATCAGCGTATCTTGACCGTATTGGGCTGTACCGCGAATTAGAAATATAATGGCGCTGAGTGCAGCAATTTGAGCGAACCCTTGTAAATCTCCTTTACCTATAAATTTGGCTGTTTCGCCAACCAGCCACGCTATAATCGGCCAAAATACGGTAAATACTACGGTGCAAGCTAATGCTTTACCGATGGTGTGTTTTTGGGGACGGAGGTAGGGTAAGATTTGCCAGTATGTCGATCGAGTTTTCAAGATATTTTGCCCTCGCAAATTCTGTTTTTGGGGATCTCTGCAAGAATATTCAAACTTCGATCCCCCCCCAACCCCCCCTTAGTAAGGGTGGCACAAGATTATGATTATTCAAAGTCCCCCTTTTTAAGGGGGATTTAGGGGGATCTCTGCGTAAGTCATAGAGATATCTGAGCCAGAATATGATATCAGCGATCGGTAAATAATACTAATTCTCAAAACTCATGGAATAGTTGCTGTAGGGTGCGTCGCCATCTACAATCTTCAAAAACAGCGACAATCTCAAAGCGACGCACCTTACTATAACCTCGATCGGGTTTCTGGAAGTGGGTCGCCATCTATCAACAATCATTCTTGCCCGTCTGCATGAGTAGCCTGTACCTTAGCCCCCGCGACAACTGCGCCCCGAAAAGTGGCTGACTGTCCGGGTGCAACAGTAACTGGTTCAGCGTCGATAAATCCGTTGTCAATTAAATTGCCTGACTCGTCCAAAACTTCATAATTGACTTTGACATTCTTGATGGCTTTGCAGCCTTGATTAAGGACTTGACCGCTGAAAAATTTGCCGTCATAATTTGCCGCCGCAATTGACACTTTTGCAGAAATGTTGGAACCGGGAATGCAAGTTTGAGAAGTTCCCGAAGCTGGCTGTTTTTCGCACAATTTTCCTAAGTCCACTGTTTTGCCGTCGGGGGTTTTCATGTAGCAAAACGGTTCATCAAGTGATGAGTTTTGAGCAATTGTATTTGTAGAGTCTGCCAGCAAAGGGCGAGCCGAGATCGGCGAGATTAGCAAACTTGATATAGCTACTGTTAAATGTAAAATATTCATATTTTTTCAGGAATTACTCAACTAGATTATACTAGATAGTTTGCCGAATATTCACAATGTACATCTATATATAAACAGGTTTCATTTAGTGCTAAAAACGGAAATTGAATAGGTTGGGTTTAGGAACTAACCCTACGTTTCACTTCGCTCAATCTAAAAACCTCACCCTTGAACTGTCAACTGTCAACTGTCAACTGTCAACTGTCAACTGTCAACTGTCAACTGTCAACTATTTAAATTATGCTATGATAAGACATCAAACTTTAAAAAGTAAAGTCATGGTCGCGACTCAAGATAACCCAAAACAAAAAACGGTAGAACTGACCGTCACTTGGGAGAAGTTGCCAGACGACTTCCAATTAGAAGAAAAACCAGTTGAGAATACAGGTCAACCGCTAATTGCTGGAGCACTGCGAGAAATCTTAGAACTGAGAGGATTAATCGGGCCACAAATGCTGATAGCCAGCAATTTTGGGATTTGCGCTACTGTCAACGGCGAGTTAGTAATCAAAGCACCAGATTGGGTTTATGTACCGTCGGTACTGCCCGCCGAATCGAGAAGAGACCGCAAAAGTTATACCCCAAACTTGGAAGGAGAAATTCCAACCGTTGTTATGGAATTCTTGTCGGAAACAGACGGGGGCGAATACAGGGTAAACGCATCTTAATTTCAACCTAAAACATGATAAGATCAAGTATTTAGCTAAATCAAGTGCGTAATTCATAGGTGCGATCGATGGCGAAAGGGTTTACTTCGACTTTAACTTCCCAACAAAAAACAATAGGTGTATCGAATCCGACAGACTTATTGAACGTTAGTTTTTTAAACCATTTTGAGACCTTGACCGATCCAAGAATAGAAAGAAGTAAAGAGCATTTACTAATAGATATTGTAGCCATTGCGATTCTAGCAGTCATTAGCGGTGCGGATGGATGGGGGGCAATAGAACTCTATGGAAAAACTAAATATGAATGGCTAAAAGGTTTTCTAGAACTGCCGAATGGAATTCCTTCTCATGATACATTTAGTCGAGTATTTGCTCGAATTGAACCGAAGCAGTTTCAAGAGTGTTTTTTGAGTTGGGTAAATTCAATAACAAAAAAATTGGAGCTAGAAGTCATAGCCATCGATGGCAAAACAATGAAACAATCTTATGACCGGAATCAAAGCCAAAAACCTTTACATATAGTCAGTGCATGGTCGTCGTCCCATCAATTAGTTTTAGGGCAAAAAAAAGTCAATAAGAAATCCAACGAAGTGACAGCGATTCCGGCTTTGTTAGAGCTGCTAGAAATTGAAAAAAGCATAATAACCATCGATGCTCTGGGATGTCAGAAAGAAATAGCAGCGCTCATAATTAAGAAGAAAGGAGATTATCTTTTAGCGCTAAAGGGAAATCAAAAACTTCTTCATACAGACGTAAAAAACTGGTTTGAATTAGCTCGAAAAGAAGAGTTTGCTGGCAGAGAGTATAGCTATTATCAACAAATAGAAGGAGG
>JAUBST010000022.1:0-29552 GCA_036702215.1 Microcoleus sp. F6_B6
TGATGCTATATCTGCCCATTTTTGTAACTTTTTCATGCCTTCTCTTATTCCTAGATCGCAGACCTGAATCCTTACCTTAAAAGCTCAAAGGGTATTGTAGCTCTTCTCAAGTGAGTGAGGTATTCACAAATCAATTAACAATTCCTCAATTCCCCAATCTCAAATCTCAACTCTCAAATCTCAAATCTCAACCTGTACCTCTTCTATCAGAGAAAGGCTATATTTGAGGGGGCGAAGGCAATTTGGGGACGGACGCAAAATTGGTCAAAACTAATCTTAGATTTAAGTTCAGGAACCGGGCGGGCGATCGTTCCTTCAAGTTTACAGCCAACATTAAGCCAAATACCCGGTTTCTCTACAATATTTGTGAAACTGGTACAAGAGGCGCTTGGAACCAGCTATTTTAAATTTTGGGGTCTGGAGTGGTTTTGACTTATTTGATATTGACAGGAAGTTTAGAAGCGATCGCGATCGTGCTGGCAATCTCGCTCGGTAACTTTAGCATCGCATTCCCCGCACGCCCGGCTGAGAACTCGGACATCAAATCCGGCGTTTTAAGCTCGCCATCTCCCCCAAATCCTGCGCCGGATTCGGCTAGCACAGGTTTAGCAGAGGGCATTTACCTCTACGGCCAGTCGAGGAAGCCAGATGAAATTAAAACAGAATATTTTGTATTTGAAATGCGGCAGAGTAAGGTAGTCGGCGCTTTTTACCTGCCTCGGTCTGCTTTTTACTGTTTTTACGGCACAAGCGATCGAACTCAGTTAAATTTAACAGTAGTGGACACTTACGACGGCAGTCGCTCTCCCTACTCCGTCAACCTGGAACAGTATTACCAAATTTCCAGCATCAGCCAGAACGATCGGCGCATCTTAGGTATTTGCAAAGAATCTCACAAACAGCAGTTCTGGGAAAAGTAGGAAACACGCGCTGCGCCACCCGTCAATCGATTTTAGATTTTAGATTTTAGATTTTAGATTTTAGAATTGAAGAAAGCAACCCCACTGATACATCGGAGGCGCCCTGACCAAATTGCTTTCGGTCAGGGTTCAGGAAACAGTAGTAAAATTGCTCCTGAGTTGAGAATTTTGGACGGACACCACACACATGGCAAGATGAAACTGCGTCGGAAAACACTATCGATAATTGGCATTACCATCGCTGGACTCACTAGCATTCTGTATGTCGCCTCCTCAAGCATCCTCTTGGGCAGCCTGATCAAAGCAGAGGAACAAGAAGCCACACAGGTTGTCAAGGGAGTGCTCAGCGTGTTCGGGCAAACCGCAGACGAATTCAACTCGCGCTTTGCCGACTGGTCCTCCTGGGACGACACCTACGACTTTATCCAAAACCGCAACTCAGAATACATTGCCTCCAATTTAATTCCCGAAGGGCTGGCTAATATAAGAGTTAATATAGCCGTATTTGTCAATACTTCTGGCAAAATAGTTTACGGTACGGGTTTAGACAGCCAAAAGCTGAAACTAACGCCTGTTCCAGAATCATTAAAACGGCGCATTTCTCTCAGTGACCCGCTGTTGCAGCACCCCAACCCCAACAGCAGCCTCGCTGGTATCCTGCTGCTGCCGTCAGGGCCGATACTGATGACTTCCCGGCCAATTCTCACGACTAAAAGCACCGGCCCGATCCGAGGTACGCTGATATTTGGGCGCAATTTGGATGCTGCGAGCATTGCCAAGATTTCTAAAATTACCCGCTTGCCGCTAATCGTACACAGCGTGAATGAGGCTCGGTTGCCTGCAGACTTTCAGCAAGCGCGGGAGAAACTGTCGCAAAAAAAACAGATTTTGGTGCGTCCTTTAAGCGAAGAGTCGATCGCGGGTTACGCTTTGATCCGCGATATTTACAACCAACCTGCGCTGCTATTGCGGGTGGATATCCCCAGAGAAATATACAGGCAAGGTCAAATTAGTTTGCTGTACCTGCTGGGGTCTGTAGCGTTAGCGGGATTTGGGTTGGTCGGCTGCACTCTGCTGCTGCTAGAGCGTCTTGTACTGTCTCGGTTGAGCGGTTTGGCGAAAGCGGTGAACCACATCAGCAGCAGCCAAGACCTCTCGGTGCGACTGCCGGTGAGGGGCGAAGATGAGTTGTCCGAACTTGCCCATACTATCAACGGAATGTTGAGTGCGATCGCCCAAGCCGACAGCGAACAACTTGAGGAAAAAGCCCGCTACAGAGCCGTAGTCGAGCAAGCTACAGATTGCATATTCCTGTGGGACGCTCAAACCAAACGTCTTTTGGAAGCCAATACAGCGTTTACAGACTTGCTCGATTACAGTCTTGATGCGATTTCACAACTGACTGTTTACGATATCATCGCTTACTCTAAAGACCTAATTGACAACAATATCGAGTTGCTGCTGACGGACAAACAATTCAGAATTGGCGAAGTTCTCTACCGGCGCCGAGACGGTTCCTGCGTGGATGTAGAAGTCAGCGGGAGCGTGATTTCCTACGGCGGCCGCGAGATTATTTGCACGGTTGTCCGCGACATTACCGAGCGCAAGCAAGCCGAAGCCGAACTGCGAGCCTCGGAAGAACGCTACAGACTTTTGTTTAAAAATAACCCCCATCCGATGTGGGTTTACGATTTAGAAACTCTGGAATTTATAGCCGTCAATCAGGCTGCTATCCAACACTACGGCTACACTCGCGACGAATTTCTCAACATGACCGTTGCCGACATTCGTCCCTTCCAAGAGGTGCCGAGATTGCAAGAAAAGATATCCCAAGTAGATGCCGGTATTGAGTTTGCAGGTGTGTGGCAGCACCAGAAAAAAGACGGAACAATTATTGATGTAGAAATTACTTCTTATACTCTGGTATTTGATAGCAGGAATGCTGAATTAGTGCTGGCTCACGATGTGACCGATCGCTTGCAAGCCGAGGCCGAACTCTACAAGGCAAAGGAAGCCGCCGAAGCAGCTAATTTGGCTAAAAGTCAGTTTTTGGCTAACATGAGCCACGAACTGCGAACTCCTCTGAATGCGATTATCGGTTACAGCGAGATCCTGCAAGAAGAGGCTTTAGATTTGGGCGAAGAAACTTTTGTGTCTGATTTGGAGAGAATTCACAATTCAGGCCAGCTTTTACTTTCGTTAATTAATGATATTCTGGACTTGTCGAAGATTGAAGCCGGTCACGCGGAACTTGAATTAGAAAGTTTTGACGTGTCGGAGGCTGTTCGAGATGTAGCCCGAACTGTTGAACCGCTATTTTTGCGAAACACTAATCGCCTGAATGTGGAGTGTCCTAATAATATTGGCGAATTGTATTCCGATCAAATTAAGTTTACCCAAATTTTGTTTAATTTGCTCAGCAATGCAGCTAAGTTTACTCATAAAGGAACAGTTACACTCAGCGTTGAAAGAATAAAAAATGACGGTAAGAGTTGGAGTCCTGAACGGTTAATGATTAAGTGTACTGATACGGGGATTGGGATTACTCCTGAACAGCTACAAAAGTTATTTCAACCTTTTACGCAAGCTGATGCTTCGACTACCCGCAAGTACGGAGGTACGGGTTTGGGCTTGGCAATAGCGCAGAAATACTCTCAGATGCTGGGGGGAGAAATTACTGTCAATAGCGAGTTTGGCAAGGGGTCAACTTTTACTCTGATGTTACCAGCATAGATCGATTTTAGATTTTAGATTTTAGATTGGGTAAAAAGTCGTGACTATAAACAACATAAATACGGTTTGTAGTCAGGGCTTCAGTCCACTACCATTCAGCTTTTAGGTAATTAGGACTAAACTTTTGAAGACCAACAACATTAATACTCAATACCTGGTTGAGCTTTAATGCCTTGTTCTCGGAATGGATGCTTAACTAAAGTCATTTCTGTCACCAAGTCGGCCCGTTCGATCAGCGCTGGCGGGGCGCCTCGGCCTGTTAAAATAATGTGGGTTTCTTCTGGTTTTTGGTCTAACCCGGAAAGCACTTGCTCGACTTGCAAATAACCTAGTTTTAATGCTATATTGACTTCATCTAGAAGAACTAATTTAAATTCGGGATTGCAGATAAAAGTTAGGGATTTTTCCCAGGCTTTTTGAGCTGTTTCGATATCTCGATCGCGATCTTGCGTGTCCCAGGTAAAACCTTCTCCCATTGCGTGAAATTCTAGCTGTTTTTCCCAGAGTTGAAAAACGGCTTTCTCTGCCGGTTCCCACGCGCCTTTGATAAATTGTACTATGGCGACGCGGTATCCGTGACCGAGCGATCGCACAACCATTCCCAAGGCAGCCGTGGTTTTGCCTTTACCGTTACCCGTATTGACTATAATTAAACCTTTTTCTTTGGAGGAGTTAGCGATTCGCTGTGATTGCACTTCTTGGCGCCGCTGCATTTTCTGTTTGTGTTGTTGGGCTGTTAAGCCAGTGGTTGCAGTGGTTTCTGTATTGGTTTCCATTAGATTTTTTTTGACCGCAGATGAACGCAAATAAACGCTGATAGAGGAAAGATGTCTAGTTATTGCCACAGTGTTTTCAAGTTTAGCACGAAACCGGGCAAAATATCTTCTCCTGAAAGTTCCGTTGGACATTCCAAAACTTCTTTTTCTTGTCCTTGGCGATAGATTTCAACTCTGCGGGTTTTGCGGTTAATTAACCAGCCTAGTTTTACTTGGTTATTCATGTATTCTTCCATTTTGTCTTGAGTGTCTTTTAGACTATCGGTGGGCGACATTAACTCTAAGACAAAATCCGGGGCAATCGGTGGGAATTTTTGTTTTTGTTCGGGAGTGAGTGCATCCCATCTTGATTTTTCAATCCAGGAGACATCGGGAGAACGATTGGCACCGCTGGGAAGTTTGAAGCAAGTTGAAGAATCGAAACAAACTCCGAGTTTAGTTTGTCTGTTCCAAATCACAAAGTCAGCATTAATTTCTGAATTGTAATTTCCGGTTTCTCCTCCTGTGGGTGACATGACGATTATTTCTCCTTCGGCGTTGCGTTCAAATTTGACATCGGGGTTTTCGCGGCACAGTTGATAAAATTGGTCGTCGGTTATTTTGGCGATCGAGTTGAAGTTGATGGTAACTGCTATCATGGTATTCTGTCGGGATTTGTTGTAATTTTTTAATAGTTGCAATGGCAATTTTGGCAGAAATAGTGTTATGATAACGCTTTTTGGAATTAGCTATCAATAATTTTATAAAAAGCTTTTTCTACAAAACACTTGCATACATACCAATAATAAAATGCAATATTAATTTCGCTAAACAATTTAGGTAATCCCTCTAGTAAGCTGGAAAAAAGCTTGTTTTTTAAATGCAGGGAATCCACGCCGATCGCCAAAAACAACAACCCCAAACCAGCTAACAGTATTTGGTAGGGAGTCAACTGTAGTTCTCGCCGAAAAAACCATCCGTAGGAGGACAAAACAACGGCGTACAAAAGACTTACTCCAAGCTTGGGAATTCCTAATGCTACCATATATATATGAATTCTGTAAATTTCATTTAGTAAAAATCCACCTGTTAACAAAGCCGAAAACAGAATAAATCGATTTTCTGAAGTGCGCGGTTGAATACTTTGAGCTAATTTATAGGTGAAAGTACAAACAATGACGGGTACAGAACATAAAATTTGGAATGTCCGAGTTAACAAGGCGACATTGGGATGGGGATAAGAATAAGGCGGAAAGAATAAATCGCTGATTTTTAAACCGAAAAGTTGAGTAAAAACTATCAGAAAAGCCACCAATAATAAGGAGAAACAATTGAGGCGAACAACAAAGCGAGAAATAGTCATAAGCAATTAACACCAAAAATTAGGTTTACTGCCCAAATACAAAAAAATTATATCACCAATATCTCTGGATATTTTGCTAAAGTTAATCAGGAGTGTTATCAATACAAGGAGACAGTCATGCTGTCAGTGAAAGAAGCAGAATCGATCGTTCTAAATTTGGCACAAGCCCTAGACAGTCAGCGGGATGTAGAAACTGTAGACTTGCTGGCAGCATCGGGGCGCATTTTGGCTGCACCCGTCACTGGTTCCCTCGATTTTCCTTATTGGGATAATTCGGCAATGGATGGGTACGCGGTGCGGTTTGCTGATGTGGAAAATTGCAGCGCCGAAACACCAGTCGCACTTGATATAGTTGAAGAGATTCCAGCGGGATATCAGCCTCAACATACTGTACAATCTGGGCAAGCGGCGCGAATTTTTACGGGTGGGGTGATGCCCGCAGGTGCTGATACGGTGGTAATGCAGGAAGAAACAAGGCGTGAGGGCGATCGTATTTTTATCTTAGTTTCTCCTGAAAAACCGCAAGCATTTGTCAGACACAAAGGCGCTTTTTATCAAGCAGGAACAACTTTGCTAACTCCGGGTACAGTTATCAATGCCCCTGAAATGGCGGTGTTAGCAACTGCCCAGTGCATTCAAGTTCCAGTTTATCGGCGGCTGCGGGTGGCAATTTTTTCGACTGGTGACGAATTAGTATCGCCAGACGAAGCTTTGGCACCGGGAAAATTGGTAGACTCGAATCAGTATGCTTTGACAGTTTTGTTGGCGCAGATGGGATTTGAACCGATTCGATTGGGCATTGTTCCTGATAATCAAGAGGCGTTAAACAAGGCGATATCCCGGGCTGTGGCGACAGCGGATGTGGTGCTGTCTACGGGCGGCGTCTCGGTAGGAGACTACGATTATATTGAGAAAATATTGGGAGAGTTGGGAGGAAAAATTCACATTAGTTCTGTGGCGATTAAGCCGGGTAAACCTTTAACGCTTGCGGCGTTTAAACGAGGTGAAAAAAATCAGGATTCGCCGAGTTTGAGTTCGGATTGTCTCTATTTTGGTTTGCCGGGAAATCCGGTTTCGGCTTTAGTCTGCTGTTGGCGGTTTGTTGTGCCTGCTTTGAGAAAGATGTCGGGGCTTGGCGCGGATGCTTGGGGGCCGGAGTTTGTCAAAGCTAGGTGCAATGCTGAATTGCGATCGCCCGGCCGGCGCGAAACTTATGTTTGGGGTAAACTGCATTTAGTTGCCGGAGTCTGGGAATTTGAACCTGCTAGCGGCAGCCAAAATTCAGCGAATTTAATTAACCTCGCCAATACGAGTGGTTTAGCAGTTTTACCACCAGGGGACACCGGGATTGTACCGGGGGAATTCGTGGAAGTTTTAAAAGTTAGTCATTAGTCATTAGTCATTAGTCATTAGTCATTAGTCATTAGTTATTGGTTCTGTATAAGTTCATGTAAAATATTAACAACTAAGTAGTCTTCCTTGTTCCTGACATCCGTTATCCGTTACATCCGTTACATCCGTTACAAAATCCGTTGCCGAACTTCCTTCGTATTATGAAAATTTTAATTGTTGAAGATGACCCGATGATGCAACTGGGATTAGAGCAAGTTTTAGCCGATTCCCCAGAAATAGAAATAGTAGGACAAGCAGAAGATGGCTATTTAGGCGTAGCAGCCGCACTGAAACTCAAACCTGATATTATTGTAATGGATATCGGTTTACCGAGGCTCGACGGCATAGCAGCGACGCAGCAAATTAAAGCACAACTGCCAGAAGTTCGAGTAGTAATGTTAACTTCTCACACGGCAGAAACTGAAATTATTGCTGCCCTTTCTAGCGGGGCTGATGCTTATTGCATTAAAGGTGCTTCAGTAGACAGGCTGTTAGCAGCGATTGCAGCCGCAGCAGAGGGCGCTACATATCTTGACCCTCAAATTGCCCGGACTGTCATCGAACACCTCAAACCCCCGATGCCTGCCTCTACAACTACTTTTGGTCAGTTGTCGCAGCGGGAATTGGAGGTGTTAAAATTAATGGTGGAAGGTAACAGCAATCCAGAGATAGCAGCGGCGCTTTACTTGAGCCCAAATACTATTAAAACTCACGTTCGCGGTATTATGAATAAGTTGGCAGTGGATGACCGCGTGCAAGCAGCAGTTGTAGCGCTGAGGACGGGGTTGGTGTAAAGAAGGAAGAAGGAAGAAGGAAGAGGGAACAGGAAGAAGGAAGAAGGAAGAAAAATAATTCAACGTTTTTCAGTTACTAATTCGCAATTTCCAATTCGCAATTAGCAATGCCCAATGCCCGATGCCCAATGCCCGATGCCCAATGCCCGATGCCCAATGCCCAATGCCCCATGCCCAATTCCCAATTCCCAATTCCCAATTCCCAAAAAGTTTATGTCTGAGTTGATAGAAATCGGTAAAATTGTAGCAGCTCAAGGTTTGGACGGGGAAGTGCGAGTCTATCCCGATTCGGATTTCCCGGAAAGGTTTATCGAACCGGGGAAGCGGTGGATTTTGCGCCCTAACAAAAGCGAACCGGAACCGATCGAGTTTTTGGGCGGTCGCTACATCCCGGGCAAAGCGCTGTATGTTGTAGAGGTAGAGGGTGTGGAAGACCGCGATAGTGCTGAGGCGCTGCGGGGCTGCAAGTTGTTTGTTGAAAAGACCGATCGACCTTACCTCGAATCTGATGAGTTTTACGTCCAAGATTTGATCGGTATGGAAGTTTTTAACCAGTTAACCGGGGAAATTTTAGGCAAGGTAAGTGATATTATTCCCGCAGGTAACGACCTTTTAGAGGTAGAAACGAATCTCGCGCCGCCGGAAACTGTCGCCGCAGAATTAGAAAAGCCTAAACAACCTGAAACTCCCCAAGCAAACGCTGACCCCAGAAATACCCGCAAACCACGGAAAATTCGCGTTAAACAGCCTAAATCCACAAAAATATTGATTCCTTTTGTGGAAGAGATTGTACCAGTTGTTGACTTAGAACAAGGCAGAATTGAAATTGTGCCTCCTCCTGGTTTATTGGAATAATATCAGATCCGGTCAATCGACCGGACATGATATTAGTTATTAACAATTCGCCATCCCCAATTCCCGATATTAATCTTTTTCTTTATTGGTGTACCGAACTATCAAGTAACTGATGGAAAGCGCGAAAATAGCAGTCGCCAAACCAATCAAGTCGGCGGCAGTTTTTTTTTCCAGATCGAGAATGATGATTTTTCGAGATACTGCTATCAAAGAAGTTACAATAACTAGCTCTACTTGAATTACGTGCTTTTTCAGATAAGCTGTAATATTTTCCAATATTTCCAATGCAATTAAAACATTTAAAAATAACCCAAATATGACAAACAACGTGTCTTTTAAAAAACTATCAGTGTGGTTTGCCAATTCTTGTGCTAAAAAAATCACCAAATCGGCAACGCTGACGATAATTACCAAAATCATCGCCAGCGATAAAACTTTCGAGATTATGACTTCTACAGTTTCTGAAAAATGCAGAAAATTTTCATCGTTCCCTAACTTCGCAATTTGCCTAAATATTTTTTTCAGCATACCAGTGATTTAGTCATCATTCTTGATGATTCTGTCATTTTTCGGTACGCTTTGCAAGCTAAAAACTTTGCGAGTGGGTGGTTTCACGGCAGCAACTGGTTGCTGGGGAAGGTGGCTCTCTCTGCCTGTTATATTTTAGAGTTTTTCGTGTCAGCTAGGAATCGATCGCACGCGATCGAACTCCTGCTTAATAAATTTTTGCCATAAAAAAGCCTCAAACTATTGTCTAGCAATATTTTGAGGAATTCAAAGCGCGGTGCTACCACTGAACTAACTATCTCTTCTCAACAGAGAATGATTGTTGACTCCCAGCTTGCTCCGACGCAATAATATATAAGATAGCTAAAAATTTAGCTCGGGTGGTTTAGTAGCGACGAGAATTGCCACCGCGATCGTTGTTACCCCAGTTACCGCCGCCACTAGGACGTTCTTCGCGGGGTTTTGCCTTATTGACCTTGAGGTCGCGACCCATCCACTCAGCACCGTCAAGAGCCTCAATGGCTGCGGCTTCTTCGGCTTCAGTAGACATTTCTACAAAAGCGAAGCCCCGCATCCGACCTGTTTCCCGGTCAGCAGGCAACTGAACGCGCTTTACTGTGCCGTACTCTCCAAAAGTTTGGTTGAGGTGCTCCTGCGTTACTTGGTAGGATAAATTGCCGACATAGATTGACATTGAACATTCTCCAGAATCAGGGGGTGTAGAGATTTAAATCCGGAGGAACGCCGATCGAACGAACTGTACTGCCGAAAATAAAGCCTTGTTAAACCATTATAGCACATACAGGTGCAAACTGCAATTGTCTGACTCGATTAATTACAAAGAAGGCAGAAGTCATTCCTCAGAAGGAAAAACCCCAAATTAAAGAAGGAAAAACTCAGAATAATTTAATCTTTCTTGTTACCGGGTTCAGGGAAACTTAGCTTTTAGGGTGGGTAATGACTCAAAATCGATCGACAGAGTTTTTGAGTCCAGTAGAGCACCCTGCGATCGTGCCTCAGCAACTGCTCAGAAACCTAGTTTTTTGACAAAAAACTAGGGTTTTACGCGAGCCTGCAGCAAGAAACCAATGTGATGAGATTGGTGGGGCTATGTGAGTTGTAACATCCCCTAGTTGAACGGCAGCTCAAGAAGTGACGGCGAGGGTGGATTTTGACCAATTAAACTCCCCAACTTCTGCAGCAACTTCCGCCACATTTTCTGCCGCATTTTCTGCCCCAACCAGCACCAATTGCACCGCACAAGCTTTTAACTCTGGCTGTTTGGAATCTGGACAGCTTGCAGCATGAGTCAGGGCATTGGCTTCAGCACTTTCGGCCCACAGATAACCCCAGTGCATCGGTACAAATAGCGTACCTGGGGCGATCGCCTTTGTGACTTTGGCCGGAAACTGCGCCTTGCCGCGGCGCGATCGAACTTCCAGCAAATCCCCCTCCTTAATCTGCAATTTGGCAGCATCGCGCGGGTGAATTTCCAAAAACGGATCGGGATGCAATAGATTAATTTTTTCTGTTCTTCCCGTGCGCGTCATCGTGTGCCAGTGTCCGTAAAGTCTCCCTGTAGTCAACACAAACGGATAATTCGGATCGGGAGGTTCTGCCAGCCCGCGGGAGTGATAAGCCGAAAATCTCGCCCGCGCGTCAGGAGTGTGAAAACGCCGGTCAGTATACAGCCGTTTCGCTTCGTTCGCTGGATGCACAGGCTCGTTTTCCCGGCAAGGCCACTGCTGCGGCCCTTCTTGGCGGATGTATTCGTGGCTCAGGCCGGTCATGTCGCAAGGCTGCCCCCGCGTCAACTGCGCGTACTCTGTAAAAACCTCCGCACTGTTCTCGAAAGCAAAGTGTTCGGCAAAACCCAACCGCCGTCCCACCTCGGCGAAAATCCTCCAGTCGTCGCGGGCTTCCCCGGAGGGAGTGTCGAAACCGGGACAAAAGGTAACGCGGCGTTCGGAATTCGTCATTACTCCGGTTTTTTCGCTCCACTGCGTTGCCGGCAGCAGGATGTGAGCGTAGGCCGAGGTTTCAGTGGGATAGTAAGCTTCTTGATAAATAGTAAAGGGCGATCGCAGCAAAGCGGCTTTAGTGCGTTCCAAATCCGGCATACTCACCACCGGATTGGTAGCTGCAATCCACAGCAACTCGACATCGCCAGTTTCCAAACCGGTAATCATCTCCCAAGCTGTGCGGCCCGGATGCGGGGAAATGCTTCCCGGTGCGATGCCCCAAAACTCCTCGACTTGGGTTCTGTGTTCGGCATTTTTCACAAACCGATAACCTGGAAGCAAGTGAGACAGTCCTCCGGCTTCCCGCCCTCCCATCGCGTTTGGCTGGCCGGTGAGGGAAAACGGGCCGCATCCGGGTTTGCCGATTTGACCGGTCATCAAGTGCAAATTAATCAGCGATCGCACCTTTGCCGTGCCTTCCGACGACTGATTCATCCCCATCGACCACAGAGACAAAACCCGCTGCGACTGTTCCCAGTAGTTTGCCGCCGTTTCTAATTCGCTGACAGTAATGCCGCAGCGCGAGGCTACAAACTCCGGCGTGTAGCTGCTAATAACCTCAGCAAAATCTGAAAAATTCGCCGTGCATTCTTGAATAAACTCAGGATCTATTGCTTGCCTGCGTAACAGCAAATATGCAATTCCGTTAAGCAAATCTATATCCGTACCCGGTTTAATTGCTAAGTGCAAATCCGCCGCTTCAGCAGTCGGAGTCCGCCTCGGATCTACCACAATCATCTTGACATGTGGATGCTTTTTGTGGTATTTTGCTAATCTGTTGAATACAATTGGATGGCATTCCGCTGCATTGCTACCGATAATAAAAGCGCAATCTGTTAATTCTAAATCGTCGTAACAGCAAGGCGGCCCGTCCGAGCCAAAACTTTGAACGTATCCAGAGACTGCTGAAGACATACACAAGCGAGAATTAGCATCAAAATTATTAGTACCCAGACAACCTTTCATTAGTTTCTGGGCAACATAATAATCTTCTGTTGCGAATTGACCCGAACCGTAAACGCACAAAGCATCGGGGCCGCTGGTGCTGCGAATTGTTTGGATGCGGTTGACAATTGCATCGAAAGCTTCGTCCCAGCTAGCGCGGCGGAACGGTTGGTCGAGAGTATCTCGCATCATCGGATAAAGCAGCCGATCGCTCCTAATTGACTCTGCTACTGTTGCTCCCTTAATACAAACCATGCCCTGACTCGATGGGTGATTGCGATCGCCCCGCACTTTCCAACTTTGTTTTTTGTCGGCAACAACTTCTAGACCGCAACCTACACCGCAATAAGGGCAAAGAGTTTTTATAGTTTCCATCTGGTGATTTTAGATGCTAATTTTTGAAAGCTAATGGGTTATTGGTAATTCGTTATTGTATTAGGAACTGATTGCTCCTGCAAATAACGTTTTAATACTTACTAAATTACCGCAAAAATGCTTCGCATAAACGGACAATACCCTGATTTTAAATTAACCGCTATCTTACTCAAGTTCCCGATATATCTGGATTTTAGCCAGCAGATCGCCGAGCCTAAATCTTCCTGTAACAGAGGGAATCAAAACCTAACTCTTGTCACCCCCAAGGATGGGGGGCTAGGAGGATTTTTTGCAGGGATCTAACAGCGAATCGATACTGCTTTTGACTTGGTTGTCGATACAAACCTGAGATTGAGTGCGGGAGTCTTATGTCGCCTATTTCCCTGTTTTAACTTCTAGTACGCCACCGTTGTTGGGACTAAAAGTTACTTGGAATTCAGCAGTTTTTTCAGCGACTGCTGCGGCACCGGCAGGAGTTTGCAAAACCGGCAGAGGAGTTTCTTTGACGAAATCTTTAGCTGCTTTATTTGTGGGATCGAACTGTAGGATATCGCCGTTTTGTTTTACTTTGACCCGATAAGTCAAACTTTCGGTAAATGTCGGAGTTGTTCTCCATTTTTGGTCGATTTGTGCGTACAACTGCTGTCCGATCGCATCGAGTTCGGCTTGGTCAGATATCTCTGATGTGGCAGCAGCAGCGATGGGCGCAGGACTTGCAGCAGCAGCGATGGGCGCAGGGCTAGCAGCAGCGATGGGTGCAGGGCTAGCAGCAGCGATGGGCGCAGGGCTAGCAGCAGCGATGGGTGCAGGACTTGCTGCGATTTGCGGGCTGGGGGGAGAACTCACAACCGCAGCAGCAGTCGCCGCCTGCGGTGCAGTTTCTGCTAGTTTCGCTTGCTTTAGCTGGCTGGAAATAGCAGACATATTGACGGCAGCTAAAGTAACCATTGCTGCGAACCACGAGGCTGCCAGGATGCCGCGTTTGATCGGCGAAGCTTCTGGGGGTTCGGCAGCGTGAGACACAAAAGGTGCAGGTGCGATCTGCCTGTCAGCAAGCACAGGCTTTTTGCCAGCAGGTAATGGCATCGGTAGCGCGACGGCTTCTGTCTCCGAGTCCGTTGCTTCACCTTCTTCGTGGTGGGCGTAGCGAGAAAACAGGAACTCCAAAGCAAAGTTGCGAAGTTCGTAGTATTTCGGGTCTTCCATAATCCGCGCCCGGTTGCGGGGACGGCTGAACGGAACGTGCATATCTTCGCCTATGGAAGCAGCAGGCCCGTTGGTCATCATCACGATGCGATCGGCCAAAAACAAAGCTTCATCAATATCGTGAGTAATCATAATGACGGTAATTTTTTCCTTCCGCCAAATTTTCAGCAATTCTTCCTGCAACTCTTCCCGCGTAATTGGGTCTAGAGCTCCGAAAGGTTCGTCTAAAATCAACAGTTTGGGGCGAGTTGCCAGAGCTCTGGCGATCGCCACCCGCTGTTTCATCCCCCCGGACAATTGGCCCGGTCTTTTGTGACCAGCTTCGGTCAGACCCACTAATTCCAAGTGTTCTTTGACGATCGTATGGTGTTCGTCTGCGGACTTTTCCGGGTAAACATTTTCAACGCCGAGGTGGATGTTTTCAGTAGCAGTCAGCCACGGCAAAAGCGAGTAGTTTTGAAACACCACCATTCTGTCCGGGCCTGGTTCAGTAATTCGCGAACCTTGCAGGGCGACTTCTCCGTTTGTCGGGCCGTTGAATCCCGCGATCATGTTGAGCAAAGTTGATTTGCCGCAGCCAGAGTGACCGATCAAACAAATAAATTCGCCTTCATTAATAGTCAGGTTTACACCGTCGAGAACGACGTAAGGGCCTTTAGCAGTTTCGTAGACTTTCGATACGTCTTTAATAGTAAGAAAGTCTTGCTTTGGCGTTTGAATTGTGGTGGTTGTTTGGGGCGTTTTTATAGTTTGCATATTTTCAGGATGTGGATTTTGGGTCGATGAATTAGACATGACAACTTTCGATTGAGAATTTGAAATTAGGGATTGAGGAAGGGGAAAAGGTGGAGTCTTGTTTCCTGATTTCTTGCTCCTGATTCCCTTCCTATTTGCTGGTTATGCTGGCAGTTTGATGGAACACTGACTGCCTATTTGTTCAATTAAGATTTCTTCAATGCGGACGCCGCGCTTGATTTTGACATTGTGAAGATAGTCGATCGGGTCGTCGAGATTAAATACAGTGCCGTCAAATAGCTCGATCGTCCGGCGAGCTCTGGAAATATCCGGCAAGCCCAATTCGCGCACTGCTTGACCGAAAACATCGGGCCGCAAAACTCGATCGACCACTTCCACCCAGTTTTTCGGGAACGGGATCAGTCCCCAGCGGGCCATCTGCGCCATCACCCACACCATTTCCAGGCGGTCTGGAAAATTGGTTTTGTCAACGTAGAACTGGTTGAAATTGTAGAGCATTTCTGGTTCTGCCTCCGTACCGGAGTTGTACGGATCGATGAATCCCGGACGGATGTCTTTGGGATCGGCGCCGATGTATTGTTCTTGGCTAATCAATCCTAGGACTTCTTCGCGGTTGCGCCTGTCATCGCAGTATTCGCAGGCTTCCAAAAGCGCTTTGACGAGGGCGAGGTGGGTTTGAGGATATTTCTGAGCCCAATCTTCGGTAACACCGAGAACTTTTTCGATGTGTCCGGGCAGAATATCGAGGGAACGCGCCATCACAAAACCCGTACCGCTGTTGACTGCGTGGGAGTTCCAGGGGTCGCCCGAACAGTAGCCGTCAATGTTGCCTGCTTTTAAATTCGATACCATCTGCGGGGGCGGAATCACGGTCAAGCCCACGTCGAGGTCGGGGTCGATGCCGCCGGCGGCCAGCCAGTAGCGGAACAGCAGGTTGTGCATGGAGGCAGAGTGTACCGTGCCCAAGGTGTGAACTTTATCCGGAGTCTTGGCGATCGCAGCTTTGAAATCCTCTAACGTCCGAATGCCTTGTTTGTAAAGGTCTTTGCTGAAAACAATCGAATTGCCGTTGCGAGACAGCGTCATGGCGCTGCAGACGGGCACAGGGGCTTCACCGTCAAGGCCCAACAGCATGGCGATCGGCATTCCTGCGACCATTTGCGCCGCGTCCAGCCGTCCTTCGGCGACTCCTTTGGCGATCGCTTTCCAGCTAGGTTCGCGGCTGAGAGTAACTTCTTCCAAGCCGTGCGCTTGGAAAAATCCTTTTTCTTTGGCTACAACTAACGGCGCGCAGTCGGTGAGAGGAATAAAGCCGATGTCCAGGTTGATTTTTTCCAGGCCGTTGCGGGCGATGACAGGCGGTTGTTGTTTGGCCCTGCGCTGTTTGACCCGCTTTTGCTGGTTGAGGAAGTAAACCATTTCGTTACGCAGCGCGTAGTAACTCGGATGGTTGACAACTTCCATGCGCTTGCGGGGGCGGGGAATGTTCACTTCGAGGATTTGCCCGATTTGCGCTTCCGGGCCGTTGGTGAGCATTACAATGCGATCGCTCAATAATAAAGCCTCGTCCACGTCGTGAGTTACCATCACGCTGGTGACTTTGCTTTCCTCGCAAATTTTCATCAACTGGTCTTGCAAACCGCCGCGAGTTAAGGCATCGAGGGCGCCGAAGGGTTCGTCTAGCAGGAGCAGTTTCGGACGAATCGCCAAGGCGCGGGCGATCGCAACTCTTTGTTTCATCCCCCCAGAAATTTCGCCCGGGCGTTTGTCGGCGGCGTGTCCGAGTCCGACCAATTTAATGTGGTGTTCGATCACCAACTCGCGATCTTCTTGAGAGTTACCGCTGTAAATTTCATTTACTGCTAAGGCGATATTTTCGCGCACCGTCAGCCAAGGTAGCAGCGAGTAATTTTGAAACACCACCATTCTGTCCGGGCCTGGATCGCGGACTTCGCGCCCTTCTAAAGTAATCCCGCCCTGACTTGCTTTGTCGAGGCCGGCGATGATATTTAGCAGCGTAGATTTGCCGCAGCCGGAGTGTCCGATTAAGGTGATGAATTCTCCCTTCTTAATTTTTAGTTCGATATTTTTAAGAGCGATGTATTGCTCTCCATTGGGCAAGTTAAATACGCGGTCAACGTGGTCTACTTCAACAAATACTGACATGGCTATTTTAGGTTAGTTTGTAATTTATTGGGCATTGGGGATGGGGCATTGGGCATTGGGCATTGGCCAAACAGGGCATTGGCCAAACAGGGCATTGGGGATGGGGCACTGGGGATGGGGCATTGGGGATGGGGCATTGGGCATTGGGCATTAGTAATTTGGAATTGTTAGTCATAAAAAGACTATTGAATAACTAATCAGGGTAGAAACTACTAGCCATTAACCCTTAATTCTTAATCATGCCCGATGCCCCATTCCCCATTCCCCATTCCCCATGCCCCATTCCCCATGCCCCATGCCCCATGCCCCATGCCCCATGCCCCATGCCCCATTCCTATTTCTGTTCTTCGGGAACAACTTTGGAAGCGATGAAACCAACGATTCTGTCTAAAATCAAACCGACAATTCCTACATAAAGCACTGCTAGAATCACTGCACTGAGTCGAGAACTGTTGTAAGCGTCCCAGATGAAGAAGCCGATGCCGACGCCGCCGACTAACATTTCCGCAGCTACGATCGCCAGCCAAGACAAACCGATGCCAATTCTCAAGCCAGTGAAGATGTAAGGAACAGAAGAAGGAAGCAGGATTTTCCAAAAGTATTTTTGGTTGGGGAGGCGCAAGACGCGGGCGACGTTTCTGTAGTCTTGGGGTATTTGTTGAACGCCTACGGTGGTGTTAATTATAATCGGCCAAATTGCTGTAATTAAGATTACGAAGAGTGCTGAAACTTCGTTTGCTTTCACCCCCATGCCTTCAAAGGGATTGAACTGTTGAAATACTGCCAGTGCGATCGGCAGCCAAGCCAGGGGCGGGATTGTTCTGAATACTTGAAACAGCGGGTCTAAAGCATCGAACATTAAGGAGTTTGTGCCGATCAGGATTCCCAAACTGATGCCGAGAACTGCTGCCAGAGTAAAGCCGATCGCCACCCGCTGCAAGCTAGCAAAAATTTGCCAGAACAAGCCTTTGTCTGTACCGCCGTTGTCGAAGAAAGGATTGATAATCAGCCCCCAGGTTTCTTGGACAGCTTTGATTGGTCCCGGCAAGCTGGAGTCTGGACTGTTGCAGAGGATTTGCCAGATTACCAGCAGTACAGCGATCGCAACCAGCGGGCGGATGATTTTTCGGCGGTTTTTTTGAACCCGATCCAGAACGAAATTTACTGGATTTTTGCTTTTAGTAACAGCGAGGTTTGTTGCCATTTTTGTTCTTGGAGTATTGTGAATAATCGATTATTTGTAGATCCTTTGAACAGAGTTCAGCAGGTTTAGTTCGTAGAACGAACTCTCCATTCCACTCCGCACAACACCATCAATCATTTTTAGGGGTTTGTCAACTGTTAACAGTCAACTGTCAACAGTTGACAAACTAATTATGCTTTTTTGATTTTCAGACCCTGGAGATATTCTTCTGGTTTTTCGGGGTCGAACTTCACGCCGTCAAAGAAGGTTTCGACACCGCGAGAAGTCGTAGCAGGAATTTGGGCGGCGGGAACGCCAAGTGCTGTCGCTGCTGCTTTCCAAATATCTTCGCGGTTAACTTTATCAACCGTTGCTTTGATGTCGGTAGTTGCCGGGATATAACCCCAGCGAATATTTTCACTGAGGAACCAAGCATCGTGACTCTTGTAGGGATAGGAAGCATTGTCAGCCCAGAATTTCATCGCCACTGGGCTGGCAGCTTCAATGCGGCCGGTACCGTAGTCAATTTGAGCTTTAGAGCGACCGACAATATCAGCTACTGGAACTTTTAACCACTTATCTTGAGAGATGATTTGGCACATCTCATCGTGATTTTCTGCCTTGTCGCACCATTGCTGGGCTTCCAGTACGGCCATTGTAAGTGCTTTTGCAGCTTTGGGGTTTTTGTCAACCCAATCTCCTCTTAAACCTAAAGCTTTTTCTGGGTGGTCTTTCCAAAGTTCTCCGGTTATTAAGGCGGTGTATCCTACCTTTTGAGTAACTAGCTGAGCATTCCAAGGTTCGCCTACGCAAAAGGCTTCCATGCTGCCAGATTTCATGTTCGCTACCATTTGGGGCGGCGGTATGGGAATCACGGAAACATCTGTATCTGGATTAATACCGCCGGCTGCTAGCCAGTAACGCATCCACAAGTCGTGGGTGCCGCCGGGAAAAGTCATAGCAACAGGAAGGTTTTGATTGCCAAAAGCTGCTTTCAGGGGCGCGCTGTCTGTACCTACTTTTAAATCTAGGTATTTTTTGCTCAGGGAAATTGCCTGACCGTTAGTATTTAACCGGGCGAGAATGTACATCGGCACTGGCTGATTGCCTTTGGTAATAGTGCCTAATGTCATGTGGTAAGGCATCGGGGATAAGATGTGGGCTCCGTCAATGCCGCCTTTGTCAGAACCGAGTTCTAAGTTGTCGCGAGTAACTGGCCAAGATGCTTGTTTGGTAACTTGTACGTCTTTCATGCCGTACTTGGCAAATAACCCTTTTTCTTGGGCGATGATTAAGGGTGCTGCGTCGGTGAGGGCGATGAATCCGAGTTTGGCTGCGGTAACTTCGGGGGCGTCGGCAGGGTTGATGTTGACTGCTGGGGCGGCGCTGGGTGATGCGCCGCTGGGAGTTGCGCTAGATGTGGTGGGACTGGAACTGCAACCGTGGGCTAGGAGGGTGCCGGCTGCTGTTGCTCCAGCGGTTATAATGAATTTTCTTCTAGAAAGGTTGCTCATTTGTCTTGAATTGTTGTTGTACTTTGAGATGGTGGTAATGTGAGATGTGAGATTGCCTCGCGACCTCCGCATCGCATCTGACATTATGAGATTAGGCGTCGATCGAGACTTTGCCGATCGCCCGCGCGCTGCAAGCTAAAATGAACCCTGGTTCTAAGTCTCGGGCCGCGTCGGGTTTGCTGTCGTAGACTGTTTGGCCTTCTAGGAGTTGCTGCTTGCAAGTGCCGCAGGTTCCCGACCGGCAACTGCTGTCAAGTTCGACTCCGGCCCGTTCGGCAACATCGAGAATGAACTCATCTTCGCTGCAAGCAACTTCTTTGCCCGATCGAGCGAAAATGACGGTAGATGTCTGAGGTTTGGCTGCCGATACTGCTGTTTCGCCCTCCTCAACCGTCAATTGCAGTTGCCGGTTCAGCAAAGCTACATCCCCTGTAATCTCTTTGGGAACTGCCCCAAACTGCTCGACCAACAATTGATGCAGCACTGGTTTGAGGTCTTCGCAAGGGATGCTTTTTTGGACGCAAGTACCCAAATGAGCGTCTTTGCCGACTGTGCCTCCCATGTAAATGTCTACACCTTCGAGGGTTTTGCCGTTCTTGCGAACTTTTGTGCCCATCAAACCGATGTCTGCTACTTGGGGTTGACCGCAGGAATTGGGGCAACCCGTCCAGTGAATTCTGACTGGTTTGGGAACTGACAGTTCGAGTTCGAGATCCTGAATCATTGCCACGGCGCGGCTTTTGGTTTCGATGAGGGCGAAATTGCAAAACTTGGCGCCGGTGCAGGAAACCAATGCTCGCGTCAGGGGTGCGGGGTCGATCGAAAAACGCTGCAACAGCGGTTCTTTTACCAGCGATTCAATCCGCGAGTCGGGAACGTTGGGAACAATCACGTTTTCTTCGACGGTGAGCCTGAGCTCGCCGCTGCCGTAAACCTCGGCGATTCTGGCCAAATCGAACAAATCCGATGCTTGCAGCCGTCCGACGGGAACGTGCAGCCCTACATAGTTGAGCCCGGATTGTTTTTGGGGGTAGATGCCGATGTGGTCGCGTTTGTCCCAGGTGATTTCATCTTTGAGGGCGGCGGCGGGCAAAGTGCGACCTAATTCTTGTTCGACTTCGGATCGGAATTGTTCGATTCCGAGTTCGTCAATCAGCCACATCAGCCGCGATTTTTGGCGGTTTGCTCTCGGACCTCGATCGCGAAACACAGTTAAAATTGCTTTGCACAAATCTACAACGTCGCCAGGACTTGCCCAGACGTTGAGGGGAACTGCAGCTTCGCAGCGTTTGGCGGAGAAGAAACCGCCGACTAAAACGTTAAAGCCGATGTTGCCGTCTTTGTAGGCTGGTACGAAGGCGATGTCGTTGATTTCTGCGTGGACTGAGTTGTCGCGGCAGCCTGCGATCGCAATATTAAACTTTCTCGGCAAATTTGAAAACGCGGGGTTGCCTTCACCGCTGTTGGTAATCAAATCTTGGACTTGGTTCGCCAGTTCTCGTGTATCAATCAGTTCGTCCGCGTCCAGGCCCGCGACTGGGGAACCCGTGATGTTACGCACGTTGTCCATGCCAGACTGGATGCTGGTCAGGCCCGCTTCTTTGAGGCGGCGGAAGATGTCGGGCAAGTCTTCGATGCGAATTCCGCGCAGTTGCAGGTTTTGTCTGGTGGTGATGTCGGCGCTGCCGTCGTCCCCGTAGCGTTGGACGATTTCTGCTAGCGTTCTGGTTTGATTGCTAGTAATGATGCCGTTGGGCAAGCGCAGCCGCATCATAAATTTGCCCGGAGTTACTGGCCGAAAGAAGACGCCGAGCCATTTGAGGCGGTGCTCGCGATCGATTTCGTCCATTGCTTCCCAGCCGATTGCGGCGAAGTGGTCGAGTTCGGCTTTTAATGCTAAGCCATCTTTTTCGGCTTTGAGTTTTTCAAACTTGTTCAGGCTCGCTTGGGCTTTGGGTTCTACTGTTTGGGTCATCGGTTTACCCTCGCTGCTGGCTTGTTGGGGAGAAGTATTGACTTGGAGCATAAAGTGTGTGTTTCCTGCTAACCTTAGTTAGTGTATGGATTTAAAACTGTATATTTAGTTACTAGATTGAATTTCTTTTAAGCATGGTTGGTCTTCTGTACATTTGAGCTTGACTGGGCGCTGGCTCGAACGTCGCCCAACTATTTATGGTTATAGTTGCTACCGATGATTCGGTCGATCGCTGCGTTTCGATGCACCTTTGTTATGAGCTAATGTAAAGCCCACGATTGTAAATATTCGTAGCTATTTTTACAAAATATTGAGTTTTATGAATATTTCGCATACTGCCGATGCGTTTTAGACATGGGACATGGGTAAAGACGCCCACATAACCGAAAAAGCTATCTAAATCTTTAGATTTAGGAGGGGAGAGGGGGAATTTGGAATATCTAAGATTAATGTTGTGAGTGCGATCGCAGAATTAAAACGCGATCGTCACAAGATTAGAGCGGTCGCTGTCACACAGTTTGCCTCAAAACATCACATTATGTGCTATGCCAGCGTCACTATTAATTTTCGGAGAACGAGAGACGATCTAAGTATCGAATTCAGGGAACGTCTCATGCTTTTGGTTCAACTTATCCCCGGCGCTATTTCCGAAATGCTGGCCTCTGTTACCGATACAGGTTGTTTGACTTTAGCCGATCGCTACGGCTTGATGGCCGCTGTTTTGGACGACTCTCTCGACGATGAATGCAGACTTTCGATCAACCGCCTGCTGCGTTCTGTGCTCAGGGGAAGAGTCAAGATAGTCAACGAACTGTCGGCGATATATTAACAGCATTTAAAAATTTGATTGATTTATGCAGCGCTTCAAGTGTTGAAAACACCGCCAGAGTTAGAAGGAACCAGCTATGCCTGCACCGGATATATTGCAGGAACTTTGTTGACTGTTGTAAAAACGTGCGATCCTCGCCGTCAGTCGATTTTAGATTTTAGATTTTAGATTAAAGAATTGACTTGCGCGAGATAAATGCTCTTTCTTGAGGATTTGAGATTTGAGATGCTGTCGATTGATTCCACGGATAAATCCCGGGGCTTGTACCACCTTTGAAATTCTTGGTCAGTCGATTTTAGATTTGAGATTTACTCCACAAGACTTGCATTGCATCAATCTTCGATCGATAAATTGACCGCCGATGAAAAGCAGACAAACACAGACAGATGAACGCTGATGCTTTTCCTGAATAGTTTCTGAATGAATCCAATGCCAGTCTAGAGATGAATCTTGGATCTCGAACAAGAACGTTACCCGTTCACCTGCCCGATAGTTGAAGGGTTTCAAGTTTTTCTCCCTCCACTACAGCAGTCGGGGGCTTGGCTCCATTTTTGGGCGGGGTCAAAAAAATTTCGGACGATCCAATTCTGGCAACAAGTGCGGCACTTACAGAAAAAGTGTCGCTCCACAGTGAGTATCGATCGGCGAGCGAGTCGCTGCGGTCGATCGCCTATAATAGAATTTTGGGCGATCGGCATTTTAGCTAAACAGACGGGAATCCCTACACTATAACGCTTCGGTTAGTGTGCGATGAAAGACGCGGTGAGGTGAGGATTCCACCCGAAGAGCAATCTCACAGGCGCAAGCATTGAGCAGTGAGCGGGTGGATGACGAGACAAACAAATTCTTCGACGTGTCAATACTTGGTGGTAAATACTAGCAATTAAGGCTAGAAACCTCTCTTATTTTATGGATAAAACATTCACTCATGCACTTGACATCAAGTAACGTATTCGGGTAGATTAACACTAATTGATGCGTAGCGACTGCCATCAAACATTTACTACTCAATGAGAACTTCTTACCAGTATCGATTACGTCCAACAAAGTTGCAAGCCACTGAGATTGACAGATGGCTGTCAATGCTGTGCGCTCAGTACAACTACTTGTTGGCAGATCGATTTAATTGGTACGAGCAAAACCGTTCTCCCATTAATGCGTGTCCGCTAGTTTGCCACTTGCCTGAACTGCGGGAAAACCCAGATTACTACAGCCAGAAAAAGACGTTACCTCAACTCAAGAAAACTCATCCTTGGTATGCCGCAGTTTACTCTCAAGTCCTCCAAGATGTCGCCCGGCGAGTTAAGATAACTTTCGACCGTTTCCTAAAAGGTGATAGCAACGGAAAGCGTAGCGGTAGACCTAGATTCAAGCCGCGCAGTCGCTACCGCACGTTCACTTACCCTCAAGTCAAAGACGGCTGCTTGCAAAATAATTTAATTAACTTGCCGATGCTCGGAAAAGTCAAAGTTATTTTGCACCGTTCGATACCTGATGGATTCAAAATCAAAACCGTCTCTATTACAAAAAAAGCTGATGGTTATTATGTAACTCTCAGTTTGGAAGACTCTACAGTCCCAGAAATTAAACCAGATTTTAATCCTCAAAAAATTGCTGGCATTGATATGGGGTTAAAGGATTTCTTGACAACATCAGAAGGGGAGACGGTGGCGATTCCTCAGCCTTACCGTAAAGCTCAAAAACGCCTGCGGACTATTCAGAAGCGAGTCTCGCGTCGCAAAAAAGGCAGCAATCGCAGGCAAAAAGCAGTTAAGCAGCTAGGGAAATGTCACAAAAAAATAGCTGATAAGCGTAAAGACTTCCATTTCAAAACTGCTAATAACCTCTTAAATAAATATGATGTTGTGGCAGTTGAAGATTTGAATGTTAAAGGACTCGCTCGCACAAAGCTAGCTAAATCTGTGTTGGACGCTGGGTGGTCAAGCTTTCTGTCAATTCTAACAAACAAAGCCGCAAATGCTGGTTTGTTGGTGATTCCAGTTAGTGCCTATAACTCTTCACAAGATTGCTCTAATTGCGGTGAAAAAGTACCTAAAAAGTTGCATGAAAGATGGCACGACTGCCCAAATTGTGGATGTAGTCTTGACCGCGATCGCAATGCAGCTATCGTAATCAAAAATAGGGCGGTGGGTCATCCCGTCTTTAAAGCTCAGTTAATGTCCGAAGCAATAGCTGGAGTCCCTGAGAAGCCTACATTATAGCTGTACTCAGCTTAATGTAGGAGTATGTCACGACTTTGAAGACTGAAGTCCTCACTACAAACATAATTATCATTATTGAACCGGACTGGAGACGACAGGCAACTTATGAAAATCATTAATCAAACAATTGAAATACTAACAGAGTCAGGCATCGGTATCTACAACATCACGCCCCAAATTGTCGAGTTTCTTGACAGCAGTGCGGTCAAAAATGGACAAGTGCTAGTATTTTCCCGACACACTACTACAGCTTTAGCAATCAATGAAGATGAAGAAAGATTGCTAACAGATATTAAAGTATACCTCCAAAAATTAGCGCCTCCTGGCGACAAATACCTGCACAACGACTTGCATTTAAGAATAGTTCCGCCAGATGAACCGATCAACGCTCACTCTCACTTGATGGCAATGACGCTCAATACCAGCGAAGTAATTCCAATTGCTGAAGGTAAATTAGCACTGGGGACTTGGCAATCTGTTTTATTTTTCGATTTAGACGGGCCGCGAAATAGAACTGTATTTATTCAAATTATGGGTGAATAGTTAGTAGAAGGAATCAACAAGAAGTAAGCAGGAAGAAAACATATAGCCGTTCTCAGAAACATGAGGTACGTAGTTGGGAAGAGAGCCCTATACGTTTAAGTGGTTATATAATCTGTCAACCATACCTCATCTTTTTAAGAAAGGCTATACACAGCAAGCTTTTGATCGAGCCATATTTTATGTTTAATCAGGTGGATTTACTGATGGCGCGATCGCCAGACAAAATATTTACCGAAATTTTAATAAATTCGGCCGGAATTTGTGATTTACTGAAAATCACAAATAGTCGATCGAGCAGACTGGACAATTTAACAATGATTCCCAGGGAGCATTTTATGAAATCCATTGCTAAAAACAGCATCCACTGGACTTACTCAGTAGCTATTTTCTGTGCCCTTTTCGCACTACAGCAACAAAAAGCTACAGCAGCAACGCTATCTAACGGCTGGAATTATGCGATCGATTCCTTCAACGACGGCGTGACAGGACCCCAAATCGGCGGGGGAGAATTTGAATTTTACGGTATCGCCATCAAAGAAACATCAGATACAGCTTTCATCGCCATCAACTCCAATCTAAGTTTAGCAGGATATGCCGACCCGCTAGCTCAAAGAGGCAACATCAACTACGGCGATTTATTCTTCAATTTTTCCGGTCAAAACTTCAATACAGCTAACGCAAACGGCAGCTTGTTTGGTATCCGCTTTGCCGCCGGAAATGACTCCGGCGTAGCGACCACAGGCATTTACAGTAACGTTACTGCTAAAAACGTCACCCAAATTAACTCTGGATTTAGCAATTTAAGTCAATTCAATACGGTAGTTGCATCTCAAGGCGGAACCCCATCAATGGGCGATTTAGCGGCCACCGACCCCTATTTTGAACAAACAGGTAACTGGACGGTTCTCAACTCAATAGCTGCAGGTACAAAAGTAGGAGAAATCAATCTTTTAACGCCAGCAACTTTGAGCGCCCTCGGTCTTAATTTCGGTCAGTTTAATGCAGTAGGTTCTCAAACAATTGGATTCAGTTTCAATAAATCCTCAATGCCTTCGGGGAACTATATTGCTAACTTTTTGGCCGAATGCGCTAACGATGCGATCGCCATTAAAGGATCGTTTGAACAAGGATCTGCTGAACCAGTACCAGAACCTGCTACTATCTTCGGTACTTTAGCCGGATTTGCGATTCTAGGCATTGGCGCAGCGAAACGCAAAATTAAGTGCAAGATTTCCTAAGTTAGGTAGGGTGTGCGTTAAGTACCTTACGAATAGCTGTTATGCACACCTTACGAAGAATCCTAGTGACTCGCAAATTGCCAACAGTAGAGTAGATTATGGATAGATAAAATGCGCCCAAACATTCCCATCTGGCCCAGCAACTTGATTGACATAACTGTAGGGATACATCAACTTTCTCCCCTCAGTATTGCTGTAACCAGTCAGTGCATCTCCCCAAGGATCTTGCACGATATAACCCTGAGAATTGTAGCCAATGACAGTAAGAATGTGACCGGCAGCAGTAAAATCTCCGGCTAAAACAACTGGCCGGCCATTCAGCAATTCCGATCGCACCTCGGCCCACGTGCGAGTCGTACTAAAACTCGTCTTAAACCCGTAGGCCTGAATCAGCGCCGAAAGCACGCTGTGATCCGTTTGAGAACCCTGACCGGCATAGTCGAAACACCACTGCAACAACTCATCCTCCAACTGTCCGCCCCACTGAGAACGAAGGCCGTAATAATAAAGCACCATGGCGATCGAAGTTACGTTGCAAGTAGACCAGTCAAAACGGGGATTGTCCCGCTGCGAAAAATACGGCACGTTCAATTCCACATTGTTGGGAACCGGATCGAAAATTTTATCTCCCCGCTTGAACTGAACAAAACTAGGAAAAACATAACCTGTATTGCCAAAATTCGGCAGTTCTTCAGTCAGGGAAACTTTCAGGTGAGATCCTTCCGCACCGTAGCTGTTCACGCCGTAAACTCGACCTAAAGGCAGCGTAGTTTTCTCGGTACTGCTGAGGCTAGCAGAATCTACCGGCCGTTTTTTAAACACCGTTGCTTGGAGGATTGTCATCGTCAAAGCATCGGGGTCAAAAGGAACTTCTTTGCCGTCTTTTTTAATTTTAACGTCCTGCCAATAAATAAATCCGATATTGCCGAAACCGGGAATAGATTCGGCAAGAGTTACTCGGAAATGCCCCAAAATGCAGGCATAACCAGTAATGGCATAGGTAGTGCCTAAAAGTAGGGCAGCCATTTGATCGGCAGGGAGTTTCGATGAATCTTCGGGTTTAGCTTTAATCTGAGTTGTTTGAATTACCAACAGTTGAGCGCTGACGTTGCTATTGGGTACGTCAGCCAGGTTAAATTTTAGGATTTGAGTACCTTTGGCCAACTGAACGTCGGGTTCATAAAAATAGCCAAAAGTGCCGATCGGCCAAATTGCTGAATCCAGAACCACCTTGAGATGCCCGTCCATAAATCCGTATTTGCTAACGGTCAACGTCTGGCCTGCTTTGACAAAAACTTTTTGCTGATTGTTGAGTCGGGAAGAATCAAGGGGACTGACCTTGAACAAAGTGTCAGAAACTATTTTTAAGGTCAAACCTTTTCCGACTGTAAGCGGATCGGAAGTTACGGTAATGTAAATTATTTGGCTGCCAGTAACGTTGCCTTTGCTGTCAGTTGCCCGCAACCTCAGCCACCGAGATCCCGCTACGCTAAATCCTTTAGACAAATTAACTTCCCAAGTGCTGGCAGTTTGGTTTAGCGTGACGCTTAGGGGCAATGTATCCTCAGCTATCACCTCAATTTTTGCTGCTTGTTGCCGGTCAAAAGTACCCCGAAGGACGATCGGCTGATTTACTAAAACTTCTGACGGCCCTTGATAAGTTAAATTCACAGCGGGATTAAAAGATTTGCCGCCGCGGCTGAATTGTACAAAATCGGGATAAATGAAACCTGTATTGCCAAATTGCGGC
Source organism: Microcoleus sp. F6_B6 (assembly GCA_036702215.1). Classification (GTDB taxonomy): domain Bacteria; phylum Cyanobacteriota; class Cyanobacteriia; order Cyanobacteriales; family Microcoleaceae; genus Microcoleus. The sequence goes on from JAUBST010000022.1 coordinate 28,043, forward strand.
AAATTCTCCGTCAGAGAGACTTTAATGTGGCTTTGTTCGATCGAGAATCCGGCAATTCCGTAAATCATGCCCGCCGGCAAGGTAATTTTTTCTTGGGGTGGCAGGCTAGCGGCATTTATCGGGCGCTTTTTAAACACAGTCGTTTTGATGATTGTCATCGTAACTGCATTTCTATCATACTCAATTCCCCTGCCGTCTCGCAAAATTTGGACGTGCAGCCAGTACAGAAATCCAGAAGTTCCTAAGTTAGGAACTGCCCGAGCAAAAGCGACTCGGAAATGGTTTTCAACGCAAGCGTAGCCGAGAATATTAAACGTTTCTCCCGGGTTAAATAGTAATTTCTGAGTAGGTCCTAAAGTTCCAGAATCTGCGGGGGTGAACTTTAACCAGGTCTTTTTTATCACCCACAGTAACTGCATTCCAGGCGGCGGGACTGGCAACTCGGCGCGATCGAAGATCAGAATTTTTGCGCCTTTGGTGATAACTACGTGTTTTTCGTAGAAAAAACCAGATGTTCCCACCGGAGAAATTGCATTATTTAGTTGAACATTCAGATGTCCGTCTTCTAACTCGTAGTCCCTAACTTGATAAATTTTCCCGGCTGGTACGTCCGCTTTTTGCAGGTTGTTAAGATTGCTGGCGGGCAGTGTTCCGGCTTTGAATTTGGTATCTGTGAGAGTAATTAACGTAAAAAATTGAGCGGGTGACCCAGAAGCAGGATTAACTTTGATGTTAATTGTTTGTTGGCCGATAACTTTGCCAGTCTTATCAGTTGCCCTCACCTGCACTGTGCGAGTTCCTGCGCTATCGAATCCTTTTTCTAAACTGATGTTCCAAATGCCTCTAGAGAGATTTATCCCGACATTCAGAGCATTTGAGCCTTCTGCTGCTGAAATCGCTGCCACTAGATTTTTGTCAAAAGTGCCAACTAAGACAGCGGCTTTATTGACCTCAATTTCTCGCGGGCCTAAGTAACTCAAAATAATGTTGCTGCTTGTCATGATATATCCCTCTACCTACTTAGTTATTCAGCTAAAGCAAGGATAACTTCTGATTTTATCAAACACAATGACTCGAACCAGGACAAAATCGCCCCTAGATTCAGCCTACGGGCGGTTAATGCCTTTTCCAGCATAAGTTTTTAATTGTTGGCGGGAGTTGCGCCACAAATCTCACTTTAGGCGTACAATAAGCACCTTAACCGAATATATGCCTGCTTGAGCGGATTTGTGGTGCAATTTTTAAGGGAAGGAATTTAGTTCGAGTAAGTTGCTTCCCCCTGTACCCTTGACCCCTCACTGGCTGAGTCAATCGATTTTAGATTTTAGATTTGAGATTTTAGATTTTAGAATTGAAGGATTGACCCCACTGATGAATGCGGAGGCTTGTATCCTGGATGCTTGATTGTCAGGATTTACGAAAAAAACCCGGTTCCTAGGAGAATATTGCTTATAGCAACGAGGCATCTAGGAATAAACCGGGTTTTTAGCTGTTTGGTGCGTCCAGGAAG
>JAUBST010000022.1:29562-42620 GCA_036702215.1 Microcoleus sp. F6_B6
CCTAGGAGAATATTGCTTATAGCAACGAGGCATCTAGGAATAAACCGGGTTTTTAGCTGTTTGGTGCGTCCAGGAAGATTAGCGCGATCGGCTAAACTTCGACTAAACTATGGTGACGAGAATATCTTGAGCGTGAGTGTCAACTTTCATCGTTTCCCCTTCATAAACCTGAATAATTTTGCCGGTACCGTCGATGACGAAAGTAACACGCTTGGCATAACCGCCTTTCTCGACATTCTCGACATCGTAAGCTTTGGTAATCGTGCCATCAACATCTGCTAGTAGCTGGAAAGGCAAACCGTATTTCTCTGTGAACTTTTGGTGCGATTCCTCGTTGTCGCGGCTGACACCGAGAATTACAATATCTTTGCCCTTGTATTCTTCATAAGCTGCTTTGAAACTTTGGGCTTGTCTCGTGCAGCCTGGGGTGTCATCTTTCGGGTAGAAATACAAGATTACGGTTTTACCTGCGAATTGGGACAGGGAGACTGTGTTGCCATTAGTGTCTTTGGCGGTAAATTGAGGGGCAGCGCACCCAACTGGTAATGTCATAGTTTTGTTTCCCTTGTTTGGTTTTTCTTGCAGTTCCTCAACTTATTTTAGTGGGTTCTGTCGCTTTGCAAGAGACCTTTGTTAAAAATCGCGTGAAGCGAAGCTATCCTTCTTAATCGCCCCCCAACTCCATGACGTTAAGCTTTACTGCTTTTAACTTGCACCTAAGACGCGGGCTAAGAGTGCCTATTACACGCATAGTTTCAATACTGAGCTCTTGCACCATTGTCCATAATCGTTTTTTGAACAGGCTTTCCGGCCTATTCCACAAAGAGTAGATTTTCTTGTGGAACAGGCCGGAAAGCCTGTTGAGTGAGAATAGTGCAAGCTGTGAGAATAGACATCTGCTAAAAAGCAGATATCTATTGAATGTTCGCGGGTTCTACACACCTACCGGTTGACCAGCAGCAGCCATCATGGAAGGATCGATCGCAATTCCTAAACCTTCTGCAACTTGGCGGCCGTAATTCGGATCGGCGCGGAAGAAATGGCAGAGTTGGCGCATCTGAATCTCCGGTTTTGCTGCACTCAAACTGTCCACAATGTTAGCGACAAGCCGCTGCTGTGCGTCGGGTTTCATCAAGCGATAGAGGTCTCCTGCTTGGGTGTAATCGTCATTGCCCTTGCGGTGATCGTAGCGATCGACTTTGACATTTCCTAAGTCCCAAGCTGGGTCAGCATAAGCACAGTTTTGCTTCGGCGCATCCTCGTGGCTGTTGGGTTCGTAGTTCGGCCCGCTACCGCCGTTGTTGCCCGGTGCCATTGCGCCATCCCGTTGGTAGTGCATCACCGGACACTTTGGTTGATTGACGGGCAATTGCTGATAGTTTGCACCGAGACGGTAGCGTTGAGCATCTGGATAAGACATGATGCGAGATTGCAGCACCTTATCTGGAGAGAAGCTAATACCTGGAACGACATTAGAAGGAGAAAATGCCGCCTGTTCCACCTCAGCAAAAAAGTTTTGCGGATTGCGATTGAGTTCAAGAATTCCCACGTCAATTAACGGAAACTCTGAGTGCTTCCACACTTTTGTCAAGTCAAAGGGGCTTTCGCGATAATCTGCAGCCTGGGCTTCGGTCATTACTTGAATGCAAAACCGCCATTTGGGATAATTACCTTGGTCGATCGCCTCAAACAAGTCGCGAGTGGCATGATCGGGGTCTTCGCCTTTGATCCGCGTCGCTTCTTCGGCGGTGAAATTGTCAATTCCTTGCATGGTTTTGAAGTGGAATTTGCACCAAACCCGTTCTCCTCCAGCATTGATGAGGCTGAAGGTATGGCTGCCAAAACCGTCCATGTGGCGGTGGCTTTTCGGCGTACCGCGATCGGAAAACAGAATTGTCACCTGATGCAAAGCTTCTGGACTCAGCGACCAGAAATCCCACTTCGCGTCAGGATTTTTGAGATGCGTTTGGGGATGGCGCTTTTGGGTGTGGATAAAATCAGGGAATTTGAGAGGATCGCGGATGAAGAAAACAGGCGTGTTGTTGCCTACTAAATCCCAGTTGCCTTCTTCGGTGTAGAACTTAATCGAAAAACCTCTGGGGTCGCGTTCGGCATCCGCTGAACCTTGTTCGCCGCCTACGGTAGAGAAGCGGAGGAGTACCTGAGTTTCTTTGCCCACTTCTGAGAATAGCTGAGCTTTGGTGTAGCGAGTAATGTCATGGGTGACAGTAAACGTGCCAAATGCAGCGGCTCCTTTGGCATGGACAACGCGCTCAGGAATCCGTTCCCGGTTGAAGTGAGCCAGTTTTTCCATCAGGTGAAAATCCTGCATGAGGATAGGCCCGCGTTCACCTGCAGTCAAGGAATTCTGGTTATCTGCAACTGGAATCCCGTCAGCGGTTGTCAATGTTTTGTGTTCTGTCATAGTCCGTAAATAGATTGCTCCATCCTAAGTATTCTATAGCTTTCTGGGACGGAGGTGTATCTGCAGAGGTAATTCTCAAATGGGCGATCGCGTGTTAAATTATTAGTATGTTTTCAAAACTTTTGAGTCAATAAAAACTAATTTACCAAGAAAAAATGATTGATTTCTGCACTGTAATTTTTAGAAAAAGTGCTGATTTTTGGGTTTAATTGTGTAGGGTTTCTATAAACCGGGCGAGGTGAGTTGATTTAATCGAGACTTACGCATCAAAAGCAAAGAAACCGGGTTTTTGAGATTTCGGCGCGCTGTAATGCGTCTTCTGGGCAAAAAACCCGGTTTCTGATTAGCTGTGGGCAAGTCTGATTAATTAAACTTCACTCGGTTGTTTTTGGGACTCAGGGGGAACGCATCTTATTGAACACTGTTCATCAGTGGTGAGTATATTTTGAGATAAATTCACCATTATTAGAAGCGGCAGACACGCTTTGTAATGACTTTTGCAAGAAAATAGGAACCGATCAATGGTGGTTTTTACGCTCTTGCTAATTTTGAGACAATAAAAATATTACAACCACTCTTTACAAGTTGTATAATAATAGTTAGTAATGAGTTAGGGAGATAATTTAGTTAACTGCAACAGCGAGGAATTTAGTCAAATAGTCATCATCCCGATCGGCTCGAAATCGCTTATTTTTTGCTCCGGCTTTTGAGGTTTTTTCTTGATTTAACAGATTGAGCGAGATGTGTCTAAGAAAAGCAAAGTTTTGCGGAGCATTATCTTTTATAATCAGACAATTATCTTCACGAAAACCCACATATAATACCCATTGTAAAGAATTTTCAATTCCCCGGCTGCGGACTGATTCACCCAGGTTTTGAGCATTATTTGGTAAAATACTAATGTAATAACGAGTTTCAATAGTTGTTTTTTCCTTCACTATTCTCACGGATTCTATCATACCTATACTCTGAAGTTTCTCCCATTGATTGTCGGGTTCGATCAGCTCTTTGATGTCACTTAACATGGTTGTGATGTCGGATTGATGAGCGACCGTGATTATTCTCTTTTTGCGTCGAATGAGCTGTATGTGTAAATCCCGAAAATCCTTGTCTAATTGCTTGTTTAAACGTAAGGATTCAGGTCTGAAAAAGGGGAATGATCTCAGGCCGAGCCAAGTCACAAGAATGGGCAGAAATAGCCTCACGGAAAAAAGCCATTACTGAACGAGATTGAAAACGACAGGTTTGAATCACACGAGCGGAGATCGGCCGTTTCCTCAAATCGTTTCATCGAACGAGAGCCACCAGAAACTTTCCGTTTCGTTACAGCCGAGGAGTAAAGAACGTTCTGCTAAATTATTATCTGGAGGCACCGAGGGGTCATTCAGAAAATACCACCATTGTTCTGCCTTATCTCGTAAGGATTTGAGCAACAAACAGAAGAGCATAACCCACAAGGTTCAACCAAGTAGCAAGGGCTTTATTCAATCGTATTTTGAAATCCTGCGCCCACGAGTCGTAGGTGAGTCGATCCTTCGTCTTGCGCTCCCGACTCATGGGCGATAAAAGCTTCATCAATTAATGACAGAAATATTTGAGCGACTTCTGCATTATTATTGTTTCCCCCAAGTCCCAGCACTTTCTTAAAATGCCGCCGTAAATGAGCTAGACACTTCTGTTGGGCTGTGATTGTGCCACCATTATAAACACTGAAATCATCTGAGCTTAAGACGCCAGCAAATTCTGTACCCAGCATGGTTTCTAGTTCCACGCGTCCCCTTGTATCTGCGGCATGGAATAAACAGAATCCCTCTCCACTAGCTGTCCATAGCCATTCTTTGACTCCCATGACACACCGGGGGAGTTTCATCTACATGAACATTTGATTGAAGAGGTGCCCATTTCCACAGTGCATTGAGCGCTGGCTTAACTGCTGCTGCTACTCGTTGATTGGTTTTTTGGAGTGTTCCCACTCCCACTTCTATCCTGTTTTCCCGCGTTAACTGGGTGGAGATGCCAAAATCAATAATTTTTAACTGTCCTGTCTCGCGGTTATAAACAATATTTGAAGGGTTGATATCTTTGTGAATGACGTTAGCAGCGTGAATCTGACTCAAACTGCGGGCCGTTTCAATCGTGAGGAGTAAGACCTCTTCCAGGCGAAACCGACACTGCTGCATCCAAATAGTCAAGGATTCGCCGCCAAAGTCCTCCACAAACATCACGAGGCTGTTTTGGTATTTTTGCAAGTCATAAACCCGCACGACTCCCGCATCTTTTAGCTCTTGGGTGATGCGGTATTCGGTGCGGTAGCGCACCAATTCTTGAGGTGTGGGGTAGCTTTCTTTCAGAAGTTTGAGGATAATTGGCCTTTGATCTGCTTCCCGAATCGCCCGGTAAACCAGAGAGTTGACACTTTCGTAAAGAACCGCCACAACCGCAACGCCTGGAATCGAGAGCATATTGATTTTTAGGGTAAAAATTAAAGCTAAGTCAAAACGCACCAGCTTTGTGTATAGAATAGCACGTTAGAAAGGAAAAATTTTTTTTGTAACAAATGTTGAGTTTTTAATGTAGCGATCGAGCTTTGGACTTTGATGATTAATCTAAATCGTGTGGCAGGTCTTTGATTTTTGTGCGATTTCTTAAAGTAGACTGACAGCGTTCCCAGTAAATTTTAGCGACGGCATCGCCCGGATTCTGACGCCAACACTCGGCAAACAACCGCCCCGCTTTAGCTAACTTCCCTTCCGAGTAAATTTCCAAAGCTTCTGCAAACAATTGCAGCGTCGCTAACTTGCCCGCTTTGATTTCAGGGCGATCGCAATCAAACACCTCATAAACCGTCACCGCTTCAGATTTTCCCTTGACTTTTACCGTATCGAGGGTGCGGATTGCGTACTGGGATGGATTTTCTAAACGCGAGTAAGTTTCCTGGGTGATTAACAGCGACACCCCATAATTTTTCGTCAATCCCTCCACGCGAGAAGCTAAATTCACCGCATCAGAAATTACTGTGCCCTCCATGCGATTTTGACCGCCCACCGTTCCCAGCATCAAAGAACCCGTATTAATTCCAATCCCAATCTGAATGGGGCTATAGCCAGAATTAGCGCGGTGTTGATTGTATCCAACGAGGCCCTGCAGCATAGCAATTCCCGCTTTCACCGCATTATCCACCTCGCCGCTAAACAGCGCCATAATCGCATCGCCAATATATTTATCGATAAACCCGTTATTTTCATTAATGACCGGTTCCATGCGAGAAAGATAGGAATTGATAAATCTGAAATTATCCTCCGGCGTCATGCTTTCCGAAAGCGTAGTAAAGTCGCGAATGTCGGAAAACAACACCGACATTTCCAACTGCACTTGGTCGCCCAATTCGACATCAATAATGCTTGATTTCTCTAAGAATTGGAGAAATTGATGGGGAACAAAGCGCTCGTAAGCTTTGTTGAGTTGGAACAATTCATCGGTAAATCTGATTCGCTCAGTTTCGGCTTTTTTGCGCTCCGTGATATCTTGAAAAGCCACTATTGCATAGGAAATATTGTCCTTTTCATCATAGATGGGAGTACCCCAACCCTCGATCGGAATAATCTTATTACCTTGGTGGATTTCCATATCCTCAGCGGTGGCACTTTCGCCCCTGAGCGCTCGCACAATTGGCAATTCTGCCGAGGGATATTCCTGCTCTGTTCCAGCTTTATACACTTGATAAACCTCTGGTATTTGCTCGCTGGTGACTTCAGAAATAACTCCTTTACCTAATAATTGAATAGCAACGCGATTACTATAGTAAGGTTTGCCAGAAGCATCCAGCACTGACACCCCGACCGGGATTGCTTCTAAAAATTGAGTCAGCCTGTTCTCACTTTCGCGGACTTCTGTATAAAGTTTAGAATTTTGAATCGAGATAGCCGCCTGTCCAGATAACACTTTTAATAGTTCCACTCTTTCTGGGGTAAAAGCTCCGGCTGTGAGATTGTTTTCTAGGTAAACAATACTGACGATTTGAGATTGGTTAATCAGCGGCACGCATAAAATTGATTTGGGCTGATGCTTTTGGATGTAGGGGTCGTTGGTAAATTGTCCTTCTCGGAAAGCCTCATCCAGTACCACGCTTTCTTGAGTGCGGGCCACATAATTGACTATTGCGGAGGAAAGTTCTTGACAGGTTTCAACGGGGATTGACTGCAACACGGTAACGGGATTGTCATCTATTTTCCCTTCAGCTTCAATTAACAGTTTTCCCGGACTTGATAAAATTAGATAGCCTCGTTGCGCCCCGGCACTTTCCATCAAAATCTTCATCAAGCTAGACATTAGCTTATCTAGCATTATTTCACCGGAAATTGCCTGAGAAGCTTTCATTACTGTGGCGATATCTAAGTGAGAACCAGAACCGGTGAGCGTCACTGATGCCGTAGTTTTAGTTGTTTTGATTCCCTGTTGGATTGGCGCCAATAACTGCGGATATCGGGTTTCTAAATCCGTTACCTTAGCAGTTGCTCCCCATTGAACATAACAATAATATGCCTCAATCATGTAGGTTTGAGCAAGTTTTTCTTTGCTCCATTCCCAGTAGAATTTGGCTGCTAGTTCGTTGGCAAGGGCTTCGTCATTAACATATTTGTTTTCTTTGGCTCCTTCAATTGCGCGATCGTACATTTCAATCGCCTCAGCTTTATTGCCCAAAACCCGTTGCCGTTCTCCCTCAACCAAATACCATTTATGCAAATAATTCATCGGAGCATTTTGCGCCCATTTTTGCAAAATGGTTTGATGGCTTTCCAGCAGCGCAATAATTTCAGCTTGCTCAATTGCTGGCTGTGCCCGAAAAAGTGCCAGGTAGGTGAGAGCGGCATAGAAATGGAAAATGGGAACAAAAACTAATCCGGATACTGCCATTAAATACTGTTGGCTGCGGGCAATGTGGTCTAGAGCAGCCGTATAATTGCCGCATGAGTAGGCAAGCAACAGTTTGTAGATGTAGACAGCAGCGGTCGCCGAAAGTTGATTGTCCTGCTGCTGCTTGGGAATCATCACCGTTTCATCGTAGGTTGGACCGCTCAAACAATCCGACAGAATACAGGATTCCCTCAAGTTCTTCACGGTCTGCTGCGTCATATCCCGAAAAGCATGAGAATGTTTCACCTGAGCCAAGGCAGCGCTGTAACTTACTACTTCGGTTTCCCAAGTGTCTAGCTCTACCCCACCGATAAACTTGCCTACAAAGTATTGGTTTATGCTGTAGCCAGCGTATACATAGTCGCCGGTTTCCATGCCCAACCTATAGCCTTCTTTCAGCGTCAGTACGGTCGCCAAAAGAGATTCTTGGTGATGCTGAATAAAGCACCCAAACAGCAGCAAAATCATCGACTTGAATTCCCGGACATTGAACCTATCGACCAATGAAAGTGCCAATTTACCAAAGGCATAGCCTGTTTCCACCTTTCCTAAAAAGGCACTCAGCACCATCCCGTGCATCGCATACCCCACCGTAGATGCGGGTGCATTCCCAAAGGAGAGCGATAAACTCACCATAGTGGAGCTAACTAGAGGCGTTAAACTCGGTATTGCTTGAAAAATGGGTGCACATAACATTCTTAAGAGTTGCATAGCAGCCCGAGTCTGAAGATCCGTCATCACAGGCAAGTCAAACAGTTGCTCGATCTGTCTGTCCTGAAGTTGCTCGGCCAGGGCTTGTAACGCTTTACCGATCGTGGCTTTATCGGGTTCGGCGGGTAGTTCAACACCCAATTGTCCCAGGGCATCTCTACCCACTGCGATCGCCTCCAACATCTTGCTCTGGGCTGTCTGGGCGGCGATTTGAATTACATAAATTTTAACTTTGTCTAAAATCGTCTGAGCTTCTTGCAAAACCTGTGCTGCCATCTGTTCCATGCCATCAAAGTCACCGTTCAAATAGGCAATTTCAGCAGCAGCAACATAGAGATTCAGGGTCAACTCATACTGACTTTGCCAGCAGTTGGCCCTCAGTAGCTCAATCCCTGTTTGCAGATAGATATTGGCCGCCGCGTAGGCGGTAGAACTTCTTGCCTTACCTCCCGCTTCTAAGTTGAGTTTGGCTAAAGCTTCTCGTTCGCTTAATCGATCGATCGACTCAATTGCTTGATTCAAATGCCCCACAATATCAAAGAGTTTTTCTTCTCTTTCAATATCCGAGGAATTTTGTAGCAGTAACTGTCCTATTTTGAGATGAGTGGCTTGTTTTTGGTTTTCGGGTATTAGGGAATAAGCTGCTTGCTGGACGCGATCGTGCAGAAACTTATAAGTTGGATTGGTAATAGACTCAGTATGGGATATATCCTGTGTTTGAAGGAAGCATTTATAGCCTTCAGTAATGGGTAAAATCAGTCCTTCTTGCAATGCTCTCCAGAGTGATGATGCAGTTTGTTCTGGTAATTCTTCGCTGACTATTGCCAAGGTCTCTAAATCAAACTGCGCCCCAATGCAAGCCGCCAGTTTTAGAACATCCTGAGTTTGGGCAGGCAACTTCTGCAATTGCACCGCCATAAACTCCACCACATCCGAGGCATGGGTAAGTCTAGCTCGAGCAAGATCGCACTGCCAATGCCGTAAATTCCAGTCAAAAGTAATTTGAGCATCTTCATGCAACGCCTTGAGGAATTGAGTCGAGAAAAAGGGATTACCTTGGGTTTTTTGATAAACCAATTCTGTCAAAGGTTGAGCAAAAGATAAATCGCAAATCAGCGTATCTGCTACCAACTGATTGAGATCTGCTAAACTCAACGGTTGCAGGATAATCGTATTCACCGTGGCTCCCGACTTCACAATCTCATAGGTCGTCAACATAAACGGATGAGCCGATGATACCTCATTATCCCGATAAGCACCCAATACTAACAGATGCCCCGTATCTTTCATCAACAGTTGTAGCAAGTTGAGCGATGCCGAATCTGCCCACTGCAAATCGTCCAGAAATATCACTAAGGGATGTTCTGCTTGGGTAAATACTTGCACAAATTTCTGCATCAGCAGATTGAAGCGATTTTGGGCGGCACTCCCCGACAATTCTAGTGCAGGACTTTGAGCGCCAATAATGCGTTCTAACTCGGGAATCACTTCAATCAGCACTTGCCCGCTGTCGCCCACTGCTGTCAGAATATTGGTTTTCCATGTTTGTAATTGAGCGTCACTTTCTGATAGCAACTGTCCCATCAATTCCCGAAATGCTTGTACAAATGCACTGAAAGGAATATTGCGCCCAAATTGGTCGTATTTGCCTTTGATAAAATAGCCGCGCTGTCTGGCGATCGGCTTGTGGACTTCATTCACCACTGCGGTTTTACCAATGCCCGATAAGCCAGCGACTAGCATCATTTCGGCGCTACCTGTACTGACTCGTTCAAAGGCTGCTAATAGATTAAAAACTTCAGTTTCCCTGCCGTATAACTTTTCGGGAATCAGGAAACGGTCGGTAATATCCCGCGTTCCCAAGGCAAATGTCTGAATATTACCTGTTGCTTGTAATTGAACCAGACACATTTCTAAATCCTGCTTGATTCCCGAGGCTGTTTGATAGCGGTTTTCCGCATTTTTCGCCATCAATTTACTGACAATTTGAGACACAATTACGGGAACTTCTGGGTCGATTTCGTGCGGGGGTAATGGCTGTCTGGCAATGTGGCAGTGCACCAACTCTAAAGCGTCTTCTGTATCAAAAGGCAGTTTTCCTGTCAGCAATTCGTAGAAGGTGACGCCGAGGGAGTAAAAATCTGTGCGGTAATCGAGAGTGCGATTCATTCTCCCGGTTTGTTCTGGTGAAATGTAAGCAAGGGTTCCTTCCAGAACTCCGGGGTTTTTCAGTATCGGTGTTTCTCGGGTTAGCTGAGTGGAAATGCCAAAGTCGATAATTTTTAATTGTTCCGTTTCTGGGTTGTAAACAATATTCGAGGGGTTAATATCTTTGTGAATGATGTTTGCCCTGTGAATTTGCCCTAAAATTTCAGTTGTGGCGATCGCAATTTGTAGAAACTCCTTGAGACTAAACTTTCGCTGCTGCATCCAAATAGTCAAGGATTCGCCGCCAAAGTCCTCTACAAACATCACGAGGCTGTTTTGGTATTTTTGCAAGTCATAAACCCGCACGACTCCCGCCTCTTTTAGCTCTTGAGTGATGCGGTATTCGGTGCGGTAGCGCACCAATTCTTGAGGTGTGGGGTAGCTTTCTTTGAGCAGTTTGAGGATAATTGGCCCTTTATTTGCTTCCCGAATCGCGCGGTAAACCAGAGAGTTGACACTTTCGTAAAGAACCGCCACAACCGCAACGCCTGGAATCGAGAGCATATTGATTTTTTTGCTAAAAATTAACGCGCAGTCAAAACGCACCAGCTTTGTGTATAGAATAGCACGTTAGAAAGGACAAAATGGGGTTTGTTAACAAATGTTGAGTTTTTTGGTAGCAGCCTGGAAATACTTTGTGCTAGCCCCGATCGCGATCGCCTAGTTTGTAGGGTGCATCAACAGTCGATCGCACTTTTGCTTTTATTTCCAGCCCGCATTACGCAGCCTGGGGTATCACACACCATAATTACAATGAAACTAGCATTTTTTTCTATACAAGGTGCTGCAATGCTGGCGATCGCAGCCACTATTGTCAGTACAGGGGCGCTACAAGCACAACCCATTGTTCCCGCACCCAATGACACTGGCACTACTGTCACGCCTAGGGGCGATCGCTTCAATATTACAGGCGGTCAAACTTCTAGAGATGGAGCGAATCTTTTCCACAGTTTTCAACAGTTTGGCCTTAGTGAAGGGCAGATTGCTAATTTTATCTCTAATCCCGCTATTCGCAACATTCTGGGTATGGTAGTAGGCGGCAATCCTTCTATTATTAACGGTTTAATTCAAGTAAGTAGCGGTAATTCCAACCTGTTTTTAATAAATCCTTCTGGTATTATTTTTGGCCCAAATGCTAGCTTGAATCTTCCGGCTGCCTTTACGGCTACTACTGCTACTAACATCGGTTTTGATTCCGGTTTGTTCAATGTCGCTGGAGCGAACGATTACAGTACGCTGATAGGAACACCGAACACTTTTTACTTTAATCTCAGCCAACCGGGAAGTATTATTAATGCAGGTAATTTAGCTGTTTTGCCGGGACAAAGTATAACTTTAATTGGCGGTAAGGTCGTCAGCACGGGTTCCTTCTATGCTCCCCAAGGTAATATTATTGTCGCTGCTGTCCCCGGTAAAAATGCTGTTAGGATTAGTCAACAAGGGCATTTATTAAGTTTAGAAATTGGAGTTGTTAACGGGGAATTTTTGGCACAGAATGGGCAATTATCCCTGCCTTTGTCTCTTCCGCAATTACTGGCGGGTGCAGGTGGGAACTATGCTACTGGTATCTCCGTTAACGGTGCTGGGGAAGTGGTTTTGACGGCGGGTTTGAGGGTGGAGAGCGGAGATGTGGCGATCGCTAGTTCTACTTTTAACAGTCAGAATGCTACACTCTCGGCAGCACGTAATCTCACTTTGGTAGAAAGCCAGCTACTTACTCAGAACAATTTGTATCTGTTGGCTGGAGATACGGTGCGGGTGAGGGATGGAAGTTATCCTTTCAGGGCGATCGCAGGCGGCAACCTTACTGTACAAGGTAATCAAAATATTGATATCTTCGCCCTAAATTATCCTAACCCTGCATTCCAATCCGCAGGGGATATCACATTATTGAGTAACGGCAATATTTCGGGCGACGCTCACTTCGCTGCGGGAGGTAATGTTAGTGTTCTCACATTGTCTGGCAACGGCGGCAGGTTTGTGAGTTTGTACGACCCGATTATTAGCTCCGAGGGAGATGTGAGATTTGGGGATTATACTGGAACCTCACTTAAGGTAGAAGCAAAAGGCGCGATCGCGGCGGGGGATATTAGCATCACTGGGCCAGATACTACTTTGTCAAATTCCACCGATCCAGATGCGGCGGTGCTTTCAGGTAGTGCAGCTTTAATTCTGCGATCGGGCGTTTCGACTGTGGCGAATGCTGGGAATCTGCCGCCGGATGTCATCCAAGGGGAGGTATTTTTTGTTTCATCGGGTGTTGCTTCGGGCAATAGCATCGGAGTGGGAGCGATTTCGACAGCAGGCGGGCCTGTGATTTTGGAGTCGGGAGGCGACATTGCGCTGGATGCGATCGCCACTTCTGGGGGCAATATTACCCTCAATGCTGCTAGCGACATCGCCGTTACAGGCACTCTCCAGTCTACTGGCGGCACTATTGACCTCACGGCTGGCAATCTTCTCACAGTCAGCGGCACTTTTACAGATAGTAACGGTGTAAATGCGAGCATTTCCAGCGCTAATGGCACGGGTGGCGGCGCAATTACTATTCGCCACGCGGGGAGCACGACTACACCTTTTATTGTCGGCGATGCGACAACGAATGGGACGGCGGGAGCCATTACATCAGGTTCCGAGACAATTTCGCCGCAGTTTGCGGTGCCGGTGCCGCCAAGCATTTACACTCAGGGCAATATTGCGATCGTTACTTCCGTGCCATCTCCAACACCCACACCAATCTCTCCAACACCCACACCAATCTCTCCAACACCCACACCAATCTCTCCAACACCCACACCAA
>JAUBST010000022.1:42630-47190 GCA_036702215.1 Microcoleus sp. F6_B6
AACACCCACACCAATCTCTCCAACACCCACACCAATCTCTCCAACACCCACACCAATCTCTCCAACACCCACACCAACACCATCTCCAACACCATTTCCAACACCATTTCCAACACCACCACCGGATAGGTCAATTACCAATGCGATCGCCCAATCTGGCAAGCTCAATAGCATTAATAGAATTGAATCTCTTTTTAACTACAGATCCGATTGGCAAAGTGAAGTTGTCCAAACGGCATCGCCTCTAAGTAGAGTTAGCATTAGCGAGATCACACGATTAATCGATAAAGGCGATATCCCTCAAGCCACTTTCTTTATCGATATCTTCTATAGCGAACAAGTAGGGTCATACGTCAATCAGGAAATCAGGCGGGACTTGCAATCTTTTACCGCCATACAGCAAAGAATGAGACTGATCGCCAGCCAAACAGGTAAAAAACCAGCCATTATCTACGCCTTAGCCCGCCCTGAACAATTAGACCTGATCCTAGTCCCCCCTAGCGGCATCCCAATTCATAAAGCCATCCCCGCAGCCCGGCGCGAAGCTTTGATGCAAGTTGTCGCCAATTTGAGGGATGAACTCCTTAATCTCAGAAACATCAATACTGAGAGCTATTTGCCAGCATCCCAACAACTTTACCAGTGGATAATTGCTCCCTTGGAAGCTGATTTGAAAGCTCAGGGAATCGATACGCTAGTTTTTAGTATGGATGCAGGGTTGCGATTGCTCCCGTTAGCCGCCCTCCATGACGGTTCTCAATTTCTAGTAGAAAAGTACAGCATCGGACTCATTCCCAGCGTCAACTTAACCGATACTAGCTATGCAAGTGTTAAAAATGCTGAAGTTTTAGGAATGGGAGCCTCACAATTTACCAATAACGAACCCTTGCTAGCAGTGCCTGCAGAACTTAATGCTATTGCCTCCGAATGGAAAGGCGAATCCTTCCTCAACCAAAGCTTTACTCTCAACAATCTTAGGTCGCAACGCAAAGACAGACCCTATCGGATTATTCACCTGGCAACTCACGGATACTTTAAGCCAGGAGCACCGAGCAATTCTTACATTCAGTTATCAGATAGCAGGTTAACACTCGATCGCGTGCGCCAACTAGGGTGGAATCAGCCGCCTAAAGTTGAGCTATTGGTGTTGAGCGCTTGTAAAACTGCTGTGGGTGATGATGACACGGAATTAGGTTTTGCGGGGTTAGCTGTGCAAGCGGGGGTGAAGTCTGTTTTAGCGACCCTTTGGAACGTCAGCGATGAAGGTACTTTAGGGTTAATGGCTGAATTTTACGATCGGTTAAAAGTTGCGCCTATTAAAGCCGAATCCTTACGACAAGCTCAAATCGCCATGCTCAAAGGTCAAGTTCGCATTCAAAATGGTCGTTTAATTTTGTCAAGCTCAAATAAGGAGTTAGAATTGCCACCAGAATTAGCTAAACTGACTAATGAAAATCTCTCCCATCCTTATTATTGGTCGGGCTTTACGATGATTGGAAGTCCTTGGTAATGTCATTGCGAGTAACAAAGCAATCGTAAGGACTTCAGGCGTAGCTCGCAATCAGATGCTAGTTAATCAAGTGTAGGGACAAAGGCTTTCGCCGTGTCCCTACGTGGATAGAACGATAGGCGGGGGTACTTCATAAACGTCGAATCTGCTGTAAGTTCTATTTGAGTGAAACCTATAAAATTTAACAAGTAAAGAGGTTGCATAATGAGACAGCAAAAAAATGTTTCAAATCTAGTTTTTATTGCCTCAAATGTAGAAGATTACCAGAGTTTAATTAGTGGCATTTCCCCAAATGCTGAAGTAATGATCCTAGATGAAACGCTCGATGGCATTGAGCAAATCACCGAAAGGTTAGCAAGTGAACAAAATATAGAAGCAATTCATATCATCTCTCACGGCAGTCCAGGTGCTGTACATCTCGGTGTAAATACACTCAACAGCAGCAATATAGAAAGCTTCGGTCCTCAACTCAAACAGTGGCGCAAAGCATTAACAAATGGTGCAGATATTCTGCTTTATGGGTGTAATGTCGCCGCCGATGTATCGGTGAAAATTGACAGCCCCGACATCCCCCACATTCCCCACATTCCCCACATCCGCCAGGGGTTACAACCCCTGTCTCATAGCTTAAGTCGGTTGAAACCGACTGAAGACAATTCATTTATTCAGTCGTCGATCGAGGACTTTCGCGATCGGACGGGGGTTTTAACCCCCGCCGGGACTGGTGTTAAGCCTACAAAACCCAACCAATTCCTCCAACGCCTGAATGAATTAACGGGTGCCGACATCGCCGCCTCTGCCAACCTTACCGGCAATGCCGCACTGGGTGGAAACTGGGAACTAGAAGTACAAACAGGCCTCATTGAAACACCCATACCATTTAACGCCAATGCCCTGACAACCTACAGCGGTCTACTAGGCTTCGCCCCCAAAGTTGACTTCCTTACTGGCAGCGCCCCCTACTCTGTCAGCATCGGCGACTTCAACGGCGACGGCTTCCTTGATTTAGCTGTGGCGAACTTCAACAGCGGCAGCGCCTCGATCCTGCTCAACACCACCCCCATCGGCGCCACCACCCCCACTTTTGCCCCCCAAGTCACCTTCCCTAGTGGCGCTCTGCCCAGCGACCTCAGCATCGGCGACTTCAACGGCGACGGGAAACCAGACTTAGCTGTGGCGAACGATAACAGCAGCGGCAGCGCCTCGATCCTGCTCAACACCACCGCCCCCGGCGCCACCACCCCCAGTTTTGCCACCCAAGTCTCCTTCCCTGCTGGCAGTTATCCCAGAGAGGTCAGCATCGGCGACTTCAACGGCGACGGGAGACTTGACTTAGCTGTGGCGAACAGTAACAGCAACAGCGTTTCCATCCTGCTCAACACCACCCCCACCAACGCCGCCACCCCCACTTTTGCCCCCAAAGTAGACTTCTATAGTGGCATTAGCCCCAGATCCGTCAGCATCGGCGACATCAACGGCGACGGCCTCCCTGATTTAGCTGTGGCGAACTTCAACAGCAACACCGCCTCGATCCTGCTCAACACCACCCCCACCAACGCCACCACCCCCAGTTTTGCCACCCAAGTCTCCTTCCCTAATACTTACCCACAATCCATCAGCACCGGCGACTTCAACGGCGACGGCTTCCTTGATTTAGCAACGGCGAACTCGGTCAGCAACACCGCCTCGATCCTGCTCAACACCACCCCCACCAACGCCGCTACCCCCACTTTTGCCCCCAAAGTTGACTTTGCTACTGACAGTGCCCCCTACTCTGTCAGCATCGGCGACTTCAACGGCGACGGCTTCCTTGATTTAGCAACAGCGAACAGAAATAGCAACACCGCCTCCATCCTGCTCAACACCACCCCTACCGGAGCCACCACCCCCACTTTTGCCCCCAATTTAGACTTGACTACGGGCACTACCGCTTTGTCCGTCAGCATCGGCGACATCAACGGCGACGGGAAACCCGACTTAGCTGTAGCCAACAGAAGCAGCAACAATGCCTCCATCCTGCTCAACACTACCCCCAAAGTTACCGCTGTCACCGCCACCACCGCTGACGGCAGCTACAAAGCAGGTGATACCATCGCCATCACCGTCACCTTCGATGCTGCTGTCAACGTAGATACCACAGGTGGCACACCCCAACTGCAACTAGAAACAGGTACAACTGACCGCTTTGCCACCTATGCCAGCGGTAGCGGCGGTACTGTACTCACCTTCAACTATGTAGTGCAAGCCGGAGATACCTCCAATGACTTAGAATACCTCGCCACCACCGCCCTCACCCTCAACGGCGGCACAATTAAAGAAACCGTTGGTACAGCCTTTGACGCTTTCTTAACCCTCCCCACCTTAGCCTCAGCCAACTCCCTCGGCGGTAGCAAAGCCATAGTTATTGATACCCTTGCACCCACCATCGCCAGCGTCACCTCTACCACGACTGACGGCAGTTACAACACAACTGGTAACATCAACGTTACCGTCAACTTCAGCGAAGCCGTTACTTTAGCAGGCGGTAATATGAGTGTCGCCTTAGACACAGGCGGCACTGTTACTATTGCACCTTTTACGGGTACATCTGCTGGCGGCATTTATACTCCAGCAGCCGGACAAAATAGCCTCGACCTTAATTCAAATAGTATAACTTTAGCGACTGGTGCAACCTTAAAGGATGCTGCTGGAAATGATGCAACTTTAACTATTCCTGCGGGACAATCTTTAGCCGATAGCAGAGCCATAATTGTAGACACCATTCTACCCACTGTTGCCTTAACATCAACTTCAGCAACAACGGTCAAGGCACCCTTTAGCGTCACAGCAACATTCAGCGAAAATGTCACCGGCTTTGATAATACTGATATCACCGTCGCCAATGCGACTGTCAGTAACTTTGTCACAGTTGATGCCAAAACCTACACCTTTGATGTCACACCGAATGCTGATGGTAATGTCACCGTTGATGTACCTGCCGCCACGGCTACTGATACTGCAAGTAATAACAATATCGCTGCCACTCAACTGGTTCGTACTGCTGATATTAC
>JAUBST010000022.1:47200-121553 GCA_036702215.1 Microcoleus sp. F6_B6
CCTGCCGCCACGGCTACTGATACTGCAAGTAATAACAATATCGCTGCCACTCAACTGGTTCGTACTGCTGATATTACACCGCCAACAGTTGCCTTAACTTCAACTTCAGCAACAACAATCAATGCACCATTTTTAGTCACAGCAACTTTCAGTGAAAATGTGACAGGATTTAGTGCAACTGGCATTAATGTTACTAACGGTACGGTGAGCGGTTTTACAGGTAGCGGCACGACTTATAATTTTACAGTCACACCTAATGCTGATGGTAATGTCACCGTTGATGTACCTGCCGCCACGGCTACTGATACTGCAAGTAATAACAATATCGCTGCCACTCAACTGGTTCGTACTGCTGATATTACCGCACCTACTGCTAGCTTGGGTGCAATTTCTAACATTACTACAGCGGGCGGCACAAGTCAGACATTGACAGTTACTTTCACTGATAGCAGTGGAGTTGATGTTAGCAGTTTAGATAATTCTGACCTGGTAGTAAATTGGTCAGGTGGTGCAATTCTCGCTACATTTTTCAGCATCGATACTAACAGTAACGGCACACCTCGCACGGCAAATTATTCGCTGACTCCGCCTGGGGGAAGTTGGGATGATACAGATAATGGCAGTTACGCTGTTAATTTGCAAGCATCGCAAGTAAAAGATACTTTTGCCAATCAAGTTGTAGCTAGCAATTTAGGCAGTTTTACTGTTAACATTGCCACGCCAACTCCGACTCCCACGCCAACTCCGACTCCCACGCCAACTCCGACTCCGACTCCCACGCCGACTCCCACGCCGACTCCCACGCCGACTCCCACGCCGACTCCCACGCCGACTCCGACTCCGACTCCGACTCCGACGCCAACGCCAACTCCGACTCCGACGCCAACGCCGACTCCCACGCCAACTCCGACTCCGACTCCGACTCCCACGCCAACTCCGACTCCGACTCCGACTCCCACGCCAACGCCGACTCCGACTCCCACGCCAACGCCAACGCCAACTCCGACTCCCACGCCAACGCCAACTCCGACTCCCACGCCAACGCCAACGCCAACTCCGACTCCGACAACAACTCCCACGCCAACGCCAACGCCAACGCCAGGTACTCCCGCTGTCATTTTCATTGAACCACTTGGCAGTACCGAGGTGCTCGAAAGCTTGGGCAGCGATATATACAAAGTGCGACTAAATACTCAGCCAACTGCTAATGTCACCGTCACCATTACCCCTGAAACTCAAGTTACTGTCAGCCAAAGGGCCCTTACTTTTACTCCCGACAATTGGAATGTCGCCCAAACGGTAACAGTGACTGCGGTTGACGATGCGGTTGTTGAGGGCGATCGTCTAAGTCCAATTAGCCACGCTACTACCAGCAATGACACATTGTATAATAATCTCGTCGCCCCTCTCACAGTCAATATCAGCGATAACGATAACTTAGGCGATGTCAAAACCTTGTCCCAAAAGTCAGTAATCGGTTTGACAGATAAGGACGATCGCGCCACAGGATCGGCATTAAACGACATTATCCACGCACGCCCCGGCAATGATTATCTTCATGGTAAAGCAGGCGATGACTTGCTTTACGGACAAAAAGGGGATGACGGCATCAGGGGCGGTGATGGCAATGACATTATTTTTGGTGGTAAGGGGATTGATTTTATTCAGGGTGACGGCGGTACTGACTTGATTTACTCAGGTAAGGGAAACGATCGCATTTACGGCGGCAAGGGCGACGATATATTGTTTGGCGACGGGGGCAATGATTACTTATTTGGACAAATGGGGGCCGACACTCTCACGGGCGGATTGGGTTTTGATGTATTTGCGATCGCGATCGATACTGGTGGAACAAGCGCTTCCGCTGCCGATGTAATTGCTGATTTTACCCTAAATCAAGACAAAATTGATTTAATTAGCCCCCTTTCTTTTAACCAGTTAAATATTTTTCAAGGAACCGGCGCGAATGTTAGCGATACTATAATTCAGTATCAGGTAACAGGGGAATATTTAGCTGTCTTGAAAGGAGTCACTGCCAGCAGTATAGTTCAGGCAGTAACTTTTTAGACTGCGTATGTTGTTGCGCTTTAGCGCTAAAGCGCAACAACATACCTACGCGATTTCGATCGCCTACTTGGTAGGGTGTCTCAGCAGTCGATCGGACTTTTGCTGTGATTTTCAGGTATATAGCGGTTCTCAAGCGTGGTGAGGTATACCCTATGCCCTATGCCCTATGCCCTATGCCCTATGCCCTATGCCCTATGCCCTATGCCCTATGCCCTATGCCCATGAGTACCTCATCTTTCTGAGAAAGGCTATAGCAACCGCTTAATTTAAATTGTGTAGCCTGTCTTTGATTTTTGTGCGAGTCCCCAATGCAGACTTACAGCGTTCCCAATAAATTTTAGCAATGCGATCGCCCTGATTCTGACGCCAACACTCGGAAAACAGCCGCGCCGCTTCAGCCACATTCCCTTCCAAGTAAAATGCCCTCGCTTCTGCAAACAATTCCAGGGTAGCTAACTTGCCCGCTTTGATTTCTGGGCGATCGCAATCAAACACCTCATAAATCGTCACAGCTTCAGATTTTCCCTTGACTTTTACCGTGTCTAGCGTGCGGATTGCGTACTGGGATGGATTTTTTAGGCGCGAATAAGTTGGCTGGGTAATTAACAGCGACACCCCATAATTTTTCGTCAAACTTTCTACCCTTGAAGCTAAATTCACCGCATCGCTGATTACCGTCCCGTCCATGCGATTTGGTCCTCCCACAGTTCCCAGCATCAAAGAACCCGTATTAATCCCAATCCCAATCTGAATCGGCGCACAGCCAGCGTTAGCGCAGTATTCATTGTATTCAGCGAGACTGTGCAGCATAGCAATTCCCGCTTTCACCGCATTATCCGCCTCGCCGCTAAATAGCGCCATAATCGCATCGCCAATATATTTGTCGATAAACCCGTGATTTTGATTAATGACGGGTTCCATGCGACTGAGATAAGAATTGATAAATTTGAAATTATCCTCCGGAGTCATAGTTTCCGAAAGCGTGGTAAAATTACGAATGTCGGAAAACAGTACCGACATTTCTAACTGCACTTGATCGCCCAATTCCACATCAATAATGCTTGATTTCCTGAGAAACTGGAGGAATTGATGGGGAATAAATCGCTCGTAAGCTTTGTTGAGTTGAGCCAGCCTGCTTTCATTTTCGCGTACTTTTGTATAGAATTTAGAATTTTGAATCGAGATCGCCGCTTGTCCAGATAAAACTTTTAATATTTCCACTCTTTCTGGCGTAAAAGCTCCCGCTGTCAAATTATTTTCTAGGTAAACAATACTAATGATTTGAGATTGATTAATCAGCGGCACACATAAAATTGATTTGGGCTGATGCTTTCGGATGTGGCGGTCGTTGGTAAATTGCCCCGATCGGGCAGCATCATCCAGTACCACGCTTTCTTGAGTGCGGCTCACATAATTGACAATTGCGACAGCAAGTTCTTGACAGGTTTCAACGGGGATTGACTGCAACACGGTGACGAGTTCGTCATCGATTTTCCCTTCAGCTTCAATGAACAGTTGTCCTTGGCTTAACAAAATCAGATAGCCTCGTTGCGCCCCGGCATTTTCCATTAAAATTTTCATCAAGCTAGACAGTAGCTTATCTAGCATAATTTCTCCAGAAATCGCCTGAGAAGCCTTCATGACTGCGGTGATATCTAGGTGATTTCCCGAACCAGTCGTTGTCATTGCTACGGTAGTTTGAGTGTTGTTCCTTCCCGGTTGAGTTACCGCAAATAAGTGGGGATATCGCGTTTCTAAATCCGTTACCTTAGCAGTGGCTCCCCATTCAACATAACAATAATACGCCTCAAATATGTAGGCTTGAGCAACTTTTGTTTTGCCCCATTCCGAGTAGAATTTGGCTGCTAGTTCGTTGGCCAGGGCTTCGTCATTAACATATTCGTTTTCTTGGGCTCCTTCAATTGCGCGATCGTACATTTCAATCGCCTCGGCTTTATTGCCCAACACCCGTTGCCGTTCTGCTTCCACTAAATACCATTTATGCAGATAATTCATCGGAGCATTTTGCGCCCACTGTTGCAGCGTGCTTTGATGGGTTTCCACTAAGGCAATAATTTCAGCTTGTTCTATTTCTGACTGTGTGGGGAAAAGTGCCAGGTGCGTCAGGGCTGCATAAAAATGAAAAATTGGAACAAAAGCCGATCCAGATACTCCCATCAAATACTGTTTGACTTGGGTAATGTGGTCTAGGGCAGCCGTGTAATTGCCGTAGCAGTAAGCAAGCAGCAGTTTGAAGATGCAGGCACAGGCGATCGCCGTAAATTCATTATCCTGATAGTGCCTGGGAATCATCACCGTTTCATCGTAGGCAGAGCCTATTAACAAATCCGGCCGAATATGGGTTTCCCTCAAGTTTTGCACCGTCTGCTGAATCATATCCAAATAAACCCGCGCAGAATATTGTTTCAACTGCGCCATTACCGCCCTGTAACTTGCTATTTCCGGTTCCCAAGTGTCTAGTTCTACACCAGCGAATAAATGAGTATAAAAGCAAATATATATGTTGTAGCCAGCGTCTACAAAGTCGCCCGTTTCCATACCAAACCTATAGCCCTCTTTCAGCGTCGGTATTGTTGCCAAAAGAGATTCTTGGCGATGCTGAATCCAGCCACCAAACAACAGCAGAATTATAGACTTGAATTCCCGTACATTGAACCTATCGAGCAATGAAAGTGCCAATTGCCCAAAGCCATAGCCTGTTTCTACCTCTTGGAAAAAGGCACAGAAAACCATCCCGTGCATCGCATAACCCACCGTCGATGCGGGTGCATTCCCAAAGGAGAGCGATAAACTCACCATCGTTGAGCTCAGCAAGGGCAGCAAACCGGGCATTCCCTGGAAAATGGGTGGAAACAACATACCAGACAGTTGCATAGCTGCCCGAGTCTGTGGATTTGTCATCACAGGTAGGTCAACCAATTCCTCAATCTTTCTGCCGCCGAGGAGGCCGGCAAGGGCTTGTAGCGCTTGGCCAATCTTGGCTTCATCAGGTTCGGCAGGAAGTTCAATCCCCAATTGTAAGAGTGCCTCTCTTGCTACTGCGATCGTTTCTAACACCTTGCTCTGGGCTGTCTGAGCGGCAATTTTAATTTCGTATATTTTAACTCGATCTAAAATTGTTTGGGCTGCTTGCAAAACCAGTGCGGCTATCTGTTCCATACCATCAAAGTCACCATTCAAATAGGCAATTTCAGCAGCAGCAACATAGAGATTTAGCGCCAGTTGATATTGAGTTTGCCAGCATTGAGGTGTCAGTAGCTCGATTCCCGTTTGTAGATAAATATTTGCCGCCGCGTAGGCGGTAGAACTTCTGGCTTTACGTCCTGCTTCTAAGTTGAGTTGGGCTAAGGCTTCTCGTTCGCTTAATCGATCGATTAACTCAATTCCTTGATTTAAATGCCCCACAATATCAAACAGTTTTTCTTCTGTTTCAATTTCGGAAGAATTTTGTAGCAGTAACTGTCCTATTTTCAGATGAGTGGCTTTTTTTTGCTCATCGGGAATTAATGAATAAGCCGCTTGCTGGACGCGATCGTGCAGGAAGCGATAAGTGGGATTAGCAACAGACTGATTCGGAGAGCGATCGTCGTCTGCTTGAATTAAATCATAGCCTTCTGAAATCACTAAAATGAGTCCTTCTTGCAAGGCTTTCCACAGCGCTGATTCCGTTTGTTCTGGTAATTCTTCGCTGACTACTGCCAATGTCTCTAAATCAAACTGCGCCCCAATGCACGCGGCAAGTTTGAGAACATCCTGAGTTTCGGCAGGCAACTTCTGCAATTGCGCCGCCATAAACTCCACCACATCCGGGGCGTCGGCAAATTTAACTCGATCGATATTGCACTGCCACCCTCCTTGTACCCCCCTGAGTCCCCCCTTGGTAAGGGATGAAACGGGGGTGGGGGACTCAGGGGGAGCAAATATAATGTGACCATCTTCATACAACGACTTGAGGAATTGAGTAGAGAAAAAGGGATTACCTTTGGTTTTTTGATAAACCAGTTCTGTCAAGGGCTCAGCCAAGGATAAATCGCAAATCAGCGTATCTGCTACCAACTGATTCATATCTCCTAAACTCAACGGTTGCAGCGTAATAGTATTCACCACTGCCCCAGATTTCACAATCTCATCCACCGTCAACATAAACGGATGAACGGGGGAGACTTCATTATCCCGATAAGCACCCAATACTAACAGATGCCCTGTATCCTGCATTAACAGTTGTAGCAAGTTGAGCGATGCTGAATCTGCCCACTGCAAATCGTCCAAAAAAATCACTAAGGGATGTTCGGCAGTAGTAAATACTTGTACAAACTTTTGCATCAGCAGATTGAAGCGATTTTGGGCGGCACTCCCCGACAGTTCTAGTGCAGGACTTTGAGGGCCAATAATGCGTTCTAATTCGGGAATCACTTCAATCAGCACTTGCCCGCTATCGCCCACTGCTGTCAGAATATTGGTCTTCCATTTTTGTAATTGAGCGTCACTTTCTGATAGCAACTGTCCCATCAATTCCCGAAATGCTTGCACAAATGCAGAGAAAGGAATATTGCGCCCAAATTGGTCGTATTTACCTTGAATAAAATAGCCGCGCTGTCTGGCTATCGGTTTGTGGACTTCGTTCACTACGGCGGTTTTACCGATTCCAGAAAAGCCAGCAACCAGCATCATTTCGGCACTAGCCGTACTGACTCTTTCAAAGGCTGCTAATAGATAATTAACTTCATTTTCTCTACCGTATAACTTTTCGGGAATCAGAAAACGGTCTGTAATATCGCGCTTTCCCAGCTCAAATTCTTCTATGCTATGCGTTGCTTGTAATTGAACCAGACACATTTCTAGATCGTGCTTGATACCCGAGGCGGTTTGATAGCGGTTTTCGGCATTCTTAGCCATCAATTTACTGACTATTTTCGAGATAATCAGGGGAATTTCTGGAGCGTATTCGTGCGGAGGAATTGGTTGTCTAGCAATGTGGCAGTGCACCAACTCTAAAGCATCTTCTGTCTCAAAAGGTAGTTTTCCTGTCAGCAATTCGTAGAAGGTGACGCCGAGAGAGTAAAAATCTGTGCGGTAATCGAGAGTGCGATTCATCCTGCCGGTTTGTTCGGGTGAAATATAAGCTAAGGTTCCTTCTAAAATGTTGGGGTTTTTCAGGGGCGGCGTTTCTCTTTTTAACTGAGTAGAAATGCCAAAGTCGATAATTTTGAGCTGGCCGGTGGCTGGATTAAATACTATATTAGAAGGGTTAATATCTTTGTGGATAATATTGGCGCTGTGAATTTTACCTAAAGTTTCAGTTGTGGCGATCGCCAGCAGGAGAAACTCGTTGATGCTAAACTTTCGCTGCTGCATCCATATTTTCAAGGATTCCCCGCCAAAGTCCTCCACAAAAATCACGAGGCTGTTTTGGTATTTTTGCAAGTCATAGACTCGCACGACTCCCGCCTCTTTCAGCTCTCGGGTGATGCGGTATTCGGTACGGTAGCGCAGCAATTCTTGAGGTGTGGGGTAGCTTTCTTTGAGCAGTTTGAGGATGAGCGGTTGGCGATCCGCTTCCCGAATCGCCCGGTACACCAGAGAGTTGGCACTTTCGTAAAGCAACTTCTGGACGGCAATGCCTGGAATGGAGAGCATATTATTTATTTTTCTGGTAAAAATTAACGCACTGTCAAAACACACCGGATTCGTTGTGTCGAGAATAGCGCTTTAGAAAGCAACAAATTATGTTTTTATAACACACTCTTAGTTTTTCGGCAGCGAAGTGCCTTTCAGGTGGTCTGGCAGAGTAAGAGTAAGGAGTGATCGTGCTACGTATCTAAGCCTTGTTAATTCTCAACTCCATGAATTGTCGCCGTTTCGGTTCTCCAAACATCGTTAAAATTTTTCCCACCCCCAGCGCTAAGCAAAACTTTAAATTTATATATTGTCACAGGCAGTTTGTTTAAAACCCCAGACATCAAAGGATTTCAGAAAAAAACAAAAAAACTGAGAGATCGGCTTTTATTAGAAAAAATATCTTGAGTCGCGATTGTCAAAGTCAATCGATTTTAGATTTTAGATTTTAGATTAAAGAATTGACTTGCGCGAGATAAATACGTTCGGCTCTTTTATCGGATACAGGTTTTTTATTTCTGGACGGATGAATCCTGGGGCTTGTATCCTGGATGTTTTCGGTCACGAGGGTGTCCCGCCCCGGGTTCCAATACTATAGCCTTTCTCAAAAAGATGAGGTAAGCTGTTGCACGTTTAAATTGCATATTCGGGACGTTGCTCGCGTGCCCGTACCACAAGAATTTGAGTAATTTTTGACACACAATTTAAATGGAGAACAGCTTATGAATGACAGCTTATATAACCACTTAAACTTATAGGGCTCGCATCCCAACTACGTACCTCATATGACAGCTCGAACCGCTATATGTGTTTTTCAACAATTAGCATCAGTCCCCCGGAAAGTTCAAGTAAAGTCAAAAAGCAAAGGCAAGCTAACGATCCAACATGATGAAATGTAGTCGTTTGTATGCAATCAGGGGAACAAGCAGTGGAAATAGCTGCCAATTGATGCCTGAACCAAAGAAATTCTAGCGGTAAATAGCAACCCTACATGAGTCGTAAATTTTTTACCCCACCCCAACCCTGCCCGCGAGTTCGGGGAGGAAGTAAGAAATTCACAAATGATGCGAGGATGGCTGTATATAGGAAGTCGAGTTGAAATGCGTGCTAAAGGTTTGTCGGATTCCCTCCCAGTAGTTGACAGACAATGTGCCGTCTATTATACAGATTTTTGGGAGAATATAAAAAAGTTTTGCCTCGCCAGCGACACAAATCTGTCGGGAAAGATACGGGCAAAACTTCTGATATCGAAAGATGCAAGAACTCCCTGATGTAGAGGATATCTCGGTATTGTTGCAAGAAAGAGTCTTTCCTAATCTAAAAAGCTCTCGAATCCTGTGGGATCTTTGTGGTATTTTATCGATCGTTACAACGCTTCTTTATCCCTAAAAGGATTGAGAATTTTTCGTTGCTATGCAGGACTACCAGACTTTGCGATCGTGATTTTGGAAAGTCAATCGATTTTAGATTTTAGATTTTAGATTTTAGATTGACTTGCGCGAGATAAATGCGGGGGATGCAAGGATTTTCGATTTTCGATTTTGGATTGATTTGCGCGAGATCGATCGCGTGGCGGGTACCACCTTTGAAATTCTTGGTCATCGATCTACTTCGCCTTACCCTTGCGGGCCAAAAACTCCCGCAGCCGGAGTAAACTAGCGGTTTGCCCCAAATTCAGCGGCAGCAGCGACACTCCCTCCAACCGAGACTGCACCCAACCGTCGCCCCAATACCACTCGTGGAATCCGTCAATGCCCTGACTCAATAATAGCCGCAAACAATTGCGCTCAGCAATATCAACGTGATGCTGAACTGCCACGGGGCCCAGCCAACTTGTAAAGGTCAAACCCCGAGCAAATTCTTCCGGCAAACCGCTAGACAACTGCTGCGGCCACAACCACTGCTGCAATTGACTCGGACGCAACAAGCTGTCTCTAATCGCTGTTTCGGAAGCTTCAAGCTCGATCCGCAGGTTGCTTTGTTGAAAATTACCGAGCATAGGAATTTGAGATATAACTGCAAGTAACTTTAATGTAACTTATTGGACTGGTTCTAAGTAAAATGTTGCACCATTCGGGTAAAGTAGGGGCGGGTTCACCAACCATCTCTAACTCTCACCAACAATTAAAATAAACCCGCCCCACCCCACTAAAAACCCCCAATTGACATTGGTGCAACATCTCAGTTCTCACCGAGTATCCCGATCGAACATCATATCAAGTCCGGTTGGTTAACCGCGATCGGCGAGGTCGGGGCGGGTTTGCGAGATTATTAGTTTTAGGCACTGATGGTTGGCGAACCCGCCCCTACAGTGGTTTGACGGAGGGTGCAAAATGTTCGATCGCACATCACCGTCCATCTACCTTCATCTACACTGAAAGATTTAAGATATTCGATCGCACCTACTGCCCGAAACCCGATTTTCGTATCGAACTGTTAAGGTCTGTTTCATTTCATTGAAATCTCTCCCCCGTAACCCCACCGCATCCAAACTCCGTGATACCATCACACCTGAGTAATGCCTATAGTAAAAAACTGGAGAGAAAAGCTTTGACACTAAGGGTTGCAGTAGTAGGTTCAGGCCCTGCGGGTTCTTCCGCCGCCGAAACACTGGTAAAAGCAGGCATCGAAACATACCTATTCGAGCGTAAATTAGACAACGCGAAACCCTGTGGCGGGGCGATTCCCCTGTGCATGGTCAGCGAATTTGACTTGCCGCAAAGTATTATTGACCGCCAAGTCAGAAAAATGAAAATGATCTCCCCCTCCAACGTCGAGGTGGACATCAATATTGAAAACGCCCACGAATACATCGGTATGTGCCGCCGCGAAGTGCTTGATGGCTTCCTGCGCGATCGCGCCGCTTCCTTGGGTGCAAAACTGATTAACGGCACCGTTCACAAATTAGACATTCCTTCAAACAACACCGACCCCTACACCTTGCATTATGCCGACCACTCCGACGGCAGCGCTATGGGAATTCAGAAAACTCTGAAGGTGGATTTGGTAATTGGGGCTGACGGCGCTAACTCTCGCGTAGCAAAGGCGATCGACGCTGGCGACTACAATTATGCGATCGCCTTCCAAGAGCGCATCCGCCTGCCTGAAGATAAAATGGCTTACTACCACGACTTAGCCGAAATGTACGTCGGCGACGACGTATCTACCGACTTCTACGCTTGGGTGTTCCCCAAATACGACCACGTAGCCGTCGGTACCGGCACGATGAAAGTCAATCAAGCCACCATCAAAAAGTTGCAAGCAGGCATCCGCGCCCGCGCTGCCAAAAAACTCCTCGGCGGTGAGATTATTAAAGTGGAAGCTCACCCCATCCCGGAACATCCGCGTCCCCGCCGGGTTGTCGGCCGAGTTGCACTCGTAGGCGACGCCGCAGGTTACGTTACCAAGTCTTCCGGCGAAGGTATCTATTTTGCAGCCAAGTCTGGCCGGATGTGCGCCGAAACTATTGTGGAGATTTCCAATAAAGGCGCGCGCATTCCTACTGAAGAGGAAATCAAGCTTTACCTGAAGCGGTGGGATAAAGCCTACGGCATTACTTACAAAGTTCTCGACATTTTGCAGCGCGTGTTCTACCGTTCCGATGCAACTCGCGAAGCTTTTGTGGAAATGTGTGCCGATCGCGACGTGCAGAAACTCACATTCGATAGCTACTTGTATAAAACCGTGGTTCCGGCCAATCCCTTCATTCAGATGAAGATTACCGCCAAAACCATTGGTAGCTTGTTGCGCGGCAATGCTTTAGCGCCTTAATTCCCAGCGGGTAAACGCACTTTGTATAAAAAAGCGGGCAGTCACAAAACTGCTCGCTTTTTTTTCGATCTTAAGATAACGAACCGCGAAGGCGCAAAGGGCGCGAAGGAAGAGCAAGAAGAAGAATTGTTAGTTCAAGTTCAACTGCACTAAGGTATCGGGGGCGAGGAAGTGGGAAATGTGATAAGCCCGTTCCTCGGTTTTTAGCAGGATTTTTTCGTAGAGGTAGCGCGTGGCTCGATCGCCCAAACTTTCTGCTTGTCCTGCTTGACGGCGCAGCAAACCTATAATAGCTTGTTCCGCCGTCAAATCGTGTTCTAGCATTTGGCGGCAAGAATACACGCCGTCTGGTTCCGGCTCGAAACAGCACAGTTCGGCTAACTTGCTAAAACCCGCTGCTGGTATGCCGCCCAACCCGTTTAACCGTTCGCCCAACTCGTGGACGCTATCTTGAGCTTCTCCGTAGCTTTCTTCAAAGAATTTGTGCAAGGAGTAAAATTCTGCCCCTTCTACCACAAAATGATGTTTTTGATATTGCAGGTATAAAGCCTGAAAACTGGCCAGCAGCGCGTTCATCCCTTCACAAATCGGTGCTGTGACTGAATGTTCCAGTAGAACAGGATTTTCGGCTATGTGGCCAAACGGTCTCAATGCACTCTGAGTCTCAGCCATGTGTGTTCTCCTCTCAATAGGCAGTTTTGTTGCCAATAGACTTCAGTCTAGCACCCTAGATTTACCCGTCAAGCAGAGTCTGCCTCGATAGTAGAAGATTTTGTAAAGTAGAAAATTTTTTTTCTAAACCTATTGAGAATAATTAGCAGTTGGGTTATGCTTGAACAAGATCCTCGTTCTAAACGCTTCCTGAAAGTGGGGCGAACCTTCTGAAGGCAGAAGGCAGAAGGCAAAAGGCAGAATTTTTCAGGAAGGGCTTTCGATCGTCTTTGATGTTCTGCTGAAGTCTGACTTTTAACTTCTACCCGCTACCGTTCAGGGTAAAAATTAATGCAAATTATTACTGTTGTCAAAAAATGAATCCAGCAGATCCAGAATTAGAAGTTTGTGACATTGTGCAAGTTAGTTGGCTAGATAGGTGGCAAGTTTACAAACGCTTGCAAGAACTAGAAATTCCCTGCTGGTGTGCGGTTGACCAACCTTTGCGGGCCAAAGTCAACACTGTCAAACAAGCTGCTCAGTTAATGAGCGTGTTGAGGCAAGTCAGTGCCCCGAAGGGCGAACTCGTGCAGTGGCTGGAATACTGCTGGCAAAGGGGCTAAAGGTAGAAGCAAGTTCGGCAACGAGCAGTGTAAAAGATGTAACGGATGTAACGGATTTAAAGGAGTCATAACAATGTATAAATCTGGCAAGCAAGTTTCCGAATTCAGTTTAGAGGGAGAAATCCTCAGCCTGATTATTGAAGATGGTTATAAACTTAAATATTTGCGAATTAGCAGCGATCGCGGAGTAGAATATCTTGTTAAACTTTGCAAGGAATTGCGGTCATTTCTGTCACCTATTTTGACCCCCGGGTTGAGAGTTCAAGTTGTAGGTGAGAAAGAACTCAATTTGAAAAACGGTAAAATAAAACTTAAAGCTCGCAGCCTCAAGCTGGCTCAGGGCAACGACGATCGCTCGCACGAACACCTCGACTCCACCAATGTGCCTGTTGGGGTATTGACATCCGACGATCGCGCGATCGGCAAAACCCAAGTCACTTCTCCCGCAGCAGCTCAAACTGTAAAAGTTCGGGCAAAAACCCAAACCAAAATATTAGTATGTCAAAAATCAGACTGCCTGAAGCGGGGCGCTGGAGGAGTGTGTAAAGCTTTAGAAAATGCTTTGAATGCGCGCGGTTTAGAAGACCAAGTGACAGTACAGGGAACCGGATGTCTCAAACAGTGTAAAGCAGGCCCAAATATAGTTGTGATGCCGGACAAAACTCGCTACAGCCGCATTGCACCGGCAGAAGTTCCAGCAATCATTGACAAACACTGTGCAGTTGTTAAAGCTTAGGCGATCGCACTTGCCCAACCTATGCCAGTTGCGTAAGTCCTGATTTTGATAGAACTCTGAGCCAAAAACTCACGTCTGCAGGGCGATCGCAGGCGCATCTGGCGCCTTCATTCGAGTTCGGGCTGTAGTTCGATCGCGCCACTCGATTCAGAGGCTATTGTCCCAAAAAACCGGAAAAAGGCCAAAACTATCACTTAGGGGCTTTTTTCTGTAGAATCTCTAAGGATAGACTGTATCAGAGACCCTGTGACTATTGGGATAAAAAGCCATGTCAGAAGCTGATCTTCGAGCCCATCAGCACCAACCGCACCCTGCTGTTCCATCCGATACCGAACCATTGCAGTCAAATATTGCTGATGCTGGGGGTTTTGAGCCGATCGCCCCCGATGCTGCAGACACTCCCGCAACGGTTCCCCGACAGCCAGAAGAAGACTGGCAAACAGTAGATTTTCCCAACGCCATCAGCGTAGATGCAATTCCCACAAAACCGGAAACAAAAAATTCGCAATCTCCGACACAGCCGGCGGAGGCGGGCTCGCCCCCGATTTCAGACAATCTAAAAAATATGCTTGGGAATGCCGAACAGGCTAAGGGGAAAGGATCGACCCCAGTCACCCTCATGCAAGCGCTGCACGAATGCAACCGCGACCTTTTGCAGCGCATCGCGCAGCTAGAAACGGCTCTCGAAGAGTCCCGAAAAACCTTGCAAAATCGGGAAGCTTTGCTAGAACAGCGGACTGCAGAACTGGAAAATACTCAAGAACAATTGACGCGGCTGTTTGGGAAAGTGGAAGTTTCCCATCAAACCCTCCAAAGTCAAGAAATTTTAATCGAAAGTTTAAGAAGTCAGTTGGCAACCAGCCAACTCAGGCTAGCGACTGTTGAGCGCGAATGTGCGTCTACTGTCCAGCGCTACAACGAACAGTTACACCAGTTAGCAGCCACAGAAAATATTTGCAGGGAATTGCGAGCCCGCTTGCACCGCCAGCAGCGCCACACCCTGCAATTCAAAGCTGCCTTGGAAAGAAGTTTGGAGAGGCCACAGGTGAAGTCGCCGATTATCCAGCCGCCTGAGAGTGCTCCCGATACCGCCAGCGCGCAATTAGAATCATTGCTGGCGGCGGTCAAAAGCTCTCAAGTTCCGCTGCCGCCAGCCTTCAACGCTTCCCCTGTCCAACCTTGGTCGGAACCCGAAGAGCATCCAGAGGTAGCGGCAGCAGCCGAGGCGATCGAGCCTGAATCCCCAGCCAATATGGAACTCAACAAATTAGCCAAAGTATCCGTCATTCAATTGCAGGAGATCGAAACCTACCAGCCTGATGAGCCGGCAACTGACTCGGCCCCTGCGGTTGCGGAACCTGAAATGCCGGTGGCGGAGTCTGAACCCGAAACTGCTACCAAAGTGGACACCCAAGAATTGACCAGGGCTTTTCAAATTTTGAACTCCGTTGAAACCTTTGGGATTCAAGAAGTGCGATCGAGTGTGGCAAAACCTGCAGCAGTCGCCCAACCCGACTGGCTGACCTTGATTGCCAGTCCCCTGCGGGCTTCTAAAAAACGCCGATCGCTAGCTGAAATTGAATTGCCGAGTTTTCGATAGCGAACTGAAGTTGCTAGTGTTGAGTCAAAACTCAAAACTCAACACTCTTTTCTCCCCTTTCCCATGCCGTAGGTGAGAGCATAGCTGGTAGCCAACAGCCACAGCCAAACAGCCGGATACCGGGGCTCCAACCAAGGCTGTACGCTGCGGGCGAAGCTGGGAAGCCATCCGAAGAGCAAACTGGCCAAAGCCAGCAGAGTAAAATTCAAGTAACTTCCCAGCCAGCGCCAAATATCCCCCAAGCTGACAAAATCTAAAATCCACAGCAGTAGAGAAGGGTTTTTTCCGGCTGCTTCGATCGCCAGTCGGTTGAAAGTTAGCCAGTCAACTCTGTCTTTAATAAAAGTTTCGGCTACTGCGAGTTTTTGCCCTGCCAAAATACCGAAAAAGGTATTGAGAATTGAATTAATTCTTTGGGGTGGCAAACTAAGACCCGTGGGAACCATCATGCCTTTAGAAAACAGCCAAGTTACTGAAACATTGCTCTGGTAGGCGCGAATTTGGTTTAAGTGATTTGCCCTCAACAAATTGTGCTTTAATGCTGTATCCAACAGGTCTGTTAAGCGGAAAAGATTGCGGACGAGGGAGCCGAAGCCGGTGAAAACGAGGGGAGATTGCAGGGATGCTGCGTCGCCGATCGAGATTAGGCGATCGATCGCCACGGAGCGATCGCTGCTGTTGGTGCTAAAATGCCCGGGAATATAACCAAAAGTCGGTTTTTTCCACACCAATTTATCGACATCGCAGCGGCGGTATTCCGGCAAAATTGCGAAAAAATCCTCGTACATTTCCAGCAAAGAACCGGGATTCTCGGGATGTACTTGGTGGTAGTGAAATAGATAAACTGTCAGTTCTTTGCCGGCGCCGGGAAATAACTCCCAAATGAGCTGGCGTCCCCGGGAAATGTCCCCGTGAGTGTAGAGCACGTCTCCGTAATCGGAATCCCATACTGCAGGCTCAAATCCTCCGTCGATGACTGCTCCCACTGTCGGACAAACGCTGTCAAAAGTCCGCCCTCCGTTCAATTGCCAAGCGATGGGAGAAGCCGAACCCATTGCATCCACCAGCAGCCGTCCTAATGCAGTGCGATCGGCTTTTGTCGGCAAGTGGCGACCTTGAACTACTACTTTTTCTGCTTCAACATTGGCTCTGAGAAACTCAGTTTCGTCCCAGATTTCCCCGCCAGCTTCTGTTAGCTTAACTCCCGCTAAACCCAGCAATTTCTCTCCGTCCAAAGCTAGATTGAGTACCTTCGGCGTGTGCAGAACTGGCGCTTTAGCAACGGGCGGATTGTTAGCATCAAAAAACTTGTTGTAGCCATCTTTGTATTCTCGGGCAATCAAAGTTTCGATTTCAGCAGCAGTAAATAAACCCAAATCAATTAAGCTTTGAATTTCGTCGCGCGAAATATTCCACTCGCGATTCATCCGCCCGAAAGGCATTCGCTCAACTAGCAGCACCCGGTAGCCCAATCTCGCCATGACTGCGGCGTGAATTACTCCCAAGGCCCCGCCAATATAAATTAAGTCGTAAAAAGTATCGCCAGAACCAGACACCGAAATTTGGCCTTCTTCCTTCTTCCCTGTTCCCTCTTCCTTCAAAAACACTACTTGTTTTGGCGTTTGAGGATTGCGAGTGCCTTCGCGCCAACGCTGCTCCCACCAGTAGACGCGCTTGAGGTCGTATTCGCCTTCAGGCATTTTTTGGAAGTATTTGACTGTCAGGGGGTAATCGGGGGCAAGAGCGTCAAAAATAGACTGTTTGGAGAGGTCTATGACAGGGGGTTCGGGGTAGGAATTGGGAAACTTGTTTCTCACAGCAAGATTCAGAGCTTCCAGGAACTTTCTTTCTCCAGCAGGCGCCTCTTCTAGACGAAACACTTTTAAATAAGTGGTGCGTTGCAGTGACCAGACAAAGGTGGAAAGTTCTGTCGATCGCCAATTTTGGTTTCCTGAATTGGTGTCAGCCAAGGCGGGTTTGGGATTGGCATTTTGAGTTCCCGACAACACAACCTCGGCTGCTGTTGCGGTTGACAGCAGCCGAAAACCGTCAGGAGTAATAATTTTTTCTCCGATTCCGGGATCGAATTCGTGCTGCAACCAAGTGCAGACGGCTGCTGTATCCGGTGTCGGGACTTCTAGATAAAGAATTTCTTGCATGATTAGGCTCTCAATTCTGAATAAATTAATAAAGATGGGGGAGTTGACAAGGGAGCAAAGTAGGCTATACTCCCGAATACTTATTGAGTTTTAAATAAGTTTACAGTGTTCTCAGATTTTTAGGTTTTCGATCGCTCTTGCTCTCGGTTGGCCCGCAGTGGCTGAATATCTACTCCTTTCGGTATGCACTTCCATGAATTATCCCATTCCTACGAATCCTCAAGAAATGATTGCTTTGCGACAGCAGCCGCTGAATGAAGAATTGGTGGCGTCGGCGATCGCGGGTGTGATTCAAATAGCTCGATCGCGGTCTCAGTCTTTGGATGAGTTAAAGGCTGAGGTGCTCGCCGACGACAATCTGCTCGATTTGCCTCAAAGGCTATGGCTGAGCGAGATTGTGGCTCAAGCTTGGAACAATTTGCCTTAGACTCGACTGCTGCTAAAAGATCTACTTCATTAGAGGTGAACTTAAAATGGTACAAACAACATTAAAATCCTTAACTTTAGAAGAGTTTCTCCAACTACCCGAAACCAAACCTGCCAGCGAATACATTGATAATCAAATTATTCAGAAGCCAATGCCACAAGGGAAACACAGTGCGACTCAATGTGAACTAATTATTTTCATTAACGCTATATTAAAACCCAAAAAAGTTGCACGAGCATTTCCAGAACTCCGGTGTACCTTTGGCGGAAGGTCAACAGTGCCTGATGTTTCAGTATTTGTCTGGAACAGAATTCCCGCCGATGATAACGGGGAAATTGCTAATGTCTTTCCCATATCTCCTGATTGGACAATTGAGATTTTGTCGCCTGACCAAAGTCAAACTAAAGTTACTAAAAATATTCTGTACTGTTTAAATCATCAAACTCAAATGGGCTGGCTGATCGATCCCGACGAACAATGCGTTTTTGTTTATGTTCCCCAGCAACAGACAGCAGTATTTGATGAACCCGAAATGCTGCTACCTGTGCCGTCCTTCGCTAGCGAACTGCGGTTGAGTGTCGGAGAATTATTTGGCTGGCTGCTGAAATAATCTTCAGAAGAGTGTCCTATTTTTAATATTTTTTACTTTTCCCTACTGACAACAGTCAACAGTCAACGGACTAACGCAACTCTACTTCTCGCTTGACTTCTGCCAAAACTCGATCGCCCCGCGTCAACCGGTATTCGGCCCGCCAAACTCCGGGAGTCAGAGGAGAATTCGTACTGTTTCTTTTGCCGACATAGCCCAACCAAGTGCGGCTGGGGGCTTTAATTTCGTTGGTCCGATCGGCGATGGTTGTGCCGTTGGGCGCCAATAATTTGTATTGTTCCCGATCGCCCTCGAGCACTCCGTAACTTTGCACCCAAAACAACAAAGCTGGACTGTTTGTGGGGAGTTGAGTCTCGGAAAATTGTCCTTCCCAGACAGCGTTGATATCGGGTGGCTTATTGGCAAAACCGGCCCGAATTAAACCTGTGGAAATATAGTCTAGAGGCTTGTCCCAAATTGGATTGCGGGCGATGTTGCAGCCTACCTTCGCGTCGGGGCCGACAAACGGATCTACGGGCTTGCCTT
Source organism: Microcoleus sp. F6_B6 (assembly GCA_036702215.1). Lineage (GTDB taxonomy): Bacteria > Cyanobacteriota > Cyanobacteriia > Cyanobacteriales > Microcoleaceae > Microcoleus. The sequence goes on from JAUBST010000022.1 coordinate 66,007, forward strand.
GATAGCGAAAAGTTACGTGTACGTGGGGGAAAGATGCCATCCCAGAGTTTCCCACCATGCCCAAAACAGTGCCTTTTTCTACCTGCGTACCGGGTTTGACGGCAACGCTGCCTTTGCGGAGGTGGCAGTATTGGGCTTCCCAACCACCGCCGTGGTCGATTACCATGCCGTTGCCGCATTCTGTGCCTGCGATGCTGGCTTTGTCTGTATCGTTTTGTAAACGCCGATCGACCACACCATCTCGCACTCGCAAAACTTTGCCTGCTGCCGAAGCAATAACTGGCACTCCTTTTGCCATTGCTTTGGCGTCGGGAATGGCAAAGTCTGTGCCGTCGTGGCCGTCGTAGGTTTGGCGCCCGCAGCCAAAATCGACGGCGGTGGGGCCGGGTTCTCGATCGAAATACAGCAATACAAAACAGTCTTTGCCTAGGGTACACTCGATCGGCTGACCGAATTGGGGGTTGTTCGGCTTTTGGGCGACTGCGGAAGAGACGAGACGCTGGGCGATCGTGTTGGCTTCGGCGATCGGCGCAGTTACTCCGCTGTTATTAGCACAGCTAGAAAGACTTGTCAACCCCAATGTCAACAAAATTGCAGGAATGTATTTTTTTGATAGTATAGTCATTCGCAGGTTAGAGGTAAAAGCTGGGGTGGGTAGTGAAAAATCAATTAATCATTCAGAATATAGTTGCTCGATCATCTCGACGATCGGTCAGGTGTTTTCGTTTCCTATATTTGTTGTATTATTTTGAGTTGGAAATTTAAAATTTTTAATTAATTCAAGAATGCGTTCTAAAATTCGATCGCTCATTTCGATAATTCGGCTGGCCGGGCTTGCTGTTGCTGCTTTGGCGATGTGGGGATTTGCCACTATTGCCGAAGAGGTGTTGGAAAAAGAAAGTTACGCTTTCGATACATCTATTTTACTATATCTTAGGAGCCTTCACACTCCGCTGGGCGATAGAATAATGCTGGGCTTTACCTTTTTAGGGGAGCCGAATTTGCTGCTAGTGATTTGTCTGACCTTGGGTATTATTTTGCTAGCGCGCAATCACCGATCGGAAGCGGCAACTATTGCGATCGCGGCTGGGGGAGCGATCGGTTTAAATTTACTGTTAAAAAAACTTTTTGCCCGGGCTCGACCTCAACTTTGGGAGCGCGTTGTTGACGTTCGCTTTTACAGTTTTCCTAGCGGACACGCGATGATTTCAATGGTTATTTACGGTTTGCTAGGATATTTCTTGGGTTCCCGCTTTCCCAAGCAGCGCTGGTTGATTTACAGCTTGACAGTTGTATTGGTTGCTGCTATAGGTTTGAGCCGGCTTTACCTGGGAGTTCACTGGCCTACCGATGTTATTGCTGGTTATACGGCGGGTTTGGTGTGGCTGATCGCCTGTATTCTCAGTTTGGAAATATGGAAGGAATTGCGTTCTTTGACTGCTGCTTCTAAAGAAGAGTTTTTGTCACCGGACAACTCTCAAGAATAATTTTTAAATTTCTACTCAAGACTGACTATTTGCTTGTGGGTAAAACACATGGCAATTCCTTTTTCGTAGTAAGCTGCCTCGTTAATAAAAATTGGATATACGGTCGATTTACCTTCATACAATACCGACTCGCCATCAAAGGTCAAAAACATCGGATCGCCGGGATTCAGAGCTTGATAATCTCTGGATTGCAGGTGAGGATGAATCATTGCCTGAATTTCTCCCTTCTCGTTTCTGGGATAGTCGATCGCCCCAATGGTATCGTAAATAGTCAGGGGATTGTTGGCAGCAGGCATTGTGCCTTGATTGTAGGCTTCTACGCCGTCTAAAATTCGGCTGACAAGTTGCTCAGTTTGCTGAAATAAACACGCATCTAATACCCCTTGCGGGACTGCACCAACTTCCAGCGTACCGCCTAATTCCGAAAGCGATCGCAGCACGGGACTATCAGGATTGTTGGTTGTAGAAGCGAGTAGCTTGATGTGGGGATGCACAGAGGTTAAATAAGCTGCTAGTTGCAGGTTAAATGGATGATGGCTGGCGAGAATAAATGTTAGCCCCATGTTGGATGTGGTGCTGTGCAAATCGATAATTACGTTGGGCAGATGAGTGTTTTTTGAGCTAAAAATGCCGTAGATTTCTTTCGCCCGCTGGGCTTCATAGCTGGAGAGATGGGGATTTTCTAAATCTTCCTGTCGAAAGCAGCGGTTGAGGTCGATATCGACGTAGCGCGTCCCGATTTCGCAAGCTTTGGGATTGGCTAGCAGAGTCATAGTTTCAAAAGTCGATCGCCGAATTAACTCTGGCGCGCGATCGAATTTCTTCACTAGGTAAATTCCTGTGAGTTCGTTTCCGTGGGTTCCTCCCACTATGGCAACACGTTTAATTTGGTTCATAAACAAATAACTTCCTATCCCAAGCGTATCACCATTTGTCATCTCTTGGTAAAACAAACCTGAGAAACCCGGTTTCTTTGTGTATTTATCGTCACCCAACTAAAAGCTCGTAGAAACCCGGTTTCTCGCCCATGCGTGAATCTCAGAAACCGGGTTTCTCTCGATATTTCTCGTCACCCAACCAAAAACTTCATAGAAACCCGGTTTCTCGCCTCGATCCAAAAATTTATGTCAATAAAATGAAGACTGCTGAGAGACAAAGGGCATGACGAGATCGCACTTATTGCAGTTAATTGACAAAGCCGGTGATGAAGGGCAGACAGAATTGGATTTAGCAGGGTTGGAGGAATTGCCGCCGTTATTTCGGAGATAATGTTAGTATCGAGTAAATAATGCAGCCTCACTCAAAGATGACCTCGCCTCCTGCAAAAGTAGATCGCGAACTTCTCCCCAAATTTCATCAGGATTTAAACCCAGTTCGTGCAGTTGATATTTTTCACCAAATGCACGCTTGAGATTCTCCAAAACTCGCGATCGAGATGCTTTGGCTGTTTGCGGCGTAGAGTAGAATGTATTCGCGCAAGGCGATTTCAACTAGAGTCTCGAACTCAATTTCTCCCTCAAGTTCGAGATCCTCTTGCCGCAGTGCCGTATCCACATTCAGGTTCGTCACCATTGGCTGTCCTCTTGTAACCGTTATATTATTAACGTGGTGATGCGTAGGCCAGAAACCTGGTTTTTGCGAGAATAATTTTTTACAGCGCAGAAAACAAAAAAAAATCGGTTTCTTTGATTGTGACCAAGAATTTATTGATGGTACCCGCCACGTCATTTATCCGTGGAATCAATTCTTTAATCTCAAATCGAAAATCCTCAATAAAGAGCATTTATCTCGCGCAAGTCAATTCTTTAATCTCAAATCGAAAATCGCGAAATCGATTGACGCACGGGCAACTCCCCACCCAGCGAAAAATCCTGTCACAATAAAATCAAGACTACCGAGAGACAAACTGGGTATCGAACTCAAGCTACCGTCAGGACGCTAAATCATTTAAAATTAAGGTCATTGGTGCGATAATCGCCCCCATCATTCCCAAAACCTCGGTGTTGCCATGCGTAAAGTTGTACTATTCATTGCATCTAGTCTGGACGGCTATATCGCCCGAACTAATGGCGATATAGACTGGCTGTTTACAGACCAAAATTACGGTTATACTAAATTCTTAGATAGCATCGATACGGTTCTCATGGGTCGGAAAACTTACGAACAAGTTCTAACTTTTGGCGAGTACCCGTACCAGGAAAAAAAGAGTTATGTTTTTACGAAAAATCTAGATTTTACAGCAACTTATGATGTCGGAGTAGTAACACAATTAGATACTTTTGTCAATGAATTGCGCTTGCTTGACGGCAAAAATATTTGGTTGGTTGGCGGTTCTCTGCTGATTCGCGATTTCCTGAATCAAAATCTTGTCAACGAGGTGATTCTGTCGGTACACCCGATTATTTTGGGCGAGGGAATTCCTTTATTTGCTAATCCCAATACTACAGCTTTGCAGCTAACTGGATGTCAGACATACAGTTCTGGTCTCGTTCAGCTATCTTATGATGTCGCGAGTTGAGGGCGCGCCCAATTTTTAAATGGCTTCTAACTGAGATGTTGCACCATTGTCAATAATCCTTTTAGGCACAGGCAAGATGCCTGTTCCACAAGAAAATTTATCTCTTGTGGAACGGGCATCTTGCCCGTTCTTGAGAATAGTGCCACATCTCAGTTGTCACATACTGTCAGTTGGCTGTCAAAAAAGGTAAGATAGGAATAAGTAAGTTAGTTATCGATATATTATGTCTGCCAAAGATGTTTTTCATGAAGTTGTCAAAACAGCTTTGCAAAAAGAAGGCTGGCATATTACCCACGATCCGTTTCCGATTAGTGTGGGCGGTGTAGATATGTCGATCGATCTGGGAGCAGAAAGGCTGATTGCGGCAGAAAGGCAAGGCGAAAAAATTGCCGTTGAGGTCAAAAGTTTTTTGGCAAAATCGTCGGCAATCTCGGAATTTCACAGAGCATTGGGGCAGTTCATTAATTACCGAGCCGCACTCAAAGAAAAAGCACCCGATCGCATTTTGTACTTGGCTGTGCCGTTAATAACTTATGAAGAATTCTTTCAACTAGATTTCCCGAAAGCAAGGATCGAGGAAAATCAGGTAAAAATGATTGTTTATGATACAGCAGTTGAGGTTATTGTAGAATGGAAAAATTAATCAAATATCGGCAAATTGTGCAGCAAATGTTACTGGAGTACGGCCAGCGCAAACCTGCTCACGGAGACATTGAAGTCGAGACAATTATTGATACAGAACGAGATCATTACCAAATCTTTTATGTGGGCTGGGACAAGCAGACTAGGGTGCATCATTGTAGCATTCACATTGATATCAAGGGCGGAAAAATTTGGCTTCAATGGAATGCCACTGAAGATGATATTGCTGAAGATTTAGTAATAGCCGGAGTTCCCAAAGAGGATATTGTTTGGGGATTTCAGCCGCCCTTTATGCGGAAGTATACGGGTTATGCAGTGGAATAGATAGCAGATGATGAAATGTGTTTGCTACTTTTTGTTATTAATATCTTTTTTCTGGGTGGCGCTTCCTGCTGACGCCTCTGTATGCCGCAATTATCAAGGGCGCGAGATTTGCATTGTCGATATCAAACGCAGTGCAAAAAATTATTGGGAATACAGGGTAATTCTGAGTCTTGACGGAGTGAAACAGCCTCTGGAATTCTACAATTGCCGCGATCGCACTACAGTTAAGAAAGATGGAACAGTTTTGGCGTTCGGACAAAACAACCCTGGTGAAATCGTCTGCCGTTTTTTTAATCAGAAATAAGTAAATAATGAAGTTATTGTAAGGTGCGCTTCGGGCCGAATGTGGCTACCACAAACTCAAGAATTTTTCCCGAAGCGCAGCCTACGTTAGAATTTGCCGTCTACTGCTGAAACGCAGCGTTCGCAAATTAGCGGATGTTCGATCGACTCTCCGACGTGAGTAGAGTAATTCCAGCAACGATCGCACTTTTCCCCGTCTGCTTTGACTACACCAATCGCCAACTCGGGAGACTGATAACTGTAAGGCAATTCGTGCAGGATTGCATTCGATTCTACCAGTTCCACTTCCGAAGTAATGAACAAATACCGCAGTTCGTCTACACCGTTGCCGGTCATTGTAGAATTGTGCCCTGCAGCTATTTCAGCAGGAATTTCTAGTTTTGGTTCGATCGCAACTGATTCTGCTTGCGGGATTTGGGGTGTTTCTACAAACACTTTTTCGGCTGGGGCTGTTTGTGCGATCGGCTGTGTTTCTACAAGCACAAGCGCCGTATCCAATGCCGGTGCGAGTACCATCGCCTTTGTTTCTGCAAGTACAAGCGCTGTACTGCGGCCCACCACATCTGCTGTCAGGAAATCAATTTGTTCTGCAATTTCTTGACGGTTGGCGGCAAACAACAAGTGACGGAAAGCAAACCAGATTGTAAATAAGATGCCGATGACTTCAAAGAGGCCTCCCAACACCGGAATCTGATTCATCGTATCCAAAATCGCCAGCGTTACTCGGCCCGTTACTAACACAGAGGCTAACAGCCCAAGTGTTACCAAAACTTTTTGGTATTCTGTAAAAAAGCTGCCCGCGTATTCAGGCAGATCCGCCACAAACTGGATGCTTCGATCTAAGATTTGCTGCCAATCTAAAGCCGACTGTTCAGGGGCAGAATACTGTACGATCGCAGAAGATCGATCGCCCTTTTCTATCGCTTCTTCCTCAACATAAACTGTGTTTTCTGTCAAGACTTTGGCAACTTTTGCCGCTTGTTCTTCCTGTTTATCTTGTGCTGCTTTTGCTTTCTCCTCTGCGGCTAACTCGATGACTGAATTTTGCGATCGCACGTAATCCACCAATTCTTCGCTGCTGGGATTCAAAGCTTGCAATTGCTGTCTTTTCTCAACATCGGGAACGTACAATAAAACCTTAGCTTCCAAAGAAGAACCGATCGCCTTTTCAATCCGGGCTTTTTCCAAAACCTTGTTAACTTCGCCGCGCACTTGCCGCAAATACTGCCAGCGCGCAGCCAATTCTGGATTGTGCCATTTTGCATCAATTTGCACCCAGCCGGCTTCAAAAACTGACTTGTAAGGAGTCGGATAGGGAAGGTACTGCCAAATATCCTCGGCCATGTGACACAAAACAGGTGCGATCGCCCTTGCTAAATTCTCCACAGCAATTGCAATCACCGTCTGACAACTGCGGCGGCGACGGCTATCTGTGGCGCTGATGTAAAGTCTGTCTTTGGCAATATCCAAGTAAAAATTCGACAAATCCACCGTACAGAAATTCTGCACAGTTTGGAAAAATCGGGAAAATTGGAAGCTTTCAAAAGCATCTTGGACTTCTGCAAAAACTTCGCCCATTCTGTGCAGCATATAGCGGTCGAGTTCCGGCAATTCCTCGTAACTAACGGCATCTTTTGCCGGGTCGAAGTCGTGCAAATTGCCCAGCAAAAACTTAGCTGTATTGCGAATTTTCCGGTAAACGTCCGACTGCTGTTTGAGGATGTTTTTGCCCAAAGGCACGTCTGCCGAGTAGTCTACCGAAGACACCCACAACCGCAAAACATCGGCGCCGTATTCCTTAATTACGACGGCCGGATCGACGACATTGCCTTCAGATTTGCTCATCTTGCGGCCTTTTTCATCCAGCACAAAACCGTGAGTCAAAACTGTTTTGTAAGGAGCTACGCCGTTAGTTGCTACACTGGTGAGCAAGCTGGATTGAAACCAGCCGCGGTGCTGGTCTGAACCTTCCAAATAGATATCAGCAGGATAGTTTAATTCCGATCGCCCTTTTGCCACAGCAGCCCAAGAAGAACCGGAGTCAAACCACACATCCATCGTGTCAGTTCCTTTGCGGTAAGTGCGGCCGTTATTGCGGTAAGATTCCGGCAGCAATTCATCGATCGACAATTCCCACCAAGCATCGGAACCGCGTTCGGCAAAGATGGCTTGCACGTGGGCGATCGTTTCTTCATTTAACAGCGGTTCGTTGGTTTCTTCGTCGTAGAATACGGGAATCGGAACGCCCCAAGTCCGCTGGCGGGAGATGCACCAATCCGATCGATCGCCCACCATTGCAGTGATTCGATTTTCCCCTTGGGCGGGAATCCAATTCACACCAGAAATGGCTTTTAAGGCTTCATCTCGGAACCCTTCAACGGACGCAAACCACTGTTCCGTCGCCCGAAAAATAGTCGGCTTTTTCGTGCGCCAATCGTAAGGATAAGAGTGAGCGTAACTTTCCTCTTTAATCAAACAATTTGCTTCGACCAGGGCATCAATCACTGCGGCATTGCCGTTTCCGAGGACATTTAAACCTGCAAACTGTCCGGCTTCTGCGGTGAAATTTCCGTTCTCGTCTACGGGCGTTAACACTGGCAAACCGCAGCGTTTTCCTACTATAAAGTCTTCTTGTCCGTGGCCGGGTGCGGTGTGCACCAATCCCGTCCCGGAATCAGCGGTAATGTAGTCGCCGCCGGCAACAATTGGACTTTCGCGATCGAACAGCGGGTGTTTGTAGGTGCAGCCTTCTAATTCTTTGCCTTTGAAGGTGGCAAGTATTTTTAATTGAGTGTTAAAAGTTGCCGACAGCCGATCGACCGCATCGACAGCTACTAACATAAATTGTTGGGCGATGTGGGAATTTGCTGGCGGTTCCACCACCGCATAAGTCAGTTCCGGATTGACTGCGATCGCCAAGTTTGCCGGAATCGTCCAGGGGGTAGTCGTCCAAATCGCCGCCCAGAGGCTCGGCATATAGCGTTTGAGCTTCGACTGCAAAGATTTTGATAATTTTCTCACGTGGAAGCCGACGTAGATGCTACGCGACGTGTGGCCTTCGGGATATTCCAATTCCGCTTCGGCGAGGGCTGTTTTCGAGCTCGGACTCCAGTGAACGGGTTTGAAGCCGCGGTAGATGTAGCCTTTGAGCACCATTTGACCGAAAACGCCGATTTGCGCGGCTTCGTATTCTGGTTTCAGAGTTAAATACGGGTGTTTCCAGTCGCCCCAAACGCCGTAGCGCTGGAAGGATTCGCGCTGCTGTTCCATTGTTTGCTGCGCGAAGGCGGAGGCTTTGCGGCGGAGTTCGATCGGGGTAAGATTTAGCCGATCGTCCGATTTCATGTTTTGCAATACTTTAAGTTCGATCGGCAATCCGTGACAATCCCAACCGGGCACGTAGCGAACTTTTTTGCCGCGCAGTATTTGGTAGCGGTTGATAAAGTCTTTGAGAATTTTGTTGAGGGCGTGGCCGATGTGGAGTTGTCCGTTGGCGTAGGGTGGCCCGTCGTGGAGGATGAACAAGTCGCCTGGGTTATTTTCCGAAAGGCGATCGTAGATTTCTCGATCTGCCCAAAATTCTTGCAATTCTGGTTCGCGCTTGGCGGCGTTGGCGCGCATATCAAACTTGGTTTTGGGCAGATTTACGGTGTCTTTGTAAGATTTAGCTTCCATTTTTGAGTAAATATTTTTGTTAGGAAGAAGAAGGTGTTAGGTGTTAGGTGGTAGGTATGAGGTGATAGGTGTAAGGGGGTAGTTGGGAGGTAGGAGGGACTTGCGCCTAAAACCTAAAACCTAGAATCAGTAAGTTTTTGAGTCATTGGGAATCTTGCGTTTAATTTTGATGCTGGCTGGCAGCGGAGTTCGATCGACCGTGTTTGTATAAAAATCATTTTTGATATTTTACCTGTTACTGATTTAGGATTTACAACAAAAAACTCGGTTTCTGGGAGAGTCCCATCGATCGTGCATCATATCTCGGTCGGGGCGGGTTTACGAGATTGTCGGATTTTGATCGGAAACCTTGGCGAACCCGCCCCTACAGGAACTAGATATACGCACAGATTTAATATTTAAGCAAAAAACTTTGACCCGCAACCTGTTTTTGGAGCTCAGTCTTTATATTTTAGTCGATCTGGCGATCGCGCGACTTAAATCGCGTCCGGTCGATCGTGATTCCTGTAGGGGCGGGTTCACCCACCTTCTTTGACACAAATCGATAATATAATAAACCCGCCCCCACCCAACGAAAGAAACGAGATCGCCTATTCTGTCAGCCAACTGAACATTTCACCGACGGTGAGATTGAAGGATTCGGCAAAGATTGGAACGGGGATGCGATCGCCCGGTTCTTCAAAAACTGCTATGGTGCGATCGGCAAAATAGACAAATACCAGTTTTTCTTCCGGGTCAATCAACCAGCCCATCTGGGTTCCGTGGGCGAGACTGTGGAGAATGTTGCGGACGACTTTAGTTTGGCTTTGGTCGGGGGAAAGAATTTCGATTGTCCAGTCGGGGGCGATGGCAAAAGTGTTTGCTACTTCGCCGTTTTCGTCGCGGGGAATGCGTTCCCAGGTAAATACTGCGATATCGGGTACTGTCGATCGACCGCCGAAGGTACAGCGCAATTCTGAATAGGCGCGGGCGATGCGTTGGGGTTTGAGTACGCGGTTGATGTCACCACCCAAATCGCTTTGAATTGTGCTGTGTTTTCCTTGGGGCATAGGTTTCTGGATAATTTGACCGTCGATGAATTCGCTGGCGGGTTTGGTTTCCGACAGTTGGAGAAATTCGGCGAGAGTCAAAGGTTTAGAAGCGGTTTGAACCATTGTTTTTATTCGATTTAAATTTAATTTGTATTAGTTAAGCGATCGCGCATTTAATTTATACTCACATCTCTCAAGAACAGGCAAGATGCCTGTTCCACAAAGAGTAAATTTGCTTGTGGGGTGGATTTCTTCAAACTCTTGTGGGGTGGGCATCTTGCCCGCCCAAAAGCTTAAATTTTAAGGTTCAACCACTTATTAGCTGCCATTCCGGTTATAGAAATAGTCCCAACCCGCGGCTGACCGCATTTCCCATGCGATCGCACAATGACGCGGCCGGCACTCCCTGTCCTTCCTGTTCCCATTTTTCCACGAGTTGGCGGCCCAGGGGCGTGAGGCGAAAACTGTCGGTAATCCCTTGTCCGTCTACTTCCCGCCGCAGTACGCCGACTTGGATCAGCCACAGCAGGGAGTTTTCGGCTGCGAGTTCGGATACGGGCGATCGGGTGTAGCCGCTTTCGACACCGGAATTAGATGCGATCGCACTTAGGAAAACGCTGTTGTCGCGGATGGTCTGGAAGAAGTGTAATTGAAAAGGGGAACAGCGGACGGCGCGATCGGCTCTTTTGACAGTGCGATCGGGATAACTAATAGATTTAAACGCTTCGGATGGGATAAAAGTCATTGAGAGAACATCTGAACAGCTACTATATTTTTAATTGTTACAGATGTAGAGTCAAATTGGAGTTATAAAAAATATAGTAAAATTTTTACAGGGCTTGATATGGCATAGCTCCCTCTGCAAGTTGTAACTCATCCCTGTATTCGTGGTATTGGAGAATAATTACCCCTTATTCCCAAATAGTCTAAAATTTTGCTAGTAATTTTCATATCACACTTTTCATCTGAAAAAATCTATTGCTCGTTGTAATTAATATCTAGTAAATAGTAGTCTTGACCGTCAAATATCAGATCGAAAGTACAAAAAGGAAGTTGCAATACATTAAAACAATTGATTAACTCACTAACAACACAATCAGGTAAATTTATTTCCCACATATTTTCCTTCAGACCATGAGAGTACCGCCAATCTATACCAGCTTTTTTACCAGTTAATTTGTGAGTGTTAATCAGGGCTATTTCATTCTGGACAAAGCGTGAGATTGCTTGTAGGCTGGGGATGTCCTGGGTTATGTGATTGTTAAGTATGAGTAGTTTAGCGATTGTTGCGGCGTTTTCCGGATTGCCCGATGCTCGACGTGGTGCGGGGCGACGACATGACCAAGCGCTATGTATAGCACTATTTACATTGGCGATCAGTGCCGGATGTCGGGGCTTTTTATCAATCAGTGATTGGCTCAAAGGCTACCGTCGTGAATTACTTGAGTTATTTAGTCCAGCCAAATCACGATTGCCATCCTACAGCACGATTCGACGTGTATTATTAGATATTGATTATGAAGCCTATAGCCGTTGCTTAGCCGACTTTTTTGCGATCGAGCCGTTGGCTGGGGAAACGATTGCGATGGATGGTAAAGTGTTGCGTGGTTCGTACAACCTCGATACGCCGGCCCGTGTACGACGGAATCTCATCCAGCTATTCAATTAGTCACGGTCCTTAGTGGTGGAGCGAGGACTGATTTTACCGATTCAACCTGTGAACTGTAAAAGCAATGAAATCAAAGCGCTGCCACCAGTGCTCAAAGCACTAGCCGAACGCGGTGTAGTCTTTGCTTTTGATGCACTCAATACCCAAAAAAAACTGGCGAGCAAATCATCACTTCAAAAAATCATTATTTAGCCGCGATTAAAGGCAATCATGGCAACTTTTTGAAGGCTATTAAAGCCCAATTTAAATCCGAATCTCATTGCCATAGCGTTGAAACAGCCCAGGGTCGAGTGGAACGACGAAGTGTTAGTGTGTGGCAGACATTAGCTGATTTACCCGGCATGGCCGACAGGGAAGGATTAACGACGATTATTCGCGTCACCAGTTATCGGCATTTGCTCTTCATGACAGCATCTGATCGTTAAGAAAAAGCAGACCCGCTATTGCATCAGTTCCTTGAACGAAACCGTCGAACAATTTGCTCAACGCATTCGCAATTACTGGCACGTTGAAAATAAGGTTCATTATGTGCGGGATGTCACACAAGGCGAGGATGCTTCCCGGATTCGTGTCCAGCCACTGCCTGACCTGTTTGCCCTCGCCCGTAATGAGGGCCCTCAATCTCTATCGCGAGCAGGGGGAAACTAATATGGCTCAAGCTCAACCTGGTGGCGGGATTTGGCCTTGAATTCCTCAAAACCCTATTCAGAATGAAATAGCCCCGATCCCAATTAATGTTTAATTTTATCGTGCGGGATTGAATGATACCAATCAATTCTCCCAGAAAAGCTACGGCATTTTGTCTGAGAAAAAAACATTTAGAAAAGTCAATAATTACTTCTGAGCAATCCTCCTTTAGTTGCTCCAAAAGCTGAAACAGATTGTCAAAATCGTTCAGATCATCATTGATTGTAGGGATGTTAAGAGTCACGCTCATAATTATTCTATGGAAGGCTTGAGCCAGAAATAAATTTAGTAAAATATCAATCAGCCGATCGCACTGTCAACCTCTGCGGTTCAATTCCCCCTACCTACCTAGCCCGCACCACCAACACAGAACAAGGAGCCTCAGCCACAACCTCAGCACTCACCGATCCTTCCAAAATCCGCTTTAAACCAGTTAAACCGCGACAGCCGATCGCAATTAAGTCTACTTTATAAATATTAGCCAAACGCAAAATTTCCTCTGCAGGCTGTCCCGAAACAATCTCCAATTCGCTCTGGCAAGGTAACTTTTCCTGATAAGATTGCAGCAACTTCTCCACCTCTCGGTAAGCAATCTCATTTCCCTGAGAGTGAGGTCGATCGACAACCGCGTCAAAATCCGACGTACCAGAACTCACAACATGAACTAGAATCACCTTTGCCGTCGGTTCTAGCTGAAATTGTCCTACAACTTGCAGTACCTGAGTCGCTAACTCTGAATTGTCGATCGCTACCAAAACAGTATTCAATACCGTGCACCTTTAAATTTCAGATATTTAGACTTTAAATTTTTCGTTGCTTGTCGGCTACTTTCGACAATTTCGCGCTCCCACCAACATCATTATTACCTACCCAGAAACCCGGTTTCTTAACATAATCGCGTCATTTCAGCAAGATTCTTGAAGAAACCGGGTTTCTTAAGCCCGCAGTGCGTAAGTAGGTAGGTGCAAATAAACTGGGCTGCTTGTCGCAGAATGTAAAGCTACCGTAATCGCAAGAGAATTGCTTCCTTTCACTGCATTTCACTCGCTTTTGACTACCTCTGTATTTTGCCAGTCGCCAATCTCCCATCTACCATCTAAAACTCACCCTCTCCCTCATTTTCAGTCCGCAGCCGCACCGAATCAGCGTGAGAAGGAAGCCCCTCTGCTTGGGCCAAAACATTAATCGCTTTACCCACCTTCTTCAGTGCAGCCGGCGAATATTGAATCAAACTCGAATGCTTCATAAAAGTTTCGACACCCAGCGGCGACGCATAGCGCGGAGCCCCAGAAGTCGGCAAAGTGTGATTCGGGCCAGCCAAATAATCACCTACAGCTTCCGGCGTCGATAAGCCCAAGAAAATCGCCCCAGCGTGGCGAATTTGGTCGAGCAAAGCCCAGGGATCTGCAACTTGCAATTCCAAGTGTTCGGGGGCAAACTCGTTAGAGAGTTCCGCAGCGGCTTTGAGCGAGTCAACTACCACGACTAAACCATAGTTGACGATCGCCTTTTCTGTTAAAGTTCGGCGCGGGTGATCTGCCAACTGTCTGTCTACCTCAGCCACCACTTTCCTAGCCAGCACCGAATCCGCCGTCAGCAAAATTGCCGACGCCATCGAATCGTGCTCAGCTTGAGCCAACATATCCGCAGCCACGTGTACGGGATTCGCCGAACCATCCGCAATAATTAACACTTCCGACGGGCCCGCCAGAGAATCGATCCCCACCGTCCCGTAAACCAGCTTTTTGGCGAGAGTGACGTAAATATTCCCCGGCCCAGTAATTAAATCCACCTTCGGAATAGTTTCCGTACCGTAGGCCAAAGCTGCGATCGCCTGCGCCCCGCCTACCCGATAAATCTCATCAACTCCCGCTTCCTGAGCCGCTACCAGCACCGCAGGATTCATTTTCTTCTCCTGTCCGGGGGGAGTACACATCACCAGTCTCGGCACCTTGGCGACCTTTGCAGGAACCGCATTCATGATCACCGAGCTCGGATAGGATGCCTGACCGCCAGGAATGTAGATTCCCGCTCGATCGACCGGCGTGTAGCGCTTGCCCAAAACAATCTCGTCATCGCCAAACTGCACCCAAGACTTGGGTACGCGCTGTCGGTGAAACGCCTCTACCTGTTTGCAAGCTGTGCGGATCGCATTTAATAATTCTTTCGACACCTGCTGGTAAGCAGCATCCAATTCGGCGCCGCTCACCCGTAAATCTTCCACATTTAGGGTCATGCGGTCAAATTCAGCAGTGTAGTGCAGCACAGCCCGATCGCCTCTGCGCCTTACAGCTTGCAGCACCTCCCGCACGGTGGCTTCTTTGTGAACAACAAGTTCGTCATGGGTGCGATCGCAGATCCGTCGCAGTTCAGCTTGTGCCTCAACCCACTGAGTAATGATTCGCAGCATGGAGATTAGGAATGCCGTCTATAACTTCACTAACATTTGCTTGACAATTGGGGATTTTTGTGGGGGTTCTCCTAGAGAAGTAGGCCACCACCAGTCCACAAGCTTCAACCGCGATAGTCGCGGCATTTTCCCAGGCTTCAGTGCAGCGTTTAAATCTCTGTCGATGATTTTGCAACACTGAGGACAAGTCACAACCTTCTCTCTTGAATTGCCCGCCAGAGAACCGGGTGCGGAGGGAGAGGGTTGGAACGCACAGGGGGAGAGTGTCCGACAGCGATCGTATCCGAGAGGGAGAGTGTTCGAGCGGAAGAATTTTGGTTCTGCCTTCTAGCTTCTACCTTCAGATCCGGTTGTCTTCTACCTTCTACCTTCAGCTTTTTACCTTCTACCTTCGGTAAGTGCTTCGGCAAGAAGCCCAAATAACCCGTATTCTTTGTTATAGCTTAACTTGGATTTTTCAGAGAATTGGATTTTCAGCAAAATAGGTGCTATATTAGTTTTTCCAACACCTGATAATTTTTTTATAAAAAAACGCCCAGTTATTGTATACTTGAAAATTGCGCGCAAGAAACCGTGACTTTAACTCGTGACGGTGGAAACACCGCAAAACGCCTCCGTAACACCCGTGTCATACCTGTGGGTATTGTCAGGGGTAAAAAACAGGCAGTTAAATGAGTCAATAAAAAATTATTGCGCGGGCGTCGCCAAAAAGTAACCGCAAACTCAGCTCAATCTGAGCCAATGAAGAGTGGCTGTCTCACTGTGCCATTAAACATCAAGCTTTTTGCGGATCGATCCCGAAAAGGTTGTCCTTCAAAAGCCCCGCGTCTCGGGACTGTCTTGAGACTAGGGTGTATCAATGAATACCTACTTCCAGCAACTGAACTATGGCAAATATTAAGTCCGCCGTCAAACGAGTCAAAATCGCCGAACGTAACCGCTTGTACAACAAATCTTACAAGTCAGCGGTCAAAACTTTGATGAAGAAGTATTTCGCTGCCGTAGAGAAGTACGCTGCTGCTCCGAGCCCGGAATTAATGCAAGAAGTCCAGCAGCGAATGTCCGAGGCCTACAGCAAAATTGACAAAGCTGTCAAAAAAGGTGTACTCCACCGCAACAACGGCGCTCGCAAAAAGTCCCGCTTGGCAAGAACCCTCAAGCCGCACGAAACATCCTCGGTAGCATCTTAAGGAAGCAGAAAGTTACCCGACGAAGCAGTGTACAAGATTGAAGGGATGGATGTTGAGGGAAGAAGTAAAGCGTGAAGAAAGAAGAAGGAAGAAAGAAGACGGAAGATTTTTCCCACAAACTCTCTGCCACTCCCACTCCCAGACTCTCTCACTCCCCCTCGCCCTATCCCGCCAGGACTTTCCCGTATCACCTCTAATCTGCTTCCCCCATGCAGCTCATCGACACTCACGTTCATATCAACTTTGAAACCTACAAATCTGAGTTAGAAGCCATTCGAGAACGCTGGCGCGAAGCTGGTGTAGTTCGGCTGGTTCATTCTTGTGTAGAGCCAGAAGAGTTTGCCGGAATTCAAGCAATCGCCAATCAGTTTGCCGAAGTCTCCTTTGCGGTTGGACTCCACCCCCTAGATGCCGACAAGTGGAAAGACGAGACTGCGAGCCAGATTAGGGAATTAGCAAGTTCGGACTCTAGGGTAGTGGCGATCGGCGAAACCGGACTGGACTTTTATAAAGCTGACGATCGAGAACACCAGTTTAAAGTGTTTGAGGCACAGCTTGAAATCGCCCGGGAACTAGACAAACCAGTCATTATCCACTGTCGCGACGCCGCCGCCCCAATGGCCCAAATGCTGAGGAACTTTTGGCAAACACGCGGGCCAGTGCGGGGCGTCATGCACTGCTGGGGAGGCACGCCCGAAGAAACCCAGTGGTTTTTAGACCTAGGTTTCTACATTAGTTTTAGCGGAACAGTCACCTTTAAAAAAGCCTTGCAAATACAAGAATCAGCTTGTATGGTAAATAGCGATCGCATCCTGGTCGAGACAGATTGCCCTTTTCTCGCCCCCGTACCCCAGCGGGGAAAACGCAACGAACCAGCCTATGTCTACTACGTAGCCGAGCAAGTTGCTAAATTGAGAGGAGTTTCTCTCTTAACTTTGTCCCAGCAGACAACAGAAAATGCCTGTCAGCTATTCGGTTTTTCAGTTTAGCTAGAGAAGAACAAAGAAACGAGGAAAAAAGGTCGATTTAGGGCCTAGGGATAGGGACAATTCCATTTGTATCCTGCCTAAAAAACCGGATTCATCCTTTATTTGAGATTCTTTTGGCGTTGCCTGCTGCGATCGGATTTGCGTCCTATAATAAAAAGAACCGACCGATCGGGCGTTGGCTTACTACCCACGACTGCGATGTCGCCCCGGAAATGCCAACACAACGCGAGTACGCTAACCTTCGGGAGCGGCAAAAACTTCACGCAATACCTCAAACTTACACATAGCGAAGAAACTTGGAACCTCAGAAATTTGGCAATAGCTGTCAAGTCAATTTTAGGAGTCTAAAGTGTAGGAAATTCACACCGAGATACCACGAGATCGGAGCTAAAAGCATCTGGAGCGAAACGAAAATTCGCAAAAACATACTGCGAGCAACCCGCACAAATAACCGTTGCATCAGTTGGCAGGCGATCGAAAACATCATATAAATTCTCTCACACAATCCATCAAAAAAACGCAACAAGGTAAAAAAGCCCAGCCTTGGCGCCATGTAAAAAGCTAGAGCCACTGCGGAAAAAGGACACCCATGACTACTAAAGATTACACAGAATTCGCCTTCACCTTGCCCGACCTGATCGAAATCCAGCGGGCAAGTTTCCGCTGGTTCCTAGAAGCCGGGCTGATCGAAGAACTCGACAGCTTCTCCCCGATTACAGACTACACGGGCAAGCTGGAACTCCACTTCATGGGCAAAGACTTCAAACTCAAGCGCCCGAAATACGACGTGGACGAAGCCAAGCGCCGGGACAGCACCTACTCGGTGCAAATGTACGTACCCACCCGCCTGATTAACAAAGAAACAGGGGAAATCAAAGAACAAGAAGTCTTCATCGGCGATTTGCCGTTGATGACCGAGCGCGGCACTTTCATCATCAACGGCGCCGAACGGGTGATAGTCAACCAAATCGTGCGTTCCCCAGGCGTCTACTACAAATCAGAAACCGACAAAAACGGTCGCCGTACCTACAACGCCAGTCTGATCCCCAACCGCGGCGCGTGGCTGAAATTTGAAACAGACAAAAACGATTTAGTCTGGGTCAGAATCGACAAAACCCGCAAACTCTCAGCCCAGGTGCTGCTCAAAGCCCTCGGACTCACAGACGGCGAAATCTACGACTCGCTCCGCCACCCGGAATACTTCCAAAAAACGATCGAGAAAGAAGGACAGTTCGGCGAAGAAGAAGCTTTGATGGAGCTCTACCGCAAACTCCGTCCAGGCGAACCCCCCACCGTGGCGGGCGGCGAACAGCTCCTCAACTCGCGCTTTTTCGACCCCAAACGCTACGATTTGGGCAGAGTCGGCCGCTACAAACTCAACAAAAAATTGCGCTTGACAGTCCCCGATACCATGCGGGTGCTGACATCGCAAGATATCTTAACGGCGATCGACTATCTGATAAACCTCGAATTCGACATCGGTTCGACGGACGACATCGACCACTTAGGCAACCGCCGCGTCCGCAGCGTCGGAGAACTGCTGCAAAACCAAGTGCGCGTCGGCCTCAACCGCTTAGAACGGATCATCCGCGAAAGAATGACCGTCTCCGATGCCGACTCCCTCAGCCCCGCTTCTCTGGTCAACCCCAAACCGCTGGTAGCAGCAATCAAGGAATTCTTCGGTTCCTCCCAGCTATCGCAGTTCATGGATCAAACCAACCCCCTAGCAGAACTGACGCACAAGCGCCGGCTTTCCGCCTTGGGCCCTGGAGGTCTGACTCGCGAACGCGCCGGGTTTGCGGTGCGGGACATTCACCCGTCTCACTACGGCCGGATTTGCCCGATCGAAACACCAGAAGGCCCCAACGCCGGTCTGATCGGTTCCCTGGCAACTCACGCCCGCGTCAACCCCTACGGCTTCATCGAAACTCCTTTTTATCCAGTAGAAAAAGGACGGGTACTGCGCGACAAAGCCCCCGTTTACATGACAGCCGACGAAGAAGATGACTTGCGCGTCGCCCCCGGAGACATCAGCCTCGACGAAAACAACAACCTCTTGGGCGAAACCGTAGCCGTCCGCTACCGCCAAGAATTTACCACCACAACTCCGATGCAGGTGGACTACATGGCGATTTCGCCGGTGCAAATCGTCTCCGTCGCGACATCGCTGATTCCGTTCCTGGAACACGACGACGCCAACCGAGCTCTGATGGGCTCGAATATGCAGCGGCAAGCTGTGCCGCTGCTGAAACCAGAACGGCCCCTAGTCGGTACGGGGTTGGAAGCGCAGGCGGCGCGAGATTCCGGGATGGTTGTGATTTCCCGGATTAACGGCGAGGTGATTTACATCGACGCTACCCGGATTATTGTCAAACCCCTAGCTGAGGATGCCGAATCTAATTCCAGCGAAGAACATTTCCTGATTAAGGAATACGACGATCTCAAAGTCAAACAGCCCTCGGTTTGGAAGCAAAAATATGCTGGCTGCATCGAACACGAACTGCAAAAATATCAGCGTTCCAACCAGGATACTTGTTTAAATCAACGTCCGCTGATTTATGAGGGCGATCGCGTCGTAGCAGGTCAAGTGCTCGCCGACGGTTCGTCCACCGAAGGGGCAGAACTCGCTCTGGGTCACAACATCCTCGTAGCTTATATGCCTTGGGAAGGATACAACTACGAAGACGCCATGCTAATTAGCGAGCGTTTGGTGTACGAAGATATCTACACTTCGATCCACATTGAAAAATACGAAATCGAAGCCCGCCAAACCAAACTCGGCCCCGAAGAAATCACCCGCGAAATTCCTAACGTCGGCGAAGACGCGCTGCGCCAGCTAGACGAACAGGGGATTATCCGCAAAGGTGCTTGGGTGGAAGCCAGCGACATCCTAGTCGGCAAAGTCACCCCCAAAGGCGAATCCGACCAACCGCCGGAAGAAAAACTGCTTCGGGCAATCTTCGGCGAAAAAGCCCGCGACGTGCGCGACAATTCCCTGCGCGTCCCCAACGGCGAAAAAGGCCGCGTGGTAGACGTGCGGGTGTTTACCCGCGAACAGGGCGACGAACTGCCCCCCGGCGCCAACATGGTCGTCCGCGTCTACGTGGCTCAAAAGCGCAAAATTCAAGTCGGCGACAAAATGGCCGGCCGCCACGGAAATAAGGGCATTGTGTCCCGGATTCTGCCGATGGAGGATATGCCTTATTTGCCCGACGGAACTCCGGTTGACATAGTGCTCAATCCCTTGGGCGTACCGTCGCGGATGAACGTAGGTCAGATTTTTGAGTGCTTGCTGGGATGGGCCGGCGAAAATCTCTCGATGCGGTTCAAGATGGTGCCTTTTGATGAAATGCACGGATCGGAAAAGTCGCGGGAAACCGTACACGGCAAGCTGCAGGAAGCCCGGGAAAAAACTGGCAAGCCTTGGGTGTTTAACGAAAATCACCCCGGCAAGACTATTGTCTACGATGGCAGAACTGGGGAACCGTTCGATCGCCCGATCACAGTCGGCATCGCTTATATGCTGAAGCTGGTGCACTTGGTAGACGATAAGATCCACGCCCGGAGCACAGGCCCTTACTCGCTGGTAACGCAGCAGCCTTTGGGCGGCAAAGCGCAGCAGGGGGGTCAGCGGTTCGGAGAAATGGAAGTCTGGGCTCTGGAAGCGTTCGGCGCAGCTTATACTTTGCAAGAGTTGCTGACTGTGAAGTCGGACGATATGCAGGGGCGGAATGAAGCGCTGAATGCGATCGTCAAAGGCAAAGCTATTCCGCGCCCCGGTACTCCGGAATCTTTCAAGGTGCTGATGCGGGAGTTGCAGTCTTTGTGCTTGGATATTGCCGTGCACAAGGTGAATACATCCGACGAGGGCAGCGAACACGTTGAGGTGGATTTGATGGCGGATGCTGGGGGCAAGCGATCGCCCTCCCGGCCTACTTACGAATCCCTTTCTCGTGACGAACTTGACGAGGATTAGAGATTTTAGATTTTAGATTTTAGATTTTAGATTGAAAAATTGTTGACAGCATTCAATCTCACATCTCAAATCTGACATCTCAAAATCGAGAAGTGCCAATTAAAATGCCTCAGCAGTGGTACGAACACTGCTGAGGCGAATCAACGCTCTTAAGAGGAGAGACGCTGACATGACTATTGTAACAGTTGTCCCAGGAATAGAAGGAGAATTTGACCTGGCGACAGGCTGTATTAACTGGCAAGGGAGCAAGCTGAAAAATGGTTACGGGCGCAAGTGGATTGAGGGCAAAACGGTATTAGTCCACCGATTAGTGCTCGAATCAAAAATACCAGGATTTCTAGATTCCGGTTATTTTGCTTGCCACACCTGCGACAATCCAAGCTGCATCAACCCAGCACATCTCGTAGCTGGAACTGCGGCTGAGAATACGCAGCAGATGATGGGGCGCGATCGCAAAACTCCCAGACGCAAAAGTATTCCCGGTATTGGTAAACTATCGATCGAACAACTGCGGGAAATTCAGCGTCAATATTTAGCTGGAACCACCAAAAGCCACCTAATAAAAGAGTATGGCGTACAGTATGACACTATTACTAAGATACTTCAGGCAAAAATTCCCCATAACTTCACTACAGTTCCCCCCGGTTTTGTAGGAGAAATTCAAGACAGCGGCTGCATAATTTTTCAAGGTGCAAAGGATGGTCAAGGTGGTTATGGCAGGTACTTGAAAAATGGGAAATCCCAATCAGTTACTCGTGCTGTTTTAGCAGAGAAATTAGGATGTGAAGTTCCCACTTCGATGGATGCTTGTCATACCTGCGATACTCCCAGTTGTATTAATCCAGAACACCTTTGGGGTGGAACTCGCACTCAAAATTTATTAGATGCTTCTAAGAAAGGACGCACTCAAGGCAAAAGTCATCCCCTTTCTAATGCCAAATTAGACTGGGAAAAGGTGCGAGAAATTAGGCAAAAACTAGCAGCAGGAGAGAGAGTGAAGGATGTAGCTCAAGAATACAGTGTTGGTCGCAAAACCATACACGATATTAAGTATCACGTCACTTGGAAGGAATCAGGCGAAGAGGTTCCAGTTACTGGCATGGGTGGATATCTCGATCGCAAGCTAACTTTTGCTCAAGCTATTGAGATCCGAGAACGAATCCAAGCCGGAGAATCCCTTGCTAAAATAGCTCAGGAATTTGGAGTATCCAGAAATATCATTTCTGATATTAAAAGAAACATCACCTATAGAGGAGCGTAATATTGATTTGAGTTCAAAACGAAGCAAACAAAAAATATAAATTGCCAGCACTAATCGACAGTAAATAATCAATTGGAGTCAAAATGGCTAAAATAGAACAACGCTTTGATTACGTCAAGATAGGATTAGCTTCACCAGAAAGAATTCGACAGTGGGGAGAGAGAACTTTACCCAACGGTCAGATAACCGGTGAAGTGACAAAACCCGAGACCATAAATTATCGCACGTTAAAACCTGAAATGGACGGCTTGTTTTGCGAGCGCATTTTTGGGCCGGCAAAAGATTGGGAATGTCATTGTGGGAAGTACAAACGAGTTCGCCATAGAGGCATTGTTTGCGAAAGATGCGGTGTTGAAGTCACTGAATCTCGCGTCCGCCGCCATCGCATGGGCTTTATCAAATTAGCTGCTCCAGTAGCTCACGTTTGGTATCTCAAAGGCATCCCGAGTTACATGGCAATTCTATTAGATATGCCGCTGCGAGATGTCGAACAAATCGTCTATTTCAACGCCTACGTTGTCCTCAATCCCGGTAATGCAGAGAAGCTGCAATACAAGCAATTGCTCACGGAAGATGCTTGGCTGGAAATAGAAGACGAACTTTACAGCGAAGATTCCACGCTGACGGGCGTAGAAGTAGGCATAGGTGCTGAAGCTTTGCAAGTTTTACTGCAAAATATTCCGCTAGAAAGTGAAGCGGAAAAGTTGCGGGAAGATATTGCCAATGCTAAAGGTCAAAAACGGGCAAAGTTAATTAAACGCTTGCGGGTAATTGACAACTTCATCGCTACGGGATCTCAACCCGATTGGATGGTGCTCAATGTGATTCCGGTGATTCCCCCGGACTTGCGGCCGATGGTCCAGTTAGATGGCGGGCGTTTTGCAACGAGCGACCTCAACGACCTTTATCGGAGAGTCATCAACCGCAACAACCGTTTGGCGAGACTCCAAGAAATTCTAGCGCCGGAGATTATCATCCGCAACGAAAAGCGGATGCTGCAAGAAGCTGTGGATGCGCTGATTGACAACGGTCGCCGGGGCCGGACGGTGGTGGGGGCCAACAACCGCCCGCTGAAGTCGCTGTCGGACATCATTGAAGGGAAACAAGGTCGCTTCCGGCAAAACTTGCTGGGTAAACGGGTTGACTACTCCGGCCGTTCAGTGATTGTGGTGGGCCCGAAACTGAAAATTCATCAGTGCGGTTTGCCGAGGGAAATGGCGATCGAACTTTTCCAGCCTTTCGTCATCCACCGCTTGATCCGCCAAGGATTGGTCAACAACATCAAAGCTGCCAAAAAACTGATCCAGCGCAGCGATCCCAGCGTTTGGGACGTGCTTCAGGAGGTGATTGAAGGACACCCGGTAATGCTGAACCGGGCGCCGACGCTGCACCGTTTGGGGATTCAAGCCTTTGAGCCGATTTTGGTGGACGGGAGGGCAATTCAGCTTCACCCGCTAGTCTGTCCGGCTTTTAACGCTGACTTTGACGGCGACCAAATGGCCGTGCACGTGCCTTTGTCTCTGGAATCTCAGGCGGAAGCGCGCTTGCTGATGCTGGCTTCTAACAACATTATGTCGCCGGCAACCGGAAGGCCGATCGTTACTCCTTCTCAAGATATGGTGCTCGGTTGCTATTACTTGACAGCCGAAAATCCTGACGCTCAAAAAGGAGCCGGTCACTATTTCTCCAACCTTACCGACGCGGTTGTAGCTTACGAACAAGGAATCGTTGACTTGCACTCTTATGTGTGGGTGAGGTTTCAAGGCGCTATAGAAAACGCAGAAGCCGAGGGAGAACCGCTGAAGGTGGAACGCTCGACCGACGGTATAGTGACGAAAGAATACAAGTTCCGCCGGGTTCGGGAAGACGGAGAGGGCAAGGTGATCAATCAGTTCATTCGCACTACTCCGGGCCGGATTATCTATCACCAAACGATCGAATCGGTAATTAACAATTAGAAATTGGGAATCGGTAAGAGGTAATGGGTAAGAGGTAAGAGGTAACAGGTAATGGGTAATAACTGACAAACGATCGCTAACAAATAATAGTGACCGCAGCCGGACAAATTACCCATTATTACTTACCAAGACTTCGGCTACGCGGTTCCCGATCGAAGTCGAAAAGCAGTAAAAGTTACCAATTACCAATTAAGTAGGTAGGTGCAAATAAACTTTCTTATGGGAAGGGCCAGTGAGTGCATTCATCTGGTGAGCTGAGCTCTCTTCCTGATACGATACGCTAAGCCCACCCCTAAAAAATGCTTGTTGTTTTTTCCCGCCACTCTACTTACCAATTACCAATTACCAATTACCCATACTTCGGCTGCGCGGTTCCTGAACCCTTCGGCAACGCTGGCGGGGAACCGAAGTCGAACGGGATTAAAAGTTACCAATTACCAATTACCACTACTCAGAAAAATGACAGAAAATAAGGAAATTGTTTTTCGCAATCGAGTTGTTGACAAAGGTCAGCTCAAAAAATTAATCTCTTGGTCTTTCATGCACTACGGAACGGCCCGTACAGCGCAAATGGCCGATAAACTCAAAGACTTGGGTTTCCGCTTCGCGACACGAGCAGGAGTTTCGAT
Organism: Microcoleus sp. F6_B6; assembly: GCA_036702215.1. GTDB lineage: Bacteria > Cyanobacteriota > Cyanobacteriia > Cyanobacteriales > Microcoleaceae > Microcoleus. The sequence goes on from JAUBST010000022.1 coordinate 90,756, forward strand.
TAGCGTAGACGATTTGCAAGTGCCGCCGTCAAAACGATCGCTCCTAGATGCAGCCGAAGAAGAAATCCGCATCACCGAACAAAAATACACCAGAGGCGAAATCACCGAAGTCGAACGCTTCCAAAAAGTAATCGACACCTGGAACAGCACGTCAGAAGACCTCAAAGACGAAGTAGTCAAAAACTTCCGAGCCACAGACCCCCTCAACTCCGTCTACATGATGGCATTCTCCGGGGCGCGGGGAAACATTTCTCAAGTGCGGCAGCTAGTCGGAATGCGCGGATTGATGGCCGACCCCCAAGGAGAAATCATCGACTTGCCCATTAAGACCAACTTCCGCGAAGGACTCACCGTCACCGAATACATCATCTCTTCCTACGGCGCGCGCAAAGGCTTGGTAGATACAGCCCTACGCACCGCAGACTCTGGCTATCTTACACGCCGCTTGGTGGACGTATCCCAAGACGTAATTGTGCGGGAAGTGGACTGCGGCACCCAGCGGGGAATTCGAGTGCGGCCGATGACAGACGGAGCAACAGTGCTGATCCCCCTCAAGGACAGGCTGCTGGGGCGCGTTTTGGCCCGAGATGCGGTGCACCCCAAAACCGGGGAAATCGTGACTTACGGCAGCGAAAAAGCCGTCCGAAATCAGCCAATTACCGAAGAGTTGGCCGGGGAAATCGGTAAAGCAGGAGTGGCAGAAGTGTATTTGCGATCGCCCCTGACTTGCGAATCGACCCGCTCGGTTTGCCAGCACTGCTACGGCTGGAGTCTCGCCCACTTGCAAATGGTAGACATGGGAGAAGCGATCGGGATTATTGCCGCTCAGTCGATCGGCGAACCGGGAACCCAGCTCACCATGCGTACCTTCCACACCGGCGGCGTATTCACCGGAGAAGTCGCCAAACAAGAACGCGCCCCCTTCTCCGGCGCAGTCAAATTCAAGAACCTGCGAACCCGCTCCTTCCGCACCAGACACGGCGAAGAAGCACTTGTGGCAGAAAACAACGGCAAACTCGTATTTGAAGGCGACGGATTTGAAGAAGGCAAATCCGGCGCCAAAAATCAAAAACTGAAAATCGAATTGGCGATCGTCCAGGGTTCTACCCTGATGGTCAAAGACGGACAGCGCGCCGTTCCCGGTCAAGTTTTGGCAGAAGTGCCGATCGTCGGTCGCGCCGCCCGCAAAACAACCGAAAAAGTCACCACAGACGTAGCCTCCGACCTAGCCGGAGAAGCCAAATTTGCTGATTTGGTGCCCGAAGAAAAAACCGACCGCCAAGGGAACACCACCCGCACGGCCAGCAAAGGCGGGCTGATTTGGATTCTCTCGGGAGAAGTCTACAACTTGCCCCCAGGCGCCGAACCCGCAGTGAAAAACGGCGATCGCATTCCGGCCGAAAGCGTAATTGCCGAAACCAAACTCATCTCCGAACACGGCGGCGTAGTCCGCATCGCCGACCCCAGAGAAATCGAAATTATCACCGCCCAAGTCCTGCTCGACCAAGCAGTCGTGCGGGCCGAAAGCGCAGGCGGCCGCGACCACTACACGATCGAAACATCTTCCAAACAGCGGTTTTCCCTGAAGACCGCCCCCGGGAGCAAAGTCATCAACGGAGAAGTCGTCGCCGAACTGCTCGACGACAGCTACCGCACGGCTACAGGAGGCATTGTCAAGTACGGCGGAGTAGAAGTCCACAAGCGCGGCAAAGCTAAACTCGGCTACGAAGTCGTCAAAGGCGGCACCCTGCTGTGGATACCCGAAGAGTGCCACGAAGTCAATAAAGATATTTCTCTGCTGCTCGTCGAAGACGGCCAGTACGTTGAGGCCGGCACAGAAGTCGTCAAGGATATTTTCTGCCAAACCAGCGGGGCAGTAGAAATCACTCAGAAAAATGACATCCTCCGCGAAATTGTGATCAAACCCGGCACGCTCCATGTAGTTGACCGCCCGCCGCTAACATTCGGGGAAGGTCAAATCGTCAACCCCGGTGAAGAGATTTCCCCCGGCTTGATTGCCGAAGAATTGGGCTATGCCGAATATATCGAAACTCCCGAAGGCCCCGCTTTGCTGCTGCGGCCTGTAGTGGAATTTCCAGTACCGGACAAGCCGCCGGTGCCTTCTCAGACAGCGCTCAATGAATCGATCTCTTTAAAAGCAGTGCAGCGACTCCCTTATAAAGATGGGGAGCGCGTCAAATCAGTCGAGGGATTGGAACTGCTGCGGACTCAGCTTATTTTGGAAATTGGTTCGGGAGCTCCCCAACTGGCCGCGGATATCGAGCTGCTGCCCGATGAAGATGATGCTACAGCTTTTGGGGCGGACGGTTCCGGCCCGGCTTGGGGTTCGCCCCAAGAGGTGGGTGCGTCGCAAGAGTTGGCCGTGGCCGATGGGAGCCCCCCTGCTTCCAAGACTTTCCGCTTGCAGTTAGTGATTTTGGAATCCCTGGTAATTCGGCGGGATGTCTCTGCCGACCCCACCCAGGGCAGCACTCACACGCGGCTGTTGGTCGAGGACGGGCAGTCGATCGCGCCCGGGGCAGTAGTCGCCCGCACCGAGATTCTCTGCAAAGAAGCCGGTATCGTTCGGGGCATCCGCGAGGGGCAGGGCGAACCGGTGCGCCGGCTGTTGGTGATGCGAGATGCCGATTCTATTTCGATCTCCGTGGCAGTTACGCCCGATGTCAGTCCGGGTCAACTGCTCGTGGCCGGTACCCAAATAGCTCCTGGCGTCGTTCTCGAAGAGTCCGGTCAAGTTGTCAAAGTTGTACCCGCGTCCGAAACAGAACCGGCGAAACTCTTGCTCAGGGTAGCTCGTCCTTACCGGGTTTCCGCCGGTGCAGTGCTGCACGTAGACGACGGCGACTTAGTGCAGCGGGGTGACAATTTGGTGATTCTGGTGTTCGAGCGGGCAAAAACCGGGGATATCATTCAGGGTTTGCCGAGAATCGAAGAACTGCTGGAAGCGCGCAAGCCCAAAGAAGCTTGTATTTTAGCCAAGCGCCCGGGCACGGCTCGCGTCGTTGCCGATGACGATGCTGTCGAACTTGCAGTGATTGAAGATGACGGCCGGATTGAAGAGTATCCTTTGTTGCCAGGCCAAAACCCGATCGTTTCCGACGGACAGCGCGTCGGCGTCGCCGAAGCCTTGACCGACGGGCCCGCCAACCCTCACGAAATTCTAGAGGTGTTCTTCCAGGTGCTCAAAGAGCGGCAGTCTACCTTTGAAGCTGCCTTGGAGAGTTTCCAACAGGTGCAGACGTTTTTGGTGAATGAGGTGCAGTCGGTTTATCAGTCTCAGGGCGTGGATATTTCCGACAAGCACATCGAAGTCATTGTCCGTCAAATGACCAACAAAGTCAGGATGGAAGATGGCGGCGATACCACTATGCTCCCCGGCGAGTTGGTAGAATTGCGGCAGGTTGAGCAGGTGAACGAGGCGATGTCAATTACTGGTGGAGCGCCGGCGGATTATACTCCGGTGTTGCTGGGGATTACTAAGGCTTCGCTGAATACTGATAGCTTTATTTCCGCTGCTTCGTTCCAGGAAACTACGCGGGTGTTGACTGAGGCTGCGATCGAAGGTAAGTCTGACTGGCTGCGGGGACTCAAGGAAAATGTGATTATCGGCCGCCTGATTCCTGCAGGTACTGGGTTCAATGCCTATGAGGATGCTGGAGTCCAGGATGCGGGTTTTGACGGTGCTGTGTTTGATGACGACATCCACGATTTACAGGAAGATGTGGTACTTGATGACCGCACTGCCCGTCGCGCTTATATCGAAAGCGGTTTTGAGATCGGGCGCGGGTCTGAGCTCGAGCCTGATGAGGATTTTGAGGAAGTTGAGGTTGATGAGGACGATTTTGTCGCTGAGACTGAGGATGATGCCTTGGGACCGGATGTGGACGATGATGATGATATCGGTTTTGACTTCGATGAGGACGAAGACTAATAAGAGTGTTTTGAGATTGCATGAATGAGCGAACGGCGTTGCGCTCGCTGAGGATCAGTTGCTTCCACGGGCGCCGCCCGCTCCGAGTTCACTCGTCATAAAAAGCTCCAATTTTTCCTCACAAATTACAAGTCCTTTCCTCATAGCATTGTGGGATAGGACATCCAAAGGAAGAAGGAAGAAGGCAGACTCAGAGTTCGAGAAAACTTTGTAATTCTAGAGTTTTAATTGCTTGTTTGAACCAACAAACAATTCTTCCTTCTTCCTTTTTCCTTCTTCCTTCTGATTCCTTTTTTCCTTCTTCCTTCTGATTCCTTCTGCATGTACGGTTCACTCAATCAGGCAGCAAAGCCTTGATTTGATTGACAAACTCTTGATGATCTACCACAGGTTTAGATATGTAACCGTCGGCACCGCTTTGATCCAGAAATGTTTCTTTATCACCAGCCATCGCGTGAGCAGTCACCAAAATAATCGGCAGCGAGGCCGTTTGCGGGTCAGCTTTGAGCAGTTGAGTAATCTTAATTCCGTCAACTGATTTCCCCTGGTACACGCTGCGCGAAAGAGACACATCCATTAAAATCAAATCAGCTTCGCCGTTGGCAGCAATCTGCATCACCTCTTCAACATTTTCCGTGTGCTTCACGGCTAAGCCCCCCCGCTTAGTCAGAATTTTGGAAAAAACCCGAGCATTAACCAAATCGTCCTCTACAATCAGAACGGTTTTCATAAATAAATATGGGAAGTATAGAAACTTTGTGACTTTAGTCCAAAGAGGAACACCAGACGGGGACTACATTCCCCGTCACAAATGCAGAGTTTTTAGCGCCATCAGCCGGGAACCCTGCAAAACCCGTATGTATATCCTTGAGCCACTAGCTGTGAGAGGGTTTACAGATGCCTAGAAGTATCTAGTACCATCATTTAGACTACTACACACAGACAGTTTAGTTGTTTTTTATAACTAGACCTGACACTGGTGAGAGTCTCGAGATTCTCAGGTAGCAGGTTTCTAGTACAATCGGGGACGCATGGACGACGCCTCGAAACCGGGTTTTCGATCGTTTCGGGGGGGTATAACGAACTATTGCTATGAAAAAACCCGGTTTCTGACTACCCGTGCGTCCTGGACGTATAATATCCTCTCTTTCGGTCAAGCCTCCGGCTTCTACCATTTTAGATTTTAGATTTTAAATTTTAGATTTTAGATGGGAACTGATTGACTGGATATCAGTTTGGATCGCGGACTTACAGTTGCATTATTTTTTGAACTGGTATTAGAGTCGGAAATGTGTGATAATTATTCTCCTTCTTCCTCATTAGAATCATGCCATGTTTATCCACATACTCCCGTCGCCACAGCATTCGGAGTAGCGAATCTAGCGGGGATTGTGGGAGATTGCTAATTCTCAGTTTTAACCCCTCAAAACGGCTGAAAATATTGAGGCTTCCGTTCATCAAGGGGATGTCAGACTAGGAGATACGGCCAGGAGAGCTTTTGACTGATGAATTCATCAATATCGGAATTTTTGACACTCTCAGCGAGTCACGGCCACGATCTATGGTTGAATAAGCCCAAAACTTGGACTTCACTCATAGTCCAGTCGCCTCTACAGGATCGGAACAAGTACCAGTATCAGAGGTATTCCAATTCCGCTTACTTTTCTTTTTTAATAGTTTCGGAGTCCATCACGCTTGGCAAAATACGGTAAGCTCGATCTTCTACCATTGCTGCTCGATCCAGGCTGCGGCTGTACCGAGACGAGATCGATCGGGGGTTTCTCCTGAATAAAATATTTCTTGGTGTAGATGGTTATTCCTAATTGCAATTAAATTCTATCATGGATTGACGGGGACTCAAGTCCCTCGCTACGCTTTCCTCGGAAGAGCTACAGCCTCACTGCGTTCTGAGTTTCTGGCATTCCGTGTTCTCCTGTGAATCTACCTTCTCACGGCAGAAGGTCAATAGACAGGTAGGCGCAAATGAAGGCAACATAGAGGTTAGGGTAAGAGTGGAGAGTAAGAGGCAAGTGTTGCCCGTCTTCGGGACTCTGATTCTGCTTTCACAAGTTAAGTTTATTTTTATTCTTCAACTGGGCGGTTGGGTCGAACTTTCGGTTCGCCTGCAGCAAAGGCTTTTCAATCGAGACAGGGAACCTCGGCATTATTGACAGAGGCTGTTTTCACTCAGGAATTAACGGACACAAGGACTCATGGCTAAACAACTCAACCTACTTTCCGGGCAAGTAATTTCTACGCCTCTGCACGCCGAGATGCAGCAATCGTACCTCGAATATGCCATGAGTGTGATCGTCGGGCGAGCTTTGCCTGATGTCCGCGACGGTTTAAAACCAGTTCACCGTCGAATTTTATACGCGATGCACGAACTCGGTCTGACGCCAGACCGACCTTTCCGCAAGTGCGCCCGGGTAGTTGGAGATGTTTTGGGAAAATATCACCCCCACGGCGACCAATCGGTTTACGACGCTCTGGTACGCATGGTTCAGGAGTTTTCAAGCCGCTATCCTTTACTGGCGGGTCACGGCAATTTCGGTTCGGTGGACAACGATCCGGCGGCTGCTATGCGCTATACGGAAACGAGGCTGGCACCGATCGCCCACGAAGCTATGCTAACCCAAGTCGGCGAGGCAACTGTTGATTTTACTGGAAACTTTGACAGTTCGCAGCAGGAACCGACGGCGCTGCCTGCTCAGTTGCCGTTTTTGTTGCTCAACGGCTGTGCTGGCATTGCTGTGGGGATGGCAACTAATATCCCGCCGCACAATTTGGGCGAGGTGGTAGACGGTTTAATTGCTTTGATTGAAAACCCGGAACTATCCGACGAGAAGTTGATAGAACTGATTCCGGGTCCGGATTTTCCCACAGGAGGGGAAATCGTCGCTACAGAGGGCATTGTTGACGCCTACACTAAGGGTCGAGGCAGCATTGCGGTCAGGGGTGTGGCAGGGGTGGAAGAAGTCCCTGGTAATCGCAAGGTACGCACTAAAACGGCGATCGTGGTGACGGAGTTTCCGTTTCAGGTAAATAAGGCTGCTTGGATTGAAAAGGTGGCGGAGTTGGTCAATGCCGGTCGCCTCGACGGTATTTCGGATTTGCGTGACGAGAGCGATCGCGAAGGGATTCGAGTTGTGGTTGAACTCAAGCGGGAATTTTCCCCAGAAGCGGTTCTGGCTCGCCTTTACCAACAAACTGACCTGCAAACAAATTTTGGGGCGATTTTGCTGGCACTTGTCAACGGTCAACCGCGACAGTTGACGCTGAGACAATTGTTGCAGGAATTTCTGGATTTCCGGGAAGCGACTCTTACCCGCCGCTACAATTACGAGTTGCAGGCTGCGGAACGCCGCTGTCACATTGTCCAAGGCTTAATGTTGGCTTTGACAAATCTCGATACCGCGATCGACATTCTCAGAAATTCTCCTGACGGCTCTACTGCTAAGCAGACTTTGCAAGTTCGGCTCAATTTGAGCGAAAGTCAAGCTGATGCGATTTTGGCGATGCCTATGCGTAGGCTGACTGGTTTGGAAAGGCAAAATTTGCAGTCTGAGTTTGATGAGTTGACGGCTAATATTCAAGAATTGCAGCGGTTGTTGAGCGACAGGCGCGAACTTTTGAAGGCTTTAAAGAAGGAATTTCGATCGCTCAAACGGAAGTACGCTGACCCCCGCCGCACTAAATTCGCCAATGGAACCGGACGCGCAGCCAACGCCGAACCACAATTTGCTGGTAAGAAAAATTCTGCGGTGAAGCAGTTGTCGCCGGCAACGATTCAGCCTAACTTATTGCCCGTTCTAGAGGCAGAGGAAACTATTGTTGAATTTTCGCACAAGCAGTACGTGCGGCGCTTGCCGGCTGGGGAAAGACCGCGCTCGAAAAGTCGCGAAAAATCTGTTTCAGCTTTAGAAAAAAATGAAGATTTTATTGTGACGGCAAATCTGACGAAAACCGATCGCACTTTGGTCGTCTTAACTCCTAACGGCAAAGCTTACCCGCTGAAAGTGGCTGATATTCCTAGTAGTAGCGCCAAAGACCGGGGAACGCCGATCGTTAGTTTGTTGTCGCCGAGTGCTACTAAAGAAAGTGGCGGTCGCGCTTTGTCGGAAATCACAGTTGCACACTTTATTTTGCCGGAAAATTCGGAAGCAGCAGATTTAGTAACTCTGACTCAGCAAGGGAAAATTAAGCGCTTGCCGATGCAGGAATTTGCTGATTTGACTAATCGCGGCGTTACTGTTGTTAAACTCAAGGAGGACGATCGGCTGCGCTGTGCGAGTCTGGCTAAAGTCGGCGAGCAAGTGGCGATCGCAACTTCAGGAGGCCGAGTCCTCCGGTTTGAGATTGATGACGAACAACTGCCGCCAATGGGCCGCGCGGCCCAGGGATCTCAAGTAACCAGATTGCGGAAGCAGGAAGAGTTGGTGGGTTGTATCACTCTCGACCCGGAAGACAGTCTGGTGCTAATTTCGGAGTTGGGTTGGGCAAAACGAATGCCTGCTGGTTCTGTCAGGCTTACTAACCGAGGTGAAATTGGCACTCAAGCTTTTCGCTTCGCAGAGCCTAAAGATGCTTTAGTTGGCTTGCTGCAGGCTGTTCCGGGTACGGATGTTAAACTTTTTACTAATTCTGGCCGCCTGCTGCGATCGGCTACTGATGCTATAGCTTTTTGGGGGAAAGATGCTCCGGGCGATCGAGTTTTTGACCTCAATCCGGGTGAAAAAATCATCAAAGTTATCAGCAGTCAATAGTCATTGGGCATTGGGCATTGGGCATTGGGCATTGGGCATTGGACATGGGGCATGGGGCATGGGGCATTGGGCATTGGGCATGGGGCATTGGGGAATTAATCTGACTTTTTCCATCTGACTTGTGACTTCAACATCCATCCGTTAAATCATTTAAATCCTGTACACTGCTCGTTACCGAACTTCCTTGAATATCTCAATTACCAATGCCCAATGCCCCATGCCCAATGCCCCATGCCCAATCTAAAATCTAAAATCTAAAATCTAAAATTGTTTGATGGCGAAAGTTGTATTAGAAAATATCTACAAAAGTTTTCCGCTCCGCCAAGGAGAACAGGAAAAAGAAGCAAACACCGTCGCAGAAAATGTCTCGCCTATAGCCGATCGCCCTTCGTCTAACAGCGTTTTGCGCCGCATTAACCTGACGGTCGAAGACGGGGAATTCATGGTGCTGGTGGGACCTTCTGGCTGCGGAAAAAGCACTTTGCTGCGATCGATCGCCGGTTTGGAAGTCTTGACGGCCGGCAATATTTGGGTGGGCGATCGGCTCCTTAACGATTTGCCTCCTAAAGACCGAGATATCGCTATGGTATTTCAAAATTATGCTCTCTATCCTCACTTAACAGTTTACGATAATCTCGCCTTTGGATTGCGCCGCTCGGAAAGGGAGAAGGAAGAAAGAAGAAGGAAGAATGAAGAGGGAAGTTCGGCAACGGATTCTGTTACGGATGTAACGGATGTCAGTCCGAGGGAAGTCGGAAGAAGGAAGAAGGAAGAAGGAAGAGGGAAGATACAAGGAGAAGAAGGAAGCATCCCGAAGAGAGAAAAAATTAGGAAGAAGGTAGAAGAGGTTATTAATTATTTAGCTTCTAATTCTTTTAAAAATCCTCTAACTTATCCTTTGTTTGAGGACTTTTTAGGAGGAGCGACTCGCAAGTTGCCTCCGGGTTTGCGCTATTTGTCTGAACGCGAAAAGGCAGTAGGAAAACGAGTGCGAGAGGTAGCTGAATTATTGCAAATAGAATCTCTTTTAAATCGCTTGCCGAAACAACTTTCGGGAGGGCAAAAGCAGCGGGTAGCTTTGGGCAGGGCGATGGCTAGAAATCCTGAAGTTTTTTTGATGGACGAACCTCTATCGAATCTTGATGCGAAATTGAGGGCCCAAACGAGATCGCAAATTGTGCAGTTGCAGCGACAGTTGGGAACTACAACTATTTATGTGACTCACGACCAAACTGAGGCGATGACTATGGGCGATCGGATTGCTATTATGAATAGAGGTCAGCTTCAGCAAGTAGCTCAACCTCTAGAGCTTTACAACAAGCCGGCTAATTTGTTTGTTGCTGAGTTTATCGGTTCTCCGCCGATGAATTTTTTGTCGGTGCAATTTAGTGCTCCGCTGTTGATTTCTCACCCGCAATTTCGCTTTACTTTACCCGATATTTGGGCAAAAAGTCTACAAAAATATGACGGGCGAGGGCTAATTTTGGGCATTCGGCCGGAACATCTGAGCATTAACCCTCCGGCTACCAAAAATCTTTCGGTACAAGTGGAAATTGTAGAGGCTTTGGGACACGAAACTTATTTGGGGGTTTGTTTGACGGATGCTCCGGCAGTGCGGATGCAAGTGCGGGTTCCTCCTGAGCGATCGATCCGAGTTGGCGAGGAGCTTTGGTTGGCCATTGCCCATGACAAAATTCACTTGTTCGACCCCGATACCGAGTTGGCTATTTTTCCTCGTTAGGTAAAATTCTCAAGGTCGATCGACCGTTGTGACCGATCTCCCTAATCACAAGCTTGCATTTTGATCGAGGAATGTTATATTTATTTACCTAAGCCTTACACAAGTTAACGAAAGGAGTTCGCACTATGCAAGAACAAAAACGCAACGCTTGGAACTGGGGCTTCAGCGAAGGAGCCGAAAATTGGAACGGTCGTTTGGCGATGATTGGTTTCTCTGCCGCTGTCATCATCGAATTGGTTTCCGGTCAAGGCCTGCTTCACTTTTGGGGCCTGATGTAATTTTCTAGTTAAGAATTTTGTGACACTGCAAAGCTTGGGAGTTCTGTAACGGACTCCCTAAATTTTGGCAGCGCCATTTGGGCAGCAAATAGCCACTTGCTCCGGGCACTTAGCAGCAAAAAATTTAACAGCTATAGCTCAAACCCGGGCGGGGGCAAGGGTGTCTCATTCTCTTGTAGGGGCAATCCCCCCGTGGCTGCCCCAATCGCACCAAATGCCTAACAAATCGTGGATGGGTCAGGTCGGCATTCAGCGCACGACAAGAGTCAAAAGGCTGTTTTTCCCGATCGTGAAAGAGCCCTGGGGGCGGGGGGTTTCCCCCCCAAAAAAGACTGCGAATCACTCTTTTGGGTGATGCTAGCAAATTACTCTAGCGGATATATTCTTTCAAGATGCTATTTCGGTTGGGATGGCGCAACTTCCGCAGGGCTTTAGCCTCGATTTGGCGAATCCGCTCGCGGGTGACGTTAAAGATTTGACCAATTTCCTCCAAGGTCTTCATCCGTCCGTCATCTAAGCCGTAACGCAGCCGCAGTACATCACGTTCTCGGGGGCTGAGAGTATCCAAAACGCTTTCCAAATCTTCCCTGAGCAAGTTTTTCGAGACTTGATCTTCTGGCGTTTCCCCGTCAGATTCAATAAAGTCTCCCAGACGCGAGTCTTCCTCTTTGCCGATCGGAGTTTCTAAAGAGATGGGCAATTGTGCGGACTTAGCAATGAACCGCAACTTCTCGATCGTCATTTCCATGCGGGTAGCAATTTCTTCTTCCGTAGGCTTGCGGCCCATTTCCTGAGACAGGAGTTTGGTAGTTTTCTTGATCCGCGAGATGGTTTCGTAAAGGTGAACCGGCAGGCGGATAGTCCGGGATTGGTCGGCAATTGCCCGGGTGATGGCTTGACGTATCCACCAAGTTGCGTAGGTAGAAAACTTGTAGCCTTTTTCGTGATCGAATTTTTCAGCGGCCCGGATCAGACCCAAAGAGCCTTCCTGAATCAAATCTTGGAAAGACAAACCGCGATTCATGTATTTTTTGGCGATCGACACCACCAAACGCAGGTTTGATTGCACCATTTTTTCCTTGGCCCGACGGCCGACGTGGAGTCGGTGACGGAATGCGGGAAGTGCCATATCTACAGCATTCGCCCATTCGCTGTCTTTGGGTTCGCGGTTGTACTCTTCGAGCAGTTGTTCTCGAACTCGCTCTAATTCCAGCAAATCTGCAATCTTGCGCGCTAGTTCAATCTCTTCGTCAGCACGCAGCAGTCGAATCCGACCGATTTCTTGCAGGTAAAGACGAATAGAGTCTTCCGTATAATGCTTTTTCTTAGCCTGTGCCCGACGGCGGGCTTTGGCGCCTTTGCCAGATTTAGGGTCGTCCTCAGATTGAGAGTCTAAGAATTCTTCTCGATCGTCTTCTTCGTCGATAAAGAGTTCCAACTCGCTCTCAGGTAGAACGCTTTCGGCGCTCCGAAGCAACTCGATTGTTTCCATTTCGGGTCTAATTGTGGTTTCGAGTACGGTGTTAGCCTGGATCATGCCGTCTTCCTCATGCTCCTGAATTAAAGAATAAATAACAGTGGAATAGTGTCTGTTTGTAGTTTAGACAAGTTAGCCAGTATTGACATTCCCGCAGTAAAAAATAGTGGGATTTTCGGTCTGCTAGCTGAATCTGTTACCGAAACTGCACCTTTTTTATGAGTCAAAGTTCGAGTTCGGGCTTGAAGCAGCGAGCGCATTCAATTTTAATCGCAGATTTTAACATCGCGATCTTAAATTGAGCTGGCGGCTTTTTCTTTCGGAGCGAGTTACCACATCACCTGCAATACCTTGCCCGCAGAAGCAAACCATGAAGCGCGATCGATCGCACTTCCAAAAATACTGGCTTTTTTACTCGGTACTTCGAGCTTTTACCCGTACAAGTTTTCCTGCACGGAACCGTCTAACTTTTGTATTCGAGGTGTCGAACTTTTGATTGGCCTTGCTTTCACTCTGGTTGTCAGACATGACAGTTGTACGGGAAATTTTCGCCACCTTGGATATCCGTCTGCTGCCTCAAATGCAACAGCAGAAGGTTGAAGCACCAAATGGGGAGAATTGGATCTTGCAAAGACCTTTCCGATTGTAGCCTTTCTCACAAAAAATGGAAGTTGTTTTCCATTTTTTGTCTAGAACTAGGAAAACTCTGTCTGCTTAGCTTGACAATACTAACTCATGTCCGGCTCTGCTAAATCCTGAGAACGGCCCGCAAAAACTTTGGCACGATCGAACGGCGCTTTTTTCTGTGTATATCTAGGTGAACGGCTGCGGGGTAGTTGGCCAGACACTTAGCAGACAATTTTTGACTTGCCGGAATTGAGACCAATACAATCCGTGTAGATGCACCCATCTTTACCCTGTTTCCCTGAATTGAATCATACGCAATCTGCGATTGAATTAAGCTCGTAGCTTTAGTTGTAAAGCCGGCAACTCTGGATTAGAGACCGACGATGACCCCAAATGAAGCGTTGCGGGTTTAGTAGTGCAACAGGGGCTTTCATTGTTAAGTTAGCTCAAATCTCAGAAATTGGGTTTAATTTTGACGTTAAATCACATTAAGTTATTAACGTCACTTTCTTATTTAAGCAGTTTGACACGAGTTTGTCGCGTCAGCGGCAAAAACCACCCGGATAAATTCTACTGACACTTAACCCGGCGTGCAACTCCCGGCTGCCGACTTCTCTAAAATTTGTTGGCTTTCGGCTCGCACTTGCGCGATCGTACGTTCTCACAAGCAACACAATTTGCCATCTTCCGGAAGTATAACTTCACGCATCCTTTAAATATATCGTGACAGTGTAAAGATTCAATAAACTCTTTCCATCAATTTTAGGTAGCATTCCCGAATTGTCTTGATAATTTCCAGCAGACGGAACAAAAGCCACAGGGGGCGTTGCTGCAACTGCCGACAGATTATAAATCCCCAAGAAGGAAAATTTCCCCCATTAGCGATGTGCTTGCTATTGCTGGAGAAGGCATAAGCTGCAGGATGCGCTTAAAGATGTGGAGCGCTAGGACGCTGGTGCGATGCTCAAAATTTTGTTATTATTTACAGCCTGTTCTCCGAAAGCGCGGATCTAGGTTTGAGTTCTAAATCATTCATCGCCCTCCTAGCTCAGCAATGAAGAGAGCAAAAATTGTCTATCAAGTTGATTATACCTGCTTACTTACTATTGATGATTTCTAATAAACCTTGATAAAAGACTTGGAAGCTTTTAGAGCGATTTGATTCAGGATTCATATATTGAGAAATTTCGCTAGAGGCTTTATATTTTTCTAGTCCTCCCGGATGATATCCAGCTTTTTGCAGGACTCTTTCCAAAGCCTCCCATGTACCCCCTTTAATAGCATCGGGGTCACGATACGGTTGTTGATTAGCTAAATGGGCAGAGACTTTAGGATAAGCTTGGCGAATTGCTTGAACGTCTCCAAAAAACCATGCTTCTAATTCTTCTACCACAATTCGATTTAACACTTGAAAGGATTTATCTTTTTGACAGGAAGATTTAGTGATTAATCCGGCTGATATTGCCATATCTTCTAGTTGCTTTTTTAATTTAAGACAATCTTCTCGATCTTCATCTATTAAAACAACAATTTTCCCATCAGGCGGAAGCCATGCTTGATAACCTTTCAAACGATTAGGCACTTTAGCAAGGAAATCGGGTTTTCCTCGAAAAGCATGAATCTTAGAGCTAACAGTAGATGGCAATATTTTGGGCAAAAGCTGGGTCAAAGCTGATTCTAAGGATGCTTCTTCCACTAAAAACTCAAGATGCAAAATGCTCACCTTCTCTTTATTTTAAGTTTAAAATCTTTGCGGTGCGCCCGCATTTTTCAGCGGATTTCCCACATCAAAGAAATCTTCCATCCACAGCGAACCCAGTAATGCACCGTGTTCCATAAATTGTTTAACTCCCTGCATATCTGCTGTTCTTTTTGCTTGAGTAAAACCTTTCTCATCTCGATATAATACCCATAATTCCTCGGGTCTTAAACTATCCACAAAAAAGGGAGAATGGGTTGTTACCATTAATTGAGTATTAGCAGAAGCCGAACGACATTCTTCTGCAAGCTGAGGTAATAATCGCGGATGTAAATGATTTTCTGGTTCTTCTATCCCCACTAATTGCGGGGGATTTGGGTCAAATAATACTATCAAATAAGCTAATAGCTTTAACGTACCATCGGAGGCAAATTTTGCCAGAATTGGATGAGAAAAAGGAGCATCTTTAATCTCCAACAAAAGTCTGCCATCCTGCATGATAGATGCTTCGACTTTTTCGAGGCGTGGAATACGATCGGCAAGGGTTTTTAATATTTCTTCTAACCGTTGGGGATGTTGTTCCTTGAGGTATTGGATAACATTTGGTAAATTATCCCCTGTGGCGGACAATCTTTCCTGTGCACCTGCTTCGGTAAGGCTGCGGGTGTGATCTGCTGTTAAATATGATAAATACCAGCCTGTAATAAAACGTCTTAATGCACTAACACGGGGATGTTTGGCAAATTGCCCTAATGTATTTACGGCTAAAAATTCAGATGATTCTAGTTTTTCGGTTATCCTTTCACCTTCTTCATCAGGACTTTCGCCACTAATGACTTGTCCTTCGCCTTTTTTGAAGTCTAAAAAACGAAAGGGTTTTCCTTTTCCAGATTGTCCGCGTCGCCAATCCAACCATTCTTCAGCAATGAAGGGACGATTATTTTCTTCATCTATAGCGAGATGATAGGTAATTAAAGGCGATGCGGATGTCTCTCGATATTTTAATTCAATGATAATGCAGCCATCAGTGTCTCTGGTGCGTAATTCTCGAAATCTGCCCCGTCTATCCCAGGCTTTTCTTAGGCTTTCGGTGAAACATTCGGATAGGAAAGCGAAAACATCGAAAATAGTTGACTTTCCGCTACCGTTGGGGCCTAAGAAGACTGTTAAGGGGGTGAGATTTTTGAGTTCTAGATTGTACAAAGCACGGTAATTTTGGACTTTGAGATATTCTATACGGGGAATAGATTTCATGATTTCACCTCCTCAATTATCATCTCGGTTTTTTCCATGCTAATTTCTCCTTTAACGAACCGCGAAGACGCGAAGTGCGCGTTCGGCGAAGCCGTTCCCAAAGGGTAGGGTAGGAAGAAAAGAGAAGAAGAAAAAACTAAATTCCTGACTGCGAACTTAATTTAACCGCGAGACAGATTACTGCTGATTCCGCAGCCGAGGGTTCACAAATTCGTTTAATCCTTCTCCCACCAAAGATAGTCCCACCACCATTAAAGTCATCGCTAAACCGGGAAACAAAGCCGTCCACCAAATGCCAGTAGGTAGCGCATCTAAAGCTAAACGCAAGTCGTGTCCCCATTCGGGAGTTGCTTCGGGAAGTCCTAATCCGAGAAATCCCAAACCTCCTAATGTTAAAATTGCATCGGCAGCGTTGAGCGCAAACAGCACCGGTACGCTCTGAATCACATTCAGAAACAGGTAGCGCGAAAGCACTGTCCAAGTGTCAGCACCCATTGCTCGGGCGGCTTCGACAAATAATTCTGTTTTGACGCTGACGGTGTGATTCCTGACGACGCGGTAGTATTGAGGGATGTAGGAAATGCTCAGAGCGATCGCAGCATTCAAAACTCCTTTTCCCACTACAAATGCTAGCGTCAAAGAAAGCAGCAGCCCAGGCAAAGTATAAATTGTATCCATTAAAAATAACAGCACTCGATCGAGCTTGCCGCCCAAATAACCGCTAACCAAACCCAGCGGCACACCGATAAACAAACTCAAAGCAGTGGCTAAAATTACCACTTGCCAAGCCGCCCGAGAAGCAAACAGCGTGCGGGAAAACACATCGTAGCCGCTGCGGCTAGTACCGAACCAATAATTCGCCGACGGCGGTTCGTGGATGGGGTTAATCAAAGCCTCGGTAGGATTTTGCAGCCATCCCCAAGCTTGCATAGCTGGAGACAAGGTGGCTACCAATACAAACACGGCAGTTATTGTCAAACCTGCCCACATCATTTTCATTGACAGGCTTGACGGTGAGGCACTGTTGAGAAATCGCGGCAGTCGGAGGCGGCTTTGAGCCATAATGACGATCGACCAATATAAGAAAGACTTTTAGATTTTAGTAGGACTCAGGCGAAAAAACCCGGAACAGTCAAAAATCCTCTTTCTCATTCGGCAAACACTCGCGAGAAACCGGGTTTTTTCGAGCTGCTCAAAAAAAATTGGTTTATCCCCTGCACGGGACTGGCGCGCAGGGGAGAAACCGGGTTTTTGACAGGCGGGACGCAAGTCAAGTTGAGATTAAATCTCTCTTGGCGAACCTCAAATCTAAATCGATCGAATGTCCTACAAATTACTGGCAATTAACTCGCGGTACTGGCTTTTCGGCTTAACTCCTTTGAGCTCGGCCACCAAATCTTTGTCTTTGAAATACTGAATCGTCGGCGTACCGATCACGCCAGCATTTTCAGCAATTTCTGGATCTTCTTCAATGTCGATTTCCACATAGTGGATTTTGCCATCGAACTCATCTACTACTTTGCTCAAAATCGGCTTGAGGCTGTGGCAAGGCCCGCAACTCGGAGAGGCATATTTGACCACAATCAGTCGATCGCTATCGTGGAACAACTTCCGCAAAGCATAACCTCCTTCGTGGCGCGTGTCTTTGATATCAAAGTTCTCGCTGGTTTTGCGTACTTTTTGAGCTTCCGGCGCTGCTGTAGGTTGCTCGGATTCCTCGGTTTGGTGGAATTCCTGGGTTAAACCGTTGAGTGACAGCCAACGTTCTGCCAGCATCGCACCCATACAACCGCTGCCGGCGGCGGTAATTGCTTGGCGAAACTCGTGGTCTTGCACGTCGCCGACGGCGTAAACTCCCTCGACGCTGGTTTCTACCGAACCGTGTTTGGTGGCGATATAGCCTACTTCGTCGAGTTCTAGCTGACCTTGGAACAGTTGGGTGTTGGGAGTGTGACCGATCGCGTAAAACAATCCTTTCACCAGCAAATCGCTCTCGGCGCCGGTCTCGATATTTCTAATTCTCACCCCGTCCATTTTCCCGCCCGGTTCACCCAAGATATCCACTGCTTCGGTGTTCCAGTGCACGGTAATTTTGGGATTGCTCAGCACTCGGTCTTGCATGGCTTTGCTGGCGCGCATTCGATCGCGCCGCACCAGCATGTGTACGTGAGAGCCGTATTTTGTCAAATAAATAGATTCTTCCGCTGCTGTGTCGCCCGCGCCGATGACAGCTAAATCTACTCCTTTAAAAATTGGGGTAGCGCCGTCGCAAATCGCACAGGCCGAAATGCCGTGACTCCAAAATACGTGCTCGCTAGGCAGCCCCAGCCTTTTCGCCGTCGCCCCTGTAGCGATTACTATCGTCTGGGTTTTAATTTCTCTGTCTTCCGATCGCACTGTAAACGGACGCTTGGTCAAATCCACCGAAATTACATCTTCTGTGTATAATTCGGCACCCCAGCGCACTGCTTGAGCTTTCATCCGATCCATCAGTTCCGGCCCGGTGATGCCTTCGGGAAAGCCGGGGAAGTTTTCGACTTCTGTGGTGGTCATCAGTTGACCGCCGGGGATGCCTCCCGTTTGGTAGCCTTCAAAGACTATGGGTTTCAGGTTTGCTCTCCCGGCGTAGATTGCTGCTGTGTAGCCTGCCGGGCCTGAGCCGATAATTACTAGGTTTTCTACGGTTTCGTCGGTCATAGCTGTTAATTCAAACTCATAACGACTTCGTTTTATTAATTCTAGCAGAGTTTCGATCGAGTTTGGTTTGATGCCGTTGTGCGATCGAGCATCTGTATCTATTTTTGAGGGTCGATCGGTCTTCGGGGCAACTCCAGCTACTTTGATAAGCAAAAACAATCTAAAAGTCGATTTAGTTTTAAATGTTCGATCTATTTTGACCGCTTAATTCTTAAGAAAATCTAAAGACGACCGAAATTATTGACTTCATTCTCAATTATTTTACCTATTTACTTGCTTTGAGGCTTGTGGTACGATTTTCACAATCCAGGGGCATTATGACTAATTTGACTTTTTGACGCTGAAACCTACTTAATTCATAAAATTAGCAAACTCTTCAAATGTAATAAGTACAATTATTTATGCAAAGTCCGCATTTTATGGTTTAAGAATTGTAACGGAGATTTTGCCGAGTTTGACAAAATACAGTATTTGTGGTATGTAAGGTGCGATCGGGGGGAAATTTAGAAGGAAATTTTTAACCGCTTCGGAAGCACAGGCGGGACGCCCGTGCCACGATAAACATAGAATTTTGTAATTGTGTCTGAATGGATAAAATCAAGATATTGTTTGTGTGCAGTCAGAATAAGTGGAGGAGTTTGACTGCCGAGAAAATATGCCAGAAAGTTAGTGGCTACAGCGTGCGATCGGCTGGAACGGAAAAAGGTGCAAGAATTAGAGTCACTGAGGGTTTGCTGGGCTGGGCGGATTTGATATTTGTGATGGAGAAGAAGCACGGCGATCGACTTCGCAGCAAATTTCCCGAAAGTCTCGAAGGCAAGAAAGTTATTTGCCTGCAAATCCCGGATAATTACGAATATATGGAACCGGAGTTAGTCGAGCTTTTGCAGGCGAAACTGAACCCCTATATGGAAATGCCAGAGAACGAGATAAATTTTATGCAGCGAGTTTTGGAACCGGAAGTGATGGATTCCTTGGAAGAGGCGATCGAATACGATTCGATGGATTTTGCTGAGGTTAATGCTGCTTTTGCTCGGAGTGCTGCGGCCTTGGGGCCGGTTTTTGGAAACGTTTTGGATGCGGGGACGGGTACGGCGAGAATTCCGATCGTCCTTTGTGAATTGCGGCCTGAGTGGAAATTGACTTGCATCGATTTGTCGCCAAATATGCTGAAAGTCGGGGCCCAAAATGTGGAAAAGGCGGGCGCGCGATCGCAAATTAGTCTCGAATTAATCGATGCTAAAGCCATGCCATATCCAGACAGTTATTTTGACATGGTGATTTCCAACAGCATTATCCACCATTTGCCCGATCCGCTGCCGTTTTTGCAGGAAGTCAAGCGGGTGTTGAAGCCGCAGGGAGCAATTTTTTTGCGGGATTTGCTGCGGCCGGAAAAAGCGGAAATCAGGGATAATTTAGTCAAGCTGTATGCGGGAGATTGCAACGCGCATCAGAAACAGTTATTCAGCGATTCGTTGCAAGCAGCATTTACGCTGGATGAAGTTGAGGAGATGATGCAAAATGCCGGGTTGGATGGGTTGAGAATTTACGAATCTTCAGACAGACACTGGACGGCAGAACGTGCTTGGTGCGAGTCTTTGTAGGCGCGGGACGATCGCCCGATAAAATTTCAAAGGACAATAGAAAAGCTCACTGTTGCAACCTCGCCATTGTTCTAGCTTTTACTTCTTGCCAAGAAATAACGGCATTGGGGTTTGTTTCGCGGTCTAGCAGGTGGCGAGATAGCTCTATCCTTTGAGATTCGGTTAATTCAAAATGTTCGGGTTCTGCACTTATGCTGTCCCATATCGCTTGTACTAAGCGAATTCTGTCATTAACGCTCAAACTAATAATTTCTGCAAGAGTACCAGCGAGATCCATAGCTGAAAAATGCGTTAAAGCTAAATGCTTGTCCAAATTTTATCACAAAGATTGCTGGAAAGGAGCGATCGCGTCTTTCCGGCTATGCGCTTTACCGTTGCACGATCTGTTTGTTGTTTAATTACTGTTTTCGGGTCGGAAAAATTAGTATGATTGAACCGCGAAGACGCGAAAAACGCGAAGGAAGACTCAGGAAGAATCAGAAGTAGATAATCTTCTCCGAGGAAGGAAGTAAGATGTTTGAGCATCTTATAGAAAAAATGTGCGATCGAGGATATGCCGAAAAAGCCCGTTCCGCGACCAGAAGATGAAGAGTCGCATTTGAAGAAGCTCAGGGAAGAACTGGAGATGAGTCAGGAAGATTTGGCGCGAGAGCTTGGCGTTTCGTCGCAAACAATCAGCCGTTGGGAGTTGGGGAAGAATGTGCCGACGTTCACCGTCAAGCAGATGAAAGCTTTGGAGAAATTGCTGGCTAGCATCGGCAGGTCGATCGGCGATTTACCAGATAATCTGTAATGGAAAAGATTCTCGTCCAAGACTGTCCAATCTAAAATCTAAAATCTAAAATCTAAAATCACTCGATCGCGCCCTTTGTCTTTAGCTTGATAAAGCGCGCGGTCTGCCGCTGCAATCAAGTTTTTTTGTGCAGTGGACGATCTAGGAACCGTACTCGCTACTCCCAAACTCAGCGTCACGAGAGAACACACCTCCGAATTAACGTGTTCGATTTTTAGTTCTTTGATCCACACTCGAATTTTCTCTGCAATCCAGACAGCTATTTCAGGCGAAGTCCGAGGCAAAATCACTGCAAATTCTTCGCCTCCGTAACGGGCTACCAGAGTCTCGCCCGAAACTTCGCCTGTTGAGTAATTTACCGCTGCCAAAATAGCTCGGGCTACCTGCTGCAAGCAAGCATCTCCTGCCTGATGTCCGTAAGTATCGTTGTATTTCTTAAAAAAGTCAACATCGCATAAAATTAAAGATATTTCTGCTGCTTCTCCCAATTCTTGCCATTTTTTCTCTAAGTATTCGTTAAAACAGTGGCGGTTGGCAACCTGAGTTAAGCCATCTAAATTGGCAAGGCGATACAATTCCGAATTAGCTGCTTTTAATTGAGAATTAGCTGCTTCTAGCTCGCATTTCGTCAGCGCTAAGTTGTAATAAAGTTCGCTCATGAACCAAGTAGCTTGTTGGTGAATTTGGGATAAAGCTACCCACAGTTGATGCACGTCTAACAATCGGTAAACTTGAGGCTCTAACTGCACGACAATTGGTTCGTAAAGCAGTTCAGGCGGTCGCTGCACGGCTCGCTGAGCTGCCAGGACAATTAAGGCTACTCCTGGTAAAATCAAAATATCGGTTTGAGCTATTTGATACAAGGCTATAATCGGTCGGCAAGCAAATATATCTACTCCGTAAGGGCGGCTCATGCGTTCCATAAATCGCCGACGCGATATCATCCCTAAAAATTCGCCATTTACGGTCAAGATAACTCCCGGAAGCAGCGGGTGAGCTTGAAAAAACCGAGCTACTTCTTTGGCGAGATATGAGGAGTCAACCTGAAAATTGAAGAGAGCCAGATCCTTAAGAGTAGACTCTAAAGATAAATTTTTGGGTGAGTTTTCTGGCGAGTTAGACGGCTCAATAAATTCCACAGACACAGCGCAGATCCGTATAAATAATAAAGCAGCAACGAGGCTAGTGTCAACTATTAACTTATATTAGTATTTATTTGTTACCATTGGTTGTATAGCCGTTCGAGCTCTCATATTCGCGGACGTAGTTGGACCGAAAGGGCCCTATACGTTTAAGTGGTTATGTAATCAGTCAATCATACCTCATCTTTTTGAGAAAGGCTATATTGCTTACTACACATTGTTTTATAATGGAAGAAGCTGCTGCGTTTTTTGCCGTAGGTGCATTGCATTGATTCGTACTCACTAAATTACAGATTTCTTGAATTATTCTCGATTTTTTACTCGCTTTTTTAATGCGGGCTTTTTACGGCGCCAAAAAAACAGATTTCGGAGCCATTGCTCAACTCATTCGCGGCGCACAAAAACTCAAAAAACCAGGTTTTTAAACCGGGGTCGAGGCTGTAACGAGGTTTTGCGTAAAAAAACATAGTCTCTGCCGCTGTTCTCAACTCAAAACTCACCACTGAACATTCCCTCACCAGCCCCAAGTTCCCGGCCCTCCCTTAAACGGGCCGACAATATCTTTGGTAATCCAGCCACCGTAAAAATCCCCTGGTTGAGATTGCACTAATTCCCCGTCCACATAACAGGCATCCATCTTGCTCGGATAAAAAGCCACATAATCTTTAATAGCTGCAAAAACCTGATTGGGATTGGGATAAAACCAAGCAGCATTTACTGCTTCTTTCGACTCTACCGTCACAGTGTAATAACCCGCTTGTCCCTTCCACTCGCACCAAGAGCCTCGTAAAGTTTTGTGCAAATATTCCATTTTGATGTCATCGGGGCAGATATAGTAGGCAGGAGGGTGACTGGTTTCCAATACCCGCTGAGGACGGCGCGTGTCGGCGATCGTCACTCCATTAAAAATTATCTGTACGTGTTTGGTCGATTCCTCAAGGCGAGGGGGACGCGGGTAATCCCAAACAGACTCTTGACCTGGGCCGGGCTCTATTCGATCGAAGTTCATTCGCACAATCTCCCCTGCAAAAAAAACAATTAGCGACTTAGCATTACAATTTAATGTACCCTTAATCGAGTCGCTGCTTCAGACCAAACCAGCTTTTCTCAACTCTCCATAATATGAGTATTCGCGGTATAGATGTTTCCGACTACCAGCCCAATGTCAATTGGCAAGCAGTTGCCCGGGATGGTATTGCCTTCAGTTTTGTCAAATCGACCGAGGGTGCAACGTTCGTTGCCCAAACTTTCGCCCGCAATTGGGCGGCAATGAAAGCGGCGGGGATTCAACGCGGTGCTTACCACTTTTTTCAACCTGCCAGCAGCGTTCAAGGACAAATAGATTTGTTCTTGAAAACTGTAAAACTCGAAGCGGGGGATTTGCCGGCCGTCTTGGATGTGGAAACTACGGGCGGTTTGAGTGTGGATGAATTGTGCGATCGAGCCGCAATTTGGTTAGAAGCAGTCGAAAAAGCCACCTTGATGCGGCCGATTATCTACACTTACCCTGCTTTCTGGAACAACCTAGGGACAAAACGGTTTGCCGATTACCCGCTGTGGATTGCTCACTATACCACTGCTGAGAAACCTTGGGTGCCCGGTGGCTGGAAAACTTGGACTTTTTGGCAGTACAGCGACACCGGCAGCGTGTCCGGCGTCTCGGGCAATGTAGACACCAATATTTTTGAAAGCGTCCGAGAAGGCGCCCAAAGTTATAAAGTTGCGGACATCCAGAGGGAATTAAGAATTAAAGGTTTCTATCAAGGCGCGATGGACGGTAAATTTGGAGCCACCACCACAGCGGCGCTCATCTCGTTTCAGAAATCTCAAGGTCTCAATGCAGACGGCATTGCCAGCCTCAAAACCTGGGCCGCTTTGATGCGAAAATCTCCCAAAGTAGTTGTCCCCCCTCCAGCGCCGACACCCGCCCCCACTCCCACTCCCACTCCCACTCCCATATCAGACGTGCGGCTAACTCAGGTATTCTCGTCTTATCAAGCTAAGGCTAGCCAAGATACTGCCTTAATTTGGCTGCAAAGTCAGGTTCCTCCCTCTGTTTTAGGAGAATTTGCTCAAAAATGGCGGGCAACTGCCTTACCTCAAGACAGTAATTTGCGATTGATAGATGTGGGCAAATTTTATCGCGGTTTGGCACAACAAGACCAAGCTTTAGATTGGCTGCAAAAACAAATTCCTCCGGCTATTATCGCCGAGTTTGCACAAAAATGGCGCTCTCAATCTACTGTCACTAATTCTCCGATTCGGCTGATAGATGCGTGCAAATTTTATCGGGCCGCACCCCAGCAAAACCAGGCTTTAGATTGGCTGGAAGGGCGAATTTCGCCGGCTATTCTCTCGGAGTTTTTTCGCAAGTGGCAGAATGCCAGTCGATTATAGATTATAGATTTAAAATTATAGATTTAAAATTATAGATTATAGATTTACTCTAAAGATGAATCTGGCGATTTGAGATTGATTTGAGAGGGAAATCTACTTTAAATAGGAGGCTCTCATATTTGTAAAAATACTTTTTCTGGCTCCTTCCTTCATCCTCTTTCCTTCTGTCTCCTGCCTCCAATTTCTAGCTTGTTGGCTGAAAAAGTGATATCAACTCCGCTAGCTGAGGAATTGTAAAATCGAATCAACAGTCAATACTAAACTACCCCGTCAGTTTTTCGACCCGCCCGTTAACAGTCATTAGTCATTAGTCATTAGTCAACAGGCAACAGCCAACAGCCAACAGCCAACAGTCAACAATGACGGACGGTGCAACCGGAATTGATATGAGATGCTCCATCTAAAGATGAGTCTGAGGGCGATCGATTTGAGAGGTGAGCTTTTTGATAGGAGATTAACTCCACCGATGAATCTGGGGTTCAAAGGCTCCATAATGGAAAAGCTGGCAAAACTTGCTATTTGAGACTGGAGATTGACTGGCCATCAAAATTCGTCAAATCCTCGGACTCTGTGCCCGCATCCCCCTCGGACTCTCGAACATAACAGACAATCTCTGGCTTAGCTACAGCTTGCTCCCATCTTTGACGCCAAGAGAATTATCTGATAAAGTTGTAGCGACTATCAATGTTTTTTAATCTTATTGGGAAAAATCTAGGGCCGTGCCGAGTTTGTAAGCTGCGCCGAAAATAGCGCCTGCACTCCAATTACCCGCGATCGAAAATTTAAAACTAAGCGGGCAGCCTGTAATAATTATATCTATGGAAATCCCCTTTAACATCACCCTGTTGATGGTCATGACCGTCATCTGTGGCATCAGCGCTCAAGTTATCGCCGCTTATCTGAAAGTTCCGGCGATCGTCTTTTTGCTGCTGTTCGGCATTTTAGCCGGCCCTGACGGCTTGGGAGTGCTGCACCCCAATCTGTTGGGCAGCGGTTTGGAAGTTATGGTATCGCTGTGCGTAGCTTTAATTTTGTTTGAAGGCGGCTTGAATTTAGAATTGCGAGATTTGGGCAAACTTTCCGGCAGCATCCGCAATTTAGTTACCGTAGGCACTTTAATTACGCTCATTGGTGGCGGAATGGCCGCACACTGGTTGGGAGAATTTCCCTGGCCGATCGCATTTCTGTATGCTTCTCTAGTAGTCGTCACCGGCCCGACGGTAATCGGCCCTTTGCTCAAACAAGTATCCGTTGACAAAAAAGTTGCCGCCTTGCTAGAAGCAGAAGGCGTTTTAATCGATCCTGTCGGAGCAATTCTGGCGGTATTGGTGCTGAATATTATTTTAAACGGCAATCCTGATTTGCTAGTGTTTTTCCGAGATTTAATCGTGCGGCTCTTCGTTGGCGCAGTCGTCGGAGTTGCAGGAGGTGGGCTGCTGGGATTCATTCTCAAGCGATCGCAATTTCTCTCAGAAGACCTCAAAAACTTAGTAGTTTTAGCCAGTTTGTGGGGATTTTTCGGCTTAGCAGAAGAAATCCGCAGCGAATCGGGACTGATGGCAACTGTGGTATCCGGCATTGTCCTCAGAGCCGCTGCTGTCCCGGAAGAAAGGCTGCTGAGGAGGTTCAAAGGTCAACTGACAGTCCTGGCTATTTCCGTGCTGTTCGTGCTGCTGGCGGCCGATTTATCCCTCGCTAGTGTGGTCGCCCTCGGTTGGGGAAGTTTGTTTACAGTTTTAGCTTTAATGTGGATAGTCCGGCCGATAAATGTTTGGTTGTGTACTTGGAACAGCGGACTGAATTGGCGGCAGAAATTATTTGTTTGTTGGGTAGCGCCCAGGGGAATTGTCTCAGCGTCGATCGCATCTTTATTTGCAATTTTGCTCACCCAGCGGGGAATCAACGGCGGCGACTCGATTAAAGCCTTAGTTTTCCTAACAATTATTATGACAGTTTTCGTCCAGGGATTAACGGCCGGATGGATGGCTCAACTTTTGGGCATCACCTCAAAATCTGTAACCGGTGCAGCAATTGTAGGGTCAAATCCTTTGAGCAGATTAATTGCTCGCTTGTTTC
The DNA here is from genome assembly GCA_036702215.1 of Microcoleus sp. F6_B6. Classification (GTDB taxonomy): domain Bacteria; phylum Cyanobacteriota; class Cyanobacteriia; order Cyanobacteriales; family Microcoleaceae; genus Microcoleus. Next base: position 117,259 of record JAUBST010000022.1, read on the forward strand.
AAGAACGCGGAGAATCTGTGGCAATTATCGACACTGACCCGGAAGCTTGCGCGCAAGCAGAACGAGAAGGTTTGCGGGTATTTTTGAGCAGTGCTCTCGACCACAGCGTGTTAGAAGAAGCCGGACTGGAATCGATGGGAACTTTTCTGGCAATGACTAACAACGGCGAGGTAAACTTAGTGTTAGCTCAGCGAGCGGCAGAAGAGTTTCTACCGCCGAGGGTTTTGGCAATATTCCCCAAAGATCCGCAAGCAAATACGCCTGCAAATCAGACTAAAATCAATCAAGCTTTTGTCTCCGATTTGTCGCTGAAGGATTGGAACGAATATTTGAGCGACGGCGAAGTGAAATTGGGGGAAACAGAGTTAAAAAGTGAGGGATTGCAGTTTCAGATTGCTCACTTGCAAGCTTTGGTTAAAGCTGGGGAGTTAGCGCCGCTGCTGCTGGAAAGGCAGGGGTACTTGCAAGTAGTCTCGGCGACTCAGATTTGGCAAGCAGGCGATCGAATTATTTATTTGCTGTACGATCCGACACCGAAATTGTTAAAAAGATTGTCTGGTTCGTCGCAGTCTCGCTTGACTATGGAAAAGCATCAGGTAGTTGAAGAAGTGCCGATTCCTTCTCCGGTTTTAGAGCCGGTTTTGGAGGAAATGGAAATAGCAAAGGAGGCTGAAGTTTTGCAGCCGCCCGTTTCGCGGTAAGAGCAGTATCCCCGATCGTACTCTGTAATCTGCTTGTCGCGATCGTCCTTACTCTGCCTCCCCAATTAAAGTAAATGCCGCCCAATTTCGCGGCTGGGGATGAGTTTTCATCGTGGTTAACATTGCCTGCCGCAATGCCTGTGCTTTATTCGGATTTTTCTGAAGATTTTGATAAAAAGACTGCATTAATTCGGCTGTCGGCGCATCGGGAACCGCCCATAAAGAAACAATCACACTCGGCACTCCTGCCGAAATCAAAGCGCGCGACAAACCAATCACCCCATCCCCGGTAATTCGGCCTTCTCCAGTGTTGCAAGCACTCAAAACGACTAAACTGGCTTGCAGTTTCATGTCAAAAATCTCTTCTGCGGTCAATAAGCCGTCATCGCTGCCAGAGGGAGCCAGGGCGATCGCACTTCCCAATCCGCGCACATCATCGAGCAATCCATGCGTTGCCAGGTGAATGATCGATGCTTGAGGCATTTTTTGGACGATCTGGGCTTTTGTCCCTTGTGCGCCCGTGATCGCTTGGGTGTTGAGCAGAGGCGCGATCGCGATCGCTTCGGCTTCGGCCCCAGGTAGAGCAGACAATTGCTGTTTGGGAACTCCGAGATAGGGAGACACACTAGGCATGGTGGGATTGCCCAAGACTAGAGCGCTACCGGTGTTAGCTGGCTTCTGTGCTAACTTTTGCCGTTGCTGTCGAGTCAAATCCAATACTTGAATCGAGGGGGCGGTGAGAATCGTGTGTTTTTCGATTAAGTAAGTGCCGCTGGCATCGGCAAGGGCCCCGAAAGGTACCTGGAACAGGGAGTCTTGGGGAATAAAAACGACATGGGCATTGGGGTCTTTTGGCAAAAGCGTTTCAATTGGGTCAATCAGCAGTTGATGCAGCGTCGGTAAGTTGGGTTGGGGTTGAACAAAACCCGTACTGCTGCGACTGCGAACGGCAAGAAACTCCTGATTGCCAATAATTAGATCGGCTAGAGAGGCGTTGTGCTGTTGCCAGAGGGGTTTGAGGTCTACTTCGCGGAACGCGATTTCGCCCGTGGGTTGAATCACCCAAATGTAGAGGGCGGATTCACGGCCTACTTGTTTGCCCTGAATCTGGAAGTTGTCGTAGATGATGGAATACTGCACCAAAGTAGCGTTCTGTGCTTTGGCGATTTGGCGAATTTGCTCGCCGTTGGGAGCTGCGGTAATGACCGGATTGGTAGAACCTGACGATAAGCGTTCACTCAGGAGATCGACAAAGGCACGAGCGCGTCCCCGTTCGGCAATTTCTAAGGCGGCGATCGGGTTATTTTGAGCCACCCGGACTTCTTGTAGAAGGCTATAGGTGCGAGCTTGTTCTTCAAAGATGGAGACTTTATTGGCGTCGTTGGAACCGAGCATTTGTCGCATCGATTCCCAAACTTGAATCCCATTGAGGAGTATTTTCTCGGCTTCTGCTGGATTGCCAGCTTTCAAGAGGGACGATCCGAGGTTGTTGAGCGCACTACCCTCCTCTTTGGGGTTTTTAATTTCGCGGGCGATGGCTAACCTCTGCTGGTCATACTCAATCGCTTTGGCCAAGTTGCCCAAATAGAAGTAAGCAACCCCCAAATTCCCCAGTGCATTACCCTCGCCAAGGGGGTCTTGAATTTCGCGGGCAATGGCTAAACTCTGCTGTAAATACTCAATGGCTGTAGCATAGTCGCCCAGAGAGGCGTAAGCTACTCCCAAATGACCCAGCGCATTACTTTCCCCGTGGGGGTTTTTAATTTCGCGGGCGATGGCTAAACTCTGCTGTAAATACTCAATGGCTTTAGCATAGTCACCTAGAGAGTTGTAAGCACCTCCCAAATTGCCCAGTGTTCTACCTTCCTTGTCGCGGTTTTTAATTTCGCGGGTGATGGCTAAACTCTGCTGCATATACTCAATAGCTTTGGCATAGTTGCCCAGATCGTAGTAAGCGGCTCCCAAATTGCCCAGTGCATCACCCTCCCGTCCGCGAGCGTTAAGAATTTTGTGGGCAATGGCTAAGCGAGCGATCGTTAAACTGAGCTGTGCATACTCAATGGCTTTGGCATAGTTGCCTAAAGAGCGGTAAGTGATTCCCAAATTGCCCAGTGCATCATTCAACGTGTCGTAGTCGTTAGTTTCGCGAGCGATGGCTAAACTGAGCTGTGAATACTCAATGGCTTTGGCATAGTTGCCTAAATAGCGGTAAGTGATTCCCAAATTGCCCAGTGCTGAACCTTCCCCTTGGCGGTTTTTAATTTCACGGGCGATGGCTAAACTCTGCTGCCCATATTCAATGGCTTTGGCATAGTTGCCTAAATAGCGGTAAGCTATTCCCAAATTGAGCAATGCTACACCTTCATTTTCGCGGTTTTTAATTTCCTGTGCGATCGCTAACCACTGCTGTGTATACTCAATGGCTTTAGTATAGTTTTCCAGATTGAGGTAAGCGTCTCCCAAAACGCCCAGTACCAAAGCCTCCCTTTGGCGAGATTTGAGGGCGCGATAAATTTGCAGTGCCTGTTGCAAGGAATTCAGCGCTGCTGGAAATTGGCCATTCAGATACTGTTGAAACCCCTGCTGGAATAGCCGATCGCCCTCTGCTTCACTAGCATCAGTAGCTTGAGCACTAACCGGAAGTGGGGAGTGTACGGGAATGTAAAAAGCAACAGACAAAACGCAAAAAGCGAGGGGAAAAAGGAAGCCCGATCGCACTTTTCGATCGCTGGATTTAAGCAGTTTTAACGATAAAGATTTCATATAATTTTAGGATTTCGGTTGAGGAAGTTGGCGCTGTTGTTCGATCGCTCTAATCTGCTTCAATCGATCGCTCCACTCTTTCAAAGGTTGCGCCTCCGAACCCGCGAGAGCATCTAACAATTCCAGCACGGGTGCTTGGTTTTGAGAAGTCTCAGAGGCTTTGCGCGCTTCGGCGATCGCGTCATACCACAGCCCGGCCCGGGCATACAAGTCGATCCGCTGTTGGGGAGTTTGCGCGGCTGCAAGTTGAGCCTGCAACGACGCCACAGCCTCAACTACTTGGATTTCTGCCGCCGCCACCACATTCCTCGAAGGAACATTGCGATCGCACACCAACACTACTTGCCACTGATAGGATTGCCCGATCGACAGTTGGGGCAGATTTGAAGGCAAAGCAACCGACATAATCCCCGGCTGACTCTGCATCTCGGTTCTGTAAAGCAGTTGTCCCGATCGAGCAAACAGCCTCAATTGCAGCGGACGAGAAGTGCGATCGGGTACAAACCAGGTAAAGGTGGGATGCCCGGAAATCGTCTGTCCCAGATGACTAAACGGCACCAAGGCAGTCAATACCGCCGCTGAATTACCTTCGCAACTGCCGCCGCGAGTGGTATTCGTCCCCGTGTCTTTGGGTTTAGAAGGGTTTTGAGGAGGAGTGTATTTTGCCAGCGCTACAGGAGCGAGAGAGAGCGAAACACTCAGGATTAAACTCGCAATGCCGGCAGAGTAAATGGTTCGACGCTTCAATCCGTGATTGATACTCCCCACTGATGAATCAGGGGGATTCTTGAAGAGTCCAGATACGAACCTTCAAAGGCGAAATCAAACCGC